>NZ_JBNTKC010000001.1:0-1482134 GCF_051195175.1 Halarchaeum sp. P4 | reverse complement strand
AGTGAGCGCCTGGATTACACGTACACACAGTCGTCATCGCACGTCCCGGAGGTGTGAATCCGGGAGCGTACATCGACCCTTCCCATCCGCGCTCTCGCGGGATGGTGCATCAGTCGAACCCAACTCAGTATCCCATCGTCCCACACTTAAGGGGAACGATTCGAAGACTGAGTTGAATCGTATGGACCCACTGGGATTCGAACCCAGGGCATCCTCCTTGCAAAGGAGGCACTCTACCACTGAGCTATGGGCCCACCTCCCACAAACGGGAGGTCTCGTTAGCCTCGATGGTCTTAAGTGTCCGACTGGTGCGACAGCGTGTCGCAGAGTATGTGGGTCGAGCCCGAAGGCTCGATCCCGTGCGTTAGGAGGTGATCCAGCCGCAGATTCCCCTACGGCTACCTTGTTACGACTTAAGCCCCCTTGCGGAGCCCAGATTCGACCGTCGGAAGACGGCCTCATCCGGACCCCACTCGGGTGCTTTGACGGGCGGTGTGTGCAAGGAGCAGGGACGTATTCACCGCGCGCTTTTGACACGCGATTACTACCGAATCCAGCTTCATGAGGGCGAGTTTCAGCCCTCAATCCGAACTACGACCGAGTTTAGGAGATTAGCGCCACCTCTCGGTGTTGCAACCCATTGTCTCGGCCATTGTAGCCCGCGTGTAGCCCGGCTCATTCGGGGCATGCTGACCTACCGTTGCCCGTTCCTTCCTCCGCTTTAGCAGCGGCAGTCCGCCTAATGTACCCATCCACGACAAGCGTGATGCTGGCAATTAGACGTGCGGGTCTCGCTCGTTGCCTGACTTAACAGGACGCCTCACGGTACGAGCTGACGGCGGCCATGCACCTCCTCTCAGTAGCGTCGGGTAAGGTCGTCAACCTGACCGTCATTACTACTGTCGGAGCCGGTGAGATGTCCGGCGTTGAGTCCAATTAAACCGCAGGCTCCTCCGGTTGTAGTGCTCCCCCGCCAATTCCTTTAAGTTTCATCCTTGCAGACGTACTTCCCAGGCGGTCCGCTTCTCGGCTTCCCTACGGCACAGCACAGGCTCGTAGCCTGTGCCACACCTAGCGGACATCGTTTACAGCTAGGACTACCCGGGTATCTAATCCGGTTCGAGACCCTAGCTTTCGTCCCTCACTGTCGGATCCGTCCTTCCAAGGTGCTTTCGCCATCGGCGGTCCGTCCAGGATTACAGGATTTCACTCCTACCCCGGACGTACCCCTTGGATCTTCCGGTCCCAAGCCAATCAGTTTCCGCTGGACGCCCACCTGTTGAGCAGGTGGATTTCCCAACGGACTTGACTGGCCAGCTACGGACGCTTTAGGCCCAATAAAATCGGTCATCACTCGAGCTGCCGGTATTACCGCGGCGGCTGGCACCGGTCTTGCCCAGCTCTTATTCGTGAACCACCTTACGGTTCACAAAAGTGTGAGCTCTATGCCCACACACTCGGAGTCCCCCTATCGCACTTGCGTACAGTGTAAAGGTTTCGCGCCTGCTGCGCCCCGTAGGGCCCGGAATCTTGTCTCAGATTCCGTCTCCGGGCTCTTGCTCTCACAACCCGTACCGATTATGGGCACGGTGGGCCGTTACCCCACCGTCTACCTAATCGACCGCAGCCGCATCCTGTAGCGCCGAAGCGTTTCCAGCTCGCGTCATTTCCAGACAGCGAGCCTTATGATGGATTAGCCTCAGTTTCCCGAGGTTGTCCATCTCTACAGGGTAGCTTGGCCACGTGTTACTGAGCTTTCCGCTACGAGTCTAAACTCGTACAACTAGCATGGCTAAATCGGACTCCGATAGCAATGACCTCCGGCAGGATCAACCGGAATGTGCTGAGGTGTGACCTCAGCTCGGCGGGAACAAAGGTTCCGCTGGTTGCGACACGAATGTCGAACCAGCCGGATGTCACTGACCATCGAGGCTAACATCAGATCCCATCTGTACGGCGGACCGCAGGGGTAGGATCCTCATTCCTTCGGACCTATTCGTAGGCTCGTCGGGTACTTCAACCCGTCGAACCACGGTGGCCCGAGACGACGTTTGCATTCCTTCCGAATCACTCCGGGTACTTAACCCCCTCGAACCACACCCAGATTGAGTGTGGTCGAGGGTGACCCAGTCGTTGAAGGAACGTATGTCGGTGGCGCCGGGTGAACCGGGCCACGTCACGTCGTTCGCATTCAACCGAATGGTCGGCGTACCCTTAAGGGTGACGTTCCGCGCTTGCCAGAGGCGAGGCGGACCGCACCCACAAGGAGTGTGACGGAAGGCGTGCGTCGGTAGCACCGGGTGAACCGGACTACGTCACGTCGTTCGCATCTATTCAGAAGACGGGGGTACAGAAAAGGCCGTCGAACCTCCACCCCCTTCGTGAGGGTTCGTCATGGCACGGAGAATGCGACGCGGGCGGAGGCCGACCGGTCATCCTACGCGTTCGTGCGTACAGTCTGGTCGGGTAGTACCCGCGCACGCCACACTACACGCGGGAGTGGGATTAACGCGACGGATACGTGCCCGCAAGGAGAGAGCCGGCCGAGCGACACTCAGCGTTCGTCGAGGTGTTCGATCCCCTGCTTGGCCACGTTGGCCTGCGTGATCTCGCCGGGCATCCACTCGGGCTTGTCGTCCGGGGAGTCGGACTGCCACGCCCATGCCTCGTAGACGTGGACTTTGTCGGTCCCCTTCTCGCGAAGTCGTATCTCGTAGCGGGACGCAGCGTCCTCGCTCTCGCCGACGTCGTCGAGGCGACGGGCGGCCTTGAGCGCCGCCTGTCGCGGCGTGCTTCCACTGAAAACACTGTCCTCCGTGCCGTCGGTGTCGCGGAGTGCGAAGTTCCGCTTGCCGTCCTCACGTACCATGGTCTCGTACCATGCGAACGATGCACAGGCCATGGCATAAACATATCGCCGAAATCGTCGGCCTGTGTGGCGTTTCGGGGGGATCATCTCGCCCGAATTCGGGTGTGTGTCCGAGTGGCGTACTCGGAAGGGCTTAAGTAACTCCTACGTCGAACGTAGACGTAGGTTAGTCGATGGTCCGCAAGAAGAAGCTCAGCCCGAGTGGCGCCAAAGGCGAGGACGGGGAGTACCACAACGCCCACGTCAATCTCCACGAGGACGAGCTCGCCGTCGCCGGGTTGGATATCGGCGACGAGGTGTTCGTCCGTGTACGCGAGGACAAGATCATCATCCAGAAGGCCGACCCTGAAGAGGTCGAACACGACTTCTGAGCGGACCGCTCCATGTACGGGACGCTCAAACCCCTTCTGTTCCAGTTGCCGGCCGAGACAGCACACACGATAGTCCATTCGCTCCTCCGGAGCGCGCAGTCCGTCCCACCGGTCCTCGCGGGCGTCGACCGATGGTACGGCGTCGACGACGAGCGCCTGCGCGTGCGCGCGTTCGACAACGCGTTCCCGAATCCGGTCGGCGTGGCCGCGGGCTTCGACAAGAACGCCCACGTCCCGCACGGTCTCGCGGCGCTCGGCTTCGGTCACCTCGAGGTTGGCGGCGTGACCGCGGAGCGCCAGCCCGGGAATCCACGTCCGCGGATGTTCCGCCTCCCGGAGGACGAGGCGGTGATCAACCGGATGGGCTTCAACAACGACGGTGCGGACGCGGTGGGCGCGCGCCTCGACGCGGGCCCGCTGCCGGACGTTCCGGTGGGCGTGAACATCGGGAAGTCGAAGTCCACGCCACTGGAGGACGCTGCGGACGACTACTTGTACACGTACGAGCGCGTCGCGGACGCGGGCGACTACTTCGTGGTGAACGTCTCCAGTCCGAACACGCCGGGTCTTCGCGACCTCCAGCACAGCGACGCCCTCGAGGACATCCTCACGACGCTCCTTGACGCGGGCGCGAGCCCGCTACTGGTGAAGTTCTCGCCGGACCTCTCGCGTGACGGCATCGCGGCGGGCGTGGACCTCGCGGAGGACCTCGGCTTGGACGGCATCATCGCGGTGAACACGACGACGGAGCGCGAGGGCCTCCAGCACCCGAACCGCGTGGAGGACGGCGGACTCTCGGGCGCGCCACTGCGCGACCGTGCGACGGACACGGTTCGCTTCGTCGCCGAGCGCACGGACCTCCCCGTCGTCGGCGTCGGTGGCGTCTTCACGGCGGAGGACGCCTACGCGAAGATTCGCGCGGGCGCGAGCGTCGTCCAACTCTACACGGGGATGGTCTATCGTGGGCCGTCCATCGCGACGGACATCAATCGGGGCCTCCTCGAACTCCTGGAACGCGACGGCTTCGATTCGGTGGCGGAAGCCGTCGGCGCGGACCTGTAGCGTCGCGGATTCGGCGCACGTACACGGCAGTCTTCTTCTACTTCACGCGCGCACGGATGTACGTAACCCCGGAAGCGACTCGACAGTCACCGGGCCGCAACGAGAGAGAAAGGAGGTGCCCTACTCGGCGAGCGCGTCGAGGCGGAACTCGAAGGCGGAGACGGGCAGTTCGAGGTCGTGGTCGACGAGCACTTCGGGGTGGAGTTCGCCGACGACGCCGACGTCCTCGCCGTCGATGACGACGCTGGCGGTGCGGCCGTCGATGAACGAGGGGTGGGTGGTGGGCGGCGTCTCCAGTTCGACGTCGAAGTCCCGCGCGAGCACCTGCAGGCGCGCCTTGGCGTCCTCGTAGGAGGCGTCGTGGCGGACGACGGCGCCGGCGACGGTGCGGCGTTCGGCGACACCGGTGTTGCTGTCGTCGCGTTCGGCGGCGAAGCCGACTTCGGCGACGTCCTGCGGGTAGGCGCGGTGGGTGTTGTTCTCGAGGAGCGCCATCAGCGAGGGGAGCGCCCACGTGCGCACGATGGTGTAGTCCTCGCTGTAGGGTTCGGCGATGGTCGCGGGTTCGCCGCCACCGAGGACGTCTTGGCCGGGTGAGAGACGCATCCGCTCGTAGTTCTCCGCCTCGTTGGTGAGGTGGAAGTTGAGGAGGTCCTGGTGACCGAGGCCGACGAGCGTCTCGCGGACGGCGCGCTCCAGACGAGAGCGCTCAGTGCGGCCGCCGACGGTGGAGACGTCCGGGTAGCGCGGAACGAGGTCGTTGAAGCCGTAGGCACGCCCGACGTCGTCGATGAGGTCGACGGGGTGGAGGACGTCAGTCCGGTAGGGCGGAATCTCGACTTCGTAGTCGATCTCGCCGTTCCCCCAGACTTCGCTCTCGGCGTCGAGGCCGGCGCGCCCGAAGAGGTCGAGCATTTCGTCCTCGGTGAGGTCGATGCCGAGCGTGGACTCGATGCGCTCGTGGGCGATGACCTTCTCGTCGGTCTCGAGGTCGGGTTTGACGGTGTCGTGCTCGGGGTAGGAGACGGTGACGTCCTCGATGGTGCCGCCGCGGGCGTCGAGCGCGTAGCAGATGATGTTGCACATCCGGTCGATGGTCCACTGGTCGGTGCCGGTCAACTCGACGAGGAGGTCGCGCGAGTCCTCGGTAACTTCGGTGCGCCGGCCGTTGATGACGGGCGGGAAGCTGAACAGGCCGAGGTCGTCGTAGATGGCGGGGTAGCGCTCGTAGTCCTCGAGGAGGTCGGCGTACGTCTCGCCGGTCGGGTGCTCGGTGAGCACCTCGGCGGGCGAGAGTTCGGCGTCGCTGTCGAGCGGGACGAACGTGTCGCCGTCCGGCTCGACGCCCCGGTAGGTTATGGAGGGCGACGCGTCGGCCTCGGTCGCGTCGGGGCCGAGCGACCCGCCCTTCACCATTGCGAGGTCGTGGATGCCGATGGCGCCCTTGGCGCGCTTGCGGCCCATGGTCGCGTGGAGTTTCTCCTGGAGTTGGATGAGCGACTCGAGAGCGCCCCCGGAGAGGTCGACGCCGCGGACGATGGCGCCCGTGACGTAGGGCCGTTCGTCGGGGACGGAGTCCTCGACCTCGATGGTCCACTCGGCGTCGTTCGTGTCGGGGACATACACACCAGAAGCGTCGCCGTACTGGTAGCGCAGGGAGCGCGCGACGCCCTCGACGCTGAGGCGGTCGAGGCGGTCGGGGGCGAACTCGAGTTGGAACGCCCCGTCCTCGGTCTCGCCCTCGAACTCGAGACCGAGCGCGAAGAGGTCGTCCTTGAGTTCGTCGTCGCTCTTCTCCTCGTGCCCGGTGAGTTCGCGGAGTTCGTCGGGGTCGACGTCAACGACGGGCATCTAATAAACCACCTCCGTGTCCCGCAGGAAGTCAATGTCCGCGAGCGTCCCGTGGACGTCGCGGATGTCCTCGAAGCCGTGAGTGAGCATGAGGAGGCGCTCTAAGGCGAGTCCCCACGCCATCACGTCGCAGTCGACGCCGAGCGGTTCGAGGACTTCGGGACGGAAGAGTCCGGAGTTCCCAATCTCGATGACTTCGCCCGTGCGCGGGTGCGTGCCGAACAGCTCGAAGGACGGCTCCGTGTAGGGATTGTAGTGGGGCTTGAATCGGATGTCCTCGATGCCGAACTGGCTGTAGAACTCGGTGAACGTCCCCATGAGGTCGCGGACGCTGAGGTCCTCGGCCATCACCCAGCCCTCGATCTGGAAGAACTCGAGGAGGTGGGTAGCATCGAGCGTGTCGTTGCGGTAGACTTTCTCGACGCTGAAGTAGCGCTGCGGCGGTTCGAGGTCGCCGACCTGGTGCCCGGAGAGGTATCGCATCGAGAGCGACGTCGTGTGCCCGCGCAGGTCGACGCCGCGCGCCATCTCCTCGGTCCACGGCGAGTGGTAGCCGTCGCCGTCCGGGCCGACGCCCTCACGGTGGGCGGACTCGACGCGCTCTAAGAGGTCCTCGGGGAGGTCGTCGACCTCGCTGGGTTCCTCGAGCGCGAACTGGTCCCAGTGGGTGCGCGCGGGGTGGTCCTGGGGCATGAAGAGCGCGTCGTTGATCCAGAACTCGGAGTCGGCGTGTGGGCCCTCCATCTCCTCGAAGCCCATCCCCACGAGGACGTCCTTCACGCGCTCGGCGGTGGCGCGCAGGACGTGGGTCTTCCCGCTCGATGGAGTTTCGGCGTCGGCTTCCACGTTGTAGTCCGCAAACTCGACGTCGCGCCACTCCCCGCTCGCGAGCATCTCGGGGGTGAGCTGGCCGACGGCCTCGGTGGCGCTGACGCCCGCCATGAGCGCGTCGACGCCCTCGTCGGTGAGCGTGACGGAGCGGACGGTGCGTTCGTGGACGACGACGAGGTCGCGGCGCTCGAGTTGCTCGCGGACGTCGTCGTCGATGGTCTCGCCGTCGGCGACGGCGTCGAGCGCGACGGCTTCCTCGTCCTCCGCGGGGTCGACGTCCAGGTTCGCGGAGAGGTCGCCCTGCTCGATGTCACCGTAGCCCTTCCGGGCGTAGTTCGAGAGCGCGATGTCGACCTCGGGGCCCTCGAGGTCCGCACTCCCGAGCACCTCGCCCATGTTCACGGGATCCTCGTCGGCGCCGACATCGAGCGCGGCCTCGTAGAGGCGGACTTCGGGGAGGCTTTCCTCGCGGTACTGCTTGCCCTCCTCGGTGAGTTCGACGTCGGCGACCGTCTCCTCGGAGACGGTGACGAAGCCGCGGTCTTCGAGTTCGAAGGCCGCGCCCGTGACTGTCTCGGGTTTCTCGCCCGTCGCGGACGCGAGTTCCGCGATGGTGGTCGGTTCGTCTGCACTCGCGGCTTCGAGGACCGCGAGTTCGCGTTGCGGGAGTTCCATTGGTTCGTGTGGTGTCCGGTAGTCGGATAGCTATTGCGAAGCGACGCATCGCTCGGCGCGGTCAGCAAGCCGTACACCGGGCCGGCGTTGTCGCGGACGGCGGCGGCCGGCCGTCGAGCGCGGTGACAGGTGGAGAATGAGGTGAGGGCGTCAGCCCTCGAAATGGTCCTGCACGGCGTCGAGCGCGCGCTCTCGGTCGTCCCACGGGACGAAGACGGCGACGCTCGTCGCTGACGTGATGACGTCGTGGAGCGAGATGCCGGCGTCCGAGATGGGGTTGACGATGTCCCGGACGACGCCCGGCTGGGAGGGGAAGTCCCCGCCGAGAACGCGGATGACGGCGACGTCGTCGGTGACGGTGACGCTGGAGAGCGTGTCTTCGGCGACGACTTCGCCGTGGAGGACGTTCTCGGCGCGCTCGGCGACTTCGGCGTCGACGTAGAAGGTGATGGAGTCCATCCCGGAGGCGACGCCGTCGATGTTGATGTCGGCGTCGCTGAGCGCCCCGGAGAGCCGTGAGAGGATGCCGTGGCTGTTCCGGATGGCGCGCCCGGCGACGGTGAGACAGGCGAGCGGGGCGTCCCGCATGTCGATGATGTTCTCGAACTCGCCCTCGATGTCCGTCCCGCCCGTGAGGAGGTCGGAGTGCTGGTAGTGGATGACGCGGACGTCGAGGTCGGCGTCCTTGTAGGTGAGCGCGGAGGGTGCGACGACTTCGGCGCCGCGGAAGGAGAGGTTGCGGAGTTCGTCGACGGTGATTTCGCCGACGTTCCGCGCGCCCTCGACGACGTGGGGGTCGCCGGTCATGATGCCCTCAACGTCAGTAACGATGACGACTTCGTCGGCGTCCATGTAGCGCCCGAGCATGACGGCGGTGGTGTCGGAGCCGCCGCGGCCGAGCGTCGTGACGTTGCCGTCGTGGTCCTCGGCGAGGAAGCCGGTGACGACGGGGACGACGTCGCCCATCTGCTCGGCGAGTTTCTGGGTTCGCTTCCGGGTCTCCTCGACATCGACTTCGCCGCGCGAGTTCGTGACGACTGGCCAGTCGGGGTGTCCGGGTTCGAGGAAGACGGCGTCGATGTCACGGGCGGCGAGCGCGGCCTTCAGCATGCGGACGGAGGTCCGCTCGCCCATCGAGACGATTTCGGCGCGGTCGGACTCCTCGGCGTCGAAGGTGATGTCCTCGAGCAGGTCGTCGGTCGTCGACCCCATCGCGGAGGCGACGACGGCGATCTGGTGACCCTCGCGGACGGCTTTCGCGACGGAGTCGGCGGCCCGGTCGATCCGGTCGCCGGAGCCGAGGCTCGTCCCGCCGAACTTTGCGACTACACGCATCGGGAACCCCCGACACGGGTCGTGTCACACGCAGTCATGGACGGGGGTAGTAACGGGGTGGGGATAACCCTGTCTATCCCAGACACGGCCGCGGGACGCGCTTTTTTACGCGCGGCGCGCACAGACACGGGCGATGAGTGACGTGACGGTACGCGAAGCCGACCCGGAGGACGTCGACGCCATCGCCGACGTCGCGGGCGTCCCGACGCGCGCGGCCGAACGCCTCCTGCGTGAACGCGCGGTGCGCGTCGCCGAACGTGACGAGGCCGTCGTCGGCGTCCTCGCGTACGACGCCGACGCGGACGCGGTCCACGTCACCCGCCTCGTCGGCGACACGGACGCCGCCGCGGCCCTCCTCGAGGAACCCATCGCGTTCGCGCGCGCGGAAAATCTCACTGTGGAAGTCGTCGTCCCCGAGTCCGAGTCGGGCGCGCTCGACGCCGTCACGAGCGCCGGCTTCGAGGCCGCGGGCGCCGGCCCGCGGTTCGCCGGCGAGCGAACCGAGCGCTACCGACTCACGCCGGACGGGGACGAGTGACACTCCCCTTCGTTTCGACTGGAGAACAGGAGACGGGGGTGCGGTAGGCGTCGAAACGCAACGCAGAAAGTGGGGATGGCGGCGGGCTACTGGTCTGCCGACCGGACTCTCAGAACTTGCGCACGGTGATGTCGAGGGTGTCGAGGTCGATGACGGGCGCCGTCCCGACGTCCGGGTCGATGTTGACGGACTTCTGGAAGGCGGTCTGCTCCTGCCAGCTGCCGGAGTTGACGAGTTTGACGTTGCGGTACTCGCCGACGCCGAGTTTGTGGACGTGGCCGGTGTGGAAGACGTCCGGGACGTCGTCGATGACGAGGTAGTCCTTCTCCTCGGGTGCGACGCGCATCCGGCCGCCGTATTGGGGCGCGACGTGGCGTTTCTTGAGGAGTTCGGCCATCGCGTTGTGCGGCGCGTCGTAGGAGACATCGTCGCTGCCGTGCTCGGCGATGACCTCGTCAAGGCTGACGCCGTGATACATGAGGACGTCGACGCCCTCGACGGTCACCGTCGAGGGGTTCCCCGTGATGCGGGCGTCGTGCGCGCTCATGATGTCCCGGAGTTCCTCGTCGAAGCCGGGTTGGGGTTCGGCGAGCCGGACGGCGTCGTGGTTCCCGGGAATCATCACAATCTCCATGTCGCCGGGGACGTCCTTCAGGCGCTCGCTGAAGGCTTCGTACTGCTCGTAGACGTCGACGATGTCGAGTTCCTCGTCCTGGTCGGGGTAGACGCCGACGCCCTCAACCATGTCGCCACCCACCAGGAGGTACTCGACCGCTTCGGCTTCCTCGGTGTGGAGCCAGTCGGCGAAGGCGTCCCAGCGGTCGCCGGCGAACTCCTGGCTGCCGACGTGGACGTCGGAGACGAGCGCGGCCTGCACGTGCCGGTCGGCGGTGCTCGGGTTGTAGGTCCGAGGAACGTCGGGGAAGTGGACGCTGTCCGCGAAGAGGATGCCCCCGTCGTCGGCGAGCGTCCCCTCAATGGCGACGACTTCGTCGAGGAGGAGTTCGTCGACGACGTCGGCCCAGTCACGGTCCTTCATGATGAGCGCGGGGAACGTCCCGTTGGTGTCCTCGAGTTCGACGAGCCAGTGGCCGCTCGCCGTCGAGCGGATGTCGTTCACCATCCCGACGATGGCGGCGTCGGAGCCACCGGGCATGGCGTCGAGGGCGTCCGTCGGGCGGTGGTTGACGCGCCCGCGAAGTTTCTTCGAGAGGCGCTCGTAACGGTCGCGGAAGACCGTCACGAAGTCGCCGTATTCGCCGGTCCCGGTGGAGTGACCGGTGACGTCGTTGCCGATGTCGGGCGCGGGCGGGTCCCGCTCGCCAACGCGGGCCGCATCACCCCCCGTTGTTTCGGTTGGAGAGGTCACCGCCGTCGTGATGTCGTCGCCGATATCGGCTCCATTCGAAACGTCGGTCGGTGATGTGTCGGGTGACGGCGCCGCGTCACCGTCGCTCGGTGTCGCATCGCCAGTAGGTCCGTCCGGCGAGGGGTCGGCGTCGACGGACTCGGCCTCCGCACCCGCCGCCGGGTCGGCGGACGTTGCGGTGGCCGTATCGGAACTGCGGTCCGCATTCGGAGCGGCGTCCGCGGGAGGCGCGGCGGAGGCCGCCGCGTCTGCGTCCGCGCCACTGCTCGGCGTCTCAGTGGACGCGTCGGCGAGGAGGTCGCGGACGTCGTCCGCGGAGAGCGTGAGAACGTCGTCGGGCGCGGCGTCGACGACGCGCTCGACGGCCGCGATCGGGTCGGGTTCGTCAGCGAGGAGCGTCACGGCGTCACGCTCCGCGTTGTAGTCGCGGGCCGTGAGTTCGCGCACTACCCGGACGGGCGTCGAGTCGGGCACAGTTCGTCTTCGAAGCGGCCCGCGAGCAAAAGGACTGCGGAGTGACGCGGGAGACGACGGAAAATGACGCGAGCGGGTGGAGAGTAGCACACGGAGTCGCGTCCGTGGGTCGACGTCTCGATTGAGGAACCTTCAAACGACGGTCCGCCGTAGCGAGGGACAATGAGCGCGGACGACGTCCCCGACCCCCGAGACGGTCCGCTAGCCGCCATACGCTGGTTCCTCCGCACCGACAACGAGGCCGTCGTCTTCGTCCGTGAGCTCGTGAGTAGCGCGCTCGCCGTCGCCCTCGTCGGACTACTCCTCTTCGCCGTCAGTGGCCTCTGGCCGCCGCTCGTCGCCGTTGAGTCCGGCAGCATGAACCCGAACCTGCAGAAGGGCGATCTCGTCTTCGTGATGGACGAACAGCGCTTCGCGCCCGCCGCAGACCACGGCGACACCGGCATCGTCACCTATCGCACGGGCGAGCGGACCGGCTACACGAAGTTCCACAACCCCGGTGACGTCGTCGTCTACGCACCCTACGGCGACCAGGGACGGACGCCCATCATACACAGAGCGAGGTTCTGGGTAAACGAGAGCGAGAACTGGTACGACGAGGCGAACCAGCAGTACCTGATGGGTGCGCAGAACTGCCAGGAGTTGGAGAACTGCCCCGCGCCCCACGCTGGCTTCATCACGAAGGGTGACGCCAACAACTACTACGACCAAGCGGTCGGGATCTCCTCGCCAGTCAAGCCCGACTGGGTTCGGGGCACCGCCGAGTTCCGCATCCCGTGGCTCGGCTGGGTCCGACTCGTCATCACGGGCGACGCGATGGTCGCGAGTCCGGTGACCGCAGAATCAGTATCCGGGAACGCCACCGCGAACCCCCTCGTTTCCGGTGGAACGACGCCGCTCACGGGGTAGAGCGGCCGAACGGACGGGAAGTACCTAGTTGTCGAAGCGGGCCTGTACGAACGGCGTGACGTTCTCGATGTCGCCGAGTCGCGAGTCCGCTTGGAGGACGGCTTCGGTCTCGTCGATGGGCACCGAGAGGTTGATCTCCTTCGTGCGCCCGTACCGGCCCTTCGAGACGACGACGGCGTTCACGATGCCGAGCATGTCGAGTTCGCTAATGAGGTCGGTGACCCGGCGCTGGGTGAGGACGTCGGCGTCGATCTCGTCGCAAAGCGTCTTGTAGATGTTGTAGACTTCGCCCGTGTTGATGTTGTGGACGCCGTGTTTCTCCAGCATCATGATGGCGAAGAGAACGAGTTTCGACTGTGTCGGGAGCGTGCGCACGACTTCGACGACGCGGTCGAGTTCGATCTTGTCCTGCGCGCGCCGGACGTGCTCCTCGGTGACGACGTCGGACTGGTCGCGCTCCGCGAGTTCGCCCGCCGTCCGCAGGAGGTCGAGCGCGCGTCGCGCGTCGCCGTGTTCTTGGGCGGCGAACGCCGCACAGAGCGGGATGACGTCCTCGCTGAGCGCGTCTGCCTTGAACGCGGTCTCCGAGCGGTGCTGGAGGATGTCCCGGAGTTGGTTCGCGTCGTACGGCGGGAAGACGATTTCCTCCTCGCCCAGGGAGGACTTCACGCGCGGGTCGAGGAAGTCGGTGAACTTCAGGTCGTTCGAGATGCCGATGATGGAGACCCGGGAGTTGTCGAGCTCGGAGTTCATCCGCGAGAGGTTGTAGAGGGTGTCGTCACCGGACTTTTCGACGAGTTTGTCGATCTCGTCCAGCATGATGACGGCGACGCGCTCGACGTAGTCGACCGCCTCGAAGAACGTCGAGTAGACGCGGTCGGTCGGCCACCCGGTCATCGGGACCTCCTCCATCTCCTCGAGGTCGCGTTCGAGGTCATCGAGGCGGCGTTCGGCCTCGCGCACCGAGTCAAACTGCGAGTCGGCGAGCGCGCCCTCGTCGTCCGCGGCGTCCGCGAGCAAGTCCTCGACGTCGCGGATGCGGTCCCGAACGTAGTCGCGGTTCTGCTCGATGAAAGTGTTCGCGAGTTGCGCGAGCACGCGATACTGGGTGTCGGTCACCTCGCAGTTGATGTACTCGACCTCACAGGGGACGTCGTATTTCCGCGAAGTATTCTCCAGTTCCTGGCTGACGTACTTCGCGGAGGCCGTCTTCCCGGTCCCCGTCTTCCCATAGATGAGGATGTTCGACGGCGTCTCCCCGCGGAGCGCGGCGACGAGGATGGTCGCCATGTTGTTGATCTGCTCGTTGCGGTGGGGGAGTTCGTGTGGCGTGTAGGACGGACGGAGGACTTCCTTGTTCTCGAAGATGGGCTCGCCGCTGAGTAGGTCGTCGAAGAGCCCGCCGTCGCTCTCGTCGTCGTCATCGTCGAGAACGTCGTCGAGGTCGACGTCGAAGTCCCTGTCTGCTGTCCGCCGTCCGTTCGTTTCGTCGTCCGTCATCGTGTCACGTACACCCCTTCGTTTCACCTGGAGAGGGACGGCCACAGCAGCAGGAACCGCCCGGATCGGCGACGTCGCCGCCGTCCGTGCAGAACCGACCCGTCCAGTTGATGCAGATGAAATAGACGGTCCCGACGAATCAAAAACGTTTCGATGACATCAGTCGTCGGGAGACGACCGTCGGCGCCGGCGACGAAACGAAGAGCCACCGGGTGAACTCTAGGTATTCGCGCTGATCCCTAGAGAGATATTAGGGGGTCCTAGGGTTCTGGATCCCGTATAGGGTTGTCCCCCAATAGTCGGTTTCTCGATACGAAACGAGGGTCCCTCGACGGACGGCGACGCAGCTGAACGCCCGATCGTGATGCCAGGATAGACGCTGACAGTCGGTGTATCGGTTACGAGGTGGATTGGTTCGCCATCACCGATGGTGTAGTAATCGATCAGTTTTCCACCCGAAACGGAGGGGGTTACCGGGCAGACGGGGCAAACCCCCCACCCCTTCGTTTCGAGTGGAACGAGACTAAGGGTAGGTGGTGGGGAGGGGTCGGACGAGAGGTCTTGAAGAAGGAAGGACTAAGTGGATGGTGGAAAAACCAAACCCGTATTGCAGATAACATCCTTCGTTTCGAGTCGAGTCGTGTCTAGGGTATCACACTCGTCTCCCGGAATCTTCGTCGCACGGCCCCCCTCCCCCGCTCTCGATTCGCTCTCCACCTGAAACGAAGGGGTGGGGGGTTCCGGTGTCCTACGGTACCATGCGGTATTCGTCCCCACTCGGACCGGACCACCCGATCTCGACGACCGCTCGTTCCTCGGACCCCTTCGTTTCCCCTCGACTTCCTTGTCCCCCGCCCACCGTGAGCCGCGCACCGATATGAGCAGTATTCCCGCACGCGCAGGCAATACTAACTGCCATTCGTCGTCTGACGTAAGTTTAAGTCGCCTGGCCGGGTTCGTACGATTAACCGGGCGGCCGCGGGGGCTCGACACCCGATAGCTGCGTCAAGTTTTCCCGTGTGGGCGCCCGTAACGTAAAGGAGACAAGAGGATGGGACTGTTTGCAGATCTCAGGGACAGCATCTCGGCGGTCACGGCGAAACTCTTCGCCGGCGAAGGCGAGGACCCGAAGCGGATCGGTATCTACGGGCCTCCGAACGCCGGCAAGACGACGCTGGCCAACCGCATCGCTCGCGACTGGACCGGCGACGCCGTCGGGCCCGAGAGCCACATCCCCCACGAGACACGACGCGCGCGGCGCAAAGAGAACGTCGAGATCGAACGGAACGGCCAGACGGTCTCCATCGACATCGTCGACACCCCGGGTGTCACGACGAAGGTGGACTACGAGGAGTTCCTCGACCACGACATGGAGAAAGAGGAGGCCGTCCGACGTTCCCGGGAGGCCACCGAGGGCGTCGCGGAGGCGATGCACTGGCTCCGCGAGGACGTCGACGGCGTCATCTACGTCCTCGACTCCACGACCGACCCGTTCACGCAGGTGAACACGATGCTTATCGGTATCATCGAGAGCCGTGAGCTCCCCGTGCTCATCCTCGCGAACAAGACGGACCTCGAGGACTCGAACGTCCAGCGCATCCGGAACGCCTTCCCGCAGCACGAGACCATCGAGCTCTCCGCGCTCGAGGGCGAGAACATGGACGAGGTCTACGACCGAATCGCGGAAAAGTTCGGGTGAGAGAGATGGCACGACAGGACACGGACGACGGCGTGCAACTCGACCTCATCAGCGCAGAGCGCATGGAGGGGAAGACGAGCATGGAGAAGATTCGGATGATTCTCGACTCCGTCCACGACGGCGACATCGTCGTCTTGGAGAAGGGCTTGACGCCCGATGAGGAGTCGAAGCTCATCGAGGTCACGATGACCGAGATCAACCCGGACGGATTCACGGGTATCGAGATCGAGTCCTTCCCGCGTAGCGAGACGCAGGAGTCCGGCCTCCTCGGCCGCATCATGGGCAAGGAGGAGGATCCGGCGAAGCTCACGGTCATTGGGCCGGCGAACCAGATTCAGTCCCTCCACAAGGACGAGACGCTCATCAGCGCGCTCCTCAAGAGGCAGTAATGCCCCACCAGTGCACGAACTGCGGCCACACGTTCGCGGACGGGTCGAAGGAGATGCTCTCGGGCTGTCCGGAGTGTGGCGGGAACAAGTTCCAGTTCCACCCCGGCGAGATTCCCGACGACGCCGATGTCGGCGGTGACGAGGCACCGGAGCGCCCGGACACGGGCGGCGTCTCGTCGGCCGTTGGGAAGGCGGCGGCGACGGTCCGGGACTTCGTGAGCGACGGTCCCGACGTCGGCGCACCCGAAACGGAGGAGTCCTCCGCGGGCGCAGACGCGAACCCTGCGGAGTCCGGCGGTGCGGCGTCGAGTGCAGCCGAAACGGAGGGGGCGGCCTCGGACCCGGAACGTACCGATACCGAGTCGTCGCCCGACGCCACCCCCGAGGCCGACTCGCCGAGCGGCGATGGACGGGCGTCGCCCGACGCGGCTGCCGAACCCGTGAGCGCGGACGCCGACGCGGACGCATCGACTGTCGAGGCTGACACGGCGGCCGATGTCGAGGCGGCCGACGCGGACGCATCGACTGTCGAGGCTGACACGGCGGCCGATGTCGAGGCGGCCGACGCGGACGCATCGACTGTCGAGGCTGACACGGCGGCCGATGTCGAGGCGGCCGACGCGGACGCATCGACTGTCGAGGCTGACACGGCGGCCGATGTCGAGGCGGCCGACGCGGACGTGGCTGGCGCGGACGCAGCCGCTGTGTCCGACGACGCAGAGGACGCCGCGCAGGCGTCCGCGCGCACCGAGATGGTTACCTCCGACGACCTGCCGAAGGAACCGCCGAGCGACGGCCGGGTCGTCAAGGAGCCGGACGAGGACGCCGAGGAACCGGACATGGAGGCGCTCCGAGAGGAACTGAACGACCAGTTCGAGTCCATCAAGGTGCTCGCGCCCGGCCAGTACGAGCTGAACCTGATGGAGCTCTACGACCGCGAGGAGTATATCATCGCCTTACAGGAGAACGGCCGCTACGTCATCGAGGTCCCGGAGACGTTCGCGGGCCCGACTACCCGCGACGAATAACTGCCCGACGGCGGTTCGGACTGGGGCAATTCCTGTCCGCAGTCGCATCCTTTTGTACGCCACCTCACAAGGGAGAGCGATGTCTCTCTCCATTCCCTCGCATGCGCGTGTGACTAACACCGGAGACGCCGTCCGGTCCACCGACTCTCGACGCCGGAGGTGTCTCGCGTGAGCGCGCTCGACACGCTCGAGACGCTCGCGTCGTACGCGAACAAGTTCTTCGTCGTCTGGGTACTCGCGGCGGCGGCGCTCGCGCTCTACGCGCCGAGCGTCTTCACGCCCGTCCTCCCCTACATCACGCCGCTGCTCGGCCTCATCATGCTCGGGATGGGGCTGACGCTCCTGCCGGAGGACTTCCGGCGCATCGTCGAGCGGCCACGCGACGTCGCCATCGGCGCGCTGACGCAGTGGCTCGTGATGCCCGTCGCGGCGTACGCGCTAACGCTCGTGCTCGGCCTGCCGCCGGAGCTCGCGCTCGGCGTGGTGCTCGTCGGCGCGGCGCCCGGCGGGACGGCGTCGAACGTGATGACCTACCTCGGGAAGGGCGACGTCGCGCTCTCCGTCTCGATAACGACGGTGACGACGCTGACGGCGCCGATTCTGATGCCGGCGTGGGTGGTGACACTCGCGGGCGCGACCATCGACGTGACCTTCATGTCGCTGTTCACGGACATCGTGAAAGTCGTCTTCGTGCCGGTGCTCGCCGGGTTCGCGCTGCGTTACCTGCTCGACCGGTACGCGCCGCGGCTCGCCGAGGTCGGCCTGACGGTGTTCCCGACGGTATCGGTAGCGGCCATCGTCGCCATCGTCGCGGCCGTCGTCGCCGCGAACAAGGGCACCATCCTCGGTGCGGCAGTCGGGGCCGTCGCGGCCGTCGTCCTCCACAACGGGATCGGCCTGACGGCGGGCAACCTCGTCGGGCGCGCGACGGAGATGAGCGAGGACCGCGTGCGCGCGGTGACGTTCGAGGTCGGCCTGCAGAACTCGGGGCTCGCGGTGGCGCTCGCGACGGCGCACTTCAGCCCGCTCGCGGCGCTCGCACCCGCGCTCTTCAGCGTCTGGCACAACGTCACGGGGCCGGCGCTCGCGTCCTACTTCTCCGCGCAGGGCGACGCGACGCCCGGCGGCGAACCCCCGGCGCCCGAGAGCGCGGACTGACGCGAGCGCGAACTGCCCGATTTTAAGTGTATTCGGCGCAGACCGGCGTGTATGAGCACGGCTACGAAAATCGTCCTCACGACCGTCGGCCTGTCGGCTATCGCCTCCCTCGCGCTCATCGTGAGCTCGATGGGGTGATGTTCGAGCAACGAGACCTCCACCCGGACGTTGCAGCGGTCCGCGACGAGCATGCACCGGGCGCGCTCGTCTACGACACCGAGCGCGACTTCGAGGTGCTCCCCACCTCGGCGCTCACGGACCTGATGATGGTAGTCGACGATGTCGAGCCGCGCGGCTATCGTTCGGCGTGGCTCCCCGACGACCACCCCGAAATCCTCGACCGCCTCGTCGGCGACGACGTTATCGTCGGCGCGCCCGGTGACGGCAGCGTCACGTGGACGACGCAGACGACGCCGCCGGTCGTCCTCGTGAAGCCGCGCGTCGAGGGCTCGCCCGAGGACTTCGTCTCCTTCCTCGTCGCGGAGGCGCTCGTCGAGGCGGGTCTCGCCCTCCCCGAGCAGTTCCTCGGATTCTTCGGGGAGTCGTATCGCGAGTTCGCGGCGGCGACGCCAACGGACCCGACGACGACCTACCAGCTCGCGCTCGCGTGCTACGACGCCTACGTCGCCCTGCACACCCGCGACGTCTTCGAGACGTGGGCCGGCGAGTACGCGATGCTTGCCGAAGCGTGGGCGGACGCGGGCGAGCGCCTCCAGCCGCGTCTCGACGGGCTCGGGCGCGCCGTCGCGCGCGGCAAGACGGAGTTCGCGGACGCCGCCGAGTTGGCGGCAGGCGGCATCAAGCACGGCCTCGACGTCCCGGCGCCGTTCGACGCGCTCGACACGCTCGCCTACCGCGAGCACGGCGCGGCGTACGCCGTCACGTGGGCGGAGAAGCTCTTCGACTAGTTCTCAGAAGTCGGCGTCGACGCTGCCGTCCTCGTGGAGGCTGAGGACGCCGTCGCAGCACTCCTCGAAGCGCTCGATGGTCTCGGCGTCGTGGACCTCCGTGGAGACGTGGAAGAGGCCGACGGCGTCGTAGGCTTTGAGCAGGCGCGACATGCGTTCGAGCGCGTCGACGGCGCGGCCGTCGTCGGCGTAGTAGGCGAGTTCGGTGATGGAGTCGAAGCTGACGCGGCGTTTCCCCTCGTGGTCGGCGAGGAACTCCTCGGTGACGGTGCAGATGCCGTTGACGTCGTCGGGCGAGGAGACGTAGCGGATGTTGTCGCCGCTGCGGCGCGAGTACCCGCGGTCGACGGAGAGCGTGTCGAGGATTTGTGCGCGCGTCTCATCGACATCGTAGTGGTCGAGTTTCTGCATCACCTCGCGTGCGGTGGTGCGGGTCGAGATAACGAGGAAGGCGTCGGTGTCGGCCTTGAGGAAGTCGGTGTCGATGCGGTCTGTCTCCCCGATGCTCGGATGCAGGAGGAGGACGGCGGTACCACCCGGAATCGTCTCCGGTGCCCCGTCGACGGCGAGCCGGTAGTCCATACACGGTGGGTGTCGGGCACTGACTTAGTGGTACGTGATGTTGGCGAGTGACATAGTTGACGGGGCGACGCCGTCGAGGACGTCGGCGTCAGAAGACGCTGTCCGCGGTCGCCGCGCCGACGACGCTGAAGACGGCACCGACGCTCGTCGCTTTGAGTGTGAAGACGGCGAGGCCGATTGTGTCGACCTGCAGTTCGAGGTTCGCGGCGAACGTCCGGGGCGCACGGAAGGAGAGCGCGAGGAGGAGGACGGCGCCGTAGGCGACGAGCATCAGCGAGACGAAACGCACCGGGACTCCGGCGACGTCGGCTTCCTTCTCGGGGTCGCGTCCGTCGTCCGCCTCGTAGAGCGCGCCGTAGCCGATGCCGGCGACGATGCCGACCGTCATGAGCACGTGGTACCACGCCATTTGGGTGGCGAGTGCCCACACCTCCTCGGTGACGACGAACGGCCCGGCGAGCAGGAACCCGCCGACGACCTGTTGGGCGGTGTCGGCGAGCGCGTAGCGTTTCTTGCGTCCGACCATACTCGCTCGTCGGTCCCCCGCGGAATAAACCCACTCGCTCCGGTCGCTGGCACGGAACTAGTCACGTCCTACGGCCGGTCGTAGGAGACGTCGCGCACGTCGCCACCGCGCGTGACGGTGTGCGTCGCGGGGTCGGTGCGCGCGACCTCCTGCCCGCCTTTGACGACGCGGAGGCGGGGCGCGCGCTTCCGGAGGGCGTCGAACGGCGAGCGCGCGTCGTAGACGACGAGCGATCCCTCGGTGTCCTCCTCGAGGCCGTACTCGTCGCCGACCCCGACGACGTCGGCGTTCGCCTCGGTGAGCATCTCCCAGAGCGCGCCGACGTCGTCGCGGCCGCTCATGTGTGCGTAGTGCAGGAGGACGAACGCGGCGTCGAGCTGGTCGCCGACGCCGTAGTGGTACCACGGGTCCACGACCGAATCGTGGCCGATACCGACTGTCACGCCCGCCTCGCGCAGTTGGTCGATGCGAGTGTGGCCGCGCCGGCGCGGGTAGTCGTCGTAGCGCCCCTGCAGCACGGAGTTGTCCGGCGGGTTCGTGACGACGCTGACGCCGCTCTCCGCGAGCAGGCTCACCACCTTCCCCGCGTAGGCGTTCGGGTAGGAGTGCATCGCGGTGGTGTGACTCGCGGTCGTCCGTTCACCGATATCCCGTTTCAGGGCCTCGCTCGCGAGCACTTCGGTGAAGCGCGAGCCGGGGTCGTCCGTCTCGTCGATGTGGAGGTCGAGCGGGCGGCCGTGGCGCTCGGCGAGGTCGACCGCCGTCGTGACACCCTTCACGCCGTCCTCGCGGGTGTGCTCGTTGTGCGGGATGCCGCCGATAACGTCGACGCCCATCTCGACGGCCTCGCGGAGGAGGTCCTCGTGCTCGGGCGCGGTGAAGACCCCGTCCTGTGGGAACGCGACGACCTGGAGGTCGACGACGTCGAGTTCCTCGCGGAGTTCGAGGAGGGCCTCGACGCCGACGAGCGACGCCTCGGTGGTGTCGGCGTGCGTCCGCACCCGCGTAATACCGTGGCTGACCAGCCACTCGATGGTCTCGGTCGCGCGCGCCTTGACGTCCTCCTTCGTGAGGGCCTGCTTGCGGTCGGCCCAGACGTCGATGCCCTCCGCGAGCGTCCCGGACTCGTTCCACTGCGGGTCGCCCGCAGTCAGCGTCGCATCGAGGTGGATGTGCGGCTCGATGAGCGGCGGCGTGACGAGCCGCCCGTCGGCGCCGAAGGTGTCGCACTCCTCGAACGCATCGGGGTCGGCGTCGCCCGCTTCCCGGACGGCCTCGACGGTGCCGTCGCGGATCTCGACGTCCACACGTTCGCCGTCGAGCGTCGTGGCGTCCGTCACGAGGTAGTCCTGACTCATGGCTCGTGCGTCGCGCGTGCGTCGCAAAAGCGTGCCGTCCGTTCGACCCGTCGCGCCGGCCGCGTCGCTCACGCGCGAGGAGCGCGAAGCCGAATCCGTTTTCCCGCCGCCAGTTCTCCACGCCGGTATGAGCGTACGCGAGGAGTTCGACGACTGGGCGGCCTCGGGCCGCGACAAGGGCATGGAGGAGCGCCACTGGCACACCGCGAAGCACGTCCTCGCGCGAATGCCGGTCGAGGCGGACGACCGCGTCCTTGACCTCGGTACGGGGTCGGGCTACGCCCTCCGCGCGCTCCGCGAGCGCGGCATCGGGCGGGGCTACGGCCTCGACGGCTCCCCCGAGATGACGCGCAACGCCCGGTCGTACACCGACGACCCCGCAATCGGCTACGTCGTCGGCGACTTCGGCGACCTCCCGTTCGCGGACGACAGTCTCGACCACGTCTTCTCGATGGAAGCCTTCTACTACGCCGCCGACCCAATCGAGACGCTCGAGGAGGTCCGGCGCGTCCTCCGGCCCGGCGGCACCTTCTACTGCGCGGTGAACTACTACGAGGAGAACGTCCACTCCCACGACTGGCAGGCGAACATCTCGGTGGAGATGACGCGCTGGTCGAAAGCGGAGTACCGTGAGGCCTTCCGCGAGGCCGGCCTCTTCGTCGCCGAGCAGGACAACGTCGCGGACCGCGACGTCGAGATTCCCGACGCCTCGGAGTTCCCCTACGAGGGCTTCGCGTCGCGCGAGGCGATGGTCGACCGCTATCGCCGCTGGGGTACGCTCCTGACGGTCGGCGTCGCGCCCGAATAATCAGTCGGCGGCCTGCCCGCCGTCGACGGGGAGGGTGTGGCCGGTGATGTAGGAGGCGTCCGACGAGCAGAGGAACGCGACCGCGCCCGCCATCTCCTCGGGGTCGGCGATGCGGTCCATCGGGACGTCGCGCATCGCCGAGGTGTCGAAGTCCGCGCGCATCGTCCGGACGGCGAGTCGTACTAGTCGAAGCGCCGCCTTCGCGCGCTCGAGGAACGACCCTGTGGTGAGACTGCCCGTGATGCTCGACTGGATGTTCGTCTTCGTCGGCCCCGGCGCGATGGCGTTGATGCGGACGCCCCGGTTCGCGTATTCGAGCGCCGCGGACTTCGTGAGGCCGACGACGCCGTGCTTGCTCGCCGAGTAGCTCGACAGGCCACCCATCCCGACGAGGCCGGCTTCCGAGGCGGTGTTGACGATGGCGCCGCCGCCGTCCTCCAGCACGGGGAGTTCGGCCTTCATGCACGCCCAGACGCCCTTCAGGTTGACCTGCATGATGCGCTCCCAGTCGGCCTCGGTGACGTCCGTCACCTCCACGAAGTCCGTGAGGATGCCGGCGTTGTTGTGCGCGAGGTCGAGGTCGCCGTACGTCTCGACGGCGACGTCCACCATCCGCTCGACCGAATCGGTGTCCGAGACGTCCACCTCGACGAACGTCGCCTCACCCCCAGCGGCCTCGATTCGGTCGACCGTCTCGCGGCCCGCGTCCACGGTAATGTCCGCGACGACGACGTTCGCGCCCTCGGCGGCGAGGCGTTCGGCGGACGCGCGTCCGATTCCCGACCCGGCGCCCGTGACGAGCGCCGTCTTCCCGGAGAGTCCCTGCATGTGGTAGACTCCTCGCGGAGCCGACATAGGGCTTCGGCCCGATTAGCGCTCGAGGACGGTGGCGTCGTCGGGAGCGAAGCCGAGCGTCACCGACCCCGACAGCGGCTCGTCGAGGCGCGCGAGAATCGGCCGGCCGTTCCAGTCGAAGTGCACCCTGTAGGCGTCGCCGAGGAACTCGACGTCGGTGACGCGCGCGGCGAACTGATTGTGCGAGGCGTCCGCGTCCAGCGATTCCGGCCGCACGCAGAGCGTCACCGGGCCCGCGTGGTCGCCGGCGACCTCGAACTCTCGCTCGCCGACCGTCACCACGGACCCCCCTGTTTCCCCTCCAACCCCCCGACTCGCACGGCCGTCGAGGCAGTTATTCTCCCCGAGGAACTCCGCGACGAAACGCGTCGCGGGCGATTCGTAGACGGATTCGGGGTCGCCGACCTGCTCGACACGTCCGTCGTGTATCACGGCGAGTCGGTCGCTCACCGCGAGCGCCTCCGACTGGTCGTGGGTCACGTAGACGGTGGTGATGCCGAGTTCGCGTTGGACGCGCTTCACCTCCAGTCGCAACTGCTCGCGGAGGCGGGCGTCGAGCGCGGAGAGCGGTTCGTCGAGGAGGAGGACGTCCGGCTCGGGAGCGAGCGCGCGGGCGAGCGCGACCCGCTGGCGCTGGCCGCCCGAGAGTTCATCCGGCATCCGCTCGCCCATCCCTGAGAGGTCCACGAGGGCGAGCAGTTCGTCGACGCGCTCGTCGACGCTCCCGGCGGGCGGGTCGAACTGGAGGCCGTAGGCGACGTTTTCCCGGACGGTCATCGTCGGGAAGAGCGCGTAGTGCTGGAAGACGACGCCGACGTCCCGGTCCTCCGGGGGGAGCCCCGAGACGTCCCGCTCACCGAAGCGAATCGTCCCCGAATCCGGGGCTTCGAGGCCGGCGATACAGCGCAGCGTCGTCGTCTTCCCGCAGCCCGAGGGCCCGACGAGCGTGAAGAACTCGCCGTCCTCGACGTCGAGGTCGATGCCGCGCAGCGCCGTCGCGTCGCCGTAGTCCTTCGTGACACCATCGAGGTGGAGAGTGACGGTCACGGCTCCCACCGCCCGCCGAGGCGTTCGACGACGACGAAACTCGCCGCGGTGACACAGAGTAAGACGGTCCCCATCGCGGCGGCGGGGCCGAGATACGGGCCGACGGAGGGGTTCGAGAGGTATCGTTCGAGGGCGACCGGCATCGTGTAGGAGGCGCTGTCGCGCGCGAGCACGATAGTCGCGTTGAACTCGCCGACGCTGATGGCGAACGCAAACGCTGCGCCGGCGACGACGCCCGGCGCGACGAGCGGGAGCGTCACGTCCCGAAATGCCCGTGCGGGGCCGGCCCCGAGCGTCCGGGCGGCCGCGACGAGGTCGCGGTCGACGCGCGCGAGAAGGGGCGCGACGTTCCGCACGACGAATGGATAGCCGCCGACAGCGTGCGCGGCGACGATGGCGACCGGCCCCGTGACGGCGATGTGGTGGCCGAAAATGTCGACGCCGAAGACGAGGCCCTGCAGGAGGCCGATGCCGGTGACGACGCCGCTGACGGCGAGTGGCGCCATCAGGAGCGCGCCGGCGACGCGCGCCCAGCGCCCCTCACGGTTGGTGACGACGGCGATGCTGACGCCCATCGGGACGGCGAGCACGACGGCCCCGACGGCGAAGACGAGGCTGTTCTGGACGGCCACCGTGGGTCGTGCGCCGCCTGTTCCGAGCTGTTGGGCGACGAGGAAGGCGTAGTTCGCCGTCGAGAACGACCCGGCGCGGGTGAGGCTCTCGGTGACCATGCTCGCGAGCGGCCCGACGTAGAGGACGACGGCGACGAGCGCGTAGGCGGCGGCGAGCAGGCGTCCGAGGCTCGGCGGGCCGAGCAGGGGGACGCGCTCGACGGTGGCGACAGCGGTGCCGGACCCGCCGCGGCGCTCGTAGCGCAGGTAGAGGTAGGTGACGCCGAGCGTGACCGCGGCCTCGAGGACGGCGAGCGACGCCGCCTCCGCGAGGTCGAGGTTGGATGCGAGCGAGTAAATCCAGACTTCGACGGTCGCGAGGCGCAACCCGCCGAGCGCGAGGACGATGGGGAACGCCATGAAGTCGAAGACGAAGACGAGCAGGACGGACGCGAGGAAGGAGGGGAGCAACTGGGGGGCGACGACGTCGAGGAACGCCCGCCAGCGCGGCGCGCCGAGGGTGCGGGCTGTCTCGACGGCGCGCGCGTCCACGGTGTCGGCGGCGGCGACGACGAAGCGCGTGACGAGTGGCGCGTTGTAGAAGGTGAGCGCGGCGACGACGAGCGGCACGCTGAACGCCACGTCGATATGGAGGCCGACCACGCCGAGGACGTCGTTGAGGGTGCCGTGCGTCCCGAACATCGTGGTGAAGCCGACGGCGACCATGATGGCGGGGAGGACGAACGGGACGACGGTGAGCGAGCGAATCGTTTCTCTCCCTCTGAACTCGTAGCGCGCGAGCACGTACGCCCCGGGGAGGCCGACGACGACGGCGCTTGCGGTGCCGAGGACGGCGAGGTAGGCCGTGAAACCGAACAGGCCGGTCTTGACGGCTGGGAAGCCCGCCCGCACCCAGCGGTAGAGCGCGCCCGGAACGCTCGTCGGGTCGGCGAGCGCGCCCGCGAGCACGCCGAAGTAGAACGGGTCGGTGAGCGTCGCCCAGAGCGGCGCGAGCGAGAACGCGCCCTCCTCGGTGAACGCCGTGAGCAACACCGTCCCGACCGGGTAGTAGAACACCACGGCGAGGACGGCGAGCGTCGCGAGGAACGCTCCGCGCGCGCCGACGCGGTCGGCGACGCCGTAGAGGCGCTCCGTGACGGTCAGTGTTGTGCGACCAGACGAGCCCACTCCTCGACCCACCCTGTGACGTTGCCTGCGAGTTCGTCGTACGTGAAGGTCACGGGGTTCTCGGGCTCCTTGTTGTACTTCGCGAAGTTCCCGGAGAGCGACCCCGTCGTGGTCGCGGGCGACTGGTAGTTCAGCTGCGGGATGGTGTCCTGCGCCTTCGAGGAGAGCATGAAGTCGACGAACGCCGTCGCGAGGTCGCGCTCCTCGCTCCCGGCGAAGACGGCGGTGCTCTCGGGGTTCGCGTAGCCTTCGCCGTTCAGGAACACCACCCGATACTTGTCGAGGTCCTCGCCCTGGTTCGCGGCGTACACCTGCGCGGTGGAGTAGGAGACGACCATCGGCGCCTCGCCCTTCGTGTAGGCGCTGTAGGCGGCGTCCCAGCTGTCGAGCACGCGGACGTCGTTGTCGAGGAGGCTCCGCCAGTAGTCGAGGTAGCCGTCCGCGCCCTTCTGGTGGATCGTGTGGAGGAGGAACGCCTTTCCCGTATCGGAACTCTGGGCGTTCTCGGTGAGGAGGTCGCCCTTATAGCGGCTCTGCAGTAGGTCGTCGAACGACTGAGGGACCTTCTCGAGCGTCGTCGCGTCCACGACGGGCGTGATGTAGCCGGTGTCGAAGGGGAGTGCGCGGCCCTTCGGGTCGACGGTCAGCCCCTCCTTCACGTCGCCGGCGTGCGAGAGTTCGCTGCGGACTTTCGCGAACAACTGCTGGTCGAGCTCCTGGTCGACGCGGACGAGTTCGTCCGTGTTCAGGCCGACGTAGACGTCCGCGTCGATGGTCGCGCCGCGCTGGGCGCGCTGGATGTACTCGTTGATGTTCGAGGAGCCGGAGGTCGGCGTCGACCACTCGACGGTGACGCCGTCGTGGGCGGCCTCGAACTGCTCTTTGAGCCACGCGCCCGGCGAGTCCGACCCGTCGACGTACGAGGGATAGGTCGCGACGGTGAGCGTCCGCGATGCCGACGTCGTGCCGGTCGTGCCCGCCGTCGTGGTCGTCGACTCGGTCGTGGTCGTCCCCTCGTTGCCCGTACAGCCCGCGAGGCCGAGCGCGCCCGCCACGCCCGCCGCCCGCAGGTAGTCACGCCGCTTCATTACGTGGTGGTCACACTCGGTGATACACGTAGCTGTCGGTTCGACCCGACTCGCCGGCCCCCTGACCCACCCACCTCCTTTTTACTCCCGCCCGGAGAAGCAGCGGCCGTGCCGTACACCCGTCGTACTGTCCTCCTCGCCCTGTTCGCCGCCCTCGCGGCGCTCGCCGCGCTCCTCCTCTCTGACGTCCTCGGCACTGTGGTCTTCGCCACCACTGTCGCCTACCTCCTCGTCCCTGCCTATCGGCGCGTCCGCGAGCGCGATGTCCCCGCGTGGTGGGCGGCCGCCGCCACCACCAGCGCCGCCGCGCTCGGCGTGCTCGTCCCCATCGCCGCCTTCACTTACCTCCTCTATATCCGCTCCAGCGGCGTCCTCGCCTTCGTCCAGTCCCTCCCGTCGCGCTTCGTCCTCCAGCTCGGGACGTTCTCCTACACCGTCGACGTCTCCACGCTCACCACGGCGCTCACCGGGACGCTGCGCACCCTCGCCGTCACCGCCGTCAGCGCGCTCCCAGTCCTCGGCGTGAAGTTCACGCTCTTCGCCATCCTCGTCTTCGCGCTCCTCATCGCCCACGAGGAGGCCGAAGCCGCCGTGCTCGCCGCCGTCCCCCTCCGCTATCACGACATCGTCCAAGCGCTCGCCGAGCGTGCCCGCGACACCCTCTACGCCATCTACGTCCTGCAGGCCGCCACCGCGCTCGCGACGTTCGTCGTCGCCGCCCCCGTCTTCTGGATACTCGGGTATCCCTACCCCGTCACGATCGCCCTCCTCTGCGGCGTCCTCCAGTTCCTCCCCATCGTCGGCCCGAGCGTCGTCGTCGGCGCGCTCGCGCTCTACCAGCTCAGCGTCGGAAACGTCCCTGCGGCTGTCCTCGTCCTCGTCGTCGCCGGGTTCCTCGTCGCGTGGCTCCCCGACCCGCTCGTTCGCCCGCGCCTCTCCCGGCGCACCGCCCGCCTCCCCGGCAGCCTCTACTTCATCGGCTTCACCGGTGGGCTCCTCACCGTCGGCGTCATCGGCATCATCGCCGGGCCGCTCGTCGTCGCGCTGCTCGTCGAGGCCATCACCCTGCTCGCAGAAGAAGAACGGAAGACCCGCGCCTAGGCCTCCTCGAGCGGCCGACCCTCGGCCTTCCACTCGGTGAGGCTCCCCTCGTAGAACGCGACGTCCTCGTAGCCCAGCCACCGGAGCACGACGAAGGTGTGGCTGATGCGGCGCGCGGTGTTACAGTAGAGGACGACGTGCTTCTCGGGCGTTACGCCCTTCGACGCGAAGAGTTCCTGCACCTCCTCGCGGGGCTTGAGGCCGCGCGTCTCCTCGTCGACGACTTCCTTCCAGTCGAGGTTCACCGCGCCCGGGATGTGGCCCTCGGCGTACTCCTCGGGTTCGCGCGTGTCCACGATGACCGCGTCCTCGTCGTCCAGCGCCGCCTCGACTTCCTCGATGGTGACGAGTGGGGAGTCGTCGGGGCGCTCGACGGTGTACTCGCCGGCCTCGACGTCCGGGGAGTCGGTGCTCGTCTCGTGGCCCTGCATCCATGCCGAGTAGTCGCCGTCGAGGAGGTGGAGGTCCTCGTGGCCGTAGAGCAGCGCGGTGACGAGGAAGCGCGCGGCGAAGACGCCGTGCGTGTCGTCGTAGGCGACGAGCGTCGTGTCGTTCGAGACGCCGTGCTCGGCGAGCAACGTCGCCCACTCGTCCTCGGGCGGGAGCATGCCCTCCTCGCCGCCGCCGCGGAAGGTGTCGAAGGGGATGTTCACCGCGCCCGGGATGTGGCCGATGCCGTCGTACTCCCAGGCGTCCCGAACGTCCACGACGACGACGTCCGGGTCCTCTCTATGCGCATCGAGCCAGTCTGCGGAGACGATGACGTCCTCGTCCATCGCTCGCCTCTATAGCGCCCGCGTGGATACCGCTTCGGGTCGCGTCAGTCCGGCTCCGGACCCGTTCCATGCCCGATGTTGTCATACTCTCAACATCCCAGAAAGTGGCAACATACTCCTGTACCAGTGACGGTCACGACACCGTCGTCGCCGCACCACGCCGAATAGAGGCAAGACACGCCGTGAGGTGGAACGACCGGGGGAACCTGCGAACTGGAGAAGAATCATATGGCTGGGGTGGGAAGCCACGCGTATGGTAGACGACGACTACGCCAACGACGTTCTCGTCAGCGCAGGGTGGGTCGAAGACCACCTCGACGAGTTTGAATCCGACGACCCCGAATATCGACTCGTAGAGGTCGACGTCGACACCGAAGCGTACGAGGAGGAGCACGCGCCCGGCGCGATCGGCTTCAACTGGGAGACCCAGCTTCAGGACCAGACCCAGCGCGACATTCTCTCCAAGGAGGACTTCGCGACGCTGCTCGGCGAGCACGGCATCAGCGAGGACTCCACGGTTGTTCTCTACGGCGACAACTCCAACTGGTTCGCCGCCTACACCTACTGGCAGTTCAAGTACTTCGGCCACAAGGAGGTCTACCTCCTCGACGGCGGCCGTGACTACTGGCTCGACGAGGGCTACCCGACCACGGACGAAGTCCCCGAGTTCGACTCCGTGAACTACACGGCGCGTGGCCCCTTCGAGTCCATCCGCGCCTACCGCGACGACGTCGAGAACGCCATCGACCGCGGCATTCCGCTCGTCGACGTCCGCTCCCCCGAGGAGTTCAGCGGCGAAATCCTCGCCCCGCCCGGACTGCAGGAGACCGCGCAGCGCGGCGGTCACGTCCCCGGCGCGCAGAACGTCTCGTGGGCCGCGACCGTCCAGGAGGACGGCCGCTTCAAGTCCAAGGAGGAGCTCCAGGAGCTCTACGAGGACGAAGGCGTCACTGACGACCAGGAGGTCGTCACCTACTGCCGCATCGGCGAGCGCTCCTCCATCGCCTGGTTCGCCCTCAGCGAACTCCTCGGCTACGAGGACGTCACCAACTACGACGGCTCGTGGACCGAGTGGGGTAACCTCGTCGACGCCCCCATCGAGACCGGCAGCGGCGAGTAACGAGACTCCGGCGGAGTCTCGAAAAACGAGCGCCGCTTGCGGCGCGAGTAGCGCTTACACCTTCCTTCGTTCTTTCACGCCGCGTAGCGACCGCTCCGTCATCCGTCCTCACGACGCCCGTACGCGCCCCGTCGCCGGTGACGGTGGGTATTAGGCCTCCCGCGTGCAAGTCGCGGACATGACGCCCGACGAGTTCGTGGACGCAGTCCGCGACGACAACGACACCGCGCTCAGCCGCCTCGGCTCCTCGAAATCCCTCTACGCCGCCACCGGTGGCGACCTCGAGCCCGAGGAGGTCCTGCACGCCGCCGCGGACGCCGAACACGCCGCCGCCGAGACGTTCGCGCAGTGGGCCGCCGGCGAGGGAACCGACACACCCGCTGGCGAGACGTTCGCCGACGCCGCCGAGGAGGAACGCGAGCACTACGAGACCGTCCTCTCGAAACTCGACGAGGAACACGACCCGAGCGAGGACCTCTCCGCCATCCAGTCCTACCTCCGCGACCTCGACGACACCGTCGAGCGCGCCGGCGGCTTCGTCGGCCGCATCGTCGCCACCGAGAAGTCCAAGGAGCAGTATACGGGCTTCTTCACCGGGCAGGCCGACCCGATGACCGCCTCCACCTTCCGCGAGTTGAAGGGCGACCTCGAGGGGCAACTCGAGGCCGCGCGCGACCTCCTCGAGACCGTCTGCGAGGACGAGGACGACTGGGAGCGCGCGAAGGAAGCCGCCGACGGCGCCATCCAGGCCGCCTACGAGGAGTACACCGAGCAACTCGAGTCGATGGGCGTCAACCCGAAGCCCGTCTGCTGAGCGAGCCTACCGCTCCGTCTGCTCCGCCTCGCTCTCCGCGTCGCGCTCCCCGGGACGGAGCGTCGGGTCATCCGGTGGGTCCGTCTCCCCTATCTCGCCCACCGTCACGGCGAACACCACGACGCCGACGACTCCCAGCAACACCGCGCCGAGCGGTCCGAGCAGGAGGAACCCGAGGACGCCGCTCACGACGAGTGCGACGGCGACGCCGACAGCGTAGCCCGTGGACATACCCACGACAATTCGGCTCAGTGACAAAAACGTGGGCCTCGACGCCCCGCGCTCGACCGCGCGTTCGAGCATCGCCGTGCTACGGCCGCGACGCCGACGACGCAAGGTGACCACAACATCGCGGACGTGCAAGGTGACCAGGGCGTCGCGGCCGGCACCGGCGGCGGATTTTCTCCGCTCACCGAGAAATATTTCCGGGTCGTTCCGAGCGCTGAGGGGCTAGCGGCCGTCGCGGAGTCGACTCCCCGTCGGCTCCGGCAGGCTCGCCGACTCGATGGCCGCGACCACCGCGTCGACGTCGTACTCGACGCGGCGCTCCGTCACCGACAGCTCGTCCAGGTCGAGAAGCGCGTAGGCCGCGCGCGCGTCCCCGTCGCGCGGCTGGCCGACACTGCCCGGGTTCACGACGACACCCTCGTCGTAGACCTCGTGGCCCTGCACGTGCGTGTGCCCGAGGACGAGGACGTCCTCCGCTTCGAGGAGCGACGGCGAGAACTCCCGCGGATAGGTGTAGTGGTCCTTCTGTCTCGGGTGGTCGTGGACGACCTTCACCCGGCCGTCGAGGACGACGCGCTCGCGCGGGAGTGACTCCACCCACGCGCGCTCGTCCGGGCCGAGGCGCCGCTTCGCGTGCTCGATACCCGCCTTCGCCATCCCGTTCCCCCCGAAGTTTCGCCCCGTCGCCACCATCCGGTCGTGGTTCCCCATTACCGTCGGGACGTCCCGCTCGCGGAGGAGTCCGACGCACTCCGCCGGCCACGGGTTGTAGCCGACCACGTCACCGGCACAGAGCAATGCGTCCACGGCCGGCATGTCGTCTAGCACTGCCTCCAGTGCCACCCGGTTGGCGTGGACGTCGGAGATAAGGCCGACGCGCATACGTCCCGTATACCCGGCGCCTCAAAAACGCTGGCGGCGCTCGTTCGCCCACCGTCAGACGCTCGACTGCCGCTTCGACACTCGCCCTACTCCGGACCGTTGTAGAGCGCGGGCTCGACCTCGCCGTCCGCCACCTCGGCGGCCGCCGCACAGACCGCGTGCTCGAAGTCCGCCTCGTACACCTCGCGCGCCGCTGCCATCGCGTCCGTGGCGTCGAGGGTGTACGGCTCGGGGTCGTCCTTCTCGTAGGTCGCGACGAGTGTCGGCTCCGTCACGCGCTCGACCAGTAGGGCGTCCGCGCGTACCGTCCCGATGTAGGCCTCGTCCTCGGCGACGACGCCCGCGATGCGTGGGGTGTCGTAGTCGTCCTTCTCGTAGTCGAGCGCGAACAGCGCCGACACCAGCGCGTCCCGCGGCGGATAGCCCAAATCGAGTTTCTCCGCGATCGGGTCGACGTGCGAGCCGTTCCCGACGACCGCGAGGCCGTCGCCCGCCTCACGCACGCAGTTGTACGCGATGTAGGGGTTGTCCGTCTCCGGGGCGTCCGGCGTCGGACCGACCGTGAGCGCGTCGTCGCGCGCGGTGACGTGGCGATTCGGGAACGACCGAGAGGAGACGCGGTACGCCCCGAGACCGGGGCCCACCACGACGAAACGACCGACGTACATACACACGTTCGTGTGTTTATCGCGGGTATATAGGTGGCGATGTATGCACGGATGGGGCGCATCGGCTCGCCGGCCTCGTCGCGACGGGGACGACCGCGGGCGTATCGTCGGAGTCCGCAAGACTCATATTCGGCCACCGTTTACGCTCTGGTGCGCAGCGACGACGCGCGTAGTTCCATGGGGTAGTGGCCAATCCTGTTGCCTTCTGGGGGCAACGACCCAGGTTCGAATCCTGGTGGAACTACTACATTTCCTCTCGACGCTTCTGCCGAGAGCGCCCGTAGTGTCCGTTTTTGGGCTTCCCGTCGTCACCGCCGTCCTCTGTTCCCTCTCTCACGTCCGTCAGGGTTGGGAGTGTCCGCTCGAGAAACCCCTCTGAGAATGGACAGTCCGTGACCTCGGGCTGAGAGATGGTCGCCAACGACGCCGTTCCTCGAGTGCTCACGGCGGTCGCGCGAGCGGCCGTCGCGTTACTCGACGCGGAGTTCGCCGTCAGACGTCCCACTCCCTTCCTCCCACTCGAGTTCGAACTCGACGCTCGTCTCGGCGGGGCCGGCCCCCGTCTCCTCCTCGACTTTCGTCTCGAACGTCACGCGCTCGGGTGGGGAGAGCGTCACGGACTCCCCGCCGGCGCTGAGAGTGACGTCCTCACCGGCGTCGAGATTGTCGGCCACCTGTCGGAGGAGCGCCGCGACGTCGCTGCGGCTCCGCTCGCTCTCGGCCGCGAATATCGTCTCTTCGGGCATACCTATCTCTACGGGCGCCCCGTGGATAAGTCGTCCTCACACCTCGGCGACGAAGACCGAGCAGAACCCGCCGAACAGCCGCGTCTCCCGGCAGTTCGTGGCACGCTCGCGCGCGGCGGCGTGCGCGTCAGCGACGGCGGAATCGAGCGCGTCCGCCGCACCCGCGGGCGTTCCCGGAGCGCCCGTGCGGACGAACGCCCGGAAGAGCGGGTTCGCGAGGCGTCCCACCGGCGCGGTGCTCGTCGTCGCCTCGAGGAGGACGAGCCGGCCGCCCGACTCGAGCAGGTCACACCACGCTTCGACGGCGCGCGCCGGGTCGTCGAGCACGCCGACGACGAACGACGCGAGCACGGCATCCACGGGCGCCGCGACCGGCGGGTTCGTGGCGTCCGCACGGACGAGCGCCGCGTCCACGCCGGTTCGGCGAGCGCGCGCGAGCATCCCTGGGACGGCGTCGACGCCGACGACGCGGCCGGTCGAGCCGACGCGCTCGCGGAGGCGCGCGAGGTTCGCGCCCGACCCACAGCCCATCTCGACGGCGGTGTCGCCCGCGTCGAGGGCGAGCGCGTCGGCGGCGGCGTCACGCACCCGCGAGACGCCGGGCGCGTTCCGCGCGAGCACGTCGTAGCAGCGCGCCCACCGGTCGTAGAAGGCGAGCGTTCGGGCGGCCTGTGTGGACATCGCGTCGGGGTGACGCGCGCCGCCGGGTAATACGTGGTGGGGTCGGCCACCCAGTTTTTCCACGCCGCCGTCGTCTCCTCGCACGATGGCTTCGCGACTGTCGTACGCGCGCACGCTCCTCTGGGCCGTCGTCCACGAGGTGCGCGCCGAGCGCGTCACGTTCCTCGCGGGGAGCGTCGCCTACCACGCCTTCGTCTCCCTGCTCCCCTTCCTCCTCCTCGCGTTCGCTGTCGTTTCCGCCGTCGGCGACGCTAGCCTGGAGGCCGCGCTCCTCTCGATGACCCGGGCCGCGCTCACGACGGGTGCGGGCGACGCCGTCGTCAGGCAACTCGAACAGACGTCGACGAGCGTCTCCGTCCTCGGGCTGGTCGTCCTCCTCTGGGGGACGCTACGTATCTTCCGCGGCCTCGACACCGCGTTCAGCGACATCTACGAGTCGTCCGCGGAGAACACCTTCCTCGACCAGCTCCGCGACGGCGTCGTCGTCCTCGTCTCCGTCGCGCTCGCCGTCGTCTTCGCCGGCGTACTCGAACACGTCGTCTCCGCCTCCGTGGCGGGCACGCTCGCGTGGGTCGGCCACCGCTTCGTCCTCGTCGTCGGCCTCGCCGTCGCCTTCTATCCGATGTACTACGTCTTCCCCGACCAGGACGACATGACGCCCCTCGAAGTCCTCCCGGGCGTCCTCTTCGCCGCCGGCGGCCTCACCGTCTTCGAGTCGCTCTTCCGCGTCTACGTCGCCTACCGCAGTCCCTCCAGCGTGCTCGCGAGCGTCCTCGTCTTCCTCACGTGGCTCTACTTCAGCGGGTTCGTCGTCCTCGTCGGCGCCGCCGTCAACGCCGTCGCGTCCAACCGGAGCGCGGACGTCGACGTCCCGCCGCTCCTCGGCGGCGTCCCCGCGCGCTCCGATGAGGTGACGACGACGTCCACCGACCGCGAAACGCTCGCCGAGGACGTTCGTGGCCTCCGCGAGCGCCTCCCGGCCGCGGACGCAGTGACGATTACGGTGGACGGCGAGGAGGTCGACCTCCCGCCCCCGGACGCCGCGGACGTCTCCGTCGAGTCGACGTCGCTCCCGCTCGTTTCGGGTGCGGTCCGCATCGAACTCCGGTGGGTGCCCGACGAGACGGAGGAGTAGCGTCAGACGCCCGTCGGTCGCACGCGGGCGCCGTTTCGGGTGGAACTACGGGGATTCCTCGCGCTCCTCCTCGTCCATCACGTCGAGTTCGCGCTCCGGGTTGTACTCGTTCTCGTCGCCGTGCTCCTCGCCCGCCTTCCCCGTGAGCTCGCCGAGGACGGCCTCGCGGACGTCCTGCGGCGTGTCGTACTCCTCGGGTGCGAGGCGGTCGAAGACGTCGCCGAGCGTCTCCGTCTCGTTCGGTAGCTCGTTCACTCGGTCGCTGTACGCCGCCTTCAGTTCGCTGGCGTTCGTCGGGTACTCCAGGCCCTGGACGGTCTCGTCGATGATGTTCTCGACGTGCTCGGCCCGCTCGTGCTTGCGCTCGGACGCGGTGTCGCTCGGGTCTGCCATATCGGGACGTACCGACGCCGCCCGGAAGAACGTAGTGGCTACTCGCGTCTTCGCGGTCCCCCGCTGGCGCTCGTGTTCCCGCGATTCCTCGCCGGCGCTCGCGCCACGTTACTTCTCCACGTCGAGGAGCGCCACGCGCTCGCGGACGAGGTCCTCCAGGCTCGCGTCCGTCGCGGCCCGTTCGGCCGTGCCGACGTCGAAGAACTCGCAGACTCGCTCGTCCTCGCGGGCCTCTAAGCCACCGCCGGGGGCGAGGCGTTCTTTCACGGCGTTCGCCGCTGCGGCCTCCACGGCGTCGGGGTCGCGAACGCCCGGGTCGGCGGCGACGAGCACGACGGCCGGCGTCTCGCCCTCGTCGACGCCCATCGTGAGCGCGCGGCGAATCTGGCGGCGGCCCGCCGCGTAGAGGAGGACTTCGACCGCCCGGTCGCGCGCGACGTTCTCGCCGCGCTCGAACGCCCGCTCGGCGTGCTCGAGCGCGCTCTCGAGGTGTGCGCGGCCCGCGACGTAGCGCGCGTCGAACGCCTGCACTGCGCAGTCGTGGGTCTCGCCGACGTCGCCGAGCTCGCCGACGAACGCGTCCACGTTCTCGACCTCCGCGGTGCCCTCGACGAGCCTCATTCGAAATCACCCAGGCTGGCCTGCCCCTGCTCGCTCGCGTCGGCTGCTCCGCCGTCCGCGTCGCTCTCGTCGGGTGCGGCGTCCGGGTCCGCGCGCACGTCGTCCATCTCGGGGTTCGGGTGGCCGGCGGCCGCGAGGACGGACTCCGCGGTCTTCCGGCGGCCCCGGAGCGCGCCGAGCACAGTCGACTTCTCGGCGTTCCGCAGGTCGCTGCGGTCCTCGATGCCGGCCCGGTAGAGCCTGCGGGCGCGCTTGCGCCCGACGCCGCGCACGCCCGCGAGGTCGAGCAGTTCCTCCCGAACACCGTAGTCGACGCGCTTGCGAGCGTCGCGAACCGCGGTCGTGCAGTCGAGGTCGAGTTCGCCCGCGAGGCGCTCGGCGGCGCCGAGCAGCCACTCGGCTGTCTCGGTCTTCCCGCGGATGTCGCCGGGGCCGACGCCGTAGCGTTCGGCGATGCGGTCCTCGTCGAGCTCCTCCGTCCAGTCCTCCATCAGTTTCGCCGTCTTGAGCGCCGAAAGCCAGTCCTCGAACTCGCCCTCGGAGAACTCGGAGGGCGTACTTCCGGGTATTTCGGCCTCGCGCTCGTAGAGGAGTTCGGTGTACTGCTCGCGGTCGCCCGAGCGAAGGTAGAGTTCGTACATGTCGGGCGTCCGCGAGACGAGGTGGTAGAAGCCGAGCGGGCTCGTCTCCTCGTCGGCCTGCCGGAGGCCGTGGATGATTTCGGCGGCGCTCATCGGGTCGACGTAGAGCCGGGAGACGAGTTCGCCCGTCTCGGTCGCGCGCAGGCCGTCGTCGCGCTCGATGAACTCGTTCGCCTCGAGGTAGGCGAGCACATCGTCGGTCACCTGCTCGAGTCGGCCGGTCTCATCGGTCTGCTCGGCGTAGAGCGTGCCGTCGAGGAACTCCAACAACTCCTCGCGCGTCGTCGCGAAGCGCGTCGCGACGGTGGCGAGGACGTGCGTGCGGAGCGCGGGTTCGGCGGCGAGCTTCGAGCGGACGGGCTCGGGGTCCGCGTAGATATAGCGCTCGAAGAGCTCTTCGAGGCCGTCGTGGTTGTCGGTGACGAGCACCGCCTCGCCGTAGGGGTCGAGGCCGGGGCGGCCGGCGCGCCCGAACATCTGGTGGACTTCGAGGACGTCAAGAGGCTTCATGCCGCCGGCGTCGCCGTCGTAGCGCTGCCAGTCCCGAACGACGACGCGGCGCGCGGGCGTGTTGACGCCGGCGGCGAGCGTCGGCGTCGCACAGACGGTCCGGACGAGCCGGTCGCGGAAGGCCTCCTCGACGAGTTCGCGCTGGGTGCGCGAGAGGCCGGCGTGGTGGAAGGCCGCGCCGCGCTCGACGGCGCTCGCGAGCGTGTCGGCCGTCTCGGTGTCGCTGTCTGCGCGAATCTCCTCGGCCACCTCGGCGAGTTCGGCGCGCTGGCCGTCGGTGAGTTCCTTCGCGACGACGTTCGCGAGGCGTTTCGCCGCGCCCTCGGCGTTCCGCCGCGAGTTCACGAAGACGAGCGTCGAGCCGTCGTCCTGCAGGGTGTCCCGGACGATGGCGGCCGTCTGGGCTTCGCCGCGCTCGACGGGCAACTCGCGGGTGGTGCCGTCGTCGAGGTGCAAGGCCTGTCCGTAGTGGACGCCGGTGCGGAGGTCGATGGGGCGCCAGTCGGAGTCGACGAGCTCGGCGTCGAGCCACGCCGCGAGTTCGTCGGCGTTCCCGACGGTCGCGGAGAGTGCGACGGTCTGGAGGTCGGGGACGCGCGCGCGGAGTTTCGCGAGCGTCACCTCCAGCGTCGGCCCGCGGTGGCTGTCGTCGACGAGGTGGACTTCGTCCGCGACGACGCAGGCGAGGTCGTCCACCCAGCGCGCGCCGTTCCGGACGAGCGAGTCCACCTTCTCGGAGGTGGCGACGATGACGTCGTTGTTCGCGAGGCGCTCGCCGTTGCTCTGGTAGTTCCCCGTGGAGACCCCCACGGAGAGCCCGTACTGCTCGAACTGTTCGAACTCGCGGGCCTTCTCGCCGGCGAGCGCGCGCAGCGGCACGATGTAGAGGGCTTTGCCGCCGCGCTCCACGGCCGAGAGCATCGCGAGCTCGGCGATTAGCGTCTTCCCGCTGGCCGTCGGGACGCTCGCGACGAGGCTCTCCCCGTCGGTGACGCCCTTCTCGACGGCCTCGGCCTGCGGGGGGTAGAGCTCCTCGATGCCCGCGTCCTCGAGGTGCTCGGGGACGCCCGCGGGGAGCCCCGTCAGGTCCGTGACTCTCATTGACCGGTCTAGGCGAGCGTTCGGGTTTAAACTGTCGTGTGGGCGACCGCCACCGCTAAACGCCCGCCGCGCGCACGCTCCCGTATGCGAGTCGAGTTCGATCGGGACGCCTGCATCGGGATGTTCCAGTGTGCCGCCGAGTGGGAGGCCGGTTTCGAGGTGGACCGTGACGCTGGGAAGGCCGTGCTCGTGGACGGCGAGGAGTCCGAGGACGGCGTCTTCGTCCGCGACGTCCCCGAGGACGCGGAGTTGGACGCGAAGTTCGCGGCGCGCGCGTGCCCCGTCGACGCTATCCGCGTCTACGACGACGACGGCGAACAGGTCGTCTGAGCGCGGCTGTTCGCCCTCGGCGAAAGGCTTTTGCGAATGAGTATAGTTACCACGGACACCGCGACAGCATGTGTCACCCATACGAGGAGGCGCTCGATTGGGTCGCCGACGGGGAGGAGACGCCGGCCGCTCGCTCCGAGCGCGCGCCCGACGAGGACGCCGACGCCGCAGCGACGGCCGCGGACTCCAAAGTCACGGCGCCGTAGCTCCTCGCGTCTCGCGAAAAAGCCGGCGCGTGAGCGACGCCGTCAGGAGATCTGTTCGTACTGCTCGGAGAGCTTCGCGGCAGCCTCGCCGAGCTGGTCGCGCTCGTACTCGGTGAGGTCCCACTCCACGACTTCCTCGACGCCGTCCGAGCCGAGTTTTACGGGTACGCCGAGCGCGGTGTCCTCGTGGCCGAACTCGCCCTCCAGCGGAATGCTCGCCGGAAGCACCTCGCCGGTGTCCCGGAGGACAGCCTCGACCATGTGCGCGACGCCGGTCGCCGGCCCCCACTGGGTCGCGCCCTTGCGCTCGATGACGTCCATCGCGGACTGCTGGAGTTCGTCCAGAATCTCCTCCTTCTCCGCGTCGCTGAACTGCGGGTCGCGGCCGTCCACGCGGACCTTCGAGAACACCGGCACCTGGGCGTCGCCGTGCTCGCCGAGGATGGTCGCCTCGACGTTCTTGACGGGCGTGTCGAAGCGCTGGCTGAGCACGTAGCGGAAGCGCGCGGAGTCGAGGCGGCCGCCGAAGCCGATGACCTTGTGGCGCTCGCGGTCGCCGGTCTCGTAGAGGTGGCGGTTCAGCAGGTCCACCGGGTTCGACGTCGTGATGGAGACGAAATCGTCGTTGTACTCGGCGACGGACGCGCCGATGTCCTCCATGATGGGCGCGTTGTCGCCTGCGAGGTCGAGACGAGTCTGTCCGGGTTCGCGCGGGATGCCCGCCGTGATGACGACGACGTCCGACCCCTCGGTCGCGGCGTAGTCGCCCTGATAGACCTCGGTGTTGGAGTCGTAGGCGATACCGTGGTTCGCGTCCGCGGCCTGCCCGACCGTCGTGTCCTCCTGGTCGGGGATGTCGACGAAGACCAGTTCGTCGACGACGTCTCGGAGCGCGAGGCTGTAGCCTGCTGCCGCTCCGACCGTCCCGGCTGCACCGACGATGCTCACTTTCGTCATCTCGTCTGGGACACGTCGTGCGCCACCGTTAAACGTACCGTCTGTTCCCACCGCGAGAGTGGGACCGCCGTCACCATATTTTTCGGCGTGTACCCCCTCTACTCGGGTATGAGCGACCGAGAGGACCCCGAGGGGTTCGACCGAGAGGCGCAGAAGCGCGAACTCCGCGAGAAGTACGCGAAGGACGCGGAGGACCGCGAGCGCACCGGCCGGATGAGCGAACTGCTCTTGCAGGGCGCGACGATGACGAACAAGCACTGCGACCGGTGTGGCAACCCCCTCTTCCGCTACGAGGGCCGGGAGTTTTGCCCGACCTGTCAGGCCGAGGGCGAGGCCGCCGAGGCGGCCGAGGCCGGCACTGAGGCCGGTACCGGAGCGGGCGCCGACGCGGAAGCCACCGACATCGAGGTCGAGGCGGCGGACTCGGGTTCCGACGCGTCGGAGGCCGACGCCGGTACCGAACGGGAGGAGCCGGACGTCGCGACGGGTGCTCCGACGCGCTCGCTCGTCGAGGACGTCGAGACGGAGGCGCCCGAGGACCACACGCACGGCCCGAGCGACGCCCACGCGGCGGCACACCCGCCCGCGTCCGAGCCGACGGAGACCGACGTGGAACCGACGGCGAGTGCGGGCACGCCGAGCGCCGACGCGGCCAGCAAGGAGGCGTCCGGCGGCAAGACGGAGCGTGCGAGCGAGGCGTCGGGCGTCGCGTCCGCCCGCGACTCGCTCGCACGCTCCGTCTCCACGCTCGCCGAGCGCGCCGCCGCCGCCGACGACCCGCGGAACGCCCGCGAACTCGCCGCGGCCGCCCGCGAGGCCGCCGAGGCGCTGGACGAACTCCGATAGGCGACAGGAATTATCACCGTGGCCGCTGACGGCCTACGTATGCAGATACTCGTGCCCATCGACGGCTCCGACTGCAGTTTCCGTGCGCTCGAGTTCGCCGCGGACATGGCGCCGCGCTACGACGGGAGCCTCCACGTCGTCCACATCACGGACACCGAGAACGAGGCCACCGAGGAACTCCTCGAACGTGCCCGCGACCTCCTCGACACGCACGACATCGACGACGACCCGGACGTCCACACGGACATCAGCCTCGACTTCCGGCCGTCCAACCGCATCGGGAAGGACATCATCGAACTCGTCGAGGAGGACGGCTACGACCACGTCGTAATGGGCCACCACGGCGCCGGCGCCGTCGAGCGCGCCATCGTCGGGAGCGCCACGGAGACCGTGATGAGCGCCGAGCGCGTCCCCGTCACGGTCATCCCCTGACTACGACGGCTTGTAGTCGCTCGCGACGACCTCGCGGACGCGCTCGGCCGTCACCTCGCCGACGCCCTCGACGTCCATGAGCGCGTCCTCGTCGGCGGTCATCACCGCCTCGACGCTCCCGAAGTGCTCGAGGAGCGCGCGCGCCGTCACGGGCCCGACGTCAGCGATGGCGGAGACGACGTACTCCTGCTGTTCGGTCTTCGTCTTCGCGCTCTTCTCGCCGTGGACGGACACCTCGCGGTCCCGTGTCAGTTGCTCGCGCCCGGCGAGCACGTCGAGCATGTCCGTCGTGTCCGCCTCGTCCTCGGTGCGGAGGACGCTGATGCCGTAGTCCACCGCGATCGAGGAGAGCGCACCCCGAATCGCGTTCGGGTGGACGTTCCGCGCGCCGTAGAGGTCCCCGCCCTCCAGGAGGAGGACGGGCCGGTCGTAGTGGCGCGAGAGGTCGCGCGCCTGCTCGAAGAGGTCGCGGTCCCCGCCGAGCAGCGTGTCGAGGAAGTCCTCGATGCTCTTGCGCTCGACGGCCACCCTGTCGGAGACGACGTAGTCGCCGACGGCGAGCGTTTCGAGGCGCGTCTCGACGTGCTCGCGCTTCGAGAGGTCGCGCGCGATGTTCGAGTCGAGTTCGCGCTGGTCGACGACGACCTCGACGTGCTCCTCTTCTTCGGGTGGGTCGGCGCGGGCGACGACGGCCCCCTCGCCCTCGCCGTCCGCGTCGTCGCTCGCCTCGCCACCCGTGTCGCCTTCCTCGTCCGCGTCCGACCCGCCGGCGTCCGCGCCCTCGTCCGCCGCTGCGCCGTCCTCGGGGCTAAAGTCCGCGAGGCCGGCCTGCCCGTCCGCCGAACTCGGCACCGTCCCGCCGCTCTTCGAAGTGGGCGCGTCGCCGTCGGCGTACTCCGCGAGCGACTCCTGTCCGCCGCCGAGTTCGGCCTCCAGGTCGTCCGCGAGCGACTGGAGCGAGCGGAGTTCGTCCTCCATCTCCTGCTCGCGGCGGCGCGAAATCCAGAAGTAGGCCTCGTCGCGGGTGTCCTCGGCCATCAGGACGACGACGCGGCCCTCCGTCTGTCGGCCCGTCCGACCCTTGCGCTGGACGGAGCGAATCGCCGTCGGGACGGGCTCGAAGAAGAGCACCAGGTCGACCTCGGGGACGTCGAGGCCCTCCTCGGCGACGCTCGTCGACACGAGCACCTCGAACTCGCCGCTCTTGAAGTCCGTGAGCACCTCCTGTTGTTCTTTCTGGGTCATCCCGTCCGACCCTTCCTTGTCGCCCTGCCCGACGAAACGCCGCGCCTCGAAGTGATTGCCGAGGAACTCGGTGAGCGCCTCGGCGGTGTCGCGGGACTCCGTGAAGACGATGACGCGGTCGCCGCCCTCGATGCCGAGCGTTTCGGCGAGGAGCATCCTGGTGCGGCGGAACTTCGGGTGGAGGCCGTCGAACTCCTCCGCGCGCCGCATCGCCTCCTTCACGCGTGGCTCGCTCACGAGCCGCTGGGAGGCCTTCGAGGCCCCGGAGGAGCGCGCGGCGTTCTTCTGGCGCTCGAAGTATCGGCGCACCGACTCGACGCTCTGCGTCTCGACGAGCTCGACCGCGCGCCGGAGCTTCATCACCTCCGCGTGGAGGCTCATCCCCTCGTAGCCCTCCGATTTGTCGTTGTCGATGAGGCCACGAAGCTTTCCATGTACTTTGTTCAGGTCCTTCTGCGAGAGGTCGGGCTGGGTGGTGTTGACGACGCCGAGCTCTTTGAGCTGCTCGAGGCGCTCGCGGATGACGTCGTTCAACTCGTCCCGGACTTCGAGGACCTCCTCGGGGAGTTCGATGCGCTCCCACTCGACGTCCGTGTCGTAGGTGTAGTCGGCGACGTCGGCGTCGTCCTCGGTCATCACCGCGACCTCGCGGACGCCGAGGTTCGCACAGACGGTGAGAATCTCCTCCTCGTCGCCGCCGGGCGAGGCGCTCATCCCGGTGACGAGCGGGGTGGTGGCGTCCGCGTGGTAGCGCTCGGCGATGTAGACGTAGGCGTAGTCGCCGGTGGCGCGGTGACACTCGTCGAAGGTGACGTGGACGACGTCCCGGAGGTCGATGCGCCCGCCGACGAGGTCGTTCTCGACGACCTGCGGGGTGGCGACGACCACTCTGGCGGAACCCCAGAGCTCCGCGCGGTCGTCGGGCCGGACGTCCCCGGTGAAGACGACGATTTCGTCGTCCGGGATTTCGAGCGCCTCGCGGTAGAACGCGGCGTGCTGTTCGACGAGCGGTTTCGTCGGTGCGAGGAGGAGGCTCTTCGCGCCGACGTCGTCCTGCAAGCGGTCGGCCGTGACGCGGAGGCTGACCGTCGTCTTCCCGAGGCCGGTCGGGAGGCAGACGAGCGTGTGGTCGCCGAGCGCGCGCTCGACGAGTTCGCTCTGGTAGCGTCGGTCCTCGAGGAAGCCCTCGGCGAGCAGCGGGTGCTCGACGTACGACTGCTCCGGGTCAGTGGCCGCCATTATCGTCGGGAATTCGCCCTTCTGCCGGTTAAGGGTTCCGCGCGGCGCGGGTGCGCTAGTGGCCGCCCGTGCTCGTGGCGATCTCGGGCTCGATGTAGACCTTTCGGACACCCGGATTCTGTTCGATGAGCGCGTCCTCGATGGCGGTGATGCGTTCGTCCACCTCCCCGGTGTCGAGGTCCTCGTCGAAGGCGACGTCGGCGGCGACGAGCACGCGGTTCGGCCCGAAGTAGACCGTGCGGAAGTCACGGATGCCCGTGACGCCCTCCCAGCCGGCGACCGTCTTGCGGAGGTCGTCCTCCTCGTTCTTCTGCAGCGACTCGCCGAGCAGGAGGCGCTTGTTCTCCCAGGCGAGCGCGAGTGCGAACCCCATCAGGAGGAGGCCGATGCAGAGCGCGGCGAGGCCGTCCCAGACGGGGTTCCCGGTGATGTCGGTGAGGAGGACACCACAGAACGCGAGGACGATGCCGCTGACCGCGACGGTGTCCTCGGTGAACGCGGTGAGCGTCGTGATGTTGCTCGTCTTCTTGAACGCCTCGACGAAGCCCGTCCAGCCGTGCGCCTCCATGTCGATCCGCATCCCGCGATAGGCGGTGACGAGCGCGTAGGTCTCGAAGCCGAACGCGCCGACGAGCACGACGTAGTTCACGTAGACCGCGCGGAAGCTCGCACCGAGGAATTCGACTTTCCCGTGGAGCGCGCTCCCGTGGCCGTGCACGATGGCCTCGTAGCCGTGCGTGAGCGACATCCAGCCCGCGATGCCGAAGAGGAGGACGCTCACGAGGAAGCTGTAGAAGAACTGCGCCTTCCCGTAGCCGAACGGATGGGTGCGGTCGGCCTCCCGGCCGCTGTACCGAAGACCGACGAGCAAGAACACCTGATTGGCCGTGTCTGAGACGGAGTGATACGTCTCCGAGAGCATCGCCGGGCTTCCGGTCAGCAGAAAGCCGAGAAACTTCATGATCGCGATGGCGCCGTTCGCGATCCCCGCCGCGACGACGACCCGCTTCGAACTCGCCATTGGCGACGACGACGGACGGCCGCCACCTAAAGCCATCCACCGAATCTTTCTCCCCGCCGCGCGAACCCGGGTGTATGTTCGCCGTCCTCAGCGACACGCACAGCACCACCGGCCACGAACTCGCGGGCCGAGCCCGCGACGCTGTCGAGCGCGCGGACGCCGTGATTCACGCCGGCGACTTCAATACCGAGGCCGCGCTCGACGCCTTCCAGGACGTGAGCGACCGGCTCTACGCCGTCCACGGCAACACTGACGGCCCCGCGGTCCGCGAGCGCCTGCCGGCGGCGCGCACCGTCGAACTCGACGGCGTCCGGGTCGCGGTCACGCACCGCCAGCGTGGCGGGCCGACCGGCCTCGCGCTGTTCGGGCGCGAACGCGGCGCGGACCTCGTCGTCTCCGGGCACACGCACAGCCCGAGCGTCACGGAGACGGAAGACTGCGTGTTGTTGAATCCGGGGAGTCACGCCGAACCGCGCGGGAACCCGGCGAGTCACGCCGAACTCACGCCCGTCGATGGGGGACTGGACGGAAAAATCGTCGAACGGGACGGAACGGTGTTGCGCGAGTTCCGGGTGGAGGGCCGAAACGTCTAGCGGGCAGGCGCGGACGACCGGGGCATGGGTCCGTCGCGCGCCTGTACTCCCGGATAGACACCCCTATAGCAATAGGGTAGCGTAGGCTCAAACGACCGTTTCACCCTCGGCGCTCGGCGAAACCACTTTGCCGTTCCGCCGGGTAGCACGCCCCATGTCGCTGTTCCCGTCGGACCCGATGTTCTACGTCCTCCTCGCGCTCGTCCTCGGGTTCGTCTTCTTCTGCTACCTCATCCTGCGCAAGACGATTCTGAGCTTCCGCGAGGGCAAACAGGGCCGCTAGACGACGCCCGCGATGCGCGTGACGGCTTCCTCGATGGCGGCCGAATCGACGTCGAGGTGCGTGCAGAAGCGGACGGTGTGCCGGCCGAACGCGCTCCCGAGGACGCCCGCGTCGTCGCAGCGCTCGAGGAACTCCTCGGCGGTGAGGTCCGCGCCCGCGGTGTCGACGAGCACGATGTTCGTCTCGGGCTCCGCGGCGCCGAGTCCCTCGACGTTCGCGATGCCCTCCGCGAGGCGCTCGGCGTTCGCGTGGTCCTCGGCGAGCCGGTCGACGTTCTCCGTGAGCGCGATGCGGCCCGGAGCCGCAATCAGCCCGGCCTGGCGCATCCCGCCGCCGAACAGTTTGCGGGCGCGGCGCGCCTCCTCGATGAACGCCTCGCTGCCCGCAAGCACCGACCCGACGGGTGCGCCGAGGCCCTTCGAGAGGCAGACGCTCGCCGAGTCGACGTGCTCGGTGTAGTCGGTGACGTCCACGTCCGCGGCGACGGCGGCGTTGAAGAGGCGCGCACCGTCGAGGTGGACGGGCACGCCCAAATCGTCGGCCTCGTCGCCGAGCGCCGCGACGTCCGCAACGGCGGCGACGACGCCGCCCTTCGCGTTGTGCGTGTTCTCGATGGAGACGAGCCCCGTTCCGGGCCGGTGGAGGTCCTCGGCGACGTACGCCTCGCGGAGCTGTGCGGGCGTCGGCACGACGGTTTCGCCCGCTTCGACCGGCCGAACCTGGAGCTCGCTGTGCTGGGCGAACCCGCCGAGTTCGTACTTTACGACGTGGCTCTCGGCCTCCACGACGGCCTCCTGTCCGCGCTCGGTATGGACGCGCGCGGCAATCTGGTTGCCCATCGTCCCCGACGGCACGTAGAGGGCGTCCTCGAAGCCGAGCGTGGTCGCGGCCGTGGCCTCGAGGTCGTTCACGCTCGGGTCCTCGCCGTAGACGTCGTCGCCGACCGGAGCGTTCGCCGCCGCGCGGCGCATCTCCTCGCTCGGCGTCGTCACCGTGTCGCTCCGCAGGTCGATGGGGTCCGTCCCCGTGTAGTCGGCCATACGTCCACGTGGGGCGCGGCCGCCAAAACCCCGATGCTCCGCGGACCCGCAAGCGGTTTGGGCGTGCTGGCCGTCCCCGACAGTATGGACCCCCGCGTCAGAGACCACGCCGCGACCGTCGTCGAGCACTCCACGAGCGTCGAGGCGGGCGACCGCGTCGTCGTCAACGCCCCGCCGGTCGCCGAGGACTTCGCCGTCGCCGTCTACGAGGAACTCGCCGAGCGCGGCGCACACCCGCTGATGCTCTACAACGGCCGCTTCGGCAGTCCGCGCGCCGAGCGCGCCTACCTCCGCACTGTCGACGATGAGGACATCGACGAGCACGACCACCTCGAGGCGCTCTACGAGTCGGTGGATGTCGCGATTCGCGTCCGCGCCGACGAGAACGTCACCGAGATGAGCGACGTCGACGGCGAGACGCAGGCCGCCTTCCAGCGCGCCTACGCGCCCGCCCGCAAGGAACTGCTCTCGACGCGCTGGTGTCTCACCCAGTATCCCGCGCCCGCGAACGCCCAACTCGCGAACATGAGCACCGAGGCCTACGAGGAGTTCGTCTACGACGCCGTCAACAAGGACTGGGCGGCCCAGCGCGAGCACCAACAGCAGATGGTCGAGATTCTCGACCCCGCCGAGGAGGTCCGCATCGTCTCCGGTGACGAGACCGACCTCACGATGAGCGTCGCGGGGATGAAGACCATCAACGACCACGGCGAGCACAACCTCCCGGGCGGCGAGGTGTTCACCGCGCCCGTCCCCGACAGCGTCGAGGGCGAGGTGCGCTTCGACCTGCCGCTCTACCACCAGAGCCGCGAGATCGAGAACGCCTACCTCCGCTTCGAGGACGGCCGGGTCGTCGACTACGACGCCGACCGGAACGCGGACGTCCTCGGCGACGTCCTCGACACGGACGAGGGCGCGCGCTATCTCGGCGAGCTGGGCATCGGGATGAACCGCGACATCGACCAGTTCACCTACAACATGCTCTTCGACGAGAAGATGGGCGACACCGTCCACCTCGCCGTCGGGATGGCCTACGACGAGTGTGTCCCCGCTGAGCGCGACCCGAACGACTCGGCGGTCCACGTCGACATGATCGTGGACATGAGCGAGGACTCGCGCATCGAGGTCGACGGCGAGGTCGTCCAGCGGAACGGGACGTTCCGGTTCGAGGACGGCTTCGAGAGATAGGGCGATTCCGTCGGAATCGCCGAGTACCGAGCGCCGACGGCGTGAGGAGAACGCGGCTCGAGTGTAGCGACGACCCGCGACTGGCCTGACCCGCCTCCTTTATCGGGGTCTCGGCTCTCCTTCGGGTATGGACCCCCGCGTCAGAGAACACGCCGCGGTGCTGGTGGACGACTGCATGGACGTCGCCGCTGAGGACGACGTCATCGTCATCGCGCCGTCGGTCGCTGACGACCTCGTCGTCGCCCTCCACGAGCGCCTCGGCGAACTCGGTGCACACCCGCTCACCCTGTGGAACGACAGCACGGCGCTGCGCGCGTACTTCCGCGCGATGGACCCGGCGGACTTCCGCCTCCCCGAGCACGAACTCGCGGCGATGGAGGCGGCGGACGTCGTCATCATGATCGGTGGGAGCGAGAACGTCGCGGAGACGAGCGACGTCGCCCCCGAGACGATGTCGGCCCGCAGTCGCGCCCGCGAGCCGGTTTTCAACACGCGCGTCGAGAAGCGGTGGGTCATCACGCAACACCCCGCGCCCGGGAACGCCCAGAAGGCCGAGATGAGCACCGACGCCTACGCGGACTTCGTCTACGACGCCGTCAACAAGGACTGGGAGGCCCAGCGCGAGTTCCAGGCGCAGATGGTGCAGTTGCTCGAGGAGGGCGAGGAAGTCCGCATCGTCTCCGGCGACACCACTGACCTCACGATGAGCATCGCGGGGATGCACGGCGAGAACGACGCCGGCACCGCGAACATGCCCGCCGGCGAGGCGTTCACCGTGCCGCGCCCGGAGAGCGTCGAGGGCGAGGTACTCTTCGACAAACCGCTCCTCCGGCAGGGCCGCGAACTCACCGACGTCTCCCTGACGTTCGAGGACGGCCGGGTCGTCGACTACGACGCCGCCGAGCACGTCGACCTGCTTGAGGCCACTCTCGACACGGACGAGGGGGCGCGCTCCCTCGGCGAGTTGGGCATCGGGATGAACCGCGACATCGACCGGTTCACCTACAACATGCTCTTCGACGAGAAGATGGGCGACACCGTCCACCTCGCGCTCGGCGACGCCATCGACGACTGCGTCCCGGAGGGCACCACCGCGAACGAGTCCGCGATTCACGTCGATATGATCGTGGACATGAGCGAGGACTCGCGCATCGAAATCGACGGGGAGGTCGTCCAGCAGAACGGGACGTTCGTCTTCGAGCAGTAACGCGGTTCGGGCGTGGCGAGACGCGTAGCGACGAACCGCGACCACCGCGTCCCGTCGCGTGGAGCGAACGACGCCTAGCTATTTGGTCCCTGCTCGCCCGCGTCTCGGTATGCCGTCTATCGACATCGGGGCGGACCAAGCGGACTATCTGGAGGAACTGCGCGAGGCGCTCGCGGAGACGTATCTGGAGGGATACGGCGAGATGCGGACGCGCGACGCCCTGCAGTACCTCATCGACCAGCACGAGGCGGCGCGCGGCGACGGCCCACTCGTCGGGGACGCGGCGACGGCCGACTCGCCCGACGACGTGGACGACGCCGCGGCGGACGTCGCGCTCGAGAGTAGCGACGCCGTGACCGAGCGTGCCGCCGTGGAGGAGACGGAAGCCAACGAGGCGGGCGCCGACGACATCGGTGCCACCGACGAGGCGGACGACGGTTCCGGGGAGGCGGACGCCGCTAATGCGACGGACGAGAGTGCCGCGCCGTCGCCGGGCGGGAGCCCGCTCCAGCAGATGATGCAGTTGCTGGAGGAGAACGACGACGTCTGGGAGGAAGTCGACTCGAACGACGGGAAGTACGCGGTCGAGCTCCCGGACGGCACGACGGAGTACGCGCGGACGAAGGACGACGTGCGCGCGCTCCTCTTCAAGCACTATCGCTAGCTAGGTTGATGGGACTCGGGCGCGAGGAGTCGGACATGGACTGTCCGCGCTGTGACGGGACGCTCGAAGAACTCGTCTTCGAGGGCCGACGCGCCGTCGTCTGCGAGTCGTGTGGGTTCGCGGACGTCGCGGCGGACCACTCGCCCGCCGAACGCGAGAACGAGGAGTCGTGGGAGACGGCACTCCGGCGGTTCCTTGAGCGGTAGTTACTCCTCGGTGTCGGTCTCCGCGGATTCGGATTCGGCCTGCGAGCCTTCCTCGGAGCGGGCGGCGACGAGCGCGCCGCGCGCGACGCTGTAGAGGGGTTCGCTGGCGCGCTGGACGCCGCTCACCGAGAAGGGGAGGTCGGCCTCGCGGAGGCGTTCGCGGAAGAGCGCCTCGAAGCCGTCGGGACTCGCGGTTCCGCCGGTGACGACGACGGGCACGTCGAGGCCCTCCTCGACGTCCTCCTCGTCGACCTCCTTCACGACGTTCTCGACGACGTAGTCGAGGAGGTTCTCGTAGTAGATGCCGAGCGCGCCCTCGACGCCGCCGACGTCGCTCGTGAAGTCGAGGCGGAAGTCCTCCTCCTTCGTCGAGGTGACCTTGTCGACGGGCGTGCCGGTGGCGCGCGCGGCCTGCTCGTCGATCCAGTCGCCACCGCGCGCGATGGAGAAGCGCATCACGGGGACGGCGTAGTAGGAGAGACAGACGTTCGTCATCCCCGCGCCGAAGCTGATGCCGAGGCCAGTGAAGTCGTTGTCCGCGAGTTCGCTGTAGATGACCGCCATCCCCTCGTTGATGGGTTCGGGGTCGTAGCCCATGTCGCTGAGGATGGACTCCAGCGTCTTCTGGTGGTAGAGCGTCGAGAGCTCCGAGTCCGTCGGGTCCGCGGGCGTCGAGAAGAACAGCCGCTCGTTGGGCCGCTGTGGTTCGTCGACGACCTGCTGGAGGATGAGTTTGATCATCGGGATGGCGGACTTCTCGTCGGAGGAGAGGATGCCCGCCTTCATCGGGCGCCGCGTCTCGCGGTTGAAGATGTTCGCGAAGTTCAGCGCGTCGTCGCCGACGACGTACACCTTCTCGCCCTTCTTGATGTGGAGGACGTCGCTCCGCGAGAGCATCTGGTCCGCCATGTCGCTGTAGTCGAGTTCCACGAACGAGTTTCGCTGCTGGACGAACACCGTCTCGGAGCCCTCTTGGCGTGCCGAGATGAGGTTCATCGTCCCCACGTCGAGTCCCTTGGCCATACTCGGTTCCTCGAAACCACCCATATTAAAATTATGGCTGGAATCAACACATCAACTGTCTGACTTTTGTCCTGTCTCGCGAGTCGAACAAGCTCTATACGTTTCGGCGTCCCCGCTCACGTATGGAGTTCACTCGGCCGTACCGCGGGCAGGACGCCCACACTGTCGAGTTGTTCGACCGGCAGTGGGCGCTTCCGCTCGTCGACGTGTCGGCGGACACCTACATCGCGTCGAACGCCCATCTCGTCCTCGGGACGACGGAGTTCGTCGAGGCCGCCGCGTCGGCGCTCGCCGACCGCCTCGCCGGTCCCGACGTCGACTACCTTGTGACGCCGGAGGCGAAATCCCTCCCGCTGACGCAGGCGCTCGCGCGCGAACTCGACGTCGAGTACGTCGTCGTCCGGAAGTCCGTCAAAGCCTACATGCACAACCCCGTGACGATCAGCGTCGACTCCATCACCACCGACGAAGACCAGTCGCTCGTCCTCGACGGGAGCGACGCCGACCGCCTCGCCGGCGCGCGCGTCGCGCTGGTCGACGACGCCGTCTCCACGGGCGGGACGATGGATTCGCTCGCCTCCCTCCTCGACGCCGTAGACGCGGATGTCGATGTCCGCGCCGCCGTCTTCGCCGAGGGCCGCGAACACCCCGACGTCGAGACGCTCGCGACGCTCCCGCTGTTCGTCGCGGAGTAGCCTCAGCGCCGGAACATCGAGCGCACCCGGTCGAGGACGCCCTCGTCGTCCGCCGTCGCGACCTCCTCCGCGCGCTGCTTCTCGCGGAGCTCTTGAAGTGCCGCGACCTGGTCGTCTGCGCCCTCGCCCGTCTCTTCCTTCGACTCGCCGCCACGGAGCTTCTGCAGGCCGCTCACCGCCGAGTCGACGCCCTCGCTGCGGGAGACGTTCGCGTTCTCCGCCGAGAGGTTCGAGCGCTCCACGTCGTCGTCGCCCGTGTCGATCTGGAGGCGCGTCGTGTTCGTCTTCTCGACGCCACCCCACGAGAGGTCCGACTCCGACATCGCCTCCTCGATGTCGCGCTCGACGTCCGCGTCCGTCACCTCGGGCTCGTCGCTCGCCGCCGCGCCGGCGCTCGGGTCCCCTCCGCCCGCTCCGCCGTCGCTCTCGCCGGCGAGTCGCGCGCGCTCTACGCGGTTCGTCACGAGGCCCGCGCCGCCCGCGCCGACAAGGAGGACGAGCCCCGCCGCGTAGACGACAACGCCGAGCGTGCTGTTGTCCGTCGCGCCCTCGACGTTCCAGTGGTAGGGGTAGCTCGTGACGAAGACGGCGACGCCCGCGAGACAGACCACCGCGCCGACCGCCGCCGCGTACGTCGCGCGCCGGTCCACCGGGAGGAGCACGGGAATGCTCAGGACGAACGCCGGCAGGCCGACGAGTGCGAGCGCCCCCGCGATCTCGCGCAGCTGCCAGTGTGCCATCGACTCCGCGGGAACCGTCGATCCCCACAGGAACACCAGCACGCCGACGACGCCGAGCGTCACCCCGCCGAAGAACAACCCGAAGCCCGCGTACACGTCTGCGAGGCGCTCCGGCTCGCCGATGTAGCGCCGATACGTCCGGACTAGCTCACTCGCCGCCCGACTCCCGATGTCTGACTCCATACGTTCACTCTAGGAGCATCCGTTAAGACTGTTCGCCAGCCCACACCGCTCACCATTGAAGCCCGTGGTGGCCGCAGCGGGCACGACCACCAGACGGCGCGGTGCCGTTCCTGTCCGCGAGCCAATTATTTAAGTGGGTAGCGTGAGTGTGTCTCACACGTGCCCAAGCTCGACTGCCCGGAGTGCGAACGCGGCATCGCCATGCACGAACTTCAGACGCGAACCGTCGCCCAGACGACGGGGTTCGAGACGAACTACCGGTGTCCGTTCTGTCGGAGCGACTTCGACGAGGTCGGCGACCTCCTCTAGGGCCTCGCACTCCGCGCCGTCCCGAACGGCTTTTGCCCCCTCCGACATACTGCACCGGTGGGGCACGTAGCTCAGTTCGGACAGAGCGTCTGGCTTCTAACCAGAAGCGCGAGGGTTCAAATCCCTTCGTGCCCGCGTACCTTTTACGTCGTCGGGGTCGCGAAGCGACCCGCTCCTCGCAAAAGCTACGCTAAAACTTCCCGCGAGCCGAAGGCTCGCGGTGGGTACGGAGGGACACCGCGGCCGCCTCACCTCGGCGTCGCCCGGCGGTCTTTTGCTCGCGCCGACCCTCACGTCGGCCATGAACACGACGCTCGTCGTCGCCGCACTGCTCGTCGGACTGCTCACCGGCGCGCTGTTCGCCGGCCTCCGCGTCCCGATTCCCGCGCCGCCGTCGCTCCCCGGTGTTATGGGCATCGTCGGCATCTACCTCGGCTATCAGCTCATCGAGGCCACCGGCATCGGCTTCGACCTCCTTCGGTGGCTCGGCCTCCACTAGAGCCGCCATCGGCGTTTTCAGCGGGCCGCCCGAAGGTCGCGTATGGCTGAACAGCGCTCCCTGCTCGTCCATCTTTTTCCCGCTCGGGTCGGCGCGGCCGACCGCTCGCGGCAAAAATACGGCTGAAAAAGAGCCGGCCACCGCTGGTGGCCGGAAAAACCCACAGAGGGCGAATACGTGACCCACCGCCACCGGCGTTTTTCACTGGCCCGTTCGAAGGGCACGTATGGCTGAACAGCGCTCCCTGCTCGTTCGCGCGCTCTGGTTCGTCGTCATCGGTTGGTGGGCGACGCCGGTGCTCGTGAACGTCGCGTGGTTCCTCAACGTCACCGTCGTCGGCATCCCGCTCGGCATCAAACTCATCAACCTCGTTCCGACCGCGCTCACCCTCAAGGAACCGCGGAGTATGGACGCTGCGGACGGCGGGAGCCAGCACAACCTCCTGCTGCGCGCCGTCTACTTCGTCCTCGTCGGCTGGTGGGCGAGCCTCTTCTGGGCGAACCTCGCCGCCCTCCTCGCCGTCACCATCGTCGGCCTGCCCGTCGCTATCTGGATGTTCGGCAAACTCCCCTACGTCACGTCACTCTACCGGTTCTGAGCGCCTTGCGGTTCGAAATCGTCGCTTTTTCGTGCGACGTCCGCCCGCGCCGTGGTGGCCTGATTGGCCACCGTTTTTAGGTGGGCGGCGCTCCCCGCCTCAACTATGTCACAGAGCCAGACGCTTCCCGTGCGGGACGTGTCGCGCAGCGTCGTGAGCATCCCCGGGAACGCCTCGCTCGACCAGGTCGCGGAAACGATGTACTCCGAGGACGTCGGCTTCCTCCTCGTCACCAACGAAGGCGAACCCGCGGGCGCGCTGACCGACCGGCAGGTCGCGCTCGCGCTCCGTCACGAGGCCGACCCGACGGCGACCACCGCGAACGAGGTCATGACGCCCGACCCCGTGAGCGTCGAACAGGGGACGGACGTCTTCCGCATCCTCCAGACGATGAAGGACGAGGAAGTCCGGCGCGTCCTCGAAGTCGATGCCGACGGCGACCCCGTGAGCGTCGTCTCGCTCGACGACCTCCTCGTCCTTCTCGGCGAGGAACTCGGCGACGTCGCGGCACTCGTCGAAGCACAGATTTAGCGCACGTCGGTCGAGACGCCTCCTTTTTTCGTCGCGCCGCGCGACCCGAGCGTATGGACGACCGCATTCGCGAGCACGCACGGACACTCGTTGACTGGAGCGCGCGCATTGAGGAGGGCGACGACGTCGTCGTGGACGTCGGTCCGGACGCCCACGAGTTGGCGGTGGCCGTCGCGGAGGAACTCGGCGAGCGCGGTGCGAACGTCGTGACGACCTATTCCTCTAGCGAGGTGACGCGCGCCTATCTGCTCGGCCACGACGGTGACTTCGACGCGGACCCCGAGTTCAAGCGCGCGCTCTACGCGAACGCGGACGCGGTGCTCTCGCTCGGCGGCGGCCGGAACACGACGGAGACGGCGGACGTCCCGGGCGAGACTCGACAGGCGTACAACCGCGCGAACGAGGGCGTCCGCGAGGCGCGCATGGAGACGAAGTGGGTGAGCACCGACCACCCGACGCGCTCGCTCGCCCAGCAGGCCGGGATGAGCTACGAGGCCTATCGGGACTTCGTCTACGACGCCGTGTTGCGCGACTGGGAGGCACTCGCCCAGAAGCAGGCGAAGGTGAAGGACGTCCTCGACGACGCGAGCGAGGTCCGCATCGTCTCGGGGGCGGACACCGACCTGACGATGCGCGTCGATGGCCGCCTCGCGGTGAACTCGGCGGCGAGCGTCGACTACGACTCGCACAACCTCCCCTCGGGCGAGGTGTTCACCGCGCCGTACGCCACCGAGGGCGAGGTGGTCTTCGACGTCCCAATGACCATCAACGGCCGGCGCGTCCGCGACGCCCACCTGAAGTTCGAGGACGGCGAGGTCGTCGACCACGCCGCCGCGCAGGGCGAGGACGCTATCACGGAAGTCCTCGAAACCGACGCCGGCGCGCGTCGTCTCGGCGAACTCGGCATCGGGATGAACCGCGGTATCGACCGCGTGACGGATAACATCCTCTTCGACGAGAAGATGGGCGACACCGTCCACCTCGCGCTCGGCCGCGCCTACACCTCGAACTTCCCCGAGGGCCACGAGGACGAGGCGAACGACTCGGCGGTCCACGTCGACATGATCGTGGACATGAGCGAGGACTCGCGCATCGAGGTCGACGGCGAGACGATTCAGGAGAACGGGACGTTCTGGTTCGAGGAATGACGCTCCGGTTCCCCGACCGGACCGGACTCTACCGCGCGCTCGTGCTGTGGTTCGTCGCGGCGACGTTCATCCAGACGGGGTCGGGCGGGTCGCACCCGCTCCTGCTCGCGGCGAGCTTCGTCGCGCTCGTGCTGCTGTGGGTCATTCCGCTCCTCCTCGTCGTCGGCGTCGCGGGCGAACTCTACGCCCACACGGTCGACGGGCGCGCGTAGCACCGTTACTCGTCGCGGGAGACAGCGCTATCGCTGGTCGGTGTCGGTACACGAGACGTCGAACGCGGCGGCACGGCTCCGCGGTACGTAGTGGAGCTGCGGGGAGTAAGCCCCCTTCTGTTCTGTTCCGGCATTCGGCTGAGCGTCCGCGCGGGCTGTCGGGCTACCTTCCTGTGCGCGGACTTGCACCGGCGAGGGTGGCCGTTCCATCGCTCCTCCGTCGTCATTCCTCGGTGGGTTCACTCCCCGCGACTTCGTGTCGCCGCGGGTTCGCACACCGCATCGGTCCGACGGAGACGTGTCGTCTCTGTTCCAGGGCCGACGGTCTCCCGCCCCGGGCTTGTGCCCGGTCGCCTGCCCGACTGGTGGGGGGACTTTCCTCATGCACGTGCCTGATGGGCCGCGCACGGGGGCCGGGCTCCCGCTACTCACCGTACACTAGCGCCCTGACGTGGTTAAGACGTTCGGTGATTAGTGTGACAACAACTACCACACATCGGGTAAGTACCTTGTGGCTCCCCGGAATCGGCGACGAGACGGCGAATCGCCCGAAAACGACCGATTCACGCGCGGAGCCGACTTTCGACATCTATCACGAATCTGTGAACCAAGGGAAGGATTGAAGTTTGAAGTGGCCCTATATGTATGCGTAATGTCCGAGGCCCAGTCGATACACCTTTCCGACGACGACGGCGCTCGGGCCGTCGAACTCGCACGTGACTCGGTGGAGGCGTTCGTCCGTAACGGACAGCGCGAGCAGCCGGGGAGCATGCGTGACGCGTTCTACAACCGGACGGGCGCCTTCGTCCGTCTGCAGTCGACACGAGGGCGGGGTCGACTGCGCGGCTGTGCCGGCGCACACGAGACGGTCCGCGAGCTTGGGAACGGGTCGAAACAGCTAGGCCACGCCATCGTCGAGGCGGCCATCAACGCGGCGAGCGAGTCCTCCTGTGGCTCCGAAGTGGAGCCCGCGGAACTCGACACTATCCGGGTCTCCGTCTGCACCGTCTCCAACCTCGTTCTCACCGACGACCCCGTCTCCGACATCGAGCTCGGCACGCACGGCGTCGCCGTCGACGGCCACGGGAAGCACGGCTGGATGTATCCGACGCTCCCCATCGAGAACGACTGGTCCGTCTTCGAGTACCTCGACCGCACCTGCCGGAAGGCCGGCCTCCCCAACGGCGCGTGGGAGGACGACGACGTCATGGTGACGCTCTTCGAGGGCCAGGTCTTCGAGGAGACCGAACCCCACGGCGAAATCGAATCCCTGAACTGACCTAGAACCCGACGGCGTCCGCGTCTTCTGCGGCCCGCGCCGCCGCGTCGTCGATGTCGAACTCCCGCACCAGTTCGCCGTCGCGGAGCAGCGGCACGAGCAGCTCCTCGCCGTCCGCCGGCCCCGTCCGGTCCGCGAGGCCGACGTGGTGGCCGCCGTCCGCCGTCCGATACACCTGTTTCTTCCCGGAGAGCTTCCCGCGTTTCGCGCAGGGTTCGCCGTCGCGCTCCACGATGTCGAGCGCGAAGTCCACCGGGTCCGCGTTCGAGACGTAGCCGCCGACGCCAAACCCCTCAACGACGTCCCGGAGCTCCCGCAGTTCTTCGGGGCCGAGGCCGCCGCTGACGAAGATGCCGACGTCCTCGAACCCTCGCAGGTCGAGCTCCCAGCGCACCTCCTCGACGATATGCCGGAAGTTCCCGCGGCGCGACCCGGTCGTGTCGAGGCGGATGCTGTCGAGCGCGTTGCCGAGCGTGTCCGCGGCGCGTAGCGCCTCGTCCTTCTCGTCGGAGTAGGTGTCGACGAGCGCGACCCGCGGGACGTCCGCGCCGACGCTCTCGTCGAACGCCCGCCACGCCTCCTCCTGGTTGCCGCGGCCGAACGCGATGATGAGCGCGTGCGGCATCGTCCCGCTCGCCTCGACGCCGAGGACGTCCCCGGCCGCGACGTGGCTGATACCGTCGAGGCCGGCAACGAGCGCGCCGCGTTCGACCATCGCCGCGATGCTCGGGTGGACGTGGCGCGCGCCGAAACTCAGCACCTCGCTGTTCGGTGCGGCGCGACGCGCTTCGAGCGCGCCGGTTGCACAGCCGCTCGCGTGCGAGAGGAAGCCGAGGAGGCTCGTCTCGTAGCGCGCGAAGTCGAGGTAGTTCCCCTCGATGCGCATGACGGGGCCGCCGTCGAAGAGCCGACCCTCGCGCATCGCGTCGACGTCGATGGGGAGGCCCTCGAGGAGGTGGGCGGCGTCCTTCACGCCTGCGAGCAGTTCGAACTCGCCGGTCGGGAACTGGTCGGCGGTGACTTCGGCGACGACGCGCGGATTCTTCCCGGCGTGTTCGAGGGTGGTGACGGTGCGGTCGAAGTAGGCGTCCGTCGCCCGGCCCTCGGCGATGGCCTCGACGGGCACGATGTCGAAGGGGGCGTCCGTCGCGTCTCGTGTCATGCTTCTCGCTACTGGCGGCGGCGCGAAAAAGCCTGCCGCCATCCGGGAGGCGGCGTCGCCCGGACCCCACAGCGTTTTACGCCGCGTGACGTAGCCGGGGACAGCGAATGTTCGAGGACATCATGCGGAAGTTCGAGGGGAGCCCCGGCCAGCAGGCCGTCATCCGGCTTCTCCTCGAACGCGGGTTCTCCGTGAACGACGAGGGACGGGTGGTCTCCGGGGACATCGAGATCGCGAACACCCAGCTCGCTCAGGAAGTCGGCGTCGACCGGCGCGTCGTCGACTCGACGACGGACGCCATCCTCGAAGACGAGGAGCTCAGGCGCATCTTCCAGAACATCAGCCAGATTCCGAGCCTGATGGACCTCGCGCCCGTCCTCGACTTGACGGTAGTGACGGTGGCGGTCCACGACGCCGACGACCCCGGGCTCGTCGCGAGGGTCACGGGCCTGCTCGCCGAGCACGACATCAGCATCCGGCAGACCATCAGCGAGGACCCCGAGTTCACGGACGAACCGCGCCTCTACCTCGTCGTCGCCGACGACCTCCCCGGCGAGGTCGTGACGGCGCTGATGGAACTGCCCTTCGTCCGCTCCGTCGAACTCTCCTAGATGAGCGACGACGCCTACGAGACGCTCGCGGGGCCGGGCGAGACCCGCTTCGAGATTCGGGGGTCCGAGTTCATCGGCCGCGCTCGCCCCGCGGCTACCGTCGAGGCCGCCGAGGCGTTCGTCGACGAGATACAGGACGCCTACGCGGACGCGACGCACAACGTCCCGTGCTACCGCGTCCGCGTCGAGCACCGGGGTCCCCGGGGGGACCGCGAAGAGGCGAGCGGCCGCCGCCGTGAGCGAGGTGGACCTGGCGGTGGCTACATGCTCCGCGAGTACCAGAGCGACGACGGCGAGCCGACGGGCTCGTCGGGCAAGCCGGCGCTGAACGTCCTCCAGCAGCGCGACGTCCAGAACGCCGTCGTGGTCGTCACGCGCTACTTCGGCGGCGTCGAACTCGGCGTCGGCGGCCTCGCGCGGGCGTACTCCCGGGCGGTGAAGGAAGCCGTCGACGACGCGGGGCTCACGACGCAGAAACCCCAGGAGCGCCTCACGGCGACGGTGGACTACGACGACTCGGGGACCGTCCGGGGCATTCTGGAGTCCGCGGACTGCACGTTCGACGCCGAGTACGAGGAACGCGTCTCCTTCGCGGTGACCTGTGACCGCGAGGACGCCGACGCGCTCCGGGAGCGACTCCGTGACGCGACGAGCGGCCGCGTCAAACTCTCCTGAAAGCGGAGAGGACGGGCGTTAGGCGTCGGTTGGCGCGCCGGGCGTCGTCGCGTCGCGCTCGCCGCCGTCGCCGTCACGGACGCGGCGGTTCTTGAGTACGAGCGCGGCGAAGAGAGCGAGGCCGAGCGCGCGGAACGTGAGGTCGAAGGTCAGCGGCGCGATGCCGAGCGTGTCGCGCACGACCCCGAGGAGGCCGGGCGCGATGAGGAGCAACCCGGAGAGGGCGAACCCGGCGCGCTCGAGCCGCGAGAGCGGCGCGTAGAGGTAGCCGATGACGGTCGGCCCGAGCGCGTAGACGCCGAGGAAGACGCCGACGATGGGAACCAGCACCTCGGGGACGAAGAAGCCGAGGTCGGCGATGTCGGCCATCCCGAGCGTGTGGACCGACTCGGGGCCGCCGGTCCCGCGGAGGAGGAGAATGCCGGGCGTGAAGATGAACGCGAACGGCACGATGGCCTTGTTCAGCGAGAGGCTGAACGCCTCGACGCCGGTCTGGAACTGGTCGGACTTCGCGATGCCGGAGGCCGCGTAGGCGGCGACGGCGACCGGCGGCGTGATGTCCGCGATGACGCCGAAGTAGAGGATGAAGAGGTGCGCGGCGAGAATCGGGATGCCGCCGATGTTCTGGATGGCGGGCCCGAGGAGGCTGACGAGGATGATGTAGGTGACCGTCGTCGGCATCCCCATCCCGAGGATGATGGAGGCGATGGCGGTGATGACGAGGAGGAGGACGAGCGACCCGCCGCTGATGTCGAGAATGAGGCTCGTGAGGTTCGGCCCGAGGCCGGTGGAGGCGACGACACCGGGAATGATGCCGGCGGCGGCGACGGCGACGACGACGGTGGTGGCGGTGCGCGCGCCGGCCTCCATCGACGACCCGACGAACGTGAGATACTCGAAGGCGCGATTGCCGGTCAGACTGGGGCGCCCGACGGTTTCGGCCACCGTCTCCGCGGACTCCTCCACTTGGTCGTCGTAGGCAAGCAGCGGGCTGTCGCCACGCGGGCGGAGCAGGAGGACGACGACGCTCACGGCCGTCAGAATCCACCCGAGGTCCGCGGCGAGGTAGGGGACGGCGGCCGCGACGCTCAGCGCGGTGCCGCTCGCGCCCGTGACGAGTGCGATGAGGTCGACGCCGGCCGTGACGTACGCCGCGAGGTCCGCGAGGGTGAGCGCGACGATGCCGCCGACGAGCGGGAGTCGCGTGCGCTCGTTGTAGGCGGCGGTGAACGCGATGAGCGCCGCGAGCGCGACGATGGTGAACCACGCGGAGCGCGCGACGGTGTAGCGGACGACAAGCAGGTAGTAGAGTAGGAGACCGAGCGGCAGCAGGTAGAACCACCCGGTCTTGAGGTGCGAGCGGACGTCGACGACGTCCTCGCTGTCGATGCTGTCGATGTTCGTACGGGAGGCCTCGAGGTGGACCATCACCCAGACGCCGAAGAAGAAGACGATGGCGGGGATGGCGGCGGCGACGACGACGTCGGGGTACGGCGTCCCCGTGTAGGAGACAATGAGGAACGCCGCGGCGCCCATGACGGGTGGGAGAATCTGGCCGCCGGAGGACGCCGACGCCTCGACGGCGCCCGCGAACTCGGCGCGGTAGCCCGAGCGCTTCATCAGCGGAATCGTGAACGCGCCCGTGGTGACGGTGTTCGCGATGGACGACCCGCTGATCATACCCATGAAGCCGCTCGCGAGGATGCTCGCCTTCGCGGGGCCGCCCTTTCGAGAGCCGGTGAGCGAGTAGGCGAGATCGATGAACCACTGGCCGGCGCCGGACATCTCGAGGAACGCCCCGAACAGCACGAAGATGTAGATGAACTGTACGCTGACGGAGACGGGGATGCCGAAGACGCCGTTCTCGGTGTTGAACCAGAGGTTCTGGATGATGGTCGCCCACTGGATTTCGTTCGTCGCGAAGACGCCGATGAGGGGCGCGCCGCCCGGGATGAGGTAGCCGAGGCGGGCGTAGATGATGAACGTCGCGACGAGCATCATCAGGTAGAAGCCGAGCGCGCGCCGCGTCGCCTCGAGGGCGAGGAGCGCGCCGAGCGCGCCGACGATGAGGGCGTAGGAGGTGGTGTCGAGCGGGACGCCGAGCGCGCCGAGTGCCTCGACAGGCATCGAGAGGAAAGGGAACACCTCGTGGATGGGGCGGCCCGCCTGCAGGCCGAAGACGCGGAGGCGCTGGATCTCCTTGAAGTCGGTGACGACGTAGCCACCCGCCATCAGCGCGAACAGCATACAGAGCAGGTCGGCGGGCGTGACGCGCTCGCTCTCGTCGTCGAGCGCGAACCACGCGAGCGCGCCGGCGACGGCGTCGGTGACGCGCGCGACGGCGCCCTCACTGTGCTCGTGGATACGCTCACGCGCGGCCGAGAGTCGCCGGGCGACGAAGCCGTTCCCCTTTGTCGGCGGGAAGATGAGGAACGCGAGCAGGAGTGCGAACGTCACGTGGATTGCGTTCACCTGCAGCGACTGGAATGAGCCGAACGTGACGGGGCCGACGACGGGTATCGGAAGCGTAATCGTCGAGGAGAAGCCGCGAGCGGCGATCCAGAGCTGGAACGCCGAGAACGCGATGCCGATGACGGCGACGGCGATGGCGGCCACTCCCCGGAGGGAGCGTTTTCGTTCGAGTTCCTGGACCAGTTCGTCTGCCTCCTCGGGGAGCGCCTCCGAGTCGGCGGTCGGTGTATCACTCATGGGTCAGATAGCGTCGAGCGTTGCGTCGAGGAGGGAGCGGTCGGTCACGCGGAGGGTGACCGCGCGGGCGTTCGATCGGTTCACGAGGTCGAAGGTGTGGCCGTCGACGACGAGTTCGTGGTCGGCGACGCGGCCGGGTTTGACGTGGATTTCCGCACCGCGCCAGTCGGGATCGTCGAGGACGAGCGTCCCGTTCACCTCGTGGACCTCAGAGCGAGAGGGGAGCCCCCAGCCGTACGACTGAAACTCCATACGGGTGTAGACGAAACCGCCGTCGCGGACCGTGTACTGGTCGAGTACGGGGGTCTTCTGGACGCTGTGCGTGTAGTTCAGGGCGACGGTCGAGTTCTCGTGGACGGGCGTTGCGATGACCGTCTCGCCGGTCCGCTGGTCGGCGACGACGAGTTGCTGGCCGACCGGCACGACCGACGCCGCGGTGACGACGAGCAGAGTGGCGACGAGTGCGGTGGCTGTTCGTCGGACAGTGCGGCCTCGGAGTCGGTCGGGAAGCGCGTCGAACACGAGTGTCTGAGAGGGCGGTCGAGTGCCGGTGGCGGGTCAGCCGGCGCGGTTCAGCCGAAGTACGCGGAGGCGCCTTCGTGGAGTTCGATGGACATGCCGTCCTGCGCGCTCTCCTTCGAGATGAACTGCTTCTTGATGGTGAGGTCGCTCGTGTGGTCGAAGACGGCGGCCGTGACGTTCTCGACGACGTCGGCGGACGCCTCGGCGTTCGTCGCGATCATCGCCTGCACGGAGACGGTCGGGACGGCCTGGTCGACGCCGTCGTAGGTACCGGCAGGAATCTCGTCGTCCGCGAAGAAGGAGGCGGCCTCCTTGATCTTCTGTCGTTCCTCGCCCTCGATGGGGACGATGCGGATGTTCTCGGTTGTCGCGAGGTCGCTGATGGCGCCGACGGGCCAGCCGCCGACGGTGAACGTCGCGTCGACGTCGCCGTTCTTCAGCTGTTCCGACGCCTGACTGAAGCTCGTGTTCTGCTCGGTGAAGTCGTCGGTCGTGATGCCGACGGCGTTGAGGATCTTGAGGGCGTCGACCTGCGTGCCAGAGCCGAGGTCACCGGTGTTGACGCGCTTGCCCTTCAGGTCCTGGAGGGACTCGATGCCCGTCTCCTCGAGGGTGACGAGGTGAATCGTCTCCGGGTAGAGGGTGGCGACGCCGCGGAGGTTCTCCACGGGACTACCCTTGAACGCCTCGATGCCGGTGCCGTTCTTCGCGAAGTAGGCGACGTCGTTCTGGATGAGCGCGAAGTCGGCGTCGCCGGACTTCAGGCTCCCGACGTTCTCGACGCTCGCACCGGTGGACTGCACCTGAATCTTGTAGTCGGTATTGTCCTCGATGATCTTCTTGAGCTCGTTGGAGAGCGGGTAGTACGTGCCGCCGGTGCCGCCGGCGTGCCACGAGAGTCGGGTCTGCCCGTTACCGCTTCCGGAACAACCAGCCAACGCGGCGACACCTGCAACACCTGTCGCTTTCAGGAAATCTCGGCGGTCGAATGATGCCATGGGGTAAGATAGAACTTGACGGTCGTATAAACTCGCTGGTTCCACCCGAAACGAGGGTTTCGGCGCTGGTATCGAACGAATTCGGCCGATATGCGCCATTCGCGGTGTCAACTAACGGAATAGGCGGCAATCGCCGGAAGGTCGGTTTCGACACGAGATTTGCGTCCGCGACGCCACGCTGTCGTGCGGTTTCGAGGTGAAGAACAGGGGTTGCGACGAGTTCGGACTCGTCGGACGACAGTTCCGAAGAGAAGAACGGGAGACGGCGTTGGCGGCCGGTTACCTGCACGGAGTGCCGGTGGACGGTGCTAGTGTGTCGGCGTCGTTAGTTCGTGCGGAACGCGCGGTCGCCGGCGTCGCCGAGACCGGGGATGATGTAGCCGTTCTCGTCGAGGTGGTCGTCGATGGAGACGGTGAGCAGGTCGGCCTCTGGGAACTCCTCGCTGACGCGCAGCAGGCCGTCCGGCGCGGAGACGGCGGAGAGGACGAAGAGGTTCTCCGGATCGGGTTGGTCGTCGAGGACGGCATCGAGGACCGTACACATCGTCGAGCCGGTGGCGAGCATCGGGTCCGCGACGATGACGGTGTCGTCCTCGCGGATGTCGGGGAGTTTGACGTAGTCGACGGTGATGGGGAACTCGCCCTCCTCGTTCATCCCGGCTTCCTCGTCGCGGCCCGCGGAGATGACGCCCTGCTTTGCGCGCGGGAACGCCTTCAGCAGGCCCTCCACGAACGGCGTCGCGGCGCGCAGGACGTTGATGATGACGACGTCGTCGAGCCCCTTCACGCGCTCGCCCGTCGTCTCGGTGAGCGGCGTCTCGATGGAGACGTACTCGGTGTCCATCGCGCCGTCGATGACCTCGTAGCCGGCGATGCGGCCGAGCTTGACGAGACCCTTCCGGAAGGCGACCTGTTCGGTGTGCTTGTCTCGGAGCTTCGAGAGGGTGTCCTTCGCGAGCGCGTGCGTGATGACGTACGCGTCGTCTCGGTCCTCGATGGGCATAGGGGTAAGTGCGGGCCGCGGACGGGGTTAACGTATCGGTACGGCGCTGCTTCGGGGTACGGCCCCTCGTGACACGGATAACGCGCCCGACACGACGGCCCGGTTGCCGTCCCGGCGAGCATAAACCTGTACGGTACCACGGGACATACATGACGATACACGAGCAGTTCGCGCGGCTCCGCGAGCAGGCCGAGGAGGTGCTCCACGGCCTCTATCACGGGATGATCGAGCATCCGGCGTTCGAGCAGATCGAGGACGAGGCGATGGACCAGGAGGACGCGTTCTTCTTCGCGTGCTTCGCGGACGCCTTCGGCATCCCGAGTCCCGTCTCCTACTACACCGCCGAACTCCTCCCGTACCTCGCAGACGACTTCGAGTCGTGGGAGCGCCGGATGTGGGACCGGCAGAGCGTCCTCGACTGGAAGGGTCACTTCCACTTCTGATGGCGCGCTTCACGTTCTTCGGCGGGAAGGGCGGCGTCGGGAAGACGACGGTGTCGGCGGCGTTCGGCCTCCGGTGTGCGGACGCCGGACAGGAGACCCTGCTCGTCTCTACCGACCCCGCGCACAGCACCTCCGACCTCTTCGAGCAGTCATTCGACGACACGCCGCAGTCCGTCGAGGGCTACGCGAACCTCGACGCGATGGAGATCGACCCCGAGGCCGAAGTCGAGGAGCACCTGATGAGCATCCGCCGCGAGATGGCCGAGCAGGTGAGCCAGGTCGTCGTCAACGAGATCGACGCCCAGATCGAGATGGCGCACAACACCCCGGGCGCCCACGAAGCCGCGCTCTTCGACCGCCTGATTCGGGTGATGCGTGAGGAAGCCCCGGACTACGACCGGGTCGTCGTCGACACTGCGCCGACCGGGAACACCCTCCGGCTGCTCTCGCTCCCCGAGTTCCTCGGCGACTGGGTCGACCGCCTCATCGAGAAACGCGAGAAGAGCCTCGATCTCTATGAGAAGGCCGCCATCGGTGGCGAGGAACCACGGAAGTCCGCTGAGAACGACCCCATCGTGGCGCGACTGCGCGAGCGCAAGGAGAAGTTCGAGTTCGCGGGCGAGACGCTGCGCGAGGACGCCGAGTTCTACCTCGTCCTGAACCCGGACGAGCTCTCCGTCGCGGAGACGCGCCGGACGCTCGAGCGCCTCGCGGAGAACGACCTCGCCGTTCGGGGCGTCGTCGTGAACAAGGTGACGCCGGAACCCGACCCCGAGGAGGACGGCCGGGGCGCGCGCTACCTCCGCGAGCAGTGCGCGCGCGAGCGCGAGCGCATCGCCGAGGTCGAGGAGACGTTCCCGGTGCCGGTGGTCGCGACCATCGAGACCCGGTCGGGCGAGGTGAAGGGCGACCTCCTGCGCGACGTCGCCGCCGAACTCGGTATCGACGTCACCGCGGACGGCGACTCGACGTAGCGCGCCACCCGCCGCGCCGGTACACGGGCAGAATACCGGCGAGCGACGCCGATTTCGTCGTGCCATGAGGTAACAGTTATGTTCATTCGTGAGCATCCGGTGGATGGACAGTAATCTATGGTCGCAATTCTCTGGCTGGTCGCCGGAGTCCTCGCCCTGTTCAGTGTCGGATACCTCGGTTACTCCCGGTATCTCGCACAGTTCGTGGGCCTCGACGAGGACGCCGAAACGCCAGCGCACAAATACGAAGACGGACAGGAGTACGTTCCGGCGAAGAAGCCGGTGCTCCTCGGGCATCACTACTCAAGCATCGCCGGCGGCGCGCCGATCGTCGGCCCCATCACGGCCGGCCTCCTCTGGGGCTGGCTCCCCGCCGTCCTCTGGATCGCCATCGGCAACCCGCTGATGGGCGCGGTCCACGACTTCGTCTCGCTGAGCGCCAGCCTCCGTCACGAGGGGCGCTCCATCGGCTACATCATCGGCGAGTACATCGGCGAGGACGGGAAGAACCTCCTGCTCTGGTTCGCCTTCCTCACCATCATCCTCGTCGTCGCCGTCTTCGCGTTCGTCGTCGGCCTCGTCTTCGAGCAGTACCCGAGCGCCGCGACGGCGAGCATCCTCTACATCATGCTCGCGCTCCTCTTCGGCGTCTACCTCTACCAACTCGACCTCCCGTTCATCCCGGGCACGGTCGTGTTCGTCACGCTCGTCTTCGCGAGCGTCTTCGTCGGGATGGAGTACCCGATTCACCTCACCCAGCAGCAGTGGATCCCCATCATCCTGCTCTACTCGCTCATCGCGAGCGTCCTCCCCGTCTGGACGCTCCTCCAGCCGCGTGACTACCTCTCCTCCTTCCTCCTCTACGCGGGGGTCGGGGGCGCGCTCGTCGCCGTCGTCGTCGGTACGCTGTTCGCGACGTCGAACGCCCCGCTCGTGACGAACATCCCGGCGTTCACCTCCTTCAGCGGCAACTCGACGCTCGGCGCGTTCAGCCCGCTGTTCCCGATGCTGTTCGTCACCATCGCCTGCGGGACGATCAGCGGCTTCCACTCGCTCGTCTCCTCGGGCACCACCGCGAAGCAGCTCAACAAGGAGACCGACGCCCGCCTCATCGGCTACGGCGGGATGCTCGGCGAGGGCCTGCTCGCCACGATTTCGCTCTGCGCCGTTGCCGTCGTCGGCGTCACCGCGGCCGACGCCACCGGCGGCATCGGCCTCGCACTCCCGAAGTTCGCGAAGGGCGGGGGCATCTTCCTCAGTAGCCTCGGCATCCCCGTCGAGTTCGGCGCGCCGTTCATGGCGCTCGTCATGGTGAGCTTCCTCCTCACCTCCACGGACACCGCGCTCCGCCTCGGGCGCTACCTCTTCGAGGAAATCGTCGGCACGCCCGAGACGCAGGCCCAGGAAGTCGCCTCGAACCGCTACGCGAACAGCCTCTTCCAGTGTGTCGTCGCCTTCGTCCTCATTGCCTCCGGGACGTGGACGCCGCTCTGGCAGCTGTTCGGCAGCGCGAATCAGCTGCTCGCCGCGCTCGCGCTCCTCACCGCCACCGTCTGGCTGGCGAACTGGGACGAGAGCAAGCAGCTCATCAGCACGGGCGTGCCGATGGTGCTGATGTCCGCCATCACTGTCTGCGCGCTCGTCTACCTCGAGTACTACCAGAACCTCTACCAGGGGCTCATCCTCGGGAACACGCAGAGCGCGGCGTGGTCGCTCGCCCTGCAGGTCATCATCGGGACGGTGCTCATCGTCCTCGCGCTCTCCCTGCTCCGCAAGGGTATTCGGAACGTCCGCCGGGCGCGCGAACAGGGCGGACAACCCGTGACGGACGGCGGCACCGACCAGTGACGTAACTCCCCTTTTTCAGCCGAATATCGCGTCGGCCACGCGGCCGAACAACCCGCGCTCGCGTTCCTCGGGCGCGCTCCACGTCTGGAAGGCGTCCGCGACGTCGGCTTCCTCGCTCGCGACGAGCGACTCCCGCTCGGGCGCGACGACGACGAGGTTCACCTCGTAGTGTCCGAAGTAGCCGTACTTGATGAGCGTCCGCTCGCGGAACCCCGCGACGAACTCGCGGACGTCCGCGGGTATCTCGGGGACGACGAGGACGAACGTGAACTCGGTGCTGTAGTGGCGTTCGTTCGCCTCGATCCACTCGTCGGCGAGGTCGTGGCCGCGCTCGACGAGCGCCTCCAACTCCGCGACCGAGACGTCGTCGGCGCGGCGCGCGAAGAGGTGTTCGTCGGAGTTGTGCTTGCCGTAGGAGATGGCGGGGTGGAGGAAGTACTTCTGCCGCTCGAGGTTCAACTCCCCGTAGAGGTCCCAGACCTCACCATTGTGTGCGAAGTCGCGCTCGAGGTCGAAGGAGTACTGGAGGCGCTCGGCCACCGCGTCGAGGTAGTCGTCCTCCCACTCGGGTCGCGGCGGGACGTCGACATCTTCGGGCGCGTCCGGGTCGACCTCGGGGGTGTCTCCGTCCCCGGGGCTCGTGGCGTCCCCGTCGCGTCGCTCAGGCATCCTCGTAGGGGTGGGCGTCGTCGACCGCGGGCGCGCCGACGGCGACGACGCGCGCGCTCTCCGCGGCGTCCTCCGGGACGTAGGCGCGGTGCGGGCTCTCGGGCTCCGCGACGAACGTCTCGCCGGACTCGACGGCGTAGTCGCGCTCGGGCGTCTCGACGGACAGCGTCCCGTCGAGCACGACGAAGGCCTCCTCCTGCTCGTCGTGGTAGTGGTAGGCGAGCGGTATCTCCTCGCCCGGCTCGGCGGTGTAGACGTTCAGCGCGAAGTTCTCGAGGCCGGCCGCCTCGCCGACGGGCCGCCGGTCGCAGGGTCGCTCGGGGGTCGGGTCGAGGTCCTCGGGGTCGATGACGTGGTAGCTCACGGCTGTGGTGAAGTCGTCGTCGCCTAAATACCCGTTGTCCCCTGTTGGCACGCGCCGAAACGGCTACGTGTGTGAGTTGCGTAGCACGTCTTATGAGCGACGGCAAACCGGTTGAGCGATGCGGGCGGTGTGCGGCCAGCACCGTCGTCGACGCCGCCGACGTGGACGCCGACCCCTACGCGGGTGACTGTATCGAGGTGGACGAGGCGGAGGCGCGCGCCGTCTCTGCGCACGTCGTCGCCGTCGGCGCGGTGAAATCGTGGCTAGACGACCTCGGCCGATGGCTCACCTACGGGCGCTAGTCGGTCGGTCGTCTGACACGTGGCATCGGATAGCCGACAACACGTAAGGGTGTCCACGTAGTAGTCTAGAGCGAAAGCGATGGAGGAGAACATCTCGGGGTTCCGTGAGCGCGGGTCGTGGGGCGACATCGTCGAACACGGCGAACGCATCACGGCCGCGCTCCGGGAAGCTGACGCCGACGACCCCTACCGGGAGGCCTACGAGGAGTGGGACGACTGGCGTCCCAAGACCCACGAACGCCTCTCCGAGGACGTCAACGAGAAGACCGCCGAGCAGGCCAGCGTCGGCGAGGGCGAAGGCGAGAAGGAGGGCAAGGACGCCGACGACGACCTCCAGACCGCCGGCGAGCGCCTCACCGAGTCCTACGAGAAACTCGAGGACGACGACACGCAGGGTGCCGTCGAGAAGTGGAACGAGTCCATCGGCCACGTCGCCCGCGCCGCGGACACGGCCGGCCGCAAGGCCCTGCGGAAGGTCGAGAACACCGTCTACAAGAACGTCATGACGCAAGTTGCACCTTACTACTTCGACAACGAACTCGTCTCCGCGAACATCCAGCGCAGCCGTGGCGAGGACGACGAGTTCGTCTTCGAGGTGCAGGTGAACGACGACGACCTCCGCGACGACGTTCGAGAGGTCCTTCACGAGTACGAGGACGACCTCGAGCGCTGGCACGTCGACACCGAGAAGGAGACCGACGCCGCCACCGCCGCCGAGGGCGTCGAAGTGCCCGAGGAAGCCGAGGAAGCGAAACACAGTACGAACTGACCGACAGCCCTTTCTTCTCGCCACCTGTCGACCTTACAGTAATGGTCACCGTCGCCGCGGCCGCGACACTGCTCGTCGCGGCGCTCGCCAGCATGTTCATGGCGTGGACGATCGGGGCGGGTTCGAGCGGATCGACACCGTTCGCGCCCGCCGTCGGTGCGAACGCCATCCCCGTGATGCGCGCGGGCTTCTACGTCGGCATCCTCGGGTTCGCCGGTGCCGTCCTCCAAGGTGCGAACGTCTCCCAGACCGTCGGGCAGGGGCTCGTCGCCGGCACGACGCTCTCCTCGATTGCGGTCATCGTCGCCCTGTTGACGGCGGCGACGCTCGTCGCCGTCGGCGTCTTCACCGGCTACCCCATCGCCACGGCGTTCACGGTCACGGGTGCCGTCGTCGGCACCGGCCTCGCCATGGGCGGCGCGCCCGCGTGGGGGAAATACACCCAAATCGCGACGCTCTGGGTGCTCGTGCCGTTCATCGGTGGATTCACCTCCTTCGGCACCGCGTACGCCCTCCGGTCAATCGACCGGGACGCCCTCCTCGTCCCGCTGTTGGCAGCGCTCGTCGGCGCGCTCGTCGCGAACGTCAACTTCGTCCTCCTCGGCCCGCCCGGTGTCGGCCAGTCACTCGCCACCACGGCCGCGAAGGCCGTGCCGAGCCTCCCGGGCACCGCCGCGGAGGCCGGGGCGACGCTGGTCGTCGCGCTCGCCGTCGCCGGCGTCGTCCGCTGGGATGTTGCCCGCGACCCCGACGCGGGGAACCGCCACTTCCTGCTCGCGCTCGGCGCGCTCGTCGCCTTCTCCGCGGGCGGTAGTCAGGTCGGCCTCGCCGTCGGCCCGCTGTTGCCACTCGTCGGCGACAGCGTCCCCACGACGTACGTCCTCGTCGGCGGCGGCCTCGGCCTGCTCGTCGGGTCGTGGACGGGCGCGCCGCGGATGATCAAGGCGCTCGCACAGGACTACTCCAGCCTCGGGCCGCGCCGGTCCATCGCCGCGCTCATCCCGAGTTTCGCCATCGCGCAGGCCGCCGTCTTCTTCGGCATTCCCGTCTCCTTCAACGAAATCATCGTCTCCGCCATCGTCGGCGGCGGCTACGCGGGCGGGATGGGCGCGGGCGGCGTCAGTCGCGAGAAGATGGTGAAAACCGTCGCCGCCTGGGTCGGGTCGCTCGCCGTCGCGCTCGGGGCGAGTTACGCCGTCTTCCACGCGGTCGACGTCGCACTCGGCCTCACGTAGACTCGAGCGTCCCGTCGACGTCCTCGGCCTCGATTTCCTCGTCGAGCTTGGTCACCCGTGCCTTCATGATGCGCGTGTTCTCCACTTTCTCCGCGCGGAGTTCGACGTTCTCGTAGCGGAACGTCTCGCCGACCTCGACGAGTCGGCCCGCGCGGTTGAAGATGAAGCCCGCGATGGTCTCGAACTCCTCGCCCTCCGGGAGTTCGATGTCGAGTGCCTCGTTCACTTCATCGACGTTCACCTCGCCGCGCACGATGAGGGTGTCGTCGTCGACGAACGTCAACGGGCGCTCCTCCTCACCTTCGAGGATTTCGCCGACGATTTCCTCGATGAGGTCCTCGGTCGTGATGAGCCCCTCCGTGGTGCCGAACTCGTCGAGGACGACGACGAGGCCGACGCGCTCCTCCTGCATTTCCTGAAGGAGCTCATCGACGTTCTTCGACTCGGGCACGTGGAGCGTCGGCTCCATCAGGTCCTTGAGGTCGACCTCGTCACGCTCCCCGTAGTGGTGCTGGCGGACGAGGTCCCGGAGGCTGACGATGCCGACGACGTTGTCGAGACTGCCCTCGTAGACGGGGAGGAGTTCGTGGCCGGACTGTACGCAGGCCTCGATGGCCTCGTCTACCGTCGCGTCCGTGGAGACGGCGTCGACGTCGAGACGCGGCGTCATCACCTCCTTCGCGATGGTGTTGTTGAACCGGAAGATGCGCTGGAGCATCTCGCGCTCGTCCTCCTCGATGACGCCCTCGCGCTCGCCCGTCCGAATCATTTCCTGAATCTCGTCGCGCGAGACGTAGGAGGACTCGATGGACGCGCGCCCGCCCGTGATTCGGTTCACGACGCGCGTGAGGTAGTCGAAGAGGACGACGAGCGGGAGCAGGAACCGCTCGGACCACTTGAGGGGGCGCGCGATGCGCAGCGACCACGACTCGGTGTTCTCGACGGCGTAGGACTTCGGGCCGGACTCGCCGAAGAGGAGGACGAGCGTGGTGACGCCGAGCGTCGAGATGAGGACGGCGACGCCCGCGTTCGTGAAGTACATCCCGACGAGCGCGGTGGCGATGGAGGACATCGCGATGTTCACGAGGTTGTTCCCGACGAGAATCGTCACGAGGAGTCGGTGCGGGTTCTCCTTCAGCTCCGCGACCGCCTTCGCGCCCGGAACGCCCTCGTCGACGAGCGCGTCGACGCGGTGACGCGCGAGCGAGAACATCGCGAGCTCGGAGGAGGAGAAGAACGCCGAAAGCCCCATCAGGAAGACGAGTGCGACCACGCCGAGAGCGGTTATGGTCGGCTTGTCGAGCCCCAGCGCTGCTGGCGACACCGCGAGCAGGAAGTCGGATAAGCCCATTCGGTACGTGGGGTTCCGGCCGACGGGGATTAAGCGTTTCTCCCGCCTTTCCGCCGGGGGCGAAGCGTTTACCCTCCATTCGGCCGATGGTTCACCCATGAGCGCGACGAGCGCCCCGCCGAACCCGGAGAGTCAGGACGCGGCCATCACGCTGTATCGCCTGCAGGCCTGCCCGTTCTGTGAGCGCGTCGTCCGCGTGCTCGACGACCTCGGACTCGACTACCACTCGCGGTTCGTCGAACCGCTGCACTCCGAGCGCGACGTCGTGAAGCGCCTCGTCGGCGCGCGCACCGTCCCCGCCATCGTCGACGAGGAGACGGGCGTCGCGATGGCCGAGTCCGCGAACATCGTCGAGTACCTCGAGAACACCTACGGCGAGGGAGGTGACGCCTGAATGGAGTTCGACGTCACTGAGCTCCCTGAGGCCGACCATCCCGAGGCCGACGAGACGGCGCCGGACTTCACACGCCCACTCGTGAACGCGGAGTTCTGGGAGGACACCGCCCTCTCGGACCTCACCGCGGAGGGGCCGCTCCTCCTTGTCTTCCACCCGATGGACGGCGCGTTCCCGACAACCTACATCTGGAACGAGCTCCTCGAGCGCGACCTCGACGTCGAGGCCGTCGGCGTCTCGATTTCGACGCCGTACGAGCACAAGACGACCATCGAAGAGCGCGGCCTCGACGAGGCCGGCTATCGCCTCTTCAGCGACCCGCAGAACGGCGTCGCCGAGGAGTACGGCATCAGCCACGACCTCGACGGAATGGCGGGTGTCAGCGAGCCCCGGCCCGCGCTCTTCCTCCTCGAGGAGGACCGCACGGTCGCCTACGCGTGGGTCGCCGAGGAGTGGCCGGACTTCCCGGACTACGACGAGCTCGAACGGGCGGTCGCGGAACTGTGAGCGTCGCCGAAACCGACCTCGCGGCGGCCGCGGACGCCATACGTCGCGGGGAACTCGTCGTCTACCCGACGGAGACGGTGTACGGCCTCGGCGCGGACGCCCTCGACCCCGACGCGGTCGAGCGCGCCTACGAGGCGAAGGGCCGCGCGCGCTCGAATCCGATGAGCCTCGGCGTTCCAAGTGTGGAAGCCGCGACCGAGTACGTCCACGCGGGCGAGCGCGAGCGCCGCTTCATGCGCGCGTTCCTCCCCGGACCCGTCACGGTCGTCTGCGAGAAGCGCGACGCCGTCCCGGACGTCCTCACAGGCGGCCGCGAGCGCGTCGGCGTCCGCGTCCCCGACCACGACGTGGCGCTCGCGCTGCTGGAGCGCGCCGGCCCGGTGACGGCGACGTCCGCGAACCGGAGCGGGACGGGGAGCGTGCAGCACGCCGACGACCTCTCCGATGAATTCCTCGAGGACGTCTCGGTCGTCCTCGACGGCGGCGAAACCGGCGGCGTCGAGAGCACCGTCGTCGACGTCGAGCACGACGAGATTCTGCGCCGCGGCGCGAACGCGGACGCCATCGAGAACTGGCTCGCCTCGGAGTAGCTTAGAGGAGCGAGGCAAGCGTCCGCGTGCGGACCCCGCACTCGGTTCGGTACTCGCACGCGCCGCATTTCGCGTCGTCGCCGAGCCGCGACGGCGGGCCGTCCATTCTTCGCACCGTCCGGAGCACGCGCCGGTACGCGGCTTTCGCGCGCGTCGAGACCGTGACTTCCCGGACAACGCCGTGGCGCGGGTACTCGACGTACGCCCGCGAAACTGACTCCTCTTCGCGCCACGCGAGCGCCTTCGCGGCCGCGACGGCACGGACTTTCTGTGGTTCCCAGACGCCCTGCTCGGGTGGGTTGCCGGGCGAGACGAGCGTCGGCGCGAGCGGGTCCGAGAGGACCTTTGCGACCATTCCCCGGCAGTCCTTCCCGGTGAGGAGGACGTCTGTTTCCGCGGGCGCGACGAGTGCGGGCCAGCGCGTCATCACGGCGCCGAGACGCGCGCGGTACTCGGCCGGTTTGGGGACGACCAGGCCGGCGAGCGCGGTGTCGCTGGCCTCCACGAGCGTCGGATACTCGTGGGCGAGGGCTTGGGTTCGCTCGACGGACTCGGGGAGGCCGCGGTCGTCGTCTCTGCGCCGGTAGTAGAGTTGGCGCGGGCAGTAGGCGGCCGTCGCGAGGTCGGAGAACGTGACGGAGTCGGACACGCGGAGGGGTGGTGCCGCGATAGCGGAAGAAGTCGTGGGTCGGCAAGCGTCGGGTGCGGAGCGACCGGTGGTCGCGAGAGCTTAGAGGTTGGTGTTCGTCTCCTGACCTTCGGTCGCCTCCTCGAGGCCGTCCTCCTGGGCGGCGGTGGTGAGGCGCTCGGCGAGCTCGCGGTCCTGCAGGACGGCCTCGAACTCGCTACGGTACTGGTCGTTGACGGTCCTGATCTCCTCTTGAATGCGCGCGACGCGGCGGTATTCGGCGACGGTCTCGGGGTCGGCGTCGAGTTCGGCGGCGAGGTCGGCGTCGCTCGGGTCGCTGGTCTCGAGTTCGCGGCGGAGGGCGTCGAGGTCGAGGGGCGCGTCCTCGACGTCGGCCTGCACGAGGTGAAGGTCGCGGCGGGCCTCGGCGACGGTCGCCTCGGGGAGGTCGAGTTCGTCGGCGAGCGTCGCGTCGTCGTCGCCGGCGTAGAACCCGCGGACGACCTCCACGAGCGTCTCGGTGTCGAGGTCGGTCTCGAAGTCGAGCTTCTCACGCATCCGCTCGACGACCCCGTGGAGGCGCTCGTCGATTTCGGCGTCGGTGGCGAGCGACCCGTGGCCTTCCTCCTGTGTCTCGGTCACGGTCTCCCCGTCCGTGACGTCGATGAAGATATCGCGGAGTTCCTGGGTCTTCTCGTCCATATTGTCCCGCCATCACCCCCCGACGCATATAGGCTTGTTGGATAGTCTGACACACTCGTAAACCACTAGCCTTGAAGTCGGTTGACGAGAGAGCGCGACAGCATGAGCACGGACACCGAATCCGTCGCCCTCGTCGGCGACGAAGTCGTCACGAACGTCGCCCGCTCCGCGCTGTTCGCGGCGCTGACGGGCGCACTCGCCTATTTCAGCTTCCAACTGCCGGTGACGCCGGTCCCCTACACCCTGCAGGTGCTCGGCGTCTTCCTCGCCGGAGTCTTCCTCGGGCCGACCTGGGGGTTCGCGGCGATGGCGCTCTACGTCGTCGCGGGCGCCGTCGGCGCCCCGGTCTACGCGTACGGCGCGAGCGGCGTCGGGTCGCTCGTCAGTCCGTGGGGTGGCTACCTCTGGTCCTATCCGTTCGCCGCCGCGCTCATCGGCTACGTCGCGCACGGTCGTGACGGCCTCACGCCGACCGGCGACATTCCGCTCTCGCGTCTCGCCGCCGGCCTCGCCGCCGGGACGCTCGTCATCTACGTCTTCGGGATGCTGGGGTACGCCGTCTTCGCGGACGTCGGCCTCTACGCCGCGCTGCTCGTCACCGTCGTCCCCTTCGTCCCGGGCGAGATTCTGAAGGGCGTCGTCGCGGTGCTCGTCGCGCGCAACGACCGCCTCCGAGCGGCCTGACATGATTGAGACGCGCGGCCTCGTCCACCGCTACGGCGACGTGACCGCCCTCGACGGCGTGGACCTCGACGTCGCGGACGGCGAGTTCGTCGTGCTCGCGGGCGCGAACGGCTCCGGGAAGACGACGCTCGCCCGCCACTGGAACGGCCTCCTCGACCCCGACGCCGGCGACGTGCGCGTCAACGGCACGCCGGTCCACGACGACCTCGTGGCGGCGCGCACGAGCGTCGGGATGGTGTTCCAGGAGCCACGGGACGGCTTCGTCGCCGCGACCGTCGGCGAGGACGTCGCCTTTGGGCCCGAGAACCTCGGCCTCCCGCGCGAGGACATCGACGCCCGAGTCCGCGACGCCCTCGACGCGGTGAACCTGGCGGGCCGGGAGGCCGAGCGCATCGACCAACTCTCCGGCGGGGAGCGTGAGCGCGTCGCCATCGCCGGCGCGCTCGCGATGCGTCCGGACCACCTCGTCCTCGACGAACCGTTCACGGGCCTCGACGCGCCCGCCCGCGAGAGCGTGCTCGACAGACTCGACGCCCTCCACGAGGCGGGGACGAGCGTCGTCGTTGTGACTCACGACCTGCGCGACCTCGTCTCGCGCGCCGACCGCCTCTGCGTCCTCGCCGACGGCGACGTCGTCGTGGACGAACCGCCCGAGCGCGCCGTCGAGCGACTCGATGGCCTCCCGGTCCGCCGGCCGTGCTGAGCTACACGCCTGGCGACTCGCCGGCCCACCGCCTCGACCCGCGGACGAAGCTCGCGTTCCAGGGCGTGTTCGCGGGCGTCGCGCTTGCGCACACGACTCCGCGGTGGCTCCTCGCGCTCACTGCCGTCTGCGTCGTCGCGCTCCACGCCTGTCGGCTCTCCGCGCGCGACGCGCTCGGCGAGTACCGCGGCGTCCTACCCTTCCTCGCCGTCGCGCCGCTGCTCGAGGCGGTCCGGCTCGGCCCGCCGTGGGTCGTCCTCGGTGACGCGCTCGACCCGGCGCTCGCACTCTACCGGACGCTCCTCCTGCTGGCGCTCGCCGCGGCGTACGTGAAGACGACGTCGCCGCGCGACTCGCGGGCGGCCGTCGCCTCCGTGATACCCGGGAAGCCCGGGCGCTACCTTGGGTTGGGTGTGGGGCTCGTCTTCCGCTACCTGCCGCTCCTGCAGGCGGACGTCCGACGGCTCCGCGAGGCGGCGTGGACGCGCCTCGGGGACGAGCGCCGCGTGGACGCGCGCGTCACGCACATCGCCGTCGGGAGCCTCGAACGGGCGTTCCGACGGGCGGACGCGCTCTCGCTCGCGATGCGCGCGCGCTGCCTGTCGTGGAACGCGACCGCGCCAGAACTGGCGTTCGGCCGCGACGATTACACTGCGCTCGGTGTCGCGGCCGTCCTCGTTGCGGCGGGGCTCGTCTGGTGAGGCCGATTCACCACTCGACGAGTGCGTCGCGGCCGTGTGCCCGCGAGAGGATGACGAGGAAGGTGAGGACGCCGGAAACGGCGGCGGCACCGCCGAGGTAGAAGACGGCGTCCATCCCGTACGTCCCCATGAGCCAGCCGCCGGCGACGGGCGCAAGCACACTCCCGGGTCGCCAGACGAGGTCGCGGATGCCGAAACTGGAGGCCACACCACCGGAGTCGTCGCTGCTGCCCTCGTCGGCGAACAACGCCATGCTCGCGGGCTCCCGGAAGGCGTCCGCGACGTCGAGCAAGCCGTTCAGGAGCACGAGCGGGGACGAAGGCGGCGGAGACGTAGCCGACGTACGGAATCGTCTCGGGCAACCCGAGCGCCGCCCCGACGGCGGGCGTGAACGGGACGGCGAGCGTCGCGAGGCCGAAACTCCCCGCGAACCGGACGAGATAGAGCGCGAGGAACTGGTCGCGTCGCTCAGACGGGGGGTCGGCCACGCCTACCTTTCGCCGGAGTGAGGAGAAACAGGTTTCGTCTCCCCCCACGGGCTACCGGTTTTCGCACAATGGCGGGCTACTCGCGGAGTTCGACGGCGTGACCCTCCTCGCGGGCGAACTCGCAGACGGCGACGGGACCCGTCTCGACGTCGAAGGTGTGTTCGTCGGGCGTGGCCTCGCGTAGCTCGGCGGCGAGCTCCTCGAGGTCGTCGCCGGTGACGGTGTCGTCGTAGGGTTCGAGGCAGGTGTCGACGCACTCGGGGACGGTCGCCTCGACGTATGGCCGCTCGCCGAGGTATTCGAGGCCGAGCAGGAATCCCGGCGTAGCCTCGGGGTCGCGCCACTCCTCCTCCGGACGCAGACGGCGTTTCTTCCCCTGCTGGGTCGCGTAGTACGCGTGGAGGAGCTCCTCGCCCCAGTCGTCCGTCACGTCGAGCGCGATAGCCGTCATCACACTAGAACGTGTGCATCTCTCACACATAAGGTTCTCCGCCCGACGAGGCGACATAAATCGTATGTAGCGATATCAAATCGCGCATGCCGGGTCCGGGAACCCTAAGCGAGCGGCCGCCGAAGCGTGCGTATGGAGCAGACGCGACGACCCCGGCGACTTCGCCGGGACGGTGTGCGGGGACTGGTGAGCGAAACGTCGCTGGCGGCCTCGGACCTCATCGCGCCCGTCTTCGTCGACGCGACGACGGACGAGCGCGTCCCCATCGAGTCGATGCCCGGCCACGAGCGTGTACCGCTCTCCGAGGCGGTGGCGCGCGTCGAGGAAGTGCTCGCGACGGGCGTCGAGGCCGTGATGGTGTTCGGCATCCCCGAGTCGAAGGACGCCCGCGGGTCGCGCGCATGGGCGAGTGACGGCGTCGTGCAGGAGGCCGTCCGGCAAATCAGCGCGGAGACGGACGCCTACGTCATCACGGACGTCTGTCTCTGCGAGTACACCGAGCACGGGCATTGTGGGGTCCTCGAAGAGGGCGCGCGCTCGGGTGAGGGCCTGACGGTGAAGAACGACGAGACGCTCGAGCTGCTCGCGCGCACGGCCGTCTCGCACGCGGAGGCGGGTGCCGACATGGTCGCGCCGTCGGCGATGACGGACGGACAGGTCGGCGCAATTCGGGAGGCGCTGGACGACGCGGGCTACGCGAACCTCCCGGTGATGGCGTACGCGGTGAAGTACGAGTCGGCGTTCTACGGGCCGTTCCGGGACGCGGCGGACGGCGCCCCGTCGTTCGGCGACCGGCGCCACTACCAGATGGACCCGGCGAACAGGCGCGAGGCGATGACGGAGGCCGGCCTCGATGTCGAGGAGGGCGCGGACGTGTTGATGGTGAAGCCGGCGCTCCCCTACCTCGACGTGGTGGCGGACGTCCGCCGGGAGTTCGACGTGCCGGTCGCGGCGTACAACGTCTCCGGGGAGTACGCGATGCTCCACGCGGCGGACGAGAAGGGCTGGCTGAACGTCGAGGAGGCGGCCTACGAGTCGCTGCTCTCTATCAAGCGCGCGGGCGCGGACCTGATTCTCACGTACTTCGCGGAGGACCTAGCCGACCGCCTCTAGACCCGCCGGTGTCCGCCTCGCGATGGTCGGGTGGTCCGCTATGCGGCGACTCGCGACGGCGCGCGGCGTGACGTGCACCCCAATCCCACCCATTACTGACAACAATATCACACTACGCATGGTGGATTCTGAGGAAATATTCCCCAACTCTTTGGGCATATTACGACCTTATACAGAAGGTATACGCATAGATTCTGTTCGTTCGTCCACTCAAATCTGAAAATAGTGGTCTTCGTAAACCAAACGGTTATGTATGGGCGTTACATTCACTTCTCTCGTAGATCAGCACGATGGTTTCACGCAACTCAGCACTATCGGTGGACGAACGTCTAACTGTAGTCGGGAACGGGGTGGTGTCGTAAATGGCCAACATCGTCGACCTCGCGAGCAGCATCAACACGGTCTGGACGCTGGTGGTGTGCTTCCTGATTTTCTTCATGCAGCCGGGCTTCGCGCTCGTCGAAGCCGGACAGGTCCGCGCGAAGAACGCCGGCAACGTCGTGATGAAGAACATGATGGACTGGTCGCTCGGCGTCCTCGTGTTCTTCATCGTCGGTCAGGGCGTCTACACCGTCGCCGGCCAGCTCACGAACCCGAGCACGCCGCTGGACCTCGGCGCGGCCGTCGCGTACATCGGCGACCCGGGGAGTGCGGTCGGCTGGCTCTTCGGCGCGGTGTTCGCCATGACGGCGGCGACCATCGTCTCCGGGGCCGTCGCCGAACGCATCAAGTTCTCCGCGTACGTCTTCCTCGCGATCTGCCTGACGGCGGTCATCTACCCCGTCATCGGCGGGTTCGCGTGGAGCGGCGGCCTGCTCGCCTCCGGCGGCTACCTCGGACAGCTCATCGGTGCCGGCTACCAGGACTTCGCCGGCGCAACCGTCGTCCACATGCTCGGTGGCGTCGCCGGCCTCGTCGCGGCCTACATGGTCGGCCCGCGCCGCGGGCGCTTCGACAGCGAGGGTAACCCGCGTCCGATTCCCGGTCACTCCGTGGTGTTCGCGGTCGTCGGGACGTTCATCCTCGCGTTCGGCTGGTACGGCTTCAACGTCGGCACTCAGGGTATCCTCACCATCGCGGAGGGCGCGACGTCGCTCGAGGGCATCACGTTCAACAACGCCGCGCTCGGCCGCGTCGCACTGAACACGACGCTCGCGATGGGTATCGGTGCGGTCGGCTCGACCATCGTCACGACGCTCCGCGAGGGCAAGCCCGACCCGCTCTTCGGCGCGAACGGCCTGCTCGCCGGCCTCGTCGGCATCACGGGCGCCTGCGTCCACGTCACCTGGTGGGGCGCGCTCGTCATCGGCCTGCTCGCCGGTGTCCAGACCCCGCTCGTCTACCACTGGATCGTCGAGAACCTGAAGATCGACGACGTCTGCGGCGTCTTCGCGGTCCACGGGAGCGCGGGCGCCCTCGGCACGGTCTTCATCCCAGTGTTCGCGGCGAGCGGCTTCAGCGCCCCGCAGCTCGTGATGCAGATCGTCGGCGTGCTCGTCATCACTGTCTGGACGGTCGTCACGACCGCGATCGCCCTCAAAATCGCGGACGGCATCTGGGGGCTCCGCGTCGACGAGGACGAGGAGGAACTCGGCCTCGACCGCGGTGAGCACGGCATCGAAGCGTACCCCGAATTCGTCGACGAGGGCGTCGTCGCGGACGGCGGCGTCGACCAGACCTACGGCGTCCGCACGGACGGCGGCGAGGACCGCGAGGTCCGTACCGACGGCGGCGTCGACGTCGAAGACGAACGCGAAATTCGTACTGACGGCGGCCAAGACATCAAGGCAGACGACATGCACGAGATTCGCACCGACGGCGGCGAGGACATGGAGGTATCGGAGGACGGCGAGATCAAGATGGTCATGGCGGTCATCCGCCCGGACCGGCTCGGCGAGGTGAAGCAGGCGCTCGCGGAGGTCGGCGCGCCCTCGCTCACCGTCACGAACGTCTCCGGCCGGGGGAGCCAGCCCTCCACGACCGAGCAGTGGCGCGGCGAGGAGTACGTCGTCGATCTCCATCAGAAGGTGAAAATCGAGTGCGTCGTCGCCGACGTGCCGGCGAGCGACGTGGCCGACGCCATCCGGGAGGCCGCGAGCACCGGCGAACCCGGCGACGGGAAGGTGTTCATCATCGACGTCGAGGAGGCGCTCCAGATTCGCACCGGCAAGACCGGCCCGGAGGCGGTCTGAGAGTGTGCTCTCACGGACGCGCCGGACGGCGACCGTCCGGCGGGGTCTGAGCGTGACCCCCGGCATCGCGGCGACGGCGACCGCCTCGCAGTCACGGCCGCCGGTCCCCGCAGTCGGTCAGGTCGCGAGCGCCGTCGGCCGCCGCGGTGTCGGTACGGGCCACGGCCAGACGACACGCCCGTTGACCTCGACGTGGCGGTGCGGGCGGACGTCGGCCCGGGAGGTGGTCGTCGCGCCCTGAGGCGCCGCGTGGTTCTCGGCCGGGAACCGCCGCCTGTCGTACTCAGTCACTACCCGCCGGCCACTCAGTGGTGACGCGTGGCGCGCCACGGCGCGCGCGCCGCGTGTCGGTTCGCTGGCCGCCCGCTCCGGGTCGACATTCGTCCACTCGGCGGGCAACGCTTGCACGCTCTTCTCGACAAAATACGTCCTTATACATACTATATGTCCTGTTGTTTTGGACGATTGGGGAGAAGAATCGCGTATGTGGGTCGAATTTTAAGCTAGAGCTTTTATTGGTGGCTTCCTTGGCACCGCCCATGGCTGAGTACGACACGAACGGTTGCATCGTCCCGTCGGAGGTGCTGCACGCATGAGCGAGCTGGCCACCATTGCCACCGGGGTCAACCTCGTCTGGTTGCTCATCGTCACGTTCCTCATCTTCTTCATGAAGGCCGGGTTCGCGATGCTGGAGGCCGGTCAGGTTCGTGCGAAGAACGTCGCGAACCAGCTCACCCAGACCATCATCACGCTCGTCGTCGGCATCCTCGTCTACTTCGCCGTCGGTGCCTCCGTCGCCACTATCGTCGGCGAACTCACCGGCGCGGCGTCGCTCGACGTCGCCGGCGCGTTCACCAGCGTCTACGCGCCCACGGACCCGAACGCGTGGGCGAACTGGCTCTTCGGCGGCGTCTTCGCCATCGCCGCCGCGAACGTCGTCTCGGGCGCCGTCGCCGGCCGCACCCGCCCGCGGATGTACGTCCTCTACACCGCCGTCATCGCGGGCGTCGTCTACCCCGTCGCCGACGGCCTCGTCTGGTCGGGCGGCTGGCTCGCCGGCATGGGCTTCCACGACTTCGCCGGCGGCGCCGTCGTCCACACGCTCGGCGGCGTCTCCGCGCTCGTCGGCGCCTACCTCATCGGCCCGCGTCGTGACCGCTACGGGCCGGACGGCACCCCGAACGTGATGCCCGGACACTCCATCACGCTCGCCGTCCTCGGCACGCTCATCCTCTGCTTCGGCTGGTACGGCTTCAACGTCGGCACCGCCGTCAAGGTGTTCGCCGTGCAGGACGGCCAGCTCGTCCTCGCGAACTTCGCGACGGTGGGTCGCGTCGCGCTGAACACCACGCTCGGTATGGCGCTCGGCGGCGTCGGCGCCGGCCTCGTCGCGTGGCACCGGACGCAGAAACTCGACACGCTCTACCTCGCGAACGGCCTGCTCGCCGGCCTCGTCGGGGTCACGCCCATCGCCGACGCCGCGACGTGGCCGGGCGCCGTCCTCGTCGGCCTCGTCGCCGGCGCGCAACTCCCCGTCGTCTTCTCGTTCGTCGAACACCGCCTCAAGGTCGACGACGTCTGTGCGGTCTTCCCCGTCCACGGCACCGCCGGGATGCTCGGCACCGTCGCGTTCGGCCTGCCGTTCGTCACCGTGAACGCGTTCTCGCTCCGCACGCTCGGCGTGCAGGTGTTCGGCGTTGCGGTCATCGTCGCGCTGAGCGCCGCCGTCACCGCCGTCTTCTTCACCGCCGCGAAGGCCGTGAACTGGGCGCGCGTCGACGCCGACACCGAACACACCGGGCTCGACGTCGCCGCGCACGGCGTCGAGACCTACCCCGAGTTCGGCGACCAGGAGCGCATCGGCGTCCCCGACGGCGGTGTCGTCCCGGACGGCGGCCGCCCGGAGAGCGACATCGAACTCGTGATGGCGTACATCCGTCCGGACTGCCTCGGCGAGGTGAAGCAGGAACTCGCGGAGGCCGGCGCGCCCTCGCTCACCGTCACGGACGTCTCCGGCCGGGGGAGCCAACCCTCGACGACCGGCCAGTGGCGCGGCGAGGAGTACGTCGTCGACCTCCACCAGAAAATCAAGGTCGAGTGTGTCGTCGCGGACACGCCCACCGACGACGTCGTGGACGCCATCTGCCGCGGCGCGAAGACTGGCCAGAAGGGCGACGGGAAGGTGTTCGTCCTCCCCGTCTCGGAGGCGACCCAGATTCGCACCGGCAAGACCGGCACGGAAGCCGTCTAAATCGACGCAGCCGTTTCGGCCCACACTGGCGTCTACGGCGGCCGCCCGTCCGATCACCGTCGCGCCACGTCACCCCCTTCCTCTCGTCCGCTCAGTAACTACTTTCCCGCTGGCCGCGGGAACTCAGAGTATGAATCGCGACACTTCGCGTGACCTCTACGACCGGGCGCTCAGCGTCCTGCCCGGCGGCGTGAACTCCTCCGTTCGGGCGGCACCGCAGCCCTATCCGACGTTCGTGCAGAAGGGCGACGCCGGCACGGTCGTCGACGCAGACGGGAACAAGTACGTCGACTGGGTGATGGGTCTCGGTCCGCTCCTCCTCGGCCACGACCTCCCCGAGTCCGTCCAGTCGGCCGTCCAGCGCCGCGCGAGCGAGGGACCGATGTACGGGATGCCGACCGAAGTCGAGGTCGAGCACGCGGAGTTCATCGCGCGCCACGTCCCGAGCGTCGAGATGGTGCGCTTCGTCAACTCCGGGACTGAGGCCACCGTCTCCGCCGTCCGCCTCGCGCGCGGCTACACCGGCCGCGACAAGGTCGTCGTCATGCAGGGCGGCTACCACGGCGCGCAGGAGTCCACGCTCGTCGAGGGCGGCCCCGAGGGGGCGTCGCCGTCCTCCCCGGGCATCCCCGAGTCGTTCGCCGAGCACACGATTCCCGTGCCGTTCAACGATCAGGAGGCGGTGACAGAAGTCTTCGAGGAGCACGGCGAGGACATCGCCGCGGTGCTCGTCGAGCCCATCCTCGCGAACAAGGGCATCGTCGAACCCCGAGAGGGCTACCACGAGACGCTCCGGGACCTCACCGAGGACCACGGCGCCCTCCTCGTCTTCGACGAGGTCATCACGGGCTTCCGCGTCGGCGGCCTCTCTTGTGCGCAGGGGAAGTTCGGCGTCACCCCTGACCTGACGACGTTCGGGAAGGTCATCGGCGGTGGCTTCCCCGTCGGCGCCATCGGCGGCAAGACCGAAATCATGGAGCAGTTCACGCCCGCCGGAGACGTCTTCCAGGCCGGCACCTTCTCCGGACACCCCGTTACGATGGCTGCCGGCCTCGAGACGCTCACGTACGCCGCTGAGAACGACGTCCACGAGCACGTCAACGACCTCGGCGAGCAGTTGCGCGACGGCCTGCGTGACGTCGTCGACGAGCGCGCCCCCGAGTACAGCGTGGTCGGCACCGACTCGCTGTTCAAGGTCGTCTTCACGCGCGACGGCACGCCGCCGCGGGACGGCAGCGACGTCGGGCGCGCGAACGTCCAGCGCTGGAACCGCGTCTTCCGCCCGAAGATGCTCGACTCGGGAATCATGCTATCGCAGAACCAGTTCGAGGCGCAGTTCGTCTCCGACTCGCACACCGAGGCGGACGTCGAGCAGACCATCGAGGCCTACCGCGAGGCGCTATAAGGACAGGTCCGAAGGGGGTTTCAAGTCGCGATACCGAGTGTGAGGTATGCGAGACGAGTCTATCCAGCTGGCGACGCGGGGGTCGTCGCTGGCGCTCCGGCAGGCCGGCGAGATTCAGGCCGCGCTCGAGGAACGCCGCCACGACGTCGAACTCGTGGAGGTCGAAACCGAGGGTGACCGCATCACCGACGAACGCATCGCCGACCTCGGGAAGACCGGCGCGTTCGTCCGCGCGCTCGACGAGCGCGTGCTGGAGGGCGACGTCGACGCCGCCGTCCACTCCATGAAGGACGTCCCGACGGAGATGCCCGACGGCCTCGTCGTCGCCGCGGTCCCGCGGCGCGCGAGCGCCGGCGACGTCCTCGTGACGCCTGACGGCACGCCCCTTGAGGAACTCGAAGCGGGGGCCGTCGTCGGTACGTCGAGTCTGCGCCGGCGCGCGCAGGTGAAGTCGCGCCGCCCCGACCTCGAAGTCGCGGACCTCCGCGGGAACGTCGACACCCGCATCGAGAAACTGCTCGCCGCCCACCTGCAGGCCGAACACGAGGCACGCACCGAGGCCGAGGAGGCCTATCAGGAGCAGCGCAAGCGCTACGAGAAGCAGCCGGACACGGACCCCGACGAGGCCACCCGCGAGTACGAGCGCACCGTCGAGGAGTGGTTCGAGGACCTCTCCGAGCTGGAGAAGCAGGCGATGGGCCGCGAGGTCGAGACCGCGTACGACGCCGTCGTGCTCGCGCGCGCCGGCCTCGAACGCTCCGGCCTCGCGCACAGCGTCGACCTCGTCGACCTCGAGACCGACGAGCACGTCCCCGCACCCGGCCAGGGCGCGCTCGCGGTGACCGCCCGCGAGGGCACCGAGGTCGCCGAGCAGATTCAGAAGGCGCTCGACCACCCGCGCTCACGCGTCGAGACGACCACCGAGCGCGTCGTCCTCGAGGAACTCGGCGGCGGCTGTATCGCGCCCATCGGCGTCCACGCCTTCCTGAAGGGTGAGGTCGTCCGCACGGACGTCCAGGTCTATTCCGCGGACGGCGCCGAGTCGGTCGTGCAGACGCGCGAACTCGGCCTCGACAACTACGCCCGCGAGGCCCGCGAGTTCGCCGCCGACCTCGCCGAGGCGGGTGCCGCCGACCTCATCGCGGAGGCGAAGCGATGACCGACGCCGAACCCGGGACGGTTTACCTCGTCGGGAGCGGTCCCGGCGACCCCGACCTCCTCACGGTGAAGGCCCGCGACCTCCTGACGAGCGCGGACGTCGTCCTCCACGACAAACTCCCCGGCCCCGACATCATCGACCTGATTCCCGAGGGCCGCGGCGAGGACGTCGGGAAGCGCGCGGGCGGCGAGCGCACCTCCCAGGCCGAAATCAACGAGCGCCTCGTCGAGTACGCGCAGGCCGGCAAGAGCGTCGTGCGCCTGAAGGGCGGCGACCCGTTCGTCTTCGGACGCGGCGGCGAGGAAGCCGAATACCTCGCCGAGCACGGCGTCACCTTCGAGGTGGTGCCGGGCGTCACCTCGCCTGTCGCCGCGCCCGGTGTCGCCGGCATCCCGGTCACGCATCGCGACCACGCCTCCTCCGTGACGTTCGTCACCGGGCACGAGGACCCGACGAAGGAGGAGTCGAGCGTGGACTGGGCGGCGCTCGCCGAGACCGGCGGCACCATCGTCGTCCTGATGGGCGTCGGCAAACTCCCCGAGTACACGCGGGAGCTCCGCGAGGCGGGCATGGACCCCGAGACGCCGGTCGCGCTCATCTCGCGGGGGACGCGCCCGAACCAGAAGGTGGCGACGGGCACCCTCGACACCATCGTCGCGGCGCGTGACGAGGCCGGCATCGAACCGCCCGCCATCACCGTCATCGGTGACGTCGCGGCGGTCCGGGACGACCTGGAGGCGTTCCTCGGATGAGCCAGCAGGTCCGGGCGGCCGTCTTCCGGCCGGACGACGGTCGTCTCAGCGACGCCGCCGAGCTTCTCGATTCGCTCGGCGCTGACCCCGTGCCCGACGCGATGCTCGCCGTCCAACCGACGGACGCCGCGCCGCGCGAGGACGCCGACTACACGATCCTGACGAGCAAGACCGGCGTCGAACTCGCCGCGGACGCGGACTGGGACGCGGCCGGAACGGTCGTGTGCGCAATCGGGGAGAGCACCGCGGACGCGCTTCGGGACGCCGACTACACCGTCGACCTCGTCCCCGAGGAGTTCTCCAGCGCGGGCCTCGTCGACGCGCTCGAAGCCGACGTCGCGGGCGCGCGCGTCGAGGTCGCGCGCTCCGACCACGGCTCCGACGTCCTCACGGACGGCCTCGAGGACGCCGGCGCGTACGTCCACGAGACCGTCCTCTACCGGCTCGTCCGCCCGGACGGTGCGGGCGACTCGGCCGAGCAGGCCGCGCGTGGCAACCTCGAGGCCGCGTTGTTCACCTCCTCGCTCACCGTCGAGCACTTCCTCGAGGCGGCGACGGCGCGCGGCGTCCGCGAGGACGCAATCGAGGGCCTGAACGGCGCCGTCGTCGGCTGTATCGGCGCGCCGACGAAGCGGACCGCCGAACGCCACGGCATCGACGTCGACGTCGTGCCCGACGAGGCGTCCTTCGAGGCGCTCGCGACGGCCGTCGTCGAGGACGCCGCGCCGAGCTATCACGACTAGCGGGAGTTTATCCACGCGAACGGCCTAGGCCGGAGTAATGAACGCGCCCGTCCCCGAACTCGCCGCGCGGGCCGCGCGGTGCGCCGAGCGACTCCGCGAGGCCGACAGACTGCTTCTCACGTCGCACATCGACGCCGACGGCCTGACGAGCGCCGGCATCGCCACCACCGCGTTGGAGCGCGCCGGCATCGAGCACGACGTCACCTTCGAGAAGCAACTCGACCGGAGCGCCATCGAGCGCTACGCTGAGGAAGGGTACGATACGGTCTTCTTCACGGACTACGGGAGCGGCCAACTCGACGTCATCACCGAGTACGACGCCTTCACGCCCGTCGTCGCCGACCACCATCAGCCCGCTGACGTCGAGGCCGAGTACCACACGAATCCCCTTTTGGAGGGCCTCGACGGCGGGAGCGAACTCTCCGGCGCGGGCGCGGCCTACTGCGTCGCGCGCGCGCTCGGCGACGCCGACGAGGACGTCGACAACCGCGATCTGGCGGCGCTCGCCGTCGTCGGCGCTGTCGGCGACATGCAGACGACGGAGGGCGAACTCGTCGGCGCGAACACCGGCATCGTCGAGGAGGGGATCTCGGCGGGCGTGCTGGACGCGGCGAAGGACCTCGCGGTGTTCGGGACGCAGACGCGCCCGCTCCCGAAACTGCTCGCGTACGCGAACGACGTCCCGATACCCGGCATCACGGGCGACCGGAACGGCACGCTGCGCTTCCTCGACGGCCTCGAGGCCGACCTCCGGGCGGACGGCGAGTGGAAGACGTGGGCGGAGCTCACGACCGAGGAGCGCCGGACGGTCGTGAGCGCGCTCGTCCAGCGGGCAATCCGGACGGGCGTCGACGCCGACGACATCGAGGCGCTCGTCGGGACGACGTACACGCTCACCCGGGAGGAACCCGGCACCGAACTCCGGGACGCGAGCGAGTTCTCCACGCTGTTGAACGCGACGGCGCGCTACGAGCGCGCGGACGTCGGGCTCGCCGTCTGTAAGGGTGACCGCGGTGAGGCGCTCCGGGAGGCGCGCGAGCTCCTGCGCGAGCACCGGAAGACGCTCGCGACGGGCGTGAACGTCGTCCGGGAGGTCGGCGTCACGCGGGCGGACAACGTCCAGTGGTTCCACGTCGGCGACAGGCTCCCGGAGACCGTCGTCGGCATCGTCGCGGGGATGGCGATGGGCGAGGACGACGTGGACGCGGGCGTCCCCATCATCGCGTTCGCGGACAAGGAGGAGGCGGACAGCGAGGACATCGACGGCGAGGCGGTGAAGGTGTCGATGCGCGGGACGCCCCGGCTCGTCGAGCGGGGACTCGACCTCTCGGCGGTGGCGCGCGAGGCGTCTCGCGCGGTCGGCGGCGACGGCGGCGGCCACGAGGTGGCGGCGGGCGCGACGGTCCCGAAGGGCCGCGAGGAGGACTTCGTCGCCGCCGCCGACGCGGCCGTCGGCGACCAGCTCTAAACATAATTAAAGACCGTTATAGTTTTGTGCCGGCGGGTCGTGTGTCCGCACATGGCAGCAGCAGTATCCCACGTCGCGTCCCACGCCCGTAGCCAGCGCCGCCGACTCGACCAGCGACCCCCGGACCCCAGCACGCCCCCGACATGACCGAGAGCACGACACGGACGTCGACGCCCGACGAACAGCTCCGCCAGCCGCCCTTCGGTTTCATCGACGCCGCCGGCGCGCGCGTCACCGTCGAATTCGCCTCCGCGAGCGACCGCGACGCGCTCTGCGCCATGTACGACTCCTTCGACGCCACCGACCGGACGCAGGGCCTCCCCCCGACGCGCGCCGACGCCCGCCGTGACTGGGTCGACACTCTCCTGGCGGGCCGGAGCGTCGTCGCCCGCCGCGACGGCCACATCGTCGGCCACGCCGCGCTCCTCGAGAGCGGCGACGGCCACGAACTCGCCGTCTTCGTCGCTCCGGACGCCCGCGGCGTCGGTGTCGGCACCGGCCTCCTCCGCGGCCTCCTTGGTGCGCACCGCGCCACCGGCGGCGGCCGGGTCTGGCTCTCCGTCGAGCCGTCGAACCGGTGTGCGCGCGCGCTCTACCGGCGTTTCGGCTTCGACGTCGCGGAGCGCGGCCGCTTCGAACTCACCATGACGAAGCAGATTTGATATAGCGACACCCGATTTATCACTGGCGTACCGCCCGGCTTTTATCGCGCCAGCGTCGAAGCAACCCGTATGGCCGAGTTCACGCCCGAAGAGTTCGAGGAGAAGAAATACACCGACTACTTCCCCCAACTCCAGACCGCCTACAAGCGCGCGTTCAACGACCTGAACGCCGAGTACGACAGCACGCTCGTGCACGCGCTCGACCAGCAGGTGCTCAACGAGAGCCAGCCTCACTACGAGGGCGACGGCGAGTTCTCCGTCGAACTTCCCGAGAACCCCATCGAGCGCCTCGAGGACGTCGTCGCGGACGACGAGAAGGCCGCGAAACTCCTCGACCTCTACGTCGAGGGTATCGAGCACCACCTCCGCGTCGTCTTCGACTTCGAGGAGGAGTAGACGCCACCTGTCGTCGATCCCGCTCGCCGTCGCGGACGCGGGCGGGAACAGCGACCAACCAAAAGCATAAGGCCGCCAATACCCTATCCGCGCACATGAGCACCGAGGGCCAGTCCGGGGACGACCTCGAGGACCGCGTTACGAGCTTCCTCCGACGGAACTTCCCGCAGATTCAGATGCACGGCGGCAGCGCCTCCATCACCAACATCGACCGCGAGTCCGGTGAGGTCGACATCCAGCTGAGCGGGGCGTGCTCGGGGTGCGGTATCTCCCCGATGACGATTCAGGCCATCAAGGCCCGGATGACCCAGGAGATTCCGGAAGTCGAGAAGGTCAACGCCGACACCGGCATGGACGGCGGCGGTCACGGCGGCGGCATGAGCCCCTCCTTCCCCGGCGAGACGTCCGACGACGACGCCGAGGAGGACGAGGGTCCGCAGGCCCCCTTCTAGACGTCCCGTAACAACAAACGGTCGACTTCTCTCGATTTTCTCCCGGCGAGCGACGGCGCCGTCCCGGAAATAGGGGATCGGCGCGTCGCGCGTGACGCCTCAGTCTTCCGTCCAGTAGTAGAGGTGTTCCTTCGGCGCGTCACAGGACGGGCAGGACTCGGGGATTTCCTCGACGTCGCCGACCTCCCCACAGTCCGAACAGCGCCAGAGGAGTTCGGCCTCGCCGAGGTCGTGGGGCGTGTGCTCGTGCTCGACGGTGAACGACGCCGCGCCCTCGCGGTTCGTCACGAAGAAGCCGTCCTCGTTGAAGCCGCGAACGACGCCTATCTGGTCGCCGTCCTCGTTGTAGACTGCGGTGCCGAGTTTGACCGGGGTGTCGTCACTCATACGGTGGCGTTTCACCGGGTCGACACTTAAAGGCAATCGCCGGAACGGGGTGCGCCCGCGCCGTACGCCGGCACGGGCGGGGCGGACGCCGTCTCAGGTGGAGGCCGTGTCGCGGTGCCACCCGGGGTCGCGGCCGGTCCGTTCGATGAGGGCAGCCCGACATGCCGGGCAGTAGTCGGGCGCCGTGGACGCGTTCTGGGGGACGTAGACCCCACCGCCGCACTCGACGCACGCGTCAGCAACCACGGTCGCACAGTCCGCACAGACGTTGAAGTCGTCTACCGTGAGGTCGCGCAGAGGTTCGAGGTGTTTGTCCAAGACGTACTCGTCGATGACCGTCTGACAGCTCTGACACGGTTGCATTTGCGATACTCTTTGCCCTGTGTGACCGAACCACATATAGATACCGCCCGACGGCGCCGAACCGATGCCTGTCGGGAGCGGGTGACTCACGCCGGTCCACCGCGAGCGCCGGCGGCGCTCGCGGGCGACTCTCGTGGTGGGTTTGTGAGCGGGGGCACGCGGAACGACCCTCTACAGTAAAACGGTCCTACATGAAGTCCGCGATGCCGGACTGCTTGTTGTGGTCGTTCTCGAAGACGGACTCCAGCGAGGCCTCGAGGACTTCGAGGCGCTGTTTCGTGTACTCGCGACAGTCGTACTCCTCGGCGACCTGAATCGCCGTGTCCATGTACTTGTTCACCGAGCCTTGGTGGACGGTGAGGTTCACCCGGCCGCCACACTCCCGGCAGTCCCCGGAGAGCGGCATCCGGCGGTACTTCTCCCCGCAGTCGAGACAGCGCGTCTCCTGGCGGGAGAACGCGCGCAGGTTCCCGATGAGGTCCGGAAGGAAGTGGCCCTCGATGACGCGCTCGGCGACGTCGGTCTCGTCGACGGCGCGGAGTTTTCGCGCGAGTTCGAGCTGCGCGTCCATCTTCTCCATCATCGACCCGAGCGTCTTGTACGCAGACAAGTCGGGACCGAGCGCGATGTCCGTCGTGTCGTGCGTGTGCCGGAAGCCCGTGTACTCCTCGTCAGTGCCGAGCGAGTCCTCTGCGATGGTGATGTCGATGTCCTCCGGGTCCGCCATCTCCCGGGTCGCCTCGTAGAACTCCAGCGGGTACTGCTCGACGACATCCATGTTGTGTGCCTCGTCGTCGATTTCGCTCGGGTCGATGCGCGAGGACATCACGAGCGGCGCGTCCATCTGCCCGCCGCGCTTGTCCGGCAGGTAGGACTTCGAGAAGTTCAGCAGGCCGTCCATCAGGAGCATCACGCAGTCCTCGTCACCGTCGCATTGCGCGACAGCCATGTTTTCGGCGAATAACGAGTGCGTGTCCTCGACGGTGAGACAGTACGTATATTCGGTATCAGAATCCGTATATTTGACGCCCTCAACGGTGTCGAGTTCGAGCGCGCCACCATCCGCGACGGCCGCCGTGGGCGTCGTCTCTGGCGTGTCGGGCTTCGCGGGGATTCGTTCGCCACCGTCGAGATTGTGTGCCTCGACGCGCTCTATTTCGCCGTCGCGCCAGCAGAGCAGTTCGTGGTCGGGCGTGACCGTGATCTCCCGCCCGCTTCGCGTCTCGACGCGTACCATGTGGTCGGGGGCGTGGTGTTTCGAGACGGCGCTAACGGGTTTGCGCACGATGTTCCCCTCGCTATCGACCGACGGAACGTGGACATCGCCGTCGAGTTCCTGCACTAGCGTCCCGAAGTCGTCTGTTCGCGGGTCATCAAGCCGTTCTTCGACGAGCGTCTGGATGGACTCGTAGTGCGTCTCGCCCGCCTCGTCCTCGAACCAGACTTTCGTGTCCGGGTGGAAGCAGTTCCGGCGTTTGGCGGCGTGGAAGTACGGATGCGCGTAGCCGACCGCCGCCGAGGTGAAGCCGACGACGCGGCCGACGACGGCGGCGGAGGTGTGGGGCGCCATCCCGAAGACGAGTTCGCCCACCAAATCCTGGCGCTCCTCGACGTCGTAGAACGGGTCGAGGCCGTAATACTCGCTGAGGAGGTCGTCGACGAAGTCGGCGGTCTTGAGCATGTGCTCGGCGGCCCCGTCCGGGAGGACGATGTCCTGCACGCGGAGTTCGACGAGTTGGTCGTCGTGCTGGAGGGGGTCACCCTCGATGTCCTCGGTGTAGCCGAGCTCGCGGAAGTCTTCCACACCGACGTCGAGTTCGGCGGGCCGCACTGCGGTGACGGGGAGGTCCGTCATGTCGTAGCGGACAGTACCGTCCTTGAACGTCGATACGCCGTGTTTCGCGCGGAGGACGCCCTTCTCGATCGGTTCGGGGACTTTCTCCGTCGAGGTGAGCCCCTTCACGCCTTTGAGGATGTCGTAGGCGCTCTCGCGCTCGCCGACGTTCTGTAGGGCCGCGCGATACTCGGAGCGAATGTCGACGGTCTGCTGCTCGACGTTGTCGAGTTCGCGCTCACAGCGCGGGCACTCGACCCGCCCGGACTCGTCGGGTTCGGCGCTGATGCCGCAGTCCGGACACTCGTAGTGGGGGTCGGTCCACGTCCCACACTCCTCACAGCGGGGCTTGTAGGTGTGCTCGCCGCAGTCGGGACAGGCGCGCTCGCCGAGTTGGACGTCGACGAGGCCCTGTTCGGCGCGCATGTCGGGGGCGTAGTCGGCGGCGTCGCGGAAGGAGCGCTGGCTGCCGCCGGCCTCGCCGATGGGGAAGAGCGTGTGGACGGCCGGCGAGAGGTCGCGGGACTCGGACTTCTCCGGGCGGCCCATCCGGTTGCCGATGCGCGTCGGGGCGCGCTCCTGGACGGCGAACGGCGCGACGGCCTCGACGGCTTTCATCGCGCTCGGCCACTCGCGGACCTCGTCGTCGAAGTCCTCGGCCCTCCAGTCGCGCTCCAGGTCGTCGTCGAAGCCCATCGTGCGGACGAGCGGCCGCCAGTCCGGCACGGTGAGTGTCGCGTCGCTCTGCGAGTGCTCGACGAGGAGGGTCTCGAGTGCCTCGCGGGCGCCCTCGGTGTTCGGAATCTGGAGCGCGCCGTCCTGCACGGCCGCGCCGTCGATGGCCTCGGCGAGTTCGCAGAACGCCTCGAGGTCGATGTCGTGCCAGCAGTAGGTGTACTTCGGGTGGAGCGGCGTCTCGTAGTCGCTCGCCCACGAGAGCGCCTGCTCGGCATCCGGGTCCTCGAGGTCGACGTACGGCGAGTCCCGGAGCGCCTGGACGTCCGCGCCGGCCGCCTCGAATGCCTGCTCCCACCACTCGACGGTCCAGCTGGCGGGCGCGAGCGGGTGGTTGTTCTCGATGAACTCGCCGTAGTTCACGAGGTACTCGCCGAGGTCGAGGATTTCGACGATTCCGTTGCGGAGTTCGAGGGCCTCCTCGGGGTCGTCGATGCGCCGCACGTCGCCGTTCGCGAGTTTGACCGTCGGGCCCTCGATGGAGTCGACGGGGACGACGCCGCCCGCCTTCCCGGGGCGCTCGGTCTTGATCTGCGTGCCGGTGGCGAGGAAGTCGTCGACAACGTGCATCGTCGCCGGATGGACGCCCGCCGTCGCGAAGCCGTGGTTGCGCGCGCGGCCGTAGCGCAGGCGGAAGCCGCCCGCCTCGGAGGGATGGCCGAAGACCGGCCGACCGGCGATGAGGTCGCGGAGGTACTTGTCGGCGGGGTCGACGCGCGGCGGACCGTCCCGGGTCGCGTCGTCGCCCGCGTCGTCCGCCTCGTCACCGTCGTCGGCCTCGTCCTCGCCGTCGTCCTCAGCAGTTTCCTCGCCCGCGTCCTCCTCGCCGTCGTCGTAGTACGTGCCGTCGATGAGGTCTTGGAGCCACGGCCACTCGACCTCCTCGAGTTGGCGGGTGTAGCGCTGAATCTTCGGGGCTTTCAGCGCGATACCCTCCGCGAGGACGAGGCACATCCCGCCGCGCGCGGAGTTCGTGTCGACGCGCTCGAGGTCGCGAAAGCCGGAGACTTCCTCGTCCCCAGTGGCCTCCCCGTCCAGCATGATCGGCATATGCTTCGCGATGAACTTCGTCTCCTTGTCCTTCGGCGAGTACTGGAGGCCGGTCTCGTCGTCGTAGAGCCCGATTTCCTCGGCGTAGCGCTCGACCTCGTCGGAACGGGCGTTGTACTCATCAATGCCGAGCAGGGAGCGCGCGTAGTCGGCGACGAGCACGGAGAGCGCCTGCGCAGTCCCGCCCGCCGAGCGAATCGGGCCGGCGTAGTAGACGTTCACGAACTCCGTCCCGTCGTCGTTCTGGAGGAGTTCGACGCGGTCGATGCCCTCGATGGGGGCGGCGACGACCCCCTCGGTGAGGAGGGCGACGGCGGTGCGGACTGCGCCCTCGACCTTCCCGGCACGCGTGTCGTAGTCGCCGACGGTTCCCTCGACGAAGTCCTCGACGAGCGCGAGCGCGGCCTCCTCGCGGCCCATCTCGCCCTCGAGTTCGCGGACGCGCTCGGCGACGCCCTCGATGCCGAGGATGTTCTCGACGCGGTCGGCCATGTCCTTCGCGACCGGAATCTCGACTTCGGGGACGGGGTCCTCGCCGCGCGTCTTCGCCTCCTCCGCGACGGCGAAGGCCTCGTCTAATTGCGACTCGAGTCCCTCGAAGTAGGCGTCGTCTTCCGGGCGCATTCAGTAGTCCACGAAGGGTACAGCCGTGAGGCTATTGAGGATTGTGTTCGGCTCGGTACCGTTCGGGGTCGCACCTCGCTTCGCTCACCGTTCGGTTTCCCGCGGTGCCTCCGGCCCCGCGTCACTCCCAGAGCTCGCGGCCGCTTGCGGTGTCGCGCCCGCGGGTGAGTGCGTCCTCGAAGGTCCGACAGTAGAGTTCGCCGTCGAAGACCGTCGCGCGGACGAGCGCGCCGGAGACGGTCTGCCCGGACGGCCGCGAGAGGACGACGTGTGCGTCGACGGACGGCTCGCCGTCCTCGTCGAGCGCGATGGTGCCGGTGCAGGCGGCGACTTCGAGCGGCTCGTCGTAGGTGACGGTCTCGTACTCGAAGGCGTCCTGGTCGTAGTAGGCGAGTTCGGCGTCCTCGACGGCGCCCGTGGCGTGGAACCACCCGGACTCGACGTCTGCGGCGGCGACGAACGACTCGATCTCCGCGACCCACTCCTCGCCGTAGTCGAAGCGGACGGCGAACTCGCGCTCGCCCGTGACTTCCCGTGCGTCCATATACCGCAGGCGTCGGCGGCGGGAGAGAAAAAGGAACGGGATTAGCGCATCGCGGCGAGCGACTTCGACGCGCCGGTGGGTGCGGCGAGCCACGCCTCCTCGACGGAGACGTCGGCGATGACGAAGCGCTCCTCTCCGCCGTCCTCGTCGACGGCGGCCATGACGTCGCCGGCGCGGCGGTCCGCGCTCGGCACGACGGTCGTATCGGATGCCATGTTACATAGTATCATGTGACAGGGGGTATAAAAACTCGTTGGTCCGCTGACCGGCGTCTCCCCGAAGGTCTGGCAACCCATCGTCCATCGAGGTATCCGAACGGTCGGTGAAGTGACCCGGAAGTTGAAAAGCACTCAAGAGCGGCAAGTTTAAGCCTGACCGATAGTAAAAAGGTGTTGGATGACAAACTCTGGCAACCTTTCACGCCGTCGCTTCCTCCAAGCGACGGGCGGTGCGGCGACTGCGGCCGCGCTCGCCGGGTGTGGCGGCGATGGTGGCGAAACCACCTCCACGACCACGTCGGGGAATCAGACGTCGGGGACGACGACGTCGCCCGACATCGGCGCGAACACGTTCTCGATGGTGAACAGTTCCGTCTCGACGCTGGACCCAGTCGAGTTCACCGACGAGGCGTCCGCGTACGCCATCCAGCAGATCTTCGAGACGCTGACCAACTACCCGAACGGTGAGGTCGACGTCGAGAACCTCCTCGCGACGGACTACGAGGTCTCCAACGGCGGGAAGACCTACACCTTCCACCTCGAGGAGAGCGCCACCTACAACAACGGCGACTCCGTCACCGCGCAGGACTTCGTCTACTCGTGGGAGCGCCTCGCCGCGTCCGACAACTCCCGTCGGGCGACGTTCCTGCTCGACTTCCTCGGCGTCGAGCACGAGACGACGACTACGACCAACGAGAAGGGCAACGAAGTCGAGCAGTACAAGCCGAAGTCGATGTCCGTCACGGCCGTCGACGACCACACGCTCGAAGTGACGCTCTCGTCGCCGAACTTCGCGGCGCTGCGCATCCTCGCCTACCGTGGCTTCGCCGCGATTCCCGAGGGCATCCTCGGCGACATCGAGGGCTACGACGGACGGATGACCCACAAGAAGTTCGCCAACGAGAACCCTGTCGGCTCCGGGCCGTTCACGCTCGAAGAGTGGCAGAGCTCCGTCTCGCTCGACCTCGCCGCGCGCGACGACTACTGGGGGAGCGGCCCGAAGGTGAACGGCGTCCACATGCAGATCCTCGAGAAGACGAACGCCATCTACACCTACTCCGTGCTCAACATGAACGCGGACAACCCCACGGTCCCCTCTGCGAAGTGGGACAAGTCCAAAATCTCCATCGAGGGGACCGACGACCGCGGGCGCGAGTACGGGACCTACGGGCCGCTCGAGAACGGCCTCACCGCTGACTACTACAAGGTCGACTCGCTCGTCACCTACTGGTTCGCGTTCAACTGCGAGAACGTGCCCAAGCCGGTCCGGCAGGCCGTCTCCTACGCGGTCAACCAGCAGTCCGTCGTGAAGAACATCTTCAAGGACCGCTACAACCCTGCACACACCCTCACCCCGCCCGGGCTCTTCCCCGGTGGCGTGCAGGAGCAGGAGAAGTTCGCCCAGGAGAACTATCCCTACGGCACCGGCGGCGAGAACATGCTCCCGAAGGCCAAGCAGGTCATGGAGGACGCCGGCTACAGCGAGTCCAAGACCTATGACCTGACGCTCACGCTCTACCAGAGCGACACGTGGCGTCAGCTCGGCCAGCTGGTCCGTGACATGCTCGCCTCCGCGCACATCAACGTCACCATCGAGCAGCCGCAATTCTCCACGATGCTGACGAAGGAGCACAACGGCAACTTCGACATGGTGTCCGCCGGCTGGGGTGCGGACTACCCCGCGGCGACGAACTTCCTGCAGATGGTCTACCCACCGCAGACGGACACGAGCAACCCGTCCGCGACGTCCTATTACGACTGGTCCGGGACGGACGCCTCCCAGAAGGCGAAGAACGCGTGGGAGACTATCCAGAACAACATGGCGCCGACCGAAGAGGCCGCGCAGGTCCGTTCCGACGCCTACCTCAAGATGGAGAAGGCGTGGATGGAGGACGCGGTCATCGTCCCGCTGTTCTTCCTCGTCGAGCACCACATGGACTACCCGTGGCTCGACAAGGAGCGCTCGGGAGCGATGGGCACCGCGAACATGCGGTTCAACGAGCTCTCCGTCGGCGACCGGAGCCAGTACAAGAACCAGTAACTAATCAGACTCTTCGTCGAACTATTCGCCGCTTTTCAGACGAATAGACGCTTCTACGTCGGGAATAACGCCTCTCAGAAACGGAAGTAATAATTACGGCAAGCCGGTTAATGACACGCGTAACGATGAACGCGCTCTCCAGAGGCCGAGGTGACTACCCGTGAGCCGGTGGGTGTATCTCGCGAAGCGCCTCGTCCTCGCGCTGCCGGTCGTGCTGTTCGGAACGTCGCTGACGTTTCTGCTCCTCTACGCGGGGCCGATTAACCCGGCCGCGTCGATTCTCGGGAAGAGCGCGACACCCGCACAGGTCCAGCAACTCGAGACACAGCTCGGTCTGAACAAGCCGCTCTGGGCCCAGTACATCCAGTTCATGACGGACATGCTGACGTTCCAGCTCGGCCAGTCCTACGTCATCAGCCCGAGCACGGACGTCTACGACATCATTCTGAACTACGCGCCCCGCACCGTCTGGATGGGCTTCTGGGCCGTCCTCATCCCGCTGTTCATCGGCATCCCTCTCGGCTTCTACGCCGGCCTGAACCCCAACACGTTCGCCGACTACGTCGCGAGCCTCGGCGGTATCGTCTGGCGCGCGATGCCGAACTTCTGGCTCGCCGTCGTCCTGATGACCGTCCTCTCGCGCTCCGGCGACATCACGAACGGCGCGTTCGCGTGGAAGACGTGGATCGTCTCCACGAACGTCGTCGGCGCGCCGCCGCTCGACGGGATGGTGACGTGGGACGGCCTCCTGCCCTCCCTCGACGTCGACCAGTTCCTCGTCGCGCTGAAGATGATCCTCCCCGCGTCCATCGTCCTCGGGTCGGCGTCGATGGGCAACGAGATGCGCATCGGGCGCACCGCGATGCTGGAGGCGAAGAACTCGAACTACGTGGAGATGGCGCGAGCGAAAGGCGTTTCCGGGCGCGCCATCGTCTGGAAGCACATCTTCCGGAACGCCCTCATCCCGCTCATTCCGGTCATCAGCGCCGAGGCGTTCCTCCTCATCGGCGGGAGCGTCCTCATCGAGTACGTCTTCGGCATCAACGGCATCGGCTACCTGTTCTTCCGCGCGATGACGCAGGGGGACATCCCGCTCGCTGGCGCGCTGATGTTCATCTTCATCGTCATCATCGTCGGGATGAACATCGTTCAGGACATCCTCTACACCATCATCGACCCGCGCGTCGGCTACGACAGCCACTGAATCATGAGTGCTCGAAACGACCTCGACGACGAACCCCTCCTGGACCGCATCCGTGACAACCCGACTCCGGCCGCGCGCTGGGCGCTCGTCTTCGCCCTCCTCGTCGCGGTGGAGTTCGGCGCGCTCGCGAACTTCGTGATGAGCTGGCCGTGGGCGACCCTGTTCGGGTGGCTCGGTGGCGTCGGCCACGCCGTCGCGTCCGTCGGGAACGCGCTCGCGGACGTTCCGACGCTCCTCTCGCGAACGTGGCTCGACAACCAGGGCTACCAGACGCCCAACGGCCAGTGGCACGAGACGTTCATGGGCCTCGCACCCGCCGTCGTCTGGGCGCTCCGCGTCGCCCTCGTCTACGCCTACGCGTTCTTCTTCCTCGGCTGGATGTGGAAGGGCTACCTTGTCTTCCGTGAGCACTACCGCTACGCCGGGTGGACCCCGACCGACGACGCCGTTGACCGCCTCCGCGGCCACCGTTGGGGGCAGTTCGGGTTCATCGTCGTCGTCGCGTTCATCGTGATGGCGGTGTTCGCGCCGACGCTCGGCCCGACCACCGTCGACCAGAACATCGCGAACCCGTACAGCAACCAGATACAGTACTACGACGGCGGCGTCCAGACCATCAGCGTCGGGGCGGCGAACCTCCAGTCGGCCTCGCGCGGCGCCGGGCAGAACGTCGGTATCGGCGCCTACGACAACTTCGGGCGCTTCCACCCGTTCGGCACGCTCCCGTCCGGGAAGGACCTGTTCACGTTCATGGCGGCCGGCGCGCGAATCTCGCTGTTCATCGGGATGCTCGCGACGCTCATCAGCGGCATCATCGCGCTCGCCCTCGCACTCCTCAGCGCCTACTACAAGGGCGTCTTTGACCTCGTGACCGTGTTGGTGAGCGACTCCGTACAGGCGATGCCGCGCCTGCTCGTCCTCATCATGCTCGGGGTCATCCTCCAGGACACGTGGATCGCGCAAATCTATAGCGGGGGGCTGTTACTCGCGCTCATCTTCGGCTTCTGGGGGTGGCCGGGGCTCTGGCGCGCCGTCCGTGGGCCCGCGTTCCAGACCGTCGAGAACGAGTGGGTGGACGCCGCGAAGTCGTTCGGCGAGAGCGTCCCGACGCTCGTCCGCAAGCACGTCGCGCCGTTCGTCATCGGCTACCTGCTCATCTACGCCTCGATGGGTATCGGCGGCATCATGATCGGGACGGCCGGCCTCTCCTACCTCGGGCTCGGCATCAACGCGCCGACGCCGGAGTGGGGGCGCGCCATCTCCATCGGCCAGAGCTACATCATCTCGCCGTCGTGGCACATCTCGGTGCTGCCCGGACTGGCGATCACCATCGTCGTCGTCGGGTTCAACGCGCTCGGCGACGGCATTCGCGACGCCATCGACCCGCGTAGCGAGGGCGGGTCCTCCGAGGAGGCTGCGGCGGTCGGAGGTGCCTAACACATGAGTGAATCCACGACAGCGACGACGACCGAGTCGTACGACGAACCGTTGCTCAGCGTCGAGAACCTCCAGACCGCGTTCTTCACGGAGAAGGAGACGATTCGGGCGGTCGACGGCGTCTCCTTCGATATCGAGCGCGGCGAGACGGTCGGCATCGTCGGCGAGTCCGGGAGCGGGAAGTCGGTCACCGCCCGCTCCATCATGGGCCTCGTCGAGGACCCCGGCCGCGTCGTCGGTGGCTCGGTCCGCCTCGACGGCGAGGAGCTCACCGACAACACCGAGGAGGAGTGGCAGGACGTTCGGGGCAGCCGCATCGCGATGGTCTTCCAGGACCCGCTCTCCAGCCTGAATCCGGTCTACACGGTCGGAAACCAGATCAAGGAGGCCCTCCGGATTCATCGCGGCCTCCGCGGGTCCGCGGCGACCGAGAAGGCCATCGATCTCCTCGAGCAGGTCGGTATCCCGGACGCGCCCCGGCGCGTGAAGGAGTACCCCCACGAGTTCTCCGGAGGGATGCGTCAGCGTGCCGTCATCGCGGTGGCGCTCGCCTGCGACCCCGACCTGCTCATCTGTGACGAGCCGACGACGGCGCTCGACGTGACGATTCAGGCCCAGATTCTCGAGTTGCTCGAGGAACTGCAGACCGAGCACGACCTCGCCATCATGTTCATCACGCACGACATGGGCGTGGTCGCGGAGGTCTGCGACCGCGTGAACGTGATGTACGCGGGCGAAATCATCGAGCACGCTGACGTCGTCGAACTCTTCGAGCATCCGAAACACCCCTACACGGAGGGGTTGCTCGGCGCGATTCCGGGGCGGACGGAGGCCGGCGAGCGCCTTGCGACCATCGAGGGCGAGGTGCCGACGCCGACGAGTCAGGCGACGGACTGTCGGTTCGCGCCGCGCTGTCCGAAGGCGTTCGACGACTGCCGGAGCGTCCACCCCGCCAGCGTCCCCGTGAGCGACGACGCGGAGGACCACACCGCCGCCTGCCTCCTCTACCCGGAGGACGTCCCGCAGGAGGAGGCGGTCGAACTGCACCGCGACCGCGAGAGCGAACGAGAGGTCGATAGCCAATGAGTATGACGAGAGAGGAGGACGCGACGCACCGTAGCGACGTCGAGATGGGCGAGACGCTCGTCCACGTCGACGACCTGAAGACCTACTACGGCGAGGAGGGCCTGCTCGGCGGGAAGCCCGTGAAGGCCGTCGACGGCGTCTCCTTCGACATCAAGAAGGGCGAGACGCTGGGTCTCGTCGGCGAGTCCGGCTGTGGGAAGACGACGCTCGGCCGGACGCTCGTCCGCCTCGAGGAGGCGACGGACGGCCGCATCGACTACGCGGGGACGGACGTGACGACGCTCAGCGGCGAGGACCTGAAGGCGTGGCGGCGGAACGTCCAGATGGTCTTCCAGGACCCGGACTCCAGCCTGAACGACCGGATGACGGTCGGCGAACTCATCAAGGAGCCGCTGGACGTCCACGACTGGAAGACGCCGCGAGAGCGCCGCCAGCGCGTCCGCGACCTCCTCGAAACCGTCGGGCTGAACGAGGAGCACTACTACCGCTACCCCTTCCAGTTCTCCGGCGGCCAACGGCAGCGCATCGGCATCGCCCGCGCGCTCGCGCTCGAACCCGAGTTCATCGTGCTGGACGAACCGGTGTCGGCGCTCGACGCCTCCGTGCAGGCGAAGATTCTGAACCTCCTCGATGACCTCCAGGAGGAGTTCGGCCTCACCTACCTCTTCATCGCCCACGACCTCTCGGTCGTCGAGCACATCTGTGACCGGGTCGCGGTGATGTACCTCGGGAACGTGATGGAACTCGGGCCGGCGGAGGAACTGTTCGACGACCCGGCGAACCCCTACACGCACGCGCTCCTGTCGGCGATTCCGGAACCCGACCCGACCGCCGAGAAGGACCGCATCACGCTGCGCGGGACGCCGCCGAGTCCGCGCGACCCGCCCTCGGGGTGTCCGTTCAGCACGCGCTGTCCGATGAAGATTCGCCCGGACAAATACGCCGACCTCGACGACGACGTCTGGGACGCCGTGGACGTCTTCCGCGACGTCCTCCGGCAGCGCGCCGGCGTCGAGTTCGGGCCGACAGAGCGCCTGAAGCAGTTCGCGGGCCTCTCGGACCCCTACGCGGACATCGAGGAGGTCCGCGAGGACCTCTTCGCCGGCCTCGACCTCCCGGCGGACGTCGAGCGAGCGGTCAACGAGGCCGCGCGTGCCGGCGAGGAGGGCGACGTCGAGGGCGCCTCCCAAATTCTCGCGGAGGAGTTCGCGAGCGAGTGCGAGCGTGAACCGCCCGCCGACCACGTCGTGAGCGAGGCGGGACGCTTCAGCCACTGTCACCGCCACGAGGACGGCGTCCAGTCGCCGAGCGACTACGTCGCCGAGCACTACCGCTAGGCGATGGAGGGGCGCGTCTGGGTCGGCCGAACCGTCCACACCGCGACGTACGTCGTCGTCGCCGTCTCGCTCGTCTGGTGCGTCTCGCTCCTCGTCGGCGTCGCCTTTGGTGGCCCGCTCGTCGCCGCGAAGTACGGCCTGTTCGTCTGCGGGTGGCTGGCAGTGGGGTACGGCTCGTGGATTCTCCGGCCGCGCGCACGCTGGAAGAGCGCGGAGGAGGCGAACGAGCAGTCCATCGCGAAGCGCGCGCGGACGCGCTTCCAGCGCGCCGTCTTCTCGCTCCCGCCCGCGAACCGCGTCACGCTCGAGGGCACCGAGCGCGTCCCCTCGGGCGTGCTCGTCTTCGTCTCCGGAGTCGCGATGCTCGCGACGTCCTACCTGCTCGAGGCCGTCGGCGGCGTCGGGGGCTGACGGGCCGCGAAAGACACTTTCGTCTGGGTCGCCCATCTTCGGCCATGGACAAGCGAGAGGCGCCCGAGCAGGGGCAGGACCCCGCCGAGCGCATCGAGGAAGTCGTGGGCTCGGAGGTCCACGACGCGGCGTGGGAGGAGACGCTCGCCGACATGGAGGCGCTCGCGGAGGAGCGCCGCGAGGGCGGCTGGGACGTCGTGACGCTGACCGCGGGCGACGTCCGCATCGAGGCGCGCGCCACCGGTCCGGAGGCCGACGAGGACGCGCGCTACGGCTTCGCCTTCGTCGTCCCGAAGAACGACGCCGAGGCCTTCACGGAGGTCTTCGAGGAGGGCGCGTTCCCCGCCTACGAGGTCTACCGCGCCGAGCGCGAGGGGCGGGTCTTCCTCGTCGTCTCCTACCTCGACCCGGACTCCGAGACGTGCATCCTCCTCGCCGCGACCTACCTGAAGCGCGACGCGAGCCAACTCGTCCAGACCGTCGCGGAGACCGAGGAGATGTACACGCACGTCGAGAAACTCGACCGCACCCACCTCGGGAGCTTCCGCCACGAGGACCACACGAAGTTCTTCCCCGAAATCGCGACCGTCGCCGACGCCGGCGAGTAACCCCTTTCTGCTGTCGGCTTCGCGACCGTCTTCTCCCCCATCCGTAACGCGGTGACTGCGCGTCGTCGCCACCGTGCGGCCCGGAAGCGGGTCGTAGCCTACAAATGGGGCGCCATCGTAGGCCGCGCCATGAAAGTCGCCGACGTGATGACGCCCCGCGAAGACGTCGTGACCGTCTCGCTACCGGGCACCCGCGACGACGTGCTGGAGTACCTCCAGGAGCGGCGTTTCTCCGCCGTCCCCGTCGTGAAAGGCGCGGACGGAGAGGAGGTCTACCGTGGCCTCGTCTCCCGCGAGGACCTCATCGAGAGTCCCGACGAGGACCAGCTCGCGCTCCTGATGCGCGACGTACCGACGACCACCGGCGACACCGACGTCGTCGACGTCGCCCACCTAATGGTCGAGGAGAACGCGCGCCGCGTCCCCGTCGTCGACGGTGACGCGCTCGCCGGCATCGTCACCGTCACCGACGTCGTGCGCGCCATCGCGGACGGCGACGTGGCCGGCGACGAGACGGTCGGCGATCTCGCGCGCCGCGACGTGAACACGACCTACGTCGGCACGCCGCTCCCGGTCGCGGAGCGCGAAATCGCCTACGCGGACGTCCCCTACGCCATCGTGCTCGACGACGAGGCGGACATGACCGGCATCCTCACCGAGGTCGACATTATCGACGTCGCGCGCGTCGTCGAGGGCGAGGACGACGTCGGCGCGAGCGTCGCCGGGCAGGACGACGAGTGGATGTGGGAGGGCATCAAGGCCACCGGAAACCGCTACTTCCCGACCCGGAACGTCGAGATTCCGAGCGAGGCCGTCTCCGAGTTCATGACGGCAGACCCGGTGACGCTGACCAAGCGCCGCACCGCCCAGGAGGCCGCCCAGAAGATGCTGGAGACGGACGTCGAACAGCTCCCGCTCGTCGCGGGTGACGCGCTCGCCGGCATCGTCCGGGACGTCGACCTCATCGCCGCACTATGAAGGCGCTCACCGAACTCGCGAAGCGCCGCGGGTTCTTCTTCCAGTCCAGCGGCGCCTACGGCGGCGTCTCCGGCTTCTACACCTACGGCCCGCAGGGCGCGACGCTGAAGGAGCACGTCGAGGACACGTGGCGCGAGCGCTTCTCCGTCGCGGAGGGCCACATGGAGGTCGACGCGCCGACCGTCATGCCCGAGCCCGTCTTCGAGGCCTCCGGCCACTTGGAGGGCTTCGACGACATGCTCGTGGAGTGTGCGGGCTGTGGCGCGAGCCACCGCGCCGACCACCTCATCGAGGACAACACGGACATCGAGGAGGCCGAGAGCCTCCCGACCGACGAGGTCGCGGCGCTCATCGACGCCCACGACATCGAGTGTCCGAGTTGTGGCGCGCCGCTCGCCGACCAGCCAGTCGAAGAGTTCAACCTGATGTTCGAGACGAACATCGGCCCTGGGACGAGCCAGACCGGCTACCTCCGCCCGGAGACCGCGCAGGGCATCTTCGTGGAGTTCCCGCGCCTCAAGGAGTACGCGCGCGGCCAGCTCCCGTTCGGCGTCACGCAGATCGGGAAATCGTACAGAAACGAGATTTCGCCCCGGAACGCGCTCGTGCGGACGCGCGAGTTCACGCAGGCGGAACTCGAACTGTTCGTCGACCCCGAGGGCGACGGCCCAGACATCGCCTCGGTCGCGGACGTCGAGCTCACGCTCTACCCGGCGAGCGAGCAGCCCGACGGCGACTACGTCGAGACCACCGTGCAGGACGCCGTCGACGACGGCGTCGTCGAGCCGTGGGTCGCCTACTACCTCGGCGTCGCCGCGGAGTGGTACGAGACCATCGGCGTCGACTTCGAGCGCTTCCGCTTCCGTCAGCACCAGTCGGGCGAACTCGCGCACTACGCCTCCGACTGCTGGGACGCCGAGGCCGACGTCTCCGCGCCGGGCGAGGACGCCGAGTGGATCGAGATCGCGGGCTACGCTTACCGTGGGGACTACGACCTCACGAAGCACGACGAGCACAGCGGCGAGTCGTTCACGGTGTTCAAGCAGTACGACGAGCCGAAGACCGTCGAGCGCGCGAGCGTCGACCCCGACATGTCTTACCTCGGTCCCGAGTACGGAGGCAAGGCGGGCGCCATCGCGGACGAACTTGAGTCGCTCGCGAAGCGCGACCGCGCCGCCTTCGAGGGCGAGGCGGTCACCGTCGAAGTCGACGGCGAGGAAGTCACGGTACCCGTCGAGAAGACCGGCTTCGAAGTCTCCGAGGAGACGGAGGCGGGCCGGCACGTGACGCCGCACGTCGTCGAGCCGTCCATCGGCATCGACCGCACCGTCTACACGGTGCTCGCGCACGCCTACGACGAGGACGAAATCGACGAGGGCGAACGCACCGTCCTCCGCCTCGACCCGAGCGTCGCGCCGACCGGCGTCGCCGTCTTCCCGCTGATGGACAAGGACGGGATGGGCGAGCTGGCGCGCGACCTCGCGCAGGACCTCCGCTCGGCGGGCTACGACGTCACCTACGACGACTCCGGGAACATCGGGCGGCGCTACCGCCGACAGGACGAGGTCGGCACGCCGTTCTGTGTCACTGTCGACTACGAGAGCGTCGAGGAGGAGCCCGAGACCGTCACGCTCCGCGAGCGCGACAGCACCGAGCAGGTCCGCGTCCCCACCGAGAACCTCACGTCGGTGCTGGCGGACCTCCGGGCGGGCGAGACGACCTTCGACGACCTCTAACGGTGGCCGAACTCCGGCGGCGCGCGGTCCACGTCTCGGGCTCGCTGTTACCGCTCGCGTGGCTCTTCGGAGTCGTCCCCTGGCTCTGGGTCGAGGCCGTCCTCGCCGTCGGCCTCGTAGTCGCCGTCGGCCTCGAGGCGCTGCGGCTCACCGGCCGCGTCGAGTGGTGGGTGTTCGATGAACTCACCCGCGAGTACGAGCAGGACAACCCCGCCGGCTACTTCCTCTACGCCGTCGGCCTCGCCGTCACCGGCCTCGTCTTCGAGCCGCTCGTCGCCGCGCCCGCGATGCTGATGTTGACGCTCGGCGACCCGTTCAGCGGGCTGCTCCACTCGGGCGGCCTCTCGCGGAAGCCGGTGCCCGTGATGGCGGCGACGTTCGCGCTCTGCCTCGTGCTCGCCGTCACCGCCGGCGTTCCCGTCCTCCCGGCGGCGATCGGCGCGCTCGGCGCGACGCTCGCCGACGGCCTCAAACCCGTCGTCCGGGGCTACGTCATCGACGACAACATCACGATGCCGACCGTCGCGGCCGTCGGGATGTGGATCGGCCTCCGCGTGCTCTAGCTGATGCGGTAGCGGCGTCACGCTCGCCCGACCGCGGGACTTTATAGCGTGACGCGACTAGTCGTTTCCCGTGGCTGCCAGCGACCGGGACGCCGACGCGGACTACCTGCGCTTCTTCCCGAAGCCGTCGCCCTACGAGAACCAGCGCGAGGCGATGGACCGCATCCGGGACGCCATCGCCGACGAGCGCGACGTCCTCTTCGAGGGCGCGTGTGGCACGGGGAAGACGCTCGCGTCGCTCGCGCCCGCGCTCGAATACGCGCGCGAGGAGGACAAGACGGTCGTCATCACGACGAACGTCCACCAGCAGATGCGCCAGTTCGTCCGGGACGCCCGCGAGATACACGACTCGGAGCCGATTCGTGCCGTCGTCTTCCGCGGAAAGGGGTCGATGTGTCACATTGACGTCGACTACCAGGAGTGTCAGGTACTCCGGGACAACACCTTCGAGGTGGCGGACACGGAACAGGAAAAACGCCAGCTAGAGCGCCAGCAGGAGGTCCTGCTCGACGCGGCACGCGAGGGTGACGACGACGCCGCCGAAGCCCGGAGCGTGGTGCTGGACGAACTCCAGTCGCTGGACGAGGAACTCGAGGACTTGCGCGAGCAGAACGTCTGCGAGCGCTACTACAACAACCTCACCGAGGACACCGACGAGTTCATCTCGTGGCTCTACGACGACGTGCGGACGCCCGACGACGTCTACGACTACGCCGAGGAGAACGGCCTCTGTGGCTACGAACTCCTCAAGCAGTCGATGGAGGGCGTCGATTTGGCGGTCTGCAACTATCACCACCTGCTCGACCCGGGCATCCGCGCGCAGTTCTTCCGCTGGCTGGACCGGGACCCCGAGGACGTCGTCGTCGTCTTCGACGAGGCGCACAACGTCGAGGACGCCGCCCGCGACCACGCCTCGAAGGCGCTCACGGAGAACACGCTCGACGAGGCGCTCGACGAACTCGCGGGTGAGACAGAGACTGACGCCCGCGCCGACTACGCCGAAAACGTCCTCGGTGCGTTCCGGGACGCGCTCGTGGAGACCTACGAGGCCGGCATCGGGCCCGGCCGCGACGGCCCGCGCTCGATGGAGGCCGTCGGCGAGAATTGGGCGGACGTTCCCGTCGCGAACGACGAGAAGCGCGACGACCTGACCCTCGCGTTCCTCCAGGCCTACGAGGGACGGGGCATCGGGAAGGACCTCGACGCCGCAATCTCGCTCGGCGAGGACCTCGACGAGGCCTACGAGGACGCCTACCGTGACGGGGAAGCGACGACGCGCGAGGAGTGCCAGACCCTGCAGGCGGCGGAGTTCATCGACACCTACCTCACCGATGGGGACGCGCTCGGGCAGTATCCGACGGCGGCCGTCCGGCGCGACGCGGGCACGGGCGAGGTGTACGGCCGCGCGGAGCTCTACACGTGCATCCCGCGGGACGTGACGACGGAGCTCTTCGACGCTGTGCACGCGAGCGTCCTGATGTCCGCGACGCTCCGGCCGTTCGACGTGACCGGCGAGATCCTCGGCCTCGAGGACCCGGTAACGATGGCCTACGGGCTGGAGTTCCCGGAGGAGCGCCGCCGGACGTTCGCCGTCGACACCGAACCGCTGTTCGCCTCGAACCGCGACGACCCCGAGACGCAGGAGGAGGTCGCGGGCGTGCTCGCGGACGCCGCGCGCTTCACCGCCGGGAACTCGCTGTTCTTCTTCCCGAGCTACGGCGAGGCCGAACGCTACCACGACCTGCTCGCGAGCCGTATCGAGGGGACGCGCTACCTCGACGAACCCGGGACGCCGGTCGAGGAGTTGCGCGAGCGCTTCGTCGCCGACGACGATGCCGTCCTGTTCACGTCGCTCTGGGGGACGCTCGCGGAGGGCGTGAGCTTCGAGGGCGAGGACGCCCGAACGGTCGCCGTCGTCGGCGTCCCCTACCCCCGCCTCGACGCCCGCGCGGAGGCCGTGCAGGACGCCTACGACGAGGCGTTCGGCTCGTCGGGGGCGGGCTGGAAGTACGCCGTCGAAATCCCGACCGTCCGGAAGACCCGGCAGGCGCTCGGGCGGGTGATTCGTTCGCCGGACGACTACGGCGTCCGGATGCTCGTCGACCGCCGCTACACGACGAAGTCGCGTTCGAACATGCGCAAGTACAGCGTTAACGGGAGCTTCCCCGCGGAGGAACGACAGGAGATGGTCGACATCGACCCTGACAAGTTGAAGTTCGCGACGCTGAATTTCTACGGCGACATGGACGCGTGGGGGCCGGAGGGGCCGCCAGCGCCCTGAACGAGGCGTCGCCGCTCAGCCGTTCGGCCGGCCCTCGTTCGCTCGGTTCCGCCTACTCGCGGGTCGTTCCTCCCCGCTCGCGTGTCCGTCCGCGCACGGCGCGGACTATTCCTCGACGCGCGCTTCCGTGCCGGCGAGCATCTCGATGACCTGCATGACGCCGGAGTTGTCGTCGCGGCCCATGCCGTTCTCTTCCATGCTCTTGTAGAGTTCGTGTGCGAGTTCGGTGACGGGCATCGGTGACCCATAGGACTCGCCGGCGTCGGTGGCGATGCGGAGGTCCTTGTACTGGTAGGAGGCGAAGAAGCCGGGGTCGAAGTCGCCGCGAATCATGTCCGGCGCGCGGTTGTCGAGCGCCCAGCAGCCCGCGGCACCGCCGGAGATGGCCTCGACGACGGCTTCGAGGTCCGCACCGGCCTTCTCGGCGAAGACGAGGGCTTCGCTGACGCTCACCATCTGGGCGGCGACGACGATTTGGTTGCAGGCCTTCGTCGTCTGACCGGCGCCGCTCGGCCCGCAGTGGGTGACGGTCTCGCCCATCACCTCGAAGAGGTCGAGACAGGCCTCGAAGACGGCGTCGTCGCCACCGACCATAATGGAGAGCGTCCCCTCGATGGCACCTTCCTCGCCGCCGCTGATGGGCGCATCAAGCATGTCGACACCCATCTCATCGAGGTCGGCGGCGAGGTCCTCGGTCGCGACGGGGTTGATGGTGGAGTGGTCGACGTAGATGTCGCCCTCGTTGAACCCCTCCATGAGGCCGTCCTCGCCGCGGACGACGTCCTCGACGACGGCGGTGTCGGGGAGACAGGAGAGGACGACTTCGCTGCGCTCGGCGACTTCCTTCGCGGTGTCCGCGCCCTCGCCGCCGTGGGCGACGAGCGCGTCTACGGGGCCCTGCGAGCGGTTGTAGCCGACGACGGAGTAGCCGGCGTCGACGAGGTTCTTCGCCATCGGGAGGCCCATGATGCCGAGACCGACGAAACCGATCGTTCGTGACATAGCTGGCTCTCGTCAGGCGACCACCAAAAGTGTTGGAGTCGCTCAGGCGGGGAGGGAGACGGACTCGATGCGCTCCTTGTTCTCGGCGTCGTAGAACTCGAGTTCCTCGACGGTCCACGTCACGGGCTCGAAGTCGTAGTCGCGCACGCGCTCGACGGCCTCGCGCGGGCCGTCGCGGGCGAGCGTGACATGAGGGGTGTAATCGTCGCCTTCGAGTTCGGGGATGCGGCCGAGTTCGGCGACGAGCTGTCGGTGGACCGTCCAGAGGCCGGGGCTCTCCACGGCGAGGTAGACGACGGGCGCGGTGCCGCCGGTCGGCTCCTCGAAGACGCCGACGTCGCTGATGCGGACGTCGAACGTCGGCGCGCCGCGGAGGGCCTGTTTGGCCTGGCGGGCGGCGCGGAGGTACTCGCGGCGGTCGGCGGCGTCGAGGCGCTTCACGACGAGCGTCGCGGTGCGCTGGCCGCGAACGCGGTCGAAGCCGGTGAGGAGGGGGCGGAACTCGCGGATGAGCTCGCGCACCTCGGGCGGTACGGGAACGCTGACGCTGTACACGGACGCCCTAGGGCCGCGAGCGCCTAACTACCTTTTCTTCAGGTACCAGTAGGCGGCGGCCCCGACGGCGAGGACGACGAGCGTGACGCCGGCGGCGACGGCGAGCGCGTGGAGGAGAACGGAGAGCGCACGGAGGACGAGCCACGCGAGGAGGAGCGCGAGGGCGGCTTTCACGACGTCCGCGGTGTCGATGTCCATACGCCTCGATACGCGGGACGAGCGGAAAAAACGGCGGCCACACCGCTATGGTGTGGTCTCCCGTGCCAGACAAGTCTTGCAGGGTCGAAAGTCCTTAATACGGCGACTGCGCAATGGATGAACAACCATGGCACGGTCCGCCGCCACCACGTCCGCTTTCTCCACGAGCGGCGCGGCCGTCCGACGACGACGACCGGGGTCCCCTTAGACCCCATTCTACCTACTACCCCGGCACCGAGGTTCTACGGACGTCCCCGCGAACCCCACTGTATCGTCGTCTCACTGACCACCACTACCACACCACACGCACACAATGTCCGAGAACGAAACCGTCGCGCTCGCCTTCTCGGGCGGGCTCGACACGACCGTCTGCGTCCCGCTGCTGAAAGAAGAGTACGGCTACGACGACGTCATCGGCGTCACCGTCGACGTCGGCCAGCCCGAGGAGGAGTTCGAGGAGGCCTACGAGACCGCCGAGGCGCTCGGCCTCGAGCACTACGTCGTCGACGCCACCGAGGAGTTCGCCGAGGTCTGCATGGACGCCGTCGGCGCGAACGCCGACTACGAGGGCTACCCGCTCGGGACGGCGCTCGCGCGCCCCGTCATCGCGAACGCCATCCTCGACGTCGCCGAGGAGCACGGCTGTACGGGCCTCGCGCACGGCTGCACGGGGAAGGGCAACGACCAGCTCCGCTTCGAGGCCGTCTGGCGCGCGACCGACATGGAGGTCATCGCGCCGGTCCGCGAGATGGGCCTGACCCGCGAATGGGAGATCGAGTACGCCGCGGAGAAGGACCTGCCCGTCGAGGCCGGCGACGGCGGTACGTGGAGCATCGACACGAACCTCTGGAGCCGCTCCATCGAGGGCGGCCAGCTCGAGGACCCCGGCTACGTCCCGCCGGAGGACATCTACGAGTGGACGAGCCAGCCGAGTGACGAGACCGAGCTCGTCGAAATCGAGTTCGACGCCGGCGTCCCGAAGAAGGTCGACGGCGAGGCGATGGACCCCGTCGAGCTCATCGAGCACCTGAACGAGCTCGCGGGCTCCTACGGGGTCGGCCGCACGGACCTGATGGAGGACCGCATCCTTGGCCTGAAGGTGCGCGAGAACTACGAGCACCCGGCCGCGACGACACTCCTGAAGGCCCACGAGGCACTCGAGGGCCTCGTCCTGACGAAGGACGAGCGCGACTTCAAGCAGACCGTCGACGAGGAGTGGTCCCAGCAGGCCTACAAGGGGCTCCTCGACTCGCCGCACATGGACGCGCTCGACGCCTACCTGATGCAGGCCAACGAGAAGGTCACCGGGACTGTCACCATCAAGTTCGAGGGCGGGCAGGCCCGCCCGGTCGCCCGCGAGAGCGAGTACGCGGTCTACTCCGAGGAGGCGGCCTCCTTCAACACGGAGACGGTGATGGGTATCGAGCAGGCTGACGCGACGGGCGTCGCGAAGTACCACGGCTTCCAGGCGCGTCTCGCACGCGACGCGGAGAAGAAGGCGAAGCCCGAACTCGCGACGGACGGCGCGGGCGACACGGAGACGGAGGACTAGACCGATGAGCGACGGCGAGGACTCCGAGACGGTGGTGCGCCGCGAGCGCTTCGCGGGCGGGCCCGCCCGGTCGTTCCTCTCCTCGATGGAGTTCGACGACCGGCTCTTCGAGGCGGACCTCGCCGTCGACCGCGCGCACGTCGTGATGCTCGCCGAGCAGGACATCATCGACACGGCGGACGCCGGCGCGATTCTCGACGCCCTCGACGACGTGGAGCACGAGGGTTTCGAGGCCCTGCCCGATGGTGAGGACATCCACGAGGCCATCGAGACAGCGGTCATCGAGCGCGTCGGCCCCGAGGGCGGCCGGATGCACACCGCCCGCTCGCGCAACGACGAGGTGGCGGCGTGTCTGCGCTACCAGTATCGCGCGGCCCTGCTGGAAGCCGTCGACACCGTGGTCGCGGCCCGCGAGGCGCTCTGCGAGGTCGCGGAGGAACACACGGAGACGGTGATGCCGGGCTACACGCACCTGCAGCCCGCACAGCCGACGACCGTCGCGCACTGGGCGCTCTCCTACGAGGCGGCGCTCGCGCGCGACACCGAACGCCTCCTGGACGCGTTCGACCGGACGAACCGCTCGCCGCTCGGCTCGGCGGCGTTCGCCGGGACACCCTTCGACGTGGACCGCGAGCGCACCGCGGAGCTGCTGGGCTTCGAGTCGGTGCTGGCGAACTCGATGGACGCCGTCTCCGCACGGGATTTCCTCGTGGAGGGCTCGGCGGCGTTCGCGGGCCTCGCGACGACGCTCTCTGGACTTGCGGAGGACCTCGTCGTCTTCGCGAACAAGGGGTTCGTCGAACTCGACGACGACTACGCCTCAACGTCCTCCATCATGCCCCAGAAGAAGAACCCGGACACGCTCGAACTCGTGCGCTCGACGGCGGGCGACGCCTACGGTGGTTTGCAGGGCCTGCTGACGACGCTGAAGGGACTGCCGCGCGCGTACAACCGCGACCTGCAGAACGCCTCGCCGCACGCGTGGCGCGTTGCGGACGCCGTCGTGGAGGCGACGGACGTCGCGGCGGGCGCGGTGGCGACGGCGGAGTGGCCCGCCGAGGACCTCGAAGCCGCGGCCGGCGAGGGATTCTCGACGGCGACGGGCGTCGCGGACCTGCTCGCGATGCACGGCATCCCGTTCCGGACGGCCCACGAGGTCGTCGCGACGGCAGCCGAACGCGGCGCGGACTACGACGCGCTCGATTCGGCCTGCGAGGACGTGCTCGGCGAGGGCATCGACTCGCTGGCTGAGCGCGAGGCCGTGGAGGCGGCGCTGGACCCGACTGCGAGCGTGGCGTCGCGCGACTCGGCGGGCGGCCCGGCACCGGAGGCGGTGGCGGAGACGCTGGCGGCGGCGCTCGAGGGCTGTGAGGCACACGCGGACGCGGCGACCGCCCGTGCGGACTCGCTCGCGGCGGCCGAGGAGGTACTCGTCGAGGAGGTGGCGAGCTATGTCTGAGACCGGCCCGCTGCGACGACGTCGACGACGAGTGCGACGACCAGCGGCGCGACGACTCGCGCCGCCGCCCCGTTTGGGGCAAAATATAACTATTCCATCATTGGAAACGGAATTCGGGTTTCGCCTCATTTGGCGTTCCTAACGCCGGTAGAGTCGGGTACGCGTTCTTGTAAATTCACTGTTAGGTCCGCCAGCTATAAGTTAGTGGAGGGTGAAGCATTGGGTGTAATGACCGAATGCATCCAGTGCGGAGCGGAACTCGACCTGCACGACGACCTCGAAGTCGGCGAAATCGTCGACTGTGGCACCTGCGGTGCCGAACTCGAAGTCGTCGACGACGACCCCGTGACGCTCGAGGAAGCGCCCGAGCTCGCCGAAGACTGGGGGGAATAAGGTAATGAGGACGACGCACACGGGGTGGTCCGCGTGAAGATCGGCCTCCTCTACTCGCGCATCCGGAAGGACGAGAAACTCCTCCTCACGGAGCTCCGCGAGCGCGGCCACGACGTCGAGAAGGTGGACGTCCGCAAGCAGCGCTTCGGCGTCGGCGACCCGCCGGAGGCGCTCGTGTCGTGTGACGTCGTCCTCGACCGGTGTATGGCGACCTCGCGGAGCAAGTACGCGACGACGTTCTGCGAGTCCTACGGGATTCCGGTCGTCAACAGCGCACGGACGGCGGACGTCTGCGCGGACAAGGCGAAGACGAGCGTGAAGCTCGAGGCCGCCGGCGTCCCGACGCCCGCGACGACCGTCGCCTTCGACGTCGACTCCGCGATGGAGGCCATCGAGGAGTTCGGCTATCCCTGCGTCATCAAGCCCGTCGTGGGCTCGTGGGGGCGGCTCCTCGCGAAAATCGAGTCGGAGAGCGCCGCCGAGGCCATCCTCGAACACAAGAAGACGCTCGGCCACTACGAGCACTCCGTCTTCTACGTCCAGGAGTTCGTCGAGAAGCCGGGCCGTGACCTGCGCGTCCTGACGGTTGACGGCGAGCCGGTCGCGGCGATGGCGCGCTCCTCCGAGCACTGGCTGACGAACGCCGCGAAGGGCGCGGAGACCACCGAGTTCGAACTCGACGAGGAGGTCCGCGCGCTCGCTCGCGAGGCCAGCGAGGCCGTCGGGGGCGGCCTGCTCGGCGTGGACATCATGGAGACGGGCGACGGCTATACGGTGCCCGAAGTGAACCACACCGTCGAGTTCAAGGCGCTGAACGACGCCGTCGAGGCGGACGTGCCCGGTACCGTGGTCGACTGGCTAGAGGCGAAGGCCGAGGCCGCGAACGCGAACGGCGACGCGGAGGTCGGCCTATGACGTCGGCGAGCGTCGTCGGCGGCAGCGGCTTCACCGGTGGCGAACTCCTCCGGCTGCTCTCGGGTCATCCCGAGTTCGAGATCGCACAGACGACGAGCCGCGAGTACGCGAACAAGACGGTGGGCTCCGTCCACCCGAACCTGCGCGGGCTCGATTTGCGCTTCGTCGCGCCCGATTCGCTGGCGCCGGTGGACGTCCTCTTCGTCTGCACACCCCACGGCGTCACGATGGAACACATCGAGGAGTACCGCGACCTTGCGGACACTGTCGTCGACCTCTCGGCGGACTTCCGGCTCCCCGACGCGGAGCTCTACGACGTCTGGTACGACGGCCACGTCGCGCCCGAACACCTCGCCGATGCGGAGTACGCGCTCCCCGAACTCAACCGCGAGAACCTCGCGGGCGCGGACCTCATCGCCTCGGGTGGCTGTAACGCCACGTCGACGATGCTCGGCCTCCTGCCGCTCGTCGAGGCGGGCATCCTCACACCCGAGGACCAGGTGGTCGCCGACGTCAAGGTCGGTTCCTCGGAGGGCGGCGCGGGCGGCGGCGCGGCCTCGAGTCATCCCGAGCGCTCCGGCGTCGTCCGCCCGTACGCGCCGACCCGCCACCGTCACGAGGCCGAAATCGAGGCCTACCTCGACCTGCAGGTCTCCTTCACGGTGCACGCCGTCGACATGATTCGCGGCTCCGCCGCCACCTGCCACGTCTATCCGGACGAACTCCCGGCGACGAAGGACATGTGGAGCGCGTTCCGCGAGCAGTACGGCGACGAACCGTTCGTCCGCCTCGTCGCGGGCGGCGGCGGCGTCTACCGCTACCCCGAACCGAAGGCGGTGGCGGGGTCGAACTACGCGGAGGTCGGCTTCGAACTCGACGAGCGCAACGACCGCATCGTCGTCTTCAGCGCCATCGACAACATGATGAAGGGATCGGCCGGGCAGGCGGTCCACGCGGCGAACGTCGCGCTCGGCTTCGAGGAGACTGCCGGCCTAGAGTTCACGGGGCTCCACCCCGTGGGGAGTCCGTAGATGTCTGAGGCATCCTTCGTCTTCGGCGAGAAACCCATCCAGATCGAGTCCGGGCAGGGCGTCACGCTCACCGGGTCGCGCGGCACCGACTACCTCGACTTCGGCGCGTCCTACGCCTGTACGCCGCTCGGCCACTCGCACCCGACGGTCACGGAGGCCGTCCAGGAGCAGGCCGCCGAGCTCACCTACGTGCAGGGCTCCTACCCGGTGGAGGCGCGCACCGAGCTCTACGACCGACTCGCGGCGCTCGCGCCCGGGGACTGCGAGAAGGTCTGGCTCTGCAACTCCGGCACGGAGGCGAACGAGGCGGCGCTGAAGTTCGCCCGGCACGCGACGGGACGCTCGAAGATTGTCGCGACGATGCAGGCGTTCCACGGCCGGACGATGGGCGCGCTCGCCGCGACGTGGAAGGACGAGTACAAGGAGGGATTCGGCCCGCTCGCGGGCGACGTCGAGTTTGTCCCGTACGGCGACGAGGAGGCGATAAGCGAGGCCGTCGACGAGGAGACGGCGGCGGTCATCCTCGAACCCATTCAGGGCGAGGGCGGTGTCAACCCCGCACCTGCGGGGTACCTCCAGCACGTCCGCGACGTCACCGACGAGGCTGGCGCGGCGTTCATCGCCGACGAGATTCAGACCGGAATCGGCCGCACCGGCGACCTCTGGGCGGTCGAGGGTGAGGGCGTCGACCCCGACATCGTCACTGCCGCGAAGGGCATCGCGAACGGCCTGCCGATGGGCGCGACGATGGTCAAACCGTGGATTGCGGAAGACCCCGGCAACCACGGGTCGACGTTCTCCGGTGGCCCCGTCCCGTGTGCGGCGGCGAACGCGACGCTCGAAACGCTCGTCGCCGACGACGTGCCCGCGCACGCTCGTGACGTCGGCGCGGCGTTCCGCGAGAGCCTCGAAGGCCTCGCGGCGGAGACGGACACCATCCGCGACGTTCGGGGTCGCGGCCTGATGGTCGGCGTCGAGGTGAAGACGGGCGCGAACGCAGTGCTGCGCGACCTCGCCATCGAACACGGCGTCCTCGCGCTCCCCGCGGGCCGCACCGTCGTGCGCTTCCTCCCGCCGCTCACCGTCACGGAGGAGCACTGCCAGCGGGTGGTGGACGCGCTCCACGCGACGCTATGACCGAGCCTCGCGAGCTCCTGCGCGACCTCGTGGAGACGCCCTCCGTCTCGGGCGAGGAGCGTGCCGTCGCGGAACGCCTCGTCGCCTACTTCGAGGCGCACGACCGCGAGGCCTACCTCGACGACGTCGGGAACGTCCGTGCGCCCGCGGACGACAGCGTCCTCCTGACGAGCCACATGGACACCGTCCCCGGCGACATCCCCGTCCGCGAGGCGAGCGGCGAGCTCTGGGGGCGCGGCGCCTGTGACGCGAAGGGCCCGCTCGCGGCGATGGCCGTCGCGGCCGCGCGCACCGGCGTCTCCTTCGTCGGCGTCGTCGGCGAGGAGACGAGTTCGCGGGGTGCGCGCCACCTCGTGGAGACGCGCGACCAACCGGACGCCGTCATCAACGGCGAGCCGTCCGGCTGGGACGCCGTGACGCTCGGCTATCGCGGGTTCGTGAAGGGCCAGTTCGTCGCGGAGACGCCGTCGGCACACACCTCCCGGCCGGGGCCGAACGCCCTCGAGTACGCGATGGACTGGTGGCACGACGTCGAGACGGCCTTCGACGAGGAGGGCGACTCCGCCGTCTTCGAGCAGGTGACGACGAAACCCGTCGCGATGGACGGGGGCGTCACCGAGGACGGCCTCGCGTTCGAGTCGACGGTGGAGGCCCAACTCCGCGTCCCGCCAGCGCTGACCGTCGCGGACGTCCGCGCGACCGTCGAGGACGCGCTCCCGACGTACGTCGGCGAGGAGGCGACCGTCGACGTGGAGTGGACGGACGCCATCCCGCCCGTGATGGAGTCGCCGCGCAACCGCGTGGCGGCGGCGCTGCGCGCGGGTATCCGCGGCGCCGACGGGGAGGCGACACACCTCCGCAAGACCGGTACCAGCGACATGAACATCTACCGGGGGGCGTGGGACTGCCCGATGGCGACCTACGGCCCCGGCGACTCCTCGCTCGACCACGCGCCCGACGAGCGCATCGACCTGGAGGAGTACGACCGCGGCGTCGCCGTCCTGACGGCGGCCGCAGAGAGACTACAGCCATGAACCTCATCGACATCGACGACTTCGACGTCCCGCAGCTGCACCGCGTGCTCGACAACGCCCTCGCGATGAAGACGGGCGAGAAAGAGCCCCCGGCGCGACTCGAAGGGGCGAGCCTCGGGATGCTCTTCGAGCGCCCGAGCACTCGGACCCGGGTGTCCTTCGAGGTGGGGATGACCGAGCTCGGCGGCCACGCGGTGTTCCTCGGGAAGGACGACATCCAACTGGGTCGCGGCGAACCCGTGAAGGACACGGCCCGCGCGCTCTCGGGCTACGTGGACGCCGTGATGGCGCGCGTGAAGTCCCACGACGACATGCTCGAACTCGCGGAGTACGCCGAGGTGCCGGTCATCAACGGCCTCTCGAGCGACGCCCACCCCGCACAGACCGTTGCGGACCTCCTCACCATCCGCGAACACCACGGCTTCGAGGACACGACGGTGGCGTGGGTCGGCGACGGCAACAACGTCGGCGCGTCCTTCCTCGTCGGCGCGGCGATGGTCGGCCTCGACGTCAACGCCGCCACGCCCGAAGGATACGGGTTCAGCGAGGACACCCTCGAGCGCGCGAGCGAGTTCGAGGGCGACGTGACGACGACGCGCGACCCCGTCGCCGCCGTCGAGGGTGCGGACGTCGTCTACACGGACGTCTGGGTGAGCATGGGCGAGGAGGAGGAGCGCGAGCGGAAGGTCGCGGACTTCGAGGGCTTCCAGCTGAACGAGGAACTGCTCTCGCACGCCGACGACCCGAGCGTCCTCCACTGCCTGCCCGCGCATCGTGGCGAGGAGATTACGGACGACGTGATGGAGTCCGAGCGCGAACTCATCTGGGCGCAGGCTGAGAACCGCCTGCACGGCCAGAAGGGCCTGCTCGTCGAGCTGCTGTAGGAAACGGGCGTCAGTTTATACCGCTCCACGGCGTATCCGCGGAGAGATGCCGACTGAAGGGGGAACTGTCCGGGACGCGCTCGCGCCGGCCGTCGAGCGCCTGCCGGAGATGCTCTACCGGGGACCGCTCGATCGCGACCGGCCGCTGACTGCCGTCAGCTCCGCCGCACCGCGCGTCTCCGGGTACAGTCGAACGTCGTTCGAGGACGGCGACGTCGCGTGGGTCCGCGACGTCGTCCACCCGGACGACCGAGAACAGGCGTGGACCGATGTCGAACGCGCCGTCGACGTCGGGACCGAGTACGACGTCACGTACCGTATCGTCACGGCCGACGACGACGTCCGCTGGGTGCGTGACCGCGGCGAGAGCCTCGCCGACGGCACGCTCTCGGGCTACGTCGAGGACGTCACTCGGATGAAGGAGCGGGAGGTGTTTCTGGCGGACGAACTCGACGAGACGTTCGAGCGGGTGTCGGACGCCTTCTTCGCGCTCGACCGTGACTGGACGTTCTCCTACGTGAACGACCGGGCCGCCGAGTACCTCGAGCGCGACGCCGAGGCGATGCTCGGCGAGAACGTCTGGGACGTCTTCCCGGCGGCGCTCGACACGGACTTCGAACGGGAGTACGAGCGCGCGATGGAGTCCCAGGAGTCGGTGACGTTCACGGAGTACTTCGAGCCGCTGGACGCCTACTTCGAGGTGAACGCCTACCCCTCCGAGACGGGGCTCTCCGTCTACTTCCGGGACGTCACCGAGCGCATCGAGCGCGAGCGCCAACTCGAGCGCTACGAGGCCATCGTCGAGACGGTGTGGGACGGGGTCTACGCGCTCGACGAGGAGGAGCGTTTCACGGTCGTCAACGAGGCGTACTGCGAGCTGCTCGACCTCACGCGCGACGAGCTGCTCGGGCGGCGCGCCGCGGACGTCCTCGGCGAGGGCGTCGTCTCGGGCGCGCGGCGCTTCACGAACGAGATGCGGGAGGGCGAGCGCGACGCCGCGACGCTCTCCTTCACCATCGAGACCGATCACGGCGACAAACGGCCGCTGGAGGCCCGGTTCGGGCCATTCGGCGACGGCGGTCGGGTCGGCGTGTTGCGCGACGTGACGCGACGGCGAGCGCGCCAGCGCCAACTCCGCCGGCAGCGCGAGCGCCTGAGCGACCTCGTCTCGCTCTACGACGTGGCGAGCGACGTCTCGAACGCGGTCATCGAGCAGACGAACCGCTCGGCCGTCGAGGAACTCGTCACTGACCGCCTCACGGACGGCCCGTACACGGCCGCGTGGGTCGGGCGGACGACCGGCACGGACGTGGCGCGCGTCGCGAGCGGTGGCGACGACATGCCCGTTGAGGTGGCTGACCTCGCGACGCGAGCGGTGCGCGAGGACGACGTCGTGGTCGTCTCCGACCGCGACATTGAGACGGACGCGACAGTGACGGCGGTGAGCGACGGCGGCGAGTGGGCGACGGCGGCCGTCCCCATCGCCTACGAGGGCGGGACGTACGGCGTGCTCGTGGTCTCTGCGGGCCGCCGCGACGTCTTCGGGGAGGCCGAGCGGACGGTGCTTGACCGCCTCGGAACGACGCTCGGGCACGCCATCGCGGCGCTCGACCGGAAGGCGGCGCTGTTGAGCGAGCACGTCGTGCAGGTGGAGTACCGCTCGCGGTCGGTCGCCGAGGAACTCGGCGTGCCGGTCGACGGCGAGGAGACGTTCCGCTTCGAGCGGACGGTGGCGGCCGGTGACGGCGAGTACATCCACTACGTCCGGGTGTCGGGGCTGTCCCCGGCGAACGCGCTCGCCGTCTTCGAGGACTCGGAGCGCTACCGAAACGCCCGAATCGTCGGAGAGCGAGAGGACGACGTCCTCGTCGAGGCGGCGACGGCGGACGCGCACGTCACGACGGCGGTCGCGGGCCACGGCGGCCGTCTGAAGTCGATGACGGTGCGCGACGGCCACGTCCGCGTGCTCGCGGAGTTCCCGCAGGGCGTCGACCTGCGGACGGTGACGGACTCGATCCGCGACGTCGTCGACGACATCGAGTTGGTCGCACAGCGCTCGCGGACGCGCGAGGACGACGCCGAGGAGACCCGAACGGACGCGCTGAGCCGCCTGACGGAGCGCCAGCGCGCGGCGTTCGAGGCGGCCTACTACGGCGGCTACTTCGAGTGGCCGCGCGACAGCACGGCCGAGGACCTCGCGGAGACCATGGGCGTCTCCGCGCCGACGTTCCACCAACACCTCCGCGCCGCCGAGCGGAAACTCCTCGGCGTCTACGTGGAGTAGGGCGCTCGCCCCCGTTTCGGGCGTCGCCGTCCGCGACGCCGACGGACTGGGTACTGATTGCCGACGGACCTGAGTCTGGACCGTGAGAGCCGTCTCTCCGCGTGGTACGCGTCGATGCCGGCGTACGATTGCGGCTGCAAACCGTGTCGTGATACTGTAGTTTAACAATCGTGCCGACACTGAAGTATATATACCTTCTGGCCAACTATGTCGGTATGGCCCGTCTCCCGCGACCACGACTGACCGATAGCGTCCTCCTCAGCACGCCGGTCGTCGTCCTCCTCGCGGCGTACGCCCTCCCGGCGGCCGTCAAACGGACGCTCGCCTACCACCCGGCGGAGCCGACCGTCCTCGGCCTCCTCGCCAACGCCGTCGTCCACTTCACGCCGACACACCTCGTCGCGTCACTCGTCGGCTACGCCGTCCTCGCGCCGCTCTGCTGGTACCTCTGCGTCCACCGCGCGCGCCGGCCCGGCGTCTTCCGGGCCGTCCACGTCGGTGTGTGCCTCCTCGTCCCGCCTGCCGCGGCGCTCGCCGAACTCCCACTCGCGTGGAACGCACTCACCTACGGCTTCTCCCCCGTCGTCACCGCGTACGTCGGCTTCCTCCCGCTCGCGGCGACGCTCGCCATCACCGTCCGCTGTGACCGCGTCCGCCTCGACCACGCCCCCGTCTACTTCCTCGGCGGTCTCGCGCTCGCCGCCGCCGCCGTCGGCCGTAACGACCCGACGGCGCTCCCCGTTGCCGGCGTCGCCGCGCTCCTCGCCGCCCCGTACGCGCTCTCGCTCGCTCGCGCGCTTCCGCGGGACTTCCTCGCGCACGCCGTCGACGTCCCGCCCGTCGCCGCCCTCGGCGTCTTCGCCGTCGCGCCGCTCGTCGCCTACCCCGCCGACCCCGTCGTCGGTGACGGCGCCGTCGTCAACCTCTACTCGCACTTCGTCGGCTATGCGCTCGGCTTCCTCGTCCCCTACGTCGCGATTCGGATCGCACGCGCCGACACCCCGGTCGTCGAGGCCACGGCGACGGACGTGACTAGCGAGGCGTCGAACGACGTGTCGAACGCCGACACGGACGTCACGACGGCCGAGACGGCCTGAAACTCGCTCTGTCGAGGGGGCCGGCGGCGTGCCCGTCGCCGGCGCTCCTGTCGTACTCTGGCGACCGAGAAGGGCTGTCCGACGGCAGTCCCTCTCGCGGGCCCGCGTCGTGTCGATGGCGCCGACCTACAGCAGGCCGTCTTCCTCGAAGACGCGCTGGAGGCGCGGCATCGTCGCGACGATGACGTCGCAGTGCGGGCGCACCGCCGGCTTCGGGATGAAGCCGATGGACGTCCCCGCGACTTTCAGCATCGGGAGGTCGTTCGCGCCGTCGCCGACTGCGACGGTGTCCGTGAGGTCGGTGCCGGTTTCGACGCAGAGGCTTTCGAGGGCCTCGTCCTTCGTCCCCTCGATGAGCGGGCCGTCGGCGTCGCCGGTGAGGTGGCCGTCCTCGACGGGGAGTTCGTTCGCAACGACGTGGTCGACTTCGGTGTGCTCCTTCGCGAGCGCCGCCTCGACGCCGGGGGTGAAGCCGCCGGTGAGGATGGCGGTCGTGTGGCCGGCGTCGTTCAGCGCCTCGATGAGCTCCGCCGCGCCCGGGCGGAGGAAGACCTGTTCGTAGGCGGCCTGCGCTTCGGGCTCGGGGAGACCTTCGAGGAGCGCGGCGCGCTCGTAGAGGGACTCCGCGTAGGAGAGTTCACCGCGCATCGCCCGCGCGGTGATGTCGCCGATTTCCTCGGCGACGCCGTACTGTTCGCCGAGGAGTACCATCATCTCGGAGTCCGAGAGCGTCCCGTCGAAGTCGAACGCGACCAGTGTCATCGGGTGAGCGTTCGCCCCCCAACGCCCAAGTGGTTTCTGTTCGCACACCACGTTCCACCCGAAACGAAGGGGTCGCGTCTCACGACCCGATGGATGTGTATACTTCACATACTGAGACGAGACTATTTACCCACACCTGTGTATATTTTTCCGGCCGCGAACGTCGTCAAATCGCGCCTATGCGAAAAGGGTTAAAGCGTCGGACGGGCTTTTCGCGTGCATGAAGGTACTCGTAACCGACCCCATCGCGGACGCCGGCATGGACGTGCTCCGCGAAGCGGGTCACGAGGTCGAGACCGCCTACGACGTCGAGGGCGACGCGCTCCTCGACGCCGTTTCCGACGCCAACGCCCTCATCGTCCGCTCCGGGACGGAGGTCACCGAGGACGTCTTCGAGGCCGCTCCCGATCTCGTCATCGTCGGCCGCGCCGGCATCGGCGTCGACAACATCGACATCGAAGCCGCCACCGAACACGGCGTCATCGTCGCGAACGCCCCCGAAGGAAACGTTCGCGCCGCTGCCGAACACACCGTCGCGATGGCGTTCGCCGCCGCGCGCTCCATCCCGCAGGCCCACGTCCGCCTGAAGGACGGCGAGTGGGCGAAGTCCGACTACCTCGGCACCGAAGTCAACGGCAAGACCCTCGGCGTCGTCGGCCTCGGGCGCGTCGGGCAGGAAGTCGCGAAGAAACTCGGCTCGCTCGGCATGGACCTCGTCGCCTACGATCCCTACATCGGCGAGGAGCGCGCCGAACAGCTCGGTGCCGAACTCGTCGACCTCGACGAGTGTCTCGAGCGCGCGGACTTCCTCACCGTCCACGTCCCGCTCACCCCCGAGACGGAGAACCTCATCGACGAGGAGGCGCTCGCCAACCTCGAAGGCGGCTACCTCGTGAACTGCGCCCGCGGCGGCGTCGTCGACGAGGACGCGCTCGCCGAGGCCGTCGACGAGGGCGTCATGAAGGGCGCCGCCGTCGACGTCTTCGCGGAGGAGCCGCTCCCCGAGGACGCCGACATCCTTGACGTTGATGACATCGTCGTCACCCCGCACCTCGGCGCCTCGACGGAGGCCGCTCAGGAGCACGTCGCCGTCTCGACGGCCGAACAGGTCATCGCCGCGTTCAACGACGAGCCCGTCCTGAACGCGCTGAACGCGCCCTCGGTCGACGAGTCCGCGTTCCCGCGCATCCAGCCGTACATCGGCCTCGCCGAGACCGCGGGTAAAGTCGCCGCCCAGCTCTTCGACGAGCGCATCGACTCCATCGAGGTCTCCTACGCCGGCGATATCGCCGCCGAGGACGTCGACCTCGTCACTGCGAGCGCGCAGAAGGGCGTCTTCGAGCCGCTCGAGTGGAACGTCAACGCCGTGAACGCCCCGCGGGTCGCCGAGGAACGCGGCATCGACGTCACCGAGACGAAGAGCCGCTCGTCGGCTGACTTCCAGAGCCTCGTCACCGTCACTGTCGGTGACGGCGACGAGGAACTCTCGGTCTCGGGGACGCTCTTCGCGGGCGACGACCCGCGCCTCGTCTCCATCGACGGCTACCGCGTCGACGCCATCCCGCACGGCCACATGCTCATCGCGCGCAACCGCGACGAACCCGGCGTCATCGGCTTCATCGGGACGGTGCTCGGCGAGTACGACGTCAACATCGCCGGGATGTTCAACGCCCGCGAGACCGACGGCGGCGAAGCGCTCACCGTCTACAACCTCGACGACGACCTCCCGGACGCCGCCCGCGAGGAACTCGAGGCGGACTCGCGCATCACCGAAATCAAGGAAATCGAACTGAACGGCGACTGACGCGCTCGGCGCGTCACCTCGTCTCATGGACTCGGCTCTTCACACGGTCTCTCCATCCTCTCTTCACGCGCTGAACGCGCGCGCCAGCGGAACCGAGACGTAGGCTTCGACGAGTGCCGCGACCAAAAGGAGCACCGTGGCGCTCGCGACGAGTACGACGATGTCGCGGACGTCCTGCGCCGAGACTGGGCGCTCGCGGCGACGCCGGAGGTAGGCGAGGAGCCCCGCTGGGGCCCGGAAACCGGCGGCCGCGGCGAGCCATAGCGCGGGCAGTTCGAACACCGCGTGTGGTGCCAGTAGTGCGACGAAGACGGCGGGGTGTCCTCCGGCCGTGGCGGTGGCCGCGAGCGACCCGACGAGCACCCCGTTCTGGATCAGCGCGATCGCGGTCGGCACGCCGAGGAGGACACCACCGGTGACGAGGAAGCCGGCGGCGAGGGCGTTGTTCACGAAGACGTCCGGTGCCGACACTGTCACGGTCGGTGCCGACTGTGTGCTCTCAGTTGTCGGCACGGTACCCCCGAGCGCGTAACCGAGGAACACACCACCGAGGGTGAGTGCGGCGGCCGCGCCGACGTGCCAGCGAGCGGTCACGACTGCGCGGCGGATGGCGAGCACGGCCCGCATTCAGGCGCTGAGACCGCTCGCACTCGTTCGCTCGTTGACGAGCACGCCGGCACAGAAGACGAGCCCAGCACCGACGACGGCGAGGACGGCGTAGCGGTACCACGGTGCCCCGAGTCGCCATGCGAGGAAGACTGCCACTCCGATCGGAGCGGCGATGCCTGCGGCCAGTATGGTGTCGGTCTCGACGACGTCAGCGAGCATCCGTCGGAAGACGACGGTCCAGCACGCGAACGTTACGAGTCCCGTCAACGCGGCGAGTACGTACTCCATTGTCTGATAAAAGAGGATGGTGGGCGGTTAGAGTACGAGCGCGCCTCCCGTCGCGGCGGCACCGGCACCGAGCGCGGCGGCCGTTCCGGACGCGCTCACGTACGTGGCAGCGCCGCTCGCGGCCGTCCCCGTGCCGCTGACGACGGCCGAGCCACCGGCGAGAGCACTATCGGCGTCGAGGTCGTTGTTGTACGCCTTGTACGCGAGGTACGCGCCGCCGAGGTCGGTGGTCGCGTGGTCGCTCACGACCTGCGCGTCTCCAGCGCCGCCGCCTGACCCCACCGCTCCAGCACCGGCGAACACGACTCCAGCCGCGGCGAGCGCGGCGAGTGCGAACACTACATCCCGTTCGGTGAACGCGAAGTTGCCTTGGTAGGACACGGCAGTCGGCCTGTTCGTGGCAGACACCATACCAGTCCCGCCCCGCCCGGCGGTGAGAAACACGTCGGGTGACGACTGTGTCGCCGTCCGACGACTGTGTCGCCGGCCGGTGAGTCGTCACCTATACCGGACACACAGCGAAGACGCGAACCGTGTTCCGACTCGTCCTCGATCCGGACGCGTTCTTCCGCGACGGCGCAGCCGACCGGCTCGCCGGCGCGAGTACCGTCGTCGGTGCCACGGGCGTCGCCAACACGCTCGGTGCCGTCGTCCTCCTCTACTGGACGTGGGGTGCGGTGTCACGCGCCGCGCCGATAGTCACGATGACGTACGTCCTCACAATCGCCGGAACGATTGTCGGGCAGTTCGCCGTCTGGCTCGGCTTCTCAGCCGCCTTCTACGCGCTCTCCGCGCTCCTCGGAGGCAGCGGGTCGTTCCGCCGACTGTTCACCGCGGTCGGCTGGGGGTTCTATCCGTCCATTGCAGGTGGCCTTCTGAGCGCCGGCGCGATACTCTCGCGCGGCTGGGGCGTCGATTTCCCCGATAGCGCCGGTGCCCTCGGGCCGTTCGTCCGCTCGCTCACGTCCGGCCCGCTCTTCGAGGTGGTGTCGCTCGTCGGCATCGTCCTGCTCGTCTGGAACGCCTCCAACTGGGTCTTCGCGGTGAAGCACACGCGAGACCTGCCGCTCGCTCGGGCGCTCGCTGTCGTCTCTGTCCCCATCGCCGTCGCCGTCGCGTGGCGCCTCCTCTCGCTCTAGGCCGTTTTCTCGCGCTCGACGCGCTCCGCGCGCTCGCGCCACCTGTCGACGAACGTCTGCGTCCAACCGTCGATGTCGTGACTGACGACGAGCGACTGGAGTGTCCCGCACGGCCCCGTCGAGAAGAGGAGTGTGTCGTCGTCGACCAGCGCTGCACCGAGCGGCGGCGTGTCGTCGACCCGCCAGACGTCAGGACCGGACGGGTCAGCGAGACGTGCCTCGTCGAGCGCGTTCGCCGTCGTCTCGGAGAGCACGATGTCGCCGCTGCTCCCGTCGGCGAACACGCGCTTCGGGAGGACGGGGAAGACGCCCTCGATCGATTCGGCGGCTTCGAGGAGCGCGCTCGCTCGGTTCGAGGGTGCGGCCGGCGCGTCCGGCCGCGGTCGGACGTACTCGGCGTCCTCGAGCGCGGCGAGCGGGAGGTCGAGGTCTGCGAACGGGACGTCATCGAGAAACTCCTCGAGGCGACACGCGACGTCGAGCTCCGACTCTAAGCGTTCAATACCGGCGGCGAGCGCGACACCACGGGGTGTGAGCGTGTGCGGTTGGCCCCCGCGATCGTGGACGTAGCCGAGTCGCTGGAGGGTGCGACGGTTGTCTCGGACGGTGGTTCTCGGTGCATCGAGTTCCCGGTGGAGGGTCTGGTCGGTCGCCGTCCCCTCCGCCATCGCGCGGAGGAGGCGGAGGCGGAGTGACGACCGGGTGACTGCGGCGAGTTCCTCGACAGCCATACGTCGCTAGCGACGCCGCTCACCCTCCTTATTGTTTGTATGTTGATTACTTACCTCTCAATATTCGGAGCGCCCGACGCGTCTACAGCACGTCGAGCACGCCGTCCGTGTCGGCGGGCACCGACGTCATGTCGCCGCCGGCGGCGGCCGCGGCGTCCGGGTCCTTCAGCAGGTGGCCGGTGGTGAGACAGACGACCTGCTCGTCGGCCTCGATTTCGCCCGCTTCGCGGAGCTTCTTCAGCCCGGCGACCGAGGCCGCCGACGCGGGTTCGACGCCGACGCCGTCTTGCGCGAGTTCGCGCTGCGCCTCAGTGACCTCCTCGTCGCTCACCGAGACGGCGGTCCCGCCCGTCGCGCGGATGCCCGGCAGGGCCTTCGGCGCGTTCACGGGGTTGCCGATGCGGATGGCGGTGGCGATGGTCTCGACGTCCTCCCAGCGCTCGATTTCCTCGTTGCCCTCGCGGACGGCCTCGACCATCGGCGCCGCGCCCTCGGCCTGCACGCCGGTGAGCGCCGGCATCTCGTCCTCGGCCATCTCGCCGGCCTCGACGAGCTCGCGGAAGCACTTGTAGAGCGCCGCGGTGTTGCCGGCGTTCCCGACGGGCAGGACGATGCGGTCCGGCCACTCGCCCGTCTCCGCCTTCGACTGCTCGAGAATCTCGAGGCCGATGGTCTTCTGTCCCTCGAGGCGGAACGGGTTGATGGAGTTGAGCAGGTAGGCCTCGCCGCGGTCCGCGAGGTCGGCGACGATGTCGAGGCAGGCGTCGAAGTTGCCATCGACTTCCAGGATGCGCGCGCCGTGCAGGGAGGCCTGTGCGACCTTCCCGGCCGCCACCTTCCCGGCGGGCAGGAGGACGAGCACTTCGGTGTCGTTGCGCGCACCGTAGCACGCGAGCGACGCGGACGTGTTGCCCGTCGAGGCGCAGGCGAGTCGGTCGACGCCGAGGCGGTCGGCGACCTTCACGCCGACCGTCATCCCGCGGTCCTTGAACGCGCCCGTCGGGTTCATCCCCTCGTGTTTCACGCGGAGGTCGGCGACGCCGACGTCGTCCTCGATCTTCGGCACGGTGTAGAGCGGCGTGTCGCCCTCCTGAATCGTGACGCCTTCGTTCAGGGGGAGCGCGTCCGCGTAGCGCCAGACGCCGACGCCCTCGAAGTCGTCGAACGTCGGGTACTCCGCGTAGCGCACCTCGAGCAGGCCGTCGCAGTCCGGACAGCGGTAGACGACGTCGTTGTAGGGCGCGATGGTCTCGCCGCACTGGATACACGCGAGCCAGACGCCGTCCGTCTCCGCCTCGGGTACTTCGCCGCCGAGAGTCAGGTCTGCCATACGTGTGCGTCACACCCGGACGACCAAATAGGGGACGGAGACTGCCGCGTTTGCCGGGCGTTTTTCTCGCTCGCTCCCGACACGCCGCGTATGCAGACTGCGACACGCGTCCGACTCGCCGCCGCGTGCTGTCTCGCCCTCGGCGCGCTTGGCGCGGGCCTCGTCGCCCTTCGCGCGGGAGCGACACGGCCGGCGCTGCTCGCGGCGTGCCTGCTCGTCGTCCTCGTCGGCGTCCTGCTGTTCGGGCGCGCCGAGGGTGCAGAAGAACGAAAACCGGGCTGGTGAGCGTCGCTCAGGCGTCGGGGAGGAGGCCCGTGCAGACCCGCGGATAGTCCGGTGTGGTGTCGCGGGTCGCCGTCGTGGTGACGGCGTTCGCACCCTGCTCCAAGAGGGTTCGGACGGGCGGGCCGACGCGGTCCGGTTCGACGAGGAAGGCGTCGTGGCCGTACTCGCTCTCGACGACGCGATGGGAGACGGCGGCGGGGCCGGCCTCGAAGGCCTCCGCGATGGTCTCGCCGCCGTCGACGGGGAAGTGCCAGTCGCCCGTGAAGGAGACGACGAGCGCGTCGCCCGCGTAGTTCGCGAGCGCCTCCGCGTCCGAGTTGTAGTCCTCGGCAAGGTCGTACTCGTCGAGCGCGCGAAGCAAGTAGAGATAGCTGTTCGCGTCGAAGCGCTCGGTGAAGCGCTCGGCGTTGTAGTCGAGGTAGGAGGCGACGTCCCGGTAGGGGAACCCTTCGGCGCTCGGGTCCTCGCGGGCCTCGGGTTGGCGTTCGGCGACGCGACGGCCGAAGCGGTCGCGCATCGAGGCCTTCGAGAGGTACATCGCGTGGCCGATGCGGCGCGCGACGGCGAGGCCCCCGTCGGGCTCGGGGCCGCCGTAGTAGTCGCCGCCGTCGTAGTTGGGGTCGTTCGTGATGGCGCGGCGCGCGGCGGTGTTGAGCGCGAGACACTGCGCGTCGAGGCGGGGGCTCGTCGCGATGGCCGCGACGCGTTCGACGCGCTCGGGGTAGCGTTTCACCCAGTCGATGGCGTTCATGCCGCCGACGCTCCCGCCGACGACGGCGTAGAGCGTGCTCACGCCGAGTTCGTCGAGGAGGAGGGCCTGCGAGCGCGTCCAGTCGCCGACCGTGACGGAGGGGAAGTCGGGGCCGTAGGGCTCCCCGTCGGGCCCCTCGCTCGCGGGGCCGGTGGTGCCGTAACAGGACCCGGGGACGTTCGCGCAGACGACGTGGTAGGCGCGGGTGTCGATGGGTTTCCCGGGGCCGACGAGCGCGTCCCACCAGCCGGCGGCCTGCCCGCTGACGCCCTCCGGCGCGGGGCCGGCGACGTACTGGCTGCCGGTGAGGGCGTGACAGACGAGGACGGTCGGGTTCTCGGGGTCGCCGTACTCGGCGTACGCCACGTCGAGGTCGAGTTCGCCGCCGCGCTCGAACGCGAACGACCCCACGTTCACCACGTCCTCGCGGCGGCCTCGAGTCATCGTGTCGCCTCCTCGATTCCGGCCTCGACGTCGGCGAGGATGTCCGCGGGGTCCTCGATGCCGACGGAGAGGCGCACGAGGTCGGGCGTGACGCCCGAGGAGCGCTGCTCCTCCTCGCTGAGCTGTGCGTGTGTCGTGCTCGCCGGGTGGATGACGAGCGTCTTCGCGTCCCCGATGTTCGCGAGGAAGGACGCCAGTTCGGTGGACTCACAGAAGCGCTTGCCGGCTTCGTAGCCACCCTCGAGTCCGAACGTCACCATACCTCCATATCCGCCGTCGAGGTATTTGCGTGCGTTGGCGTGCGTCTCGTGGTCCTCGAGGCCGGGGTAGGTGACCCACGCGACGTCGTCGTGGTCGTTGAGGTATTCGGCGACGATGGCGGCGTTCTCGCAGTGACGCTCCATCCGGAGGCCGAGCGTCTCGAGGCCCTGCATCGTCTGCCAGGCGTCGAAGGGCTTCTGGGCGTTCCCGAGCGTCCGGGTGCCCCGGAGGCGGGTCGCCGCGGCCATCGGCGCGTCCGGGAAGCGCTCGGAGAGGTTGAGGCCGTGGTAGGCGGGGTTGTCGCCGCCGATTTCGGGGTAGTCCTCGGCGTCCCAGTCGAAGTTCCCCCCATCTATGACGACGCCGCCGAGCGTCGTGCCCGACCCGTGGAGCCACTTCGTCGTGGAGTGCCAGACGATGTCCGCGCCGTGCTCGAGAGGGCGACAGAGCGCGGGCGTCGCGAACGTGTTGTCGACGAAGACCGGGACGCCGTGGTCGTGCGCGACCTCGGCGACGGCCTCGAAGTCGGGGACGACGAGCGAGGGGTTGCCGATGGTTTCGAGGTGGACGAACGCGGTGTCCTCGTCGATGGCCTCCCGGTAGGCCTCGACGTCGAGTGTGTCGACGAAACGCGCCTCGATTCCCCGTCGACTCGCGGTGCCGGTGAGGTAGGTGCGCGTCCCGCCGTAGATGTCCGACGAGGAGACGACGTTGTCGCCGGCCTCGGCGAGCACGAACGTCGCGGCGTCGAAGGCGGCCATGCCGGAGGCGGTCGCGACGGCGCCCGCGCCGCCCGCGAGGCTCGCGAGGCGCTCCTCGAGCATCGCGACGGTCGGGTTGCTGATGCGTGAGTAGAGGTCACCCTCCTCCTCGAGGGCGTAGAGGGCGGCGGCGTGCTCGGCGCCCTCGAAGACGTAGGAGGTGGTCTGGTAGATGGGGGGTGCGCGCGCGCCGGTCGCGGCGTCGGGGTGGGCCTGCCCGGCGTGGACGGTCCGGGTGTCGAACCGCCGGTCGTCCTCGTCGCTCATGTACTGTATGCATATTCTCCCAGAGGGATATGCACGGCAGTTACGGCAACGTTCGCCGATTGAGACAGGAACGGGATACTTCCCCGTGCGGCCCGTATCCCGGGAGGTGAAACGGCTCAGCGTCACGTTCGACCGGACGGGCGACGACGCCGCGCGCTTCGCGCCCGCCGAGGGCCGACGGGGCGCCCTCCAGACCGTCAGGCTCTGTCGGGACGGCACCGTCCTCGAACTCTGCCAGTTCGCCGACCCCGCCGCGGGTGCCGTCGCCGACACGCTCGCCGACGACTCGGCCGTCCTCGATTACGCCGTCGTCGACGAGCACACTCTCTACGTCCACCTACGCCCCGGCGCGCGCGTCCTCGCCCTCCTCGACCTCCTCGAGAGCCACCGGCTCATCCTCGACACGCCCGTCCGCTTCGACGCCGACCGCGTCACCGTGACGCTCGTCGGCCGCGCCGAACGCATCACCGAGGCCGCGGACGCCCTCCCTGACGACGTCCGTGCGGACATGCGCGTCGAGCGGCTCGCCGAGTACACCGGCGACCACCCCCTGCAGGACGCTCTCACCCAGCGCCAGCGCGAGGTCCTCGCGACGGCAATCGACGTCGGCTACTACCAGAACCCGCGGGACGCCACCGTCGCGGACGTCGCCGCGGAACTCGGCGTCGCCGTCTCCACCGCCTCCGAGCACCTCCGAAAAATCGAGGCGCGCGTCCTCCCGCGCCTCGTCGACGGCACTTAAGTGGCCGGCGAATACCGGCAGTAGGGATACCTCCCGACGCCCACTCCTCACGGGTATGTCCCAGCAGCGGCAGACGATTCCCGGTCCCGACGGCACCCCCGTTCTCGGGAGCACGCGGGCGTTCGCCGACGATCCCCTCCAGTTCGTCACTGACGTCGCGCGCGAGTACGGCCCCGTCGCCCACTACGACCTCGGGACGGAGGACGTCGTCCAGATTTCGACGCCCGAACTCGTCGAGCACGTCCTCGTCCAGCACAACGAGGCCTACGAGAAGGGCGAGCGCTTCCAGACGTCGCTGCGGCCGACGCTCGGGAGCGGCCTCCTCACGAGCGAGGGCGAGTTCTGGCGCGCGCAACACCACACGATACAGCCGGCCTTCTACCCGCGGATGCTCGAACGCTACGCGGACGTGATGGCCGACTACACCGAGCGAACCCTCTCGGAGTGGCGCGACGGCGAACTCCGGAACGTCCACGAGGACATGATGCAGCTCACCGTCGAAATCGCCGCCCAAGCACTCTTCGGCGTCGACATCCGCGAGGAGGAGGGCGCCATCGCGGACGCCCTCGAAGTGTTGATGGACGACGCGTCCGCGCGGATGCGCCGGGCCGTGCAGGTGCCGCGCTGGCTCCCGACGCCGGGCAACAGGCGCTTCGCGGAGGCCCAGGAGACGCTGAACGACGTGGTGGACACGGTCATCGCCGAGCACCGGGCGGCCGAGCGAGGCGAGGCCGCCGAACGAGCGAGCGGGGAGGGACGACCCGCGAGCACGACCAGGGAGCCCTCCCGCGAGGGCGACGACCTCCTCTCGCTCCTCCTGAACGCCAGCGACCACACCGGCATGCCGCTCACCGATGAGCAGATTCGCGACGAAGTCGTCACCATTCTGCTCGCCGGCCACGAGACGACGGCGCTCGCGCTCACCTACACGCTCCACGCGCTCGGCCGCTACGACGACGCCCGCGAGCGCCTCCAGCGTGAGGTCGACGACGTCCTCGGCGACCGGACGCCCGGCCACGACGACCTCGATGACCTCACCGTCACCGAGCGGACGGTCAAGGAAGGGCTGCGGCTCTACCCGCCCGTCTGGCAGCAGTCGCGCGAGGCGAGCGAACCTGACGAGCTCGGTGGGTACGACATCGAGCGCGGGCAGACCGTCCTGATGCACCAGTGGGTGCTCCACCGCGACCCGCAACACTACGACGACCCGACGGGCTTCCACCCGGAGCGCTGGACGAGCGACTTCGAGGCCGACCTCCCGAAGTTCGCCTACTTCCCGTTCGGCGGCGGCCCACGGCGCTGTATCGGCGACCGGTTCGCGATGCAGGAGGCGCGACTCGCGCTCGCGACCATCGTCCGTGACTGGGAACTCTACCCGCAGGAGGCGCTCAGCTTCGACCCGTCCATCACCCTGCGGCCGGACGGCGAGGTGCCCATGCGCGTCCGGCGGCGCGACTAGGGCGCGGCCCTCGACGGCGACCCAGCTTCTTTCCCGTCGGTCTCCCAACACCTACGCATGGTCTCCAGCGCGGGCAAGGAGTCGCTGCTCGCCGCGGGGGTGGTCGCCGTCTTCGCCGCCGGGACGCGCGTCGTCCACGCCCCGTGGTGGACGCAGGCGGTCCTCGTCGGCGTGGCGATACTCGTGGCGCGCGCCGTCGGGTCGTGGCGCTGGGCCGACTGACTCAGTCGTCCTCGCCGTCGAACCACTCGGGGTCCTCGCGCACGTCGCCCGTCGTGACGGGTTCGCCGCGGAACGCCTCCACGGTGACGCCGTCCACCTCGCCGGTCGGCGTCTCGTCCGACCGCGTCAGCGCGTACCACTGCCGTATCTGCTTGTGCAGCCGCGATGCCGCGACGACGCCGAGGAGTGCGACACCGACGACGCCGAGGACGGGCGTCGGGACGGGTCCGACGAACGCGCGGAGCATCCCGAGGAGGAGCATCGCGACGGCGACGACGATGCAGAGGAGCGACGTCGTGACGAGCGGGGTCTTCCGGGCGTTCGTCACGCGATTCCGGCGAATCCAGTTGGCGTAGCCGAGCAGGAGGCGCTCGCGGAAGACCTCGACGTCGTAGTTCTCGTCGACGGTTTCGTCGATGCCGGACGCGCCGATGCCGTCGTACTGGTTGGTGAGCGTGTAGCAGACGCCCGCGCAGGCGGCGGCGACGAGCAGGACGGCGAGGCAGGCGACGACGTACGCGTTGAACAGCGCGCCCGGCGCGAGCCCGCTCCCGACGACGGCGGGCGTGACGGTCGCGACGACCATCAGGAGTGACGCCGTGAACTGCAGGAGCAGGACGGCCTTCCGGTCCATTCGCGCGACCATCTGCGACTGGGCGTCGAGGGTGCGCTGGGCCTCGCGGCGCGCCTCCTCGAACGTGCGTGCGTGGTCACCGTGCTCGCGGCCCCCGTCGGGTGCCGCTCGCCCGCTCGGTGACGCCCCGTCGTTGTCACCAGACACGGACGTGGATACGACGGACGCGAGGGAAAAACGGACACCTCACCCCGAGGCGCCCGAGAGGTTACGGGGGTGGCGCGGATAGCCCCCGGTATGCCCGAATCGGTGTCGGACCTCGATGGGGCCGAGGAGGTCAGCGACGACAACCCCTACATCACGGACCCGGCCCTCGACTTCCGGGACGTCGAGGCACTCGACGAGGACGAGGCCGAACAGCAGGCGGCGTATCTCCGCGAGGCGGTGCGCTTCCACGACTACCGCTACTACGTCCTGAACGACCCGGTCATCGCCGACCGCGCCTACGACCAACTCTTCGAGCGCCTGCGCACCCTCGAGGAGGCGTTCGACCTCCAGACCGAGGACTCGCCCACCCGCCGGGTGGGCGGCGACCCCCTCGAGGAGCTCGGGACCGTCGAGCACGTCGTCCCGATGCTCTCCATCGACTCCAGCGGCGACGCCGAGGACGTCCGGGACTTCGACTCGCGCGTGCGTCGCGAACTCGACGGCGAGGACGTCACCTACGTCTGCGAGCCGAAGTTCGACGGCCTCTCCGTCGAAGTCGTCTACGTCGACGGGCGCTACGAGCGCGCGGCGACTCGTGGTGACGGCGAGACTGGCGAGGACGTCACGCAGAACGTCCGCACCATCGAGTCCGTCCCTCAGCGCCTGCGTGGGGACTACCCGGACGTCCTCGTTGTCCGCGGCGAGGTCTACATCCCGAAGGACGCGTTTCAGGCGTACAACCGCGAGCGCGTCGAGCAGGGCGAGGAGCCGTTCGCGAACCCGCGGAACGCCGCCGCCGGCACCCTCCGCCAACTCGACCCCTCCGTCACCGCCGAACGCCCGCTGGACTGCTACTTCTACGACGTGCTCGCCGCGTGGAACGCGACGGACGGCGACGCGGAGAGTGACGAGAGCGACGACGCCGAGGCCGCCGTCCGCGAGGAGTGGGAGGAGTGGCGAGACGAGGAGACGGACATTTCCGCCCTGCTCGACGCGCTCTCCGAGACCGTCACGGCGTCCAGCGGTGGTCACGACACCGACGTCGAGGGTTTGGAGACGCAGTGGGGCGAACTCGGGCGCTTCCCCGACTGGGGGCTGAAGACGAACGACCGGGACGAACACGTCGCGGACGTCGAGGCCGCCATCGACTACCGCGACGAGATGCAGGACGTCCGCGAGGAGCTGAATTACGACATCGACGGCACCGTGTTGAAGGTGAACGACCGCCGGCAGTGCGAGCGCCTCGGAACCACCTCGCGCTACTACCGCTGGGCGTACGCCTACAAGTTCCCGCCGCGAACCGAGCGGACCACCGTCACCGACATCGTCGTGCAGGTCGGCCGGACGGGCCGACTCACCCCCGTCGCGCTCTTGGAGCCGGTGCAGGTCAGCGGCGTCACCGTCTCGCGCGCGAGCCTCCACAACCCCGAGGAAATCGAGGAACTGAACGTGAACGTCGGCGACGAGGTGACCGTCGAGCGCGCCGGCGACGTCATCCCCTACGTCGACGAAGTCGTCGAGAAACACAGCGACGGCCCCTTCGACTTCCCCGAGGAATGCCCGGTCTGCGGGAGCGACGTCGAGTACGACGGCCCCGTCGCGTTCTGTACCGGCGGGTTGGCCTGTGACGCCCAGCTCGTCCGCGCAGTGGGGTATTTCACGGACGTCCTCGACATCGAGGGCGTCGGCGAGGAGGCCGCCGAGCAACTCGTCGAGGAGGGCCTCGTCTCGGAGGACGTCGCGGACCTCTACGACCTCACCGTCGAGGAGCTCGCCGCCCTGGAGGGCTGGGGCGAGACGAGCGCGCAGAACCTCGTCGAGGAACTCGAGGCCGCGCGCCATCCGCCGCTCGGCGACTTCCTCGCCGCCATCGGCATCCCCGAAGTCGGCCCCACCGTCGCCGCCGACCTCGCGGCGCAGTTCGAGACGCTCGACGCCTTCCTTGAGGCCGACGAGGAGGACTACGAGGCCGTCGCGGGCGTCGGGCCCGTCGTCGCGAACCACGTCGCGGAGTTCCTCGACAACGAGCGCAACCGCCGCGTCATCGAGCGCCTGCGCGACGAGTCCCGTCTCGGCGAACCCCAGACATCCGAGGCCGCGACGGCCGGCGACGAACTCGCCGACCTCACCGTCGTCTTCACTGGGAGCGTCGAGGGGTGGACGCGCGACGAGTTGCGGGACCTCGTCGAGACCCACGGCGGGTCGGCCACCTCCTCGGTCTCCTCGAACACGGACTACCTCGTCGTCGGCGCGAACCCCGGGACGAGCAAGCGCGAGGCCGCCGAGGAGCACGACGTCGCCGAACTCGACCCAGACGAGTTCTTCGACCTGCTCGAGGAGCGCGGCGTCGACGTCGAGCGCTGAGACCTCCCGAGCGACGGCCGTCGCCGGGAACGGGGGTACGATAAAGCCTTTTAGGCGTCCTCGGCGTCTAGACTAGCAAATGGTACTCGACGACCTCGGGAGTTCCCTCAGGGGCACCCTCGACTCGCTCCGCGGGAAGTCCCGCATCTCCGAAGAAGACGTTGAGGAGGTCGTCAAGGAGATTCAGCGCTCCTTGCTACAGGCCGACGTCGACGTCTCGCTCGTGATGGAGCTCTCCGACTCCATCAAGGAGCGCTCGCTGGAGGAGGAGCCGCCGGGCGGCACGACGGCGCGCGACCACGTCCTCAGCATCGTCTACGAGGAGCTCGTCGACCTCGTCGGCGAGTCCACCGACCTTCCCTTGGAGGAACAGACCATCATGCTCGCCGGCCTCCAGGGGTCGGGGAAGACGACCACCGCGGCGAAGATGGCGTGGTGGTTCTCGAAGAAGGGCCTGCGGCCCGCGGTCATCCAGACCGACACCTTCCGCCCCGGTGCCTACGAGCAGGCGAAGCAGATGTGTGAGCGCGCGGAGGTCGACTTCTACGGCGACCCCGACGAGGACGACCCCGTCAAAATCGCCCGGGACGGCCTCGAGGAGACCGAGGACGCCGACGTCCGCATCGTCGACACCGCCGGTCGCCACGCGCTCGAGGACGACCTCATCGACGAAATCGAGGACATCGAGGCCGAGGTCCAGCCGGACCGCTCGCTCCTCGTCCTCGACGCCGCCATCGGCCAGGGCGCGAAGGACCAGGCCCAGCAGTTCGAGACCTCCGTCGGCATCGACGGCGTCGTCATCACGAAACTCGACGGCACCGCGAAGGGTGGTGGCGCGCTGACCGCCGTCAACGAGACGGGCTCGACCATCGCCTTCCTCGGCTCCGGCGAGACCGTGCAGGACATCGAGCGCTTCGAGCCCAACGGCTTCATCAGCCGTCTCCTCGGCATGGGCGACCTCAAGCAGCTCACCGAGCGCGTCGAGCGCGCGATGGAGGAGACCACCGAGGAGGAGGAGGACTGGGACCCAGAGGACATGCTGAAGGGTGAGTTCACCCTGAAAGACATGAAGCGTCAGATGGACGCGATGAACAAGATGGGGCCGCTCGACCAGGTGATGGACATGATTCCGGGGATGGGCGGCGGCCTCATGGACCAGCTCCCGGACGACGCGATGGACGTCACTCAGGACCGGATGCGGAACTTCGAGGTCGTCATGGACTCGATGACCGAGGAGGAACTGGAGAACCCGCGCTCCATCGGCGCCTCCCAGATTCGCCGCATCGCGAAGGGCTCCGGGCAGGACGAGGACACGGTCCGTGAACTCCTGGAACAGCACAAGATGATGTCCCAGACGATGAAGCAGTTCCAGGGGATGGGTGACGGCGACATGCAGCGGATGATGAAGAAGATGCAACAGCAGGGCGGCGGCGGTGGCGGCGGTGGCGGCCTCGGCGGCTTCGGCCCGTTCTAACGGCCGCTATCTGCCCTCACCGGCTATCTCTCCTCATTCGCCCCCCATTCCGCCTTCGCCGCCTTCAGCGCCCTCGCCGAACAGGTTGTTGAGCGTCCGCACGAGGTCGAGGACGGACTCGAGGATGCGGTCGATGCGCTCGATGACGTCGACGAGACTGGCGGCCGGCGTCGCGGTGACGGCGGCGACGCTCGTCGCGGCCGTCGCATCGGCCGCGCCCGCCTCGCTGGCGGACATGCCGGGTGCGGCGAGGCCCGCGACGGCGGCGGGGCCGACGGCGACCACGAGCAACACGGCAGCGGCGACACTCGCGAGTGGTCGGGGACGCATGTGAGTCGGGTAGGGACGCGCCGCCCAAAACCCCAGGGGCCGCACGCCGAACCCGGACGCAGTCGCGGCGTTTTTGTGGGTGCTCGCCGTCGTCGCCGTCGTGTTCCGTCGCCTCCGCTCGCTGGACGTCCTCGCGGCGACGGCGCTCGTCTGGTTCCTCGCGAAGTTCCTCCGCTACGCGTTCCCGCCGCTCTTCCCCGCGCTCGGCGCGCGCTACGGCGTCACCGACGCGGCGCTCGGGACGGCGTTCACGGCGATGATGCTCGTCTACGCCGCCCTCCAGTTCCCCTCCGGCGCGCTCGCGGACCGCGTGGGTGCGGCGCGCGTCATCACCGCGGGTGCCGTCGTCGCCGCGCTCGCCGCACTCGCGCTCAGCGTCGACGTCCCTTTCCTCGTGCTCGCCGCCGGGATGGTGCTCGTCGGCGCGGGCACCGGCGTCCACAAGACCGTTTCTGTGGGCTTGCTCTCGGCCGTCTACCCCGACCGGACGGGCCGGGCGCTCGGCGTCCTCGATACCGTGGGCGCGTTCGGCGGCGTCGCCGCGCCCGCCGCCGTCGCCGTCCTCCTCGCGAGTGGCCGCTTCGGCTGGCACGCGCTCTTCTTCGCGGCCGGCGTCGTCGGTCTCGCGCTCGCCGCGCTCTCCTACCCGCGGATGCGGGCCCGCGAACCCGCGCCGGCCGTCGAGAGCGAGGACGCGCGCGTGCCCCTCTCGCGGTACGCCGCGCTCTTCCGGGACCCGGCGTTCGCGGGGTTCGTCGCCGTCACCGTCTGCTTCTCCTTCACCTACAACGGCGTCGTCGCGTTCCTCCCCCGCTTCCTCGAATACGCCGGCCTCGCGCCCGCGACGGCGAGCGCCGTCTACAGCGGCCTCTTCGTCGTCAGCCTCGTCCAGACCGTCACGGGCGACCTCGCGGACCGCGTCGGGCCGCTCCGCGTCGTCGTCGGGACGCTCGCGCTCGCCGCGCTCGGCCTCCTCGCGCTCACCTTCGGCGGGTTCGGGGCCGCGGGGCTCGTCGCGGCCGTCGTCGTCTTCGGACTCGGTGGCCACGGCTTCCGGCCCGTCCGTGGGGCCTACCTGATGGCACTCGTCCCCGACGACCTCGCGGGCGGCGGTCTCGGCGTCGTCCGCACCGTCCTGATGGGGGCGGGCGCGCTCGCGCCCGCCGTCGTCGGTGTCCTCTCCACGTACGCCGACTTCACCGTCGCGTTCGGCGTGCTCTGCGTCTCCGCTCTCGGTGCCGCCGGCGGTGCCGCGGTGTTACTCGTCGCCGGCGAGTGAGGCGTCGGGCGAATCGGCCGGGGTATTTTACCCGCCGCCGCGCCAGATGCCACCATGAGCATCCGCGACGTCGCCGCCGACGCCTACCGGGAGGCCGCGCCGGCGCTCGTCGCGAGCATGATTGGCGGCATCTTCGCCGGCACCGTCCTCAGCGGGATGCAGGCCGAGCTGAAGGCGGTTCCGGGCCTCCTCGTCTGCGTGCCCGCGATTCTCGCGACGCGCGGGAACGTCTACGGCGCGCTCGGCGCGCGCCTCGCCACCGGCCTCCATCAGGGGTTGATTCAGCCGGCGTTCGAGGCGGACGACCGCCTCCTCAACGCCGCCGCGGCCGCGATGGCGAACGGCCTCATCGCGTCCGTCGCCGCCGCGTTCTTCACGTTCGTCGCGCTCGTCGCGCTCGGCCGTACCGTTGCGAGTCTCGGCACCCTCGCCGCCATCGCGTTCGTCGCCGGCCTCCTCTCCGGGCTCGTCCTCACGGTCGCCGTCGTCGTCGTCGTCTTCGTCGGCTTCCGGCGGGGCTACAACCCGGACGCGCTCGTCGGCCCGCTCGTCACGACCATCGGTGACGTCTTCGGCCTCGCCTTCCTCGTCGTCGCCGTCCGACTCGTTCTGGGGGTGGTGTGAGTGCCGGAGGAGTGGACTGTCTCGGCCATCACGCGTGCGATGTTGCCCGTCCTGCTGGCGCTCACCGCCGTCGAGGTCGTCGGCAGCGGCCTCGTGCTCGGAAGTTTCGAGGCGACGCTCTACAAGTACCCGAGCCTGCTCGTCCTCGTTCCGGTGACCATCGGGACGGCGGGGAACCTCGGGAGCATCCTCGCCTCGCGACTTTCGACGTCCTTCCACCTCGGCACGCTCTCGTTCTCGCCGACCGACGACCACCTCGCGGGGAACGCGCTCGCCACCGTGACGCTCGCGCTCACCGTCTTCCCCGTCGTCGGCGCGGGCGCGTGGGCGGCGACGCGACTCACCGGCGCGAGCACCGACCTCGGCGTCCTCACCGTCGTCGCCGTCTCCTTCGCCTCCGGCGCGGCACTCGCCGTCCTCGCCGTCGTCGTTACCGTCATCGCCACCTACTGCGCCTACCGGCTCCGCCTCGACCCCGACGACGTCGTGATTCCCGTCGTCACGAACGTCTGCGACGTGCTCGGCGTCGTCGTCCTCTTCGTCGTCGTGCAACTCCTCGTGAACTGACGGACACAGACGGCATCGGGTGCGGAGAGCGACGCGCCTTTGACCGGCCGCGCCCGTAGCGGGAGTATGTTCGGCGTTCCCGTCGTCGAGGTCCTCGAAGTCGTCCTCCCGCGGGTCGCCACCGTCGTCGCGTTCATCGCGCTCGGCGTCTTCGCCGCGAACCTCCTCGTGGACTTCGGCGCCGTGCGCTATATCGCCGGCCTCGCCAAGCCCTTGACGGGGCCGGCGAACCTCCCGCGCGAGGTGGGGAGCGCCATCCTCACGACGACGGCGTCCACGACGGCGGGCTACGGGATGCTCGCGGAGTTCCGCGAGTCCGGCGCGCTCGACGACCGCGCGACGCTCGTCGCCGTCACCATCAACACGTTCTTCGGCTTCCTCCAGCACGTCTTCACGTTCTACGCGCCGGTGCTCATCCCGGTTCTGGGGTTTCGCCTCGGCGTCACCTACGTCGGCTTCCGCGCGGGCATCAGCCTCGCCATCACTGTGCTCGGCGTCCTCGGCGGGATGGTGTTGCTCTCCGAGGAGAACGTCGACCGCTCGAAACTCGGCGACGTGGACACCTCGACGCCCGGCGCGGAGGACACCACACTGCGCGAGAAACTCCGCTCGGCGGCGGAGACGACTGCGAGCCGTCTGCGCTCGATTCTCCCGCGGCTGCTCGTCGTCTACGCCGTCGTCGAGGCGATACTGATGACCGTGGACGTCACGAAGCACGCCGGGCCGCTGGACGCGCTCGTCTCCGCCACGGGCCTCCCGGCGGCGAGCGTGCCGGTCGTCGTCGCGTTCACCGCGAACACCACCATCGGCGCGATGACGGCGGCGCCGCTCGTCCCGGACGTGCTCACCGTCGAACAGGCGGTGGCGGCGATGCTGCTCGGCGGTATCGCGTCGTTCGCGGTTTCGACGTTCAAGCGCTCGATTCCCTTCCAGTACGGCATCTGGGGCCCGAGTTTCGGCTCGAAGGTCATCGCGGTGAACGTCGCGACGAAAGTCGTCTTCGTCGCGCTGGCCCTCTGCCTCCTCCTCTACGTCTGATTCTCCCGGAGGCGCGGCAGGAGTGACTCAGTACGCGGGCGGGCGGCACGCACGAGGAGCGTGACACCCGTCGTGGCCACGACGAGGCCGGCGACGACGGTGAGGCCGACGGTAACGCCGCCGAGGAGTTCGACTGCGACGGCGGCGGTCGCAAGGAGGGTGAGGAGCGCGAACGGGCTCGCGGCGAGCGTGTACGCGGCCGCGTCCCGGTAGGGATGCGAGACGTCGGAGGACATACGTTCGTGTACGCCCTCCACGCAAATAAATTACGTGGCAGAACTACCAGAAACTAAGTCGCGAGTGCGTCACTCGAGCGGCTCGCCCTCCTCCGTCTCGGGGGCGAGGTAGGTGATGAACTCCTCGACGGCGGGCTCGCGGACCGTCACCTCGACGTGGATGTCGCCGAGCTCGGCGGGTTTGCCGACTGAGAAGTTCACGACGCCGCGGAACGCCGCCTGCTTCTTCAGGTCGAACGCGAAGCCGTCCTCGGTCCGGCCGTCGAGGAACGCCGAGCGCGCCGTGTCGAGGATGCGCTGCTCGAACAGCTGCTCGCGGAACTCCTCCAGCTCGTGCGTCGAGGCGACCACCTCGTCCGGGCCGACCTCCACGTCTGCCGTCGGGAAGAGCGCCTCCACCGCGCGTGCGACGCGGTCCGGCACCTCCGTCGCCCGGACGGGCGCGCGAATCTCGACGTCGACGCTGTAGACCGTCACGCCGTCTCACCCGTCAGGAGGTCCCGCACCTTCTCGTGGAACGACTCCAGCGTGTCCGTGTTCTCGATGGTGAGGTCGGCCGCCTCGATGGCCGCGCCCATCCCGAAGCCGAGTTCGCGTTCGTCGCGCTCGCGGAGACCCTCGCCGCCCTCCTCCTTCGAGGCGTCGCGGCCGCGCTCGCCGACGCGCTCGCGGCGCACCTCGAAGGGCGCGTGGACGTTCACGAGGAGGAAGTCGTCGCCAAAGGCCTCCTCGAAGCGCTCGACCTCCGCGTCCGAGCGGATGCCGTCCACGAGTACGACCTCGCTCTCCCCGAGGGCGTCCTCGATGACGGGGAGCGACGCGTCCGCGATGGCCGCGGGGCCGCCCTCCTCGCGGAGCGCCTGCGCCACCTCGCCGTGGTGCGTCGCGGGGTCGAGCCCACGCGCCTCACACTCCCGGCGGATGACGTCGCCCATCGTCACGACGGGCACGCCGAGTTCCTCCGCTACCGACGCCGCTTCGCTCTTCCCGCTCCCGGGAAGACCGACGATGCCGATGACCTTCATTACGCGACCATAGCCGCGACGGCGGTTTAAAGCCAAGCATCCGGGCGACGCGGCGACGTTCGGGGTCGCCCCTCACCCGGAAATGTGCTCGCCGCACCCGAGACAGAGCGGCGGGCGGCACGGCTTCGTCGTCGTGACCTGTTGTGTCCCCTCGCAGGTCGAACAGTATGCGGTGTCCTCGGCCATACCACGCGTCTCGCGCGCACGACCATAGTGGTGTGCGCTCCGGCAGTCCCGGCGCCGGGCGTTACGGGTAGACGAGGACCGTGCCGAACTCGGTCTCGACGACGGCGACCTCCGCGCCGCCTTCTGCTCTGTATTCCTCCTCGACGGTCACCCACTCGGCGTCGAGTTCGTACTCCTCGCCGTCCGCCTCGACGGTGACGGTGTCGCCGGAGTTCTTCTGCGCCTGAATGACCTCGGGGTCGGCCTCGGCGAGCGCCTGCAGGACGACGCCGGCCTCGCTCCGGAACTCGGGGCCGATTTCGGAGTCGTCGCCATCGACGTCCACCGGGACCAGTTCGACGTTCGGGCGACCCTCGCGGACGCGAACGGGTGCGTTCACGGTCTCCGAGAGGTCGTAGGTGTCGACGTTCTCGACGGACGCGCCGGGGTCGAAGTAGAGTTCGACGTCGTCGAGCTCGGCGTTCAGCGGGTAGCCGTTCGCGGACTTCCACGCGCGAATCTCGCGCGCGGCCTCCGCGATGACGTCGCCGCGCTTCTCGGCTTCCTCGTCGTAGGCCTCGAGCGCCGGCCACTCGGCGGTGTGGACGCTCCCTTCGGTGCCGGGGAGGTACTGCCAGATTTCGTCGGCGAGGTGCGGGCTGAACGGCGCGAGCATCCGCGCGACCGCGGAGACCACGTCGTAGAGCGTCTTGCGCGCGGCGTCGCGCTCGCCCGGCCGGCCGTTGTAGAGCCGCCCCTTCGCGAGCTCGACGTAGTCGTCCGCGAGGTCGTTCCACGCGAACTCCCGGAGCTCGCGGAGCGCTGCGTCGAAGCGGTAGGCCTCCATCTCGGCCTCGACGTCGTCGGCGACGCGCGTCGCCTTCGAGCGAATCCAGTTGTCGGCGTCCCGGTAGGCCGCGTCCTCGATGTTCGGGGTGTCCTCGTCGAAGTGGCCGGCGGCGAACTTGAAGATGTTCCAGAGCTTCGTGAGGAACCGAGAGGCGGACTTCACCTCCTTCCACTGGAACTGGACGTCGCTGCCGGGCTGGCCGCCGAGCGCGAGCGCCTGTCGGGCGGCGTCCGCGCTGTACTCCTCGACGGCCTCCTCGGGGCTGACGGTGTTGCCCCGGGACTTGCTCATCTTGTTGCCGTCCGGGCCGAACACCATCCCGTTGATGAGGATGTTCTCCCACGGCTTCTCGCCGGTGAGCTCGCCGGTGCGGAGGAGCGTGTAGAACGCCCACGTCCGGATGATGTCGTGGCCCTGCGGGCGCAGGCTGACCGGCTCGAACTCCTCTAAGTCGATGTCGAGCGGCCACCCGGAGACGTGCAGCGGCGTGATGGAGGAGTCCATCCAGGTGTCCATGACGTCCGTCTCGCCGGTCCACGACTCGCTCCCACACTCGGGGCAGTCGCCGACGCCGGGCGGCTCCTCGGTGGGATCGACGGGCGTCTCGTCCTCGGTGGCGATGTGCCAGTGGCCACAGTCGTCGCACTCCCACGCCGGGATGGGCGTCGCGAAGACGCGCTGGCGACTGATGACCCAGTCCCATTCCATCCCCTCGGTCCACTCGACGAGGCGCTGGTGCATGTGCTCGGGAATCCAGTCGACCTCCTCGGCGCGCTCGAGGATGGCGTCCTGGTCGACCTCGACGAACCACTGTTCCTTCGAGAGAATCTCGATGGGGGTGTCACAGCGCCAGCAGGCGCCGACGGACTGCTCGGTGGGTTCGGTGTCGTTCAGGTAGCCTTCGGCCTCGAGATCCTCGGCGACGGCTTCCTTCGCCTCCTCGATGCTGAGGCCCGCGTAGTCGCCGGCCTCCTCGTTCAGGTGGCCGTCCTCGGTGAAGACCGCGCGGAGGTCGAGGTCGTGCTCGGCCCACCAGGTCACGTCCTGCTTGTCGCCGAACGTACAGACCATGACGGCGCCGGAGCCGAACTCCTGGTCGACGTCCTCGTCCTCGATGAGTTCGACCTCCTGGCCGAAGAGCGGCACCTCGAAGGTGTCGTCCTCGCGGCCGTCGTAGCGCTCGTCGTCCGGGTGGACGGCCATCGCGACGCAGGCCGCCATCAGCTCGGGGCGCGTCGTCGCGATCTCGATGTCGTCGTTGTCGACGCCGGGGAAGGTGACGTAGTGGAGGGTGCCCTCGCGCTCGATGGGCTCGACCTCGGCGTCCGCGATGGCGGTGCCACAGCGCGGACACCAGTTGACCGGGTGCTCGTCGCGGTAGACGAGGTCGTCGTTCGCCATCTCGACGAAGGACTGCTGGGTCTTCCCCCAGTACTCGGGGTCCATCGTGCGGAACTCGGCGTTCCAGTCCTGGCTGAAGCCGAGTTCGCGCATCGTCTCCTTCATCGAGTCGATCTGGTGGCGGGTGTGCTCGACGCACATCTCGCGGAACTCGTCGCGCGGGACGTCCGTGCGCTGGATGCCCTCGTTCTCCTCGACCTTCACCTCGGTCGGGAGGCCGTGGCAGTCCCAGCCCTGCGGGAAGAGGACGTCGTCGCTCTGTAGGCGGTGGAAGCGCGCGGCGAAGTCCATGTACGACCAGTTGAGCGCGTGGCCGATGTGGAGTTCGCCCGTCGGGTACGGCGGCGGGGTGTCGACGACGTAGGCGGTGTCGGGGTCGTTGGCGTCGCCGTCGAAGCGGTAGGTTTCGTCGTCCAGCCAGCGCTGCTGGAGTCGCGGTTCGAGCTCCTCGGGGTCGTAGTCGTCGGGCACCTGGGTCATGTCTCTGGAGTCGTCGCTGTCGGGGTAGCGTTTCGACGCGCGTCAGAAACGGGTCGGTACTCACCGACGTACTACGGCGACAGCGACGCGCATACCCCGACGGACGACTGCGCTCCCTAAAAAGGTTCCCGTCCCGCACTCGACGGCATTTAGGACGACCAAAAAATCGGAGCCTTTTTGTTCTTTAGGCAGGCCTAAACCGATATGGACCGCCGAACTTTCCTCGGTGCCGTCGGCACGGGCGCCGCAGGACTCCTCGCCGGCTGTGGTGGCAGCGGCGACACCACGACCAGCACGACGAGTAGCACGACCGAACAGACGACGACGCAGACGACCACGGAGCAGGGCTCCACGTACACGGTGTCGATGGAACCGATGGGGGAGGTTTCCTTCGACGCCGTCCCCACGTCGTGGGTCGCAAACAACGGGAGCTACGCCGACATGGGCCTCGCGCTCGGCGTCCAGGAGCCGAAGGCGCTCTGGCTCACGGGCCGCTGGCACACCAACTACTACGACGAAATCGACGGCGTCTCTGCCGACAAGAGCGAGATGGTCTCGCTCTACCAGGACGGCGTCTCCAAGGAGCGCTACTACGCGCTCGCCGAGGGCGAGGAGAACCACGTCCACGTGCAGGACCCGAACTTCCTCATGAACCGCTTCAAGGGGTGGAGCGAGTCCGACGTCGAGGACGTCAAGAACGACATCGGGCCGTTCTTCGGGAACTCCATCTTCTCGCGTGGCTACGCGTGGCACTCCGACTACCAGTACTACACGCTCTACGAGGCCTTCGAGAAGATCGCCCAGCTCTTCCAGCGCACTGACCGCTACGAGGCCTTCGCCACCCTCCACGACGAGTTCCAGTCGAAACTCGACGGGTTCGTCCCAACGAGCGACGCCGAGCGCCCGCAGGTCGCCGTCCTCTGGGCGACCGGCGACCAGCCGACGTCCTTCCTCCCCTACCTCGTCAACGAGGGGACGAGCTTCAAGCAGTGGCGCGACCTGAACGTCCGGGACGCGCTCGCGGAGACGAGCGTGAAGGACTTCCACTCCTCGCGCGGGAGCATCGACTACGAGACGCTCCTCAAGATCGACCCCGAGTACCTCCTCCTGCGCGGCCACGAGGGCAAGACCGCGGAGGAGTTCCGGAACACCGTCGTCTCCTTCATGGAGAACCACGACACGGCGAGCGAACTCACCGCCGTCAAGAACGGCAACGTCTACCGGGGCGGCCCGCTCTACCAGGGCCCCATCAGCAACCTCGTGCTCACCGAGCGCGGCGCGCAGCAACTCTACGGCCACGACGAACAGCTCTTCGACCGCCAGCGCGTCGCGGACATCGTGAACGGGAACCTATAACGCAACCGCAACGGATTTAGGTTCCCCTAAACGAATTAGGGGTGATGGACGTATCGCTGCGGTCGGCGGAGAACCACTCACGATTCGACTCCCGCGACCGACGGTTGGCAACGCTCGTCGCCGGGAGCATCCTCGTCGCCGTCGCATCCGCGTTCGTCCAAGTGTCTCACGGGTCGTATCCCACGCCGTACGGCGTCACGTTTGACGTCCTCACGGATACGACGATTCTGTTCAATCCCGACGTCTGGCTGTCCATCCTCACCGGGAGCGACCTGCCGGACGCCCTGAATCGGGACGCCGTCATCATCTGGAGCCTGCGGATGCCGCGCGTCTTCGTCGCGGCGCTCGTCGGCGTCAACCTCGCCGTCTCCGGCGCCGTCTTCCAGGCCGTCACCCGCAACGAACTCGCCAGCCCCTACATCCTCGGCGTCAGCGGCGGGGCCGGCCTCGCCGTCCTCATCACGCTCGTCTTCTTCGCGAGCGCGACGTTCATACTCCCGTTCGCCGCCGCGTTTGGCGGCGCGCTCGCGTTCGCGCTCGTCTACCTCATCGCGTGGCAGGGCGGCACCTCGCCCGTTCGGCTCGTCCTCGCGGGCGTCGTCGTCGCCACCGTCTTCCAGTCCCTCCAGACCGGCCTCTTCTACTTCCTCGACAGTACCGCCGCGGTGAAGACGGCAATCGCGTGGACGACGGGGTCGCTTACGGGCGTCGGGTGGGCGCAGTTCCGCCTCGCCATCATTCCGACACTCATCGTCATCCCGTTGCTCCTCGTCGCCTCCCGACACCTCAACGTCCTCCTGCTCGGCGAGGAAACGGCGCGCTCGCTCGGGATGCCGGTCGAGTACGTCCGCTTCGGTCTCTCCGGCCTCGCCATCCTCGCCGCCGCGACCGCCGTCGCCGTCGCCGGCCTCGTCGGCTTCGTCGGCCTCGTCGTCCCGCACGCCGTCCGTACGTTCGTCGGGAGCGACTACCGCCGGCTCGTCATCGGCTCCGTCTTCCTCGGGCCCGCGCTCGTCCTCGCCGCGGACGTCATCGCCCGACTCGCGCTGATGCCGATACAGGTCCCCGTCGGGGTCGTCACCGGCCTCATCGGCGGTCCGTACTTCCTCTACCTCATGCGTCGCCACGGCGACTTCAGCGAGTTCTAACCCATGTCACAGACCGAACCCACCACCCGACCGGACGACCGCACCGAGACCGACACCGACTACGACGCCGCGACCGAGACCGAACCGGACGCGAAACTCCACGCCACCGACCTCCAGGTCGGCTACCCCGGCCTCGAAGAACCGGTCGTCGACTGCGACACCCTCGTCATCCCCGAGGGCGAAGTGACGGCGCTCGTCGGCCCGAACGGCAGTGGGAAGAGCACGCTCCTCAAGACGCTCGCGCGCCACCTCGACGCCGACGTCGGTGACGTCCTCCTCGACGGGAAGGACCTCGACGAGTTCGGCTCCAAGGAGTTCGCGCGCGAACTCGGGATGCTCTCCCAGCACGGCTCCGCCCCCGACGGCGTCACCGTCGAGGAACTCGTCCACCACGGCCGCTACCCCCACAAGGGCTTCCTCGAGGGCAAGACCGAGGAGGACGAGGACGCCGTCGACCGGGCCATCGACCTCGCGGGCATCGAGGACCTGCGCGAGGACGACGTCGGCAGCCTCAGCGGCGGGCAGCGCCAACTCGTCCGCATCGCGATGTCGCTCGCCCAGGAGACCGACACGCTCCTCCTCGACGAGCCGACCACCTACCTCGACCTCCGCCACCAGATGCGCGTGATGGACGTCATCCGCACGCTCAACGAGGAGCGCGACGTCACCGTCTGCATCGTCCTCCACGACCTCACGCAGGCCGCGCGCTTCGCGGACTACCTCGTCGCGCTCCGGGACGGCGAAGTCTACGACTGGGGCCGGCCGAACGACGTCGTCTGTGAGGAACTGCTCGCCGAGGTGTTCGGCGTCGACGCCGCCGTCGAGTACGGTACCGAACCCGTCATCACGCCGAAGCGCGCGCTCGACTAACTACCCACCACAGTCGTCCGGTTCCCTCGCTTACTAACTATCGCGGAGCGTCCGGGCGGGTATCGTGTCCGCCGAACAGGACAGCGTCTTCGACGACTATCGTGAGTCCGTCGACCGCCCGCTCTACCGATTGTTTACCGCGTACGGCCGGGACGTCTGGGAGTGGTTCGCGCTCGGAATGGTCGCGAACGTCTTCGCCCGTGTCGCCAGCCTCGTTCCGCCGCTCGTGCTCGGCGTCGCCCTCGACAGTATCTTCACGGGCGACGCGCCGTTCGCGCTCCCGCTCGTCCCCCAGTCGATGCTGCCGGCGACGGACGCCGGCCAGTTCCGCTTCGCCGCCATCGCCATCACGGCCGCGTTCGTCTCGACGGCCGTCTTCACGTGGGTGTACGGCGTCGCCGCGAACACGTTCGCCCACCGCGTGATGCACGAGGTCCGCACCGACTCCTTCGCCAAGATGCAGAACCTCGACATGGCGTTCTTCGACGACAAGCAGACAGGCGAAGTGATGAGCATCCTCAACAACGACGCGAACAACCTCGAAGTCTTCCTCGACAACGCGCTCCAGAACTCCGCGCGCCTCGTCGTCATGACCATCGGCATCCTCGGCGTGATGGCGTGGCTCAACTGGCAGCTCGCGCTCGTGATGCTCGTCGCCGTCCCCCTCCTCTTCGGCCTCACGTTCTGGTTCATGCGCGCCGTCGCGCCCCGCTACGCCCGCGAACGCGCGAACGTCGGCCACCTCAACACGCGCCTGGAGAACTCCCTCTCCGGCGTCGAACTCGTGAAGACCACCGGGAGCGAGGAGTACGAGGTCGGGCGCGTCCGGCAGGCCTCCTACAACCTCTACGACGCGACGATGGCCGTCCTCCGGCTGAACTTCGTCTATCGACCCGGGATGGAACTCATCGCCGGCCTCGCGTTCGCCACGACGTTCGCCATCGGCGGCCTCTGGCTCTTCTCCGGCCCGCCGCTGTTCTTCACGGGCACGCTCTCCGCCGGCGCGTTCGTCACGTTCATCCTCTACACCCAGCGCATCGTCAGCCCGCTCGCCGAGGTGTCGAACATCGTCGACCAGTACGAGAACGCGAAAGCCTCCAGCGAGCGCGTCTTCGGCCTCATGGACATCCCCGTCCACATTCAGGACGCCGAGGACGCAATCGACCTTGACGATGTCGACGGCCAGGTCACCTACGACCACGTCACGTTCGGCTACGACGAGGAACCCATCCTCGAGGACTTCGACTTCGACGCCGACCCCGGCGACACCGTCGCACTCGTCGGGCCGACGGGCGCCGGGAAGTCCACCGTCGTGAAACTCCTCCTCAGGCTCTACGACCCCGACGAGGGTGCCGTCCGCCTCGACGGCCACGACCTACGCGACCTCACGGTTGACAGCCTCCGCGACGCGGTGGGCTACGTCGGTCAAGACACCTTCCTCTTCGACGGCACTATCGCGGACAACATCCGCTACGGCCACTTCGACGCGAGCGACGAGGACGTCCGCGAGGCCGCAAAGGCCGCCGAGGCCCACGAGTTCATCGAGGAGTTCGCCGAGGGCTACGAGACCCGGACCGGCGAGCGCGGCGTGAAACTCTCGGGCGGGCAGCGCCAGCGCATCAGCATCGCGCGCACCATCTTGCAGGACCCGCCGGTACTTGTCCTCGACGAGGCGACGTCCGCCGTCGACACCGAGACCGAACTCGCGATCCAGCACAGCCTCGACGACCTCAGCGAGGACCGCACGACGCTCTCCATCGCCCACCGCCTTTCTACCGTCACCGACGCCGACCTCATCCTCGTCGTCGAGGACGGCCGCATCGAGGAGCGGGGCACCCACGAGGAACTCGTCGAGCGCGACGGCCTCTACGCTGCGCTCTGGGACGCCCAGACGGGCGACACGGATCCCCTCGAAGACGAACTCCTCGAGTAGGCGCCAATCGGAACCACTACCGTCCCGGCCCGACACACCCGGGGTATGGAACTCGGCGTCATCGGCCTCGGCCGCATGGGACGCATCGTGGTGGACAGAGTCTTGGACGCGGGTCACGACGTGGTCGCCTTCGACATCGACGAGGAAGCCGTCGCGGATGCGGCGGATGCGGGCGCGACGCCCGCGGACAGCATCGAAGCCGTCGCCGACGAACTCGGCGCGGAGAAGCGCATCTGGCTGATGGTGCCCGCGGGCGACCCCGTGGACGCCGCGCTCGAAGAACTCGAACCCCACCTGGGTGAGGACGACGTCGTCGTCGACGGCGGGAACTCGCACTTCGAGGACTCGACGCGCCGCGCCGAGGCGACGACGGCCGCCTACCTCGACTGCGGGACCTCGGGTGGCCCCGCCGGCGCGGAACTCGGCTTCTCGCTGATGGTCGGCGGCCCCGAGTGGGCGTACGAGGAACTCGTCCCGGTCTTCGACGCCGTCGCGACGGGGCCGCAGGGCCACGACCGGATGGGTCCCTCCGGGAGCGGCCACTACGTGAAGATGGTGCACAACGGCGTCGAGTACGCGCTCATGCAGACCTACGGCGAGGGATTCGAACTCCTCCACGAGGGGCGCTACGACCTCGACCTCGAGGCCGTCGCGCGCACGTGGAACAACGGCGCGGTCATCCGCTCATGGCTCCTCGAACTCTGCGAGGAGGCGTTCCGCGAGGAGGGCTCCGACCTCGGCGACGTTGCGGACTACGTCGCCGGCGGCTCGACGGGCACGTGGACGGTCCAGGAGTCCCTCAAACAGGAGGTCGCGATTCCGCTCATCTACGAGGCGCTCGGCGAGCGTTTCGACTCCCGGACGGACTCGAAGTTCTCGCGGCGACTCGCCAACCGACTCCGCTACGGCTTCGGGCGGCACGACGTCGCGCGAAGCGAGTAACGCGAGCGGGATGAACTAGCGAGCGGGGAGGCACGACCCGCGAGCACGACGTCGCTCGGAAGGAGTGACTCTCTAAACGCGACCGGTGCTCCGCGTGGCGAGCAGGCGACGGCGTCGATTCGCGTGCGGGGTGTCGCCGGTTTCGCGGACCCGCCCGCGGCGCTGGTCAGGACATACAGCGGCGTGGGTCCGTCGCCGCACTTGAACCCTCGGCGCCAAGAACCGGCAAATCACGGCGGGTTGCCGGCTAACTCGGAACCGGGAGCTTGAAACCGGGGGGCATCGCCGTTCTAGTAGTGACTGAATCGGGACAAGAAGAGAGTAGCATCACCGAGGGTGGCCTCGTCCGGCCGATGGTCCGCTTAGCGTGGCCCATCGTCGTCATCCAGCTGCTGCAGGTCGCGTACAACCTCGCGGACACGTTCTGGCTCGGTCGTTACTCGGGGAATGCGCTCGCCACCATCTCGCTCGCCTTCCCGCTCATCCTCTTCCTCATCTCGGTGAGCGGCGGGTTCACGACGGCGGGGAGCATCCTCGTCGCGCAGTACACGGGCGCGGACAGCGAGGGGTCGGCCGGGAAGGTCGCGGGACAGACGCTCTCCGTCGTCGCGATCATCGCCGTCCTCCTCGGCCTCCTCGGCTTCTTCCTCGCGGACCCGATGCTCTCGTTGCTCCCGGCGGACCCGGAGACGCAGGCAGTCGTCATCCCGCTCGCCGTCGAGTACATGCGGTGGTTCTTCCTCGGGGTGCCCGCGCTCTTCGGGTTCTTCGTCTTCACCGCGCTGATGCGCGGCTACGGGAACACCCGCGTCCCGATGCGTGTCATGCTGGTCAGCGTCGCCATCAACGTCGTCATCGATCCCTTGCTCATCTTCGGCTACGGGCCGATTCCCGAACTCGGGATTCGCGGCGCCGTCCTCGCGACCGTCTTCTCCCGCTTCGTCGCGGCGGTCATCGGTGTCTACATCCTGTTCTACACGGATTCCGGGCCGGACGTCTCGCTCCCCGACCTGCGCCCCGACTTCGGCCTCGTGAAGAAAATTGTCCGCCTCGGCCTGCCGAGCGCCGCCGAGCAGTCGACGTCCTCGCTCGCGATGATCACGCTCACCGCGATGGTGGCGTCCTTCCCGCCGGCCGTCGTCGGCGCGTACGGCCTCGGGAACCGGCTCATCTCGCTCGTCTTCCTGCCCGCGATGGGGCTTGGGCGCGCGACGAACACGATGGTCGGACAGAACCTCGGCGCGGGCGAACCCGGTCGCGCGGAGCGTTCGGTCCGACTCGCCGTCGGCGCGGCCGCGGGCGTCATGCTCTGCGTCGGCGTCATCGCCTACCTCTTCCCCGGCCCCATCGTCTCCGTCTTCCTCGGCGAGAACGTCGAGAACACCGCCGCGATCGCCGCCTACAGCACCGAGTACGTCCGCATCCGCACCGTCGAGTTCGCGTTCATCGGCGTCCTGCAGGTACTCCTCGGGGCGTTCCGCGGGTCGGGGAACACGACGACGAGCATGGTCTTCTCGATGGTCGCGCTCTGGATCGGGCGCGTCCCGACGGTCTACGTGCTGGCGTTCGTCGTCGGCCTCGGCGCGCAGGGCATCTGGTACGGGATGGCGCTCGGGAACATCGTCGGCGCCATCGCTGCCGGCGCGTGGTTCCTCCGTGGGACGTGGAAGAACGCGGTCATCGACGAGGAGCCGTCGGCGAACTCCACAGAACCCTGAGCGAGACCGGTTCACAACGGTTAAACCGTCCCCGTCACTACACGACTGTGAGGGGCGCGTAGCTCAGTGGACAGAGCACTTGGTTCCGGACCAAGATGCCGAGGGTTCAAATCCCTTCGCGCCCGCTGTTGTTCCCGGTGTAGAGCGGTGCGTCCGCGCCGGCGCGTCGCCTGACGGCGTGCGGCTCAACGTCGTTACTCCTTGCGGACACGTTGTCAGATCGTATCGTCGATTGGATAGTCACGGGACGGCGTCGAGGGCGGTGCAGTTCCGTGAGCGGCTGCGATCGTCGCCACGTCTACAGCACATCCGCTGAGCGCGTGCTCTCCCCGATGTATCGAACCAGTCACCTGAACGCACATTCAACGAATCCGATGTGTCGTTAGCACGAACATTTATGCTATGCACTCGACGACGTGTCTGTATGGGCGGTGAGAACGTGCTGATTGTCGGCCCCTTCGACGACGTGGAGGCGAGCGACGCGTCGGCGTCACAGTTCGTCGCCCTCGTGGGCAGGGAGTCCACGCTCGAATCGTGGCAGGACTCGCCGACTGACGGTGACGCCCGCGTCGTCAGGCTCGCGGACTCGCCAGGCGAACCCGAGGATGCCGTCGGCGAGGCGTTCGGGGACGTCGCGGCGCTGGGGAACGTGCTTGATACCTTCGCCGCGACGACGCCCGACCCGACCGTCTACGTCGACTCGGTGGACGCCCTGGCCGCGGCGACGACTGAGGAGCGCGCGTTCCGCTTCGTGCATCTCGCGACGCGCCGCGTCGCAGACGCCGGCGGGACGGGTTACTTCCGGGTGCGCGACGGCGCGAACGATGCATTCGTCAGGACGCTCGAACCGCTCTTCGACGACGTCCGCTATCGGAGCCGCTCGCCCTGATAGCTGCCCTCGTACTCGCCCTCGTGTTCGGCTTCTGCGAGGACGAACTGCGCGAAGCGCGCGCCGCGCTCGATCTCGATGGGGTGGCCGACTTCCAGGAGTCCCTCACCCTTCCCCTCGTAGCCGGCGTCCCAGACGGCGGTGTGGAGCATACAGGAATTGCGCATCAGACTCGAGCGCGGGTAGACGAAGCCGACGTGGCCCTCGGGGACGCGGACGGTCTCGGCGTACTGCGCGACGTAGTAGCCGGGGTCGAGCTCGTAGAGTTCGCGGCCGTCGCGTTCGACGGTCGCGACGGTGCCGCGCTCGCCGACGCGCTTCCCGTCTGCCGTGATGCGACCCGGCTCGCGCTGTTCTTCGACGCTGCCGAGGGTGAGGTCGACTCCGTTCGGCTGTACCTGTTCGTCCGCGACGTCGCCGAGGGCGTCGGCGACGAACGCGCCACTCTCGAACATATCGACTGCTGTCGGTGGCTCGTTCAACCGTCTGTCGATTCGCGCTCTCACACTCTTTCACGAAATACAACGAAAGAACGCCGCACGAAGCCGTACGCGCCGGCTTCTCGCTGAACGCCCACACACGCTAATTAAGGGAATAGGAGCCATATTAGGGCATTCTGCGGTATGCACAAACACGCGGGATTTATAATCATCGCATACCGACTTTCGTCCGCTATGGGACAAACGCTGACGGAGAAAATCCTCGACGACCACCTCGTTGAGGGTGAACTCGAAACCGGCGAGGAAATCGGGATCGAGATCGACCAGGTCCTCACGCAGGACACGACGGGGACGATGGTCTGGCTGCAGTTCGAGGCGCTCGAGCTCGACGAAGTGCAGACCGAGCTCGCCGCGCAGTACTGTGACCACCAGACCTACCAGTTCGACTTCAAGAACACGGACGACCACCGCTTCCTCCGCTCCGCGGCGGGCACCTATGGGGCGTACTTCTCCCGGCCCGGGAACGGCATCTGCCACCAGGTCCACAAGGAGAACTTCGCCGCGCCCGGCAAGACCCTCCTCGGGTCCGACAGCCACACGCCGACGCCCGGCGGCCTCGGCGAACTCGCCATCGGTGCGGGTGGCCTCGACATCGCCGTCGCGATGGGTGGCGGCGCGTACTACGTCGAAGTGCCCGAAATCGTCAACGTCCAGCTCGAAGGCGAGCTCCCCGAGTGGGCGACCGCGAAGGACGTCGCGCTCGAGATGCTCCGTCGCCTCTCCGTGAAGGGCGGCGTCGGCAAGATCTTCGAGTACACCGGCCCCGGTGCCGAATCGCTCACCATCCCCGAGCGCACCACCATCACGAACCTCGGCACCGAGCTCGGCGCCACCTCCTCCATCTTCCCGACCGACGAGAAGACGAAGGACTGGCTCAGCCGTATCGGCCGCGAGGACGAGTACGTCGAGCTCCAGCCCGACGAGGACGCCGAGTACGCCGACGAGATCACCATCGACCTCTCCGACCTCGAACCGCTCATCGCGCAGCCGTCGATGCCGGACAACGTCGTGCCGGTCAGCGAAGTCGAGGGCGTCGACGTCGAGCAGGTCATGGTCGGCTCCTGTACGAACGGCGCCTACGAGGACATCCTCCCTGCCGCGAAGATGGTCGAGGGCCGCGAGGTCGCCAAGCACACCGAGATGATCGTCGCGCCCGGCTCCAAGCAGGCCTCCGAGATGCTCGCCCGCGAGGGCTGGACGGCCGAGATGATGGCCGCCGGCGTCAACTTCTCCGAGGCGACGTGTGGTGCCTGTATCGGCATCGGTCACGTCCCCGCCAGTGACTCCGTCAGCCTCCGGACGTTCAACCGCAACTTCGAGGGCCGCTCCGGCATCGAGGACGACTCCGTCTACCTCTGCTCGCCGGAAGTCGCGGCGGCCGCCGCAATCAAGGGCGAAATCGTCGACCCGCGCAACCTCGCCGAGGAACTCGGCGACCTCGAGGCGCCCGGCTTCGAGATGGGCTCGACGTACAGCCCCGGCATGGGCCAGGACGACCCCGACATCATCAGCCCCGAGGAGGCTATCGACGACGAACTCATCAAGGGCCCGAACATCGGCGACGTCCCGCTGAAGGACCCGCTCGACGCCCACCTTCAGGGCGAAGCCCTCCTCAAGATGGAGGACAACATCACCACCGACCACATCATCCCGGCGACGTCGGACATCCTGAAGTTCCGCTCCAACGTCCCGAAGCTCTCCGAGTTCACGCTCTCGCGCGTCGACGACACCTTCGCCGAGCGCGCAAAGCAGTCCGACGGTGGCTTCCTCGTCGCCGGCGAGAACTACGGTCAGGGCTCCTCGCGCGAACACGCCGCCCTCTGTCCGATGTATCTCGGCATCGAGGGCGTCCTCGCGCAGTCCTTCGCCCGCATCCACAAGGCGAACCTGTTCAACTTCGGCCTCGTCCCGCTCACCATCGACGAGGACACCTACGAGAAGATCGAGCAGGGCGACGACATCGAGATCGTCGACGACGTCGAGGAAGGCGTCCGGTCCGGCCAGGAGGAGTTCACGGTCCGCGTGAACGACGACTGGGAGGCGACGGCACAGCTCGACGCGTCCGAGCGCGAGCGCCGTATCCTCGCCGCCGGTGGCAAGCTCTCCCTCACGAAGCAGCAGTACGAGGAGGACGGCTCCGGCGCGGCGCCCGCGGACGACTAATCGCCAACTGACTCTCCTTCGTTTCTTTCCGCCGCTCCGTCAGCGACCGCGCCGTCCCGACTGCGGGCCACAGGCTACATATTCTCCCACCCGCTAGGGTCACCCGTGACGACGGCTGCCGACAGAGTCGAGCACGCCGGCATCCGCCAAGCGCGGCGTGGCGACTTGCTCGACGTCTTCCGTATCGAGAAGGAGTCCTTCGCGCAGCCGTGGCCGTTCTCCGCGTTCGAACGCCACCTCGGCGACCCCGGGTTCCTCGTCGCCGAGGAGGCTGCCGGCGTCGCGGGCTACGTCGTCGCGGACACCATTCCGAACCACGGCCGGCCGCTCGGCCACATCAAGGACATCGCCGTCCACCCGGACGCCCGCGGGCAGGGTATCGGGCGGTCGCTCCTCTCGCGCGGCCTCGGCGTGCTGAGCGCGCAGGGCGTCCAGAGCGTCAAACTCGAAGTCCGGCGTTCGAACGACGTCGCCGTCTCGCTCTACCGCGACTTCGGCTTCGAGTACCTCCGGACGCTCCCCCGCTACTATTCGGACGGCGAGGACGCCTTCGTGATGATCGCGCGCCTCTGAGGCGCCGCCGCGCGGACCGCCACGCGTTTACTGATTCGCGTCCACGTCACAGGTATGGGCTACGCGTGTCCGGTCTGTGACGAGCACGTTCCCGACGCCGAGCATCTCGCGGACCACCTCGCGTTCGCGGCGGTGACCGGCGCGGACGACCACGAGGAGTGGCTTGATGAACACGCCCCCGGCTGGGAAGACGGGGGAACCGAGGACCTCGCGCCACGCGTCACCGACTACGCCGAGGAGGTCGAGTTCGAAGTGGAGACCGAACCCGTCGACGGCCACAGCCACGGCCACGGCGGGCACGGTCACGGCGACGCTGGCGGCCGTGCCATCGACACGAGCGGCGCGGGCGCGCTCGACGGGGAGGCACAGCGCATCCTCGAGGAGGCCGCGGAGATGACCCGACAGATGGTGGACGACGCTGACGACGACGCCGACGCCGAAGGCGAAACGGAATAAGGCGCGCGCTCGTCGTCGCGCGTATGGACGAGCGTGGATTCCTCGCGCCGGAGACCGCGGAGGAGGCGGCCGAACAGTACCGCGAACTCGGGCCGGCCGCGCAGACGGTGACGCGCGAGACGGCGAAGGCGATGGAGTTCGACCGCGAGGAGTACCGCGAGCGCGTCACGAACGACGTCGTCGAGACGGCACGCGACGCGCTCTTCGCGTCGCTCCTCGAGGTTTCGGTCGGCACGTACGAGGAGTTCGAGGCCTTCTGCGACGAGCACCCCGACCTCGAGGTCTACGAGAACGGGAGCACGGAAGTCGAGCGCGCCGTCTGGCACGTCGTCCCCTTCGAGGACGCCGTCGTCGCGGCGACGTTCCAGAACGAACCGGAGGCCGCGGTGGGGACGCTCCGGCGTATCGTCCACGGGAAGTTCTACAGCGACGCCGTCTAGACGCTGGGGTCGCGGACGTTGCCGCGGCAGGCGTCGTACTCGGCGTTGGGTGCGCGACAGGTGGACGAACACGGATGGTCGATGAGCGACCGGAGCGCGAGTGCCGCCTCGTCGCTCAGGGCGTTCCCGACGCCGAACGCGTCCGCGCCCTCGACATCGAGGTCGGCGGCGAGGAAGTTCTCGGCGAGACAGTGTTTCCACATGAGTTCGCGCGTCACCGCCTCGCCGTCGTCGGTGAGCGTCGCGCCAACGTACTTCTCGCGGTCGACGAGCCCGCGCTCGTCGAGGGTTTCGAGGCGTTCGGTGACGCTCGCCGGCGTCACGTCGAGGCGCTCGGCGACTTCGCCGGTCTTGGCGGGGCGGCCCTCGCGTTCGCTGACGAGGAGCACCGCGCTGAGATAGCGGCCGGTGGTCTCGGTGACGTCGGCGTCCATACTCGCGGATGGACGCGCCCGGGCCATAAGCGTGTCTCTCGCCCTCGAAAACGCTTTTCGGGGTGCGCCCGCGACGCGCTGTATGGACGAGTCCGAGTCGTGGCGCGTCGTCGAGAGCGAGGCCGAGTACGAGACCGGGTGGTACACGGGCGGCTACGACCGCGTCGTCCAGCCGAACGGCACGGAGAAGGAGTACTACTGGGCGGACCTGCCGGATGCCGTCGTGGTGCTGGCGCTCGACGGCGAGGACGTGGTCTTCGTCGAGCAGTACCGACCGGTGATTCGCGAACACTGCCTCGAGCTCGTCGCCGGCATCGTCGAGAACGGCGAGGACTACGAGGCGGCAGCCCGACGCGAACTCCGCGAGGAGACGGGCTACGTCGCTGACGACGTCACGCTCCTCCAGGAGGTCGCCTGCACGACCGGCGTCCTCCGACACGACCGCGGCATCGTCGTCGCGGAGGGACTCACGGAGGGCGAGCGCGACCTCGACGACAACGAATTCATCGAGGTGACGCGCGTCCCCGCCGCCGACGCGCTCGAGACGGTCCGCGAGGGCCGCGCGAACGACGCGACGCTCGAGGGTGTCCTGCTCGCGGCGGCGGACGGCCTAATCTGAGCGGTGTACGACGGGCTACCGGCGCCGCGACCGGATGTTGCCCGACCGCGGCGCCGCGAAGAAAACGAACAGCGACTCCTCCCGCTAGTCGCGACGGCCGAACGCCGCGAGTACCGGGTCGCGGCGGTCGGGTTCTTCGTTGGACGAGCGGTTCCCCGACAGCGGCGCGTGGATGGTCGCCTTCATACCACCACCACTAGACGCGCCCGTCCGCCTTAGCGCTTCTGCCCACGGCCACCGTTACCGCGCCGCTTATCCGGCCGCGTGGCCACTTCTCGACCATGGACGGCGAAATCACGCCCGCGGACGTGAAGGAACTTATCGAGGACGAGACCGACGTTCGCGTCGTCGACATCCGCCCGCCCGGCGCCTACGCGCAGGGCCACATTCCCGGGAGCGAGAACGTCCCGTTCCCCCGACTCACGCAGTCCGTCGAGCGCTTCGACGGCGCGGAGCGCGTCGTCACCGTCTGCCCGCACGGCCAGTCGAGCGTGCAGGCCGCGAACCTCATCGCCTCCTACGAGGGCCTCGCCGCCGACGCCACCGTCGAGAGCATGGCCGGCGGCCTCACCGCGTGGGAGTGGGACCTCGAACGCGCCGACGGCGGCGACGCGGACGACGGTCCCGACGCGCGGCCGGACGCGCCCTTCTAACGTTCGGCGAGCGACGGCGTCGCTCACCGGCCTCGAAAACTGGAGAAGTCGTCGCGCACCGCGCGACTCTCAGCCGCGCAGTGCGCTGTCCACTCGCGGGAGCGAGTGGCGTGGAAGGTCGCCGCCGGAACGCGAGTCGCGTCCCGGCGGACCGGCGAGTCCTCGCCGGTGGTCGAAGGGCGGGCGCGTGATGGGCGCCCGATCAGTCGTTAGGCGACGTTGAAGCCCTTGTCGCGGAGGAAGTCCTCGACGCGACCGGAGTGGTTCCCTTGGAGTTCGATTTCGCCGTTCTCGACCGTCCCACCGCACGCGAACTTGGACTTGAGGTCCGAGGAGAGACTGTCGAGGTCGACGTCTTTGGGGTCGAGCCCTTCGACGACGGTCACTTCCTTCCCGTAGCGGCGCTCGTCGATGCGGATTGTGATCTGCTGGGACTCTTTAGCGACGTCCTCGCAGACGCAGAGTTCATCGGGCAATCCGCACGTCGAGCATACGTCCGACATTACGGTGCTAGATTGGTAGTCGGGATACAAAATACTGTCGCCAGACCGCCCGAACGGGCTACGGGCGGCCGTTTTCGCCGACTAACGCCCGTAGTCCCTCCGCGGCGGCGTCGGCGTCCTCGGCTGTGACTTCGCCACGATAGCGGGCGCGCTCGCGGAGTTCGGCGACGCGACGCGCTTCCTCGGGTGCGTCGAGCGCGCTGAGATACTCGCGGACGGTTTCGCCGTTGCGCCGCGGCCGGTAGCGCCGGCCGAGGAGGTATTCGACGCGCTCGTAGGCGCCGTCGACGACGCGCGCGGGGTCGTCGCGCGGGAGCCAGCGGAGCCAGACGGCCCGGTAGGCGCGCTCGAAGACGCCGAGGCGGCGCAGGCCGGCGTAGACGCCGCCGAGGAGGACGCCCCAGAGCAGGAGTACGCGTGGCTCGGGAAGCGACGGGAGGCCGCCGTCCGAACCCGTGGTGGCCGCGCCGTCCGCGCCGACGCCGGGCTGGTTGCGGTAGCCGGGCGGGAGCGTGGAGGCGGCGCCGGCACCTGCGCCGGAGCCGTTCGTCGCGTTCGTGGTGGACGTCGTCGTGGTGGACGTCGGACCGCTATCGCCGTTCTGACCAGCGTCAGTGGTCGTGGTTGTGGTCGTCGTCCGGTCGCTCCCGGCAGTGTCGACGCCGCTCTCGTTCTGCTGGCGCGCCTCGTCGAGGCGGGTCTGCTCGGCCTGCTGGCGCGGGCCGGCGGGCGTCGGGTCGAAGCGGACCCACCCGACGTCCGGGAAGTAGACTTCGACCCAGGCGTGCGAGTCGAGGCCGCGGACGACGCTCGTCTCCCCGTCGACGCGCTGGCCGGGCGCGTAGCCGGTGACGAAGCGCGCGGGGACGCCTTCCTCGCGGAGCAGGACGGTCATCGCGCTCGCGAAGTGGACGCAGTAGCCCTGCTCGGCCTCGAGGAGGAAGTGTCGGACGATGTTGCCCTCGGCACCGGCGCCCGACAGCGAGTAGCTCTTGTTCGCTTCGAGCCAGGACTCGACGGCGCGGGCCTTCTCGTAGGGCGTGCTCGCGTTCGCGGTGACGCGGTCGGCGAGCGCGGACACCTGCTCGCCGGTGGTGTCGGGGACCTGCAGGTAGCGTTCGGTGACCGTGTCGGGGTAGTCGGTGCCCGCGTTCTCGAGGAGCTCGGTCCGTGGCTGGAGGCGTTCGCTGACGATCCGGTAGCTCTCGTTGGCCTCGATGGCGTTCTCCGGAACGGGGTTCCCGGCGCTCGTGACGGTGTAGTCGACGCCGCTCACCGAGACGGGTTCGGCGGCCGCGGGCATCGCGGAGAGCGGGCGTTTCGCGGTGACGTTCTGGACGATGCGCTCGCTCGGTCCCGGTGGGCCGGCGAGCTCGCCGCCGTCGCCGGTCCGAATCCACCCGCTCCCGGTGTAGCGGTCGTAGGCGGCGACGCGCCAGTAGGTGGCCGACTCGCTCCGGACGACGAACTGGACTTTCGGCGAGAGTTCGATGGCGCCACCGACGCCGACGTGCTCGCCCGCGCTCACGATGCTGCCGGTGGGTGCGGTGTCGCTCCCTGGGACGATTGGGGAGGCACTCCCGCCGGGAACGGCGGTGACGACGGCGGGCGCGACAGTCATGAGCGCGGCGGCGACGGCGAGCACTTCGAGTTGGCGGCGGGTCGCGCCGTAGGCGTCGAGGGTGCCGAGGCCGACGGCGCCCGCGCCGGCGAGGACGCCGACGAGTGTCGCGACGGTGCCGCTGTCGCCGGTGAGGACGAAGAAGCCGAGCGCGAGACCGGCGACGGACGTGGCGGCCACGTAGCGCTCGCGGAACGCGAAGTACCACGTGAGGAAAGCGGGTGCGGGCGCCATCGCGAGTGCCCAGACAGTGACGTTCACCATCCGGAAGACGGAGTAGCCGGTGAGGAGCGCGACGACGTCCTCGGCGACGGCGCCGACGGAGAGCGTCGAGGTGTAGCTCTCGGGCGCGGTGAGGACGTAGGCGACGAAGCCGGCGGTGAGGAGGGTGGCGGCGACGCCGAGGGCGACGCGCGGGCGGACGGCCTGCGCGACGGCGGCGAGGAGGAGCGACCCGACGAGCACCGGCCAGAAGTATTCGAGGCCGCCGACGACGTCGGCGACGTGGTAGAGGACAGCGAGCGATGAGGCCGAGAGCACCGCGACACAGGCGAGCGCGGCGACCCGATACGGTGTGAGTCGGCCGATGACGGGGACGGTGCGGGTCACGCGAGCACCTCCTCGAAGGGGTCGGTGGTCGTGTCGCCGTTCGCGTCGGCGCTCGCGCCGGTTCCGTCAGCGATGTCGTCGAACGGCCGCTGTTCGTCGTCGATGACGACGGTGACGCCGTCCTCGTCCGCGCGGACGACGATGCGAGCCGACTCGCGCGCACCCGCCGGAAGCTGGCGATGGCCGAGGACGGCGAGGGCCTCGAGCGCCTGCCGCCGGTGGACGTCGCTGTTCGCGGGTGCGAGCGACTCCGTGGGGGTGTGGAGGCCGACGGCCGCGCCGGTACCGAGGCAGACGACGAGGAGGCTGGTGGCGGCGACGGCGGCAGCATCCGGGTCGCCGCCCGCGCGGACGTCGACGGCGATGGTGAGCGTAGCGTCGGTGCCGTCGCCAGCGTAGGTGGTGACGACGTACTCGTCGGGGCGTTTCGCGGACGCCTTCCAGTTGATGTCGCGAAGCGGGTCGCCGTGTTGGTACTCGCGGACGCCCGAGAACTCGCCGCGCTCGTCCGTCCGGCCGATGGCGCCGGTGAACGTCCGCGGCGGCGCAGTGAGCGGGACGACCGCCGGGTAGACGGTGACGGTGTGCTCCGCACCCGCCTCGAACGTCCGCGTCCAGAGGCCGAACGGGTCGGTGGCGGTGACCGTCGCGGGGCCGAGCGTGTGTCGGCCGCGCTCGCGGAACGTGAGGTCGTAGCTCGCCTCACGGCCGTCCGCGACTGTCCGGACCGTCGGCTCTCCGGCGAGGCCGGCCCCGAGCGCGTCGTGGACGGTGACGGCGACGCCGAGCGCACCCTCGACAGTGAGCGTCACCGTCCTCGTCTCGCCGGCATGGCCGTCGCTCGGCGGGTCGCGCGTGAGTGTCGGGCCTTCGGTGCGCCGGACGAGGAATCCGGTGACGGCGAGGGCGACGAGCGCGGGGACGGCGACGGCGTTCAGCGAACGCGCGCCGAAGAGCCACCCGGAGGCGACGGCGAGTATGGCGACGCCGAGAACGACGGCCCCGCGGCGGGTGAGCGTCGCGCGCACGGTCACTCGGGGGCGACGGCGTCGAGGGCGCGCTCGACCACCCGCTCCGCCGCCTCGCCGCCGAGTTCCTCGTTCCCGTCCGCCCGGACGCGGTGCGTGAAGACGCTCGGCACCTCGCGTTTCACGTCGTCGGGAATCACGTAGTCGCGGCCGTCGAGGACGGCGCGAACCTGCGCGCAGCGGAGGAGCGCGATGGAGCCGCGCGGGCTGACGCCGAGCGCGGCGTGCTCGCGGGTGTAGGCGGCGAGGCGCGTGACGTACTCGCGGACGGGCTCGCTCGTCTCGACGCGCGCGACGGTTTCGCGGGCGCGCCGGAGCGTCCCGACAGTCGCGACGGGGTCGACGTCGTGGACGGGGTGGTGGCCGACGACGCGCCCGAGGACGTCGACTTCCTCCTCGACGCTCGGGTAGCCGAGGGTGAGTTTCTTCGTGAAGCGGTCGACTTCAGCGACGGGGAGGTCGTAGACGCGGTCGCGCTCGACGGCGTTCTGCGTGGCGATGACGAAGAAGGGGTCGGGGAGGTCGTGGGTCTCGCCGTCGACTGTCACCTGCCCTTCCTCCATCGCCTCGAGGAGCGCGGCTTGCGTCTTCGGCGGCGCGCGGTTGATTTCGTCGCCGAGGACGACGTTCCCGAAGACGGGGCCGCGCTGGAAGCTGAACCCGCCGCTGGCTTCGTCGAGGATGCTCGTGCCGGTGACGTCCGCCGGGAGGAGGTCGGGGGTGAACTGGACGCGCGAGAAGTCGCCGTCGACGGACGCGGCGAGGGCGCGCGCGAGCATCGTCTTCCCGACGCCGGGGACGTCCTCGAGGAGCAGGTGGCCGCGCGCGAGGAGGACGACGAGCGCGTCCTCGACGACGGCGTCCTTCCCGACGACGACGCGACCGACACTCTCGGTGACGTCGGCGACGAGTTCGCGGGCGTCGTCGACGGGGAGCGGGTCGATGGGTGAGTCGTCGGGGCGTGCGATATCCGGTCGAGCAGTGTGGCTGTCTGTCATGGTGACGTCGGTCGGCCGGACGCGACCGTTTCGAGTGAATAGGTCACACGAGACACGTATGTCTGCCGGTCACCTGTCTATTGTGATACTATTTATTTTGATAGGTGTGTCTGTCTCCGCCGCGACGAATCACGGAAAACTAAGGGGGCAGGCCGCGACGCGACGCGTATGCAACCCATCGGCCAACAACTCGCAGACATGGTGAACCTCTTCGTGAGCGTCGCCGGCGCCGGCATCGCGCAGGCGATTCTCGTGCTTGTCAGCGCGCTCCTCTTCCTCGGCATCGGTGCCTTCAGCGTCTACCTCGTCGTCGGCGCGCTCGCCGACCTCGTCGGCAACAGCGACACCGGCTACGTCGACGGCCAGCCCCGCTAACAGAGCGTCTCCCCCAGCAGTTCTATCGCCGTCGCGCGGTCGGGCCCGAGCGGCGACCCGCAGACGACCGTGTCCGCGTGCTCACGGAGCGCCGCCGCCCGCTCCGTGACGTCGGCGGGCGTGCCCGCCACCGAGAACGCGTCAATCATCGCGTCGGTCACGCCCGCGAACGCTTCGCGGAAGTCGCCGCGCTCGACGGCCGCGCCCACCTCGCTTGCGGCCTCGACGTCGATGCCGTGGCGCTCCAGCACGGGGTCGGCGGCCCCGCCCGCGATGAACGCGACGGGCGGCCGCGCGGCCTCTCGCGCCGCTTCCCGCTCTTCCGCGACGCTCACGCTCGCGAACACCGCGAACTCGAAGTCGCCGCGCGACTCCGGGCGTTCCGCGAGCCCCTCGGCGACGCGCTCGTTCGCCCACGCCACGTCGCGCGGGTGCGAGGCGTTGAAGAGGACGCCATCGGCGTGCTTCGCCGCCATCCGGAGCATGTGCGGGCCCTGCGCGCCGACGTGGACGGGAACCTCGCTCACTTCCTCGGCGTAGTTCAGGCCCGCGTCCGTCGCCGCGAACGTTCCGTCGTGGCTCACGCGCTCGCCCGCCCAGAGTTCTCGTGCGACCTGCATCGTCTCCAGCACGCGCCGGAGCGGCCGCTCGCGCTCCACGCCGAGGTTCCGCAGGGTGGAGCGGTCGCCCGCGCCTAGCCCGCAGACTGCGCGGCCGCCCGAGTGTTCGTCGAGCGTCGCCACCTGCGAGGCCAGCCTGACCGGGTGGACTTCGTAGGGGTTTGCGACGCCCGGCCCGAGGCGCACGTCCTCGGTGGCGTCCGCGAGGAGCGCGAGCGCCGCGAACGGGTCGCGGTTGTTGTAGTGACAGGACGAGTATATCGTCTCGAACCCCGCGCCCTCGGCGCGGACGCCGAGCTCGCGGACCTCGCTGACGGGTATCTCGGGCGTGAGCTCAATCCCCGTCATACGACCACTCCCGGAGCGCCTGACGGACGAAGTCGCCCTCGACGTCCCGATAGAGGTTGTCGCTCCCGTCGTGGTCGCCGAACGCCCAGTCGCGCATGACCACCACGGGCGTGCCGTCGTCGCCCTCGCCCGAGACGAGGTTCGCCGTCGCCGCGAGCTCGTCCACGACGGACTCGACGGTCACCTCGAGCTCGTGGCCGTCGCGGTCCGTCTCGCCGCGCCAGTCGCGCGACGCTGGCATCCCCGCCCACCCGATGGCGACGCCGGTCTGGCCGTGGCGGAACGACCGCCCCGAGGTGTCCGTGACGACGACCGAGACGTCCGCGTCGAGCCCCTCCCGGATGCGCTCGGCCGACTCGCTCGGGCGTTTCGGGAGGAGCAGTAATTCGGCCCCGCCCGTGTTCGAGCGGTCGATGCCGGCGTTCACGCCGACGTGCCCGAAGCGCGTCTCCGACAGGAGGAACGGCTCGTCCATCACGAGGTCTGTCGACTCCTCGAGGACGGCCTGGGCGAAGCGCGGGTCGCGCTCGTCGCCCGTCAGTTCCTCGAGGCGGTTCGCAATCTCACGCGCCCGCGGGCCCGCCGGGTAGTCCGCGAGGTCGGCCGTCCGCCCCTCGACCTTCGAGACGACGGTACTCGCGACGCAGACCACGTCGCCGTCCTGCAGGTCGCACGCCGCCTCGATCTCCGTCGCGATGTCGTCGCCCGCCTCGAACTCCGGGAGGCCGGGAACCGCGAACGCTTCCATGCCGTGTCCTTCCGCGGGCGCGATAAAAGGGCCGACGATACCGGACGTCGCGTCCCGTCGGCCCCCGGAACTAACGTCGCCGCGGGCGACGGGCGACGTATGGAGGAGACACACGTCGTCACGGCGTTCCTCCGCGAGGGGACGGACGTCTTGCTCTTCCGCCGAAGTGAGGACGTCGGCTCCTACACCGGCCAGTGGGGCGCGGTCGCCGGGCACGCCGAAGGTCGCCCGGACGAACAGGTGCGCGTCGAGATACGCGAGGAGACCGGCCTCGACCCCGAGACGGACGTCGCTCTCGTCCGGTCGGGTGAGTCCTTCGCCGTCGAGGACGCCGACCGCGGGACGCGCTGGGTCGTCCACCCCTACCTCTTCGACTGCGAGACCCGCGACATCACGCCGAACTACGAGACGACCGACTACGAGTGGGTGCCCCCGACGGCTATCCGCGAGCGCGACACCGTCCCCGACCTCTGGACGTCCTACGACCGGGTGCGCCCGAGCGTCGAGACGGTGCGTACCGACGACACGCACGGCTCCGCCTACGTCTCGGTGCGCGCCTGCGAGGTGCTCCGGGACGACGCCGCCGCGGGCGCGGACTACGACGCCCTCCTCGAGACGGCCCGAGCGCTGCTCGACGCCCGCGAGAGCATGGCCGCCGTCCGCAACCGCGTGAACCGCGTCGTCCACGACGCCGAGGAAGCGAGTGCGGCGGCGATTCTGACGAGCGCGAGTGCGACCATCGACGCGGCGCTCGCTGCCGACGACGGCGCGGCCGCGGCCGCCGCGGTCGAACTGCGGAACGCGTCGGTCCTCACGCTCTCACGCTCCGGGACGGCGTTCGACGCCATCGTTGGCGCGGACCCAGGGCACGTCGTCGTCGCGGAGTCTCGGACCGCCCGCGAGGGGGTCGACACCGCCGAGCGCCTCGCCGCGGCGGGACTTGACGTGACGCTCACGACGGACGCCGCCGTCGCGACGCTCGTCGAGTCGGTGGACGCCGTGCTCGTCGGCGTGGACACCGCGCTCCGCGACGGGAGTGTCGTGAACAAGGTCGGCACGCGGAGCGCAGCGCTCGCCGCCGCCGAGGCCGACGTCCCGGTCTACGCCGTCTGCGCGAAGGACAAAATCGCGCCGGACGCCGACCCGGACGACCCCGAGCTGGCGGACGCTCCCGGCGAGGAACTCTACGACGGCGACGCGGACATCGCAGTCGAGAACCCCCTCTTCGACCTGACGCCGGCGGACCTCGTCACCGGTCTCGTCACCGAGGACGGCGTCTTCTGCGGGGACGACGTCGAGGCGGCGGCCGCGGAACTTCGCGGGCTCGCCGACTGGCAGGCCTAGCGGACACGACGGACACTACTCGCCGAACGGGGTGTCCGTCGGATTTCGCGCGCCCCGTCCGGGCCGTGCCCAGCGCACCCCGCGGGATGGCCGCGTCCTCCCGGATGAACCTCCGGTGGACGCGCGTGACGGAAGCCCTTAGACGCTGGGCGCGCTAGGGGGAGTGGGCGACGGTGACGAGGAGTTACCCCCTCCGAGCCCCTTGTGACGAGGACCTTTCTCCCGAGTCGCCCTTCCACAAGATTCAATCGGAGTTCACGTTTAGCGGCGCGTATGGACATCGACCGCCTCGGCATCCACGAGTCCGTCAGCGCCGTCTTCCCGCCGGAGACGCTCGCGGAGCGACTGCGTTCGCTCGACCCCGCGGTCACGATCGTCGACGATGATGTCTCGGACGTGGACGCCGTCGCGTCGTTCGGCCACTCGGACGCGTTCCTCGGCCTCGAGTGGGTGCACTGCATCCGCGCGGGCTACGACGAGTTCCCGGTCGCGGACTACCGCGAGGCGGGCACTGCCCTCACGAACTCCTCGGGCATCCACGGCGCGGCCGTCGGCGAGACGGCGCTGGGCCTGATGCTCTCGCTCGCGCGCCGCCTCCACACCGCGCGCGACGCGCAAGCCGCCCACGAGTGGGACCAACCCGAGTGGGACGAGGCGTTCACGCTCTACGACGAGCCGCTCACCGTCGTCGGCCTCGGCGCGGTCGGGCAGGGCGTCGCGCGCCGCGCGGACGGCATCGGGATGCGCGTCGACGGCGTCCGGCGCACGCCCACGCCGACGCCGCACACCCGCGAGGTGTACACGCCCGACCGACTCCACGACGCCGTCGCGGACGCGCGCTTCGTCGCGCTCGCGACGCCGCTCACCGAGGAGACGGACGGAATGGTCGACCGGTCGGTCTTCGAGGCGATGCGCGAGGACGCCTACCTCGTGAACGTCGCGCGCGGCGCTGTCGCCGACGAGGACGCGCTCGTCGAGGCGGTCGAAACGGGCGAAATCGCGGGCGCCGGTCTCGACGTCTTCGAGACCGAACCCCTCCCCGAGGACTCGCCGCTCTGGGACCTCGAGGACGTCGTCATCACGCCGCACACCGGCGCGCTCAAGCGGGACTACTACCAGGACATCGCGGACCTCGTCCAGCAGAACGTCCTGCACGCGGCCGCCGACGAGGAACTCGTCAACCGCGTCGCCTGACCGTTAGAAGAACTTCTTCAGGTCGTCGCGCTTCGCGTCCTCGAGGTGGACGCGGACCGCCTCGTTCAGCGCGTCGATGTCGCCCTTCTTCGCGGTGATGGGCGCGATGGTGTCCTGCCACTGCACCCACGGCGGCACGAGGCCGAAGCGGTCGGCGATGTCGTTCAGCCGCTCGTCTTTGTCGTCGACCTTGTCCATCTTGTTGACGGCGAGCACCGGCGGAATCCCGACCTCGCGCAGGAAGTGGTAGAGCTCGACGGTGTGAGGGATTTCCTCCTCGCTCGTGTGCCGGTCGATGATGTCGACGGCGGCCTTCCCGTCGAGGACGATGACGCCCGCGAGGATGTTGTCCGCGTACTCCTCGACGTACTGGACGATGTCCGTCTTGATGGCCTCCCGTCTGTCCTCCTCGACGCCGGACATGAAGCCGAAGCCGGGGAGGTCGGTGACGACGAAGGACTCGGACGCCCAGTCGTAGTGGTTGGGCGAGCGCGTGACCCCGGGCTTGCCGCCCGTGGTGAAGTCGTGGCCGGTAATCTCGCGCATCAGCGTCGATTTCCCGACGTTCGACCGCCCGAGGAGGACGATTTCCGTGTCTCGGTCCGGTCGGCTCTCGAACATACCACTGATAGCCGACGCGCGGGGTTGTGTCTTTCGTCGCCGCGAGAGACAAACGGCCGTTTCACCCTCCGAGACGTTGACGTTCCGTCCTGCGTACTGGACGGTATGCGTCGCAACGCAGCACTCGTCCTGACAGCCATCGTCGCCGTCGGCGTCGTGACCGCCGGCGTCGTCGCCGCGACCACCGGCAGTCCCGCCGCGACACCACACGCACAGAACGCCACGACCATCGACGTCACCGCGTCCGGGTCGGTCAGCGCCGAACCCGACGTCGCCGTCCTCTCTGTCGCCGTCGTCGCACAGGCGGACTCCGCGGACGCCGCTCGCGCGGCCGTCGCCGAGAACGCCTCGTCGCTCCGTGACGCCCTCGCGGACGCCGGCATCGCGAAGGCGGACATCGAGACGACGACCTACCGCGTCTCCGAGCAGACGCAGAAGTCCGGCGAGAAACCCGACACCGCGACGCGCTTCCAGGCCGTCCACGGCTTCAAAGTGACCGTGCAGGATTCCTCGCGTGCCGGTGCAGTCCTCGACGCCGCCGTCGCGGGCGGTGCGAACCGCGTGCACGGCGTGCAGTTCACGCTCTCCGACGAGACGCGCGCGGACCTCCGCGAGCAGGCCATCGAGGCCGCGATGGCTGACGCCCGCAGTCAGGCGAGCGCCGTCGCCGCCGCCGAGAATCTCACTATCACCGGCCTCAAGTCCGCGTCCGTCGGCGGTGGCTACGGCGGTCCCGTGCTGTACGCGAGCGCGAGCGGCGACGCGGGCGGCGCGAAGACGACCATCGACCGCGGCCCCGTCTCCGTGACCGTCACCGTCCAGGCGACCTACACCGCGAACTAATCCCCGCTACGTTTTTCCGGAGGCCGGTCGCACGTCCGGGCAGTGCGACTCGTACAGGTCATCATCCCCGCGGGGAAGCGCGAGACCATCCTCGGGGAGTTGGAGGAACGCGACATCGACTACGTCGTCACCGACGAGACAGGGAGTCAGGGATATACGGGCGTCGTCTACTTCCCGATCCCGACGCAGGCCGTCGAGGACGTCCTCTCCGCACTCCGGGACGCCGGCCTCGAACAGAACGCCTACACGGTCGTCGTGGACGCCGAGACGGTCGTCTCGAAGCGCTTCGAGGAACTCCAAGAGCGCTACGAGGAGGAGAAGTCCGATGACCGCATCGCCCGCGAGGAAATCGTCGCGACTGCCGAGGACCTCGCGCCGCGCCTCGTCCCCTTCCTCGTGATGACCGTCGTCTCCGCCGTCGTCGCCACTGCGGGCCTCCTGCTCGACTCGCCGGCCGTCGTCGTCGGGTCGATGGTCATCGCGCCGCTCATCGGCCCCGCGATGGCGACGAGCGTCGGCACCGTCGTCGACGACCGCGAGATGTTCCTCCGCGGCGTCAAACTCCAGACAATCGGCTTTCTCGCCGCCGTCGCCGCCGCCGCCGGCTTCGCCTACCTCGCGCGCGTCGCCCACCTCGTCCCGCCGCTCTCGCCGGACGAACTCCTCGCCATCGGGCAGATACGCGAGCGCCTCAACCCCGACTTCCTCTCGCTCGCCGTCGCGCTCGGTGCCGGCGTCGCGGGCGCGTTCAGCCTCTCCTCGGGCGTCTCCTCCGCGCTCGTCGGCGTCATGATCGCCGTCGCGCTCGTCCCGCCCACTGCCGTCATCGGCATCGGCCTCGCGTGGGGGCTCCCCGGCACCGTCGTCGGGTCGACGGTGCTCGTGCTCGTCAACTTCCTGTCCATCAACCTCGCCGCGCTCGCCGTCCTCTGGTACCAGGGCTACCGGCCCGAGCGCTGGTTCCGCCTCAGCGAAGCGCGCAGCGCGACGCTCAAACGCATCGGCGTCCTCCTCGCCGCCATCTGCGTGCTCTCGCTCTTCCTCGGCGGCGTCACCTACACCTCCTACCAGCACGGCCAGTTCGAGGAGACCACGCGCGACACCGTTCAGCAGACCTTCGACTCCGGCGAGTACGCCGACCTGACGCTCGTCGACTTACACGTCACCTACGCCCGCACGCCGTCACCGTTCGACCCGCCGAACCGCGTCACCCTCACGGTCGGCCGGCCGAGCACGGACACCTATCCACAGCTCGCGGCGACGCTGAAGGAGAGAATCAGGGACGCGACCGGTGAGACCGTCCGCGTCCAGATACGGTTCGTCGAGACGCAGAGCGCCTGAGAATCAGTCCCGCGTCGGCAACTCGGGCTCGTAGCCGGTCGCGTCGATGGCTGCCCGCAGGACCTCCTCGACGTTCTCGCCCGTCTCGACGCTCATGTAGGCGTCCGCCTCGACGTCGCGGGACTTGTCGCTCTTGTTGCAGACCGTGAGGAAGCCGACGTCGTCCTCGCCGTCCGCGGCGTCCACGAACGTCGCGCGGACGTCGTCGCGCAGCGCGAGCTGGTCGTCCAGCGGGTAGCCGCAGGTCGCGGAGGCGTCGACCATGAAGAGGACGGCGTCCGCGAGGTGCGTCAGCGCCGACACCGCCTGCTCCTCGATGGCGTTGCGCTCGTCGGCGGGCCGGTCGAGGAGGCCGGGCGTGTCGACGAGCTGGTAGCGGATGTGGTCGCGCTCCACGTGCCCGACGCGGACCGCCTTCGTCGTGAACGGGTACTGCGCGATCTCGTTGCGCGCGTTCGTCACGTCGTTCACGAACGAGGACTTCCCGACGTTCGGGTAGCCGGCGACGACGATGGCGGGTTCGTCCGGCCGGATGTCCGGGAACGTCTTCAGGTCGTCGCGGGCCTCGTTGAGGAACTGGAGGTCGTCCTCGATCTCGTCCATCACCGAGCCCATTCGCGCGAACGCCTGCTTGCGGAGTTTCTTCGCCGCGTCCGCGTCGCCGCGCGGCAGGCGGCCGATATACTCTCGCCCGAGCGACTTCGTCTTCCGGGACGCCCACGTCACCTCCGAGAGGTGGGTGCGCGCCTCGTCGACGCCGACGGCGGCGTCCGCGAGCTCGCGGTAGAACGGGTCGACCTCGTCGAAGTCCGGCCACGCCGTCACGACGTTCTCCAGGTTGTCGCTCAGCACGTTCGACGCCGTCTGAAGCATCGACTCCTGCGCTTCCACGCCCGACTTCGCCCGGCCCGCTCGCGCCGCCCGCGAGAACGCCTTGTCGAGTAGTTCCTCCGACGTGGGCGTCGTCGGGAGGTCCTCGAAAATCATGTCCCCTCGTACGGGGCCCCGACGTAAAAGCGCGTTTATCGGGCCTGCGCGCCCGTTCTTCCTACTCGGCTTCGAGAATCGTCCCGGACTCGCCGACGGCGACGAACCGTCCGTCGTGCGCGACGGCGTGGAGGGGTTCGTCCACGGGGAGTTCGAGCGTCCGCCAGACGCCGCGCTCGCGCGCGACCGCGACGCCGTCCTCCGTGACGCCGACGAGAGTCCCCTCGCTCGCCGCGAGGCCGGTCACGGAGTCCTCCGCGGCCGGTTCGGCGTCCCACGTCGCGCCGTCCGCGTCCGGTGCGTAGACGGCGTCGTCGCTCCCGAACCAGACGCCGTTCGCGCGCACCGCGCAGTGCAGGGGGTCCTCGGCGGCGACGCCGAGACGCCCCCACCCGGTCTCCGCGGGCCGGTAGGCGCGGCCGTCCGTGTCCGTGACCACGACGCCGCCCGGACCGACGGTGACGCTCGTCAGGCCCGCGCCGCCGCCGGGTTCGTCGGTCCGCCACGTCCGGTCGGCGAGCGACGCGGGCGCGCTGTAGTGGACGCGTCCCGAGTCGTCCGCGATCCAGACGTCGGCCGCGCCGCCCGCACCCTCGACGGCGACGTCCGTGAAGTTCGCCTCCTCGTTCGGGACGGTGAGCGCCGTCGTCACACCCGCCTCGACGTCGTGGACGCCGACGGTCCCGCTCCCGCCGACGACCCAGAGTTCGGTGCTGTCGTCCGACGCGTCGACCCCGCGGAGGGTGTGGCCGTTCCCGGTCGGCCCGCCGCTGACGAGCGAGCGCCACGTCTTCCCGTCCCGGCGGAGCACCACGCCGTTCTCCCCGACCGCGTACGCGCCGGCTTGCCCGGCGTACACACCGTACAGCGTGTCAGTCGTCGGAACGTTCGCCACGGGACGCCAGTTCCAAGCCGACATGCCGAGAAGTAGGCAACTCTCGCGGAAAAAAGCCGGCGCGCACGCGGTACCGCGTGCACTCGGGACGGAGCGACGCGGGCGTTCAGCCCCGGCGCTCGCGCAGGACGTCGAGCAGTTCCTCGACGTCCACGTCGTGCATCGAGAGCGCGACAAGCATGTGGTAGACGACGTCCGCGCCCTCCTCGGCCATCTCCTCGGCGTCGTCGTCCTTCGCCGCGAGGATGAACTCCGTCGCCTCCTCGCCGACCTTCTCCAAGGCGCGGTTCTCCCCCTTCTCGTGGGTGAACAGCGACGCCGTGTAGGAGCCCTCGGGGAGGGTTTCCTTGCGGTCCTCGATGACCGCGAACAGTTCCTCGAGCAGGTCCTCGTCGGAGTCGCTCACTGGGCGCTCACCTCCCGGATGTCCTGCAGGTCGGCGAACTCCCCGCGGCCGCGACGCCCCTCCTCGAAGACGGCTGGCGCGACCGAAATCGGGGCGTTCGTCCGCGACGCGAGCGCGAGCGAGTCGCTCGGGCGCGCGTCCACCACCGCCTCCCCGCGCGGCGTCTGGAGGTGGACGTCCGCGAAGTACGTCCCCTCCTCGACGTCCCGGATGACGACGTGGTCGAGGCGGCCGCCGAGTTCCTCGACGACGTCGAGCGTCAGGTCGTGCGTCAGCGGCCGGCCGATGCCCTCGGCGTCGAGGCCGCGCGCGATGCTCATCGCCTCCTCGAACGCGATGAAGATGGGAAGGACGTCCGTCTCGCCGACGTCCACGAGCACCACCGGCATCGGGCCTTCCGAGGTGCCCGCGACTTTCACCGAATCGATGGTGGCGTCGAGCGCGTCGTCGCCGTCCTCGTTGCCGGCGTCGCTCTCGGTGGTGTCGCTCACAGCGAGGCCTCCTCGTTCTCGAAGAACGCCAAATCGTGGATGCGGGCGTCCGCGGTCAACTCCGGGTGGAAGGACGTCCCGACCACCGGGCCGTCCCGGACCGCCACCGGCTTGTCGTCCCACGTCGCCAGCACGTCGACGCCGTCGCCGACGTCCGCGATGAGGGGCGCGCGGATGAACACCGCGGGGAACGGCTCCTCCAGTCCCTCGACGTCGAGCGGGGCTTCGAAACTGTCGACCTGCCGGCCGAACGCGTTCCGGTCCACCGTCGCGTCCACGATGTCGAGCGTGTCAACGCGCTCGTCGTGCGCGTCCCGCGAGGCGACGATGAGGCCCGCGCAAGTCGCCAGCACGGGCTTCTCGGCGTCGACGTGCGCGACGATTTCCTCGTCGATGCCCTCGCGGGCCAGCAGTCGCGAGATAGCCGTCGACTCCCCGCCCGGCAGGAGGAGGAGGTCACACTCCGGGATGACCCCGGACTTGCGGACCTCGTGAACGACGACCTCCTCGCCGTGGTTCGCGGCCGCGCGACGAATCGCGTCGGCGTGCTCGGAGACGTCACCTTGGACGGCGACGACTCCAGCTTCGAGTGTCATACTGCCCCCGTTGGGGCGGCGCGTGAAAAAGGCTCCCGGGTCCGCGCGACGCTCAGACCGTGAAGAGGTTCAGCAGGATGATGAGGACGCCGAAGACGGCGCTGAACGCCATTACGGACTTCGGGTTGATGCGGATGGCGTTGCGTCCCTCGGATTCGAAGTACCGGACGAGTCCGGCACTCGACATCAGCCCGCCGGAGTTCTGGCCGCTGCTCATGGGTGTTGTATGCGCGTGGACGCACCTAAGTCCTCGCATTCATTTCGTCCTACAGGCCGAACACTCCGCTGGGAGCCCCGAAACGCCCGAAAACCGGTTGGTGGGTGTCGCTCGCCGCGTGAGTAATCCTTATCGGCGTGGCCCGGCCTAGTTCGGGGTAGAACGATGACTGTCACCCTGAAGGACTTCTACGCCGACTGGTGTGGCCCGTGCAAGACGCAGGACCCGATCCTCGAGGACCTCGAGGAGGAGTGGGGCGACCGCGTCGAGTTCGAGAAAATCGACGTCGACGAGAACCAGGACGTCGCCAACGAGTACCAGGTTCGCTCCATCCCCACCATCGTCGTGGAGAACGACGACGGTGTCGTCGAGCGCTTCGTCGGCGTCACGCAGGCCGACAAGCTCGAGGACGCCCTGCAGGAAGCCGGCGCGTAACTCGGTTTCCGGCGTAGGAGTCCGTACCCGACCATCCACGTTCTTTCGACGCCGACCGAATAGCGACGGCTGTTCCGAACGAGCGACGTGGATGTCCGACGCGAGACCAACGGGAGCGAGGAGGGTCGGGCTTTCGTTAGCGGAGAGCGCCCTTTTGGGCGCTCAAGTGTGGCGAAAGGGCGTTTAGAAGAATCGGACGCCGACGTCGTGCATGTCGGCGTTGTTCATCGCGATGTTGATGACGAGGGGCGTGATGGACTCGACTTCGGGGGCGTTGGCGACGCCGCCGGCTTCGAGCGCGCGCAGGCCCTCGATGTCGCCGGCGAGGTCGGCGACGAGTTCGCGGGCGTCGCTGTCGTCGCCGACGACGAGGGTGTCGAGGTCGAACTCGACGTCGAGGTTGGCGAGACGGTCGGCGGCGAGGTTGTGGAACGCGCCGACGACGGGGACGTCCTCGGGGGCTTTCTGCTGGACGAGCGCGGTGACGCTGCCGACGCCCGGCGGGTTGTAGTGCATGCCCTCGTCGTCGCGCTGCATGCCGACGGCGGGGCTGACGAGGACGGTGTCCTCGTCGATGACGTCGCTGACGCTCTCGACGACGTCCCCGATGTGGTAGGCGGGGACGGCGAGGACGACGACGTCGGCGCGGTCGGCCGCCATCTCGTTGTCGAAGCCGTTGACGGTCCGCTCAACGCCACGGCTGTCGAGTTCGGTCTCGTACTCCTCGGCTTTCGCGCGGGCTTTCTCAGGGTCGCGCGAGCCGATGATGACGTCGTGGTCGGTGTCGTAGGCCCAGCGGAGCGCGAGGCCTTCGCCGATGTCTCCAGTGCCGCCGAGTAGCGCGATTCGCATACCTGTGGGTGGGCGGCCGCGCGAATAAGGGTTGTGCGATGTGCGACGGTTGCCTCAGTCGATGACGCGGTCGTAGCCCCCGGCGATGACGAGGCCGCCGGCGACGAGACCGACGAGGAGCGCGAGACACTGGAGGAGGAGGCGCGCGGGGTCACCGGGAACGGGGAGGAGGAACGCGACGAGCCGGCCGAGTGCGAACGTGGTGAGGACGGCGGCGGCGAGGGCGGCGAGGCAGCGCCGCCGGACGTCGCCGCGGTCGTGGGCCTCTTCGAGGAGGAGGTGTGCGGCGGGGACGGTGAGGACGGTGCCGCCGAGGCCGAAGAGGACGAGCGTGCCGGGTGGGAGGCCGAGCGCGGCGGCGAGTGCGAACGAGGTGAGAAGGCCGCCGACGAGCGTACCGCGTGGTCGTGCCATCAGTTCGTCCGTCGGCCCGCCCACACATCGACCCACCGGAACAACGTTGGAGGTAATCGTACACCAATCATAGAAAAGATTTTAACTATCATTGTTGTTCGTTGTACTCGATGCGAGACAGTGACCTGTCACGACGGAGTTGGCTGAAAACGGTCGGTGCGGGCGTCGCCGCCGCCACGCTCGGCACTGGCGTCGGGAGCGCCGCGAGCGCCCCCACCGGCGGCGCGGACGCCTACTGGACGACTGGCGAGCAGTACGGCGTCGGAACCGTCCCCGACCACGGCGACGACGTCGACTCCCGCGTCTGGTACACGCTCACCGAGGGGTCGCTCGCGCAGGTCCGCTTCCCGCGCGTCGACTTCCCGAGCGTCCGCACGCTCGACTTCGTCGTCGCCGCCCCCGACGAGTCCTACGTCGCGCGGACTCACGAAGTCGACCGCACCACCGCGGACCCCGTCGAGCGGACCGTCACGCCGTCCTCCGACGACGCGCTCCTCTTCGAGCAGACGGCGCGCGACCCGGAGCGCGGCTGGGAGCTCACTGTCGAGTACGCCGCCGACCCCGACGGCGACGCCGTGCTCGCGGACGTGCGCTTCGACGGCGCGGGCCGCGACTACGACGTCTACGCGCTCTGCGACCTCGCGCTCTCCGAGTCCGGCATGGGCGACGCCGCGTCCCTCCACGCCCTCTCGAAGGGCAACGGGAAGGCGACGGGGCACGGGAAGCAGAAATCGACGGGCTCCGGCAAGAAGACGGGCCACTCGGGCACGTACGCGCTCACCGCGTCCGCGACTGGGACGTACGACGACTCCGCGGTCGTCCGTGACGCCGACGGCAACCCCTACCACGTCGCCGCCGGTCTCGCGTCCCGACGCGGCTTCGAGTGGGGGAGCGTCGACGTCGTCGGCGGCGACGCCGTCCGCCCGCTCCTCGCGTCCGGCGCGCCCGACGACCGGCACACGACGGCCGAGGGGAACGCCGTGCTCGTCGGCCGTCTCGGGAGCGGCGTCTCACGACTCGCCGACACCGTCGCGCTCGGGTTCGCCGAGAACGCCGACGAGTCGCGCGCGCTCGCCGAGGCCCGCCGCGGCCTGAAACGCGACTTCGCGGCGACGCGCGCGCACTACCGGAACGCGTGGCGCGACTGGCTCGACGACATCGACACACCGTCGTCAGTTCGTGGCGACGACGTCCTCGAACCCCAGTACAACTTCGCGGCGATGGCGCTGAAAGCCGCCGAGTCGAAGCAGTTCCCCGGTGCGGGCCTCGCCGCGCTCTGCGTGCCGTGGGGTGATGCCGTGCAGGCGAACGCCCCGAGCGACTACGGCTACAACTTCGTCTGGGCGCGCGACCTCTACCAGTCCGCGACGGCGTTCGAGGCGATGGGCGACGTCGAGGCCGCGACGGCCGCGATGGAGTACGTCTACGAGTACCAGCAGCGCGAGGACGGCTTCGTTCCGCAGAACACCTTCATCGACGGCCGCGTCCGCTGGGGCGGCGAGCAACTCGACGAACACGCCCTCCCCGGCCTGCTCGTCCACCAGCTCCAGGAGCGCTACGACCTCACCTTCGACGACGTCGCGTTCGACTACGCGGACGTGAAGGCGACTGCGGACTACCTCGCGGCGAACGGTCCCGTCACCGGCCAGGAACGCTGGGAGGAGGAGGGCGGCCTCTCGCCCTCCACGGTCGCCGCCGAAATCGCTGGCCTCGTCGCCGCTGCCCACCTCGCGGCGGACGAAGGCGAACGCGGCGACGCGCTCGTCTATCTCGCGCTCGCCGACCACTGGCAGGCGAACACTGAGGAGTGGATGGCGACTCAGGAAGGCACCGACGAGCACGCGCAGACGCCCTACTACTTCCGGGTCAACGACGACTACGACCCGGACGACGGCGCGTCGCGCGGCCTCGCGAACGGCGGGCCGACGCTCGACGAGCGCAACGTCATCGACGCGGGCTTCCTCGAGTTCGTCCGCCTCGGCGTGAAGCCCGCCGACGACCTCGTCGTCCAGAACTCCCTCGAGGTCGTCGACGACACCATCCGCGTCGAGACGCCGCACGGCCCCGCCTTCTACCGCTACAACGGCGACGGCTACGGCGAGCAGGACGGGAGCGACTACCCCGCGGGCGCGCCGTGGAGCCTCGACAACGCCGGGAAGGGTCGCCTCTGGCCCATCTTCACCGGCGAGCGCGCCGAGTACGAACTGCTCGCCGGGGACGAGGACCCCCACGCCCTCCTCCGCACGATGGCCGGGTTCGCCAACTCCGGGCGGATGCTCCCCGAGCAGGTCTGGGACCGCGAGGACCCCACCGCGTACGGCTGGGCGTTCGGCGAGGGCACCGGCTCGGCGACGCCGCTCTCGTGGAGCATGGCGCAGTTCGTCCGCCTCGCACACTCCATCGACGCCGGCGAACCCGTCGAGCGCCCCGCGTCCGTCGCCGCGCGCTACACCGACGGCGAGACGCCCGACGGCCCGAGCCTCGACGTCGAGTTCCCGCCGAAAGCCGTCGGGTCGCGCGACGTCACCGTTTCGGGCACCACGGACGGCGCGGACGTCGTCGTGCAGACGCCCGCGGAGACGGTCACCGCCGACGTGTCCGGTGGCTCGTTCAGCGTCGACGTCCGCGTCGCCGCCGGCGAGTCCGCCATCACCGTCGTCGCCGCGACCGGCGACGACGTCACCGAGGCCGGCACCACCGTCGCCCAGCAGACCGTCGCCTACCTCGACGTCGGCGACCTCGTCACGAAAGTCGACGACGCCACTGGCGACGACTACGGCCCCGGCAGTTACACCTACCCGACGAACGACGTCTTCGTCGACGGTGCCTTCGACGTCGACTCCGTCGCCGTCTACGAGACGGCGGACCGCTACCAGTTCCTCACGACGCTCGGCGGCGAACTCACGAACCCGTGGGGCGGCCGCGGCTTCAGCCTCCAGACGTTCCAGTTCTACGTCAGCGACCCCGACACCAACGGGGGCACCACGGCTGCGCGCACCGGCGTGAACGCGACGTTCGAAGCGCCCTACCAGCGCCGCGTCGTCGCCGAGGGCTGGGTGGCCCCGGTCGTCGAGACCGCCGACGGCGCGACGGTGACGACGGACGTCTCCGTCTCCGCCTTCAGCGCCATCGACGCCGTCCTCGTCGACGTGCCGAAGCAGGCGCTCGGCGGGTCGCTCGAGGGCAAGCGTTTCGCCGCACTCCTCTGCCCGCAGGCCGGCAGCCAACCCGGCCGCATCCGGCAGGTGCAGTCCTCGAACGGCGCCTACGCTATCGGCGGTGCGGAGAACGGGAACGCGCCGAACGTCATGGACCTCGTGACGCCCGACGGCGTCACCAACGCCGACGCGCTCGACTACACGGCGAGCAACAAGGCGACGATTCCGTACGTCGAGTTCTGAGGCGATACCGACCGACGGCCCGCCCGGCCGTCACCCGATGTTCGTCTCGATGGCGACGTCGGTCACTTCGCCGACGCGCTCGAACTCCTCGTCGCGCGCGTGACGGCGCTCGAGGTAGACCGGCAGCTCCTCGTCGTCGTCCGTGACGAACCGGTAGAGGACGTCGTTCGCCTCGGCGTCCCGGGCCTCCCCGTGGAGGCCGTCCGGTTTCTCCTCGACGCCATCGAGTTCGAGTTCGTGCTCCCATTCGTCGTCCACTTCGACTTCGACGGGGCCGCGGTCCTGCTTGAGCAGGCGCATTCGAACGTCTGCCATATCTAGCCCCTCACGCGGCCCCCCTAAAGGCCCGACGGCCGCCTACCCTTCGAGGAGGTCGGGCAGGTCGTTCACGGAGTCGACGACGACGTGTGCGCCCGCCGCCTCGTACTTCTTCCGGCCCTCCTCGCCGGTCAGGCCGCCGGTGAGGACGCCGACGCCGTAGTACGTCCGCTCGGGGTCGGCCGAGCGCGCGTTCACCGCCGTCTTGACGTCGTCGAGCGTGTCGCCCGCGAACGCCACGCTCGCCGCGTCACAGCGGTCGGCGAGCGCGACCAGCGCGCGCGGATGGGGTTTGCCCTCCTCCCAGTCGTCCATCGTGAAGCGCCGCTCCGCGGGGACGTCGAGGCCGACACGTTCTAAGGCGATTTCGGCCTCCGCCTCCGGGCGGCCGGTGAGTACGCAGACTGCGTACTCGTCCGTGAGGCGCTCTATCGTCTCTGGCGTGACGATGACGGGTTCGTCCTCGATGAACCCTGAGGCCTCCACCGGCGGTTCGCCGCCCTCGATGTCCCGATAGCGCTCGCTCCCGAGGTAGAGCGCCTGAAAGACCTCCCGGAGGTAGCCGGTGTCCCAGTCGTCGTAGACGCGCTCGCGCGCCGCGTCGTCGAGCGCCGCCGCCACGACCTCCTCCGCGCCGTCGAGGCCGCCGCCGTGCTTCGCGATTTCGTCCGTGAACGCCTCGAGGTCCATCGCCAACCCCTCGCGTTTCGCGAGCACGAACAACGCGGCGGCGTCCGTCAGCAGCCAGTCGTTGTTGAAGCCGCCCGCGTCCTTGAACGCCTGCACGCCCGCCTTCGGAATCGTCTCCTCGTAGACGCGCGAGAGCGTCTCCACGATGGCGCGCCGGTAGGAGTCGGCGACGTCGACGAGCACCCCGTCGACGTCGAGCACGACGGTATCGACCTGCATACTCTGGCTTCCGGGTGCGCCCGGCAAAGGGGTTTCTACCTTCGCGGCCCGTCCGTCGCGACGAAGAGCGTGTCGCCCCGGACGCGTCGGCGCTCGACCGGAACCGCCGGCTGGTCCGTCCCGAGCGTCGTGAAGAGGCAGTCCGCGCCCGCGGCGTCCGCGACGTCACGGGTCGGCCGGTGGAGTTCCGGCGGGAGGTTCAGGGCGTAGACGGCGTCCGCGTCCGCGTAGACGTCGCTCTCGGGGTCGGTCACGTCGTCCCGAACGAACGCGACGCCGTCCGGCGTCGCACGCTCGTGGACGTCCGTCGCGCTGACTGCGTGCCCGCGCTCGGCGAGCGCCGCCGCGACGGCCGGCCGGTGGCCGACGCCCACCTCCACGAGAACGTCGTACTCGGCGAGTTCGTCCACGAGTGCGTCTCTGCGCGTGGCGTCCACGGCGGGATATTTATGAGTCGAGGCGGCATAGCGTTTCCCATGCGTGTCGATATCGTCCCCGTCGGCGACGTCCCCGCCACGGTCAAACGCGAGGCGTCGGCCGGCCTCCGCCGGGTCTACGACTGTGACGTCTCCGTCACCGCCGAGCAGGGCGTCCCCGCGGACGCCTACGACACGGCCCGCCGCCAGTACCGCGCGGAGCCGTTCATCGAGGTGGCCCGCCGGACCGGCAACGGGGACAAGAACGTCGCGGTCACGCCCGTCGACCTCTTCTACCGCCAGCGCAACTACGTCTTCGGACTCGCGTACCTCGAGGGTCGTGGCTGCGTCGTCTCCACCCACCGCCTCCAGACGTCCTCCGACGGTGGGTTCAGCCAGCGCTCCGCCGGCGACATCTTCGCCGACCGCGTCCGCAAGGAAGTCGTCCACGAAATCGGCCATACGCTCGGGCTCGAGCACTGCGACAACAACCGCTGTGCGATGAGTTTCTCCCCGCAAGTCTCCGAAGTCGACCGGAAGGAGGAGACGCTCTGCGGGAGCTGTCAGCGCTCCGTGTTCTGAACGGTCCCGTCATTTTCGGCTCGCGTCGTTTCGCCAGCGAGCCGTTGCCTTGTCCTGACGGAACGTGGTGCGTCCCGCTTACTCGACGGGGAACCGCAGGAGTGCGCCGACACCGTCGAACGCCGTCGCGAAGCGCTCGCCGCCCTCCACGGCTGCCGGGACGACGACGAGCTCGCCACCCTCGTCTGCCGCCTGCTCGGCGTAGCGTTCGCGCGTCGCCGCATCCACGGCCTCGGCGACGAGGAGCCGGTCGACCGCGCCGTAGGTGAGCGCCTCCTCGACGCGCTCGCGCCCGTAGGTCACTTCGCCGTCCGGCAGCCGACCGAAGAACTCGGAGAGCGCCCGCTGTGCATCCTCGTGTGCCGCCGTGACGTCGCCGCGGGCCTTCGCTGCGAGCTGTTCGAGCCCGCGCGGCCCCGCGTACTCAACGGCGTACGTGCCTGCGACGCGCGCCGCGAGCCGGTCTGGGAGGTAGTCACCGGCGCGGAACGCCTCCACGGTGACGTGGGTCCCGCCGAGCACCACCGCGTCCGGGTCGTCGAACTCCCGGCCCGCCGCCTCGCCGACGCTCCCGAAGAACTCGCGCTTGCGCTCCTCGCGGCGCCGCCGGAAGCGGTCCGCTGACTGCCCGCCCGCGCGCGTCTTCCCCGGCACCTCGCTCTCGAACGTCTCCAGCGTGTGCACGCCGTCGCCGTCGAGTCGTCCGAGCGCCGCGCCGCCGCGCTCGACCACGACCAGCCCGACGGTCTGCGCTCCCGAGTCGTGGCGTTCCAGCGGCGTCGTGTCGAAGGCGTTCCCGTGCTCGAAGAGACCTTCCTCCACCCGCCCCGGCGGGTCCGTGAAGACGTACGTTTCCAGGTCGCCGTCGACGACGCCCGCGTAGACCACGAGGCCGTCCTCGGGCGTCTCCGCGACGTCGTGGAGCGCGCGCACTGCCCGCTCGAAGGCCTGCGTCAGCGGGCCGCTCGCCTCGCCGTCGAGGTATTCGGCCTCCGCGTGTGCCTCCTCGACGCGTTCGAGCCACGACCCGAGCGAGTCGTCGTGGGGCACTGCGACCGACACCAGCCGGTCCCCGTCCGCCGACGCGTTCTCGACGGCCTCGATGCGCTCGCCGCGCGACAGCGACGCCTGCATGGCTGGTCGCTTGGCGGAGCGCGCGGAAAAGCCGACGGGCCGAAAAAGGGTGCTGTCGTGTGCGGCGAGACGTCGACTACTGGGTGTAGTAGTATTCGCCGTCGCGCTTCTGCTGTTTGTCCTTCTGACTGCCCGGTTTGTTGATGCGCGGGCGGCCGATGTTCTCGTCGCGGCGGAAGGTGATGTCGAGGTTCGCGAGGAACTCGTTCATGCCCTCACGCATCCCCTTCGGTGTGCTCGCGTAGCCGTGTTCGGCGGGTTCGCCGTCGAAGACGAGCAGGCGGTCGGAGAGCAGGTCGATGGTGTAGATGTCGTGGTCGATGACCATCACGCTCGTCTCGTGGTTCTCCGCGTAGCGGCGGATGGCGCGCGCCGCGAGCACGCGCTGCTCGACGTCGAGGTGGGCGCTCGGCTCGTCCAGCAGGTAGAGGTCGGCGTCCCGCGAGAGCGTCGCGGCGATGGCGACGCGCTGGCGCTCCCCGCCGGAGAGGTCGGTGAGGTTCTGCTCCATGATGCGACCCAACTGGAGCGGGTTCGCGATTTCGGTCTCCCAGTAGGAGGAGCCGAAGTCGTCCGTGATCGAGGAGAGGAAGGCGTCGACGCGGATGTTCTGGTCGACCTCGACGTACTGGGGCTTGTAGGCGATGTCGAGGTCGAGGTCCAACTCGCCCTGCTCGGGCTCGAGTTTGCCGGCGAGGAGTTTCGCGAACGTCGACTTCCCGATGCCGTTCGGCCCGACGATGCCGAGGACTTCGTTGCGGTTGATTTCGCCGCCCTCGACGTCGAGCGTGAACTCGCCCTCGCCGTAGGACTTCGTCATGTCGGGATACTCGACGAGCGTCTCGGAGCGCGAGGAGACGCGCGGGGCGTGCTCCTCGAACTCGATGCTCTCCGGGCGAATCCGCATGTTCTCGTTGTCGAGATACCCGTTCAGGTATTCGTTGATGCCGTTGCGCGTGGACTTCGGCGTCGTGATGACGCCGTACGCGGAGGGTTCACCGTAGGCGACGTGGATGCTGTCCGCGAGCAGGTCGAGGACAGCGAGGTCGTGCTCGACGACGAGCATCGCACGGTCGTCGTCCTCGGCGAGTTCGCGCACGAGGCGCGCCGCGGTAACGCGCTGGTCGATGTCGAGGTAGGGCGTGAGCTCGTCGAGGAAGTAGAAGTCGGCGTCCCGCACGAGCGTCGCGGCGAGCGCGACGCGCTGGAGTTCCCCACCGGAGAGCGTGTCGATGTCGCTGTCGAGGACGGGCTCGATGGAGAGGCGCTCGGCGATTTCGTCGAGTACGCCGCGCTCGTCCGCGGACTCGAGAAGTTCGCGGGTGTTCCCGTCGAAGCTCTTCGGAATCTGGTCGACGTACTGGGGCTTGCGCGCGACGTCGATGTCGCCGTCGCGGACGCCCTTCAGGAACGGCTGGAGTTCGGTGCCGCGGAACTCGTCGATGACGGCGTCCCACTCGGGCGGCTCCGCGAAGTTCCCGAGGTTCGGCGTAATCTCGCCGCCGAGCGCCTTGATGGCGGTCGACTTCCCGATGCCGTTCGGCCCGAGGATGCCCGTGACCTTCCCCTTCTCGGGGATGGGGAGGCCGTAGAGCGCGAAGGAGTTCTCGCCGTAGCGGTGAGTCGGCTCGTCGGAGAGCTCCTGCGGGAGGTTGATGATTTCGATGGCGTCGAACGGGCACTTCTCGACGCAGATCCCGCAGGTCTCGCCGAGACAGATCTCCTCCGAAATCTGGATCTGGTCGGGGCCGCCGACGTCGGCGTCCTCGCCCCGGACGGTGATACATTCCTTGCCCGTCCGGTTCGGCGGGCAGAAGTTCGAACACTCGTAGTTACAGCGGTCGGGCTGACACCGATCAAGGTCGACGACCGCGATGCTGTCCTCGGCCATGATTACGCGGCGGTGAGGAGGATCGCCCAGGTGACGAACCAGAGCGAGAAGGTCATGAAGGCGGTGTAGAGGTGGTCCTTCGTCGAGAACTCATCGACGTCGACCCCGAAGAGGCGGACGACCCCGAGGTTGAGGGTGAGCGCCGCGAGCAGCGGGAGGACCCCGAGCTGGTCGGTCGCCCCGGACGCGATGAAGTTCGAGCCGAGGCCGGCCGCGACGCCGGTCAGACACGCCACCGTCGTGACGGTGACGCCGCGCCGGTGGGCGGCCTGTCGGTCGGCTGTCTCGGTCATACCCAGTACTCCTCGGGCGAGGTGCAAAAGGAGTTCGCTTGGCTATCCGCGCGCCGTCTTCGGCGCTTCGCCGGTATGACAGCTGCGTCCCGGGTGTGGGCTATCCCCGCACATTTATAGTGACGTAGTGTCTCGGGTGGAAGCGATGGGTAGCGACACGCTAGAAGACCTCCCTCCGAGCGCGAAACTCGTCTACAAGGTATTGGAATACGACGGCCCGAAGACGCAGAAGGGAATCGTCGAGGAGTCGATGCTCTCCGCGCGCACCGTGCGGTACGCACTCGACCGCCTGAAGGACCGCAACGTCGTCCGCGAGGACATCTACTTCGCCGACGCGCGACAGAGCCTCTACAAACTCACCTGTGCGGACTGCGAAGCGGAAACGCAGAACGAAGCGACGCCCTAGACGAATCCCTCTTCGGTTCTCACGCGCCCGACAGCGACGCCTACTCGCGCGTAGGGCTGTTCGCTACCCACTCTCGCGGTCGTCGCGCACTGACGGTCTCGAAGAACACGGACAGTGCTGTCGCGCGTAACGCGGCCTTCTCGCGTTTCCCGTCGGTCAGCGCTCGCTTCCTCGTGGTTCTTCGCTGATGTTCAGAACCGCGTTACTCGCTCACGACGGTGATGAGCAGTTCGCGGTCGATGGCGCGCTCCAGTTCCTCGGCGATGGCCGAGCCTCGGGAAATCTGGATGTCGCCGCCGCGGCTCACCGTCGCCGTGCAGAGGTATTCGCCGTCGGCCCGGACCTCGACGGTCTCGCCGGGGCTGGCCTTCTCGACGGGGATGATGATGTGCTGGGAGGTGATTTCGGGCGTCACGACCTCGCCTTCGTCGCCGCCGGGGCCAGCGCCCGCGGCGCCCGGGCCGCCACTCTCATCCTGCTGTGGGGCGCTCGCGTGCTCGGGGCGGTCCTCGAACGTCCGGACGTCGATGGTAATGCCGAGGCGGTTCTCGATGTCCTGGATGCGCCCACCGCCCTTCCCGATGACGTGGCTGATGTCGTCCTCGGTGACGTAGACGACGGCCTGGTTGCCGCTGCGGAGTTCGACCTCGACTGGCCCGCGGGTGGCCGACCGGACCTCGCGTTCGATCTCGTTCTTCGCGAGTTTGTCGACGCCGGTCTCGCTCGGCCCGCCCTCGCCCTCGAGGGGTACCGTGACGACCTGCCGGTTGAACGTGTAAATCTCGTAGGCGGGCGTCTTCGTCTCGAAGTCCCGAACCTGAATGACGGGTCGCGCGAGGTCCTCCTCCATGAGGCCCTCGGGGACCTTGACCTCGGTCGTGACGTCGTAGACGGTGTCGACGTCCCCGTCCTCGATGTAGACGACGGTGTCGACGATCTGCGGAATCATGCCGAGTTCGACGCGTCCGACGAGGCGCTGGAGGGCGTCGATGGGGCGTGTGGCGTGGACGACGCCGACCATGCCGACGCCGGCGAGGCGCATGTCGCTGAACACCTCGAAGTCGTCGGTCTTCCGGACCTCGTCGTAGATGGTGTAGTCCGGCCGGACCATCAGGAGGGAGTCGGCGGTGGTCTCCATCGACCCGCCGAGTTCCGTGTACTGGGTGATCTCCTTGCCGACCTGGAGGTCGCGGGGCTTCTCCATTGTCTTCACGACGTAGCCGTTCTCGTCGAGGAACTCGGCGACGGCCTGCGCGAACGTGGACTTCCCGGCGCCCGGCGCGCCGGCGATGAGGACGCCGCGGTCGCGCTCGAGGAGGCGCTCCTTGAGGTCCTCCTCGTGCTCGTAGTCCGCCATCGTCGTCTTCGCGATGGGGCGGACGGCGGTAATCTCCATGCCGTCGGCGAACGGCGGCGTCGCGATGGCGATCCGCATGTCGCGCACCTGCGCGATGGTCATGCCTTCCTCGGAGAGCTCGATGAACGCGTCGTCGCTGCGCTTGGCGGTGTCGCGAATCTCGCTCGCGTACTCCTTGAGAGTCTCCGTGTCGAGTTCGGTCTCGCCGATTTCCTGATAGGTGATGTTCCCGATGTCGCCGCGTTTCGCCATCGGGACGACGCCGTCCTTCAGGTGCACGGACATCGTCTGCTCGTCGAAGTAGTCCTCGATGGCGAGCGCCTCGACTTCGCGCGCTTCGGGTTCGAGGTATTCGACGTCGATGCCTTTCGCCTTCGCGACCTCGGCCTGGACGATGTCGCTCGTGACGAACGTCGCGTCGTACTCGGTGGCGATGTCGCGGATTTTCGCGTCGATGGCGCCGGCGGCGGCGCGCTGAATCTCCGATTCGGTGGCGCGCGCGCCGACATACTGGATGTCGATGTCGCCTTCATCGGCCAAGTCGGCCAACCGCTGCAGCTCCGAGAGCCCGTCCCAGCCGATTTCGCGGCCCTTGTTCGCTTGGGCCTCGATCTCGCCGACGACGGCTTCGGGCACGTAGACGGTGGCCCCGGCGTACTCGCCGCTCTCCACGCGTCGGGAGATGCGGCCGTCGATGACCACACTCGTGTCCGGGACTATCTTCATGCGATTACCTACTCGCCGATGTCGGATAAGGGTGTTCAAGATTCGGGTGCTACGGACGTGAACGCGACCTTCTTTCAGTAGATACGTAGTGGAACAATATATGCCCTCCTCGCACTCGTCCAGTACGCCCGCAGAGACGTCGCATCGCCCCGCCGACCGCCACCCCGCACCGCACCGGCACGACGCATGAGCGGCCTCGTCTTCATCGCCGCGGCGGTCCTCGCCGCCGCGTTCATGGCCTACACCATCGGCGTGAACAGCAACTCCGCGCCCATCTTGCCCGCCGTCGGCGCGGACGCACTCTCCGTCGAACGCGCCGCCGTCATCGTCGGCGCGACCGCCGCACTCGGCGCGCTCGCACAGGGACAGGCGGTCTCCGCGACTATCGGCCACGGCTTCGTCGACGGGGCTACCGTCACCCCGCTCGCGACCACTGCCGCCCTCCTCACCACCGCATCGTTCATCACGCTCGGCAACCGCTCGGGCTACCCGATTCCCTCCTCGTTTACCGTCACCGGCGCGACCATCGGTGCCGGCATCGCGCTCGGCGGATCGCTCGCCACCGACACCCTCCTCCACGTCGTCGCCTTCTGGCTCTCCGTCCCCCTCGTCGAAGTCGTCGTCGCGTTCGGCGTCGCCTACGTCCTCCTGCGCACCGACATCCCCGACACCGTCACCGTCCCCGCCCTCGGCACGCTCGTCGGTGCCGTCATCGCCACCGTTCGCTTCGACTTCCTCCCCGAGGACGGCACGCTCGCCGCGACGCTCGCCCGCGCGCTCTCGCTCCCCCGACATGCCGCACCCCTCCCCATTCCGACCGACACGACTGCCGTCGCGCTCTCCTTCGGTGTTGTCCTCGCCGTCACGACGTGGTACGCCGTCGACCGCCACGGCCCGCGCGGCGTCCACTGGTTCCTCATCGCGCTCGGCGGCCTCGTCACCTTCTCCAGCGGCGGCAGCCAGATCGGTCTCGCCATCGGTCCGCTCCAGCCGGTCATCGAGGGCTCCATCGGCCTCTCGACGCTCGCCCTCCTGGGCTTCGGTGCCGCCTGCCTCGTCGTCGGCGCCCTCGTCGGTGCCCCCGACCTCATCCGCGCCGTCGCCGACGACTACTCCGACCTCGGCCCCTACCGCTCCATCGCTGCGCTCGTCCCCGCCTTCCTCGTCGCACAGGCCGCCATCGCGCTCGGCTTCCCCATCTCCTTCAACAAGGTGATGATCTGTGGCATCGTCGGCGCCGGCCTCGTCGACGGCCTCGATGGCGTCTCCGAGGGGAAGACCGGCTACACCGTCGCCGCGTGGGGCGTCTCCATGGTCGCCGCCGCGCTCGTCACCTTCGCGCTCTACCACGCCGCCGCCACCGTCACCGGCGTCAGCTAACCCGCCTCGCCTCCGCCCGCCTCGCGCCCGACGGCCGCCCGGCCTTTTCTACCCGGCGCGTCTGTCCTCGATATGGACGAACTCGAATCGCTGACGCGCGACCTCGTGGCGATTCCGTCCCACGACGACGAGACCGCCGTCGGCGACCGCGTCGAGGCGTGGCTCCGCGAGCACACTGACGCCCGCGTCGTCCGCGACGACGCCCCCGGCGGCGGCAACGTGTTTGCCTATCGCGGACGGGACGCCGATACCGCATCGCTCGCACTCGTCGGCCACCACGACGTCGTCGCGCCCGCCGACAACCAACTCACAGACGACGGCGCCTATGCGGTCCGCGAGGAGAACGGCCGCCTCCACGGCCGCGGGACGGCGGACATGACGGGCGCGCTCGCCGCGATGCTCCTCGCCTTCCGTGATGCAGACCCCGCGGGCGACCTCGTCTTCGCGTCCTTCACCGGCGAGGAACAGGGCGGCGTCGGCGCGCGCCACGCCATCGACGCCGGGTTCGCGCCCGACTACGCCGTCGTCGGCGAGGGCTCGACGGGTTACTCCGACTCGGGCGTCACCGACGTCGCCGTCGCGCACAAGGGTCGGCGCGGGAGTCGACTCGACGTCACTGGCGCGGCCGCGCACGCGAGCGAGCCCGAGCAGGGCGAGAACGCCGTCTATCGGGCGTGCGACGCCGTCGACGCCGTCCGGGAGATGCCGGTCCCCGAGACGGAGGTGCTCGGCCACGGCCTCACCGGGAGCCTCGTCGTCACCGGGATCGACGGCGGGGACGCGTGGAACGTCGTCCCGGCGGACTGCGAGGTCACCATCGACGAGCGTACGGTCCCGGGCGAGCGCGCGCCCCTCGCGCGCGTCGAGGATCACCCCGGCGTCGAATGGGTGGTCGAGCAGGACCTCCCGCCGATGGCGTGCGACGACGAATCCTACGCCACCACCGTCGAGCGCTGCCTCGCGAGCATGCAGGACGAGGCCCCCGAACAGGTCGTGAAGCCGCACGCGACGGACGCAGGATGGCTCGTCGACGCCGGTACCACCTGCGTCGTCGCCGGGCCCGCTGAACCCGGCGAAGCACACACCGACGAGGAGAGCGTCTCCCTTGCCGTTCTCGAGCGCTGCTACGAGGCCTACCGCGACGTCGCGGAGGCGTGGCCCTGAGCGAGCGACAGTCGTGCCGCGACGGGTGGCTTCTTGTGCGCGCGTCGACCTCTATCGCGTATGGCAGACCATCGCGACGACGCCCCCGAGGCCTATCGTGAACTGCTCGACCAGTACGAACGCCTCACCGCGCTCGGCGGCGCGCAGGGCGTCCTCTCCTGGGACCAGCAGGTGATGATGCCCGAGGGCGGGAATCCCGCGCGCTCGAAACAGCTCTCCACGCTCTCCGGGCTCAACCACGACCTCATGACGGCCGACGTCGTGGCCGACTCGCTCGACGAGCTGGAGGACGCCGACCTCACCGACGAACAGGCCGCTGTCGTGCGCGAAATCGAGCGCCAGTACGTCCGCGCCGAGCGCGTCCCGCGCGACCTCGTCGAGGAGATCTCCCAGACGTCCAGCGAGGCCCTGCAGGCGTGGGAGGAGGCCCGCGAGAACGACGACTTCGAGACGTTCGCCCCCTACCTCGAGAAGCTCGTCGAACTGAAGCGCGAGTACGCCGAACACATCGACGACGAACGCGACCCCTACGCGGTGCTCTTCGAGGACTACGAGCCCTACATCGACCTCGAGACCGCCGAGCGCGTGCTCGGGCGCCTGCGCGGGGAACTCGTCCCGCTCATCGAGGAGATTCAGGCGTCCGACGCGGACCTCGCGACGCCGTTCGAGGGCGAGACCTTCGACCCCGACGCGCAGGAGGCGTTCTCCCGCGACGTCCTCGACGCGGTGGGGTACGACTGGGACCGCGGCCGCCTCGACACCTCGACACACCCCTTCACGTCCGGCAACCAGTTCGACACCCGTATCACGACGCGCTTCAGCGAGGAGGAGCCGCTCGACTCGATGATGAGCACCGTCCACGAGTTCGGGCACGCCCTCTACAACCTCGGTCTCCCGCGCGAGGAGTACGGGACGCCGCTCGGCGAGGACCGCGACCTCACCGTCCACGAGTCGCAGTCGCGCCTCTGGGAGAACCACGTCGGACGCTCGCAGGCGTTCTGGGAGCGCTTCGCGCCGACGCTCCGCGAGCAGTTCCCGTCGCTCGCGGACGCCACCGCCAGGGACGTCTACGAGGCCGCGAACCAGGTCTACCCTGACAACCTCATTCGCGTCGAGGCGGACGAACTCACCTACCACATGCATATCGTCCTCCGCTTCGAAATCGAGCGCGGCCTCATCAGCGGCGACCTCGACGTTTCGGAGGTCCCCGAGGTGTGGGACGACAAGATGGAGGAGTACCTCGGTGTCCGGCCCGAGACGGACACGGAGGGCTGTCTCCAGGACATCCACTGGAGCCACGGCAACTTCGGCTACTTCCCGACGTACTCGCTCGGGAGCGTCCTCGCCGCACAACTCTACGCGCACGCGGAGCGGGACATCGACGACCTCGACGCGAAGGTCGCCGAGGGTGACTTCGACGCGCTCCACGAGTGGCTGAGTGAGCGCGTCCACCGGCACGGCTGCCGGTACACGACGCCGGAACTCGTCGAGGAGGCGACGGGCGAGGCCTACACGGCCGACTACTTCCTCGACTACGCGAAATCGAAGTTCGGGGAGCTCTACGACCTCTGAGGCTGGCGCTCGTCGGCCGCTGTACTCCCTCCCATCCGGTGGGAGTCCCCACAAAGACTATTACTGTGGTGCGATATGGCATACCACGTATGTCGAGTGCATCACGGGATACCGACTCCGTCCTGGACGCGTTCCTCGAAAGCAACGGTCACGACGTCGAGGCGTGGGACCGGAGCTATAACAAGAAACAGTGTCCCGACTGCGGGGGCCTCCACGACACGGACGCCCTCGAATGCACTGTCTGTGGCTGGTCACCCTGAAGGTCCGCTCTTCCTCCGCCACCTCCCCCGTTCGTCGCTTGCCGCGCGCGCCGAGCCGCGCGGCCGCGTTCCGTCGTCCTCACGTCGCCGATAGCCCTTCCCTCGCCCAGTTCCCTCCCCCATATCTCTCCCTCAGTAGCTTAATTTCATACTATAGATCGCTAAATTTATTACATAGTGGGTTGTATGAAAGAGTGCGTGATGCCAGGAAGCACCCGTCGCCCCGTGTTCGCCCTCCGAACCCGTGGCACGCGGACGCCCCTCGTTCCGACGCCCACGGACCGCCGCGTCCGTGAGCGGGCCGCATCCTGGCACGTACAGCTCTCGAACAAGTCCCTCTGCACTACCACCACTCACTACACACAATGGTCTGGGGAGTCGTTCGCGTCGGTCCTTAAGCCGACGACTGTCGCGCCGCACCGCTCGCTGACCGAGTCCCTCCGCGATTACACTACAACACAATGGTCTGGGGAGTCGTCCGCGTCGGACCGTAGTCCGACGACTGTCGTGCCGCACCGTTCACAGAACACGCCCTTCCGCATCCACAACACACACTCACAATGGTCTGGGGAGTCGTTCGCGTCGGTCCTTAAGCCGACGACTGTCGCGCCGCACCGCTCGCTGACTGAGTCCCTCCGCGATTACACTACAACACAATGGTCTGGGGAGTCGTTCGCGTCGGACCATAGGTCCACGCACCGTCCGCGTACCGCCCGCTAACCGACAGACACTATCCGGCGCTGCGTCCCCCTCGACGCACCCGCCGACCCGTGGCCGACGTCCCTCCGTCGACCACGCCCGGACGCTCGTCCCCTCGGGCGTCCACGGACACGATTCGGGTGCCACCCCCTCAGGCGCCCGACGGACACGACACGGGCACACCCCCTACGTGCCCACGATGTACGGCACGCGAGCGCGCCCCTACGCACCTCGCGACGCCGACTCCCGTGACGCGCCACCCCCTCAGGCGCGTCGCTCGTTTCTCCATGGCCGGCGTGCCCCCTCGCGCGCCGGCCCGGACACTCGCCCGCCGAGCGACGGCGTCAGTCGTCGTTCGCGTCCGCGTCCTCCACCGTCGCGGCGCGCCGCGTCGCGCGCTCGACGAACTCGTCCGGTAGCTCGTCTATTTCGCCCGCCTGCACGCCCCAGAGGTTCGCGTAGAGGCCGTCCTCGGCGAGCAACTCCTCGTGCGTGCCGCGCTCGACGATGTGCCCGCCGTCAAGGACGAGGATAGTGTCCGCATCCTTGATGGTCGAGAGGCGGTGGGCGATGGAGAACGTCGTCCGGTCCTCGGTGAGTTCGTCCAGCGAGCGCTGGATGAGCATCTCCGTCTCCGTGTCGACGTCCGAGGTGGCTTCGTCCAGCACCATGATGTCCGGGTCCTTCAGGACGGCGCGCGCGATGTCGATGCGCTGGCGCTGGCCGCCCGAGAGTTTCACGCCGCGCTCGCCGACCATCGTGTCGTAGCCGTCCGGGAGGTTCTGGATGAACTCGTGGGCCTCGGCGGCCTTCGCGGCCTCGACGACGGCCTCGTGGTCGGCGTCGAACGTCCCGTATCGGATGTTCTCCTCGACCGTCCCGTAGAAGAGGAAGGTGTCCTGACTCACGTAGCCGATGGCCTGCCGGAGGCTCGGGAGCGTCACCTCGCTGATGTCCTGTCCGTCGATGCGGATTGCTCCCTCGTCCGGGTCGTACATCCGAAGGAGGAGTTTGAGGACGGTGGACTTTCCGGCGCCCGTCGGGCCGACGAGCGCGAGCGTGTCGCCGCCCTCGACCTCGAAGGTGATGTCCTCGACGATGGCCTCTTCGTCGTAGCCGAACGTCACGTCGTCGTAGACCACATCGCCGTCCGCCACGGTGAGCGCGGTGGCGTTCGGGTCCTGCTCGATGCGCGAGGGCTGGTCCATCAACCCGAAGACCCGCTCGCTCGCCGCGCGGGCGCGCTGGTACATGTTGATGATTTGCCCGAACTGGGCCATCGGCCAGATGAACTGCTGGCTCAACTGGATGAAGACGACGAAGCCGCCGATGGTGAGTGCGCCACCGACGCCGAACGGCGCACCGACCGCCACCCAGTACGCGCCGACGAGGAACGTCGACACGAAACCGAGTCCGGCGATGACGCGCAGCACCGGGAAGAACTTGATGCGGACCGTAATCGCCCCCCAGTTCGCGTCGAAGTAGCCCTGCGAGACGTCCTCGACGCGCTCGTCCTCGAACTCCTCGGTGTTCGACGTCTTGATGACCTGAATCCCGCCGAGGTTGTTCTCCAGGCGGGAGTTCAGCCGCCCGACCGACGAGCGGACGTCCGCGTACTTCGGCTGGATGGTCTTGACGAACCAGTAGGTGAAGCCCGCGATAATCGGCACCGGAAGCATCGTCAGGAGGGCGAGCCGCCAGTTGTAGGTGAAGAGGACGAACGCGACGCCGAGGACCATTACGGTCAGGCGAAACGCCGAGTTCAGCCCGTCGTTCAGGAACCGCTCCAGCCTGTTGACGTCGTTCGAGAGGACCGACATCATCTCGCCCGTCTGCTTCTCCGCGAAGAACTCCATGTTCAGCCGCTGCATCTTCTCATAGGTGTCCGTCCGCACCGCGTGCTGGACGTGCTGGCTGAAGGAGTTCCACCCCCAGTTGCGCAGCCAGTGGAAGCCCGCGCCGAGGACGAACGACCCTGCGACGAGGCCGGCGGCGACGAGCACCTGCTCGGCCGTCGTCCAGCCCGCCCGCCACGACGCCGGGAGGAACCCGAGGAACGTCCCGTTGTCCCGGAGAATGGTGTCGATGGCGTACCCGAGCATCACCGGTGGGACGAGGTCGAGGAGTCGCGCGAAGACTGACGCGACGACGCCGACGGTGAACTGCGGCAGGCAGTCGCGCCCGTACTCCGTGAAGAGCCGATACATCGCGTTCGCGGACTCCTCGCGGACGTCCTCGAACGGGTCCTCGTCGTTCTCCAAACTCATTCCCCGAGAGGGACGAACCTATCACGCAAAAGGGTTGTTACGCCACCCGATGCTTTCCGCTTTCACGCCCCGTAGGTGACTCGGACCCGGTCGCCCGCCTCGACGCCGTGGCGCGTCGTCCACCCGTAGGGCACTTCGAGCACCCACTTCGCGCGCGCCGTGTACTGCTCGTAGGGCCGCTCCTCCGTCTCCGCGTGAAAGACGCGGGTTATCCGACCGTCAGCGCCGACGAACACCATGTCGATGGGGTAGTTCATCTCGCGCATCACGAACGTCCGCTCGCTCTCCGCGCCGTAGACGAACAACATCCCGGTCCCGTTCGCGAGCGACTGCGTCCCCGAGAGTCCGCGGTAGCGTTCGGCCTCCGAGTCCGCGACCGAGGCGTTCACGACGCCGAGCGTGGTGCCGTTCGCGTCCGCAACCGTGACCGTCGCGCGTTCGTGTCCGTTCACGTCCGTGAACGCCCACGCGACGACGCCGAGGAGGAGGAGGAGGACGGCCACGACCGCGAACGCCGTCGTGAGCCGTCGCGTCCGCGCGTCCATACCTCCTCGAAGCCACGGACGCCGCGTAAGCCTTCCGTCGAAAGGAAACCGTTTTGCCGCGCGTCCGCTACTCTCTACGTGCGGGTCCGTGGTCTAGTGGTTATGACGTCTCCCTTACAAGGAGAAGGTCGGTGGTTCAAATCCGCCCGGACCCACTTCTGCCGAACGGGACGAGGCGACATAGTCGCGGATTCTGAACCGGGGAGTGACGCGGGCGGAACGACCGTGGTTCAAATCCGCCCGGACCCACTTCTGCCGAGCGGAGTCATTTTCCGAAGCGTTGGCGCAGCTTCTCGACGAGGACGCGCGACTGCCGGTCGTGCGGGTCCCACGTGACGTAGGCGACGTCGCGTCCGGGGTCGAACTCGACGCTGAGCAGGTCCTCGTCGGCGGGGGAGACGCACTGGATGCGCTGGTGGCCGGTGACGACGTCGACGTCGAGGTCCTCGGCCTCCGTGGAGAGGTACTCCTCGACGTGGTCGTAGACGGTGTCGCTGTCGCTGTCGAAGGGAACACGGACGGTCGGCTCGTCGTAGTAACCCGTGTAGTAGCGATAGCCGTAGAGGCAGGCGACGAGCATCGCCACGAGGACGACGCCGTTGAGGAGGAGGAGGCGCGGCGTCGGGAGGGTCTGCGTGATCACTCGGTCGCCGTACATGACGACGCCGCTGTCGGAGACGTGGAAGGGCTGGACGAGGAGTTGTGCGGGGATGTTCGCGAGCACGCCCGCGCAGAGCCCGATGAACATGAACCTGAACTCTCGCTGTCGACGCTCTCGGCGCTCGTTGCGCTCGAACGCGGCGTCGAGGTCGGCGAACTCGAGACGTGGTTCCATGTCGGTATCCACGTCCCTCGCGGACTTAATTTCCCTAGTACACCGAGAGATTATTTCTCTCGGTCGTTTCGTAACCCTTTTTTCCGCGCTCCACTTCGGATAGCGTGCACGCCGCCTTAGCTCAGACTGGGAGAGCACTCGACTGAAGATCGAGCTGTCCCCGGTTCAAATCCGGGAGGCGGCATTTTCCTGCGACTGAACGGAGTAGTGGAGACGCTCCGAGCTGATTCTGAACACCACCGAGCGAAGCGAGCGTGGCCGAGGGCATCGCCGCGGACGTCGGGGTCCTCACCGAAACGGACGCGAGGTCTGTGAGCCATTCGCTCGGTGCCGACGCTGCACCGCGGGGTCCGGAGGCAGTGGTCCGCGACGCCTTCGCGCTGGTCGACCGGCCGACCCTGCGGGGGATGCAGTCGGAACTCGCGGTGGCCCGCGACGCGGGCGCGATCACACGGCAGCCATTCGGTCGCCTTGACGCCTCTATAGAGTCATGCAGCGGTGTGGATAGAGTCTCTCAATCGCTCTCTGCACCTCAACTCGCCGGCGCCCGTGGTGCGGACGCACTCGCAAGGGTTATCCGTGGGGAGCCACATTGTACAAAGGCAATGGCGAAAGGCGTAGTTGATTTCTTCAACGACACTGGCGGCTACGGATTCATCGAGACTGACGACGCGGACGAGGACGTTTTCTTCCACATGGAAGACGTCGGCGGCCCCGACCTCGAAGAGGGTCAGGAGGTCGAGTTCGACATCGAGGAGGCCGAGAAGGGCCCCCGCGCGAAGAACCTCACCCGCCTGTAACTCGTTGAAGAAGCGCCGCCTCTCGGCGGCATCGCGGTAACGGTTTCCGACTCCCGGAAGCGCTGACGGTTGCGGTGTGAGCGAATCCGGTCACTTATCCACACTTCGGAGCGGTGCGACTCACCGGTCGCTCCTCCGCATTCTTCGGACCCCACGACGACGAGTGACGACGCCGTCTCCCGCCGTCGTGCACGCCGTCCCGTGAGGCCGGCGCTTCAACTGCCGAGACGGTCTACGTCGAGACGTGTCCCCCCAGCGTGTCACCGATTGGCTCGTCCGAACGGTCGCCGGTCCGGGCCGCGTCCGCCTCGCGGCCATCTTTCTCGTCGCGCCGCTCCTCGGCGTCGTCACCGCGGCGGCGAACACCCTCGCCGCGCTCCCGTTCCTCCTCTTTCCGCCGCTCGCCGCTGTCTCCTACTCGCTGTTCACGCGCGAGACGCGCTCGGTCGCGTGGGACGTCCCCGTGGCGCTCACCGTCGGCGCGTGTTCGGGCTGGCTCGCCGCCGTCCTCGTCGGGGCGTTCCGCACGCTCCCGAGCCATCCCTACACGGTGTCGCCGCTCGTCGTCGTCTTCACCGTCGTCTTTGCGGGCGTCTCGCTCTGGGCGCTCAACATCGAGGTACCGCCCGCGTTCGCCGTCGGTCTCCTCCTCCCGTTCGCCGGCGTCTCGCCGGGCGTCTACGTCGCGAACGTCGTCGCCGCCTCGACGTTCGTCATCGCCGTCCACGCCGCCTACCGCGGGGTCAGCTGACGCGCCACTGCTCGCCGAGTTCGCCGAGCTCCGCGCGCTCGTCCGAATCCGCCGCGAGGTCCCGAATCGACGGCCCGTGGAACGCGTAGCGGCGCTCGCCGTCCTTCACGACGAGGTTGCGCCCGCGCAGTTCGACGAGGAGGCTGTGCACCGCCTCGACGGTGGTGTCTGTCGCGTCGGCGAGCGCGTGCGCCGTCCGCGGAGCTTCCGCGAGCGCATCGTAGACGGCCGTCGCCACTCGGTCGTTGCACTGGGAGGCGCGACGCGCGGCGTCGAGACGGACCTGAACGGCCGGCGCGTCCAGCAGGCTGTCGAAGTCGGCGTCGCCGCTCGGCCGCCGTGACGCCGGCGTTGATGCGGACTCGGACGCCGGCCCGTTCCGCGCCCGGTCCGTTCGTGTACGCCCGGCGCCCTCGTTTGTCCCGAGTTCACGCTCCGCGCGCTCGCGCTCCGAGGACTGCTGGAGGCGTTCGAGGACGTCTTCGATGGATTCGTCGGGTTCGAGGTCGCCGTACTCGCTCGCTGCCGCGTCCACCTCGGTCGCGTCGCTCCCGTCGCCGTCGTCCGTGCCGAGTTCGGCGAGTTGCGCTTCGATGCTGTCGACGTCGTCCGCCGCGTGGTCGTCCGATTCAGCGCTCTCGCCGGCGTCCGTACCCGACTCCGTCGACCGCTCGTCCGTCGCCGTCTCCGCGCGCGCCGCCTCTGCTTCAGCGAGGCGTGCCTCCAGTTCGTCGATGCGTTCGCGGAGCGCCGCGACGTCCGCCGCCGCGCCGCCGCTCTCTCCGTCTGCGTCCCCGTCGGCGAGCGTCGCCTGCGTCGTCTCGACGTCGCCGTGTGCGACCGCGTTCGCGAGCTTGCGCGCGGCGGCGGAGACGTCGCGCGCTCGGTCGAGTTCCTCCTCCAGCTCGGCGATGCGCGCCTCACGGTTCTCCAGTTTCCGCTCGAGGTCCGCGATGCGGTCCTGGCGTTGTTCCTCCGCGCTCGTGATGTCCGAGAGGTCCTCGACGAGCGTGTCGCTCACCGACTTGAGTTCGGGGCGCTCGAAGTCGTCGAGGCCCGGCGTCGCGCCCGCATCGAACGTCCGCTTGCGTTTGAACTGGACGCGCTGGACGGCCTCGTCCGTCCAGTCCGCCTGCACGAACGCCTCGCCGGCGTCGAGGTCGGGCACTTCGTCCTTGTACTCGCTGCCGACGATGCGCCCGACGACCTTCGTGTCGTTCTCCCACGTCAGGCGGTGCCAGACGAGCCAGTTCGCCTGCGTGATGAAGTCCTTCTTGACGTCCGCGGGGCGCTGGCTGATACCGACGACGCCGAGGCCGTGCTTGCGCCCGCGCTTGCCGACCTTGATGAGCATCCGGCCGGTCTCGCCCAGTCCCGCGCCCTCGGGGATGTACTCGTGGACCTCCTCGATGACGAGTAGGAAGGGCTTCTTCAGTTTCTTCTCCTTCGCGAAGAGGTGGCGCGCCGTCTCGAAGACGAGTTCGTCCGCCTCGTTCTCGTCAAGGAAGCCCGAGACGTCCAGAATCACCGGGACGTTCTCCTCGAGGGCGATGGTCGCGAGGCGCTCGGCGTGCTCGGGGCTCACCTGGATGTCGCAGCCCTCGTCCGCGCCCGCGTGCAGGAGTTCGTACTCCTCCTTCAGCCCGTAGTACTCGCCGTCGGTGTCCACCACCATCACGGGGTACTGGCGTTCGAGGAGTTCTTCGAGGACGACGGACGTGGTGTTGCTCTTCCCCCCGCCGCTCTTCCCGGTGACGAAGCCGCGACCGGTCAGAATCTCGACGGTGGGGAGTTCCAGCGGGTCGCCGTCTGCCGTCTCGCCGACGGGGAGGTGGCGTTCGTCGACGCCGTCGTCTGCGGACATGGGGTTTGGCGAATGGACGCCGCCCGTCGGGATGAAGGTTACCGTCCACTCGACTGGCGTTCCCGCTACTGGCGTGCCGGGTGGTCGTCGGGGAGGCGCGCGTCGCCAGTCATGCGCTCGCGGAGCGTCAGTCCCGACTCGCGCTCGTCGGCGTCGGGGAGGAGGCCGCGCTCACGGAGTTCCGGGACGACGAGGTCCACGAACGCCGTCAGGTCGTCCGGCCGGACGACTTCCTTCACGTTGAAGCCGTCCACGCCGAGGTCGGTGTACCAGCGCTCGAGTTCGTCCGCGACCTGCTCGCCGGTGCCGACGACGACGGGCGAGGTGGTGCCGAGACCCGCGAACTCCGCCATCTCGCGCACCGTCCACTCGTGCTCGTCGTTCGTCGTGAAGGCGTTGACGACGCCCTGCATCGCCTGCGTCTCGACGTGCTCGAGCTTCTGGTCGGGGTCGAGCTCGGAGAGGTCGATGTCCGTGAACCCCGAGAGCAGCGTGAGGACGCCCTCGACGTCGATGTGCTCCTCGTAGGACGCGCGCTTCGCCTCGGCGAGTTCCTCGGTGGGCGCGACGATGGGAACGATGCCCGGGAAGAAGTTGAGCGCGTCCGGGTCGCGGCCGTAGCCGGCGGCGCGCTCGCGCAGGTCGTCCATGTAGTCGACGACGGCCTGCTCGTTCGGCTGGCTGACGAAGACGCCCTCCGCGTGCTTCGCGGCGAACTCCCGTCCCCTGTCGGACGAGCCGGCCTGATAGATGACGGGCGAGCGCTGCGGGGACGGCTCGCAGCCGTGCGGGCCCGGCACCGAGAAGTAGTCGCCGTCGTGCTCGATGGCGTGGACCTTCTCCGGGTCCGTGTAGCGCCCGGATTCGCGGTCCCGGACGACGGCGTCGTCCTCCCAGGAGTCCTCCCAGAGCGCGTAGACGACGTCCATGAACTCGTCCGCGCGGTCGTAGCGCTCGTCGTGCTCCATCCGGCCCTCGAGGCCGAGGTTCGCCGCCGCCGACTCCAGGTAGGAGGTCACGACGTTGAACGCGATACGCCCGTCCGTCGTGTGGTCGAGCGTCGAGAACTCCCGCGCCAACTGGTAGGGGTGGTTGTACGACGTGGACTTTGTGACCGCGAACCCGAGGTCGTCCGTCACCTCGGCCATCGCGGGCACGACGTACGCCGGGTCGTTCGACGGCGTCTGCACCGCGCGCTCGATGGCGGGGTCCGCGCTCTCCGCGTAGACGTCGTAGACCCCCCGAACGTCCGCGAAGAACACTGCGTCGAAGCCGCCGCGTTCGGCCGTGCGCGCGACCTCCGTCCAGTAGTCGCGGTCCGCGTAGCGCGCCGAGGCGTCCCCGGGATAGCGCCACGACCCGACGGAGACGTGCTCGACCGCGTCCATCGTGAACAGGTTCAGGTGGAGGTAGTCGTCACTCACTACCTCGACGGTGGGTCGGCCCGCCCTAATGGGGTGCGGAATCGGCGACGCGCGCCAGCACCTAACAGGAGCAGTAGTAGGACTCCGCGCCCGTCTCCTGCCGGACGACCATGTAGGTCGGCTCGGGGTCGTCCGGGTCGAAGACGCCCGTGACGGCGCGCTCTCCGCCGCCGCCGAGCAGGTCCACCCACTCCGAGCGTGAGAGGACGTCCCGGCCGCCTGCGCCGAGCGACTGCAGGTAGTCCGGGAGGTAGACCCACGTCGTCTCCTCGACTCCGTCGGGGTGCGACCACGACTCGCCGACCGCGTCCGCGTACGCCGCGTACGGCAGGTCGAAGCCCGCCGCCACCGGGAGCGAGATCCACTTCCACGGCCGCGTGTTCACGTCGAGCAGGACGTACTCGTCGCGCTCGGCGTCATGGACGAACTCCGCCTCGCTGATGCCCCAATACCCCGCCGCCTCGATGACGTCCAGCGCCCGCGCCGCGATGTCCGGTTCGTCGCGCGTCCGCACCACACAGGACGTCCCGTACCCCTGCGGGTGTCGGACGACCGCGTTCCCGACGACGCCGAGCGCCTCGCCCGACGGCGGCACGTAGGAGGCGAGCGAGCGGTCCGCGCCCGTCGTCGCCTCCACCTTCTCCTGCGCGAGTATCTCGATGCCCGCGCGCTCGGCCTCCGCGACGACGTCGCGCAGGTCGTCGTGCGTCTCCACCTCGACGACGTTCGTTCCGAGGACTTCCTCGCCCTCGCGTTTGCGCGCGGGCTTCACCACCAGCGGGAGGCCGAGGCGTTCGACCGCCTCCGCGGCGTCCGTCTCGGCCAGCCAGACCGTCTCCGGGTATGGCACGCCGAGGTCGTCGGCGAGCCGGTAGAGCGAGGACTTATCGAGGACGGCGTCCACCGCGTCGTACGCCGCGAACGGCAGACGGACTCCTTCCGGTTCGACCTCCGCGTAGGCGTTCACCCACTCGTCCATGCAGCCGAACGCCACCGGGTCGTGCTTGAGGACGGCGGCGAGTTCTTCGATGTCTTCTTTCCACCCTTCGCGGTCGTCGAGCGGATACGTCACTTCGCCCGCGTAGTCCACCGCGTCCGAGAGCGGGGCTGCGCCGTCGCCGACGCGGTCCAGCGCGATTACCGGGACGTCGTGGGCGGCGAGCGCGCGCGCCACCCCGAGGCCCGTGATGTGGGCGTTGCTCACGAACGCCGGCGGGCGCTCGAAGGACGCCGCGGCGAGCGCGTCGCGCAGACCGTCGAAGTCGAGGAAGCCGTCAGCCATACCCCGATGTCGGAGTGCGAGCGGGTAAAGCGCCCCGGACCCCGACGCCGCTACCGGATCTCGCCCGTCCACCGCGCTCGCTCGTCGGTCTCCCGCAGACGTTCGAGCGCGACGCTTCGAAGCCTTTAACCGCACGCTAGCCGTCAGCCACGGGTAGTAACCATGGCCGACAATCCCGCCTCTATGTACCGGACGATTGACAAACCGTCCTACACCCGACGGGAGTACATCACCGGCATCCCCGGCTCCAAGATCGCGCAGTTCAAGATGGGCGACCGGCAGTCCGACCCCGAGGACTACCCCGTCCAGATCAGCCTGAAGACCGAGGAGGAATGCCAGCTCCGCCACGGCTCGCTTGAGGCCTCCCGCCTCTCCGCGAACCGTCACCTCATCAAGGAACTCGGCGAGGGCAACTACAAGATGATCCTCCGCAAGTTCCCCCACCAGGTCATCCGGGAGAACAAGCAGGCGACCGGTGCGGGTGCGGACCGTGTCTCCGACGGGATGCGCCAGGCCTTCGGCGTCCCGGTCGGCACCGCGACGCGCATCTACCCGAACGAGCGTCTCTTCACCGCGTGGTGTGAGGTCGACCAGGCGCCCGCCGTCAAGGAGGCGTTCCGTCGTGCCTACAACAAGATCACGCCGCCGTGCAAGATCGACGTCGAGCGCGGGCAGGACCTCCTCACGAAGATCGACTGAGGTCCGAACGAGGGCTTTTTCCACGCTCCCACAAAGGGAGCGTACATGTTCCGTCTCGCGTTCGCCAACGCGGCCGAGACCTTCGAACGCGTCCGCGACCCGCTCGCGGAACGTGGCATTCACGTCGAAGCAGTCTCGGCCTCGCACGGCGCGTTCTCCCTCTCGGACCCGCCGGTCGATCCGTCCCGGTACGACGCGGGATACGTCTTTCCCGGTCGGCTCATGGAGGGCGACGTGCTCGACACGTGGCTCGACGTGCCGTGGCTGAACGGCCGTGACGCCGTCCTCACCTCCCGGAACAAGGCCGGCGTCCTCGCGACGCTCGAACGGGCAGGCATTCCCGTCCCGGAGACGGTGTTGGTGTCGAACCCCGCCGACACCACCGACCTCGAGGACGCCTACGCGGCCATCGACTCGCCGGTCGTCGTGAAACCGAACTCGACGACGCGCGGCGTCGGCGTCGCGAAGGCCGCCGACCTCGACTCGTTTCTCGGCATCACCGACTACCTCGACCTCGTCCATGACTACCGGGCGACCGACGACCGCTCCTTCCTCGTGCAGGAGTACGTCCCGGACGCCCGCGACTACCGCGTGATGGTGCTCGACGGCGAGGTTGTGGGGACGGTCGAGCGCCGTCTCCCCGAGTCCGCCATCGAAGCCGGCCGCTGGAAGCACAACGTCCACCGCGGGGCCGACGCGGTCGCCGCCGACCCGAGTCCTGAGGTGCGCGACCTCGCCGAGCGGACGGCGGCGGCGCTCGACATCCGGTTCCTGGGTGTGGACGTCCTCGAAACGGAGGAGCGCGTGCTCGTGAACGAGACGAACGCGCGCCCGACCATCGACGACGAGAAGAAATACGACGAGGGGTTCTACGACCGGCTCGCGGCGGCCGTGAAGTCCCTCTAGTTACTCGAAGCCGATGTCCGCCGACTCCTCGGCGCGCTCGAAGGTGACTTCGAGGACGCCGTTGTTGTAGCTCGCGCTCCCGGAGCGCTCGTCGACGCGCGCGGGCAGTTCGATGCGCTCGTCGTACTCGCGGGCGTCCGTGGTGGCGCTGATAGTGAGGGTGCGCCCGTCGCACTTCAGGGAGAGGTCGTCCTTCTCGACGCCGGGGAAGTCCCCGATGACGCGGATTTCGTCGCCGTGCTCCTGCACGTCGAGGTGGGTGTCGCTCCCGAACCCGGCGTCGTCGTAGCCGGAGTCGCCGGGGGAACCGCGCATCATGTCGTCCATCATGCGCTCGATCTCGCGGAAGAAGTCGTCAAAGGGGTCGTCCCGGTCGTCGCGTCTCATACCGCCAAATAGGCCGCTGGCGAGCAAAAGGCTTCGGGGTAACGGCGAATCGGGGGCCAACCCGTCCTTTCTTGTGGTGTGGTATCACGGTATTCATAGTCGGACATTGACTCGTTCCGTCGGGTTTTAAGCCCGATGATTGGTATTACTCAGGTATGAGTGAACTCTCCCTCGACGCCGAGGAAACGGGCGAAGTCGTTCGCGTGGGATTGAACGGGTTCGGCCGCATCGGACGCAACGTCTTCCGCGCGGCGCTGAACGACCCCCGCATCGACCTCGTCGGCATCAACGACGTCATGGACTTCGAGGACATGGCGTACCTCGCGAAGTACGACACCGTCATGGGTCGCCTCGACGGCGTCGAGCGCGAGGGTGACGAACTCGTCGTCAACGGCTCCAGCGTCCAGATGCTGAACGTCCAGGACCCCACCGACCTGCCGTGGGGCGAGAAGGACGTCGACGTCGCCCTCGAGTGTACGGGCATCTTCCGCGAGCGCTCGCAGGCCGCCCAGCACCTCGAGGCGGGCGCCGAGAAGGTCGTCATCTCCGCGCCGCCGAAGGGCGAGGAGCCCGTGAAGCAGCTCGTCTACGGCGTCAACCACGACGAGTACGACGGCGAGGACGTCGTCTCGAACGCCTCCTGTACGACGAACTCCGTCACGCCCGTCGCGAAGGTCCTCGACGAGGAGTTCGGCATCGAGACCGGCACTCTGACCACCGTCCACGCCTACACCGGCTCGCAGAACCTCATCGACGGCCCGAAGTCCAAGACCCGACGTGGCCGCGCCGCCGCCGAGAACATCATCCCGACCTCCACTGGCGCCGCGCAGGCCGCCACGGAAATCCTCCCGAACCTCGAAGGCAAGCTCGACGGGATGGCGATCCGCGTCCCCGTCCCGGACGGCTCCATCACCGAACTCGTCGTCGACCTCGAGGCGGAGGACGTCACTGCCGAGGAGATCAACGACGCCTTCCGCGACGCCGCCGACTCCGGTCCGCTCGCCGGCGTCCTCGGCTACACGGACGACGAAGTCGTCTCCAGCGACATCCTCGGCCTCCCGTTCAGCTCCACGGTCGACCTGAACTCCACGAACGTCATCGGTGGCGAGGACGGCCTCGTGAAGATTCTGACGTGGTACGACAACGAGTACGGCTTCTCGAACCGCCTGCTCGACGTCTCCGCGTACATCACGCAGTACTGACGCCGCGCCGCACCCGAGGCGCACGCTGCCGTTCGCGTTTTTCCGCCCACCGCTAAGTACCCACCACTCGATTCAGTCACTATGAGCTTCAAGACACTCGACGACCTCGAACCCGGCCAGCGCGTGCTGGTCCGACTCGACCTCAACTCCCCCGTTGAGGACGGCACCGTACAGGACAACCGCCGCTTCGAACGCCACGCCGAGACCGTGCGCGAACTCGCCGAGCGCGGCGACCGCGTCGTCTGCATGGCCCACCAGGGTCGGCCCGGCGGCGACGACTTCGTCTCGCTGCGCCAGCACGCCGACATCCTCGCCGAGCACGTCGGCCGCGACGTCCACTTCGTCCCCGACACCTACGGCCCCGAAGCCGTCGAGGCCATCGAGGCCCTCGAGGCCGGCGAGGTCCTCCTTCTCGAGAACACCCGGATGTGTGACGAGGAACTCCCCGAGGAGGACCCCGAGGTGAAGGCCGAAACGGAGTTCGTTCAGTCGCTCGCCCCGGAGTTCGACGCCTACGTCAACGACGCCTACTCGGCCGCCCACCGCAAGCACGCCTCGCTCGTCGGCTTCCCGCTCGTCTTACCTGCATATGCGGGCCGCGTCATGGAGGCCGAGTACGAGGCGAACACTGCCATCGCCGAACGCGAGTTCGACGGGCAGGTGACGATGGTCGTCGGCGGCACGAAGGCCAGCGACGTCATCAGCGTCATGAACGCCCTCGACGAGAAGGTCGACCAGTTCCTCTTGGGGGGGATCGCGGGCGAGCTCTTCCTCCGCGCCGCCGGCTATCCCGTCGGCGAGGACGTCGGCGACATGGACCTCTTCGACGACCAGTGGGAGCGGAACGCCGACACCATCCGCGCGCTGCTCGAGGAGCGCGGCGACGAAATCACGCTCGCGAACGACCTCGCCTACGAGGACGAGGACGGCGAGCGCGCCGAAGTGCTCGTCGAGGACATCGAGGAGAAGACGCAGGGCTTCCTCGACGTCGGCACCGACACCGTCGCACTCTACAACGACGTCATCCGGGACTCCGAGGCGGTCTTCGTCAAGGGCGCACTCGGCCTCTTCGAGGACGAACGCTTCTCCGTCGGCACCGTCGGCGTCCTGGAGGCCATCGCCGAGACGGACTGCTTCAGCGTCGTCGGCGGCGGCGACACCTCGCGCGCCATCGAGATGTACGGGATGAGCGAGGACGACTTCTCGCACGTCTCCATCGCGGGCGGCGCCTACATCCGCGCGCTCACCGGCGAGCCCCTGCCCGCGGTCGAGGTGCTCGAAGCGGAGGCAGAATAATGCTCGTCGGCGTCGTCTCCGACACCCACGACGACCTCGAGCGCGCCGAGCGCGCCGTCGCACACTTCGAGGACGCGGGCTGTGAGGTGGTGGTTCACTGTGGCGACGTCGTCGCGCCGTTCACCGCCACGGTCTTCGAGAGCGACGACTTCGAGTTCCACGCCGTCCGCGGGAACAACGACGGCGAGTGGGCTCTCCAGAACGCGATTGGGGAGTTCGGCGAGTATCACGGCGAGTCCGCGGAACTCACGCTCGACGGGGCGGAGTTCGCCGTCTATCACGGGACGAGCGGGGCGCTCGTGGACGCGCTCCTCACGTGTGGGGACTACGACTACGTGCTCCACGGTCACACGCACGAACACGGCCACGAGGAGCGGAACGGAACACACCGCGTCAACCCCGGTGGGCTGCCGTTCTCCGCGGGCGACGACCGGTATCACGTCGCCGTCATCGACACCGAGTCGGGCGACGTGACGTTCACGGACCTCGATTAGTCGTCCGCGCTCGCCGTCACGCCCTCGCCGTCCGTGACGGCGCTGCGCTCGTCCGTCTCGTCGCCGAAGCCGACGCCGAGCGCGCGGTTCGTCTCGACGACGCTCTCGGCGGCCTCCGTCTCGGTGCAGACCGCCCGAATCGCGTCGATGTTCTCCGGGACGACGTCGCTCTCCTGGTGGATGGCCTGGAAGAAGTAGAGGTCGCGTCCTTCGACGGAGACGGACTCCGACCAGACGCAGTTCTCCCAGAGGTCGCCGCGCGGACGGCCCGCGTCCTGTGCGTACTCCTTCAGGTGCGCGGGGCCCGCGACGCGCGCGTCGCCCGGAACCATGAAGACGCGGGACTCGCCGCCGAGCGTCTCCTTCACGGCCGCCGCGTCGGCCTCGGTTTCGAGGGTGACGTTGACGGTGTGGAGGTGCATCAGGGTCGCCGGAACGGTGACGCCCATCGTGTCGATGGCGAGCTCCGGCAGGACCGTGTTGACGTCGGGGCCGTGGTGGGACGGGACGGTGATGGGGTCGGGGAGGATGTCGTTGATGGGGCCGCGGTCGGGTTGGCTCGGGTCGCCGCCGCGGCGGACGAGCGTCGCGCGCGCCTTCTCGATGCCGTAGGCTTCCTCCAGCGGCGTGAGGACGCGCGAGAGACCGGTGGTGTTGCAGGAGACGACGCGGACGTGGTCGGCGTCGCCCGAGGCAACTTCGTCGTAGTTCGCGCGTGCGTTGAAACTCGCGTCCGCGACGTCCGCGTCCTCGCCGCCCTGGTAGAGCGCGGGCGTGTCGTGGGCCTCGTAGACGGCGCGGTTCTCGGCGCCGACACCCGCGGGCGTGCAGTCGACGACGATGTCGCTCGCGGCGACGAGGTCGTCGAGGTCTCCGGCGACGGGAATGCCGGCGTCGGCGAACGCGGGGCGACCGTCCTCGCGCGCGGCGTGGACCGGGTAGCCACGACGATGGGCCGCCTCGGCCTCGAAGTTCGGAGTCGTCTTCGCGACTCCGGCGACTTCCATGTCGGGTTGTGCTGCAACCGCGTCAGCGACGCGCTTGCCTATCGTCCCGTATCCGTTGACGCCGACTCGAAGCATCACGTGGTGCTGTGCGTTACTACTGATTAATTCTTTCGAGAAAACGAAAAAGAAATTAACTACTTGGCGAGTAATTCCGACGAATTACCAAGGGCAAGGGCTAACGGCGGGGCGGGCGAGACCACACGTATGCCCACGCTTCGCGAGGCCGCGGACACCGCCATCGTCCAGTGTCTCGGCATCACCGAAGACGAGACCGTCGTCGTCGTCACCGACGACAAACGCCACCCTATCGGCGACGCGCTCTACGAGGCCGCCCGCGACGTCACCGACGACGTCACAATTCTGCGCTATCCGCCCGGCGACCAGCACGGCGCCGAACCGCCCGCGCCCGTCGCCGCCGCGCTCCGCGAGGCCGACGCCTTCCTCGCGCCAACAACAAAGAGTCTCTCACACACGCGAGCGCGCTCCCGCGCGAACGACGCCGGCGCCCGCGGCGCCACTCTTCCGGGTATCACCGAGGACGTCTTCACGACGGGTCTTGATGCTGACTACGCCACCATTCGGCGCCACTGCGCGGACGTCCTCGCACAGGTCCGCGACGCCGACGAAATTCGCGTCACCACCGACGCCGGCACCGACATCACTTTCGAACCCGGCGAAAGGGCGTGGCGACAGGACACCGGGATGGTCCACGAGGCTGGCGACTTCTCCAACCTCCCCGCCGGCGAAGTGTTCGTCAGCCCCGAAACCGCGACCGGAACCTACGTCGTCGACGGCACCATGATGCCCCACGGGAAACTCGCCGACGACCAGCGGCTCCGATTCGAAGTCGAGGACGGCTCCGTCACCGCGATCAGCGACGACGACGTCCGCGAGCAGGTCGAGGCCGCCGCCGAGGAAGTCGGAGAGGCCGCGTACAACCTTGCCGAGCTCGGCATCGGCACCAACGTCGCCGTCACCGACCTCGTCGGGAGCGTCCTCCTCGACGAGAAGGCCGCTGGCACCGTCCACATCGCCATCGGCGACGACGCCGGCATCGGTGGCGACGTCGACGCCCCCATCCATCTCGACGGCATCATTACTAGCCCCACGGTCTACGCGGACGGCGAAGAAGTGAGACTCCCTAGATAGACACCCGCACGCGAACGCTCACCCCCTCTCCACGGGTTTTTACGGCTAGAGCCGCTTACACTACTCATGAGCGAACACGTCGAACGGGCGCCGGTCGCGTGCCCGTCCTGCTCCCCGGACCAGGAGACGGTCCACGAGATCCTCACCACCGGGGGCGGCAACGCAACCGTCCGCTGCACCGAATGCGGACACACCCACAAGGCACCCCTCGAAGACGAGACCACCGTCGAACCCACCGTCGTCGTCTCCCAGGACGGCGAGTCCTTCACCGCCTCCGTCGCGATGCCCGCCGACGAACGCGTCGAGAAGGGCGACGAGTTCATCCTCGAGACCGACGAGGTCATCATGCAGGTTCGGGTCACCGCCATCGAAGTCGGCCCCGAAGAGCGCGTCGGACGCAGTGACGCCGGCGAAATTGATACCATCTGGTCGCGTGCCGTGGACAACGTCACCGTCCCTATCACTGTCCACCCGCGCGACGGCGAGGGCGACGGCACCCGCAGTCTCGACCTTCAGCTCCCCGGCGACCAGGAGTTCACAATCGGCGAGACCTACGAGTTCGGCGACGAGGAGTTCGAAGTCGAAGCCGTCCACGTCCGTGACGACGCCGTCGCCAACTACGACTTCCAGAAACTCGGCCACGAAGGCGACACCGTCCTCGCCAAGGACGTCAAGCGCATCTACGGCATCGACAAGTCCTCACAGGCCTGGTCCGCCTGGTAACCGCATAGCGGGACACCCCACCACACGGCCCCCACTTTTTCACTCGCGCCGCGCGCGCACCCGTACATGGAGTACGAGGAGGAACGAGCACGCCTCGCCGACCGCCTCGAACGCCGCCACGGTATCGACGAAGACGTCGCCGAGGCGATTCGCGCCGTCCCCCGCCACGAGTTCGTCCCCGAGGACCGACGGGAGAGTGCCTACGCCGACCGCCCGCTCCCGATCGGCCACAACCAGACCGTCAGCGCCCCACACATGGTCGCCGTGATGACTGACCATCTGGACCTCGAGGCGGGCGAAGACGTCCTCGAAATCGGCACTGGCTGTGGCTACCACGCCGCCGTCACCGCCGAACTCGTCGGCGCCGAACACGTCTACAGCGTCGAATACATCGTCGACCTCATCGAGGACGCCCGCGAGAACCTTGCCGACGCCGGCTACGGCGATATCCACGTCCGTCACGGCGACGGCCACGACGGCTGGCCCGAGTACGCCCCCTACGACGCCGCCTACCTCACCTGCGCCGCCGACGAGATACCCGACGCCGTCATCGAGCAGACCCGCAACGGTGGCCGCGTGCTCGCCCCCGTCGGCGACCTCGCACAGGACCTCGTCCTCGCCCACGTCACCGACGACGGCGTCGAGCGCGACCACCTCGGCGGCGTCCAGTTCGTCCCGATGCAGGGCGAGTGAGTCGTCGGACAGTTCAAGGCCCTCCACGCTAACTGAGACGTATGGAGTACGCCGCCGCCCGGGACGGCATGGTCGACAGCCTCGAACATGAACTCCGGGGCGTCGTTGACCCCGAACCCGTCGGCGAGGCGATGCGCGCCGTCCCCCGCCACGAGTTCGTCGACGCCGACCACCGCGCCTACAACGACCGCGACTTCGAGGAGTACGGAACGCGCGTCCTCGCACCTAGCACCGTCGGCCATCTCCTCCAAGCACTCGCCCCCGAACCCGGCCACGACGTCCTCGTCGTCGGCGCCGGTGTCGGCTACACGAGTGCCGTCCTCGCCGAGATCGTTGGCGCCGAGCACGTCCACGCCGTCGACATCACGCGCCGCGTCGTCTGGACTGCCCGCGACAACCTCCGACGTGCCGGCTACGCGGGCGCGCTCGTCGACTGTCGCGACGGCGCTCGCGGCCTCCCCGAGTATGCACCCTTCGACCGCATTCTCGTCGAAGCCGCCGCCGTTGACGTCCCGCGCGCCCTCCGTGACCAACTCGCCGATGACGGCCGACTCGTCATGCCGCTCGGCACCGGCGAGCAACGACTCGCTGTCGTCGAAGACGGCGACGTCACCGAAGGCGACACCGTCGCGTTCGCACCGCTCCTCGTCGACGGTGAACAGCACGGCGTCCCCGTCAGAAACAGGACCGAACGCGAGGACCGCGAACACGCACAGAAACACCACGAACGACGGCGCGGCTGGGAGCTAGACTGGATCGACTGGGACTAGCGCACCACGAGGATGTCCGTGTTCCCCCGACGGTCCGCGTAGTTCCCGTTCGGCGGCTTGATGGCGATTTCGAGTGTCCCCTGCCCATGTGTCGCTGTCAACGTCGGCGTCACCTCGAACGTCGCGACGCCGCTCGCGTCCGTGCGTGCCACGACCGGGCCACCGCTTTCGAGACCTGCCGTCCCAGGCATCAGCACGACCGCGACGTCCGAGACCGGTTGCCCGTTCGGTTCCACCGTCTCGACCGTAATTGTCTGCGCGCCAGTCTGAACGACGTCCGGCGTCGGCCGTGCGTCCAGCTCCGTCGTCGTCAACGCGCCGACGCCGGACACCATGTTCAACATCACGCCGAGGACGGCTGTACCGACGACGAACGAGATGACGAGGCGAATCGGGAGGCCCGCGATACCGCGGTCCTCGCCCGCTGGGAGGAAACCAGTAATTTGCACGACCCCTCGTGGCCCCATCCCAGTACTTGAACGTTCGCGTGCATAGGACGCCGATAGCCGGCCGGGAAATCGATGGCTGTAGCTTCCGGCCTTTATGTGCCTCTGAGAATTTGTCCCTGAATAAAGAACAGATACTACCAATCCACCAGACGCCGTCATTCACCGGTCTGACGGGCGAATCGTGGCACACAATCACACAATTTCACGGTGTCGAGCACCGAATACAACACAAAGTATTTACCCGCGACGACAGTTGTACGAGGTGTACCCCTACCGACCGGCAGACGCATTCAGTACCGTCGGCACCCGTCGACGGGAGCGATGTCGAAGCCGAACCAGCATACAACAAACTATGACAGGATCCAATTCCAAGGTCCGCGCAGTCTTCCTCTCCGCGCTCATGGTGCTCTCCGTCTTCGGAGGCGCCGCCACGTTCGCGGGTGGGGCTGCTGCGGCGACTGGTCCGACGACGCTCCAGAGTGGTAGCGTTGTTCCGAACCAGTCCATCAACACTTCCGAGACGTATAGCTTCAACGTTACTGCAACAATTGACAACGTCAACACGTCTGACGGCACGACGAACGCGTACACGAACTTCTCATTCGGTCAGCTCAACCTGAGCTCCGCAACCGTCACGGACCAGACGGTCGTGTCTACTGGTGCCAACACCAACACAACTAACGTTGGCACTAACTACGCTCAGAACTTCGTCAACATCACGTGGGACGACGCGAACGGCGCTGAGAATGACACCCTCAAGGTGTCCTTCCAGGTCAAGCAGGTCAAGACCCCGTCCTCTACGGGCAACTACGACGTGATGGTCTCCTCGGACACGAACGCTGATGGTACGTTCGAGCTCCAGAACGTCGTCGTTGATACGGTCAGCGTTGACACTAAGTCGCCGACCGGTAGTGCCGATGCTGTCACGACCTCTGGTAAGACGTTCTTCCAGGGTCAAGAAGTCCTCTTCGGTGGCTACGGCTCTGGTGAGGACCTGACGCTCTCGCGTGCGTCTGACGGCCAGTTCATCTCCGAGTACGGTGCGAACGCCAGCGGTCAGGTCTGGGTCGACACGTCCGACCTCTCCGCGAACAAGTACTGGCTCAACGGTTCGAGCAAGAACATCAAGTTCCAGGTCGCAGTCCAGACGCTCAGCGCTAACTTCCAGAAGGACTCCGTCTCTCAGGGCGAATCCGTCGACCTGAAGGTCAAGTCCAACCGGAACACCTACACGCTGAACGTCTCCTCCGACAGCTTCTCCGGCTCGGAACTCAAGAAGGTCCTTAGCGGCTACAGTGGCACGGCCACGGTCGCTCCGGACAACGACAGCGTCCTCCAGATCTCCAGCTTCAACCGCGAGCGTACGCTGACGTTCAAGCCGACCTCCAGCAACTCCGAGGTCGGCCCCGCGAACTTCTCGTTCCAGGCTTCGGACACCACCGCACAGGCATCTGACAACATCGAAATCACGAAGGCCGGCGACGTCGTGGCCAACGTGAAGAGCACCACGGGCAAGTCCACGGTTCAGGTCCCCCGCGGTGACATCGCGGACATCGTCGTCACGCTCAACAACGCTGACCAGGGTTACCTGGTCCTCGGTGGCGACGACTCGAACTACTACGCAAACATCTCCGTTTCGGACGGTGACGACGACGGGAAGGTTACGGTCGAGTTCAACACCTTCCTCGCCGCCCGTAACGTCAACGGCTCCGTCGTTGACACGGCTGACAACGATGACGACGCGACTCTCGACAGCCAGACGCCTAACTCGCTGAGCCAGCTCCTCGGCTCCGGTGCGTACGACCTTCAGGTCCGCGCCGGTAACGTCAACGCGAGCCAGACGCTCAACAACCCGGACAACCTGGGTACGCTCTACATCCAGAACCGCCAGACCACCAGCATCCAGTCGTGGGTCACCCCGAGCAGCACGCTCGACAGTGGCTCCGACGTGAGCGACATCCTCTCCGCTGTCGAGAACGGTGAGCTCACGCAGTCCGGCAAGGTCGCCATCGGCGACACGCAGGTCTTCGCGGTTCAGGCCACCGGCATCTTCGGTGCCTACGAGAACGACAGCAACCTGGCGAACCTGACGAACCAGTACGAGTTCACGCTCAACCAGACGAACCCTGGTCCGAACCTCGATCCGAAGGTTCTCCAGAGCTACACCGGTATCTCCACGGTCGCTGACGCTCAGAACAACACCCTCTACATCATCGCGAACACGCAGAACCTGAAGTTCACCCGGAACGCCGGTACGAACCAGGGTCTCGCGATGAAGGACGGTGACAAGTTCAACGCGTCCTTCCGTGTCTACAGCAAGAGCGACAAGTCCGGCGCGCTCCTCGTCCCGAAGAACGAGAAGACGCAGCTCGTCAGCACGATGACGTCTGCTGCGGCGCCCGACATCTCGCTGAACACGGGTAACGACGACACGATCGAGGTCGCCAACAAGGCGAACCAGAAGGTCTCGGGCACGACGAACTACGCGCCCGGTACCGAGATCAAGGTCACCCTCCGCTCCGACTCGAAGCAGTCGCCCTTCATCGTCTCGAACTCCTCTGACGTGACGGTTAACGGGACGTTCACGGCGACCTTCGACATGAGCGACTACGAGGTCGGCACCAACTTCACGGCAGTCGCCAAGAAGTCCGGTGGCGTCTCCTCCGATGAGGTTGACGGCGTGATCGTCGAGTCCACTGGCACGACGACGTCCACGACGTCCACGACGACGTCCACGACGACGTCCACGACGACGTCCACGACGACGTCCACGACGACGTCCACGACGACGTCCTCCACGACTACGACGTCCACGACGAGCGGCGGTACGCCCGGCTTCGGTGCCGGCCTCGCCCTCGTCGCGCTCGCTGGCGCTGCGCTCCTCGCGCTCCGCCGCGACAACTAACGCCAACAACGACTGACCGGCGTTACCGGTCACTTGACGTTCTCCTTTCTTTCGACGCTACTCGCGTAGCGGCGCGTTTCGCTCGTGTTGCACGACCACTGATACCGATCGCTGACGGTAGTGGCGTGAGACAGCACTGAGCGAACGCTCGGTCTACGGTGATAGCGGCGTCCGCTATGCTCTTAGAGGAGGGTAGTCTACGTGACTGGCGTGCTGGACGGTTTCAAAACGTGGCTGACTCGCGTGACCGTCATCCATATACTTCCGAACGCCCAATCAACGGCTATCACTATGGCGCTCGAAACCACGAACACGCTCGCGTGGGTCGTCGTCGTGTTGTTCGCGGCGAGCGCTCTCCTCAGTATGTTCGAACGCGAGCGGCACGCTCGGGTGCTCGCGGGCGTAACGTGGCTGGTGTTCGCCGTGTTCTGGGCGCTTCTGGTGCCGCACTTCTGGTTCGTTCAGAAGAGCGTCATCGAGACCGTCCTCATCGCGGCCGCAGTTCCGGGATGTGCATACGTCGGCTATCTCGTCTACGCGTCGCGTCCGTCGTTGATGGTCCTCTCGCGCGCCGTCGCAGTCATGGGTGTCATCTACCTCCCCGCCCTCACCGTTGACTGGGTCGCGCGCCGCCTCATCACGGCGACGACGATGCAGAGCGCGTGGCTCCAGCGCGTCCTCGGCTATCAGCCGGACGTCCTCACTGGCCCGACTGTCGAGTCGTCTCATACGGGGTTCCCGCACGCGTTCCTCTACGTGGTCGACGGCCACCGCTATCTCCTTGAGGTCTTGCTCGCGTGCACGGGAATCGGGAGTATCTCGCTCGTCGCAGGTATCATCGTCGCGCTGAACGCTCCCGTTCGCCGGCGTCTGCTTGGGTTGTCCATTGCTGTACCCGTCATCTACGCGCTGAACGTCATTCGCGTCACCTTCATCGCCATCGCGCACGGGAACCAGTGGTTCGGCGGGCCGCTCGCGGAGCGCTTCGTCGCGCTCGTCTTCAGCCCGACGCAGGTGAACGCGGCGTCCTACTACATCGCTGACCGCGTCATCGCGCAGTCGCTCTCTGTCGTTGCACTCGTGATAATTACGGTTGGCCTGCTCCGACTACTTCCGGAACTTGGGACGGTCGTCAGCGACTTACTCTACGTCGCAACCGGGAAAGAGTACGACCTAACTTCGCGCGAGTAACGCTGGGGCCGCTCGGTTCCGGGGTTTGGGAGAGGGCCTGTGCTTCGCTCTTCGTGATACCCGACAGTTCTCTCCCGTCTCGCGACCCTAGCTGATGCTCATAGGGCTAGTGGTGCCGAAAGACGACTAGAACGGTGAGACGATTGTCTGTAAACGTCGGAACCATCTCCGCATTCTCGGATGCGAATCTAACCGCTACCAAACGTGAGTATCAGAGAAGCGCCCGGAGCGGGATTTGAACCCGCGTCACGACCGTGACAGGGTCGTATGATGGGCCACTACACCATCCGGGCATCGGACGCATTTCTTCGTAGCCGGGTGAAGTAATTAAGACTTTCTTTCCGCACCCCTCATAGTCACGGGTTGACGCGGCCGGGACCCACTCGCACGCGCACGGCTCCTTGATAAGACTTAACCCTCATGCCTGTGAAAGAGCCTGTAGTATCTCGTGAGAGCCGCTTCTGCCCCCACCCAGGTGCACCCATGGTAGACGTAAGCCAACACGAACTCGTTCCCGAGCACACCGTCCTCCCTGAGGACGAGGTAGAGGACGTCCTAGAAGAGTACGGCATCGAGCGAACGTCGCTCCCGAAGCTCAAGCGTCGCGACCCCGCTCTGCCGGACGACGCTGAGCCGGGCGACGTCGTGAAGGTTGTCCGCGACTCCCGAACCACGGACGAAGCCATAGTGTACCGACTTGTCATCGAATAATGCAACAGGAAGACCGACGCCAACTGTCGAGAGCGTATTTCTCGAAGGAACGGCTCGCCGAACACCACTACCGCTCGTTCAACGCGTTCCTCGAGCGGGGAATGCAGGACGTCGTCACCGAGAAGGGCCGCATCGAGACGGACATCGGTGACAAAGAGGACCAGGAGCCCGTGTTCGTCGAACTCGGGGACGTGCGCGTTACGACGCCGCGCGTCCGCGAGGCTGACGGGTCCGAGGAACTCCTCTATCCGCAGGAGGCCCGCCTCCGCAACATCACGTACTCCGCGCCCGTATTCATGGAGATGAGCATCGTGCGCGGCGGTGAAGAGGAGGAGGAGACGGTCCTCGACACCACCGAGACCAAGGTCGGCCGGATGCCGATCATGGTCGGCTCCTCGAAGTGTAACATCGCGGACTTCAGCGACGAGGAACTCGTCGACATCGGTGAGGACCCCGCCGACCCCGGCGGCTACTTCATCGTTAACGGCTCCGAGCGAGTGCTGATGACCTCGGAGGACCTCGCGCCGAACAAGATTCTCGCGGAGTACGACACGAAGTACGGCGACGAGATTCAGGTCGCCAAGACCTTCAGCCAGCGCCGCGGCTACCGCGCGCTCGTGCTCTGTGAGCGCAACCGCTCGGGTATCCTCGAGGTGTCGTTCCCGTCCGTCTCGGGTTCGATCAACTTTGTGACGCTCGTGCGCGCGCTCGGCCTCGAGTCCGACGAGGAAATCGTCCACCGCGTCTCCGACGACCCGGAGATCGTGAAGTTCATGCTGGAGAACCTGGAGGAGGCCGACGTCCAGACCGAGGAGGAGGCCATCGAGACCCTCGGCAAGCGCGTCGCCTCCGGGCAGGGTAAGGACTACCAGCTCAAGCGCGCGAACTACGTCATCGACCGCTACCTTCTCCCGCATCTCCACGAGGAGGGCGTCGAGGACGAGGAGACGCGCATCAACAAGGCGTACTACCTCTGCCGGATGGCCGAGGCCTGCTTCGAACTCGCGCTCGGACGGCGCGAGTCCGACGACAAGGACCACTACGCCAACAAGCGCCTGAAGGTCAGCGGCGACCTCATGAAGGACCTCTTCCGTACCGCGCTCAACAAGCTCGCGCGTGACGTGAAGTACCAGCTTGAGCGCGCGAACATGCGTAACCGCCAGCTCACCGTGAACACGGTCGTGCGCTCCGACGTGCTGACCGAGCGCCTTGAGCACCCCATCGCGACGGGCAACTGGGTCGGCGGCCGCAGCGGCGTGAGCCAGCTCGTCGACCGGACCGACCACATGGGTGTACTCAGCCACCTGCGCCGGCTTCGCAGCCCGCTCTCGCGCTCGCAGCCCCACTTCGAAGCGCGTGACCTGCACGCGACCCAGTGGGGTCGCATCTGCCCCTCCGAGACGCCGGAGGGACCGAACTGTGGGCTCGTGAAGAACTTCGCGCAGGCGATGGAGCTCTCACAGAACGTCGACGACGAACAGGAACTGAAAGCCGAACTCTCCTCAATGGGCGTGGAGGGAGTGCCCGGTCTGCGACAGGAGACGCCCGCGGACGACTAACACATGAGTCAGGCACGAGAGGCGAAAGTCTACGTCAACGGCAGTCTCGTCGGGACCCACCCGGACCCGTACGAACTCGCCGAGCAGATCCGTGAAGCGCGCCGCCGGGGCGACGTCTCCGAGATGGTCAACGTCTCGGTGAAGGACCGTACTCGCGAGGTCATCGTGAACGCCGACGCCGGCCGAGCCCGGCGCCCGCTCCTCGTCGTCGAGAACGGTGAGACCCTCGTCACCGACGAGGAGGTCGAAGCCGTCCAGAACGGCGAGATGGAGTTCGAGGACCTCGTCGAGAAGGGGAAGGTCGAGTACATCGACGCTGAGGAGGAGGAGGACATCCTCGTCGCCGTCGAGGACGACGAGCTCACCGAGGACCACACGCACCTCGAGATCGACCCGCAGCTCATCTTCGGCATCGGTGCCGGGATGGTTCCGTACCCCGAACACAACGCTTCTCCGCGTATCACGATGGGTGCGGGGATGATGAAGCAGAGTCTGGGCCTGCCGGCGGCGAACTACCGCATCCGGCCGGACACCCGCCAGCACGTCATGCACTACCCGCAGTCGGCGATGGTGAACACCCAGACGACCGAGCAGATCGGTTACGACGACCGGCCTGCCGGGCAGAACTTTACGGTCGCCGTCATGTCCTACGAGGGCTTCAACATCGAGGACGCCCTCGTCATGAACAAGGCGTCGGTCGAGCGCGCGCTCGGTCGCTCGCACTTCTTCCGCACCTACGAGGGTGAGGAACGCCGCTACCCAGGTGGGCAGGAGGACCGCTTCGAGATCCCGGGCGACGACGTCCGTGGCTCGCGCGGGGAGGACGCCTACACGCACCTCGACGACGACGGCCTCGTGAACCCCGAGACGGTCGTCGACGAGAACTCCGTCCTGCTCGGGAAGACGTCGCCGCCGCGCTTCCTCGAGGAGCCGGACGACATGGCGGGTCTTAGCCCGCAGAAGCGCCGCGAGACGTCCGTCACGATGCGCTCCGGTGAGGACGGCGTCGTGGACACGGTGACGCTGATGGAGGGCGAGGACGGCAGCAAACTCGCGAAGGTTTCGGTGCGCGACGAGCGCGTCCCGGAACTCGGCGACAAGTTCGCGAGCCGACACGGTCAGAAGGGCGTCATCGGCCACCTCGCGCCGCACGAGGACATGCCGTTCACGCAGGAGGGCGTCGTGCCTGACCTCGTCCTGAACCCGCACGCTCTGCCGTCGCGCATGACGGTCGGTCACGTGCTGGAGATGCTCGGCGGGAAGGCGGGTGCGCTCGACGGCCGCAGCGTCGACGGCACCGCCTTCACCGGCGAGGACGAGGAGGAGATCCGAGAGACGCTCGAGACCCACGGCTTCGACTCCTCCGGGAAGGAACAGCTCTACTCCGGCGTCTCCGGCGAGAAGATCGAGGCCGAGATCTTCGTCGGGACCATTTTCTACCACAAGCTCTACCACATGGTCTCGAACAAGGTTCACGCCCGCTCCAAGGGTCCGGTGCAGGTGCTTACGCGCCAGCCGACCGAGGGGCGCGCCCGCGAGGGTGGTCTCCGTCTCGGTGAGATGGAGCGTGACACCGTCATCGGCCACGGTGCGGCGATGGTCCTCAAGGAGCGACTCCTCGAGTCCTCCGACCAGGAGTACGTCCACATCTGTGGGAACTGTGGGATGACCGCCGTCGAGAACCGCGAACAGCGTCGTGTCTACTGTCCGAACTGCGGAGAGGAGACGGACGTGCACAACATCGAGATGAGCTACGCGTTCAAGCTCCTGCTCGACGAGATGAAGGCGCTCGGCATCGCGCCGCGCCTCGAACTGAAGGACGCAGTCTAACCCATGTCAACAGGCCAGTCACCCAAGGAAATCGGCGAAATCAGCTTCGGGCTGATGGACCCCGAGGAGTACCGTGAGATGAGCGCAACGAAGGTCATCACGGCCGACACCTACGACGACGACGGGTTCCCCATCGACATGGGGCTGATGGACCCCCGTCTCGGCGTCATCGATCCCGGCCTCGAGTGTAAGACCTGCGGGAACCGCAGCGGTTCCTGTAATGGCCACTTCGGCCACATCGAGCTCGCCGCACCCGTCATTCACGTCGGGTTCGCGAAGCTCATCCGACGCCTCCTCCGGGGGACCTGCCGGAACTGCAGCCGACTCCTCCTCACGGAGGACGAGAAGGAGGAGTACCTCGGGGACCTCGAGCGGACCCGCGGACTCCGCCAGGACGTCTCCGACGTCACGAAGGCCGCCATCCGGGAGGCGCGCAAGAAGTCCAACTGCCCGTACTGTGGCGAGACCCAGTACGACGTCAAACACGAGAAGCCGACGACCTACTACGAGGTCCAGCAGGTGCTCGCCTCGGACTACTCCGAGCGTATCGCGTCGGCGATGCAGCCGGACCCCGACGAGGACGACGCGGGCATCAGCCCGCAGGCGCTCGCCGAGGAGACGGACATCGGCATCTCGCGCATCAACGAGATTCTGAGCGGCGAGTTCCGCCCGCGTGAGGAGGACCGGAAGGCCATTGAGAAGGCCATCGGCGCCGACCTCACGACGGAGGACATGAACAAGCTGATGCCGAGCGACATCCGGGACTGGTTCGAGGACATCCCGGGCGAGGACCTCGAAGTGCTCGGCGTCGACTCGGAGAAGTCCCGTCCCGAGTGGATGATTCTCACCGTCCTCCCGGTGCCGCCGGTCACGGCGCGGCCGTCCATCACGCTCGACAACGGTCAGCGCAGTGAGGACGACCTGACGCACAAGCTGGTGGACATCATCCGCATCAACCAGCGGTTCATGGAGAACCGCGAGGCGGGTGCGCCCCAGCTCATCATCGAAGACCTCTGGGAGCTCCTCCAGTACCACGTCACGACGTTCATGGACAACGAGATCAGCGGCACGCCGCCGGCGCGCCACCGCTCCGGCCGCCCGCTGAAGACGCTCAGCCAGCGCCTGAAGGGCAAGGAGGGTCGCTTCCGCGGGAGTCTGTCCGGGAAGCGCGTGAACTTCTCCGCCCGGACCGTCATCAGCCCGGACCCGACGCTCTCGCTGAACGAGGTCGGCGTCCCCGAGCGTGTCGCGCGCGAGATGACGCAGACGATGGTCGTCAACGAACAGAACATCGAGCGGGCGAAACAGTACGTCCGCAACGGTCCCGAGGGCCACCCCGGCGCGAACTACGTGAAGCGCCCCGACGGCCGACGCGTCCGCGTCACCGAGAAGGTCTGTGAGGAACTCGCCGAGCGCATCGAGACGGGCTGGGAGGTCCAGCGCCACCTCATCGACGGCGACATCGTCATCTTCAACCGCCAGCCGTCGCTCCACCGGATGTCCATCATGGCCCACGAAGTGGTCGTGATGCCGTACAAGACCTTCCGGCTGAACACCGTCGTCTGTCCGCCGTACAACGCCGACTTCGACGGCGACGAGATGAACATGCACGCCCTCCAGAACGAGGAGGCTCGTGCGGAAGCGCGCGTCCTCATGCGCGTGCAGGAGCAGATTCTCAGCCCGCGTTTCGGACGGAACATTATCGGCGCGATTCAGGACCACATCAGCGGGATGTACCTCCTGACGCACGACAACCCGTCCTTCAACGAGACGCAGGCACTCGACCTGCTCCGTCAGACTCGGATCGACGAGCTCCCGCCGGCCGACGGCGTCGACGAGGACGGCAACGAGTACTGGACGGGCTACACGCTGTTCAGTGAACTCCTGCCGGACGACCTCAACCTCGAGTTCAAGTCGAGTTCGGGCGAGGACGTCATCATCGAGGACGGCCAGCTCATCGAGGGCACTATCGACGAGGACGGCGTCGGCGAGTTCGGCAGCGACATCGTCGACACCATCATGAAGGTGTACGGCGCGACGCGCGCCCGCATCTTCATCAACGAAGTCGCGGCGCTCGCGATGCGCGCCATCATGCACTTCGGGTTCTCCATCGGCATCGACGACGAGTCGATTTCCGCGGAAGCTCAGGAGCGCATCGACGACGCCATCGACAACGCCTACGAGCGCGTCGAGGAGCTCATCGACTCCTACCAGGCGGGCGAACTCGAGAGCCTGCCCGGCCGGACGGTCGACGAGACCCTCGAGATGAAGATCATGCAGACGCTCGGCAAGGCCCGCGACTCCGCGGGTGACATCGCCGGCGACCACTTCGACGACACGAACCCGGCCGTCGTCATGGCCGAGTCCGGCGCGCGTGGGTCGATGCTGAACCTCACGCAGATGGCCGGCTGTGTCGGCCAGCAGGCAGTGCGCGGCGAGCGCATCAACCGCGGCTACGAGGACCGCACGCTCAGCCACTACAAGCCGAACGACCTCTCCGCGGAGGCCCACGGCTTCGTCGAGAGCTCCTACACGTCCGGTCTGGACCCCAAGGAGTTCTTCTTCCACGCGATGGGTGGCCGCGAGGGCCTCGTCGACACGGCAGTCCGTACGTCGAAGTCCGGCTACCTCCAGCGCCGCCTCATCAACGCGCTCTCCGAGCTCGAGACGCAGTACGACGGTACGGTCCGGGACACCTCGGACACCATCGTCCAGTTCGAGTTCGGCGAGGACGGCACCAGCCCCGTCCGCGTCGCCTCCGGCGAGGAGAACGACATCGACGTCGACAGCATCGCCGACCGCGTCCTCGAGTCCGAGTTCGAGAGCGAGGCCGAGCTCGAGGAGTTCATCGGCGAGCGCGAACCGCCGACGAACCTCTCCGAGCACGGCGAGTCGTGGACGATGGAGGGCGAAACGTGGAGCGCAGAGGGTGATGACTAAATGACCGAAATCACGGACGACATCGAGGCCGTCGTGGAGGACGCAGACCTCCCGCGCCGGCTGAAGGAGCGAGTGTACGACACCATCGAGGCCCGCGAGGGCGTCGACGTCGAGAACGCCAACTACATCGCGAAGGCCGTCGAGGCCCAGTACACCTCCTCGCGGGTCGACCCGCTCGACCCCGTCGGGACGGTGAGCGCGCAGTCCATCGGCGAACCCGGGACGCAGATGACGATGAACACCTTCCACTACGCGGGCGTCGCGGAGATCGACGTCACGCAGGGTCTCCCGCGACTCATCGAGCTCGTCGACGCCCGGAAGAACCCGGACACGCCGATGATGACCGTTCACCTCGAGGACGAGTATGCGACCGACCGCGAGCGCGCCCACGAGGTCGTCTGGAACATCGAGGCGACGAAAATCCTCGCGCTCGGGGACATCTCGACGAACGTCGCCGACATGGTCGTCTCCATCGACCTGAACGAGGATACCCTCGCCGAGCGGTGGCCGACCGTCGACAGCACGACGGAGATCGCCGGCGAGATCGCGGACACCATCGAGGACAACCTCGGCGTGAAGGTCACGCAGAGCGGGACCGTCCTCGAGTTCGGCCCCGAGGAGCCGTCCTACCGCGAGCTCCTGCAGCTCGTCGAGCAGCTCCGCGAAATCGTCTTCAAGGGCATCGAGGACATCAGCCGCGTCGTCATCCGCAAGGAGGAGACGGAGAACGGCGAGGAGTTCGTCCTCTACACGGAGGGCTCCGCGTTCAAGAAGACGCTCAAGATCGAGGGCGTCGACGCCTCCCGGACGACGTGTAACAACATCCACGAGGTCCACAAGACCCTCGGCATCGAGGCGGCCCGCGAGGCCATCATCGACGAGACGATGACGACGCTCGAAGAGCAGGGTCTCGACGACGTGAACATCCGCCACCTGATGCTCGTCGCGGACATCATGACGAACGACGGCACTATCCAGTCCATCGGCCGCCACGGGATCTCCGGCAACAAGGACTCGGTGCTCGCACGTGCGGCATTCGAGGTGACGGTGAACCACCTGCTCGACGCCGCCATCTACGGCGAGGCAGACGACCTCGACGGCGTCATCGAGAACGTCATCGTCGGGAAGCCCGTCCGCCTCGGCACCGGCGACGTCGACCTCCGCATGGGCACCACGAGCGACTAACTCGTGACCGTCACCCTCTCCGACGAGGCGCGCCAGTACATCGCCGCCTTTGAGGACGCGACGGACGCGACCGCCGTCGACTGTGTCGTCGACGACGACCACGACCGGGTCGTCTTCGTCGTGAAGGCCGGTGAGATGCCCCAGGCCATCGGCCGTGGGGGCGAACGCGTCCAGCATCTCGAGGAGCAGCTCGGCCGAGACGTCGAGCTCGTCGAGGACGCGCCGTCCGCGGAGGGGTTCGTCGCGCACGCGCTCAGCCCCGCCGCCGTCTACAACGTCACGATCAGCGAGAACGACGACACGGTGGCGTACGCCGAGGTGGCCCATGAGGACCGCGGCGTCGCCATCGGCGAGGACGGCAAGAACATCGAGATGGCGAAGCGGCTCGCGAAACGCCACTTCGACGTCGACGACATCCAGCTGACGTAGCGCCCGTCCGGGCGCTCGTAGCGCGTGGTTGATTCCCACGCCGTGGACGCACTTTCTTACGTAGCTCTCCCGGGTAGCGACGCGTATGCAGAGCCGACACGAGGTGAGCAAGTAGTGTGGGGTGTTTCGGACGTCATCACGTCCTCGCAGGGCGCGCTCGTCCGTATCGGGGCGTTCGTCGTCGCGGCCGCCGCCGTCGGTGTCGTCGGGCGCTATCTCGCCGTGCCCGCGGTGGCGCACGCGGTGCGCGTGCGAAACACCGACAACCCCGCGCTCGTGCGTGCAGTCCGCTCGTACGCGCGTGTGGTGGTCGTGGCTGTCGCTTTCCTCGCCGGCCTCGTCGCGGCCGGGTTCGGCGCGGTGTTGACGAAATCCGCAGTGGTGGCGGCAGCCGCGTCCGTCGTCATCGGCGTCGCGGGCCGCGAGACGCTCGGGAACGTCGTCGCCGGCGCGTTCCTCGTCGCCGACCCGGACTTCGGCGTCGGCGACCACATCGCGTGGAACAACCGCGAAGGGTCGGTCGAGGCGGTCGACTTCCGCGTGACGCGCGTACGCACGACGGCAGACGAGGTCGTCACGGTGCCGAACTCGACGCTCGCGACCGCCGAGATACGCAACCCCTACTCGCGCGGGCGGTATCGGCTCACCGAGGAGGTCGAAGTCCGGCCGCGCGACGTCGAGCGCGCGAGCGAGATTCTCCGCGAGACGGCGGCCGCTGACGACCGCGTCCTCGACGACCCAGCGCCGTCCGTCTCGGCGTCCGGGTTCGGCGAGTCGCGGGTCGCGCTCTCCGTCCTGCTCTGGGTTGGTGACCCCGACCACGGCGCAGTCTGGGAAGTGAAGGACAGTTTCCACCGGCGGGTGGCCGAGCGGTTCGCCGAGAGCGACATCACGCTGAACCCGCCGAAGGGACGGACCGTGACGCTCCGGACCGGCGACGCCCACCCGATTGTCGACGCCCTCACTCGCGAGCGTGCGCCGTAGAGACACGCCCGTCGCCAAAAGACCGGGCTTAAGTAGTTGCACGGGGAATTCGTGCGTATGCCGAACGGTAAGTACGCCGCGCGCAAACTCAAGAAGGACCGCCAGACGCATCGGTGGTCCGACTCTGACTACGCGCGCCGGGAGCGGGGTCTATCGGAGAAGTCCGACCCCCTCGAGGGCGCGCCGCAGGGTCGAGGTATCGTTCTGGAGAAGGTCGGGATCGAGGCCAAGCAGCCCAACTCCGCCATCCGGAAGTGTGTCCGCGTTCAGCTCATCAAGAACGGGAAGCAGGTCACCGCGTTCTGCCCCGGTGACGGCGCCATCTCGTTCATCGACGAGCACGACGAGGTCACTATCGCCGGTATCGGTGGCGCGAAGGGTCGTGCCATGGGTGACCTTTCCGGCGTGAACTACAAGGTCGAGAAGGTCAACGGTGTCTCGATGATCGAACTCGTCCGCGGGAACGCGGAGAAGCCTGTCCGATAACATGTCCACGGAAGAAGAAGCCCCTGAGCCCGAGCAGCCTGCGGGTGGCGAGGAGTCCTCGGAAGCCGACCTCTTCGGCGTCTGGGACGTCTCCGAGATCAGTTACGCCGACCCGTCCACGAAGCGCTACATCACCGTGACGCCCATCGCGCACACGATGGGTCGCCACGCGTCGAAGCAGTTCAAGAAGAGCCAGGTCTCCATCGTCGAGCGCCTGACCAACCGCCTGATGAAGACCGGCCGCAACGCCGGAAAGAAGCAGCAGGCGCTCAAGATCGTCCGCGAGGCCTTCGAGCTCGTCCACGAGCGCACCGAGGAGAACCCGGTGCAGGTCCTCGTCACGGCCGTCGAGAACGCCGCGCCGCGTGAGGAGACCGTCCGCCTGAAGTACGGTGGCATCTCCGTCCCGAAGGCCGTCGACGTCGCGCCGCAGCGCCGCGTCGACCAGGCACTCAAGTTCATCGCGGACGGCGCGCACGCCGACTCGTTCAAGACGTCGACGTCCGCCGCCGAAGCGCTCGCGAACCAGCTCGTCCGCGCCGCCGACTACGACGTGCAGGTTTACGCCATCTCCCAGAAGGAGGAGAAGGAGCGCGTCGCTGCGGCCGCCCGCTAACTGCTTTCCAACTTTCTCTGTCGCTCTCTCTCACTCTCCAGACGCGTAGCGACGCGTCTCCGTGTCGAGATACTGGTCGGCTCGATGCCGACGATGGCAGTCAGTCGGCCGCCGGCCCCGTCGTGGTCTCGTGGGCGTCGACGAACGCGCGCACGAGGTCGACGAGCGCGTGCCGGTACGCGGACTCGTCGGGGTCGCGCGCGAGCGTCCGGAACTGCTCCTTGAACCACTCCACGTCGACGCCGGGCGCGTCGGCGTTCGCGAGGTCCGCGAACTCGTAGATACGGTGGTCCTCCTCGACGGCGTCGTGGCGTTCGAGGAGCGCGAGCGCGAACGCGGCGTTCACCGCGGTCATTTCGGGGTCCGCGGCGGCGGTGAGGCGATAGCCGCCGGTCGGCCCGACGTCGGCGGCCGAGCGCTCCGCGACGGCCGCGGCGAGTTGTGACTCGAGGAAGGTGAGGAGTTTGTCGGCCGGAGCGACGTCGAGCGTGATGTCGTCGGCGTAGATGTCCTTCGCGTGGTTCGCGACCTGTTCGCACTGCTGGAGGACGCGGCGCTCGACGCGCCGGCCGGGGAGCGCGAGGAACAGCACCTCGGAGAGCCCCATGGTGTGTGAGACGTGCGCGTCCTCGTAGCGGCGCATGTGGGCGTACTCGTGGAGGGCGAGTTCGCGCGCCATCACGGAGGTGGCGGCGCGCCGCGAGATGTTGAGGACGTGCCGGTCCTCGTAGTGGCCGGCCCACGTCCGCTCGTCGGGGTTCTCGCGGACGTGCACTTCGACCGGCTTCTCGAGGTCGTGCTCGATTTCGAAGAGGTCCCGCGCGCCGAGGAACGGCCCCGGCGGGACGGAGCCCATGACCTGTACATCCATGTGTGTCGTTACCACGGGATGGACGCGGTTGACTCTTGCGCCCACGGCGAGGGTCGTCTCTAGTGGTCTCGGGAGCCGGACGGAGTCGTCCGTACCGTGTGTCGCCGTGTCGCGCCCACGCGAGCCGAAACACTACCCTTTTCAACCCGCTGGCGGTACACACGTGCATAATGGGCCGACGCAAGAAGATCGTCGAACAGTGTGAGCGGCTGATGGACCAGCCGGAGCATATCCGGAACATTGCCATCGCCGCCCACGTCGACCACGGCAAGACGACCCTCACCGACAACCTCCTCGCCGGTGCGGGGATGATCTCCGACGAGACCGCGGGCGAGCAGCTCGCGATGGACACGGAGGAAGACGAGCAGGAGCGCGGCATCACGATTGACGCCGCGAACGTCTCCATGACCCACGAGTACGAGGGTCAGGACCACCTCGTCAACCTCATCGACACGCCGGGCCACGTCGACTTCGGTGGCGACGTGACGCGCGCGATGCGCGCCGTCGACGGCGCGCTCGTCGTCGTCGACGCCGTCGAGGGCGCGATGCCCCAGACGGAGACCGTCGTCCGGCAGGCGCTCCGCGAGGGCGTCAAGCCGACGCTGTTCATCAACAAGGTCGACCGCCTCATCTCCGAGCTCCAGGAGGGGCCCGAGGAGATGCAGCAGCGCCTCCTCGACGTCATCGGCGACGTCAACGAGCTCATCCGCGGGATGACCGAGGAGCGCGACGATATCGACGACTGGACCGTCTCCGTCGAGGACGGGACCGTCGCCTTCGGGTCCGCGCTCTACAAGTGGGGCGTCTCCATGCCGTCGATGCAGCGCACCGGCATCGACTTCGGCGACATCATCGACCTCGAGCGCAACGACAAGCGCCAGGAGCTCCACGAGCGTACCCCGCTCTCGGACGTCGTGCTCGACATGGTCGCCGAGCACTTCCCGAACCCCATCGAGGCCCAGCCCCGCCGTATCCCGACCATCTGGCGTGGTGACTCCGACTCCGACATCGCGGCGCAGATGCGGGACGTCGACCCCGACGGCGAGGTTGTCCTGATGGTCACCGACATCGGTGTCGACCCGCACGCCGGCGAAATCGCCGCGGGCCGCGTCTTCTCCGGCACCATCGAGAAGGGTCAGGACCTACACATCTCCGGCACTGCCGGAACCAACCGCATCCAGTCCGTCGGGATCTACATGGGTGGCGAGCGCGAGGAGGTCGAGCGCGTCCCCGCCGGCAACATCGCCGCCGTCACCGGTTTGAAGGACGCCATCGCCGGTTCCACCGTCTCCAGCACGGAGATGACGCCGTTCGAGTCCATCGAACACATCAGTGAGCCGGTCATCACGAAGTCCGTCGAGGCGAAGAACATGGACGACCTGCCGAAGCTCATCGAGACGCTCCAGCAGGTCGCGAAGGAAGACCCGACCATCCGCATCGAGATTAACGAGGACACCGGCGAACACCTCATCAGTGGGCAGGGTGAACTTCACCTCGAGGTCATCACCCAGCGCATCGAGCGCAATCAGGGTATTCCGGTCATCACCGGTGAGCCGATCGTCGTCTACCGCGAGGCACCGACGCAGGAGTCCCGCGAGGTCGAGGGTCGCTCGCCCAACCGGCATAACCGCTTCTACATCACGGTCGAGCCGCTCAGCGAGGAGATCGTCGAGCAGATCAAGCTCGGCGAGGTCTCGATGGATATGCCCGAGCAGGAGCGCCGTGAGGTCCTGCAGGAGGCCGGCATGGACAAGGAGACCTCTCAGGAAGTCGAGGAGATCCACAACACGAACATCTTCATCGACGACACGAAGGGTATCCAGCACCTCAACGAGACGATGGAACTCGTCATCGAGGGCCTTGAGGAGGCGCTCGACGACGGTCCGCTCGCCGCCGAGCCCGTGCAGGGCGCGCTCATCCGCCTGCACGACGCCCGCCTCCACGAGGACGCCATCCACCGCGGTCCCGCGCAGGTCATCCCCGCGGTTCGGCAGGCAGTCCACAACGCGCTCATCGACGCGCACATCAAGCTCCTCGAGCCGATTCAGGACGTCCGTATCGACGTCCCGACCGAGCACATGGGCGCCGCGTCCGGCGAGATTCAGGGACGCCGTGGCCGCGTCGACGACATGTACCAGGAGGGTGACCTCATGGTCGTCGAGGGCATCGCGCCCGTCGACGAGATGATCGGATTCTCGAGCGACATCCGCTCCGCGACCGAGGGTCGGGCCTCCTGGAACACGGAGAACGCCGGCTTCCGCGTCATGTCCGACAACATGCAGGGCGAGAAGATTCAGGAGATCCGCGAGCGCAAGGGCATGAAGACCGAACTGCCCGAAGCGATCGACTACTTCTAACTCTCACTCGCTTCCCCTTTCGTTTTCACGCGACGCGAGCGACGCGTCCGTCGGCCCGCTTTCACCCGTCTCAGTCCATCCCGAAGGATTATAACGCCATCAGGCCGTTCTGATGCGATATGTACGCGGACACGCCCGCTGGCGACAGGAGCGACACGCAACCATCGACTCGTGTCGCTCTCACAACTGCCGCCGGGAGCGTCCGGGGGGATCACCGGTGAGCGAGACTGAGAACGACGCGCCCGCGACGGACGGCGGCGAGGAGGGCCGGCAGGCGCACACGATACGCCTCGAACTCGTCGACGAACCCGGCGAGCTGCTGAACGCCCTCCAGCCCATCGCGGAGAACGGCGGGAACCTCCTCAGCGTCTTCCACGAGCGGGGGTCGCTGACGCCGCGCGGCCACATCCCCGTCGAAGTCGACCTCGAGTGTACGCCCCACCAGTTCGAGGTCATCGTTGACGCACTCCGTGACGCCGGTGTGAACGTCATTCAGGCCGGCGCCGAAGCCTACGGCGAGGAGGTGACGGTCCTGCTCGTCGGCCATCTCGTCGAGACCGACCTCTCCGATACGCTCTCGCGCATCGAGGAGTGCGCGTCGGCGTCCGTCGTCGATTTCTCGCTGACGGACGAGGAGGGGACGGACAACATCTCCAGTGCGCGGATGCGCCTCGCGGCTACCGAGGGGTCGGTCGGCGACGCGCTCGCGTGCGTCCGCGACGTGGCCGCTGACAAGGAGTTACAGGTCGTCGAGCCGCTCGTGGGGGGTGAAGCATGAAACTCGCCGTCGTCGGCGCGGGCGCGGTCGGACGGAGCGTCGTCGAACTCGCGGGCGAGTACGGCCACGATGTGACGGCGTTCGCGGACTCAACGGGTGCAGTTGTGGACGCAGACGGCATCGACGTCGGGGCCGCGCTCGAACACAAGGAGCGCGTCGGGTCGGTCGGCGAGGACGACCCCTCGGCGGCGCTCGGTGCGGAGTACGACTGTCTCGTGGAGGCGACGCCGACGACGCTCGGCGACGCTCACCCGGGCTTCGAGCACGTCGAACTCGCGCTCGAGTCGGACCGCCACGTCGTCCTCGCGAACAAGGGGCCAGTCGCGGAGCGCTACGACGACGTGATGGCGCTCGCGGAAGCGAGCGAGGGCGAGGTCCGATTCGAGGCGACCGTCGGTGGTGCCATCCCGGTCATCGCGACCATCGAGGGGATGGACCCGTCGCACGTCACTGCGGCGCGCGGCGTGCTGAACGGAACGGCGAATTTCGTACTCTCCCGGATGGCCGCCGAGGGTCTCGGGTACGAACACGTCCTCGCGGAGGCCCAGGACCTCGGCGTCGCGGAGGCCGACCCGTCCTTCGACGTCGAGGGGACGGACGCGGCGCTGAAGTGTGCCATCCTCGCGAACGTCCTCCACGACGGCGGCTACTCGCTCGAGGACGTGACGGTGCAGGGAATCACGGACATTCCGACGAGTGCACTCGATCTCGCTGCCGAGGACGGGCGGACGGTCCGGCTCATCGGCGAAGTCACGGAGGACGGCGACGTCCGTGTCGGCCCACGCCTCGTCACGTCGAACGACACGCTCGCAGTGTCGGGGACGCAGAACATCGTCCAACTGGAGACGACGCACGCGGGGCGGCTGAACATCAGCGGCCGGGGTGCGGGCGGTCCGGAGACGGCGAGCGCGGTGCTCGCCGACGTGGGTCGACTCCCCGAGCTCTGATCGGTCGAGCTACTTTTTGCCACGGTACGAAGTGCCAGTATTCGGCCGCGTGAAGGCTCGACAGGGGCGAGGAGCTATCGAAACCGTTTTACACGTAACTGGCGAATACGTTCCACAGAGCGCGCGTTCAGCGCGAAACCTGACCATGAGCGACAAACCGCACCAGAACCTGGCCGTCATCGGCCACGTCGACCACGGGAAGAGTACGATGGTCGGGCGGCTCCTCTTCGAGACTGGGAGTGTGCCCGAGCACGTCATCGAGCAGCACCGCGAGGAAGCCGAAGAGAAGGGCAAGGGCGGCTTCGAGTTCGCCTACGTCATGGACAACCTCGCCGAAGAGCGTGAGCGTGGTGTCACCATTGACATCGCCCATCAGGAGTTCGACACCGACGAGTACTACTTCACTATCGTCGACTGTCCGGGCCACCGCGACTTCGTCAAGAACATGATTACGGGCGCGTCCCAGGCTGACAACGCCGTCCTCGTCGTCGCCGCCGACGACGGTGTCGCGCCCCAGACTCAGGAGCACGTCTTCCTCGCCCGCACGCTGGGCATCGACGAGCTCATCGTCGCCGTCAACAAGATGGACGTCGTCGACTACAAGGAGTCCACGTACAAGCAGGTCGTCTCCGACGTGCAGGACCTCCTCAAGCAGGTCCAGTTCAACACGGAGGACGCCTCCTTCATCCCGACGTCCGCCTTCGAGGGCGACAACGTCTCCGAGCCGTCCGAGAACACGCCGTGGTACGACGGCGAGACCCTCCTCGAGGCTCTCAACTCTCTGCCGGAGCCGCAGCCGCCGACGGACGCGCCGCTGCGCCTCCCGATTCAGGACGTCTACACCATCTCCGGCATCGGTACCGTCCCCGTCGGACGTATCGAGACCGGGACGATGAACACGGGCGACAACGTCAGCTTCCAGCCGTCTGACGTCGGTGGCGAGGTCAAGACCATCGAGATGCACCACGAGGAAGTCCCGAGCGCCGAGCCCGGTGACAACGTTGGGTTCAACGTCCGTGGCATCGGCAAGGACGACATCCGTCGCGGTGACGTCTGTGGTCCCGCTGACGACCCGCCGAGCGTCGCCGAGACGTTCACGGCCCAGGTCGTCGTGATGCAGCACCCGTCCGTGATCACGGCGGGTTACACGCCGGTCTTCCACGCCCACACGGCGCAGGTCGCGTGTACGATCGAGTCCATCGACAAGAAGATGGACCCGTCCTCCGGCGAAGTCGCCGAGGAGAACCCGGACTTCATCCAGTCCGGCGACGCTGCCGTCGTCACCGTCCGCCCGCAGAAGCCTCTCAGCATCGAGCCGTCCTCCGAGATTCCGGAGCTCGGCTCCTTCGCGGTCCGCGACATGGGTCAGACCATCGCGGCCGGCAAGGTCCTCGAAGTCAACGAGGCCTAACGAATGCAGCAGGCACGAGTTCGGCTCGCGGGCGTCAGTCCGTCGGACCTTGATGACATCTGTGATGACGTCCGCGAGATTGCGGACAAGACGGGTGTCAGCCTGAGTGGGCCGGTCCCGCTGCCCACCAAGACCCTCGAGGTCCCCGCGCGCAAGTCCCCCGACGGTGAGGGGACAGCGACGTGGGAGCACTGGGAGATGCGCGTCCACAAGCGTCTCATCGACATCGACGCCGACGAACGCGCGCTCCGCCAGCTCATGCGCATCCAGGTCCCGAACGACGTCAGCATCGAGATCGTCCTCGAAGACTGAGTCCGCTCCCCGAGTGGACCACGCCGGCGCGTTGAACGCGCCTACCGATTCTCCCGTTTTTCACGCCACGTAGCGCCGCGTTTCGCCGTCGCACACCATTGCCGAAACACAAGGTACAAATAACGACCGTCGATTACGAATAGATGCGTTCGAGGGCTCGTAGATCAGTGGTAGATCGCTTCCTTCGCAAGGAAGAGGCCCTGGGTTCAAATCCCAGCGAGTCCATCCCGTTTCTACTCGGATTCTCAGGATTGACACCGTTTGGTGTCGACGCCTGAGTTCTCGGAATGTCTGCACGTCGTCGTCCGACGTCCGACCACCCTACAACGTTTTGGCGGTGTAGTCCAAGGGTCAACGTATGGACGACGACGCGTACAACGAACTCGTCTCCTCGCTGACGCCGTACGAGGAGGCCGGCGGCGTGAAGACGTACACGAACACGGTCAGTCTGGCGTGTCCGGCGTGCGAGCAGCCGTTCGACGACCTCGTGATCTGTCGCGACGAGTTCAACAGTCTCGAACTCTCGAAGGTGCTCGACCTCTGCGTGACGACGCACGACGACGACGTGCTGCTGTTCACACACCAGTAGCGCCGTCACTCGGCGCGGACGTTTCTCGAAAAGAGGGGTCGCGGAGCCGTCGGTTCGGTCAGGCGACGACCTCGGCCGTTTCGGAGCAGTAGAGATAGACCCCGTCGTCCTCTCGGTCGCGTACGAGGAGGCCGTTGGTCAGCTTCTCACTCACGGCGGGGGCGTCCTCTTCGGGGGGGTCTTCGGGTGCCTGCTCCCAGTCTGCGGGAAGGTCGTCGGTCCACTTCATGTGTGTCGTGTTGGTGGCTCGTCGGCCACCGTCACGTTAGTGTTTGTCACGCAGCGGTATAACGTTCTCGCCGACGGCGAATTGCGACGACCTGAAAAAGTGGACGACGAATCGTGTCAGTACTGACTCTCCTCGATAGACACGGGACAGGTCCCATGTGCCGACGAGGGCTCGTTAATACTCGATTTCGTCGAGGTCGTCGTCAGCTTCGATGCCACGGTTCTTCACGGCGTCGGCGTCGAGTCCGACCTCTTCGAGGAAGTCCGAGTATTCGCGCTCGGCGTTCTCGCCGGCCTTCTGCCGGTCGCTGGCGTGATCGCAGAGTTCGATGAGGTTCTCGGGGACGTCGTTCTGGTAGACGATCCAGTGGTTGACAAGGTCGCTCATCCGGCGGATGGGGCTGGTGAAGTGCCCATAAATCTCGAAGTTGAGCGCGTGGTGGCCGCCGAAGGGGTCGTTCATGTACTTCGCGCGCGGCATCACCTTCATCACTGCCCACTGAATCTTCCCGAGTTGGCGACCCGGTGCCTCCTCGAGCGTGGCGTTGACGGCCTTCCGCGGGTCGTCCCACGAGTCGCCGGGGATGGAGACGCCGTCGAGTTCCTGAATCTCGCGGAGTGCGTCGTCCCACTCGTCCGGCGACGGCTGGGGGTGGACGCGATAGACGGCCTCGACGCCGCGGTCCCACATGAGCTCGTGCGTGACGGCCTTGTTGGCCTTCAGCATGCACTCCTCAATGATGGTGTGTGCGCGGTCACGCCGCGGATTGAGGACGAGCGAGCCCTCCTCCTTGCGCTGCTCGTGCATCCGGTCGGCGACGTCGAAGACGAGATTGCACTCTTCGTGGAGGGGCGCGTCCTCGTCGTCGAGGCGCTCCTCGGCCTGCTTGTAGGTGAGACGCTCGTCGGAGTTGATGACGGACTTGTAGATGTCGATGGTCTCGTAGCCCAGGGTCTCCTTGTCGAGGTGCATCTCGACGGTGTGTGCGAGGCGGTCCTCGTTCGGGACGAGCGAGCAGACCGTCTCGGCGAGCATCGGCGGGAGCATGTGGATGGTGTAGCCGGGGAGGTAGACGGTGTTCCCGCGCTTGATGGCTTCCTCCCACATCTCGGACTCGGGGTGGACGTAGTGGCTGACGTCGGCGATATGGACCCAGAGGACGTACTCGTCCTCGCGCTCCTCGATGCTGATGGCGTCGTCGAAGTCCTGAGCGTCCGCGGGGTCGGTCGTCCACGTGGTGAGGTCCCGGAGGTCCTTGCGGTCGTCGATTTCGGCCTCGATTTCGGCCTGAACGTCCTCGACGCGCTCCTCCGCCTCGGCCATGACTTCGGGCGGGAACTCGTCGCGGATCTCGAACTTCTCGAAGAGGTCCTCGCGCTTGTTCTCGAGTTGGCGCGCGAGGTCGGCGGGGATGCGGACCGGCCCCTGGGGCTCGGTGTCGGCGTCCGCCGAAGTAGCGTCGTTCGACATGGACGTTCGTAGGACGGTCCGGCAGTTAGGCGTGTCGCCGTCGTCCTCGCCGGCGTCGCCGAGCGGGCGATTTAAGCGGTGAACGCACGGCAATGCCACTATGGAAGTCTCGTCCCGCCACCATCTCCGAAGCGACGACGTCGACGAACTGAACGACAACCTCGATGACATCCTCGGGGTGACGATGGACGCGGACAGCTACGAACTGGTCGAGTTCAAGGACGAGGACCGCGATGTCGTCCTCGTGGACGGCGAGCCGCTCGCGGCGTACTTCGACGACGAGCCGTTCCTCACGGTTCGGGGCGCGAACGAGTACCCGCCGGAGCGCGGCGTCGTCACCGTCGATGCGGGCGCGGTGTCGTTCGTGAGCGACGGCGCGGACGTGATGCGCCCCGGCATCACGACGGCCGACGACTCCATCGACGCGGGCGACCTCGTGGTCGTCGTCGAGGAGAACCACGGGAAGGCGCTCGCCATCGGGCGCGCGCTCGTCGACGGCGAGGAGATGACGGGCGACTCGGGGAAGGTCGTCGAGTCGCTCCACCACGTCGGCGACGAACTCTTCGAGTTCAACGTCTGAGAACCGCCGGCCCCGTCGTGTTCGGGGCTGAACGACCGGCTTTCGGTTCGGTATCCTCTCTCGCTAACTTGTAACGCTGGAAAGCTATTTGTGGCGGCCGCGTGTCTTAGCAATTGCACATGTCGCTTCAACTACCCGCACTCGACGCGCACGTCGAGTTCTGCCCCGTGTGCGAGCGTGACACCGACCACCGGGTCACCATCAGCCTCGCTGCGGCACAACGTGTCAACCCCGGATCACGTGAGCCGCATCGCGTTTCCGAGTGTCGGGAATGCGGCATGGAGTCCTCGACCCGCGTCAGCCAGCTCTGATCACTCCTCGCGCTCGTAGCGCTCGGCGGCCTTCGCGAACTCCGTCGTCGCCATCCGGTAGGTCTCGCGGAGTTCCCGGACGGGGGACTCCGAGGCGTCGACGCGCAGGTCGTTGCCGTAGTCCGGTGCGTTCTCCTCGTCCTCGGTCGTCGCGACTTTCAGGGCCGCCGACTGGACCGTGAGCGTCTCACGCTTGTCGCCGCCCTCCGCTTGGCCGGCCGCGAGCGCGTCGATGAGGCGCTCGGCGAGCGGCCTCGTGCGATCGCTCTGCTCGTAGGTCTCCGCGACGGCCTCGACGACGCTCGCACCCGTCAGGAGGTTGCCCGCCACGGTGTAGTTCTCGCCCGTGACCTCGCCGTACCAGCCGTGACACTCCGACCCCGAGAAGGCGAACGTCCCGTTCCGGTCGACGCCGTGCAGTTGGCGCTCGGGCTTCCCGTCGTCCGCGTTCAGGAGTGACTCTAACGCGTCTTCGACGGCGAGCCCGTCGTCCACGTACTCGATGCCTTTCCGTCCGAGTTCGACGTTCACCATCGACTGCGTCGCGACCGCGCCGTTCTCGGAGACGAACGGGCAGAGCGTGCCCACGCCAGGGAGTCGCGTCGTCACCGCCACGCCGAAGCGGTCCTGCGTCGCGCCGTCCTCGTTCTCGTACGTCTCGTGGACACAGATGCTGAACGTCATGGTTCCTCGGACGGCCGCGAGCACCCTAAACATCCGGAAGCCGCCCCACGGCCGTGGACGCAAGACCTATGCAGATGCCGCCGGGTCTATTCTCTCATGGGATTCATGCAGAAGATACTCGGTGGTTCCGGTCGCAGCACCGAGGACTACGTCGAACTCGACCTCGGTGACTTCGACACCGGGACGGCCGAGGCGCAGACGAGCATCCACATCGCCGAAATCGACGACCAGGAGGACGTCATCGCCATCAAGGACGCCGTCTACGACGGCGACATCGTCGTCGCGGACATCACCCGCCTGCGCACCGAGGACTCGATGACGGAGCATCTCATCGAGGAACTGCGGCAGGTCGCGCGCGAAGTCGGTGGCGACATCGTCCAGAAGGGCGACGACCAACTCATCGTCGCTCCCTCCGGGGTCGCCATCAGCCGCGAGAAGCTCAACCGCTAAACCCGCCCCGCCTCCTCTCGTCGCTCCCCTGATTCCTCGGGTAGCGACGCGTCCGGACCCGTACACGAGTAGCCAACACGCCGACCGTCATCGACGGGTGACGCTCGCGGCTGCCGTCGCTACGTGCTCGGAAAACGCGAGAAGCGGAGTACGTTACTCGGAGACGCCGTCGGGGGTCTCGGCGTCGTCCTCGACCTGACGCTTGAGGGAGTCCCGTCGGGACTTCGCGTCGCGGCCCGTGGCCTCAAGGAGGAAGTCGTTCTTCGCGGAGACGGCGTCCTCGGCGGCCTCGACGTCACCGTCGGCGATGACTTCGGCGGCGGGACGTTCCTCGAACTCGACGGCGAGCTTGTCCTTCTTGCCGGAGTAGGACACGGCACCCGCGACGATACGTTCGAAAACCGGGTTTTCGGGGTCTTCGACGACGTAGAGGTCGCTGCCCTTGTACTCCTCGGTGCCGGTGATTTCGCCGAAGTACTCCTCGATGGTCGCCTCCATGTCGGGGACTCGCTCTTCGAGGTACTCCCCGCGGCGCATCTTGTACTCCTTCATGGCGCACAGAAGTGCACGTATCCGTATAATCCCTTCGTGTCACGCGCTCTCGGGGGCTTCCGCGAGATACCCCCGGTGGCAGTCGGGACAGATGTCGCCCGCGCGCAGCGACGACCCACTGACGGCGGTGCGCTCGCCGCACTCGGGGCAGACGAGTTCGTCGCCGTCGGTGTTCGCGGACTCAGAGCCCCGGTCGGTCTCGATGGGGCCGGCGCTCGCGATGCCGCCGCGCGGGTCGACCTCCTCCTCGTCCCCGCTAGACTCGACGGTGCGCTCGGACTCCTCGTCGGGCGCGAGGCCGCCGCCGAAGGAGACGTCCGTTCCACCCGACGTGGCGGGTTCGGCGGCGAATCCCTCGTCCTCGCCGTCCTGTTCGGGCCACGCCGTCGAGGCGCTGCCGTCGTCCTCGGCCGACACCGTCTCGTCGATGAAGACGGCGTCGTCCTCGGCGTCTTCCTCGTCGCCCGTGCTCGTCTCCTCGTCGTCGGTCGGGCCGGTGTCGCCCTCGATGACAGTGGCATCCTCCTCGACGTCCTTGACGGCGGGCGTCTCCTCGTCGGGGCGCTCGCCCTCGCGCGTGTCCTCGCTGGACGGCCACTCGCCGCGTTCGCGCTCCGGCGTGACTTCCTCGCCGTCGTCGGTGAGGATGACGGCGTCGTCCTCCGCCGGCGACGCGTTCTCGTCGATGTCGATGCCGTCCTCGTCAATCTCGGCCTCGGCGGCGGCCGCCGACTCGATGGCACTCTCGGACTCGTTCTCGACGCGCTCGACGGCGCTCGCGAGGCCGGAGTCGTCCGTCCCGGACTCGTCGGCCGCCTCGGTGTCGTCCGACTCGTCCGCGAGCGATTCGGGGGGGTGCCGGACGGAGCGGACCTCGGTGTTCTCGCTCACGACCCGCTCCGCCCCGCAGCGCTCGCAGTACTCGACGGTCCGGACGGTCTCGACCACCTCGTCGCCGCGCTCCTCACGTTCGCGTTCCGTTTCGGGCTCGCCGTACTCGTGCCCGAGCAGGGAACACTTGAGACCCATTGGAAACGTCGTACCCCGTCCACCGGGAAAAGGATACCGCTCGGGGACACCGCTATACGGCAGGGGGGCGTACGCCCGCGTATGCAGGCGAAGAGCGAGTTCCGGTCCCGCGAAGACACCCAGGTCGCGGTGCTCGACGCGCTGGTCGACCGCCGCGAGGAGGGGATGACCGTCTTCGAACTCCGCTCCCGCGTCGACACCGACATCGACGGCCTCGAGGAGGCCCTCGCCGAGTTGAAGCGCGACGGCCTCATCACCGCCGAAGCGCAGGACGACCGGACGCTCATCCGGCCCGCCGACCGGGTCGTCCCCTCCGAGGAGGAGGCCACGGCCGAAGCGGAGGATGCCCAATCCTTCTTCGCGTGGCTCCGCGAGCGCGTCGGCCTCTGAGGGCGTCGTGCCGGGAGCGGACGGTTTAACCGCGTTCCACCCCACTCCCCGAGTATGACCGTCGTCAGGGACACGCACGAGGCCTACGGCGCCGTCTTCGAGGAGCGCGGCGAACGCGCGCTCCCCCGACACTTCGGCCGGCCGGCACGCACGCATCGGGCCGTCCGGAACGCCGTCGGCGTCACCGAACACGCCTACGGCGTGCTCGTCATCACCGGGGAGGACCGCCGCGAGTTCGTCGACAACGCCGTCACGAATACCGTCCCCGACGAGGACGGACGGGGGACCTACGCACTCCTCCTCGACCCACAGGCCGGCATCCGCACGGACATGTACGTCTACGAGGCCGGCGACAGACTCCTCTGCTTCCTCCCGCCCGAAACGGTACAGGAGGTTGCCGAGGAGTGGCGCGAGAACGTCTTCATCGAGGACGTCGAGATCGCGGAGGCCACCGACGACTTCGCCGTCTTCGGCGTCCACGGCCCGAAAGCCACCGAGAAGGTCGCGTCCGTCCTCCACCAGTCGGGCGCGCCGGACGCCCCGCTCTCCTTCGTCCGCGGGGAAATCTACGACCACGGCGTCACCGTCATCCGCAACGACTCCACCGCCGGCGAGGAGGGGTTCGAGATCGTCGTCGGCGCTGACGGCGCGAGCGACGTCCTCGACACTCTCATCACGCGCGGCCTGAACGCCGCGCCCTTCGGCACGCAGGTCTGGGAGGCGCTCACACTCGAGGCCGGCACGCCCGTCTTCCCGCACGACATGCAGGGGCAGGTACCGAACGTCCTCGGCCTCCGCTCGGCGCTCGACTTCGAGAAGGGCTGCTACGTCGGCCAGGAAGTCGTCTCGAAGGTCGAGAACCGCGGCCAGCCCTCCAAGTGCCTCGTCGGCCTCGAGTTCGAGGGCGACAGCGAGGCCGTCCCGGCGGTCGGCGACGGCCTCGACGTCCGCGTCGATGAGCGCACCGTCGGCGAGGTCACTCGGGCCGCGTGGGGCGAGAGCGTCGAGGCCCCCGTCGCGTTCGCGCTCGTGAACTTCGACCTCGAGGCCGACGCCGTGACCGTTCCCACCGAGGACGGCGCGCGCGAGGCCGACGTCGTCGAACTACCGTTCGTCGTCGGGAGCGACCGCTCCGCGCGCGTCCCACGGTACGACGACTAATGAGCGGCGAGACGGAGAAAACCGCGTTCAGCGGCTGAACAGCGCCTTCACTTGCTCCGCCGAGAAGAGCGTGCTCGGCCGGTCCATGTGGACGCCGATTTCGCCCTCGAAGAGCCACATCCCGGCTTTCTGCAGGGGCCACGGCGCGTCGTACCCCTTCCGGATGAGTTTGCCGAGCGAGATGTCCCGGCCGAGTTCGTCGCGCCACGCCTCCTCGAAGTCGGGGAGCGTCGTCGGGTCCTGCGGGTGGACGGTCTCGGCGGCGATGTCGGCGGCGGTCATCCCGTAGAGGATGCCCCCGCCGGTGAACGGCTTCGTCATCCCGGCGGCGTCGCCGAGGAGGAAGCCCCGCTGGGCCGTCACCGTGTCGGGCGGGCCGACCGGAATCAGGCCCGAGCAGCGGTGCTCGATGTCGTCCGCGACGCCGTACTCCGCGACGAACTCGTCGAAGCGCGCGGCGACGTCACCCGACTCGTCCGGCGTGGCGGCGAGGCCGTACTCGACGCCCGCCTCGCCGCGCGGGATGCGCCACGCGAAGAAGCCCGGGACGGTGAGGTGGACGTCGACGAAGTCATCATCGTCCGGTTCGGGGTCGAACGCGAGCACGCCGTGGAGGAACTCCTCCGGGTCGGGGAGGCCGAGCTCGGCGCGAACGCGCGAGCGCGGGCCGTCACAGCCGGCGACCATCCGCGCCTCGACCGTCTCGTCGCCGTCCGCGCTCCGGACGTCGAGCTCGACGTAGCCCGGCTGTTCGCGGACCGCGGTCACCGTGTGGCCGTCGTGGACCTCCGCACCGGCGTCCTCGGCGGCGCGCGCGAGCGCCTTGTCCAACTCGACGCGGTCCACGGCGTTCGACACCGGGCGGTCCGTGTAGTAGAACTCGTGGGCGCGACTGTCGGGGCCGCCCGTGTGGAAGCGCGCACCGTAGATGTCGTTCTGGTGGAGGTGCTCGCGTTCGCTCTCGGGGACGTACTCCCAGACGTCGAGCGAGACGTGGCCCGAACACGCGAGGGGTTTCCCGACCTCGCCGCGTTCGAACGCGACGACGTCGTAGCCGCGTTCGGCCGCCCGACGGGCGAAGCGCGCACCCGGTGGGCCGACGCCGACGACTGCGAAGTCGTACATACCCCGCAGTACCCCGCAGGTCCGTATAGGCTTCCCGGTCACTCCTCAATCGCGACCCAGCCGTCGCGTGCCCACCCCGGACCGTTCGGCGTCGTACTCTTGGCGGCGTGTCACTTTTGGGGCTCGAAGTCACATCCCGACGTGATGTCGGCGACACAGTACGAGCAGTGTGCCGTCTGTGGGTGGACCGGTGAACGAACCGACCTCGAGGCCGACGGTGGGACGCGACGCTGTCCGGTCTGTGGCGAGAGCGTCGCCTGACGCGAAAAAGGAACTGGTGCGTTAGTAGCCGAGCGTCTCCTCGACGAGGACGACCGTCGTGCGGCCCTCGGTGCCTTCCTGCCGATAGACGAGCTCCTTGGAGGGGTAGCTCTCGACGCCGTAGGCGTCCTGGGCGCGCTGGTTCTCGAACTCGTAGGCGTACTCCTGGAGGCGCTCGCGGGCGGCGTCCTCGTCGGCGACGACCTTGTTCACGCCGGCGACGGTGACGACGTGCTGCGCGGCGAACGGGTAGGCGCCGATGCGGCTCCCGGAGAGGTCGGCGGCGACGAGCGTGCCGTCCTCGCGGCCGATTGCGTTGACGCTGCCGAGGAAGTAGTCGGCGGTCTGAGCCTCGCGGCGGGCCTTCGCGCGCGCCTCGTCGTCGTCGATGCTGAAGACCTCACCGTAGAGGTTCTCCCAGTCGTGGTCGCCCTCGTTCAGGTACTCCATGAAGCCGATTTCCTCGAGGGTCGTCGAGTGACCGTTCATGACCGAGGCGCCCTCGGGAATCGTCTCCTGGACGAACGCGAGGGCTTCCTCGGCGTCCGCGACGACTTCGACTTCGAAGCCGCTCGCTTCGAGGCTCTCGACGGCCTCCTCGAGTTCGGCCTCGCTCGGGTGGGCGTCCCACTTCTCCTCGTTCACGTCGACGTTCTCGATGTAGTCGGACTTCTGCTGGCTCACGACAGTATAGTCGTGCGTCCGTCAAAAGAGCCTACGGGCCGCGGCGGGGCGTGCCCGTGCGAGTAACCCCAGTGTCACCCGATGTCGGCCGCGTCAGTCGCCGACGTCGGTCGCTCATGCTCCGGTACGGCGACGGTGTCGAGCCACGTTCGCGCGGTCAGTCCTTCCTCAGTCGTCCTGCGCGGGCGCGGGGGCCTCGGGTTTCTCGCGGTCGCTGCGCGGCCCCTCGAGGTCGACTTTCGGGAGTTTGTCCCGGAGATACCGGCCCGTGTAGCTTTCCTCGACTTCGGCAAGCTCCTCGGGAGTGCCGGTGGCGACGATTTCGCCGCCGGCCTCGCCGCCCTCAGGACCGAGGTCGATGACGTGGTCGGCGTTCTTCACGAGGTCGAGCTCGTGCTCGATGACGACGACGGAGTTCCCGCGGTCGGTGAGCCGCTGGAGGACGTCGACGAGCTTGCGCTCGTCCTCGCTGTGGAGGCCGGTGGTCGGCTCGTCGAGCAGGTAGAGCGTGTCGCCGGTCGCCTTCTTCCCGAGTTCCTCCGCGAGCTTCACGCGCTGGGCCTCACCGCCCGAGAGCGTCGTCGAGGGCTGGCCGAGACGCATGTAGTCGAGGCCGACGTCGCTCAGGAGCTGGAGGCGGCGGGCGAGGCGGCTGTCCGCCTCGAAGAACTCGAGGGCCTCCTCGACGCTCATCTCGAGGACGTCCGCGATGGTCTTTCCCTTGTAGGTGACGTCGAGCGTCTCGTCGTTGTAGCGCGCGCCGCCACACTCCTCGCAGGGGACGTGGACGTCGCTGAGGAAGTTCATCTCGATCTTGACGGTGCCCTGTCCGCCACACTCCTCACAGCGCCCGCCCTTCACGTTGAACGAGAAGCGGCCCTTGTCGTAGCCGCGCTGCTGGGCGAGTTTCGTCTGCGCGAACTTCTCACGGACGTAGTCGAAGACGCCGGTGTACGTCGCGGGGTTCGAGCGCGGCGTGCGACCGATGGGTGACTGGTCGATGAGGCGCACCGTCTCGATGTGCTCGGTGCCCTCGATGCCGTCGTGCTCGCCCGGCTCGACGCTCGTGTTGTCGTTCATCGCGCGCGCGAGCCCCTCGTAGAGGACGTCGTGCATCAGCGTGGACTTCCCGCTCCCGGAGACGCCCGTAATCGCGGTGAACGCGCCGACGGGGATGTCGACGTCGAGGTCCTTCAGGTTGTGCTGGCGCGCGCCCCGCACCGTCAGCGAGTCCGCCCAGTCGCGGCGCTCCTCGGGGACGGGAATCTGCTTCCGGCCGGCGAGGTAGTCCGCGGTGATGGACTCGTCGGACTCGAGGATCTCCTCGTAGGGCCCTTGGGCGACGACTTCGCCGCCGTGGCGACCCGGGCCGGGTCCCATGTCGACGATTTCGTCCGCGCGCCGCATCGTCTCCTCGTCGTGCTCGACGACGAGCAGGGTGTTTCCGAGGTCGCGCAGTTCCTCCAAGGTGTTCAGCAGGCGGTCGTTGTCCCGCTGGTGGAGGCCGATACTCGGCTCGTCGAGGACGTAGAGGACGCCGACGAGCCCGCTCCCGATCTGGGTGGCGAGGCGGATGCGCTGGGACTCTCCGCCGGAGAGCGTCGAGGCCTCGCGATCGAGCGTCAGGTAGTCGAGGCCGACCTCGGTCATGAAGCCGAGGCGCGCGCGGATCTCCTTCAGGATCTCCTCGGCGATTTTCTGCTCGCGCTCGGAGAAACTCCCCTCGACGTCCTCGAAGTGCTCGAGAGCGTCCGCGATGCTCATCCGGTTCACCTCGGTGATGGAGGTGCCATCAACGAGCACGGCGCGCGACTCGGGCTTGAGGCGCGTCCCCTCGCAGGCCGGGCACGTCGTGACGCTCATGAAGTCCTCGATGTGCTCGCGCACGCGGTCGGAGTCCGTCTCGACGTAGCGACGTTCGAGGTTCGGGACGACGCCCTCGAACTGCTCGGTCTTGCGCCGGACGCCGTTCTTCGTCTGCTTCTCGAAGACGACTTCCTCGTCGGTCCCCCAAATGAAGGCTTGCTGGGTCGCCTCGTCGAGTTCCTCGAACGGCGTGTCGACGCTGACGCCGAAGTGCTCGGCGACGTTGTCGAGCATGTTCCGGTAGTAGGAGCGGTTGTAGCTCCACGGCTCGAAGACGTGCTTGATGGGCTTGGACTCGTCCTGAACGACGAGGTCCTCGGAGACCTCCTTCGTCTCGCCGATGCCCTCACACTCCGGACACGCGCCGTGCGGGCTGTTGAAGGAGAACGAGCGCGTCTCGATTTCGCTGATGTCGATGCCGCAGTGCGTACACGCGAGCTCCTCGCTGAACTCGACGACGAGGCGGTCGTCCTCCTCGCCGGCGAGGTCGCCGGTCGCGCGCGCGGTCGCGCCGCCGAGTTCGACGCCCTCGTCGGGGTCCGGGACGATGACCTTCAGAACACCGTCCGCCTCCTCGAGGGCCGTCTCGACGGAGTCGGTGATGCGCGAGCGCGCGTCCTCTGTGACCTTCACGCGGTCGACGACCACGTCGACCGTGTGGTCGAAGTTCTCGTCGAGGTCCGGGGTGTCGGTCGCGAGGTCGTACTGCTCGCCGTCGACCTCGACGCGGGCGTAACCCTCGGAGAGGAGGTCCTCGAAGAGGTCGTCGAACGCGCCCTTCTGGTCGCGTACGACCGGCGCGGCGAGTTTCGCCTTCGTCCCTTCGGGGAGTTCCATGATGCGCCGCACCATCTGCTGGGCGGACTGCTCGCCGACCTCGCGCCCACACTCCGGGCAGTGCGGCGTGCCGACGCGCGCGTAGAGCAGGCGCAGGTAGTCGTGGAGCTCCGTGACCGTCCCGACAGTCGAGCGGGGGTTGTTCGCCGCGTTCTTCTGGTCAATGCTGATGGCGGGCGAGAGCCCCTCCACGGACTCGACCTGTGGCTTGTCCATCTGCCCGAGGAAGTTCCGGGCGTACGCCGACAGCGACTCGATGTAGCGCCGCTGGCCTTCCGCGTAGATGGTCTCGAACGCGAGCGACGACTTCCCCGACCCGGAGAGGCCGGTGACGACCGTGAACTCCTCGCGCGGAATCTCCACGTCGAGGTCCTTCAGGTTGTGTTCTTCCGCCCCCCGGACGGTGATGTAGTCCTCGCTCATCGCGTCGTCCCCATCGTCTCCGCCGCGCGGTCTGCGAGTCGACTCGGTGTCATTCGTTGCGGAAACCCTAGCGCCGGACGCACTTAACCGAATCACTCCCCCGCACGCGCGCCCGTTTCGCGGGTCGACACTCCGGTCTGTGGGTATGGGTCACATACTGGGTGCCGAGGTCGCCAACGGCGTCGATCCGCCCCCGTTCTTTTTCCGCGTCGCCGGCGCACTCGTCGGTATGGCCGACTACGACATCTCCACCGTCGAGCTGGACGGCGACCGCTACGAAGTCGTCCAGTCGCTCGTCCGCAACAAGTACGCGGTCCGCGACGCCGCCGGGAACGTCGTCCTCCGCGGGAAACAGAAGATGCTCAAGCTGAAGGAGGAGTTCCCGTTCGTCGACGCCGACGGCAACGACGCCTTCACCGTGAAGGCCGGCGGCATCATGGACATCGCGGGCAACTACGCCATCGTCGACGCCGCGACGGGCGAGGACGTCGTCGTCCTCGACGAGGACTACTCGCTGTTCGCGGAGAACTGGACGGTCCGGGACCCGGACACCGGCGCGGCGCTCGCCACGATCCGCTCGCAGAACAAACTCCTCGAAGTTCTCCGGCACTTCGTCGGCGCCGCCGGCCTCATCCCCCACAAGTACGAAATTAAGGACGCCGATGGCGACCACGTCGGACGAATCTCCGGGCAGTTCTCCCTCAAGGACAAGTACACGGTCACCATCGACGACGCGAGCGACGTGCCGAAGGAAGCCGTCGTCGCCGCCGCATGCGTGCTCGACGCGCTCGAGGGGAGCTAGACCTCGAACGCGAGCGAACCTGAGTTGGCCTCCTCTGGCGGGGCTACCCGCTCACGAGGCCGAACAGGACGAGGAACACTCCGAGACCGCCGACGCCGCTCGCGGCGAGCAGGGCGTACTGCTCCTGTTTCGCCCGTGCGCGCTCGGGGTCGCGCTCCCACTCGGCGGCCGAGACCCAGTTCCGCGAGCGCGACATCGGGTCACTGACCGTGTAGGCCGCCACACCGATCAGTATCACGCCGACAGCGATTGCGAGCGGTCGCATACGGACGACACGGAGTTGAGCGGCAAGTGCTTTTTCGGTGGGTCTCAGACGTCCTCGGGGAGCCACCCGCCGTCGACTTCGACGTTCTCCCCGGAGACGTAGTCGGAGTCGGCGTCGCAGAAGAACCGGACGACCTGGACGAGGTCGCCGATGTCCGCCCAGCGGCCGCGCGGGGCTTCCTCGGGGAACTCGTCCGAGGTCTCGACGACGTAGGGTGAGACGGCGTTGACCGTGATGCCATCAGACTGCGTGTCGGCGGCGAGCATGCGCGTGAACATCAGGACGCCGGTCTTCGCGGCGAAGTACGGGAAATTCTTCGGGGCGACGAGACCCTTCTCCGACGACGAGTAACCGACGTTGACGATGCGGCCCCACTCCTGCTCGCGCATTCCGGGGAGCGCGCGGCGCGCGCAGAGCATCGTCCCGACGAGGTTCGTCTCGTAGACCCGCCGCCAGTCCGCGACGTCCTGCTCGGCCCAGTGGGAGGGCGCGAAGTCCCCGACGTTATTCACGAGAACGTCTACCTCGCCGAGCTCGTCCTCGACGGCGTCGAAGGCGGTGTCGACGCTCGCCTCGTCCGTCACGTCGGCCTGCACGGTCATCGTGTCTGGAGCGCCACGCTCCTCGGCCTCCTCCGCGGTGGCGTGCGCGGCGGCCTCGCTCCCGTGGTAGTGGACGGCGACGTTCGCGCCGTCCGCGGCGAGTGCGAGTGCGATGCCACGCCCGACGCCCTTCGCGCTCCCGGTGACGAGTGCCGTTCTGCCTGATAGGTCTGCTCGGAGCACGCGCGTACAGTCCCGCGTCGCGGCTATATATTTAAGGGGACGCCGCAGAATGATGGAGACATGGCCATCGAGAAAATCCTGCTCGCCGTCGGTCCGGGCGACGCCGAGCGGACTGAGGAACTCGCATCGACGCTCGTTGACCTCGCGGCACCGCTTGACGCGGACGTCGTGCTCGCACACGTCTTCACCGACGACGAGTACGACTCCACGCTCAACAACCTCAACGTCAGCGGTGACGACGTCACCTCCGACGAGGTGGCGCGCCGCCACGCGACCATCCGCACGATTTCGCGCGAACTCGACGACGTGGGCGTCGATTTCACCGTCCGCGGTGCCATCGGCCCCCACGGCGAACAGATTGTCGGCCTCGCGGAGGACGAGGACGCCGACCTCGTCATCGTCGGCGGCCGCAAGCGCTCGCCCACCGGGAAGGCGGTCTTCGGGTCCACGGCGCAGGAGGTCATGCTCTCCGCGCCCTGTCCCGTGACGTTCGTCCGCGGCGAGTAACGCGGCGTCGCGGGGAACGAGCCGCGCGCTCGCGACGAGTACGCGACTCACCCTCGCACTTTTTCCGCCGTCCCGACGGGGAGAGCCGTGTACGCGACCATCTCGAACCGAGCCAGAAATCTGTGCAGTTAAGTCGCCGGGGTGGCCAGTACGGGGTAGATGCCGTACTACGTGGGCGTCGACCTCGGGGCGACGAACCTTCGGGCCGCGGTGGCGGACGAAGAGGGCGTCGTACTCAGCACGGACCGCCGCGCGACACCGAAGGGGCCATCCGGTATCGCCGTCACGGAGGCGGTCCTCGCGGCCATCCGGACGGCTTGCGCGGACGTCGGTGTCGACCCGGAGGACGTCACGGCGGCCGGGATTGGGAGTATCGGCCCGCTCGACCTCGCAGACGGGGCAATCGACAACCCGGCGAACCTGCCGGAGGGAATCGGGCGTATCCCGCTCGTCGGCCCCGTCCGCGAACTCGTTCAGTCGGAGCGCGTCTACCTCCACAATGACACCGTCGCCGGCGTCATCGGCGAGCGCTTCCACAGCGACCGCAACCCCGACGACATGGTCTACCTCACCATCTCGTCGGGCATCGGCGCCGGCGTCACCGTCGACGGGAACGTCCTCTCCGGGTGGGACGGCAACGCCGGCGAGGTCGGCCACATGGTCGTCGACCCCGACGGCGGGCGCACCTGCGGCTGTGGCCGCGAGGGACACTGGGAGGCGTACTGCTCGGGGAACAACATCCCGCGCTACGCCCGCCAGCTCGCCGAGGAGTACGGCGCGGACACCGCGATGCCGGTGGATGACGAGGAATTCTCCGCGAAGGACGTCTTCGACTACGCGGGCGAGGACGACTTCGCGAACTACGTTATCGACCGGCTCGCCGACTGGAACAGCCTCGGCATCACGAACATCGCCCAGTCGTACGCGCCGCTCGTCATCTACGTCGGCGGCGCAGTCGCGCTCAACAACCCCAACCTCGTCCTCGACCCGGTCCGCGACCGTCTCGACGAAACCGTGTTCAACAACGTCCCGGACATCCGCCTCACGAACCTCGGCGACGACGTCGTCCTGAAGGGTGCCGTCGCGTCCGCGCTGACGGGCGGGACCGGCGACCGGACCAATATCCACTGACTCGCGGGTCCCGGCGGCGGGGGCGCCGACACACCTCACGTCGTCTGTTCTCGCGTCTGTCGTCGGCTCTCGTCCGTGGCGTTGAGGAGACACACCTCGCGTCGTCTGTTCTACGGGACGCGACGCGGGCGCCCGATGCTCTCCTCTGAGCCGGGACCCACCCACACCAGATGTCGCGAGTTCTCGTGCGATCCGGGCCGGCGCTCGGCGTGTCGCGGCGACGCGATGGGTGACACACCTCGCGTCGTCTGTTCTCACGTCTCCGACGGCGCCCCCACACACCCACACCGGATGTCGTAAGTTCTCGCGCGACGCGACCGACCTCGCTTCGAGGAGGAGAGACTGACGACGCTGCCGGCCGGTGGCCGCCGCACTCGATGGCCCCTTCGGCGTCGCCAGTCTCATCCCCGCCACGAGAACTTGCGACATCCGGTGTGTCTAACGATACAGACTATCGGTGGTGTTATATACGGAAGCGGGAGACGACTAGGTATGTCCGAGAGTCCGTTCGAGGAATTCGAGTCCGTCTTCCGGAATCGGGACGTCCTGAAGGAGGACTACGAACCCGACGAAATCCTCGAACGCGACGACGAGATTCAGGCCTACGCGAGCGCGCTCAACCCCGCTCGCCACGGTGCCCACCCCGACAACGTCTTCATCTACGGGAAGACCGGTGTCGGGAAGACGGCAGTCACGAAATACCTCCTCGAAGTCCTCGAAACGGAGGTTGACGAGGACCCAACCGTCGACTCGGAGATTACGACGCTTCTCGTTAACTGCCAATACTCTTCGACGTCCTATCAGGCGCTCATCGCGCTTTTGAACGCGATTCGCGGCCCACACGACCAGGTTTCGGCGACCGGGCACGCGCCACAGGACCTCTACAACATGCTGTGGCGCGAGCTCGATGACATCGGTGGGACGATACTCATCGCGCTCGACGAAATCGACTCCATCGGGAGTGACGACGGCCTCCTCTACCAACTCCCGCGCGCCCGAGCGAACGGCCACCTCGAGAATGCCCGCCTCGGCATCATTGGCATCTCGAACGACTACCAGTTCCGCCAGAACCTCTCGCCGAAGGTGAAGGACACGCTCTGCGAGCGCGAGATAAATTTCAGTCAGTACGACGCCGAGCAACTCTACGCGATTCTCGAACAGCGCGCGACGAAGGCCCTCCGACCCGACACCTACGACGCCGCCGCACTCCGGAAGACGGCGGCCATCGCCGCACGGGACCGCGGGAGCGCGCGCCAAGCGCTCGAACTCCTGATGGTCGCCGGCGACCTCGCGGAGGAACGCGACGGCGTGCTCACCGAGTCACTCGTCGATGAGGCCGAGGACGAACTCGAACGTGGCCGCATCGAGGACCGGATTCGCGACCAGACGGTTCACGCCCAGTACAGCCTCCTCGCGCTCGTCCACTTGACCGAGCGGACCGAATCGGCCTCCCGGACGAAGGACGTCTACCAGCAGTACGAGCGCGTCGTCACCTACAATGGCTCCGACCCGCTCTCACTCGACCGGTTCCGCGACCAACTCGATGAACTCGCGATGCTCGGCTTCGCCTCAAAGACGCAGGCGAACGAGGGCCGACAGGGCGGCCGGTACAACGAGTATCGAGCCACCGTCGCCGCCGACCCCGTCGTCGACATCCTCGCGTCCGACGCCGACATCGAACTGCCCTCGAACACCTACTTCTGACGCGCCTGCCTCGCTCGCTGCGACACTGCGTCCGACGAGCGGCAGAACAGACGACATTCGGTGTGGGTGTGCCGTCGCCGACGCTCCTCACACTCGGAGCGACCGGCGACTCGCCTCCGTGGTCGAACCAGAACTTACGACATCCGGTGTGTGAGTGCGCGTCCGCACTCCGTCCTCCCGCGGGGAACTCACGACATCCGGTGTGTGAGCCCCGGCGGACGCCCGCGCCGTCCGGGAACTCGCGACATCCGGTGTGGGGGTGGGCCCCTCCGATCGCCGCCGACACCAGAACCCTTTCACGCGTGCGGATGCATCCCGTACCTATGAGCGAGGCCAGCGAGGCGGACGGCGAGGGCGAGGACTTCCACGGGCGCGTCGAGCGGTGGCTCACCGCCCAGATGCCCATCATCCAGATGCACGGCGGCGACTCCGCCGTCCGGAAGGCCGACCCCGACGCGGGCGAAGTCGTCATCGAACTCGGCGGCGCGTGCGCGGGCTGCGGCATCAGCCCCCGGACCGCTCACCGCATCAAGACCGACCTCGCCGCCGACTTCGACGCCGTCACCGATGTCACTGTCCGTTTCTCCGACGACTCCGAGAGCGACTGGACCACCGGCCAGGCCGAGAGCTACATGGGCGTTGACCGGAACGAGGGCGGGCGCGGCGGCCGCGGCGAAGGCAGTCCGAACTCCGACGGGATGCACTTCTAACGGACCTTTTGCAGCGGGCGGCTTCGCCGCCCTTGCAAAAGCTCCGCCACTGTAGGAAGCGAGCTTCCTACTGTTCAGTCAGAAAGCGACGCTTTCTGACGACGGTTTTTGTCGTCAGAGTCTTCAGCCCTTCCTCGGCCCAAGCGCTCGGTGAACCGGCGGCCGTCACGCGAGGTCGGCCGAGCGTGACTCGGCGGGGACCTCGTTCTCGCGCGATTCCGGTGTCTTCGACCCGTTCGGTCGCCGGACGTTCTCTCCGTGGTCTGTTCTCCTCACTCCGTACCTTCACGTCCGAGGACGCGACCAGCCTCGGCCATCTCCTAGAACACTGTCGCGGCGCGGCCGAGACGAAACCGGCGGCGGGCCGCCCGCGAGACACACCTCCCGTCGTCTGTTCGCTATTCCCCCTCAGTCGCGCAGCCCCTTCGCGAGACGCTGGGCGACGCCGAGCGCGCGGTCCGCGAGGTCACGGGGGACGTCACCGGCCTCGACGCTCTCCTCGAGTTCGTCCTCGTCGACGATTTCGACCTCCCCGGAGGGGTATTTCACGACGTCGACGTGGAGGTCGACGTAGCGAATCGCGTCCGGGAAGAGCTCCACGGGCGTCGAGACGTTCACGTAGGTCCCCTTGCTCGTGCCGTCCTCGGACTTGTAGCCGGTGGCGTACCACTCGCGCCCCTCCTTGAGGCGCGTGACGGCGATGTCGCCGGCCTCGCGCGTCGTCCCGAGTGCGTCGTATGTTCCGCCGGCGTGCATCTCGCGTTCGAGCGTGAGCGTCCCCTCCGCGGGGTCGCAGGCGGTGACGTTGCCCGACCCGAGCGTGACGAGCCGTCCGCTCGGCTTCCCGTGCTCGATGGTGAGGGTGTCGCCCTCTCTGGGGCCGAACGTCGAAGACACCGCCTCGAACGGGAACGACTCGGCGCTGACGCCGACCGCCTCCGCGAAGTCGACGGCGGTGCTCGCGGCGCGCGTCGCGGCCTTCGTCCGGTGGTGGCCCGGCATCGTCGCCGTGACGCCCGCGCGATGGTCGTCGAGCGCGAAGCGCGACTCCCGGCCGAACCAGACCCACGCCGTCTCCAGCGGTCGGTAGAGTTCGCGCGGCTCGCCGACGTCGCCCGCCTCGGCGAGTGCGTCTTCCAGCGCGTCGACGCGCCCGACGGCGGCTTCCAGCGCCTCGCGCAGGGCCTCAAGCGACGCGTCCTCGGCGGCGTGCCCCCAGCGCACCGCCCAGTCGTCCGGCACGTCGACGTTCAGGAGTTCGGTCGTCTGGACTAGTTCGTGCTCGGGCGTGCCGTCGGGCGTCGCCGCGACGAGCGTGCCGCCCTCCTCGAGGTCGGCGATGCTCCCGACGCCGGGGGTGCGGAGCGTCGTCGCAACCGTGGCGCGGCCGTCCCGCCACGGCGGCGCCGGCGTCCGGACCTGCACGCGCAGGTCGTCACCCGGGTCGACGTAGCCGTCCGCCGCGTCGAACGGCAGGTAGGCTTCGCGACCCTCGCCGAGGTCGAGTATCGCGCCGCCACCGGTCGTCTCGGTGACGTGCCCGTCGAATATCGCACCTGCGGGAACGGGGTCGGTCCAGCTGAGGGCGTCCCGGCCGACGCCGACACACCGCTCGCGGACCGCCTCGACGCTCTCCATGTCGCCCGAGACGCCGACGCCCTCTCGGTCGCCCGTCGTCTCGACGGCGACGTCAGCTGACGCGACGTCGAAGTCGGCGTCGAATCGCTCACGGATGGGCCCGGAGGCCTGCACGACGTCGAAGCCGGCGTCGAGGCAGACTGCGGTGAGCGCGGTCGTGTAGATGCCACGAACGCGGACGCGTGGCGCGGTCATTCGAGAGCGTCCCGCGTCGTCGCGAACCGCACCCGGTCGTGGACTTCCTGCCCGAGTTCGAGTTCGACCGTCTCGTCGTCGAGGACGCGCGCTCCCTCGACGTAGACGCCCCACGAGTCGAAGCGGAGGAAGCCCCGGACGTCCTGACTGTGCGTGAAGAGGTCGCAGTAGTCGACGTCGTGCTCGGGGTAGTCGGCGGTGGAGTGCGTCTGGTCCATGTCGGAGTAGACCGTCTCGTGCTCGTCGAAGAACGCGACCACCTGGTCGGCCGTCGCGCGCGCCTCCTGTGTGACCTCTCGTTCCACCTCGCGGAGCGTCTCCGCGGAGAGACCGGCTTCCCGGAGCGCCTTCCGCGTCCGCTGGTCGAAGAGCATACCGCGAGCTACGACCCGTCGGGTGAAAAAACGTCGCTATCCCCGGTCCTAGCCCCCGCACCCGCCCGAAGACCTTAGCAGTCCGACTCTGTACGGCCTCCTATGCCACAGAAGCGTGACCCGATACAGCGGGTGGCAGACGGCGAGGACCTCTACGACGTCACGTCGTGGGACGACCGGACGTCGCTTGACCACTTCGCCGTCCGGCTGCACGCGTGGTTGACTCGGGGGAGTCGCTGGGCGGTTGTCGGTCTCGCGATACTCATCCTCCTCGCACAGTTCCTCATCGTCGGCGCGGCGACGATACAGAACCCGATTCTTGGCGTCTACGTGCTGTTCTCGGTGGTGCCGGCGGCGGCGCTCGTCGTCTACGTCTGGCGGATGGACGTGACGATGCGCGAACCACTGCCGATGCTCGTCATCACGTTCGTGCTCGGCTTCCTCTTTGCCGGCTTCGCCGCCGTGCTCAACACTGTCCTCAAGGGCGTCGTCACCGCGATCCCGCTCGTCGGGATGGTGCTCTTCTTCTGGGTCGTCGTCGGCCCCGTCGAGGAGACGGTGAAGTGGCTCGCCGTCCGCCTCTACGCCTTCCGCTCGGAGAAGTTCGACGCCGTCGTCGATGGCGCAGTCTACGGTGCGGCCGCCGGCCTCGGCTTCGCGACCATCGAGAACACCATCTACATCACCGGCCAGTTCCTGAGCGCCGCGAACAGCGCGACGATGCAGGCCGGACTCGCCCAGGCCTTCCAGACGGCGACCCTCCGGACGTTCGCCGGCCCGGGGCACGTCATCTACTCGGCGTTCGCCGGCTACTACCTCGGGCTCGCGAAGTTCAACCCCGACAACCGCGGCCCTATCGTCGTGAAGGGCCTCGTCATCGCGGCGGGCATCCACGCGTTCTACAACACCGCAGTGACGTACATGGACCCGGTCCTCCGCATGGTCGCCCCCGGTATCGCGGCGAACTGGGGGACGCTCGTCTTCATCGGGTTCGTCTTCGTCTACGACGGCTTCTTCCTCTACGTCCTCTACCGCAAGCTCTCGCGCTACCGCCAGAAGTACGAGGAACTCGGCGCGGAGAAGGCCTACGAGGACCCCTTCGAGGACCTGACGCCCGCCGTCGAGTACGTCGGCGACGACCGGCCCTAATCCTGATAGGTGTCGAGTCGTTCGACGTACTTCGCGACGACGTCGACTTCGACGTTCACCTCGTCGCCGGGTTCGCGCGCTCCGAGCGTCGTCTCCGCGTGCGTCGTCGGGATGAGCGCGACGTCGAACGTCCCGGCGTCGTCGTCCACGCTCGCGACGGTCAGGCTCACGCCGTCGAGCGCGACCGAGCCTTTCTCCGCGACGTAGCGCTCGTGGCCCTCGGGGAGCGTGAACGTGTAGCGGTAGTCCTCGCCGACCTGCTCGACGGCGACGACCTCGGTGATGGTGTCGACGTGGCCCTGTACGATGTGGCCGTCGAGGCGGCCGTCCGCGGGGAGCGCGCGTTCGAGGTTCACTCGGTCGTCCTCCTCGCGGCCGGCGAGGCTCGTGCGCGCGACGGTCTCCTCGGCGAGGAAGACCGAGAACCATCCTGTCCCGTGTTCTTCTACGGTGAGACAGACGCCGTCGACGGCGACGCTCTGCCCGTGCGAGAACGCGGCGATGTCGTCGGTCTCGATGCGGAGCCGTCGGCCGTCGTCGCCCTCATCGACCGCGGTGACGCGACCGGTGGCTTCGACGATACCCGTGAACATAATCCCGAATCCGGGACGCGTAACGAAAGTGTTGTCGTTCTCGGCGCAACATCTACGCCCGTCGACGCGCTAGGGGACGTCGATGGGCATCCTCTCGCAACTCTCCTTCGTCGTCACGCTCGCGTTTTGCGCGCCCCTCATCCTCCTCGGCGCACAGTTCGCGCTCGCCGGCGACGCCCTCGCCCTCCTCTTTCTTGGGTTAGCTGCGCTCGTCCTCGGCGTCGAACGCTTCGTCACGACGCCCGACGACGTCGCCGTGGGCGCCGCCGAACGGCTCATCGGCACCGTCGCAAAAGACCCCGAAGACGACTAGTCGGTCGTCGGCGTGATGCTCGTCGGGTAGTCCGCGAGCACCTCGTAGCCGTCCGCCGTCACGAGCACGGTGTCCGCGACGCGGATGCCGCCCCGCTTCGGGTCAAGTACCTCGGGCGCGAGCGCGATGACGTGTCCGGCCGCGAGCTCGTCGTTCGTCGCGAGCGACGGCGCTTCGCGCGTGTCGAGGCCGATACCGTACCCCGCGGTTCCCGAGAACCCGTTGGGCGCGTCGGGGCCGACGTCGAAGCCGTACGCCATCACTTCCGCCGCCGTCTCCGTGTGGACGACGTTCGCCGCGGTACCCGCCGCCACCTCGTCGAGGCCGGCCTCGCGGGCGCGCGTCACCGCGAGGTGCGCGCGGCGATCCCACCCGCCCTCGCTCTCGACGACGAACGTCCGCGCGAGACGGCCGTGATACCCTTCGGGCCCGCGCGGCGCGACGTCGACGAGCACCGTCTCGCCCGTCTGCACGCGTTTGTCGTCCGCGAGCCGTGGCGTCGCGGCATCCGTCCCCGTCGCGACGAGCGTGTTCTCCGCACCAGAAACACCCGCTTCCGCGAGCGCGGCGTCGACTTGCCGGACGAGCCACCCGGTCGTCACCGCATCGTTCTCGTGAACGAGGCCGTCCGCGCCTACGTCGCTCTCGGCGAGCAGCCGTTCGGCGCGCGCGACGCCGGCCGTCGCTGCTTCCTGTACCGCTCGGACGCGTGCGACTTCGTCCTCGTCCTTCACCGCGCGTGCCCGCTCCAGCGCGTCCGTCGACGCCACCGAGATGCCGGCGCGCTCGAGGTAGACGGCCGTCGCGTGCGGCACCGTCGGCGTGACGAGCACCGTTTCCCCGTCTCCAGCCACATCGCGTTCGCCGAGGAGCTCGGCGGCGCGCTCGCCCGGCGCGCCCGCGTCGAACTCGCTCGCCGGTCGGACTCTGCCGTCGAACGCCGCTTCGGCGATGTCCTCGTCGCCGGCCGCCGGGCAGAGCAGTCGCTCGCCGGCCGCGGTCTGGACGTACGCGCTCCGCTCGTCGAGTCGTGAGAGACCGGAGAGATAGCGGAAGTCCGGGTCGCGACGGCCGCCGACGTGGACGAACGCCGTCGCGTCACGCTCGGCGAGGGCACGCTCGATTGCCGTGGTGCCCCGCGCCGACATTTAATTGATGGAGATGGGCGCGTCGGCGTCAGCCAGCGCGTCCTCCAGCGTCTCGCCGGTGGGTTTGCCGTAGAGCAGGACGTCGAGCGGGAGTGTCGGCGCACCCGTCACGAGGTTCTGCATGAGGACGAGGCGCTCGCGCGCACGGGACATCCCGACGTAGAAGACGCGGCGCTCGTTGTCCGTGAGGAGCGGCACCGGGTCGGTCTGTCGCGTGAACTCCTCGACGCCCTCGGGGAGGTTGTCCTGGTCGACGGTGGCCGCCATCTGCTCGACGACCTTCTCCGTGAGGTCGGTGGCGAGGAAGACGTGGTCGGCCTCGCGACCCTTCGCGGAGTGGATGGTCCCGACGCGAACGCGGTCGGAGTCCATCCCCTGATAGTCGCCGCGGAAGTACGCGTCGATGGAGCGGCGCTGGTAGCGCGTGACCTTCCGGAGCATGTCGGCGGCCGCTGCGGGCGCGGGGACGAAGGGCACCCAGTCGCGGATGAACTCCGCGCTGAACTCGAGCTCCTCGAGGTCGGCGTCCTCGTCGCCCTCGCCCTCGGCGGCGCGGCGGGCGTCGATCTCGTCGCGGAAGTCGCTCCGGTCGCTCGTGCCGAACGCCGAGTCCTGCAGCATGTCCATCAGCCGGCGGGCCTGAATGCCGTTGACGGGTTCGCCGGCGTCGATGGCCTCGACGGCCTCGACGTACTGCTGGAGGCGGTCCGTCCAGAGACGCTGGTCGGTCAGCGCCTTGAACGGGATGCCCTCGGTGATGAACTCGTCGACGAAGTCGAAGAGCTGGTAGCGCGCGCGGAAGAGGATCATCACCGTCTCGTCGGTGGTCTCGATCGTCCGGCGGACGTTCCGCACGAGGTCGAGCATCGACGGCGAGTCGACGGCTTCGACCGTCCCGCCCTCCTTGCGCGGGTTCAGGTCCTTCTCCTGGCGGTGCGTGATGTGACTGACCTCCTGTTGGACGACCTTCAGCACCTCCGAGGGGAGGCGGTAGGAGTTCGGGAGGACGACGTTCTCCGTGACGTGGGTCTCGAGGAGGAGGTCGGGGTCGGCGCCCTGCCACGCGTAGACGACCTGGTCGTCGTCACCCGCGATGAGGACGGACTCCATGTGGGGTCGCCACTCCTGGTAGACCTGATACTGGAGGTTGGTGATGTCCTGGAACTCGTCGATGACGAGGTAGTCGACGTTCGGAACGAGCGAGCGCTGCTGGACGCGCTCGAGCATGTCTGCGAAGCCGACGAGGTCGTTCTCGCCCTTGTAGGTGCGCCACGCGCGAATCGACTCGGGGATGTCGTAGCGGTCGTCGCTCGACGGCCACGTCGGCGTGTACTTGTTGCCGACCTGGGCGTTCTCGTCGATTTCGGGCGGGAGGCGGACCTCCTCCTCGTCCCAGCGGAACGGCACGTCGTACCATTCGGAGACGTCGCGTCCCGTTCGCTGGAGCCACTGGCTGGTCGCGATGACCTTGTTGCCGAGCGTCGTCGAGCGCGCGGTGCGCCGCGACCCGGAGGCGTACTCGTCCTCGTAGGGGAGGCCGTAGTCCTCGCAGAAGGCTTCCTTGTCGTCCTCGCCGACGACGTCGCCCCGCGAGAGGTTCAGCAGTTCGTACGCCTTCGCGTGCATCGTACTGACGTTCCCACGCAGCGAGCGCGGGTTGACGTCGAGTCGCTCGGCGAGGCGCTCGCGCACCTCGGCGGCGGCCGCCCGGGTGTAGGAGACGACGAGTACGTCGCGAATCTCGACGTCGTCGTCTTCCAGTATCTCCTCGACGCGGTCGAGGAGCGCCGTCGTCTTCCCGCTCCCGGGACCGCCGAACAGGCGCGTGACCTGTGGCTCCGACTCACTCATTACACAACTACAGGGCCTACTCGCGTATAAGCGACGTGACTTCTGACGGGTGGAGAAGGAGTGGCGGCTGGTCGGCGCGGCGTTACGTGCGACGGGTCGAGCGGGCTTCGCGGACTTCGGCCCCGTCGCGGATCTTGTCTTCGCAGTTCGGACAGACGCGCGGCGCGTTGAGTCCGTCCGGGGTGAACACTCGCGAGTACGCGTCGGTCACAAAGGACCCACAGTTCTGACACTCCGGCATGGCTCACCCTTCGGTAGGACGTAATCCGTCTTAGTTTCTCTGGCCACCTAACCTATTTGACTACGAACATGTATCGCAAGAAACCGGCGAAACCGTCCGGAATGAGGTCGTTTGGCACGGACTCGACGCCCGACGCGCCGCGTTCTCTCGACTCCGAGACTACAAGACCCGTCCGCCCCTCCGGGACGCGTATGCGCCTCGCAGACGCCACGTGGACGGAGGCCGACGCCGCCGCAGTCGACGTCGCCCTTCTCCCCGTCGGGAGCACCGAACAGCACGGCCCGCACGCCCCCCTCGGAACCGACGCGCTCGCCGCCGAAACCGTCGCCGAGGCCGCCGCGGACGCCTACGACGGCGAGGCCGTCGTCGCGCCCACAGTGTCGGTCGGCGTCTCCGAGGAGCACCGTCAGTTCACCGGGACGCTCTGGGTCAGCCCCGACACCTTCCGCGCGTACGTCCGCGAGACGGTGCAGTCGCTCGCCCACCACGGCTGGACGGACGTCGTCGTCGTCAACGGCCACGGCGGGAACGTCCCCGCGCTCGGCGAAGTCTGTGCCACGATTAGCCGCCACGACGACGCCTATGCCGTCCCGTTCACGTGGTTCGACGCCGTCGGCGAGCATTCCTCGGAGATGGGGCACGCCGGCCCGCTCGAAACCGCGTTCCTCCGCCACACGGACCCCGACCTCGTCCGCGAGGACCGCGTCGAGGCGGCTCGCGACGGCGCGAGCGAGCGCTGGGGCGAGTGGGTTTCGGGCACGAACCTCGCGCACGACTCGGCGGAGTTCTCCGAGAACGGCGTCGTCGGCGATCCCGCTGAGGGCGATGCCGAGCGCGGCGAGGAACTCCTCTTGCTCGCCACCGAGGCACTCTGCAACCTCATCGACGCCGTCGTCGCGCGCGAGACTGACCGCCTGCCGCACCGCTGAGTGGCGCTATTCGCTCTCTTCGTCCGTGTCCTCCTCGCCCGCCGCGTGGAGCTCTTCGAGTTCGCCGCGGAGCTCGGGAATCGTCGAGGCGAGCTCGCCGACCGCCTCGCTCACCTCCTCGAGGTCGTCGAGGACGTCCTCGATGCGCTCGATTTCCGCCTCCAAGTCCTCGGCGTCCTCGAAGGCGTCCGCGCGCTCCCCGATGGTGTACCACTTCTTCGCGTCCCGCAGGTGCGCTTGGACGTCGTCGACGGCGAGCGCCGTCCGCAGGCCGTTCAGCACGCCGAGCGTGTTGTCCGCCTCGACGTCCCAGACCGCCGAGGCCGTCGGCAGGGCCTCGCGCGCCGCCGCGAGGTGCTCCTCGACGTCCGCCCGGATTTCGTTCGCCGCCTCGCCGAACAGTTCCTCGTCGCTCAAATCCGATTGGCTCATACCGCGTGCTACGGACGCCCACCCGTTTAAAACCGCGCCCCGGCCTCCCTACTCGACTTCGACGAGTCGCATCAGCGGGTAGTCGCCCTCCATCTCCATGCGGGCGACCGCCTCCGTCCCCTCGTAGTCGACGACGACTTCGACCTCCATGAAGCGACCCGTGAACTCGGTGTACTCCGCCGACGACTCGGCGAGTTCGGCCTCCAGTTCGTCCGTGCGGACGTCGACAGTCACCTCGACGCAGTGTGGCTGGTTCTCGATGGACTCCTCGATGGCGCGCTCGAGGCTTGGCGCGCTCTCCGGACTCACGGGCGTCCCCGCGAACTGGTGGTAGAGCGACCCGAACTTGATGCCGACCTCGAAACACGCCTCCTCGGCGGTGCTGACCATACTCGCTCTGTGGGTGCGGCCCTGAAAGCGATTATCGTCCGGGCCCGCGACGTGCGGGACGCGCTCACGGCGTGTCGAGCGGTGTTCCGGCCGCTGACACCGGGGTAAAGACCAAGGGCCGAGACGGTGAACGACCTGACACATGTCCCTGAACATTGGTCAGGCCCTCGAAGACGGCGTCGGACAGAGCACGACACGGGTCGCGCTCTCCTTCGTCGCCATCATGACCGTCCTCCAAGCCCTCGCGAGTGTCTCAGCATCGACATACCTCGCCCGAATGATGCAGGGACGCGACCTCCCACAGGGGATGTCGGTCGCCGACCTCACCAGCGCGCCCGTCCTCCCCATCGGTCTGGGCGGGGTCGCCGTCCTCTACCTCCTTCTCGCGGTCGCCTTCGCCTTCGTCTACATCGCGCTCTTCCGGGCGTTCGTCGGTGATGCCGACGCGCTCACAGGCGACCTCTTCACGCGCCGCGCGCTCGGTGCGTTCGGGCACTACGTCCTGCTCGGCATCGCCTACTTCGTCGTCGCGCTGGTGAACGTCGTCCCGGTCCTCGGGCAGATCGTCTTCTTCTTCCTCATCACCGCGCTCTGGTTCGCGCCGCTCCGCGTCGCCGCCGAGGACGACGGCGCGCTCACCGCGCTCAAACGCTCGTGGTCGATCACGAGCGGCAACCGCCTCCGCCTCTTCGGCCTCGGCGCCATCTACGCCATCGCCGCCGGCGTCATCAACCTCATCGCCGGCACCGTCTTCGGGTTCGTCCCGTACGTCGGCTTCCTCCTGACCGCGGTCGTCTCCAGTTACCTCGTGGTGTTGGGCGTCGCGGCCACCGTCGCCGCCTACGACCAACTCGAAGGCGAGGACGAGGACGACGCCGGGAGCGTCACGCCGCAGCCGACCGCAGCCGGTAGCTGAAACCGCGTCTTACTTTATCCTCGCCCTCACAGAGTGAGGCGAATGGACGAACCGGTTCTCCTCACGGGCGCTGAGGGTCGCGTCGGGCAGGCCATCCGAGGAGGTATCGCCGAGGAGTACGACTGGCGGTTCCTCGACCGCGAGCCGCCCGCCGAGGAGACCGACCACGAGTTCGTCGTCGCGGACGTCACCGACGACGACGCCGTCCGCGACGCGATGGAGGGCGTCGGCGCGGTCATCCACCTCGCCGGCGACCCCCGACCGGACGCCCCGTGGAACTCCGTCCTCCAGAACAACATCGACGGCGCGCAGACCGTCTACGAGGCCGCCGTCGACGCCGGCGTCGAGAAGGTGGCGTTCGCCTCCTCGAACCACGCCGTCGGCCACTACGAGACCGAGCGGAAACCAGACATCTACCGGACGCACGACGACTTCCTCCTCGACGGGGACGAGCTCCCCCGGCCGTCGAACCTCTACGGCGTCTCGAAGGCCGCCGGCGAGACCTTAGGCCGGTATTACCACGACGAGCACGGCCTCTCCGTCGTCTGCGTGCGCATCGGCAACCTCACGAAGGGCCACCCGCCCATCGACTACGAGCGCGGGCAGGCGATGTGGCTCTCCTACCGGGACTGCGCGCACCTCTTCGAGCGCTGTATCGAGGCCGACTACGGCTACGAAATCGTCTACGGCATCTCCGACAACGACCGGAAGTACTACTCGCTGGAGCGCGCGAAGGACGTTCTCGGCTACGAGCCACGGGACAACTCCGCCGACTACACGATGGGCGGTGAACTGAAGGACGACCTGTAGCCTGCAGTCTCCCTTTCACCCACCACGAGACACTTACCCGCGCCCTTGGTAGCGTCGCGTATGTCCCGACTCACCCGACGCGACGCGCTCCGTGCGGGCGGCGCGACGCTCGTCGCCGCCCTCGCGGGGTGTAGCGCGCCGACGAGCGACACCACGACGCCGAGGACGTCCACGACCGCGTCGTCCGGCGCGAGCGTTCCCGGTGCCGCGTGGACGTACACGCTCGATGGCGAGATCGGATTCGGTCCGGCGTTCGCTGGCGGCGCGCTCTACGCGGGCCGCGGGGACGGCACACTCGTCTCGCTCGACCCCGCGACCGGCGAGGAACGCTGGCGTGCGAGCGCTGGCCCCGGCTTCTTCGGCGGGCCAGGTGGCACCGGCGCGACACCGACCGTCAGCGACGGACTCGTCTACGCCGTCGCGGGCGCGCGGAGTGGACTGCTGGGTGAGGGCTTCCGCGTCGTCGCGCTCCACGCCGACTCCGGGGAGGAAGCGTGGACGTACTCGCTGGACGGCTCGCGGTTCCTGACGCTCCTCGGCGTCCACGACGGCAGCGTCTACGCCGCCACCAGCAACGACCACATCCAGAACGAGGGCGAGACGCTCTACGCGCTGGACGCAGCGAACGGCGACGTCCGGTGGACTGCGACGGTCGGCGACCCGATGGAGTGGGCGCTCGGCGCCGGCGGCGCGTACGTCGCGACGTTCTCCGGACTGCGCGCCGTCTCGCTCGCCGACGGGAGCGAGCGCTGGTCGAAACAGGGCGGCGTCGCCGACGGCGTCCACGTCACCGGGGACACGTTCGTCGCCGGCTTCGAGCCCGAGGACATGCCGTCTCTCGCCGGCCTCGACCCGAAGAGCGGCGAGGTTCGGTGGGCGGGTCCGAACCGCCGTGTCCCCTCGTACGCGGCCGCTGACGGCGTCGTCTACGCGGGCGGCGAACCCGCCGCGGCCTACGACGCCGCCACCGGCGAGGAACAGTGGACCGCCGAGTCCGGGTGGGGTGGGCTCGTCACCGGGCCGCCGGTCGGCGGTCGCCTCTTCGTGCGCCGGGAGGGCTTTCTGCACGCCTTCGACGCCGCCACCGGCGAACGCCAGTGGGGCATCCACGCCGAAGCCGATGGCACCCTCACCGCCGGGTCGTCGCTCGTCGCGTACGTCGCGCGCTCCGAGGACGCCGCCGTCCCCTCAACGCTCGTCGTCCGCGACGCCGCCACCGGCGAGCAGCGGCGCTCCGTGACGCTCGACCCGGGCACCGAACTCACCCCCCCGGTCGTCGAGGGCGACACGGCGTTCGTCGCGACCCGTGACGGTCGCATCGCCGCGTTCCGTCCCTGATTCGATACACCACGCTATTTATCCAGTATAATCACGTAGCGGCGTCCATGAGACACCCCGGACTCAAAGCCCGGATGGCCGTCGTCGGCGCGATCCTCTTCGCGTTCTACGCCGTCGTCGCCGTCGTCGCGATGGCGATGTTCGGCACCGGCGTCCTCCCCATCGTTCTCGTCGGGAGCGTCGCCCTCGTCGGCATCCAGTACAAGGTCGGCAAGTGGATGGCGTTGCGCTCCGTCGGCGCCGAAGACATGCCCGAGACGGGTCGGTGGGGCGACGTCCATCGCCGCGTCGAGGCCCTCTCCGAGGAGATGGGTATCGAGAAACCCACGCTGAAGGTCGCGCAGATGGGCGTCCCGAACGCCTTCGCCGTCGGCCGGAAGGGCAACGGCATCGTCGTCGTCTCGCAGGAACTCGCCCAGATTCTCGACGACGACGAACTCGAGGGCGTCCTCGCGCACGAGCTCGCGCACATCAAGAACCGTGACGTCGTCACGATGGTCGTCGGGCAGGGCATTGCCTCCATCGTCGGCATCGTCGCCCAGTATGTCGTGCTCTTCACCGGCGACAACGACCTCGCGGACTTCTTCCTCGCCATCGTCGTGGGGAACGTCGTCCAGTTCTTCGTGATGCTTTTCGTGCTCGCCATCAGCCGCTATCGGGAGTACGTCGCCGACGCCGACGCGAAGGAGTACATCGGCAGCGGCGAACCGCTCGCCCGTGCGCTGGAGAAGATTCAGCGCGGCAACCAGCAGCCGAGCGCCTCCGCGTCCCGCTCGCGCGGCCCGACCCGCGGGCGCGGCCGTGGCCGCTCGCAGAATCAGGGCGGCGTGAACAACCAGGTGGGCGCACTCTGCATCTTCGACGACGACGACCGCTCGTTCGTCACGAAACTCGTCGCGACCCACCCGCCGGTCGAGAAGCGCATCGAGCGCCTCCGCGAATAGATGGACGCGCGCACGACGCTCGCCGTCGCGCTCGGTGCCGCGCTCGGCCTGCTCTGTCTGGCCCGCCCGGACGTCGTCCTCCGCTTGAGCGTCCTCGGCACGACGACGCCGGGCCGCACCGGCCCGTACGGCGACGACGACGCCTCCTCACGCGCGCTCGTGGTCGTCCGCATCCTCGGCGCGGCGTGCCTCGCCGTCGCCGCGTACCTCGCGCTCGCCTGAATCGCTAGCCGAACAACCCCTCGACGTCTTTTTCGCGTGCCTCGCGCCGCTCGACGCGCTCCGTGAGCCGCTGGTAGGCGACCGGCCGCATCTCGTCGTCCGTGACGACGTCGTAGACGAGCGTGACGAACTGACTCCCCTCCTCGCCCGCCTCGAGGTCCGCGCGGGCATACGCGACGCCCTGCGCGACCGGTTCGGCGTCGTAGCCGAGCGCCTCCGCGAGTGCGGGCGCGAGCGCGAACACGGCGCTGATGTCGAGGTCCGAGCGCGCGACGCGCTCGCCGTCGACGGTGATGTGTGGCGGTCGGCGGCGTTCGAGCACCTCGGGGTCGGCGGCGACGGTCGCGAGGAAATCACGCGCGGCCGCGACGCCGACGTCCCGGTGGCCATCGAGGCGCGCGAGCGACTCGCGGGCGTGCTTTGCCCGGTCCGCGAGCCCGTCGAAGTTGTCCGCGCGCCCGTCGGCGACGACGCTCGCGTAGTCGGCGAGCGCGGCGCGGAGACCCGCGTCCGAATCTCCCGCGGCGTCCGCCTCGGACGTGCTCGCCGACCAGACGTCGCTCGCGGCCTCGTACTGCCCGGCGTCGAAGGCGGCGACACCGGCCAGCAGTGCGTCCTCCATAACGCCCGTTTGTCGACGCCGAGCCAAAGGCCTGCCGTCCGCCGAACACCACGAACTACCAGAAAAGTTATGTATATTACGGGGATTCTACCCATTCCGCAATGTGCAGAATACTCAGCTATTGGCGCCTATAGGCAGAGATCTGTCTCCCTTCCTCTGTCTCCCAGAAGTATTATAGTCAGAAAGTCATAATTGTGTAGGTGGCATGACGGAGTACTCGTCGAACGACCTCACGACCCCGACGGCGACGCACGACGCCGTCCGCGCCTCCGGTCCGTCGGTCCTCGCCGGGAGCGCGGTCTGTGTCGCGCTCACGCTCTCGTGCGTCCTCGCGCTCGCCCTCCGACCAGCCCTCCCCGCCGGTGACGCCCTCCGGACCCTCTGGCCCATCGGTGCGCTCCTCGGGCCATTCGTCGCCGCCTACAAACTCGGCGACGTCTGGCATCGCGGCGTCGTCGCCGCGACCTATAGCGCGGTCACCGGCGTCGCCGCACTCCTCGGACTCGCGCTCGCCTACCGCTCGCTCACCCACGCGTTCGTCGGCCTCCCGTGGGCGTTTACCGCCGCCACCTACGTCGTCCCCGTCTTCGCCCTCGGCGCCGTCGTCGGCGGCGTCGCCGGGTCGTGGCTGCGCGACTGCACGAACTTCTTCGGCGACGACACGACGCCGCCGCTCGACGCCGACGCGCCCGACACCACCGTCACCATCACCATCCTCGACGTCGAGGACGCGTCCGACTCCGACGCGGCCGAGCGCTCGGGCACCTCGATGGACGATACACCCGGCCCGCGCGCCCGCGACGACCAGGCGCCACCGACGCCCGGCGCGTGCGACACCGCGGACGACCGACGCAGACAGAACGGCTGAGGCCGTCAGCCCCGAGTGAGCCACGGGCTGACGACACGGGTATCACTTCTCGCTCGCAGTCCGAACCGATGCGTAGCACGTCCGCTCGAAGCCGACGTCCTCGAAACCGTCGTCCGGACGGAGTCCGTGCGAGCGAATGCGAGCGCGGGCAAGCGAGACGCGGACACGTCTCGCGGAGGCCGGACATGACTGAGTGAAAGAACGACGAGCGGAACGCTCGTCGCGTAATGAAACGAAGGAACGTCCGGACGGAGATTTGAACCCGGTCACAGCAGAGCTGCTCCCTGCTCAACTATCCGTGGGGCGCATAACGCGACACTGGGACGAGCGACACGAGCGTCGCTCGCCAGTTAGCGTCGCGAAAATGTAGCGTCCGGACGGAGATTTGAACTCCGGTCCCTGGCTCCGCAAGCCAAGAGGATAGTCCACTACCCTACCCGGACTCACTCTACCGTAGCCGCGAGGTACGTAAAGCGGTTACGATTCGGGGGCCCTCGTGGGAGGTGCTGCCTCGGGTCACGCGACGTCGCGGTTCTGGGTGAACGAGTACGTTCCGAGACTGGAGCTGACGGTGGTGTGGATGGTGATCTTCCCGCCGTTGCCCTTCACCTTCGCGGCCTGGAAGTAGCTGAGTTCGACGTGCGCGGTCCGGTTGGTGCTCGCGCCGGCGGCGAGGCGGCCGACCTGCTGGGTGTTCTGCCAAATCTGGTCGCCGCCGGTGGTGATGACGACGGAGACGCTCACGTTGCTCGCGTTGCGCTCGCCGGTGTTCGCCAGCACGACGTGGACGTCGCGACAGGTCGTCCCGCAGGTGGAGACGTTCGTGACGGTGAACGCGAACGGCCCGGCGTCGGACGGCTCGCTCGTCTGGTTGCCGGTGTCGTTGCCGCCAGTTCCCCCAGCGCGCGCGCCGTTATCGGACGGCTCGTTCGTGTCACCGCCCGTCGAGACGGGGCTCGTCGTCGCGCCGAACGGGCCGACGCCGGCGATGACCGCGCCGCCGACGACGGCGCCGCCGAGTAGGACGACGGCCACCGTGAGGACGATGCGTTTCGCCTCCATTGGCCACGACTACGCGCCCCAGACGTATGGATGTTCCCGACAGTTGGCTGATGAGACGCGCGCGAACGCCCCGTACGTTCAAGGCCGAAGACCGGGCAACCGATGGCCGATGCACGACGGACGACACGCCGAATCCGGGCAAGCAGAATGCTTATGCGCGGGCCTACCTTGCACTGAACTACGATTATCATGGGTGCGATAGAGGATACGTACGCCGACCTCGAGACCGACGAGGTCTCACTCGACGAGTTCCGCGAGGCCGTCGCGGAGAAGGTCGAGCAGATGGGTGGGCTGGCGGACGAGGAGACGGCCGCCATGCTCCTCGCGCACGAACTCGAGGACGGGGAGGTCAACGGCGTCGCGGACGTCGCCCCGGAGATGGACGAGGCGAAGTTCGTCGCCAAAGTCGTCTCCATCGGCGACATCCGGACGTTCGAGCGCGACGAGGGGGACGAGGACGGCCGCGTCCTGAACGTCGAAGTCGCGGACGAGAGTGGGTCGATTCGCGTCTCGCTCTGGGACGAACAGGCCGCGAACGCCGCCGAGGAACTGCAGGTCGGCGACGTCCTGCGGGTCGCCGGCCGCCCGAAGGACGGCTTCAACGGCGTCGAGGTCAGCGCCGACCGCGTCGAACCCGACCCCGACACGGACATCGACGTCCAGATTCAGGACACCTACCGCGTCACCGACCTCTCGGTCGGCCTCTCGGACGTGACGCTCGTCGGGCAGGTGCTCGACACGGACTCGGTCCGGACGTTCGAGCGCGACGACGGGAGCGAGGGTCGCGTCGCGAACCTCTCGCTCGGCGACGAGACCGGCCGCGTCACGGTGACGCTCTGGGACGAGCGCACCGAGGCAGTTGATGAGTTCGCGGCGGGCGACGTCGTGGAAGTCGTCGACGGCTACGTCCGCGAGCGCGACGGCTCCATCGAACTCCACGTCGGGAATCGCGGGGCCGTCGAGGCCGTCGACGAGGACGTCGAGTACGTCCCGGAGTCGACGCCCATCGCGGACGTCGAGATGGACGACGTTGTGGACATCGCGGGCGTCATCCGCTCGGCGGACCCGAAGCGCACCTTCGACCGCGACGACGGCTCGGAGGGGCAGGTCCGGAACGTCCGCCTGCAGGACGACTCCGGCGACATCCGGGTCGCGCTCTGGGGCGACAAGGCCGACCGCGACCTCGGTCCGGGTGACGAGGTGCTGTTCACGGACGTCGAGATTCAGGACGGCTGGCAGGACGACCTCGAGGCCTCCGCGGGCTGGCGCACGAGCATCGTCGAGCTCGCGGACGGCGCGACCACGGAGGGCGACACGGACGACGAGCAAGCGGCGACGGGGCTCGGCGCGTACGCGGACGGCACCGCACCCGAGACGGAGACGGAAAGCGACGAGCAGAGCGCCCACGAGTCGGCCGACGACGGCGAGACCGTCGAGTTCACGGGGACGGTCGTACAGGCGCGCGACCCCGTCATCCTCGACGACGGTACGGAGACGATGAGCGTCGAGACGGACGCGGACGTCACGCTCGGACAGACCGTAACCGTCCGCGGCACGCTCCAGGACGGCCGCCTCGACGCCGAGGAAGTCCGCTAGTTCAGTCCCAGGGTTCGTCGTCCCGGAAGTTGTCCGGGTTCGCCTCCTCCTTCGCGTCCTGGTGGCGGGCCTCGTCCTCGTGTTCGATCTCCTCCTTGATGCGCTCCTCTCGATACTCCTCGTCGGCCGCGCGCCGGTCCTCGACGGCGTCCTCGGCCTCCTCCTCGTTCGCCTCGACCTCCTGGTCCGCGATCTCCTCGGCCGGGGCTTGGTGCGGGTTGTCGGTCATGGCGTCCTTCGAGTGAAGGTGTGCCACACCCAAAGGCGTGGTGGCGGCCGGCACCGGCGGAGGTGGGACGGAAAACGTTAAGGGTAGTACACACACCCTTCACCGTATGAGTGTCGAGCTGCCGTTCGCGCCGGTGGACGCGGTCATCCGGCGCGAGGCCGGCGACCTCCGGGTGAGCGCGGACGCCGCGGAGGAACTCGCGCGCCGCATCCAGCGACGCGGTGCGGAACTCGCACGCGAGGCCGCCGAGCGAGCCACCGAGTCGGGCCGCAAGACCCTGATGGTCGAGGACTTCCCCTTCGAGGACCCGGAGGCGGACGCGGACTCGCTGACGCTGCCGGTCGCCCCCGTCGACCGCATCGCCCGCCTCGACATCCCGGACGAATATCGGGTGTCGATGGACGCGCGCGTCGCGCTCGCCGCCCACCTCGAGGCGTTCGCCGCGGACGCCGCCGAGGGGGCCGCCGTCCTCGCCGAGCACGCCGGGCGACGTACCGTACAAGCCGAAGACGTCGAGACGTACTTCAGGCTCGTCGAATGAAGTTCGGCGTCAGCGACGTCTGCCTCGAGCACGACCCCGGCGAGCGCCACCCCGAGAACCCGGACCGTATCCGCGCCATCAAGCGCGGCCTCAAGAAACGCCACGGCGTCGAGTACGTCGAGGGCGACCCCGCCGACGAGGACGACGCCCGCGCCGTCCACGACGACGACTATGTCGCGGAGATACGCGAGTTCTGCGAAGACGGCGGCGGCAGTTGGGACCCGGACACGGTGGCCGTCGAAGCGACGTGGCGCGCTGCGCTCGCCTCCGCTGGCCTCTCGATGTGGGCAGCGGACGCCGCCCTCGACGGACAGGACGGGCGCGCGACGCCGTTCGCGCTCGGCCGGCCGCCCGGCCATCACGCCGTCGAGGACGACGCAATGGGCTTTTGCTTCGTGAACAACGCCGCCGTCGCGAGCCAGTACGCCCTCGACGCGCTCGAGGCTGAGCGCGTCGCCGTCTTCGACTGGGACGTCCACCACGGCAACGGCACGCAGGACATCTTCTACGACCGCGGCGACGTCTTCTACGCCTCCGTCCACGAGGACGGCCTCTACCCTGGCACGGGCGAAATCGACGAGGTCGGCGAGGGCGACGGCGAGGGCGCGACGCTGAACGCGCCGCTCCCGGCGGGCGCCGGCGACGTCGACTACTGCTACGTCTTCGACGAGACGATCGCGCCCGCCATCCAGGCCTTCGACCCCGATCTCCTGCTCGTGAGCGCGGGCTTCGACGCCCACCGCCACGACCCTATCTCGCGGATGCACGTCTCCACGGACGGGTACGGCACGCTCACGGCGCGCGTCCGCGACCTCGCCGAGCGCTGTGACGCCGGCCTCGGCTTCGTCCTGGAGGGCGGCTACAGCCTTGACACGCTCTCGGAGGGCGTCGGCATGGTCCACGAAGTCTTCGACGGCCTCGAGCCGACCGGCCCGGACACGGACGCCGAACTCGACGAGGACGTCCGCGAGGTCGTCGCGGAATTACGCGACGTTCACGGCCTCGGGTCGAAGTAGCTCGCGAGTTCGACGCCGAACTCCTCGGCGAGCACGCCGACGTCCGCGCCCGCGTACACCTCGTAGTCCCCACTCTCGACGAGGCGCTCGACCGCCTTCCCGAGCGCCACTGACGCCAACTTCGTCTCGGCGAACTCGCGGGCCGTCGTCACGTCGCGCTCGCGCTCGACGGCGTAGCGTCCCTCCTCGATGTACGGCCCGGCGACCTCCGGGTCCTCGGCGTACTTCTCGTAGAAGCCCGCGGCGTGCTCGCCGACGTGGATCGGCGGGCCGCGGTGGCGCTCGACCGCGGGAAGCTCCGCGACCGAGAGCTCGCAGAAGAGGACCGCCGTCTCGTTCGCCCACGTCGCCGCGCGCAGCACCTCGAAGCCGTGGTCCTCCAGGCCGCGCACGAGGCCGTCGAGCGACCGGCGCAACTGAGGATAGCGTTGGTCCTCGACGAGCCCGAGGAGGGACTCGTCGTCGAACCGCACCGCGAGCGCGCGCGTCCCGCGCTCCGCGAGGGTCTCGCGCACCCCTTTGGCGTCGAGCGGGTCGCGTGGCTCCGGGAAGAAGTGCTCCTCACGGGGGTCCGCGCGGAAGCGCCGCGCGTAGTGCTGGAGGCGCGCGACGTTCGCCGCGGAGACGACGGCGGCGACGTTCCGCTCGGGGTCCGTCGGGTCGATGACGACGAGCGGGTCGTCGAAACTCGCCTCGGCGTGGCCCTCCGGGTCGAGTTCGACGGGCGGATGCCACTCCTCGGCGGCCGCCGCGAGCACGGCCTCGAAGCCGCCGTATTCGACGACGAGCAGCTCGGAGAGGTAGCCCGAGAACCCCTCCGTCTTCAGGTCCGAGCCGTACGCCCCGATCCCCTTCAGGAACTGCTTGAAGAGCCGGACGTCCGCGGCGAGGTCGTCCGTCAGTCGGGCCTCGAGGTACTCGGTGTGGAAGGGCGTCCGGTCGACCGCCGACTGGATGTCGCTCGCGGACTCGACGTCGTAACACGGCACCAAATCAACGTCGTAGCCCTCGAACTCGCCCTTCACGTAGGGATGCTCGGCGTACTCCTCATGGCCGTCCGGGAGCACGGCGTTCCCGACCTCGAGACCGTACGCTTCGAGGTCCGCGCGCTCCAGGTCCGGTGGGAAGCGCACGAAAACGTCGATGTCGCGGTCGCCACGCACCCACGTCCCGCGCGCGGTGCTCCCCACGCGAATCACGTCCGCGTCCACCGGCAGCTCCGCGATGGCGTCCTCGGCGCGTGCGACGAGGCGCTCGGCCGTCTCCGCCAGCCGCTCGCGCTCCGCCGGCGTCGGGTCGACCCGTCCCCGCACCGCGTTCAGCACGTCCGCCGTCTCGGTCATGGGCGCGCTACGCCCGCCCCTCGGAAAAACAATCGGAGTCGGCGCTACCCGAAAACGAAAGCCCTATCAAAACCAGCCGACTACGTGGGAATGCGTACGAGCCGCCATAGCTCAGTTGGTAGAGCACCTGGTTGTTACCCAGGTTGTCCCAGGTTCGAGCCCTGGTGGCGGCGCTCTTCCTTTCGGAACTCACGTTCGGTAGGTCACTTTTCGTCCATCGCAGCCGGGGCTGGCCGTCGTCTCATCGTCTCAGCGGCTGTCCGGTGTCGCGGAGCGCGTCCACACGTCGTCGGTCGAATAATCCCGACACGCTAAAGGTGGCGGGTCCAATATCTCGGCGTACGAGAGGGCCCTTAGCTCAGTCTGGTTTACAGCCCCCGGCTCATAATCGCGACGCGGGAACTGACCAGCCCAACGCCGCGTCGGGATGGGACACCGGGTGATCGGTGGTTCAAATCCGCCAGGGCCCATTCCTCCCGTTCTCGACGGCGAGCGACCGCTCCGCTCGCCGACTCGACTCCCGAATCGCCCGACGCCACCGACCCCCGTGGTATTATGGGCGTGACGCGCCCTCCCACGAGTATGGCTATCGACCCGGGCGAGGCGGCGGACCCGGCCGCGGACGCCGCCGCGAACTACGACTACGCGAGCGACGACGTCGAGCGACCGGACCTCGCGGCGGCGCTGGAGCGCCGCGTGGACGGCGAGGTCCGCTTCGACTCCTACTCCCGAGAGTTGTACGCGACGGACGCGAGCATCTACGAGGTCGAACCCGTGGGCGTGGTGTTCCCGACGGGCACCGCTGACGTCGCCGCCGTCGTGGAGTACTGCGCCGAGGAGGAGATTGCGGTCCTCCCGCGTGGTGGCGGGACGAGTCTCGCGGGCCAGACGGTGAACGAGGCCGTCGTCCTCGACTTCACGCGGCACATGGACGCCGTGCGCGGCGTTGACCCCGACAACGCCCTCGCCCGCGCCCAACCGGGCGTGAAGCTCGGGCGACTGAACACCGAACTCGAGGAGTACGGCCTGAAGTTCGCGCCCGACCCGGCGTGGGGCGACAAGTCCGCGCTCGGGGGCGCCATCGGGAACAACTCGACGGGCTCGCACTCGCTGAAGTACGGGAAGACGGACGCCTACGTCGAGGAGGTCGAGGCGGTGCTCGCGGACGGCACCGTCACGACGTTCGGCGAGACCACCGTCGGTGAACTTCGCGAAACCGCGGACCCCGAGGGCGACATCGAGGCGCGCGTCCACGCGGAAGTCCTCCGGATTCTGGAGGCGGACGCCGACGAGGTCCGCGAGCGCTACCCCGACCTGAAGCGCAACGTCTCGGGCTACAACCTCGACGTGCTCGTTGCGGAGGGGACGGACGAGTCGGGTGAGGTGGCCGACGACGCGACGGTGAACCTCGCGCGCCTGCTCGCGGGGAGCGAGGGCACGCTCGCCGTCGTCACGGAGGCCACCGTCTCCCTCGAACCCATCCCGGAGACGAAGTCGGTGGCGCTCCTGACCTACGACGACGTCGTGTCGGCCGTCTCGGACGTCGAGGCGGTCCTCGAGCACGACGCGGCGGCGGTCGAACTCATCGACGACGTCCTCCTCGACCTCGCACGCGACACTGAGGAGTTCCGCGACGTCGTCGGCCTCCTGCCCGAGGGGACGGGCTCCGTCCTGCTCGTGGAGTTCTACGCCGAGGACGACGAGGCGGGCCGGCAGCAGGTCGCGGACCTCCTCGCGGACCGCCGACCCGGCACGGAGACGGTCGTCGACCCCGGGGCCGACCATCCGGGGAGCGACGCGCCTGTCCGCGCGAACGCCGCCCTTGAGGCCCACGACGCCGAGCGCCGCGCGAAGTTCTGGAAGATGCGCAAGTCCGGCCTCCCCATCCTGCTCTCCCGGACGACGGACGAGAAGCACGTCTCCTTCATCGAGGACTGCGCGATTCCCCCGGAGCACCTCGCGGAGTACGTGCAGGGCTTTCAGGAGATCCTGGAGGAGCACGACACGTTCGCGTCCTTCTACGCACACGCGGGCCCCGGCGTCCTGCACGTCCGCCCGCTCGTGAACACCAAAACCCTCGACGGTGTGGAGGCGATGCAGTCCATCGCGGACGACGTGACTGACCTCGTCGTCGAGTACGGCGGCTCCGTCTCGGGCGAGCACGGCGACGGCCGCGCGCGCACCCAGTGGAACAAGAAACTCTACGGCGAGGACCTGTGGGAGACGTTCCGCGACCTCAAGAGCGCCTACGACCCGGACTGGCTGCTCAACCCCGGGCAGGTCTGTGGCTACGGCGACCCGGGCGAGTCGCCGACGGGCACGCCCGCGCGCGCCGAGGCCGTCGACATGACCGAACACCACCGCTACGGCCCCGACTACGAGTTCGAGGCGGGCTTCGAGCCGTCGCTGGCGTGGGAGAACGAGAACGGCTTCGAGGGGATGGTCGAGCTCTGTCACGGCTGTGGCGGCTGTCGCGGCGACCAAGACACCACGGGCGGCGTGATGTGCCCGACTTACCGGGCAAGCGGCGAGGAGATTCAGAGCACGCGGGGCCGTGCGAACATGCTCCGGCAGGCGATGAGCGGCGACCTCCCCGAGGGCGAACTCACCGACCCCGAGTTCGTCGAGGAGGTCATGGACCTCTGTATCGGCTGTAAGGGCTGTGCGCGCGACTGCCCGAGCGAGGTCGACATGGCGAAGCTGAAGGCGGAAGTCGAGCACCAGTACCACGACGAGCACGGCGCGAGCCTGCGCGATCATCTCTTCGCGCGCATCGACGACCTCTCCCGACTCGGCTCGGCGCTCGCGCCGCTCTCGAACGCCGCGACGAAACTCCCGTTCGCCCGCGACGCGATGGAGCGTTTGGTGGGTATCGCCGCCGAGCGCTCGCTCCCGAAGTTCCAACGTGAGACCTTCCAGGACTGGTGGGATGCGCGCGGTCCGCAGGTCCCCGAGCGGAGCGCCGACCGGAAGGTCGTCCTCTTCCCGGACACCTACTCGAACTACAGCGAGCCAGCACCCCTCAAAGCCGCCGTCCGCGTTCTCGAGGCCGCGGGCGTCCACGTGCGCGTCGCCGACCGGACGGACTCCGGGCGGCCCGCGCACTCGAAGGGCTTCCTCGATAAGGCCGCGGACACCGCGGCGGAGAACGTCGCCGCGCTCCACCCCTACGTCGAGGCGGGCTGGGACGTCGTGCTCGTCGAGCCCTCGGACGCCGTCATGTTCCAGCACGACTATCTCGACTTGCTCTCGGGTGAGCGCGTCGAGGCCGTCGCGGACAACACCTACGGCGTCCTCGAATACCTCGACGCCTTCCGGCTCGACGACGCCATCGACGCCAACGCGCCCGCGACGTCGCTCACCTACCACGGCCACTGCCACCAGAAGGCCGTGAAGAAGGACCACCACGCGGTCGGCGTCCTGCGTCGCGCCGGCTACACGGTCGACCCGCTCGACTCCGGCTGCTGTGGGATGGCGGGGAGTTTCGGCTACGAGGCCGAACACCACTCGATGAGCGAGGCCATCGCGGAGACGCTCTACGGGCAGATCGACGACAGCCCCGCCGAGGTCGTCGTCGCGCCCGGCGCGTCCTGTCGCACCCAGCTCGGCGACCGGGACGCGGACGCCGAGCGGCCGCCGACGCCGGTCGAGCTGCTCGCCGCCGCGCTCCCGTAGCCGGACGGCCCAATCGCTTACGGCGCGCACTGGCGAAGGCTTCCACAATGGCAGACGCGCCGCCGCTAGACGAGTCGTTCATCGGGGAGACGCCGCTCCTGCGAATCGACGTCCCCGCCGTCCCCGCCGAGGTGTACGCGAAACCCGAGTGGTACAACCTCTACGACCAGTCCTTCGGCGGCGGGTCGGTGAAGACCCGCATCGGGCAGGCGATGCTCGACGCCGCCGAGGACGCGGGCGATCTCGACGGCAACACGCTCGTCGTCGAACCCTCCTCTGGGAACACGGGGACGGCGCTCGCGCGCCTCGGCGTCGAGCGCGGCTACGACGTCGAAATCGTGCTACCGGAGGAGGCTCCCGAGCAGAAGGCCGAGGCGATTCGGCGCGCCGGCGGCACCGTCACCTATGCCGCGGACTACGAGGCGATGCTGGACGTCGCAGAGCGCCGCGTCGAAGAGCGCGACGCCTTCATGCCCGACCAGTACTCGAACCCCGCGAACCCCGCCGTCCACGCGCGCACGACCGGTCCGGAGCTCTACGACCAGACGGACGGCCGCGTCACACATTTCGTCGCGGGCGCGGGCACCGGCGGGACGGTGACGGGCGTCGCGCGCGCCCTCCGCGAGCGCACGGACGCGACCGTCGTCGGCTACGAGCCCGCGGAGCCGCGCCACGGCATTGACGGCCTGAAGTACGTTCGCGGGCCGCGCTTCGACTTCCCGGAGGTCTACGGCCGCGATTACCTCGACGACGTCCTCGAACTCTCGACGGCGGACGCCTACTACGAGGCGCGTCGCCTCCGCGAGCGCTACGACGACGTCGACCCCGTCGTCTACGACACCGGCCAGTACGACCGCGACGTCGTCCGCGAGCACCTCCGCGTGAACGGCGAGTTCCTCGTCGGCCCCTCTTCGGGCGGCGCTATCGCCGCCGTGAAACGCCTCGCCGAGCGCGGCGACATCGCAGCGGACGACGTCGTCGTCATCCCCTTCCCCGACAGGGGCGACCGGTACGCCGACATCCCGCTCTGGGACGACTACCTCTAGACGACCCCGCTCCTTTTGGTATCGCGCCGGAAACCATCACACGATGCCCTCCACCCCGTCCGCCCCGCTCGCCCAGCGTCCCGCTCTCGCGTCGCCGTGAACGGGCGTACCTCCGTGCCCAGCGGCCTCCCGTATCTCGCGGTGGTCGTCGCGAACTGCTTCCCGCTCGTCGGCGTCCTCGCCTTCGACTGGAGCGTCGTCGCCGTCCTCGTCCTCTATTGGGTCGAAATGGGCGTCGGCGCACTCTGGGCGCTCCCACGCGCCCTGCTCACGGTACCACGCGACACCGCCTTGCACGGCTCCAACTTGCCGTTTCGAGAGCTCCGCAAGAAGCGCGGCGGGCCGCCGCTTTGGCCGGGCGGCCCCACCGCGTACGTCCGGAACGTCCCCGTCGCGCTCCAGCAGGTCGTCTTCCTCGCGCTCTTCTGGCTCGTCCTCGGCGTGTTCTTCGCGCTCGCGCTGGACGTGCCGGCCGCGCTCACGCCCGGCGTCACACGCACCGTCGCCGTCGGCGCACTCGGGATCACCGTCGCACATGGCGTCGAGTTCGTCCGCACGTACGTCGGCGAGCGCGAGTACGCCGAGACGACCGACCGGCAGGTCGTCGCCCCGACCGCCCGGCAGGGCGTCTTCTTCGCCGTCCTCCTCTTCGTCACGGCGGGGAGCGAGGGGTTCCGCAGTACCGGCATCGTCGTTGTCGCACTCGTCGTCGCCGCGAAAATCGCCGTCGAGACGCACGCACGCTTCCTCGCCGACGGCGATGGTACCATCGCGCGCCTCCTCGCGCGTTTCGGCCCCGGCGACACGACCGCGCCCGCCCCGGCCGTCCCGCTTCCCGACGGCGACCCGGACGCCGTCGTCCGCCCGGACCGCCGCGGCGTCCTCGTCGGCTGCGTGCTCCGCGCGCTCGTCTCGCTCGTGAACCGCCCCGCGCTCATCGTCGCGCTCGTCGGAGTCTTGCTCTTCCTCGTTGACCCCGTCCTCGTGCTCGTGCCCGTGTGTCTCCTCCTCGTCGGATTCCTCACCGGGGCCGCCGTCTCCTACCTCCTCCGCGGCACCGTCGAGTATCGCCGGTACGGCGACGTCCTCGTCGGCTACGACCGACTCATCGGGGAGCCGCAGTGGCGTGCGCCGCTTGACGACGTCGACGCGTCGGTGCGCTACGGCGCGCTCGGCCGCCACCTCGGCGTCGCCACCGTCGGCCTCGACTGGCGCGACCCGGACGAGTCGCCGTGGGGGTCGGTCAACTACGAGGCCGAGCGGACGAACGCGACCGTCGGCCCGCTCTCCGAGCCCGAACGTGACGTCCGCGCGCTCGACCTCCGGGTCGCTCGACCGACGCCGCCAGAGCGCGACCTGACGCTCGCCGCCGCGGTGCTCGCACTCGCCGCCGTCATCGTTGGCGTCCCGAGCGCGCTCGCCGTGCTCTCCGGGAACCCAGCCGCGTTCATCTTCCTCCCTTTCCTCGCGATGGTCGCGCTCCCGCTCTGCTGGGTGGCCGTCCGGCGCGTCTGAGGCGACCGACATCCGTTAGGCGCTCGCGGCGCAAGTCGGGGTATGGCCGACCTCAACCTCGACCCCACCCAGTTGGACCGGTACTCCCGGCACATCATCATGGACGACGTCGGGCCCGACGGCCAGGCCGCCCTGCTCGACGCGGACGTCCTCGTGATTGGCGCGGGCGGCCTCGGCTCCCCGGTCATCGAATACCTCGCCGCGGCGGGCGTCGGCCACCTCGCTATCGTGGACGACGACGAGGTGGAGCGCTCGAACCTCCAGCGCCAGATCATCCACCGCGACGCGGACGTCGGCACGCCGAAGGTCGACTCGGCGCGCCGCTACGTCGAGGACCTCAATCCGGACGTCGACGTCGAGACCCATCAGGTTCGGCTCTCCACGGAGAACGCGACCGACCTCATCGAGGGCCGTGACTTCGTCGTCGACTGCACGGACAACTTCGGAACGCGTTACCTCGTGAACGACGCCTGCGTGCTCGCGGGCGTGCCGTTCAGCCACGGCGCCATCTACAAGTTCGAGGGCCAGGCCATCACCGTCACGCCGGACGGCCCCTGCTACCGCTGTGTCTTCCCGGAGGCGCCCGAGGAGGGCGTCGTCCCGGACTGCGCGACCGCCGGTGTCCTCGGCGTCCTGCCCGGCACGGTGGGGTGTCTGCAGGCCACCGAGGCCGTGAAGTCGATTCTCGGCGTCGGGGACCTCCTCACGGGCCGAATGCTCCACTACGACGCCGCGGACGTCGGCTTCGAGGAGGTGCCGATTGCGCCGAACCCCGACTGCCCGGTCTGCGGTGACGACCCCGCCATCGACTCCGTCGAGGACGTCGAGTACACCGGCGGCTGTACGGTGCGGGCCTGAGCGCGCGAAAACGAGAGGAGAGGTGTCGCTCGGTCAGTCGCGGCGCGCGAGGAGGGTGAGCGCGACGAGCGCGCCGACGACCGTCACGACGCCGAAGCCGGGCGACCCGCCGCTGGTCGTGGTTTCGCCGTCGTCGCCACCGGAGTCACCGGACGTGGTGGACTCGTTCGTGGTGGTCGTCGTCTCGCCGGACTGCTGGCTGCCGTCCGCGCCGCTGATGGAGGCGGTGCGCTCGGAGAAGTGGTTGAACGCGACGAAGACGGTCGCGTTCCCGGATGACTGCTGTGTCACCATGTACGCGGACTCCTCGCTCCCGACCGCGGACTTCAGTTCGCTGTAGGAGGAGACTTCGACGGCCGCGCCGCCGCTCACCGAGACGTCGAGGTTCTCGGTGGTACCGACGGCGGCCTCGGAGACGGTCGTGATGAGGATTTTGCCGGTCTCCTGCGTGCGGTCCACGGTGACGTTCACGGTGGACTCGCCGGTCTGCGTCGCGGACATCGTCGTCTCGTTCGCGTACGTCACGACGCTGGTCTCGGCGTCCGCGCTCGCGTCCGCGGCGGCGCCGACGTAGGCCTCACCGGCGGCCTGCCCTGACGCGATCATCTCCTCGGCCTGCTCGTCGGCCTCGTCCTTCTCGTCCGGGTAGGAGCGCAGGACGACCTTACCGTTCGCGCCGACCTGCCCGGTGACGTTGCCGTTGTCGTTGACGGTGACGCTCGCGTTCCCGACGGCGATGAACGTCGCCTGCGTGCCGTTCGCCGTCGTCACCTGCACCTGGTTCTCGCTCGCCGCCTCGGCGGACGCGTCGGCGGAGAGGTTCGCGACGACGACCTGCGAGCCCTCGCTGGCGTTGACGACGAGGACGCCGTTGTTGTCGTCGTGCGCGGTGAGCGTCGCGCCGCTGTCGGCGCGCACCGTCGCGGCCGCCTTCGTCGTCGCGCCGAGCGAGAGGCCTGCGAGCTCGACGCTCGCGACGGCCGAGAGGTCGATGCTCCCGTCCGCGCCGAGGAAGCCGCCGCCGCTACTCTTCGCCTTGGAGGTGGACTGGACGCCGATGCTCTGGACGACGGTCTGGCCCTCGACGGCGTAGTTCGTCACCGTCGAGCCCTGGACGTCGAAGGAGACGTGCGTGCCCGTGTAGGCCTTCGCGTCGCCGGACGCCGCTGCCGCGGGAGCGGGGGCCGCCACGGAGACGAGAAGGAGTGCAACCGCTGTCACTACTGCAGTCTGCCGAATCATGCGTCCGAACGTTCACGGTGAGTTCGGAAAAACCGTTGTGGCCACCGTTCACCGCGCTGACGGCTTTCGCCGCCCTCAGCGCGCGATGTCGCCGCCCGCCCGGTCGAGCACTGCCTCCACTTCCTCGGGCGTGACGAGCGCCGTGTCGCCCGGGATGGTGCGCTTGAGCGACGCGACGGCCGCCGCGTACTCCAGCGCCGCGGGCACGCCGTCGCCCTGCAGGCGCCGCGCGAGGAAGCCCCCGACGAAGGCGTCGCCCGTTCCGACGGCGTCGTGGGTGTCCGCCTCGAACGCCGGCTGCTCGACGACATCGCCCGCGTGGAGGGCGAGCGCGCCCTCCGCGCCGCGCGTCACGACGACCGTCTCGAAGCCCCACTCCTCGGCGAGGTCGCGCGCGACCCGCTCGGCGTCCCCCTCCAGGCCGAGGACGGTGCGCGCGTCGCGGACCGCCGTCACGAGCACGTCGATATCGGGGAAGAGTGACTCGATGACAGGGCGGGCTTCCGCGGGCGTCCAGAGCTTCGAGCGGTAGTTCACGTCGAACGCCGTCGTCGTCCCCGCGTCCTGTGCGGCCTCGAGGAGGTCCGCCGTCGTCTCCTCAAGCGTGTCCGAGAGCGCGGGCGTGATGCCGGAGGTGTAGAAGTAGTCGGCCTCGGCGACGCGCCCGGTGGGGAGTTCGTCGGCCGTCGCCGTCGTCACCGCGGCGTCGTCCCGGTCGTAGATGACGTTCGTCGGGCGCGGCTTCGAGGCCTGCTCGAGGTAGTAGGTGCCCTGTCGACCCTCCTCGCTCCAGACGACGTCCGCCTCCGCGCCCTGGGACTCGACGGTCGCCGTCACCTTCCGGCCGAGCGGCGAGTCCGGGAGCTTCGACAGCCACGTCGCCTCGACGCCGAGACGGCCCGCGTTCACCGCGACGTTGCTCTCCGCGCCCGCCGCGCGGAACTCCAGTTCGGTCGCACGCTCGATGCGCTCCTGGCCCGGGGGGCTGAGGCGCAGCATCGACTCGCCGAACGTCACGAGGTCACTCATACCTCGGGAGAGGACAGCGCCCTAAATGAATGACCGGGATTCTCGCCGATTCCCCCTACAGGAGCGCGAAGACGGCGAGGAGCTCGACGGCGACGAGCAGGAACCCGAGGAGAAGCACGGGATCGTCCGCGTGCCACGCCGCACCGTCGCTCATCCGGGCGTTCACCATCGTCAGTGGGTCTTCGAGGCCACCGTCCATGGGTATGCATACCACTACCACTATATGAATCCTCCGTCCCACCCTCGTCGTCGCTCCCGGTCAGGGCGCGATGTCGGCGACCGGAGTGGCCGCTCGTCGGTCACACGTCCCCGCAGAAGTCCCTCGACCCCCGGCCCGGGCCGCTATTCGGGTGCGCGGTCCTGATGGCCCGGATAGTCGCGCTCGAAGCGCGCGTCCAACTCCGCCTCGTCGAGTTCGACGACGACAGGTCGACCGTGCGGGCACGCCCACGGCTCCTCGCAGGCGTCGAGCGCGTCCAGGAGCGCGGTCACGTCGCCCTCCGGGAGCGACGTGTTCCCTTTGATTGCGGGCTTGCACGCCATGTCCGCGAGCACCGCGTCCGCCGCCGACTGCACGTCGTCGCCGCCGACGGCGCTCGCCGCGGACGCGAGGACGTCCCGCACCAACTCGGCATCGAGCACCTGCCCGAACACCGCCGGCACCGCCGAGACGACCACCGTCCGGCCGTCCAACTCGGCCTCGAAGCCGGCGTCGCGCAGGGCGTCCAGCGACGCCTCGAAACTCGCGGCCTCCGCCGCCGTCACCTCCAGCTTCGCGGGCGCGACGAGCGCCTGCGAGTCCGGCGACTCGCCGAGTTCCTCCCGGAGTGCCTCGTAGCGCACGCGCTCGTCCGCCGCGTGCTGGTCCACGAGCACCAGCCCCGAGGCCGTCTCCGCGACGACGTAGGTGTCGTGCAGTTGGCCGAGCACGCGCATCTCCGGGAGTCGCTCGCGCTCCGCCGTCTCCTCCGCCGCGTCGTTCTTGGTCCCCGGAAGGCGGGCGTTCCGCGACGCGCCCGCGAACTTCCGGGCGTCCGACCCGGTGTTCGACGTCGACGTGCTCGACGCGGTGTGCGACGCCCGACTGTCCGACGTCGTGCTCCCGCTCGAACTGGTGTCCGTCGTGCCAGTCTCCGGCGTTCGCCGACGGCTCGTCGCGCCCGGCCGGGAGCGCCCACGTGTCTGTGGCGACTCCGCGGACGCCGACTCCCGTCGCCCGTCCTCGCTCGCGCCGTCGCCCGTGTCGTCCTCCGAGTCGCTCCGCTCGACACCGTCGTCCGGCCGCTCGGGGGCGATGGCAGCGTCCCGTGGCTGTGACGCGCCGCGCGGCGCGCGCGAGCGAACGAGGCCGTGCTCCAGCAGCGCGTCGCGCACCGCCTCGGTGACGCCCTCGCGGACGCCCGCCTCGTCCTCGAAGCGCACCTCCATCTTTCGCGGGTGGACGTTCGCGTCCACCGCGCTCGGGGCGATCTCGACGTCCAGCACCGCGAACGGGAAGCGGTCCGCAGCCAACTGGGTGCCGTAGGCCTCCACCAGCGCCTCGCGGAGCACCGAATCGCTGACGTAGCGGCCGTTCACGTACGTCGCGAGGTACTCGCGCGTCGAGCGCGTCGTCTCCGGGTGGCTCACGTAACCCGACACACCCTCGAGCGAGCCGTCGGGCGCGGCGTCCACGCGAATCATCGACTCCGCGACCTTGCGGCCGTAGACGGCGAGCACCGCCCCACGGAGGTCGCCGTCACCCGGCGTCGCAAACGTCTCCGAGCCGTCGTGGGAGAGCGAGACGGCGACGTCCGGGTTCGCGAGCGCATACCTCGAAACGGCGCGGTTCACGTGGCCGAACTCCGTGCTCGGCGCGCTCAGGAACTCCCGGCGCGCGGGCGTGTTGTAGAAGAGGTCCTCGACCGTGATGGTCGTCCCCGGCGCGCGCCCCGCCGGCTCGACGGACACGACGTCCCCGCCCTCGACGCGGAGTTCGGTCGCCGGGCCGTCACCCGTACGAGCGCGCGTCGTCACCGTCGTCCGTGAGACCGCGGCGATGGTGTGGAGGGCCTCCCCGCGGAAGCCGAGCGTCGCGACGCTCCCGAGGTCGTCGGCGTCCCGAATCTTCGACGTTGTGTGCTGTCGGACGGCGATTTTGGCGTCGGGCCGCGTCATCCCGACGCCGTCGTCGCGCACCACGATACGTTCGGTACCGTCGCCCTCCACTTCGACCTCGATGCGCGAGGCGTCCGCGTCGAGGCTGTTCTCCACGAGTTCCTTCACGACGGACGCCGGGCGCTCGACTACCTCGCCCGCCGCGATGCGGTCCACCGTCGCCGGGTCGAGTTCGCGGATCTCCTCAGTCATCGTCCACGCGCTTTTGCCACTCGTTCACCCGCTGGAGCAACTCGAGCGGTGACGTGTTGTTGATGTCGACGTCGCGCAACTCCTCGAGTACCTCGCGCGTCTCGGCGTCGAACGGCGCCGCGCTCCCGCCGTCCGCCTCGGCGCTGGCCGCCTCAGTGCTTCCCGCGCCGGCGCTCCCCGCACCCGCGTCCGGCGCGCCCGCGTCGTCGCCTTCGGTGCGGAGTTCGCCGCTCCCGAGGTCGAAGACGACCTGTTCCGTGTCGCCCCCGCCGTCGTCCGTCGACCCGCCCCGGACGTCGATGGCTTCGTCCGCGCGGAGCCGCTGGAGGACGTCCCGTGAGCGCGACACCACGGGGTCGGGGACGCCCGCGAGGTCCGCGACGTGAATCCCGTAGGAGCGGTCCGCCGGCCCCTCAGTCACCGTCCGGAGGAACGTCACGTCCTCGCCGTCGTTCCGCTCGTCCACCTCCACGTGGACGTTCCGGACGCCCTCGAGTCGGTCGGCGAGCGCCGTCAACTCGTGGTAGTGGGTCGCGAACAGCGTCTTCGCGCGCACCTCGTTGTGGAGGTACTCGGTCGCCGCCCACGCGATGCTGATGCCGTCGTCGCTCGCCGTCCCGCGCCCGACTTCGTCCAGCACGACCAGCGAGTCTGCCGTCGCGGAGTGGAGGATGTTCGAGAGCTCCTGCATCTCCACCATGAACGTCGAGCGGCCCTGCGCGAGTTCGTCCAGCGCGCCGACGCGCGTGTAGACGCCGTCCACGAGGCCGATCTCGGCGGACTCGGCGGGCACGAAGCTCCCCGCCTGCGCGAGCAACACGATGAGCGCCGTCTGGCGCATATATGTGGATTTCCCGCTCATGTTCGGGCCCGTCACGACGAGGAAGCGCCGGTCGTCGGTGAGGCGCACGTCGTTCGGCACGAACTCCACCGTCTGCTCGACCACCGGGTGGCGGCCCGCCACGACGTCGAGTTCGCGGTCGTCGCGCAACGTGGGGCGCGTCCAGCGGTTCGCGGAGGCGTGTTGGGCGAACGACGCGAGCGCGTCCACCTCGGCGAGCGCCCGGCCCGCGTCCTGCAGCAGCGAGGCGTGTGCGGCCACTTCCTCACGCAACTGCTCGAAGAGTTCGCGCTCGCGGGCGGCGCGCTCCTCCTCCAACCGGACGAGCGCGCGCTCCTTCTCGTCGAGTTCGTCCGTCCGGTAGCGCTTCGAGTTCTTCAGCGTCTTCACCTCCCGGTAGTGCTCGGGCACCCGGTCGGTCTGGGAGTTCCCCACCTGGATGTAGTAGCCGTCGGTCTTGTTCCGGTCGACGGTCACTCGCGAGAGCTCCGTGTTTTCCTTCTCGCGCTCGGCGAGCGAGTCGAAGAACTCGACGACGGCGTCGTGCTCGTCAGCGATACGGTCGAGTTCGTCGTCGTAGCCCCGTGCGAAGACGCCCGTTTCGCCGCCCGGGTTCTCCACGAGCGCGCTGTCGATGGTCTCGCGGAGCTCTGCGGCGTCGTCCAAGTCCACCCGCGCGACGATATCGCTCAAGGGGGAGTCGGCGAGTGCCGGCGACTCCGCGAGCCGCTCGTGGAGCGTGGGCAGGCGCTCCAAGGTGTCGGCGACGCGCCGAATTGCTGCCGGGTCCGCGCTCCCCGACGTCGCACGCGCCGCGAGTCGTTCGAGGTCGTACGCGCCGTCCAGCGTCTCCCTGACGGCGTCGCGCTCCAAGGCGTCCCCGGCGAGCGCCGCGACGCAGTCGTGGCGGCGTTCGAGTTCCGCGCGGTCCTGTACCGGCCGCACCAGCCACGCCTCGAGGCGGCGCGACCCCATTGACGTCACCGTGTGGTCGAGCGTGTCCGCGAGCGACCCCTCGCGCTCGCCGTGCATCGTCCCCGTGAGTTCGAGGTTGCGTCGCGTCGTCGGGTCGAGCGCGACGTGGTCGTCCGCCCGGTAGGCCTGCACGCGCGTCAGCGACGACAACACGCCGACGCCCGTCTTCTCGACGTAATCCAGCGCCGCGCCCGCCGCCCGCGCGCCCGGCCCCTCGGGCTCGACGCCGATGGACTCGAGCGTGCCCTCGCCGAACTGCTCGCGTACGCGATGCGTCGCCCGTCCGGGCGCGAACGCGTCCGGGCCGTGGACGGTGAGCGTCGCGTCCGTGTCCTCGCGGAGCGCCGCGAGCACGTCCTCGTCGTCGCGTAGTTCAGGCCCGGGGAGCACCTCCTCCGGGGAGAAGCGCCCGAGTTCCGCGAGCGCCGTCCGCTCGCCCTCCAACTCGGTGACGTGGAACGCGCCCGTCGTTACGTCCACCGCCGCGAGCCCCCACGTCCCGTCGTCGCGCACGGCGCTCACGAGGTAGCGCGCGTCCGCGCCCGTCGCCTCCAGAAGTGTGCCGGGCGTCGCCACGCGCGTGATTTCGCGCGTCGTGTCGTCGCTGCTGCGCTGTTCCGCGACAGCCACCGTATAGCCGCGCTCCACGAGCGACTTCAGGTAGGGCGTCAACTCCTTCAGCGGGACGCCCGCCATCGGGTAGGCGGAGCCGTGACTCGACTTCTCGGAGACCTTCAGGTCGAGTTCGTCGGCGACGAGGCGGGCGTCCTCCGCGAAGAACTCGTAGAAGTCGCCCACCTGCATCGCGAGGACGTCCGCGTCCGTCTCCTCCTTCAGCGCGAGGAACTCCTCGACGATACCGGTCACGTCGCCCTCACCCCGGCGTGCGCAGGCGTCTCGGTCATAGCGGATGGTGGCCGTCGGCGAGTAAAACCCCACCGCTCGACATCCTTTAAGTAGTTCTCGTCACAAGCAGTAGATACGAGCAGGGTCGCCCCGGGTTCTGGGGTGACCGACGTCACTTCCGTAGAGCGGCGCGTTTCTCCTCGGCGTCGCACACATCACCGTCGGGACTCCACGACTTCCACCGCTGCCGTCCCGTCTTTAAGTTGTTCTGGTCACAAGTAGTAGATACGACCGAGGTGCGACGGGCCGCGTCGCGCCACGTCTCTCGCTCTCATGTCGTCGAGCGGCGCTGCTGTCGGCCTCCGACCCACTCTCGCGGAGCCACGCCATCGCCGCTCACTCGGCACCGTCCGTCTCCTGATAGATGACGTGCCCGCAGGCCTTGCAGTGCGAGGCGTCCGGATCGTGCGCCGAGAGCCCGCAGTTCGGGCACGTGACATCCACTTTCTCCCGCGTCGTCCACTCCTTGACGATTTTGCTCGCCTGCTGCGGGACGAGGATGACCGCGGCGATGATGGATCCGATAGTTATCCAGCGTCCGAGCGTCGTCACGGGGAGGACGTCGCCGAACCCGACCGTGGAGAGCGCGACGACGGTGTAGTAGAAGGCGTCACCGAACGTCGCGACGTCGGGGTTTACGGCGTGCTCGGCGCTGTAGAACAGCCCCGCGGAGACGAAGAGGATGACGAGGACGGTCACGAGCAGTTTCATCGCGCGGAGGGCGTTGTCCGACACCGTTCCGAAGAAGAACTCGGCGTCTTGGGTGAACCGGTAGAAACGCAGCACGCGGACGACGCGAATCGCGCGGAGGAATCCGATGGACGCCACGGCGGACGCCGGCAGGACGAACACCGCGAACGTCGGGAGGATGGCCAAGAGGTCGACGACCGCGTACGGGTCCCTGACCGCCGCGAGTGTGTCCTCAGCGACCCAGAGTCGAAGCGCGTACTCGGCGGCGAAGACGACGGCGACGGTGAGCTCCGCGTTCCAGAGCAGGGCGCGCACGCCCGCCGACAGCCGGTATGTCTGTGCGACGTAGATGGCGACGAACACGAGGTTCAACGCGAACAGCGTGATGTCGAGCACGCGCCCGACTGGCGTCTCGCTGTCATGAAGGTAGAACCGCACCCGCTCACGAACGGTCGTCGGCGCGTCACCGCCCATAGCTCCCGTAGTGCGCTCCCCGGTCATAACGCCGATGCCCGAGCCGTCGTCGGCCCACCGGCTATTTAAGTGCTTCTCGTCACAAGCAATAGATACGAGCAGGGTCGCCCGCCTTTCTCGGGCGACTATCGCAACACCCCGAGTCGCGACGCCGTCGCGCCTGCCGCGTCGTCGTTTAAGTATTTCTCGTCACAACCAGTAGATACGACCGAGGTGCGACGGACCGCGTCGCGCCACTTCTCGCGTCGCTACTCGTCCAGCGATTGCTCCGCCTTCCACCCCGTCTGCACGCCGTACGCCTCCTTCCCGTGCTCGTAGGCGTTCCAGAGCGGGTCGCTCGTCGGTTTCGACAGGTCGCGGCCGTCCATCGTCACGCCACTTCCCTCGCGAACCTCGCCGACCTCGGCGGCACGGATGCCTTCTGCGGCGAGCGCGTCCAGCACGTCCTCGACGCCCTCAGGCCGCACCGTCATGAGGACGGTCCCCTCGCTGGAGGACACCCACGGGTTCACGTCGAACGCCGCGCAGACCGCCTCGACGCCGGGCGCGATCGGGAAGCGCTCGCGTTCGGCGGCGAGTTCGACGTCCGCGGCGTGCGCGAGTTCGTGCAGGGCGTTGTCGACGCCGCGCTCGGTGGCGTCGTGCATCGCCGTCACCGGCCCGGCGGCCGCGGCGGTCAGCGCGTCGCGGACGGGCGATGCCTCCTCGAAGCGTGCTTTGCCCGCCTCGACTGTTTCGTCCGGCAAGTCGAGCGCGTCCCCGTAGAGCACACTCAGGATGCCCGTCGTCTCGATGGCCGGCCCCTTCGTGCAGACGAGTCGGTCGCCGGGTTCGGCACCGGTCGGCACCACGAGGTCGGCGGGGTCGCCCACCGCGAGCGTCGTCGCCGCGCCGACGGTCGGCCACGCGCATCCCGCGTACGTACCCGTATGACCGGTCGTGATGGCGATGCCGAGCTTCTCGGCCTCACGGTGAAACACCTCCCACAGCGCCCCGAAGTAGTCGACGCTCGTCGACGGTGGGAGGTTCAGGTCGATGCTGAGGTGGCTGGGTGGGATGCCGGAGAGCGCGGCGTCGCTCACGACGATGTGGACGGCGAACCACGCGGCGCGCTCGACGCCGAGTTCGCGGAGCACGAAGACGGGGTCGGTCGCCATCGCCACCACCGACTCGCCGACGTCGACGACGCCGAAGTCGGCGCCGTGCGTCGGGCCGAGGCGGACGTCCTCGCGGGACGCGCCGAGCCGCGGATAGATGTGCTCGTCGAAGAACTCGCGTTCGACCTTCCCGGGGTCCATACCCGAGATGCGGCGGGGAGGTGGTTAGGGCCTGCGCTTAGGCGCCGACGACGTACCGGGCGTCCTCGCCGTGCTCGCCGCGCCGGCGGAAACGTTCCGCCGGTCTCAGACCTCGGGGAGCGCGTCTCGCTCGACCGTCGTCCCCGCGCCCTCGAGCGCGGAGCGGATCGGGTTGTCGGCGTTCGCGTCCCCGACGACCACGGTGGGCGCGCCGCCGCGCAGGGCCTCCTCGGCGGCCATCACCTTCCGCTTCATGAAGCCCTCCGCCGCGTCCGTCAGCTCGTCGTACTCCGCGGGCGTCGTGACGCGCTCGATGAGCGTCTCGGGGTCCTCGGGATCCCGGTAGACGCCGCGCGTGTCCGTCAGGAGGACGAGGTCCGCGTCGAGCGCGCCCGCGACTGCGGCCGCCGAGCGGTCCGCGTCGCTGTTCACGGCCGTGTAGGAGCCGTCGTCCTCGACGCCGAGCATCGGCACCGACACCGTCGGCGTGTAGCCATCCTCGAGGAGCGTTTCGAGCAATCCGGCGTTCACCGACTCGATGGTGCCGGAGTGGTCGCCGCGCTTGATCTTCTTCTTGCCGTCCTCGACAACCCTGACCGCGGACTTCCGCGGGCCGGTGAGGAGGCCGCCGTCGACGCCGGAGAGCCCGACCGCGTCTACGCCCTGGTTCTGCAGGCCGGTCACGAGGTCGGTGTTCACGAGTCCCGGCATCGCCATCTTGAACACGTCCATCGTCTCCTCGTCCGTGAAACGCCCGACGACGCCGCCCGGCGTCTCCACGTACTCGGGGTCGATGTCCATCGCTTCGAGCGCCTCGTCCACCGCCGTCGAGCCGCCGTGGACGACGACGACGTCCTCGCCCTCCTCCGTGAGGGCGGCGACGTCCGCGAGCGCGCCCTCCGGGTCGACAGCCTTCGCGCCGCCGATTTTGACGACTGTCGTCATTCCGCCACCTCCGCCTTCGTCTCCAGCCAGTCGACGATGCGTGCGGGTACGTCCGTCTCGGGGACGGCGTCGTTCAGCGCCTTGAACTCGCAGGTGGCGTTCACCTCGTGGACGGTGTACCCGCCGTCTTTCGTCTCCATCAGGTCGATACCCAGCAGTCCGCCGCCGACGGCGTCACTCGCGCGGTTCACGAGGTCGAGTACCTCCTCGTCCACCTCAAAGGGTTTCGCTTCGCCGCCGCGCGCGGCGTTCGTGATCCAGTGCTCGGCCGAGCGCGTCATCGCCGCGATCGGCTCGCCGTCCGCTGCGACGACCCGGATGTCCCGGCCGGGCTTCTCGATGAACTCCTGGATGTAGAAGACGGAGTGCTCGTAGCTCCCGAGCGTCTGCTTGTGCTCCAACACCGCTTCGGCGGCGTCGCGCGTGTCGATTTTCGCCAGCAAGCGACCCCAGGAGCCCGTGACGGGCTTGATGACGCAGGGATAGCCGAACGCCTCGATGGACTCGAGCGCGCTCTCGACGTCGAAGGACACCTCGGTCCGGGGTGTAGGGACGTCGGCGGCCTCCAGCGCGAGACTGCCCCGCACCTTGTCCGCGCAGGTCGCCGTCGCGGCCGCGCCGTTCACCACGGGCACGTCGTAGTGCTCGCAGAACATGCTCACGTAGCGCACCCGCGAGGACTCCTGACACCGGTTCAGCGCCAAATCGAGGTCCTCGAGTTCCTCGGGTCGCTCGCGGATGGCGAACTGCGGCTCCCGGACGTCGATTTTCACGACGTCGTGGCCGCGCTCGCGGAGTTCCTCGAGGAGGAGCTGTTCGTCCTTCCGGATGCGCGAGTAGAGGAAGCCCAACCGCACCCTACTCCCCCCAGTCCTCGTCGAGTTCGGGCGCCGGCTCGAGCGTTACCGGCGCCTCGCCGGTCACTTCGAGTTCCGCGCCGCACGTCCCACAGTCGACGATTTCGCCGACTTCGAGGGTGTCGTGCAGGTCCAGTTCCGCGCCACACTCCGGGCACTCTGTCATGGAGTCACATTCGCAGAGCGCCTACTTAGCTTTCGTGCAGGAGTCATCGCTTGCAGTCGGCGCCCGATCGCCTACTCGCCGCGTGCGTAGGTGTCGCCGTTCGTCGGGGCGTCGCGTCGCGCCGCCGCGAGGTCGGCACGGGTGTCCACGCTCAGGAACGGCGCGGCGCGCTGCACGTCCACGACCTCGGGGTCGAGGAAGGAGGCGACTTCGCGCATCGACTCGCCGCCGCGCGCGACGACGGCCTCGCAGGCCTCCTTCGTGGGGGTGACGCCGTAGACGCCGCCGAACGGTCGGAGTGTGCCGTCCGCCCGCGGTATCGCGCCGTGGTCGTTCGCCGCCTCGAAGAGCGACTCGACCGTCCCCGGGTCGAGGAAGGGCTGGTCGCAGGCCGCGACGACGGCGTGCGAGGCGGTTGTCGTCCGGAGCGCCGTCAGCGCGCCCGCGACGGGTCCGGTGTCCGGCCGCGGGTCGGGCGCGAAACGCGGCGTGGGCACGACACCCGCTAGCGCGTCCGCGAAGGCGTCGCGCTGGTCGTGCCGGCAGTTCACCACGAGTTCGTCGACGTGCGGCGCGAGTGCCAGCGCGACTAAGCGGAGCATCGGCTGGCCGTCCACCGTCGCGAGCGCCTTCTCGGCGGGGCCGAAGCGCTCCGAGCGGCCGCCCGCGACCACCACGCCGGCGCGCATCAGTCGCCCGCCTCCTCTGTCACGGTCGCGGTCGTCGCGTCCGTCGTCCCCTCGACGCGCGGGACGACGCGCGCCGCGCACTGCTTGTAGTTCGGCTCCGCCGAGCGCGGGTCGACCTCCGGGATCGTCAGCCGGTTCGTCGCCGGGTGGTGGATTGAGAGCCACGCGACGCCCTCCGGCACCGCGCTGTCGGTCTCGACGACGGCCGCCGCCGAGCCCCGCCGGGTCTCCACGTAGACGTGGTCGCCGTCGTCCGCGTCCGCCGGGTTCAGCCGCACCGTCGGCACCTCCGTCTCGCTGCCGCGCGAGCGCACGCCAGTGTTGTAGCCGTCCGCCTCGCGGCCCGTGGTCAGCGTCAACGGGTACTCCTCGGTAGTGGGCTCGGGGAGGCCGCCCTCGGTGGTGCCCCCGAGCGAGAACCACGCCTTCCCGTCGACCGTCTCGAACGCCCAGCCGTCCTCGCGCCGGTAGCGATAGTCGACGGACGTCTCCGCGTCGGGCGCGGGCCACCGGACGGCCCCCTCCGCGTCGAGGCGCTCGTAGGAGAGTCCGGAGAGGTCCGCAGGCGTCCCCTCGGTGAGCGCCGTCATCTCCTCGAAGAGGTCCTCGGGCTCGGGGTGGCGCTCGAAGGTACCTGGTTCGACGCTGTTCGCGACGCTCGCGATGAGGTCGACGTCCGTGCGGACGCCCGAGGGCGTCTCCGTGACGGCGCGCACCCGCGAGACGGCACGCTCCATGTTCGTCGTCGTCCCCTCGCTCTCCCCCCACGTCGCCGCCGGGAGGACGACGTCAGCGTACTCGACGGTCTCGGAGTGGAAGGCGTCCTGCACGACGAGGAAGACGTCCTCCAGTTTCTCCGCGGCGTCGTCAGCGTCCGGGAGGCCGGCGACGGGGTTCGTCGCCACCGTCCACAGCACCTCGATGGGGTCGCCGACGGCGTCCATGATGCCCACCGGCCCGGGGCCGGGGTCGTCCGGCAGCCGTTCTTCAGGGATGTCCCACGTCTCCGCGACCTCGGCGCGGGCTTCTGCGTCGTCGAAGTCGCGCATTCCCGGCCAGCCGCCCTTCGAGGAGCAGACCCGCGTCCCCATCGAGTTCGCCTGCCCGGTGAGCGAGAACGGCCCGGAGCCCTCGCCGAGGTTCCCGGTGGCGAGACAGAGGTCGATGAGCGCGCCCGCCGTCGCCGTCCCGCGCGTGCTCTGGTTGACGCCCATCCCCCAGTAGAGGAGGGTCTTCGCGTCGAGCGCCTCCGCCAGCACTTCGACGTCATCCACGGTGACGCCCGCCGCCTCGGCGGCTGCCTCGACCCGCGGCAGGCTCTCGAGCAGGTGGTCGAACCGCCGCGTGTGGTCCGTGATGAAGGCCGCGTCCAGCCGGCCGGTGTTGACGACGTGCGCGAGGACGGCGCGCGCGAGCGTCAAGTCGCCGCCGGGTTCAGGCTGGACGTGGACGTCCGCGGCCTCAGCGCTCTTCGTCTCCACGGGGTCGACGACGATGAGGTCGCCCTCGCTCGCGCTGTCCGTTACCCACCGGAAGAGCACGGGGTGCGCGACGGCGGGGTTCGCCCCCCAGACGACGTGGCTCTCCGCCTCCGGGATGTCCTCGTAGCTGCACGGCGGCGCGTCACTCCCGAACGCGTCGTAGTAGGCCGTCACCGCTGAGGCCATGCAGAGCGTAGTGTTCGCGTCGTAGTGGCGCGTGCCGATGGCGCCGCGCGCGGCCTTCCCGAGCGCGTAGGCGGCCTCGTTCGTCTGCTGGCCGCTCCCCAACACGCCGATGGCGTCCGGTGTCGTCTCGCGCGCCTCGCGCATCCGCTCCGCGACTTCGCCGAGCGCGACGTCCCACGTCGTCGGCACCAACTCGCCGTCGCGCCGGACGAGCGGGCGCGTGAGGAACGCCGCGTCCGGGTCCGCGGTCTCGCGGACGCCGCGCTGACACGCCAGCCCGCGATTCGTCGGGTGCTGGGCGTTCCCCCGAACGCTGTCGACGCCGTAGCCGAGGTCCGCGCCGCGCTGGAGGTGCCCACAGCCCACCGCACAGCGCATGCAGGTCGTCGGCACCCAGCCGTTCACGCCTGACCACCGGGCGATTCAGTATCTACACCCGATTCGATAGAACTCGAAACGAACGTATTGCTTCTCACGGATATAGTCCTAGCGTGTATCGAATAAGAAACTAACTGTTGACGATTGTCTGAAAATACTGCCCGAGACCGTCCGGACAGCCACTCTTCGTATGTGTATCCTCTCCTTAAGGACGTAATTCGGCGCCTCGCGCGACGCTTTTGACGCTCCACACCCAACCACCGGACGTGTCCGACTCCGTCCGGTCGCCGCTCGTCGCTCCCGCCCCGGCGGACGCCGCCGCCTACGTCCGTGACGCCCTCGACCAGCGGGCGTTCTGCACGCTCCTCGGGCGCTGTCACGTGGACTACGACGGCCGCACGCGCTCGCACGCCGGGCCCGCCGACCGCCTCGTCGCGCTCAAACCCGACCTGACGCTCCTCGTCCACGCCGCCGACGGCCCGAAACCGCAGAACTGGCTCGCCGCCGACGGCATCGACGCCGAGAGCGACGGCGAGGCGCTCACCCTCACCGCCGAACGCGACTCGCCCGAGGAGACGCTTCGAGTCACCTTCGACTCGGTCGCACAGGTGGCCGCGATGCCCGCCGAGGAGACCGACGCCGACGTCGAAATCTCGGGGACGGAAGCCGACCTGAAGGAGCGCATCCTCGCCGACCCCGCGCTCGTCGAGGAGGGCTTCCGCGCGCTCGCCGCCGAGCGCGACACGCCCGCCGGCCCCGTCGACGTCTTCGGCCGCGACCGCGCCGGTCGCCCCGTTGCCGTCGAACTGAAAGCCACGCGCGCCGGCCCCGACGCCGCCAGCCAACTCTCACGCTACGTCGACGCGCTCGGTCGGGACCTCCACGCCGACGCCGACGTTCGCGGCATCCTCGTCGCGCCCTCGTGCACGCCGCGCACCCGCCGCGTGCTCGCGCGCGACGGCCACGAGTTCGTCAGCCTAGAACCCTAGAGTTCGCGCTGGAGGCGGTTCAGCGTCGTCAACGCCTCGATGGGCGTCATCTCCGCGAGGTTCAGCCGTTCGAGTTCCTCGAGCACCTCCCTCCCGGCGTCCGTCCGGCCGCCGTCCGCGCTCGCCGCGGCACTCTCCTCGTCCGTCGGCGCGCTGCCGTCGTCTGCCGGCGCGTCGGCGGTGCTCGCGTCCGGCTCGACGTCCGCGTTCTCCGCGTGCGCCGCGACGAGCTCGCGCGCCCGCGCGACGACGTTCGATGGGACGCCCGCCTCCTGGGCGACCTCGATGCCGTAGGAGGCCGTCGCCGCGCCCTCCGCGACCTCGTGGACGAACGTGACGTCGCCGTCCTCGCGCTCCGCGCGGAAGTGGAGGTTCTTCGCGCCCGGCAACTCCTCGGCGACCGCGGTGAGGTCGTGGTGGTGCGTCGCGAACAGCGTGTACGCGCCCACCTCGTCGTGGACGTGCTCGGTGATGGCCTGCGCGATGGCGTACCCGTCCGCGGTACTCGTCCCCCGGCCCACCTCGTCGAGGAGGACGAGCGAGTTCTCCGTGGCGTCCCGGAGGATGTCGCTCATCTCCGTCATCTCCACCATGAACGTCGAGCGCCCGCCCGCGATGTCGTCGCTCGCGCCGACGCGCGTGAACACCCGGTCGATGAGCGGAATCTCCGCGGACTGCGCGGGCACGAAACTCCCCACCTGGGCGAGCACCGCGACGAGTGCCGTCTGGCGCATATACGTGGATTTCCCGCTCATGTTCGGGCCCGTCACCACCGCGAACGGCACGTCGCGCGTGAGCGTGAGGTCGTTCGGGACGAAGGACTCCTCGGTGCGCTCGACGACGGGGTGGCGTCCCCCTTCGATGCGGACGTCCTCGCCGCCGACCTCGGGCCGGCAGTAGTCGTATTGAGCGGCGACGCTCGCGAGCGAGACGAGCGCGTCGAGTTCCGCGAGCGCGTCCGCGACGGCCTGCACGCGCTCCGCCTCCGCGCCGACCTCGCGCCGGACCTCCCGGAAGAGTTCGAGTTCGCGGTCGTCGGCGCGCGCCGACGCGTTCAGAATCTCCTCCTCGCGCTCCTTCAGCGCGGGCGTGACGAAGCGCTCCGAGTTCTTCAGCGTCTGCCGGCGCTCGTAGTTCTCCGGGACGGAATCGAGGTTCGGGTTCGTCACCTCGATGTAGTAGCCGTGCACGGAGTTGTGTCCGACCTTCAGCGAGTCGATGCCGGTGCGCTCGCGCTCCTGCGCTTCGAGGTCCTCGATCCACTGCTGGCCCTCGCGCTCCGTCGCGCGCAGACTGTCGAGGTGGTCGTCGTAGTCGTCCGCGATGATGCCGCCCTCGGTCAACTCGCGGTCCGGGTCCGCCTGAATCGCGTTCCCGATGAGGTCCCGGACGTCGTCGAGGCCGTCGAGGCGCTCGCGGAGGTCGCGGAGGAGCGCGCTCTCGGCGTCGTCCAACTCCGCGCGCACGTCGGGCACGACGTCGAGCGTCGACTTCAGCGAGCGCAGGTCGCGGGCGTCCGCACGCCGCCGCGACACCCGTGAGACGAGGCGTTCGAGGTCGTAGACGTCCGCGAGCAGGGTACTCAGGGAATCGCGGGTCAGCGGGTCCTCGGAGAGTTCCTCGACGGCGTCGAGGCGCGCCTCGATGCGCGACTCGTCGACGAGCGGCCGGCGGAGCCAGTCCTTCAGTTTGCGGCCGCCGAGCGCGCACGCCGTCTCGTCGAGGACGTCGACGAGTGCCGTGCCCTCGCTCCCGTGGACGCTCCGGCGCTCGAAGAGTTCGAGCGAGCGGAGGGCGACGCCGTCGAGGACCATGTACTCGCGGGGGTCGTAGCGCGTCAGGTGGTTCAGGTAGTCGAGGTGGCCGTGTTCGCCGCCGCGCGTGTACTCGGCGTAGGCGAGGAGCGCGCCACACGCCCGCACTTCCGCGCGGCCCGCGAGGTGGGTCTCGGGCGAGCCGAAGTAGTCGGTGACCTGCTCGCGCGCGGCGTCGCTCGCGAACGCCGCGGGGTCGTACGCCGTCACCATGCAGTCGTCGGCGAAGACGTCGTCCGGCGCGTCCGGCCCGACGATGGCCTCCGCGGGGTCGAAGCGCTCGATTTCGTCGCGTACCGTCTCGCGCGTGCCCGTGCCCGTCGCGACGAAATCACCCGTCGAGACGTCAAGGAACGCCAGCCCGTAGGTGCCCTCGTCGTGGGTGAGCGCCGCGACGAAGTTGTTGTCGTCCGAGCGCAGCAGTTCGGATTCGGTGAGCGTGCCGGGCGTGACGACGCGCGTCACCGCGCGCTCGACGACGCCGCTCGCCTCGTCCGGGTCCTCGACCTGGTCGGCGACGGCAACCCGGTAGCCCGCCTCCAGCAGGCCCTCGATGTACGACTCGGCGCTGTCGATGGGAATGCCCGCCATCGGGTAGGTGCCCGTCGAGTCCTCACGCTTCGTCAGCGTGATTTCCAAAATCCGCGCCGCCGTCTCCGCCGCCTCACAGAAGAGTTCGTAGAAGTCCCCGACCTGGAAGAGCACGAGCGAGCCGTCGTACTCCTCGCAGAGGTCGTGATACTGGGCCATCATCGGCGTCAGCTCCTCGCGCTGGGCGGCCATCGCCTGTGGTGGTCCCAGAGCCGCGTCCATACCCACACCCAACGCGCCGTCCCGGAAATACTCGTCGTCGGCGCTCCGCAGACGTCGTCGGCAGGACGGCACCGCGACAGCCACAATCTTCAGGACCTCCACTACTCTGTGTCTCCGTATGACCGGCGACACCCGCGAGCGGGTCCGCGCGGCGCTCGAGGCGCACCTCGCCGAGCGCGATTCGGCCCCGTTCGACGCGCTCCCCGAGGCCGACGCGCTCGTGGCGCGCTTCGACTTCGCCGCCGACCCCGACCCCGCGGTGGACGCCTACTGGGTGAACGAACCCTACGCGCACGTCACCCTCCGTCGCGACCCGGAGACGGAGGAACTCGCCTACGACGTCCTCGAACCGACGCGCTCGGAGTTCGTCGCCTACGTCCACGACGACCTGCGCGACGTCGCGCGCCGCGTCCTCCTCGACGAGGCGTTCGCCCACGACGAGACCGGCCGCGAGGCGTTCGCCGCGCGCCTCGACGAGGTCATCGCCGAGCACGCCCCGAGCCTCCCACCCGCCGACCGCTGGGTCGTCCGCTACTACCTCCGCCGGGACTTCCTCGGCTACGGCCGCATCGACCCGTTCATGGACGACCCCGCCGTCGAGGACGTCTCCTGTGACGGCGCGGACGTCCCCGTCTACGTCTACCACCGCGACCACGGCCACCTCGAATCGAACCGCGCGTGGGGCGGCGACGTCGTCGAGTCGCTCGCCGTCCGCCTCGCCCAGCGCGCTGGCCGGCACGTCTCCGCCGCGAACCCCCTGCTCACGACGACGCTCCCGGACGGCTCGCGCGTGCAGGTGACGCTCGGCGGCGACGTCGCGACGCGCGGGTCGAACTTCACCGTCCGCAAGTTCCGCGAAGAACCGTTCACACCGCCGGAGCTCGTCTCCCTCCGGACGTTCGACGCCCGGCAGATGGCCTACCTCTGGCTCGCCGTCGCGCACAACCGCTCGGTCCTCTTCGTCGGCCCGACCGGCTCGGGGAAGACCACCTCGATGAACGCCTCCGCGTTCTTCGTCCCGCCCGACCACAAGGTCGTCTCCATCGAGGAGACCCGCGAGGTGAACCTCCCGCACGAGAACTGGATCGCGGACGTCACCCGCACCGCGGACGACGCGAGCGCCCGCGCCGAGCGCACCGTCGACAGCTATCGGCTCCTCAGCGAGGCGCTCCATCAGCGCCCCGACCACATCATCGTCGGCGAACTCCGCACCGACCCGGCCGTCGTCCGGTCGTTCTTCCAGGCGGTCGGCACCGGCCACGACGGCTTCACGACGTTCCACGCCGAGTCGAGCGACGACGCCATCCGGCGACTCACCCACGACCCGCTCTCCGTCCCGCCCGACCTGCTCGCGGACCTCGACGTCATCGTCGTCCAGCGTATCGTCGACGAGCCGGACGGCGTCGCGCGGCGCTGCTGGCAGATAAGCGAGGTCGAACCGCTGGACGGCGCCGAACGCCCCCAGTTGCGCGACGTCTTCCGCTACGACGCCGACACCCAATCGTTCGTCCAGAACGACGCCGCGCGGGTGCCCCGCGACGTCGCCGAGGACCGCGGCTGGGGCGACGAGCGCCTCCGACGCGAACTCGACCGCCGCCAGCGCATGCTCGCCGCGCTCGCCGACCGCGAGGTGTTCGACTACGAGTCGGTCGCCGAGCGCGTCTTCACCTTCGAGCGCAACCCCGAGCGCGCGCTCGAGGACGTCCCCGAGGACGTGCTGGCGGGTCACGACCGGGTGCGTGTCGTCGATGGCTGACCGCGAGCGCGCCCCCGCGGACGCCTACGACTCCCCCGACGCCTACGGCCCCGTCCGGGGGTGCGTCCGCGCGAACCCCGAGCGGTTCGCGCGCCTCGACGACGCCCTCGCGAGCGCGCACGTCCCCGAGACGGTGGACGTCTACGCCGCGCGTGTCGCCCGCCGAAGCGGAATCGGCGCCGCGGTCGGCCTCCTACTCGGTATCCTCGTCGCCGCCGTCGCGCCGCTCCCGCTCCTCGTGCGCGCCATGGCCATTCCGCTCGCCCTCCTGCTCGGCGCGGGCGGCGTCGCCGTCGGCCACCTCGCACTCCTCCAGTACCGCGTCAGCGCACGCCGACGCGCCATCGACGGCGCGCTCCCGCACGCCACCGTCTTCCTCTACACGCTCGTCCACGGCGGCACCGACCTCTACGAGGCCTTCTCGCGACTCTCGCAGGAGACCGACGCCTACGGCGCGCTCGCCGAGGAGGTCCGCCTCGCCGTCCGGGACGCCGAGCGCTTCAACGCCGACCTCTTCGACGCGCTCACCGACGCCCGCGAGCGCACGCCGAGCGAGGACTTCACCGTCCTCCTCGACGAACTCGTCGGCGTCCTCGAGACCGGCGGGGACGTCGAGGCGTTCCTCGCGGACGCCGTCGAGGACCAGCGCGAGCGCGCCGAACACCGACAGGAGCGCGTCCTCGAGGACATGGAGACGGCCGCCGAGGCGTACGTCGCCGTCGCGCTCGCCGGGCCCGCGTTCCTCTTCGTCGTCCTCCTCGTCGCCTCCTTCACCGCGCCCGGCCTCGTCCGCGCGCTCGCCGCGCTCACCTACGTCGGCATCCCCGTCCTCCTCGTCGTGTTCTCCCTCGTCTTCCGCCGCCTCCTCGCCCGCGCCCGCCATCGGACCGACGCGCCCGTCGCCACCGCGACCGCCGAGAACGGGCGCGACCCCGACGCCGTCGCCGACGGCCGCATCGAGGACTACCTCGCGGACCGCGAGCGCGCGACGTGGCGTGAGTACCTCGCCGCGCCGCTCGACGCCGTCCGCACGAACCCGCCGCTCGTCTGCCTCGTCACCGCACCGCTCGCGCTGGTCTGTGTCCTCCTGTTCGTCGCGCTCGGTGTCGTCCCGCTCTCCGTCGACGCGATGCGCGCGCGACCGCTCGCCACCACCACCGCACTCGTCGTCGTCCCATTCCTCGTCACCGCCGGGCCGTTCGCGCTCCTCCACGTCCTCGAACGCCGTCGTCAGCGCGACCTCCGCGGGCGCTTCCCGGACGCGCTCCGGGTCGTCGCGGACGCCACGAGCAACGGCGTCCCGCTCGCGGACGCGGTCGCACTCGTCGCCGAGCGCACCAGCGGGACGCTCGCGGACGAACTCGACCGGGTGCGCCGCGACGTCGAGTGGACCGCGGAGTTCCCGCGCGCCCTCCGGACGTTCGCCGACCGCCTCAGCGTCCCGGACGTGACGCGCGCCGTCGGCCTCGCCGTCGTCGCCGTCCGCTCGACTGACGACGTCGGCCCCGTGCTGGCGGCCGTCGCGGACGACCTCGGGCAGCGACACGAGCGGGAAGTCGACCGGCGGCGCGCCCTCGGCGTCTACGCCGGCGTTGTCGTCGTCGGCGTCTTCGTCTACGTCGGGATGCTCCTCGCCTTCGACGTCGTCTTCCTCCCGGCCGTCTCGGAGGCCGCCGGGGCCTCGGCGTCGCTCCCGACGAACGGCCTCGACACCGTCCGCATCGGCACCATCGACACCCGGACCTATCAGACGCTCTTCTACCACTCCGCGCTCGTGCAGGCCGCGGGGAACGGCCTCGTCGTCGGCGCGCTCGTCGGCGGGCGTCTCCGCGACGGCGTCGCCTACGCCGTCCCGCTCGTCGCCGCCGTCGCCGCCGTCTTCCTCGCGACGTCGGTCGTCTTCTGACTACGCCCGCGGTAACTCGACGACGAAGACGGTGCCCCGCGGCTCGTTGTCCTCGACGTGGACGCTCCCGCCGAACTGCGTGAGCAGCGTCCGCACGAGGTAGAGGCCGATGCCCGTCCCCGTGCTCTTCACGCCCTTCTCGCCCTTCCCGAACAGGCGCTTCTTCTGCTCCTCGGGAATGCCGGGGCCGTTGTCCGCGATGCGGACCACGACTGTCTCCGGGTGGACTGCCGCGGTGACGACGATTTCGGGCGTGTCGACGTCGCTGTGCTGGATGGCGTTGTTCAGGATGTTCCGGAAGACCGAGGAGAGCAACTCGTTCGCCTCCACGGAGACCGCCGGGAGACCCTGTGGCGTCCGGAACTCGGCGTGCGGGTACACCTCGCGCACCCGCTCGAGTTCGGCTTCGAGGTGGTCGTGCAGGTCGAGCGGGTGGGTCGCCATCTCGCCCTCGTCCGCGAGCGCGTCGATGAAGTCCCGGACGTTCTCCGTTATCTGGATGGTGTGCTCCGCGGTCCGGCGCACCCGGGTGAGCGCCGCCTCGCCCTCCTCGTCGACGTGGTCTTCGAGGACGTCGCTCCACCCCATGATGACGGTCATGTCGTTGCGGATGTCATGGCGGACGAGGCGGTTCAGCGCGCCGAGCTGGCCGTTGCGTGTTTCGAGGCGCTGGCGGTAGCGTTCGCGTTCCGTGACGTCCGTGACGACGACGGACTGGCCGGTGCGGCGCTCGCCGGCCATGAACGGGGTGGTGGTGACGTCGTAGTAGCACGTCTCGCCGTCGCGCTCGAACTCGACGACGGGAGTGTCGTCTTCGAGGCCGTCCGCGAGCGCCGGGATGACGTCGGCGAGACGCTCCCCCGTCGCGCCGTCGAGCTCGCCGAAGAGCGCCACCGCCTGCCGGTTGTAGTCGCGGACGTGCCCGTCTTGGTCGAGGAAGACCACGGGGTCGTCGCTCTCGGCGGCGAGCCGGATGGTCTCGAAGCGCTCGAAGTAGACGAAGGAGACGCCGACGGCGAACGCCGCGACGCCGAGCGGCTCGTACATCAGCGGGAGGAGTCCCTCGGTGATGAGCGCGGCGACGTTCAGGACGACGGGGACGGCAGTGAGGCCGACGAGCACGACGAGCGGCCGGGTGTCCGCGCCGACGAGGTGGAAGTGCTCGAGGACCATGTAGACGCCGACGAACGCGAGCGCGTAGGAGAGGCCGAGCGCCAGCCAGTGTGCGAGGCCGTAGTGGACGAGGAGGTAGGTGAACGGCTCGGTCACGACTTCGGTCGTGAAGTAGGCGTGGTGAATCGGGTTCGTGACCTTGAACAGGCCGACGGCGACCAGGAGGCTGGCGGTCAGGCGGCTGTAGGGGAGCGACCCGGGCAGGCGGCCGGTGTAGGCGGCGGCGAAGTAGAGCCACGCGCCGACGGCCGCGAGGCCGAAGAGCAACCCGAGGATGAACAGCCCGCGCTGGACGGGCACCACGGGCACGACGAGGTAGCCGACGGTACTGGCCGCCCAGCCGCCGCTCGCGAGGAAGAAGGCGAGGAGGCCGCGGCGCGTCTCACGGTGCTCGACGTCGCGGGTGCGCCACGCGCTGAGGAGGCACGCGACGGTGGCGAGCGCGAACACCGCGACGTGGGCGAGGAAGACCGGGTTCACCGCGCCACCCCGCTCGGTCGCGTCTCGGTGTGCATACACGCGACGTACGAGCGCCCGCTCGTAAGTGCTGTGCCCCCCGTCGCCCGTCGGTTTGCCCGTCGAGTGCCGGGGGCGTGGGCCTCTTGGGTGCGCGCCCCCTACTCCGGGTATGACCGACCAAATTACGGTCTTCTCGGACTACGTCTGCCCGTTCTGCTACCTCGGACGGCAGTCGCTCGATGAGTATCAGGAGAGCCGCGAGGAGGAACTCGAAATCGACTGGCACCCCTTCGACCTTCGGTCGAACCAGCGCAACGAGGACGACGAAATCGTGCGTGAGAGCGGCCACGACGAGGAGTACTACGAGCAGGCGCGGAAGAACGTCGAGCGCCTGAAGGCGGAGCACGACGCCGACGAGATGGTGGTCGACCGACCGAAGGAAATCGACTCGCTCGACGCGCAGGTCGCCTCCTACTACGTGAAGGAGCACTACGACTACGAGACGTGGCTGGCGTTCGACGAGTCGATCTTCACCGCCCACTGGGAGGAGGAGCGCGACATCGGCGACGTCGACGTCCTCGCCGACCTCGCCGAGGAGGCGGGTGTCGACCCCGAGGAGGTCCGGGACGCGGTGAGCGACGACACCCTCCGCGAGGAGGTGAAGGCGAAGTTCAGCGAGGCCCACCAGAAGGGCGTGACTGGCGTCCCGACGTTCGCCTACGAGGGCTACGCGGCACGTGGTGCTGTGCCCCCTGAGCAACTCCGCCGCCTCGTCGAAGGACAGTAACGGCAGAACGCGGCGAAAAGGACTTCTACTTCGTTTTGTGGCAGTATCGAGATTCCGGCGAGTAGTCGCAACGCCGACGTGAGGACGTTTCTAGAGAACTCTGACAACGAGTATCGTGAAGGAATCTTCCCCAATCACAAAACTTACGAGAGATATGGGAAAGAAAACCGTGGTCTGTCGAAAGCAATCGGTATGTTTATGCTCACAACGTGTGATGAATCGCGTACACAGATGACTTGGTCAAATCAGGAGTGGTGGCCAGACCTGCTGCGGCTGGACATCCTCGACGACAACGCCGCGGACCTCAGTCCGTACGGCGAGGACTTCGACTACGCCGAGGAGTTCCAGAAGCTCGACCTCGAAGAGGTCAAGGAGGACATCGAGGAGGTCATGACCACCTCGCAGGACTGGTGGCCGGCCGACTACGGCCACTACGGGCCGTTCTTCATCCGGATGGCGTGGCACAGCGCCGGGACCTACCGGACCATCGACGGCCGCGCCGGCGCGTCCGGCGGCCTCCAGCGCCTCCCGCCGGAGAGCAGCTGGCCGGACAACGTCAACCTCGACAAGGCCCGCCGCCTGCTCCAGCCGGTCAAGGAGAAGTACGGTCCCAAGCTCTCGTGGGGTGACCTCATCGTCCTCGCCGGCAACGTCGCCCTCGAGTCGATGGGCTTCGAGACGCAGGGCTTCGCCGGCGGCCGCGTTGACGAGTACAAGTCCAACGAGGCCATCGAGTGGGGTCCCGAGACCGAGTGGGAGACGACCTCGCCCGAGCGCTTCGAGGACGGCGAAGTTGGCAACCTCAAGGAGCCGCTCGCGAACACCGTCATGGGCCTCATCTACGTGAACCCCGAGGGCCCCTACGGCGAGCCCGACGTCGAGGGCTCCGCGAAGAACATCCGCGAGGAGTTCGGCCGCATGGCGATGGACGACGAGGAGACGGTCGCGCTCATCGCCGGCGGTCACACCTTCGGGAAGGTCCACGGTGCCGACGAGCCCGAGGAGCACGTCGGCCCCGAGCCCGAAGCCGCGCCTATCGAGCAGCAGGGCCTCGGCTGGGAGAACGACCTCGGCGAGGGGAAGGGCCCCGACACGATTACGAGCGGTATCGAGGGGCCGTGGAACTCCGCACCGACCCAGTGGGACATGGGGTACATCGACAACCTCCTGGAGCACGACTGGACCTCCGTCAAGGGCCCCGGCGGCGCGTGGCAGTGGAAGCCGGTCGGCGACGACATCGAGGAGGCGCCGGCCCCCCACGACGATGCGGACACCGAGGAGCCGATGATGCTGACGACGGACGTCGCGCTCAAGCACGACGACGACTACCGCGAAATCCTCGAGCGCTTCCAGGAGAACCCCGACGAGTTCCAGGAGGCGTTCGCCCGTGCGTGGTTCAAGCTCATCCACCGCGACATGGGCCCCAAGGAGCGCTTCCTCGGCCCCGAAGTCCCCGAGGAGGACTTCATCTGGCAGGACCCCATCCCGGACGCCGACTACGAAATCGTCGGCGAGGAGGAGATTGCCGAGCTCGAGGAGGCCATCCTCGACTCCGACCTCACGCGCTCACAGCTCGTGAAGACCGCGTGGGCCTCGGCCTCGACGTACCGCGACAGCGACAAGCGCGGCGGCGCGAACGGCGCGCGTGTCCGCCTCGAACCCCAGCGTAGCTGGGAGGTCAACGAGCCCGAGGAGCTCGAGTCCGTTCTCGAGACCTACGAGGAGATTCAGGCGGAGTTCAACGAGTCGCGCGACGACGACGTCCGCGTCTCGCTCGCCGACCTCATCGTCCTCGGTGGCAACGTCGCCGTCGAGCAGGCCGCGGCTGACGCCGGCTACGACGTCGACGTGCCGTTCGAGCCGGGTCGCACGGACGCCACGGCCGAGCAGACCGACGAGGACTCCTTCGAGCCACTGAAGCCGAAGGTCGACGCCTTCCGCAACTACCTCGGTGAGGGCGACCACGACGACCTCTACGACACGCCCGAGGAGCGGATGGTCGACAAAGCCGAGCTGCTCAACCTCTCGGTCGACGAGCTGACCGTGCTCGTCGGCGGGATGCGCGCGCTCGGCGCGACCTACGACGACACCGACCGCGGCGTCTTCACCGACGAACCCGGCACGCTCACGAACGACTTCTTCCAGACCCTCATCGACATGGACTACGAGTGGGAGCCGGTCGACGAGGACGAGGAAGTCTTCGAACTTCGCGACCGCGAGACCGGCGAGGTCGAGTGGGAGGCCACCCGCCTCGACCTCATCTTCGGCGCGAACGCCCGTCTTCGGGCTTACGCGGACGTCTACGCGGCCGACGACGCCGAAGAGGAGTTCGTCCAGTCCTTCGCCGATGCGTGGAGTAAGGTCATGAAGCTCGACCGCTTCGACCTCGAGTAACGCCCCACGCCGGCTCACCCGGTGGCGGTCACACGCGCCGCGTCCGTCTGATGCGGCCCCGCCGCGACTGACTCTTCCCCTGCGCTCTCACTTTCTGCGGCCTTCTGTTTTCCACGCCCGGGAGTGGCGACGCCGTCGCGCGGTTCCCGCCACGGGATAAGTGCTTTCTCCCCTCCCGGGGCGAGACGTCCGTCTGACGCGCCGACGCCGCTCGACATCCGTGCCCGGACCAACCTTTAAGTGTATCACTCCAATAGTGTTGTCTCGACAGGGGCATGAGTAGGACACCGATTGCACGCTTCGAGTCAGTGCTCGAAGCCGGCTTCCGTCGCGCCGGCGTGACACGAGTCTGTCGGGCCGAGCGCGCGGTTCGCGCCACCGAGTTCGGGGCCATCGGCCTCACCGGTGCGCTGTTGAACGCCGTCGCGTTCCTCGCACTCGTCGGGCGACTCTCCACGGCGCAGGCGGCGTTCGTCGCGTTCTTCGGCGCCGCCGTCTGGACGTTCGGCCTGAACAGCCGCTACACCTTCGAGACAACCGACCAGTTGCGTCGGCGCTTCGCGCGCTACCTCGGCGTCTGCTCGCTCGGCTACGTCGTCTACACCGCCGTGCTCACGATGAGCCTCCAGTGGCTCACGCTCCCCTACTGGCTCGCCTCCCTCTCGGCCGTCACCGGCGGCGGCCTCCTCAACTACGTGGGGAGCGAACTCTTCGCGCTCGCCTAGGGCAACCGTTTTTCTCCCACCCGTCCACCACTCGCGTATGGAGAGCGACCTACAGGACTACTGGGGGGTCGGCCCGAAGACCGCCGAACTCCTCTCCGAGTCTCTCGGCGAGGACGACGCCGTTCGCGCCATCGAGTCCGCGAACGTCACCGCGCTCGTGAACGCGGGCGTTCCCGCCGGCCGCGCCACCCGCATCCTCCGGCGTGCCACCGGCGGTGCCGAGGCCGAGCGCTTCGCCACCGACGACGCCCGCGACGTCTACAAGCGCGTCCTCGAGACCGCGACCGAGCACGCGCTGACGAGTCGCGCCCGCGACCGGATCCGCGTCCTCACACCGCTCTCGGACGTCGACGCGCGCGAGGCCCGTCTCGACAACGTCTTCGGTGCCGTCGAGACGTGGGACCGCCTGAACGAGGCCGATCGCGAGGCCGCCGTCGCCGCCTTCGAGGAGCACGACAGCCGCGAGGCCGGCGAGCGCGCGGCCGTCGAGACGGCGCTCGACCTCATCGACGCCGGCCTCACGGACGGGGCGTTCGCGGCGTTCGCGGACCTCGACGCGGACGCGCTCCGGGACGCCGCCGACGCGCTCCGCTATCGGGAGGGCGACGGCGTCGCCGAGGGGTACGACGAGCGCCTCGACGCGCTTCGTGAACGGGCCGAGGCCGTCGAGCACCTCGAACGCGACGCGCTCGGCGTCCTCGAGGACGTCCGCTCCGGGAACCTCCGTGGCCCGGACGAGTTCCGGGAGGCCGTCGTCGAGCACGTCGCGGACGCGACGGGCGCCGACCGCGCGCTGATTCGGGAGAGCGCCGCGACGGACGCCGCCGACGCCGCCGACTTCGTGAGCGGGACGCTGCGCGAGCTCGCGGACGCCCTCCGCGAGCAGGCCGCCGACCGGGAGGAGCGCGTCCGTTCGGACCTCGACGCCGCCGTCGCCGAGGCCGAAGCGGACGTCGAGGCCGCCGCCGATGCTGTCCCCGAGGTGGCGTTCAACCTCTCGCTCGCGCGCTTCGCCATCGCCTACGACCTCACGCGCCCCGAGTACAGCGACGCCGCCGGCCTCGCCGTCGCCGGCGCGCGGAACCTCGGCCTCCGCGCGGAGGGCGTCGACGTCCAACCCGTGACGTACGCCCTCGGCGAGCACGAAATCGACGGCCCGCCGGTCGGCGACCGCGTCGCCGTCCTCACCGGCGCGAACTCCGGCGGGAAGACCACCCTCCTCGAGACGCTCGCGGAAGTCGCGACGCTCGCCGTCCTCGGCCTCCCGGTGCCCGCCGACCACGCCGAGATCGGGGCGTTCGACCGCCTCGTCTTCCACCGCCGCCACGCGAGTTTCAACGCGGGCGTCCTCGAGACGACGCTCCGCTCGGTCGTCCCGCCGCTCGCGCGCGAGGGCCGCACGCTCATGCTCGTCGACGAGTTCGAGGCCATCACCGAACCCGGGAGCGCCGCCGACCTCCTGCACGGCTTGGTGTCGCTCACCGCCGACCACGACGCGCTCGGCGTCTACGTCACCCACCTCGCGGACGACCTCGACCCGCTCCCGAGTCGCGCGCGCATCGACGGCATCTTCGCCGAGGGGCTCTCGCCGGACCTCGACCTCGAAGTCGACTACCAGCCGCGCTTCGGCGTCGTCGGGCGCAGCACACCGGAGTTCATCGTCTCGCGCCTCGTCGCGAACGCCGAGGACGAGGAACGCGACGCCTTCGAGACGCTCGCGGACGCCGTCGGCGACGACGCCGAATAGAGCGCGCGACGCGTCCCGACGTGCCCCGGCATGGCGGGTGTGCTTACGGGCCCCGCGTCCGTCCACGCCGACATGGTCGACCCCACCTTCGTCGTGCTCGCGGGCGTCTGCGTCCTCCTCCTGGTCGTGAGCGCGTTCTTCTCGTCCGCCGAAATCGCGACGTTCTCACTCCAACTACACCGCGTCCAGTCGCTCGCCGCGACCGGCGACGCCCGCGCAGAGGCGCTGCGCGCGCTCCGAGAGGACCCGAACCGACTGCTCGTCACCATCCTCGTCGGGAACAACGTCGTGAACGTCGCGTTCTCCACCATCGTCGCGACACTCACCGTCGCCCTCCTCCCCGCCGGCCCCGCCATCGTCGCCGCCACCGTCATCACGAGCGTGCTCGTCCTCCTCTTCGGCGAGATCGCGCCGAAAGCCTACGGCGTCGCGCACGCCGAATCGTGGGCGCTCACCATCGCGCGCCCCGTCACGTTCCTCAAGCGCGCGCTCTCCCCGGTCGTCTGGGCGTTCGACACCGCCGCGGACGTCATCACCGGCATCTTCGGGAGCGCCGGCGCGCCGACGCCGTACGTCACGCGCGAGGAAATCCGCGCCCTCCTCGTCACCGGCGCGCAACTCGGCGTCGTCAACGCCGCCGAGCGCGAGATGGTCCACGCCGTCCTCGACCTCGAACAGACCGCCGTCGAGGAGGTGATGACGCCGCGACGGGACGTCATCACGGTCGGCGTGGACGTCACTCCCGCCGCGGTGCGCGACGCCTGCCTTGAGGCCGGCGTCGACACCGTCCCCGTCCTTGGCGACGGCCCGGACGACGTGGTCGGCGTCGTGACGCTCGCGGACGCCGCGCGCGCCGCCGAGTCGAGCGCGTCGCTCGCGGACGTGATGCGCGACGTCTGTCTCGCCCGCGAGTCGTGGACCGTCGACGACCTCATCGCCGAGTTCCGCGAGACTGGCGGGTCGTTCGCCGTCGTCACCGACTCCGCCGAGCGCTTCGTCGGCGTCGTCACGCGCACCGACGTCGCGGACGACGTCGTCTGGCGCGGCCGCTGATTGCGTGAGAAAAAACCCGGAAAACCGGAGGGGTTACTTCTTGCGCTTGCCGCCGTTCTTCGAGGGACGGACGTGCTCCGTACCCTTCCCGCGCTTGCGGAGGCCGCGACCCTTGCGGCCGGCGGAGGTGAGACCACGCAGCGCGCGGTTCTCCTGGCTGTTGTTGGTGATCCAGCTGAGGTCGTCGTCGTTCTCGATGGCGCCGTGCTCCGGGTCGAGGAGAATGACTTCGAACCACTTCTGCGAGCCGTCTTCACCGACCCAGTAGGAGTTCAGCACGCGGAGGTTGATGTACTTGCGTGTCGCGCGCTCCTCGGCGATGCGCTGGAGGTTCTTCGCGCGACCGATGCGGTTGACGCCCTGACGCTTGGAGCGGCGGCCGGCCTTGTGGCGCTGCTGCCGGGCGGTCCCCTTGCGGACGGAGACGCGCGCGACGACGACGCCCTGCTTGGCCTTGTAGCCGAGCTCACGGGCCTTGTCGAGGCGGGTCGGGCGCTCGACGCGCTCGATCGCGCCCTGTCGGCGCCATTCCTGCTTGCGCTGCCACTGCAGCTCGGCGAGCTTGCCCTCGCCGGGCTGCTTCCACGCGTCCTTGATGTGGGAGTAGAAGCTTCGTGCCATAGTGTGTCCGCGGGCGCTGTCGATTCAGACTGCGGGATGCGTGCATCCCGTGGTCCACATTTCGTCCCGTCGAAACGGGTGCCCGCTGGGCCCGCACCAGCGAGTTGTGTTCCCCTACTGTCGTGGAGGGTTTAACGCCTTCGAACTGCACCACCCGATGCGCCCCGCTCTCACGGAGCCGTCCACCCCATGGCCGCGCCGAGCGCGACACCTGCCAGCGCCATCGACGGTCCGCCGATGGCTCCGATGCCGCCACCGACGACCGCGCCGGCGAGCACGCTCGACCCCCAGCCGCTCCACGTGGCCGTTGTCCCCGAGAGCGCAGCGCTCCCGGTCGTGTCCATGTCGTCGCTCGCCGCGCTCGCCTCTCGCTCGCTTGTCTCGCCGCTGTCCTCCTTCGTCGGTGTCGTCTCCCTGTGTTCGTCGTCGCCGACCTCGGGACTCCGCGGCGGGTCGGTCGCGTCGTCGAGTGCACCGGGATAGTCGGCGGCGGGTCGTCGACTGTTCGCCTCCGCCTCGAGGCGGTGGCTGAGGTCGGTGAGGCCCTGTAGCTCGGCGTCGCGGGCCGCCGCTTCGAGCTCCTCGACGGACGCCTCCTCGAGACGCCGCCGCGTCTCCCAGTCCACCGGGCCGTCCGCGTACCGGTCGATCTGGCCCGACAGTCCATCGAGGCTGTTCGTCGGGTCAGCCGTGTCCAGTCCCCGTGCCGGCTCGACGGGGTCGACTGGATCGGCGGGGTCGTTCATCGCGCGACCGTTCGCGTTGTGGCCGGGTAGTCTTTGCTGCCTCTGAATGAATAGTCAGTCAAGATTTATGCGTTGCCACGCCACAGAGTCGTCCATGAGCGCAATCGACGCCACCCATCTCGCGTTGACGTACGCCGACGGCACGGAGGCCGTCACCGACGTCTCGCTCGACGTCGCCGAGGGGGAGTTCTTCGGCTTCCTCGGCGCGAACGGCGCCGGGAAGACGACGACCATCAAGACCCTCGTCACCCTCCTCAACCCGACCGAGGGGAGCGTCGCCGTGAACGGCTACGACGTCGAGGAATCCCCCCGCCAGGTTCGCGAGTCGATCGGCTACATGGCCCAGGAGACGAGCATCGACCGCGAGCTCACCGCGCGCGAGAACGTCCGCTACGCCTGCGAGGCCTACGGCGTCCCCCGCGAGGAGCGGGCCGAGCGCATCGACGACCTCCTCGACCTCGTGGACCTCGCGGACGTCGCGGACAAGCCCGCGAAGGGCTTCTCCGGCGGGATGCAGAAACGCCTCGACGTCGCCACCGCCCTCGTCCACGAACCACCGGTGGTCTTCCTCGACGAACCCACGACCGGCCTCGACCCGAAGGCCCGCAACCGCCTCTGGGACTACTTCGAGCGCATCAACGACCGGGGCACCACCATCTTCCTCACTACCCAATACTTGGAGGAAGCCGACCACCTCTGCGAGCGCATCAGCGTCATCGTCGACGGCGAAATCGCCGTCACCGGCTCGCCGAGCGAGCTGAAGGCCGAGGTCGGCGGCGACGTCCTCGAACTCGATTTCGACGACCCGAGCGCGGCTGACGTGGAGCGCGCCCGCGAGGTCGCTCTCGACTCCCGGCTCGTCGACTCGCCCGACGCCGTCGAGACGACCGACGAGGGCATCCGCGTCACCTCCAGCGAGGCGCGTCGCCACGGCACCGACCTGCTCGTCGCGCTCCGCGACGCCGGCCTCACCATCACGGGGTTCAACGTCCGCAGTCCGACGCTCGACGACGTCTTCCTCGCCGTCACCGGCGAGGAGTACGAGCCCGACGACGACGCCGGCGACGCCGGAGCGACCGACACCGGGACGACGGGGGTGTCGCGATGAGCGCCGCCGGCAAGAAGGCGACGGGCAACGGCTTCCTCCTCGACACGTGGGTGAACCTCAAGCGCTGGCTGCTGAAGACGACGCGCAACCCGTTCGTGATGGTGTTCTCCCTGCTGAACCCCATCATGTTCCTCGTGCTCTTCACGGAGGTGTTCGGACAGATTACGGGCGGCGCCATCGGGAGCGCGGTCGGCGCCGACGTCAGTTACGTCACCTACCTCGTGCCCGCCATCGCCATCCAGGTGTCGCTCATCGCCGCGACCACCTCCGGCATCGGCCTCGTCGAGGACATCGAGTCCGGGATGTTCGAGAAGGCGCTCGTCTCCCCGATGCACCGGGGCGCCGTCTTCCTCGGGAAATCCCTCTCGGAGGTCCTGCGCATCGTTGTCCAGGTCTGCATCATCCTCGCGTTCGGCTACGTCCTCCTCTGGGTGAACACCGGCGGGCACCCCGGGGCGTACGTCGCGACTGGCCTGCTCGGCGCCGTCGGCATCGTCCTCGTCGGCGTCCTCTTCTCGATCTGGTTCACGGCGTTCTCGAACATCATGGCGCTCGTCACCCGCGACCAGGAGTCCACGATGATCGGCGTGAACGTCCTCCAGTTCCCCCTGCTCTTCCTGTCGAGCGCGTTCCTCCCGCTCGAGGTACTCCCCGGCTGGGTGCAGGTCGTCGCCGCGCTCAACCCCATCACGTACGGTATCGACGCCGCGCGCGCCCTCATGTTCGGCCAGGACGTCATGAGCGTCATCGAGGTGACGGCGTTCGGCGGCCTCTGGAACACGCTCGTCCCCGCCGTCGCTGTCCTCGCCGCGCTCGACCTCCTGCTCGGCAGCGTCGCCGTCTACTTCATGGCGCGCGCGACGAGCGCCGACGCGCGCTGACGGCCGCCGCTCACGGCCGGGGCGGACGAGAGAAACGTCGGGGAGGGCGAGCGGCGACGGAGTGCTATTCGGCGTAGTCGCGCACCGTCTCGAACGTATCGGCGGCGACGGCGTCCGCGAGGGCGTCCTCGTCCACCTCGGGCGTCGGGTTCGGGTACTTGCGCTGGAAGTAGGAGACGATGTTGCGGACGTCGCGCCCGAGGAGTTCGCGGGCGTTCTCGTGGTCCGTGGGGACGGACTGGGGCCAGTCGAAGAGGACGACGCCGTCCTCGCGGACGAAGACGTTGTACTCGCTGATGTCCGCGTGGACGAACCCCTCGTCGTAGGCCGTCGCCATCTCGTCCAGAATCAGGTCGAGGACGCCGACGGCTTGTGCGTCCTCGAGTTTCGTGCGGTTGAGTTCGACGCCGTCGATCTTCTCCATCACGATGGCGTGACGGTTCTGGTCGATGGGTCGCGGGACGTTCACGTCCGGGTAGAGCGAGTGGAGCGCTTCGTGCTCGCGCTCGGCGGCCTTTCGGGCCGTGTAGAACCACGAGACGTGGTCGTTGTCGCTCGTGTAGTCGCGCTCCTTCTGGACCTCGCGGAAGTTCGTGTAGCCCTCGCGGTGGAACTTCAGCGCGAGGGGCTTGTAGGACTCCACCTCGAAGACGTCGCTCTCCTTGCCGACGCCGAGCGGCGCGCCGAACCCGGAGACGGTGTCGCGCTCGGCGAACGCCTTCAGCGCGAGCACGTCGTACCCCTCGAAGGTGAGCCGGAAGCCCTCGTACTGAATCGTCTGGCGCTCGACCAACCCTCTGTCCTCGACGCGGTCCAACCGGTAGTCCACCTCCTCCTCGGTGAGCCTCGCGAAGTCCGGGAGTTTCTCCCGGTTCACCCACTCCGAGAAGCGCATCCCGTGCTCCACCCCGGAGAGGAGGTTGAAGTCCTCCTGCTCGAGGGCTGCGACGTCCTCGGCGACGTTCCGTACCATCTACTGTTGAGTTGGTCGGCGCGCGATAAAAGCCCCGCGACAGGCCGATACACGCCACGCGACGAGACGGAACTCCGGGTACTGCGAGGCAAACGTCTATGGCCCCCGTCGCCCCAGTAGTCGGGCATGCTCAACGTAGGTCTCATCGGCGCCGGCGGCATCTCCGCGATGCACCTCCCGGCGTACCGCGACCACCCGGAGACGGTACAGCTATCCGCGGTCTGCGACGCCGACGAGGACGCGGCGCGCGAGGTCGCCGACGAGTTCGATATCGACTACTGGACGGACTTCGAGTCGTTCGTCGCCGAGGCGCCGGTCGACGCCGTGGACATCACGCTCCCCCATCACCTCCACTATCCGGCGGCGAAAGCCGCGCTGGAGGCCGGGAAACACGTCCTCGTGGAGAAGCCGTTCGCGCCGGACCTCGCGGACTGCGTGGACCTCGTGGAGACCGCCGACCGGAAGGACCTGACGCTGATGGTCGGCCAGATGCAGCGCTTCCACCCGCCGTACCGCGCGGTGAAGCAGCGCGTCGAGGCGGGCGACCTCGGCGCGATTCGCCACGCGCGCTGTGACGTCCTCGCGAACCAGGGCGACATGTTCCCCGAGGGCCACTGGCTCTACGACGGCGAGCGCGCGGGCGGCGGCGCCGTGATGGGCTACGCCGTCCACAAACTCGACCTGCTGCGCTACTTCCTCGGGGACGTGACGCGCGCTGTCTCGTGGGAGCGGAGGATTGACGAGGCGTTCGAGGACGCGGAGGACTACGCGCTCGGCCTTCTGGAGTTCGAGGGCGGGACGATGGCGGACTTCTTCGCGACGCTCTCGGCGCCCGCGATGCCGTACACGGAGTCGTTCTGGCTGATGGGCGATACGGGCGTCGTCCACACGCTCCCCGAGGAACCACAGGACGAGGGCTACGTCGGGACGCCGACCCCGAGAATCAACACTCGAAACGACCCCGAGGCGCGCAAGCAGTTCGACGAGGTGTCGGGCGCGGACGTCGGCCTCCCGACGGACAGCGCGTTCGTGAACGAGATACTGCACTTCGCGGAGTGCGCCGAGACGGGCCGCGAGCCGCTGGCGAGCGGTCGGGACAACCTCGGGACGGTGGCGGCGATGACCGCCATCTATCGGAGTGCCGAGGCGGACGGCGACGACGTCTCGGTGGCGGACGTGCTCGCCGACGCCGGCGCGGACCCGGAGGTGGGACAGTGACGCTCGCCGTCGAGGACGTCGACGGCGTCGTCTCGATACGCAGCGAGGGCGAGTTGCTTGCGCGCTACCGCGCGGAGACGGCGGCGAGCAAACCCGGCTTCGACGTGCTCGCGCTCCCCGCGGGCACCAACGCACCGGGCGAGAACCTCGTCGTGTGGGCGCCCCACGACCACTCGTGGCATCTGGGCGCGTTCTACTGTCCGAAGCTCGTGGACGGCCTGAACTGCTGGGAGTCCGAACCACACGAAGGCGCGGGCAAACGGCACGGCTACGCGACGAACGAGGGGTACGACGCGCGTGGCGACGGCGACGCGGTGACGCTGGAGCAGTCGGCGGCGTGGCGCCGCAGCGACGACGAGAGCGTCCTCCTCGACGACGAGCGCGCGATTACCGTGCACGAACCCGATGCGGGCGGGTACGTCCTCGACTGGACGCAGACGCTCACGGCGCGCGGCGCCTCGCGGAACCTCTCCAGTGAGACGCTCCACGGCCACTACAGCGGCTTGAGCCTCCGGTTCGCGCGCAGTCTCACGGACGGCCGCGTCCTCCTGCCGAACGGGACGGACGTGGGGACGACAACGCCGCCGCGGGACGTGAGCGGGCCGGCGGGCCGATGGTGTGACTACTCGGGCCTGCTCGACGGCCGGACGGGCCCCGGGGAGTCGTGGAGCGCCGGCGTCGCGATGTTCGACCACCCCGAGAACGCCGCGGACCCGGTGCGCTGGTTTGTGATGACCGAGCCGTTCGGCTTCCTCGCTGCGAACCCGACGTGGGGCGACGTGCTGACGCTCGCGGCGGGCGAGTCCGTGACGTGGAACTGGGGGCTGTGGGTGCACGACGGCACGCCCAAGGAGGCCGAGATCGAGGCCGTCTACGAGGACTACGTCACGCGGAACTGACCCGTCGGGGCGACGCCCGCACAGTACCGTGAGTTATATCTTGCGTGGAGATTATTACCCGATATGTCGCGCGACGAGATTCTCACGACGCACATCGGCAGCCTCCCGCGCCCGCCCGAACTCCTCGACCTCCTGCAGCAGAAACAGGAGGGCGAGGACGTCGACGACGAGGAGTGGGAGGAAGCGACCGAGGAGGCGACCGAGCGCGTCGTCGAACGGCAGCGCGAGGTCGGCCTCGACTACATCAACAACGGCGAGCAGCCCCGCGTCTCCTTCAACTGGTACGTCGCGAACCGCCTCAGCGGCATCGACGGCAAGCAGGAGACCGAACTCTGGGCGGACCTCCAGGACTACCCCGAGTACGCCGACGAGACGTTCAAGACGGACGTCATCGACCTCTCGATGCACCCCGTCGTCGAGGGCCCCATCGAGTACACCGGCCACGAGGAGGCCGAGGCGGAAATCGACCAGTTCCTCGACGCGCTCGATACCGTCGACGCCGACGTCGAGGACACCTTCATGACCTCGGCGTCGCCGAGCATCGTCACGTCCACGCACGTCGACGAGTACTACGACGACTACGAGGACTACCTCTTCGCGGCCGCCGACGCGATGCAGGAGGAGTACGAGCTCATCGCGGAGACGGGCACGACCCTCCAGATCGACGCGCCCGAACTCCTCACCGTCGGGCAGACCGCGGCGTACGCCGACGAGTCCCTCGAGGACATCAAGCAGGCGACTCGCCTGCACGTCGAGGCGCTGAACGAGGCGCTCGAGAACGTCCCCGCCGAGCAGGTTCGGCTCCACACCTGCTGGGGGAGCTACGAGGGTCCAGGCCACCTCGATACCGACCTCGTCGAGATGCTGCCCGTCATCTACGAGGCGGACATCACGGGCCTGAGCGTCGAGCAGGCGAACCCGCGCCACCAGCACGAGTACCGCGCGTTCGCCGAGGAACCGCTCCCCGACGACTGGACGCTCATCCCCGGCGTCGTGGACGTGAAGACGAACATCATCGACCACCCGAAGACCATCGCGGACCGTATCGAGCGCGTCGCGAACGCCGCCGCGGACGACACCGAGATCGTCGCCGCGCCCGACTGTGGCTTCGGCACGCAGGCCGGTCTCGGCATGGTGTCGCCCGAGATCGCGTGGGCGAAACTCGAGGCCCTCGTCGAGGGCGCGGAGATCGCGACCGAACGGCTCGCCTAGACGGAGCCGATGTCCTCCTTCTTGCGCATGAGGTAGAGGAAGTAGGGGCCGCCGACGAGGCCGGTGATGATGCCGACCGGGAGCTGAATCGGGTTCAAGGCGAGGCGCGCGCCGACGTCCGCGCCGACGAGCAGCGCCGGCCCGAGGAACAGACAGCCCACGAGCAGGCGCTTGGAGTTGCTGCCGACGATGTTCCGCACCATGTGCGGGACGATGAGGCCGACGAACCCCACGAGGCCCGCGACGGCGATGGCGGCGGCCGTCGAGAGGATGGCGATGCCGGCCACTGCGAAGCGGATTTTCTCGACCGGCATCCCGAGTGACTGGGCCGTCTCCTCGCCCAAGAGGAGCACGTCGAGTTGCCGCGTCACGAGGAGCGCGAGCACCATCGCGAGGACCGTGAACGGGAGCGCGATGCGGACCTGCCCCCAGTCAGTCCCCAACAGGGAGCCCGACAGCCACGCCTGAGCGGACATGACGACGCTGAGGTCGTCGATGAAGAAGAACAGCGCGCGCTGGACGGAGCCGAACACCGTCCCGACGACGACGCCCGCGAGGACGAGCCGCACGGGCGAGGTGCCGTTCTTCCACGCGATGGCGTAGACGATGAGGAACGCGATGGCGCCGCCGAATGCGGCGAGCACCGGCATCAGCGGCAGGAAACTCGACAGGAAGGTGAGCGTTACCAGCACCACGAGCCCCGCGCCGTCGCTGATGCCGAGCACGTAGGGGCTCGCGAGCTCGTTCCGCGTGACGACCTGGAAGATGGCCCCGGAGACCGCGAGGTTCGCGCCGACCAGCACCCCGACGAGGATGCGCGGCAGGCGGATGTTCCAGACGATGAGCTGGCGGCGCGTGAACCACTCGGGGATGCCGCCGCCGAGCAGGAACGCCTGCCAGGCGCCGGCGCTGAAGAGGACTTCGGGGTCGAAGACGGTGTGCCACGCCTCCGCAATCGTCAGCGGGTAGGCGCCGAAGCTCACCTGCAGGAGCGTTGCGCCGAGCAGGACGGCGACGCTCCCGAGCGCGAGGACGGCGAGTCTCGAGTCCGCGTACCACTTCCCCCACTCCGAGCGGCGCCGCGCGAGCGTGTCTGTGACCTTGCTCATCGAGCGTTAGACGTTCCGGTTGACGATGTCCAGGAGGCGCTGGCGGTCGAAGAGCTGTTCGTCCTCGGGTACCTCGCCGACGGGGCCGGGCCACTCGCCGAACGTCTCGGGATAGACCTGCTTGGCGACGGCTTCCGTGGAGAACATGTCGACGATGGGGCCCATGTACTGGCCGCCGCTCCGGATGACGTTACCGTTCTGGACGGCGCTGAGGTTCTGGCCGTTCTCGTTGGTCTCGAACGGCTCGATGACGGTCTGCCGGAACTGCTCGTGGGTCGAGGAGGTGAGCGCGCCGACGGCGCCGATGTAGTCGGGGTCGATGTCGAGGAGTTCCTCGTAGCCGATGGGCCCGTCCGGATACCGCCCCTCGAAGGCGTCCTTCATGCCGACGCGCCAGTAGGACTTCGTGTTGTTCCCGAGGCGGTGGAGTGGCGCGATGCGGAACTGCCCGGAGTCCGGGTTGACGCCGCGCCAGATGGCGGCGACGGTGGGTCGCTCGGACTCCGGTGGGAGCCCCTCCTCGATGGTCGACATGAGGTCGTCGTGGAAGGACTGCCACGCCTCGAACTGCTGTCGGCGCTGGAAGATTTTCGCGACCTTCTCGAAGGCCTCGTAGAGCGTATAGGGGTTCGGCTCACTGGAGACGGCGGCGGTGGGCGCGAACCGGAGGGTGGTGCCGAGGAAGGGGCCGGTCTGGGACCGGACCTCCTGGAAGTCCGAGTCGTCCCAGCTGACGTAGCGGCCGAGGTTGGTGCGGGAGATGAGCCAGACGTCCGCGCCGGCGGCGTAGAAGTTCTCCTTGTCGTAGCCGGACTCGGCGCCGCTCGCGAGTTTGGTGAGTTTGCTCTCGTCGAACTCGAGGCCGAGGAGGTCGTAGAACTTCAGCGGCGCGCGTGCGAGGCCGGTGGTCGCAGTCGGGTGGATGCCGAGTGCCATCCCCATGTCGAGGAAGGGCCCGGAGATGACGCCGTACGTCTCCGGCACCTCCTCGAACGTGTAGGGGTCGTTGGGCTTCATGTGGACCGTGTACGGCGTCGGCCTGCTCTCCGTCGTCCCGGTCGTCGTCCCCTCCGGCGTCTGGGCGGCGTTCGTTCCGTCGTCGGTGGAGCCGCTACAGCCGGCGAGGCCGGCCGCGATGAGGCTCGCGCTACTCGCCAGTACGTGGCGTCTGCGTGGCATGTTTTTAGGTTGGCCTAAAAACTCTTAGTGCTTCCCGCTGTTCGCCGTAACACGGCGTGTTACGCGTAACGGGGTGTGTTACGGACCGCTCGGGCGGCAGTCGGAGAGCGGCGTCGCGTCAGCCCGTTCGCGCTCGAACGTCTCGCGGGCCCACTCGCAGACGGCGTCGTCCGTCGACTCGATGATGTCGAAGCCACCGCCGCGTTCGCGGGGGACACCGATGTAGACCGTCTCCCCGTCGACGAGGTCGACGTTACATGGGTAGTCGTTCCCGGTGCGGTAGTAGATGTCCGACCCCGTTCGCCGCTCGATGCCGGTGGTCTGCTCGGCGATGGCGGCGTCCTCGCGGACGAGCGCGCTCGCGTCCGCGTCGAAGACGACCGTGGCGTCCCCCGCGCGCCCCGCGTGCGTCGCCTCGGCGTAGGCGTACATCGGGAGGCTGGTGAACGAGCCGACGAGCGCGCGGACGGTGTCGGCCTCGCGGACGGCGTTCGCGACGACGCGCGTGGCCGCGAGCGGGTCCGCGTGTTCGTCGGCGACGAGTTCGCCGTCAGCGAGGCGACAGACGTCGAAGCCGAACCACTCCGTCGGCAGCCGCTCGACGACGTCGGGGTAGGTCTCGCCGAGCGACACCGTCCCGAGCAGCCGCGAGAGGTCCTCGTAGACGAGCGCGCCGAAGCCGGTGAGTTCGTACTCGCCCCCGGACTTCGCGATCCAACCGCGCTCTTCGAGGCCGCTGAGGACGCGACTGAGCGTCACGCGCGTGACGCCCGTCTCCTCAAGCAACGTCTCGCGCTCGCGCACGCCGCGAGCGAGCAGTTCGAGGACGCGCACGCGGTGCTCTGAGCGCGCCAGATACGCGACGGTCTCGATAGTCTCGTCCCCCGTTCGCGTTCCGACGTCCCCCGTGTTCCCCGTCTGCATCTGCTCGGCTATCGTTTAGGCATCCCTAAAACAGTTGTTCTTTCGTCAATCGCACGAGACGTCCGACGTGTCGAGCGCGTTACGCGTCGCCGTCGGTGTACTGGTCGTAGAGGACGGCACCGAGGCTGGTGGCGTCACGGACTTCGACGTCGTCCTCGCGGGCGGCCGTCTGCCCGACGACGCCGGCTTCCTCCATCTCGCTGACGCGGCGTTCGAGTTCGCCCTGGACGGTGGCGAGCATCTCGTCCGGGACGTCCTCCATCCCCTCGGGGTCGTCGAGCGATTCGGTGCGGACGACGTCCCACTCGCGCGTCGTCGGGTCGTAGTCGACGGCGCGCAGGCCACTCGAGGTGACCAGAATGAGTGCGGTGACGAGACGTGTGTCCCGCTTCGGGAAGTGGAAGGCGTTCACGGGTCGGACGTCGAGGAACGCGCCGGACGCGGAGAGGACGGCGACTTCGTCGTGTGCGAGCGGACGGTTCGGGAGCGAGTCGAGCGCCATACTCGCATCTGGGCCTCGACGCCTAAGCGTCGTTCGGAAGAACGGGACGGGGTGTGTCTAGTTCGACGTCTCGTTGTTCGTCGACGTGGACCCGGACGACGAACCCGAGGACTGCTGCTGGCTCGATTGCTTGTCGCTGTGGTCGAAGTTCTCGCCGCGACCCTCGTACTGGTCGCCGTCCTTGGACGTCACCTCGTCGCTGGTGCGGGCGTGCTTGCGCGGGCGGACGAGGACGATGGAGCTGTCGCCGACGGCGACGTCCGGCGTGCCGAGCGCGATGTCGTTGAGCGACTTCTCGGTCGGCGAGTAGACCTTCTCCCAGCGGTTGTCGCCGAGGCGGTGGTAGATGGCGCCGCTGCCGCCCATGACGACCATCACGCGCTTGCCGTCCTGGCGCTTGTAGATGTCGATGGCGTTGAGCGGTTCGTTCGCGACGCCGAGCGGCGTCCAGTCGTTGTAGGAGTCGTCGTAGCGGTAGAGCTTCCCGTCGCCGGCGGCGACGTAGACGCGCTGGTTCTTCCCGGCGTAGATGTCGTGGAACTTCACCTGCGCGTTGACGATGCCGATGTCGCGCCAGCCGTCGTCGTCGGTGGTCTTGAAGGCGTTCCCGGAGGTGTCGACCGCGTAGCCGATGCCCTCGGGCGAGGCGGCGAGCGCGGCGATGTTGGAGGCCTTCCCGCTGACGGGCTTGCGGACCTGCCCCCAGTCGGCGTCGAAGCCGTCGATCATGAACGGCAGGACTTCGCCGGAGCCGTTCGCGACGAGCGCCTTCTCCTGGCCGGCCTTTCCGCAGACGGCGATCCCCTCCCACGTCGAGGTCTTCTGGTTCGGGTGGCTGTAGTCGTACTTGCGGCGCTCGATGACGTCGTAGCAGCCGAGCGCGCCGGAGCCGCCGGCAAACCAGATGCGCTTCCCGTCGTCGGTGACGGCGAGCCCGTTGAGGCGGTTGTCCTTCGTGTGTGGCCCGTCGTCGATCATGACCTCCCAGCCCTCGTCGCTGTCGCTGCGGTCGGCGGCGATGATGCCGCCGGCGCCGATGGCGTACGGGCCCTTCTTCGTGGAGACGACCCCGTAGAGGTCCTCACTGAACGGAGTGCGGGCTTTCTGGAACTCGCGGTCTACCTCGTCGTTACCTACGTTCCACATAGCACTCATACTTACGACAGTTTCACTTGTAAATGTAAGACCTCTCGGTGACTAACTAATCGGGAACGAGAACTTTCAAGCGCCCCCGGCGTCCCTTCCCGAATATGTCCGGTCCGCTCGACACGACGGTGCGCGTCGGCGAGGTTCAGAGCGCGGAAGCGTTCGAGGAGGCTCGCAAGCCCGAGATGGTCAAACTCGAGATCGACTTCGGCGACGAGACGCGCCAGTCCGCCGCGCAGCTCGGCTACAACCACGACCCCGCGGAGCTCGTCGGACGGCAGGTGCTTTGCGCGGTCGACTTGGGCACCGTGAACATCGCCGGCTTCGAGTCCGAGGCGCTCACGCTCGGCGTTCCCGACGAGGAGGGCAACCCGATGCTGGTCGTTCCCGACGAGGACGTGCCGCTCGGCGGGGAACTCTACTGAATCGAGACCGACGCCCGGGCCCTCAACCGCGGACGCCGACTCGCTGAACACAACCGTCGAATAGTGGCTATGGGACGATTCTCTGGCGGTACAGCCCGTGTCCGGGACCACCGATGCAGGGGGCACGACGACCTGTGCGCCGGTCCCGACACAGACTTTAGGTATACCTAAAACAGCAAAAGCGTTTCGGCGCTCGCACGTCCCGCCGACAGTTTCCGGGGCCGGCCGCACGAGACGCGTCCTCCGGTGACCCGACTCCGAAGTCCCTTTTGCGTCGTACGCCCTCTCGACGGCTATGACCCTCAACGTGGGCGCACACGTCTCTATCTCCGGCTCGAAGACGTCCGGCGACGACGAATCGCCGCCGAGCGACGGCGTCGACAACGCCGTCTGGCGGCAGCGCAATGTCGGCGGGAACTGCGGGCAGATATTCACCCACTCCCCGCAGGTCTGGCAGTCCCCAGACGTCGAGGACGACGAAGCCGAGGCCTTCCGCGCGGAGAGCGACACTCACGATATCGGCCCGTGGGTCATCCATACCTCCTACCTCGTCAACCTCTGCACGCCCAAGGAGGGCCTGCGCGAGAAGTCCCGCGAGAGCATGCAGGAAGAGGTTGAGGCTGCCCACAAACTCGGCATCCCCTACGTGAACGTCCACCTCGGCGCGCACACCGGCGCCGGCGTCGAGCAGGGCCTCGAGAACGCCGCCGCGGTCATCGACAGCCTCGACGTCCCCGACGACGTCACTATCCTCATCGAGTCCGACGCGGGCAGCGGCACGAAACTCGGCGGCGACTTCGAGCACCTCGCCACCGTCCTCGAACTCGCCGACACCGACCTCGACATCTGCCTCGACACCGCCCACGCCTTCGCCGCGGGCTACGACCTCTCCACGCCCGAGGGCGTCGCGGACACCCTCGCCGAACTCGACGACGTCGTCGGCCTCGAACACCTCAAGTACGTCCACCTGAACGACTCGAAGCACGAGTGTGGCACCAACAAGGACGAACACGCCCACATCGGCGACGGCCACATCGGCGACGAGGGATTCGAGGCGTTCCTCAACCACGAGGCGATTCGCGACGTCCCGCTCGCCCTCGAAACGCCCACCGAGGACGGGCGATCCTACGAGTGGAACATCCAGCACGTCAAGGAACTCCGCGACGAGGAGTAGTCTCCACTTCCGCCGCGTCGCGCTCGACGGACGGCCGCCGCGACGCGTCGGCCCACCACCGTTAACGTCGCTCGCGCCGAACCCACCCGTATGAGCGACGGGCATCCGCTCGCCGACTTGGCGGTGGACGACGCGCATCCGGTCGAGGACCTACCGGCGCTCGACGCCCTCCGCTACGCCGTCTGGAACAACTTCTGGGCCGTCGCCCTCCAAACTCTCCTCTGTGTCCTGAGTCTCTGTCTCCTCCTTGGTGGCCTCGCCGTCGTCGCCGTCGCCGCGACGGCGTCCGTCAGCCTCGGCCTCACCGCCGCCGTCTCGCTCGGGGGCGTCCTGGTACTCGGCGGTTTCGGCGGCCTCTCGCTCGCGCTTCCACGACGCCACCGACTCTGAGTCGGCCGGTCGTCAGCGTTTCCTACTCGCCGCCGTTAGCGACACCCAGTGAGACGCTTCTCGTCCGAATACCTGAAGGACACCCGGCGGGGGATGTGGGAGGACCGCTCGGCGCTCGCGCCCCTGCGCCTCGACTCGCGGACGCGCGTCCTCGACGTTGGCTGTGGCACCGGCGAACTCACGCGCGTCCTCCGCGAGGAGTCCGACGCCGAGGTGGTCGCGGTGGACGCCGACCGCGTCCTGCTCGAGGAGGTCGAGGCGGACGCGCGCGCGCTCGGTGACGCGACGCGCCTCCCCTTCGCGGACGACGCCTTCGACCTCGTGGTCTGTCAGGCGCTCCTCATCAACCTCCCCGACCCGCTCGCGGCCGTTGAGGAGTTCGCGCGCGTCTCCTCGGACCTCGTGGCGTGCGTCGAACCCGACAACTCCGAGGTGCTCGTCGAGTCCTCCGTCGAGGCGGAAGCGCCGCTCGCCAAACGCGCGCGCGACACCTATATCGCCGGCGTGGAGACGGACGTGACCCTCGGCGCGAGCGCAGCCGACCTCTTCGAGGAGGCCGGCCTCTCCGACATCCAGAGCCGGCGCTACGAGCACGAGCAGACTGTCGCGCCGCCCTACGACGAGGCGGCGCTCGCGGCCGCGAAGGCGAAGGCCGCAGGCACGCGAATCAGAGAGCAAACACACACTCTCCAGAAGGGAGGACTCAGCCCGGCGGGCGTCGACGAGTTGAAGAGCGAGTGGAAGGCGATGGGTCGGGACGTCGTCGAGCAGATGAGCGCCGGCGAGTACGAGCGCCGCGCCGTCGTGCCGTTCTACGTCGTCGTCGGCGAGGTCTAAACGACGTCGCCGCGCACGGTCGCGCCCTCCTGGCGCTCCTCGTAGGCACGCATCGCCTCGGCGGCCGTCTCGGCCTCCTCCTCCTCGAAGCCGAGCATCGTCAGCGACTCCTCGAGTGTCGGGAAGGCGAGCGCGCTCTCGCGGAGTTTCTCGAGCGCGTCGTCGCTGCGCTGGCCCTCGGCGTAGAGGCAGACGCCGCGCGGGTCGATGACCTGCTCGTAGTTCTCGCGGGCGCGGGCGCCCTCGGCGCGCTGGGTGACGTTGCGCTCGAAGCCGGCGTTACAGACCTCGAGGTGGACGGGCTCGTCGTCGTCGGGGAGGAGGTGGGCGGCGAGGCATTTCTCGGGGGCGACGTGGCCGCTGTCGTTCACGCGCACCCACTCGGGGTGCTCGCGCGCCCACTCGGCGTCGACAGTCCGACCGATGCCCTCGACGCCCAACTCCGCGTCGAGGTCGGGGGCGGGGTCGCCACCGAGCAGGAGGTCCTTCGTGACGTAGACGTCGAGGCGCGTGACGGGGTCCTTCCCGAGGGCGACGTCGCCGTAGACCCAGCATTCCCGGACGGGGACGGGGAGGCGCTCCTCGGCGACGGCGTCGAGGACGGCCTCCACCCTGTCGAGTGCGGCGTCGCGGTCCATGTCCGGGAGGAGTGCGTGCGCGCCTAAACGGGTTTCCCTACTCGCCGTCGCCGACGAAGACGTGGCTGTGGAGGTAGCCGTCGATGGCGCGGCGCGTGTGCTCCACGGGGTCCTCGTCGCCGAAGAGAACGCTCCGCGTGCGCGCGCCGTCGACCATCACGAGAATCGTCTCCGCGACCTGCTCGGGGTCGACGCCGCGGAACTCGCTGGCCTCGATGCCGTCGCGGACGGTGTCGGCGAGCAACTCGGAGAGCCGAGCGTCGTTCGCGGCGAACGCCTCCCGGTAGGCCTCGACGTAGGGGGCTTGCGAGCGCAACTCGAGCATCGCAATCTGGAAGTCGGCGGCCTCGCCGGGGCCGGAGAGGAGTGCGTCGACGAGGCGTTCGAGGCGCTCGCGGGGGTCCTCGTCGTCGGTGGCCTCCACCTTCTGCAGGAATTCGTCGAGGAGGTAGTCGAGGAACGCGACGAGCAACTCCTCTTTCGTGTCGTAGTGGTAGTGGATGAGCGACTTCGACTTCTCGAACTCGTCGGCGATGGCCTGCATCGTCAGGTCGGCGTAGCCGTGCTCGCAGAGCGCCCGGTAGGTCGCCTCCATGATGGCCGTCTGGGTCTCCGTGCGGTCCCCGTCGTCTCCCATGATGGTTGACTAATCAGTCAGTCAGACAGGAAAACGTGTCGGTTACGACGGACCGACGGGCCGCCGGGGGAGACGGCCGCGGTCCAATGGAGCGTGTGACGCCGTGCCCACGTCGCCGTCACGTCCTCTCTGTATTCGGTCACGTCACTTGAAGGGCGGTCCACACGATTCAGAAGACCTGCCACCCGCCGTCGACGTGGACGAACTCGCCGGTCACGTAGGACGCGTCCTCGCTCGCCAGGTAGAGGTAGGCCCCCGGCAGGTCGTCCGGGACGCCCGCACGTCCGAGCGGCACGGGCTTGATGAGGCCGCCCGACGACGCCTTCTCCGTCGCCTCCTCCGACCAGCCCTCGACGAACTCCGTCGCAATCTGCCCGGGCGCGACGGCGTTCACGCGGATGCCGTGCTCCGCGAGGTCGAGCGCCGACCCGCGGGTCAACATCCGTACCGCGCCCTTCGTCGCGTCGTATCCCACCTGGTCGTACTGCGCGAGGTTCGAGCTGATGGACGCCGTGTTGATGATGACGCCCGGGTCGTCGCGCTCCAGCATGTCCTGTGCGGCGACTTGCGTCCCGAGGAACACCCCGTGGACGTTCACGTCGAGCGCCGTCTGAAGCGCCGCCTCGTCAAGGTCCAGAATCGACGCGCCGACGTGGAAGCCCGCGTTGTTCACCATCACGTCGACGCCGCCGAACTCGCGCGCCGCCTCGACCAGCGTCTCCACCTGCTCGCGCTCCGTGACGTCCGTCTCCACGAACTCCGCCGAGCCGCCGGACTCGCGGATGACCTCGTGGGTCGGCACCTCGGCGTCCTTCGGCTCCTCGTCGAGGTCCGCGACGATGACCGTCGCGTCCGCCTCGCCGAAGCGCATCGCCACCGCGCGACCGATGCCGGACGCGCCGCCCGTCACGATGACGGTGTCATCGGAGAAGTCCGCGCGCAGTCGCCCCATCAGTCGGACACCTCGACGCGCGCGTGCTGGTCGGGGAGCGAACCGGACGGGTTCGTTTCGGGCTTCGCGTACTCCATGCCTCCCGCGACGGCGCCGCGTCCCATCAAACTAGGCCCCCACGGGTCCGCCGAGCGAATAGGTCAAACGCGTGGGGCCACAACCGAGACGCGATGGAGTGTACGAAGTGCGACCGTGAGGCGGTCATGCACGCGGCGTACTCGGGGACGCATCTCTGCGAGCGCCACTTTCGGGAGTCCGTCGAGCGTCGGGTGCGCCGGCGCGTCCGCGAGGACGACCTGCTGCCGAGTTCGGCGACGCCCGAGGACCCACAGACGTGGCTCGTCGGCCTCTCGGGCGGGAAGGACTCCGTGGTCCTCACCCAGATTCTCCACGAGACGTTCGCCGAGGACCCACGTGTCGAGATTGTCGCCCTCACCATCCACGAGGGCATCGCGGGCTACCGCGACCGGAGCGTCGACGCCTGCGAGGAACTCGTTGAGGACCTCGACATCGCCCACGAAGTCGTCTCCTACGCCGAGGAGTTCGACGTCGAGATGGACGACGTCGTCGACTCCGACCCCGAGGACATGGCGGCCTGCGCCTACTGCGGGGTGTTCCGCCGCGACCTCCTCTCGAAGTACGCCGCCGGCTACGACGCCGACAAACTGCTCACCGGCCACAACCTCGACGACGAGGCCGAGACGGCGCTGATGAACGTCCTCGAGGGCAACGTCGAGCAGATGGGCAAGCACTTCGACGCCTCGCTCGGCCCGTTCGACGAGCGCAACGAACAGGAAGGGATGGTGCCGCGCGCGAAACCGCTGCGCGACATCCCGGAAAAGGAGGTCGCCCTCTACGCGCAACTTCGGGACCTCCCCGTCCACATGGCCGAATGCCCCCACTCGAGCGAGGCGTTCCGCGGCGAGATACAGGACCTCCTCCTCTCGCTCGAGGAGGCCCACCCGGGGACGCGGCACAGCATCATGGCCGGCTACGAGGAGATGGCGGCGATGGCCGCGGAGCGCTATCGCTCGGACGGCAGCGAGGCCGACCTGAACGAGTGTACGGAGTGTGGCGCGCCGACGACGCGCGACGTCTGCCGGAAGTGCTACCTCGTCGAGGCCGTCCACGCCGCCGACTGATGCGTCTTACACGTCAGACACGACACCCGTTTTACACGACGCGTTCGGAACTGTGGCGAGCGCCGCCGCTCGCCGACTCGTGACGGGAGCGTGAACTCCCGTTCCCACCCAAGAAAGAAAGACCGTTCAGCGGATAACGTCGAGCCCGTTGTTCTGCTCGAGCTCGTCCTGACCGCCGTCGCTGTGTGCACCCTCCCACTCGGAGGTGGAGGAGGACGTGGAGGACGACGCGCCGTCGGCCTCGACCTCGCGGAGTTCCGCGCGGGACTTGTCGGCCTGCTTCTGCGTCGAGGGACCGAGCACCTGCGCGGACTGGACGCCGGTCATGATGGCCATGACGCGGACCTTGCCCTTGTAGTTCTCCTGAATCCGAGCGCCCCAGATGACGTTCGCGGAGGCGTCGAGGCGCTCGGTGATGTTGTCCGCGATGCCCTCGGCCTCTTTGAGCGTGAGGTCCGGACCGCCGGTGATGTGGACGAGGCCACCGCTCGCGCCCCGGTAGTCGACGTCGAGGAGCGGGTGGTTCATCGCGTCCTTCACCACCTCGTCCGTCTTGTTCTTGTCCTGTGTCTCGCCGACGAGCATCACCGCGACGCCGCCCTGGTTCATGATCGCGGTCATGTCGGCGTAGTCGAGGTTGATGAGCGAGGGCTGGGTGATGGTCTCCGAGATGCCCTTGACGGTCTCCGCGATGATCTGGTCCATCACGGAGAACGCCTTGCCGATGGGCAGGTTCGGGACGTAGTCCAGCAGGCGGTTGTTGTCGAGGACGATGATGGAGTCCGCTTCCTCGCGGAGCTTCTCGAGGCCTTCCTCGGCCTTCACCGTGCGGGCGCGCTCGACGTTGAACGGCGTCGAGACCATCCCGACGACGATGGCGCCCTGCTCCTTGGCGATCTTGGAGACGACGGGTGCCGCACCCGTCCCCGTTCCGCCGCCCATCCCGGCGGTGACGAAGACGAGGTCGGCATCGCCCAGGACTTCCTTGATGGTTCCCTGGGCCATCTCCGTGGCGCGCTCGCCCATCGAGGGGTCGCCACCCGCGCCGAGGCCGTTCGTCAGGGACTTCCCGACGAGGATCTTCGTGTCGGCCTCGATCATCTTCAGGTGCTGCTTGTCGGTGTTGATGGCGACGGTGTCCGCGCCCTCGACCCCGATGTTGTACAGCCGGTTGACCGTGTTGTTCCCGGCGCCGCCACAGCCGACGATGACGATTCGGGGGTCCCCGAACTCGTCACCGTCGCTGGAGACGTCGCTCATGTCTCGTTGTTCGGCCTCGGCGTTCTCGAGGGCCTGATTGACGATATCCTGCATCTTACACCTTCGCCCAGCTGCGGTTTTCGTTCGACTGTGAGTCGGCCTGTTCGTCCAGCATCTCGCGGACGGCCGAGCGGATGGCCTCGGATCGGTTCGGGTACTTCCCGAGTTCGACCATCTGTTCGACCTCCTCGATCTGCTGCTTCGGAATCCGGAGTGTCACACGCTCCATTGTTGTATTCCCCTGCAAGACGGTGGGGTCATCCCCGTTCTCTGTCTTACGTCGGTCCTCGAATCGGGCGCAGTGCGCCGCAATCCCTCGATTTCCTGTAAGACGCCCGTCTTACGTACACACAACGACAACGTATCCACGTAAATAGTTAATGGCTGTGTAAACGGCCGTCTTACCGGTCGAGTACATCAGCTGACACTGTCCGACGCCCGCAGTCGGGACAGAACGCCCAGTCCGAACGCAGCTCCGCGCCACACTCACACGTCGGATGCCCGGCCGCACGCTCCCCGCAGTTCGGACAGAACACGTGTTCCTCGTCGAGCGACTCCCCGCACTGTGAGCACACGGGTGCGTCCGACGGCGCGTCAGGCGCCGGCGACGACTCCGCACTCGTCCGCCCGGCCGTCGCGTCGGCCGCCCGGCTCTGCTCGACGTCCGCGCCGTTCAGCGTCACGTTTACCGTCACGTCGTCCCTGTCGGACGCCTCCTCCTGCTCGTCGAGGAACTCACGCAGCCGCCGCTCGATGCGCGCGTCCACCAGTGTGTCCAGCGACCCCTCGGCGTCACGCGCACGCGAGGTCGCCCCCGTGTCCGCCGCGCGCTCGGCGTCCCCGTCGAGGTACGCCCGGAGCGCACGCCGCATTACCTCGCTCTTCGAGGCATCGAGGCGTTCGACGCGCTCGACGAGGTCCGCGTCCGCCCGGAACGTTATCTTCGGCATACGATGTGTCCCAATAATGAGCCCGACCATTTCAAACCCCACGCCGATTCCGTCGACACACCCGCGACCGCGATGTCGAATGAGAAGTCTTAAATTCGCTCCACGACCTACTGTTGAATGCGCCCGCCCTTAGCTCAGACTGGTAGAGCAGCCGACTGTAGATCGGCTTGTCCCCCGTTCAAATCGGGGAGGGCGGATCCCATTTCCTGCTGATTCCACGCAGAAGTGGCAACTCCGTAAAACCGCTGCCGTATCGTCTCTCGCGTCCGCTTTCGACTTTTCGGGAGACACCCCGAAATGTGGGTTCAACGGGGTACCCGTTCCGGGTTCACGCCGTGTTGCGATTCCCGTAGTCGACGGAGGTGACCAGCGGTGATGCACGAGTTCGTTCGTGCGTCTCGTCTGCGCGCCGACGGCGGTCTCGGCGCGCGCCCCGAAGGCTACTGGGAATCACTCGCCGAGCGCGCCCCCAAGGGCGACGAGTGCGAGATGTGCGGCGCGGACGGCGACGAGCACGACGTCCGGCGTGTCCGCCTGCCTGACAGAGCGAACACCGAGCGCGTGCCGCTGTGCGCCTCCTGTCGGTCCCTGTGGGGTGATGAGGCGTGAAGCAGAGCAGCGACCCCTCACAGGCGGTGCTCGTCACGGACGGCGGGCACGCGGTCGACCGACGTTCTCCGAGCGAGTGGCAGGCTGACCCCGGCGAACGTCTTCCCGCGTCCGGTCCGCACGGGAAGGTCTGGCTGTTCACGTGCTGTGAGTGTGGCCGTCGCTATGCCGACACGCCCGGCCCGGTCTCCGCGTGCGGGTGCGGGAGCGAGCAAATTGTCTGCCACCGCTTCGAGCGCGACGACTACCGGCGGCTCCGACGGGGTGAGCCCCTGTGAGTGACGGAATCTCACGTTTCGAGGATGTCACGGACGTCGTCGCGAACGGTGGACGCGACCGTGACGGGAACGCGCGAACGCTCGGGCGATGGACGTTCGAGTACGAGCCGGCGCGCGACCTCGTCGAGAGTCTCCTCGAAGGGCGCGTACTGAACGCCTGCGCTGGGAAGACGAAGCTGAACCACGACGGCGAAATCGTCAGGAACGACCTGAATCCGGAGCGCGACGCCGACACGCACCACAACGTCGAGCGCATCGCCGAGCACTTCGGCCCGCAGTCATTCGACACGGTGGTCTTCGACCCACCATTCGACGACACACAGGCCGACGACAAGTACGACGGCATCCACGCGAAGAACATCTACGCGGCGCTGGAGGACTTCGAGGAACTCGTTCGTCCGAACGGCCGCGTCATCACGTTCGGCTGGAACTCGTGGGGGATGAAGAGCTTCGCCGCGTTCGAGCGCGAAGCGACCTATCTCCTCCAGCGCGGCCCGGTGCTTCGCGACGTCATCGTGACCGTCGACCGGCGGACTACCGGCACGCTCGCGACGGACGGCGCGGGTCGTTACGTAGGCGCGGAGACCGACCGGGGTGACTCGCGGTGAGCGTGAGCATCACGGTCTCGAAGCACGCTCGGGAGAAGTTCCTGAAGCGGGCGGACCGCCTCGACCTGACGCCGACCGTCGAGGACGCATGGCGACAGGGCTACGAGATTCCCGGCGGCGCGTGGCTGCGCGGCGAGCGCGCGCGGTACGACCCGACAACGCGGTGCGTCTTCCCCGTTCGTGACGGCGAGATTCGCACGGCGATCTACGCGCCGAGCGCGAAGCCCGCGATTCAGAACGCTGTCCGCCGAGCGGGGTGGTTGCCGTGACGCCGGCGCGTCTCGAAACCCGGAGCGACGGCTACGAGCGGTGGCGCGCGTGGGACCCGAGCGAGAAGCGCGAGCGCTACGTCTACGTTCACCAGCTCCTCGCCATCGCTGACGGCGCGAGCCCGTACCTCGTCTTCTCCGCCGGTGAGTACCACGTTCACCACGAGAGCGGCGTCAAGTACGACAACCGGCCCGCGAACCTGTCTGTCGAGAAGTCCGACGACCATGCTCGCACGACCTTCGAACACGGGGAGGGCCGCGCATGACGGTTCACACGACGTACTTCGGTGGTCTCCCGAGTCTCGACGTCGAGACCGGGACCGTCCTCGCCGTCGTTCGTCGGCCCCACGACTTCATCAACGACGCCACCGAGCGCAACATCCGGACGCTCGCGCCCTCCGAGGACCTCCTCACCGCCTACAAGCAAGTCGAGGAGGCCGCAGAGAACGACGGCGAACGACTCCCCGCGAAGGTCGCGTGGGAGAGCGTGAGCTTCGAGCCGCGCTATCGCCGCCGCCTCCAGAACCACGTTGATGCGAACCGAGCGTTGTCGAAGCTCCGTAACCGACTCCGGAACGGCGAGACGCTTACGCTCGTCTGCTGGGAGAAGAACCCGCGGTGGTGTCACCGACGCGTGCTTGCCGACGTCCTCGTCGAACCGTTCGCCGACATCGACGTCGAGCACCACCCCGAGCCGTTCGTCCCCGAACCCGAGCCCCGTGACGCCTCTCTCACCACCTTCGGAGGTGACGGCGCGTGAAGACCGTCACGCCGGGCTGGCACGAAGTCGCCGGGAACCTGAACTTCAGCGGACTCGAGGGCTGGTTCGCGCTGGAATCGGCGTTCGACCCGTCGGACACGACGCGGGACTTTACCGAGAGCGGTGAGCGGTGGCGCGCGACGATCTCGTACCAGGAGGGGAACCTTCTGCCGCCGGACGGCGGCGAGACACCGGACGGGACGACGGTGGATTTCGAGACGATTCGCGAGTGGCGTCTGACCATCAAGCGCCACCCGGACGAGGACCCCGTCGCCGAGCCCGCCGTCGGTCGCGAAGGCCGCCAGCGCTTCAGTGCGCACGTGCGGCCGCGGTGGCGCGGCCAGAAGGCCGAGAAGAAGAACGGGGAAGTGACGGACATCCCGACGCCGGACGCCCTCGGTGACGGGCTGAGCGTCCGCGTGTCCGGCGCGAACATCGACCCGCGGCGCTACTTCCCGCTTCTCCGGCACGCCGTCACCGCGTTCGGCGTGAACGCCGAGCACTTCGGCGGTATCCCCGGAGAGGACGGCTACGGCCCGCACGAGACGAGCAACGTGCAGGACGCCGCGCGCTACGTCCGTCTCGACAAGCGCCAGTCTGGCCCCGTGCACGGCCGAGACGGCCCGCTCGCGCGCATGGGCCACCTCCTCGAAAACGACCGGACGGGCTACCGGAAGGTCGTGCAAAACGATGACGACGACTACGGCACGAACCTCCCCGGCTACTACCACACGGTGACACTCGGTCCGACACGCGTCGCCGAGGCCTTCCCCGGCCACGAACTCGCCTTCGAGGCGAAACACTACTACGCGCGTGAGGCCGCCGACCGGAAGCCCAGTGAACCGCTCGCGCACCCGAAGCTCGAGGTCGCCTATCAGGTTTCGCAGATGCCCGGCGACTTCACGCTCCGCTGGAACGACGACGGCATCACTCAGCTGCAGCGCGAACTCGATCGGGTGATCGTCTCTATCCTCGCTGAGGCCGGGCTCGACGTCGCGCCTGGTGACGATGGCGACGAGGGGCCGAAGCGTCGCGGGCCGTTCTTCCGGGATTCGTACTGGAAGCCGGAGGTGAGCGAGGCCGGCCCGGACCCGGTCAGTCTCGACTTCGCACGGATTCGTGACGAGCAGGAATCCGTGGTCGTTCGCCACCTCGCAGACGGCGGATTCTCGCCTGTCGAGTGGGACATCGCCGAAACGCTGGTGAGCGACGGCGGAAAGGTCGCACCGGAAGACATCGCCGAGGAGAACGACCGACCGCTCGGCTCGGTGTACCGCGCACTCCGGCGTCTCGACGACTTCCTGGAACGCTCGCGCGAGAAGATCGCTTTCGAGTCGCCGTTCGTCGCGGAGATGGTTGTCGACAAGGTCCGCCAGGCCCGTGAAGCCGGGAAGGGCGCACTTGAGACAGTCGCGAAGACCGCCGAAGCCCAGCGCCGCGGCGTCGAGGAGACCGCCAGCGCGTTCATCGCGTGGGCCTCAAAGTACGACATCGACATCGAGAACCGTGACGGCGCGCGGATGCGCCTACGGATGAGCGACGATCTGAGCAAAGACGAGATTCAGCGCCGCATCCAGCGCGGCTTCGAGCTGTGGACCGACGCCGGCCGTGACCCCGCCACCTTCCGCGGCGCACTCATCGACTTCGGAACCGGCGGCTCGTCGGCCTTCTACTATCTCCAGTAGACGGCCGGCGGATAGTGGCAACACTCTCCGACCCCCTTCTTTTCGCCGTTCTCACGCGCGTATCAACGAGTTTCGAGAGTATCGCGTGAGTTCGGCGGCTCGACAAGGACGCCGAGCACGGTCGCGCCCGACGAGCGCGCTGTACACCCGGTGTACAGCGCGCCGTTAGAGGTGTGCCTAAGGGCACAAAACCAAGGTACCCCGCGCCTTCGGCGCGGGCACCGCCCCGCACCGCTACAGCCCCGCCCCGCGGGGCGCGCGAAAATTTCGCACCCCTCATGAATCAACCCTCCCTCTAAGAGATGTCTACAATATCTTTCTAAATCTCCGGTTGAAGATCTTCTGGTCAATTATCTCATATAGAGAATTCCCACGTATTATAGTCTCTAAATCAGACTCGTCAACTACGACAATAGTCTTATCGTCCCTTTGATAATATTGGTTTAATTCATCAACCGCGTCCTTCCCACTCTCGCCTGTAATTCCATTTGATGCAACAATTATCCCTAGGTCAACCTTTGCTGAGTCAACTTTTCCCTTGAAATCACGTACCGTATCTGCACCCACAGACTTTTTCCAATTTTTACACTCCACGAGAATATATCTACCAAAATCGTCAAAGACTGTCCCCCCCTCCGGGGGATGATATTCTAAAATCAGGTCTATCTCTGCAGAGGATGTTCGTACATTCTGCCCCCGAATCTCTATGAATGGGAATCCGTTGAATATGGTCTTTGATAGCTTCTCTAAGGAATCCCCCTTCTCGATCGGCGATTCGGCAGAGCGAACCGTTTGTAACTCGTCCCAGAAGTTCTGTAGGTCAAGTGAATAATACTCCTTTTCTATAGAAATGTCAATATCCGCATCTGGTTGACGAAGTTGGGTTCGGTGGAATATCTCTTGTCGATCGACTTTCGACTCCTCTTCACTCTCGGGAAGAGACTCTGGTGCACGTAATTCATCGAAGATTCGCTGCACCTCCTCGTACGTTAAATCCTCAAGGGCCGACCCTTCAAACTGGAATCCATTATAATACGCAATACGGTGGTTCGATATTAATACAGAATACTGAGCCTCTGTTTGATTAGATATATCTTCTAATGTTCGCTTGTCCATACGGGCCTGATATCTTCTGCGTCCGGGCCAGCTGATCGACTCCTCTTGTCCATGGATATAGTTAAAATTAGTTGATATAGTCATCCAAATCGGAGAGGTGACATCCCTTTTGATAGCTGCATTCACCCATCGGATATAGCCGGAGTCTGTTTCTGGCTCATACGTAACATCGTAAAACAGTTGATCGCGATCGTAACCTAATGCTTCAATCAACCCCGGTATTGCACGGTTGAAGTCTGGTTGACGACGTTTCGTGCCAGTCTTCTGTTCAATTCCAGCGATGGTCTCGAAGTGTTCGCGTAATTCCTCCGTTGATGCCATCTCTATTACGCACTAATCACGACTGTTCAAGCATGAAACTACCTCCCACTACCCACACACCACCTCTCACGCGTTCGGAACACACCCCTTCCGAATATGCACACGAGCCCCGCGGTTCCGACGCCGGCCGTGTGTACGGCGACCCCGATCGAGACGAATTTCTCGCGTCACCACCCCGCGAGTGAGGACGAGTTTCGGGCGACTACTTAAACTCGGAGCGTTCCAGTCACCGCAGATATCTAGGTTCTGCGGGCCGTGTGTACGAGTATGCGCATCCGCACCGACGGCGACTACGCACACCGCAAGGACGTCATCGAGGACGCCGCCGAGTTCTGGGGCGTGAACAAGACCGACGCCGTCGTGAAGTCGTGCGACCTCGCCGGTCGTGTACTCCCGCAACTGGAGCAGGCGCTCGCCGAGGCCGACATTCCGCCGAGTGAGGCCGAGAAAATCGCCGATGCCGTCTCGACACGAAACGTCACCGTCGAGTTCAAGCGACCATCGGTGTCGGTCCATCCGGACTGACTGCCGGAGCGCTATCCTCGTCACCGAGCTGAAGGATGCCGATATTGGGGCTCGTTGTGAGCCCGATACGTGACGCGGTTGCCGTTGCTCCGGGTTGAGCGCCGAGTCGAACCCCGTTCTGGCCCCGAGACTCAAGTTTCCCCCTGCTGTCTTCTCTGTCAGATTGTGACTTGGGAAGAGCAACACCGACCACGGTTTGAGGCAATCTCAGAAGCGGCCGATATCGGAGAGGGTGACGTCGTCGTTGATGCTGGGGTTGAACCCTTCCAGCTCGCTGAGTATCTTCTAAATGACGCTGATCCTGCGCCTGGGGAAATCGAATATATCGGTCTGGCGTACGGCAATCTCGGCGAGACGTGGCGTAGGGACGTTGCCGGATACGACGTCGACGTTCGTGAGTGTAACGTCGAAGAGGAATGGCCGGTCGATGACGACACCGCCGACGTCGTGGTGATGGGTGCAATTCTCGAGCACCTCTTCGACCCGTTGGCAGCGCTGGAGGAGGCACGTCGAGTCGTCGCTGACGATGGGTACTTCGTCCTCTCTACACCAAACGCGACGCGGCTTATTCAGCGCGCTCGCTTCGTCCTCGGACGAAACATCTGGGACGGCTTCGCTCCGAACCCGTACCACCGCCACAACCACGAGTGGACTGAGAGCGAACTCGTCGATATTCTACGTGCGGCTGGATGGCGCGTCACCGAACACAACCACGTCGCGCTCAATCGAAATGGACTCGCTGGAGCCGCACTCAAGACCCTCACACAACTTCACGACGGCTGGCAGGACCAGCACGTCATCCGTGCCGCTCCAGCAGAGCCTACAGGCGAACCAGACCTCTATCGCGAGTCACTCGTAGAACGAGGCACTGACGAAAGCACTACAGCCCAATAACCCAGAGAGTCGATCAGAAGCAGGATTACTGCATAACGTCCGCGATGCTGATTTTCGTGTGGTCGTGCTCGTCGGTGCCGCCGGCGCCGTACCACGCACTCACGGGGAGGCGGGCGGCGGGCATGGCCTTGTAGCGGAGGATACGGATGCCGCGGCCGACGCGGCGATAGACGGCGAAGCCGTACCAGCCGCCGTGCTCGAGGAGTTGGTCGTGGGCGTGTTCGCGAACGCGGAAGCGTCCGGGGCGTCCGCTCGCGGTCTCGACGACGGCGGCCTTCAGCTCCCACGGCGTCCCGTCACAATCGACGGCGTCGCGCCAGAACGTATGCACGCCCTCACGGCGAAGTCGCCATTTCTCGGCCATCTTCTGCTCGGCGAGCGTTCCGTATCGGTTCGCGCGCTTCGATTTTTTCGACGCCATCGTTATTCTGTCCTCTGTGAGGCCACGCGTTCGCGTCGCGCGCGTTCTATATATACTCCGGGCCGCCCCCGGTTTCGGGGTGGTAGCCTCCGGAGGAGCGCCAGCGACGGCGGGTAGGACCCCGCTTGCACTATACAGTACGGCGGGGGGCATGCATCATGCAACACGGCTGACCCCGACGCCGTCATGCGATTATGTCCTCGACGCGTTGTACGGCATCGACGTACTTGCCATCCTCCTTGTATCGCTTCCACCTTCGAGAGCAGGTAGAGGCGTCCCAGGGTGTCTTTTTCGCCAGTTTCCGGTACGCAACAGGGTCGTCTTTCTCGCGTTCGTTGACGATGGTCCACATGGCGACGTCCTCGACGACGTCGTCGTAGTCGAGGTCTTCCTCCTCGCCGTTGGACCACGACCAGGAGGTGGGCTCCTTGTCGTCGTAGCGGTAGTCGGTCTCGGGGATGCCGGTCATTTGGAGGACTTCGCCCTTGCCGCGGCGGTTCTGCACGTCGTCGTAGACGGTGGCGTCCTTCAGGCCCTCCTTGTGGATGGCCTTCCCGAGCTCGCGAATGAGCGGGTGAACGTCCTTGCCGTCGTGGCCGATAACGATGAGCGCGCCGCCGTACTTCCTGATTTTGTAGGCGAGCGGGCCCATCTTCGCCTTCGTCTCGTAGCCGGATGTGCCTGAGCCGCCGGCGCTCGACGAGGCCTCGTCGAAGAGGAAGAGCTTGGGCGTCTGGGAGTTGTGGAGCGGGTCGCCATCCTGCTGAATCCATTCCTCAAGCTCGCCGAAGTTCGAGAGCCAGCCATCGCGTTCGACGCCGTCGTCGTCGGTCCATGCGTCGGTCTCGCGAAGCGTGCGGATGTTCGAGGCGAGGAGCGCCTCGCCCTCGTGAGTGGCCTTCCAGAGCTGGGCGAGGAGGAGCGCGAAGTTCGTCTTCCCGGTGCCGGGCTCGGCCCACAGGTAGAACATCGGCGCCGGGCCGGTGAGAAGCGAGCGGAGTTGGTCGATGGCCTTCATGCCGCTCACGTCGGCGCGTTGGTCGGTCTGGCCGGTGAGGTGCTTGAGCATCTGCATATCGCCGTCTGCCATCGCCTCACGGCCGCGCTCGGTGGCGGCGAGCGAGACGATGTCTTGGACGTCCTCGAGGTCGGCCCAGCGGGCGGGCATCTCGGCGGGCTCGTCGCTGGTGGTCGGGTCGTAGTGGTTGGCGAGGATGCCGAGGTAGCGCGAGACCTTCGGGTCCTGCACGATGCCGGCGTACTCGTGGCCGTGGGCGTCGCGGGCGCCGTAGCCGTCGACGTGCTCGCGGTACTGCGCGGGCGTGTAGAGATCGTCACCGCCGTTGTCGTCACTCATCGGCCTGTGCCTCCGGTTCGTCGGCGTGTTCGGATTCGTTGTAGTCCATGTAGTCGTCGATGTCGGGGAGGTCGTCGGTGCCGGCGAGGTCATCGAGGTCGTCGGTCGCGTCCTCCCAGGCGTCTTTTGCCGCGGTCTGGTCGAGCATCTGGCCGCGCTCGCGGGCTTCCGCACTCTCGTTGATGGCGGCCTCTTCGACGTCGACAGCCATCTTCGAGGTGCGGTCTCGCGCCCGGTTGAGGGCGTGGTAGCGGTCGATGAGGTCGCCGTAGATGTCCTCGACGTAGTTCCGCCAGGTGAACATCCGGTCGTCGTTGAGCGCGGGCAGCGGGGTGCCTTCGACGTAGAGCGTCTCGGTATCGGCATCCCAGTCGAATTCGCGGACTTGCCACGCGCTTCCGCCGTTGATGGGGGTGGGCGCCCATTTCCCGATGGACTTCTCGCTCCAGATCTCGGGTGGGACGTAGAACTTCTCCTGTGCCTTCCCATCCATAGTCGCGTGATTCTCGGCGTTACAGAGGTAGACAGTCACCTGCCGGCGGCGGCGGAGCCACCGCGCGAGCGCGTACGCGCTCGGGACGGTAATCGGGGTGAGGACGAGGGCGCCGCCGATGAGCGACCAGCCCCACGCGGGGACGTCGACGCCCCCAGCGGTGAACAGCCAGACGAGACCACCGAACCCGCCGAGCGCGAGGAGGACGATGAAGCCGCCGAGGACGGGGCTCTCGGTGAGGATGAAGGTGAGCCGATCGCGCCAGTCAGCGAAGGTCGCGCGCACGGTTAGGCCACCTCCGGCTCGTCGGTTCCGCGACGGAGGACCCACCAGCCGACGCCGAAGCAGGAGGTAAGGGCGACGCCCATCCCGCCGAGCCAGCCGACTTCGCTCCCGCCGGTGAGCCACGGGCCCGTGTTGTCGTTGGAGTAGATGGTCGGACACGACCCAGAGGCGATGCAGGCGCTCGTCGTCACGGAGACGGAGGCGGCGCCATCAATCCGGTCGGCGGGGAGCGAGATGGTGGTCGTCTCGCCGCGCTGGAGAATCACCTGCCGGTAGGCCGCGCTTGAGACCTTCCCCTGTTTTTCGGCGGACGCGCTCAGGGTGACGCTCTTGTACTGGGAGGCTTGGAGGGTGACGTTCATGATGCCGTCCTCGTAGGTCCAGCCCTGGATGGTGAGGACGCCGTCGACGGCGACGGGATGGCCGCCGGCCGGCGTCGGCGGGCTCGACGTCGTCGTGGAGTTGTTCGCCGCGCTCGCGACGCCGACGCCGCCGACGATGGCGATCGTGACGACGAGGACGACGAGGAGGATACTGCGTTTCATCGAGAGCCGCCCGGAGAATCGAACTCCGGCGGACCGACCACGGACGGCTACGGCCCCGAAGGGCCGCGAGTTAGAACGGGTTAAGGCGCGCCGCGAGTTCGTCAAGCACCCAGTTGATGCCGGCCTCGATGGCGTCGACGGCCATGTGCCAGACGCCACGAACCGCCTCGAAGGCGGCGTCGAGCACGATGGCGTGCATATCCCACCAGCCGGTGACGTCGCCGACGACGGTCGCCGCTGCGACGAGCGCGAGGAACGCGAGCAGGTAGGGGAGGACGGGGCGGAGCACCTTCCAGAGCAGTAGGAGCATCAGTTATCCCGTTGGAGGTAGGCGACGCCCGCGACGGCGAGCACGGCGAGCAGGCCGACGATCGCGAGCGACCCGGACCCACCGCCGCTACCGGGGTCGGAGGTGCCGCCGCTCGCAGTCCGATTCGCGATGGTCTCACGGAGTTCGTTCAGCTCCTGCTGGAGCTGGATGTACTGCGAGGAGTTCGAGACGGTGTAGTCGTACTGGCGGACGTGCGTCTGGTTGAGCGTCTCGCCGTTCGCGTTCTTCATCGAGGTGACGGTGAAGTTGCCCTGGAGGGTGTGGGTCTTGCCGGTGGTCGTCGCGACGAGCTGCACACCGTCGATCTGCGCGGCGTTGTACTGCTGGCCGAGCATCCACGTCCCATTGTCGGGCGCGGTCTGTGAGAGGAGCGCGCCGGTGTAGTTGTAGCCAGCCTGCGCGTCGCGCACGGTCATCACCGAGACGTTCTTGAGCGATGGCGTCGCGTAGCCGGCGGCCGCCGCCGTCGCACGAGCATACGCGAGGTTGCCTGTCTCGGCGTAGCTTGTGCTGTACTCTTGGGCGAGTGTGAGCGGACTCGTCGCGTTCGCTAAGTCGAGTTCGCCGGCCTGGTAGGCGTCGACCTTCCACGACGCGGTTGCCGCGAGGTTCTGCTTCGCGAGCGCCGCCTTCTTTAGGAGCGTCTGCCAATTCTGATACTGCGGATGGTCATCGGTTTTAAATAGCGTGATTACCGTATCCGATGACGTCGCCGGCTTGACGACAACGCGGAACGGGCTTTGGCCAGTTGTCTTACCGTTTGTGCCCCACCACTCGGTCGGGACATTAGCAATCGACCAAACCGTACTGTCTTTTGGAGAGATACCATCGCTTAGCGTGTGCGAGGTTGTTGATGACTCGATAGCAAAGACGTTAATTTGGGTTGATGACCCATTAGCGAGGGTGATGTTTGTTGTCGCAAAGTTTCTCTCACGAAGCTCTCGGTTTTTCCACCCGTTGTAGGTGGTCTGCGCGGTCACATACTTAATCGATATCCCCGCTGAATCACGAGCAACAACGAGACTCTTCAGGATCTGCACACGCTGATTCCAGACGTTGATACGATTCTGCTGAATCTTAGACACACGGTCAGCAATCGTCTGGTTGACCTTGTTGTTGAGCATCGCGGTCGTGGTCGTCCCATTCTTCAGGAGCGCGTTCTGACGCGCCTCTCCGTAGGCGTAGAGCGTCGTCTGGATATTCTGCAGGGAGTTATTGTGCGATGTGGTAGTCGTCTCCGTCCACGATTTCAGCTCAGAGGCATCTTGATAGATTTCTATCTTCGACGTGTTGTTCATCGTCTGATCGGGTGCAGACTGGCCACAGTCGGTGCTGGCGAGATTGATGCCGAGCAGGTTGAACAGGCCGTCGTAGCTACAGACGCCGCTCCCGGACGTGTACGGCTCCATGTTGTCGGGCGAGTCGATGGCGGCCGTGCCGGTCATGGTGCCGAGGCTCGCACCGGCGACGGGCGCGGCGACGCTCGAGGAGACGAGGAGGACGACGAGGGTGAGGGCGGCGAGCCGGCGCACGGTGCGCGTCACGACCCACCACCCCGCGCTTCGGCGACCGCCTCTTGCCCGGCCGCAATCGCGTCGTCGCGCGTCGCGCCGTTCGCGAGGGCGTCGACAGCGGCGCGCTCACCCTGCACGAACGGAGCGAAAACGGATGGTGCCTCGGAACGGACGCGGGCCTTCTCCCGGTCGTCCTTGAGAGACTCGCCGCCGTAGTCGAGACCGCGCCCGTCGCCGTCGGCACGCGCGGCCTCGCCGCTGCGGGCGTCGGACACATCTGTCCGTTCTTCGTCGAGTCGAGCGGCGCGGCGAGAGTCGTACCGGACCCACGCGACGCACGCGACAGGGAGAAGCGCGCCGAGGAGGGCGACGCCCTTCGGCTCGCCGACAATCGCGACGACGACGAGCAGGACACCGGACGCGAGCGCGCCCTTCCAGAGCGACGGCGCCGGAGAGTCGGCGTCCGTCACAGCGGCACCCCCAGAAGCTTCGGAAGCGCGACGCCGACGAGCGTCGTGAGTGTTCCCGCGGCGAACATCAGCCGGCCGTCGAGGTCGCGAGTGTGGTTGGCCTGCATCGTTAGCCCTCCCACGAGAGAAGCGGCCCGAAGCCAGTCTGAACGATGGCGACGACGAGCGCGATTGCGCCGTAGTCAGAGAAGACGTTCTGCACGGCCGGGACAACGGCGTAGACCGGGACGATACCGAGCGCGACGACGATAGCCGCGGTGTGGTACCACTCGAGCTCGTCGATGTCCCAGTCGCCGACGATGAAGTTCGCGAGCACAATCCAGCCGACGCCGATGAGCGCGAGGACAGTCGCGTAGGTAATCTCGACGCCCGATCCGCTCCAGAGGATGTCGGTGAACGAGAACCCGCCGAAGACGGTGATTTTGAACGCTACAACGCCGATAGCCATCGGCCCGAAGATGGCGACGAGCGCCATCCCGAACAGGTCGATGGGGTCAATGGAATTACGTGCCATTGCACCCCGATAGTCGCGCTTGCGGGCCTAGAGTCGGTCTAACTCCCGGGGAATTTCACAGTAATCGAAATGTCTCCGGCACCTCCATCGTGTCACGAATCCGTATTCTCGGCTGTGCGGGCGTGACGCACGGGTAGACAAAGCTTTCGCCCGACTCAGCGGCCACAATCGGCCACCCATTTTAAGTTAGCTCCGCGTCAGATAGCACCTAGACGCCGACCACTGCCAGCAGAAGGGGACGTAGGGACGGAGGGCCGACCTCTCGACCTACACATCTGGAGTCGTGAGACTCCCATATGACTTCTGTGGCTGGGTCGGCGCAGTAAACCCATGAAACTAACACAAGTCTTCGAAGCGGACGATCGTGGCGTGTCGCCGGTTATCGGCGTCATTCTAATGGTCGCGATTACGGTTATTCTCGCGGCCGTCATCGGCACGTTCGTCCTCGGACTCGGGAATCAGGTCGGCAGCCAAGCGCCACAGGCCAGCTTCACGTGGGAGTCTGGAAATATGACGTCCGTTGACGCTACACTCCAAAGTAGCGGCTCAACGATCCAGTCAAGCAGCCTGACCGCCTCAACGACCGGCAGCTCATTCGTCAACATCACCAGCAGTCCGACTGGTGGAGTCTCCGCAGGAGATACGCTCACGATCCGTAACTGGAACTCGACCGCGACCGAACGGACTAACGGCCTTGAGTGGGTTGACGGCCAGAAAGTGAACCTCGTCTGGCAGGGCGACTCCGGGAAGTCCTCGATTATCTCCTCGTGGACCTACAACGGGTAACCATCAATGGAACTGAAACAACTCTTTAGCGGCGACGATCGTGGCGTGTCGCCGGTTATCGGGGTCATACTGATGGTCGCGATAACTGTGATTCTCGCGGCCGTTATCGGAACGTTCGTCCTCGGGCTCGGTAGCCAAGTCGGTAATCAGGCACCGCAGGCCACGTTCGGCTACGAGTACGAGAACTTCAGCAACCAGAATACGAACGACACGATTTCTATCACCCAACAGGGAAGCAATAGCCCGATTCAGACGTCTGCAGTCACCGTGAGTGTCGGTGGGACGTCCTACTGGAACGACAGCGGGTCGATGGACTCGAACGTCACTGCCAGTGGAAGCTGGAACTCTACTGCCGAGCTTTCGGCAGGTGATACGCTGGTGCTCTCCGAATCTGTCTCCGACTGGACCAACACTACTGGTGATGGTCCCTTCACGAACGGAGAGACCGTTCGCGTCGTCTGGCAGTCCGAATCGGGCCAGTCTTCAATCATTAGCTCCTCGACGACCCCGAGCTAACACCTCGCGATCTGAGCCGTTCTTTTATTGATAATTCGTGTATAGTTACAGCTACGCTTTCTGAGCCGGCGCTTGCGCGGACGTTCTCGCCGCCCTTATACTCAGATTCGCACGATTCCATTGAGAATGATCGGCGTGTTCAGCGTGGGCGAGCCAGCATCCCGAAAGAGGGGCAAGCGCCACCGCGAGCGCGCTCAACTTTCCGCGCGCTCGAATCTGGCCGTGGATGAACTGCGTGAAGCCGGACGCTGTCCGGGTGATCAGGACGGCGCGCGACCTCGGCTGGTTCGATGCGACGACTGCAACTCGGGTCGAGCGCTCGGATTCGGACGTGGGGGCCGTATCGTCGCGACAACTAACCGAGCACGTGGCCGGGCCGCCGTGGATCGGGTTCAGGGATAAGGAGGTCGGCGCGGACTTCGCCGTCGAGATAGAGACGACCCCAGATGGTGAGCTGGTAGACGTCGTAGTCGTCGTCGAGCGGGGCGACGTACTCGGCTTGCGAGAGGACACGGAGGCGCTCGCGAACGCGGCGTGTTGTCGCTGGGGTCCGGATAGCGCGAGTGATTTCGCTGGGGCTGGCAAGGTCGCGGTCGCGTAAGTACTCAAGGATGTCCTCGTCGGCGCTCGTCACCCAGCGCGCGTGTATCCGGACCGACATCGAGGTTAGGCTTTCTCGTCGGCGTTGATGTTGGTTTCGCCGTTTCCATTCATGTCGTCGACGTACATTCCGGCCTCGACGTCGTACTCTTCGTTGAGGTACGCGCGGCCTTTGTCAGTAACTTCATAGAGGGCCTTGTTCGGATGTGTTTTCCTAACCAGCCCGGCCTCACGGAGCTTCGAGAAACGCCGGCCGATGTAGGCAGGGTGGAAGTTGATATGGTGGTAGTCGGCAATCTCTGTCGGACTCATTTGCCGGTCTTCGTCGACGAGAATCTCAAGAATGCGGTCGTCTATGAGATTCATCCACTCTGCAGAGAGACGCATTTCCCTAACGTACTGGCACGGGGAGGATTAATCCGGGACATTCGAGTTAATTAGCACGATGCTTGTAATACGGCAACACCCTAACGTATAAGTTAGAGTGTTGTGTTGTGACAATTACGAAAGCATCCGACACCACTCTCTACTTGGTAGGGAGTCGGGCCAGCGCTACCACGCTGGCCCAAAAGGATGGTTTCGTGGACTGCTATGGACGAAACCACCGATGCGGGCCGTGACGCCCGCACGACGCTAGACGAATCGGCATCGGATAAACTCGCGCACCTGACGGCGTTCCAGCGCGACCTCCTGCACGCGCTCCGCCGGGAAGGTCCGTCGAAGGGGCTGACGGTGAAGCGCGTGGTGGGAGACTACTACGGCGAAGAGATCAACCACGGCCGGCTGTATCCGAACCTCGACGACCTCGTCACTGAGGGGCTCGTCGCGAAGCGCGAGCGGGACGGGCGGACGAACGAGTACGAGCTGACCGACGCCGGCGAGCACGCCCTCGTGGAGCGTGAGGAATGGGTGGCGGCCGGGACGGAGGCAGGTGCATGAGCGACACCGACAAGGGTTACACGCGCCGTCGACCGGCGCTCCCACGGACGTATCACGTCTACGAGGTCGGCGACGAGACGCGCATCCTCCTCGGAACGCCAGTCGTGGACGCCCTTGATGCTGAGCCCGGCGACGCCGTCAGTGTCGCGCGGAACAACCGGGGCGAGGTCGTCCTGTCCGCGGAGGGCGACGATGAGTGACGCCGCCGAGCCGCGGACGGGACACCCGGACGAGCGCCATCAGCTCGGCGAGCTTCGCGGCGCGTCGGTCCGCGGTCGCGTCCTCGAACTCCAAGGTGTGGAGGGGAGTGCGACCGTTTACGTGCCCGACGAGCGCCGTGACGCGTTCCGCACGGTCGCTCGCAACATGACCGGCGACGACGCCTGTTGCGAGTGCGGCACCACCACGGACGTGACCGACGGGCCGCTCGGCGCGCTCTGCTCGGACTGTGCGCCTGGGGTCATCGCGGCCTACTTCGGAGGTGACGAGCTGTGAGCGACCTACAGCCACTCTCACCCAACGAGGCTCGCCGTCTCTACCTCGACGCCCGGAAGCACGAACTCACCGAGGACACACTCGAGGGACAGGACTACCGCCTTCGCGCGTTCGTCGCCTGGTGCGAGGAGCAAGACCTCGAGAACCTGAACGACCTCACCGGGCGCGACCTGTACACGTACCGCGTCTGGCGACGCGAAGGCGGCTACAGCGGCGAGGAGCTGCGGAACGTCACACTCCGCGGGGACTTGGCGACGATTCGCGCGTTCCTGCGCTTCTGCGGCGAGATAGACGCGGTTCCCGAGGAGTTGTTTACGCAGGTGCCGCTACCGCAGGTGAACCACGGGCAGGACGTGAGCGAGACGACGCTCGACCCGGACCGTGCGACGTCGATTCTCGACTACCTGTCTCGCTACCACTACGCGAGTCGGAACCACGTCGTGATGCTGGTGCTCTGGAACACGGGGTGCCGCATCGGGGCGCTCCGAGCGCTCGACCTCGACGATCTCGACCTCGACGGCGAGCGACCGAACGCCAACGGCCCAGCGCTCCACTTCGTGCACCGGCCCGGGCAGGGTACCGGGCTGAAGAACGACGAGCAGTCGGAGCGGTGGAACTCGATTTCGGAGTACGTCGCCGGCGTCATCCGCGACTACATCGAGGGCCCGCGCGTCGACGTGACGGACGACCACGGCCGCGCCCCGCTCGTCACGACCCCGCAGGGGCGCATCGCTCGCAGTACGGTCCGTGACGCCCTCTACCGCATCACGCGCCCGTGCTGGCGCAGTGAGGCGTGCCCGCACGACCGGGACCCCGAGGACTGCGAGGCGACGGAACACGGGAAGATGAGCACGTGCCCGTCGTCTCGCTCGCCGCACGACGTCCGGAGCGGCCGCGTTACCGCCTACCGACTCGCCGACGCGCCGCGTGTCGTAGTGAGCGACCGGATGGACGCGAGCGAGCAAATCCTCGACAAGCACTACGACCGCCGGAGCGAGCGCCGGCGCGCCGAGCAACGCCGCGAGCATCTGGAGGGACTGTAACGATGTTTGTCGACGCGTCCCGGCCATGGCCTGCGAATTTCCGGATGGACTCAGTCCGGGGAGGGCGGACTACTACTTCCGTCGATTCCACGCGGGGGACGAACGTCTGTAAACTCGGAGTAGTCTCGGTCCGGTTTCGCTTCCAACGATGCACACGACTTCCTGCGCTCGACACCACCAGTATGCACTACCCTCTTTCCCGACGAGCGACCCGCGAGTCACAGTATGCTCGTGGCAGATAGTAATTTCAACCTGTGTTTCCAAAGTATTATCCACGGTGCGCCGAAATTCCCGGAAGCCGTGATACTGGTTGCCGGTTCGGAGCCGTCGGTCGCCGCCGCTCTCTCCGAGGAGCGTGTGCACGTCGACGCCGTCGACGACCTCCCGGACCCCATTCCTGCGGACGCCGTCCTCCTGGTCGACCCGGACGGTGTCGCGGACGTCGACGCGCTCGTCGCGGCGGCACGCGAGCGGGCCGACGGGCCGCTCACCGTCGTCGCAGTCAGCGACGCGCCACTGGGGGTCGACCGCGAACGCTACGACGCCGTCGTCAGTCCGGACGCGAGCGCGGAGTCAGTCCGCTCCGCGGTCGAGCACGCCCGCCACCTCGCCTCCTACCGGGGCGCCGTCTCCGACCTCTACGAGGAGTGTCGGCGCGGCGAGCGCCCGGAGACGCGCGGCCTCGCGGACTCGCTCTTCGAGGACCTCGGCGACCTCGACGCCGCCGATATCGCCGCGCTGCTCCGAGAGGAGGGCGCGGGCGAGGAGTAGCGGCGACCCGACCACCTCTCCACCGTTTTCCCTGTGTAAGCGTGTCTCCGTCTGTCTCACCAGCGTCCTTATACGTCCTGCGCGCCGAACTACGTCAAATGGTCGAAGCGTTCGCCGTCGCGAGCGGGAAGGGCGGCACGGGGAAGACGACGAGCACGCTCGCGCTCGGTCTCGCACTCGCCGAGGAGTACGACGTGACCGTCGTCGACGCGGACACGGGGATGGCGAACCTGCTCTTTCACGCCGGCCTCGACGACGCGCCCGTCACGCTCCACGACCTCCTGCTCACGGACAGCGACGCCTCGGTCGCGGACGCCTGCTACGAGCGCTTCGGGCTGACCGTCGTCCCCTGCGGGACGGACCTCGCGGGGTTCCGCGAGGCGGACCCGACGCGCCTGCGCGACGTCGTCGCGGAGCTCGCGGCGAACACGGACGTCCTCCTGCTGGACTCGCCGGCGGCCATCGGGTCGCCGGGTTCCGTTCTCCCCATCGTGCTCGCTGACCGCGTCGTCCTCGTCACCCAGCCGACGATTCCCGCGCTCTCGGACGCGCTGAAGGTTCAGGAGTACGCCGCGTCCTACGGGACGGGCGTCGCGGGCGTCCTCTTCAACAAGGTCCGTCCCGAGGACGGCATCGACGCCATCGCGCCGAAGGCCGAACGCTACTTCGAGGGCCCCATCGTCGGCCACGTTCCGGACGACGACGCGGCGCGCGCCGCCCGCCGTGCGGGCGAACCGCTGCTCGCGTACGCTCCGGACAGCCCCGCCGCGCAGGCCTACCGCGACGCCGCAAAACGCATTGACGTCGACGCGGGCGACGGCGACGCGCTCGCCGACCGCTTCCGCAGCGCGGTCATCCCCGAGGCCATCTAGATGGCGGCCGGCGTCGACCTCGGCGGCGACCTCGCCTATTCGCGGGTCGTCGTCGACCCGGGCCGCGCGCTCGCGCAGGCGCTCGACGCGTCGCTCACGGGTTACGCGGAGTTCGTGCCCGCGGACTCGCTCCTCCTCGGCGAGGGCGGTGACGGCCTCGTCGCCTTCGCGGACGGCGTGCCGGTGCGCGTCCGCCATTCGACCGGGCCCGTCGGTGCGGACGGCGTGGCGGCGCTCGCCCGGGACGGCCTCGACGGCCCGCTGCACGTCCGGTTCTACGAGCACGCGGACCCGCCGCTCGGTCCCGAGTCCGCGGTCGAACCGGACGCGCTCGCGGAGCGCCTCGCGGGCGACCCGGAGCTCGCCGAACGCACCCGCAAGCGCACGCCCGACGCCGAGGACACCGGCTACGACGCCGTCGCGGCGTTCCTCGAGGACGCCGAGCGCATCGAGGAGATTCGCGCGCAGGCCCGCGAGGAAGCGGAGGCACGCGCCGCCGAACTCGGCTTCGACCCGGTCGGCGACGCCTGACTCCGCCCCGACCACACGGCCGATAACCTCTTTTCGGACGTCTGCCAGTATGGTGCCCTCGAGACGTGACTTTCTCGCCTGCGGCAACTCGCAAAAAGGCCTCCACGTCGTCGTCGCGGACGCGAGTGCCTAGCCCGCGCGCCGGACGACGACGGTCAGGTGCGTCTCGCTCCCGTCCTCGACGATGGTGACGTCGAAGGCGACGGCGAGGACGTGTGTTCGGTCCGCGCGCTCCTGAACGACGACGCCCTCGGTGGCGTCACACGGTCCGAAGGTGCGCCCGTCGCCCGTCGGACAGTGCGCTCGAGCGTACGACGTGGCGGCGCTCGCGTTGTAGTCGACGACGACGGCCGTCCCGTCGGCGAGGCCGGCGCTCGTGATGCCGGCGAGGCGGCCGTCCAGCGCCGCACGATAGGCGTCGACGGCGTGGACGCTCTCGTGCCACGCGTACTGACGCGAGACGTGCGGGGCGGCGGTGTCGACGCTCCGGTCGAGCGCGGCGACGGTGGCCGCGCCGGTGTCGTCGCGCGTGGTCATGGCGGTCGCGTCGCCCGCGTAGCCGAACTGGAGGTAGGCGAAGAGGACGGGGACGAACGCGAGGGCGATTACGACGGCGGCGACGAGGACGAGTTGGCCGCGCTCGTCCGTCATACGTACCACACCTCGACAGTGACGGGGCCGTTCGCGGTCGGCACAGTCGCGTAGCCGGCGGGGACGCCCGCGGGCCGCGGGTAGCCGACGGTCCCGTGTGGCGTCAGTACGCGGAACATGCAGTTCGCGGGGAGGACGCGCGTCAGGCGCTCGCGGAGCGCGCCCTTCTCGCGCTCGAAGCTCGCGGGCGAGGCCGCCACTTCCTCGAGCCGGGTCGCCCCGCCGTGGCGCGGCGGCTCGTCGGCGAGCACGGTCGCGGCGTCGTGCGCGTAGACACCGAGCTGGCGTTCCGTGCCGCCCGGGTGGGGGACGCCGAGCGCGAAGCCGGCGACGACGGCGAGCACGAGCATGACGCCGAGCGCCGCCTCGATGACGGGAAGGCTGAGCTGGCCGCGCGAATCGTCCTCACGCATCGACGCGCACCCCCAGCGTGGCCTTGTGCGTCACGACTGGGTGGGAGGTGACGACGACGCTCCCGGCGGGGAGCGGGACGTTCGACGCGACGGTGACCGTCGCCGTGCGGTAGCGACTCACCGAGACGCGGTAGGTCCCGTCGAGGCCGCCGGTCGGGACGGCGGGGTCGGTGGCGTTCAGCGGGTCGCTCGGTGTCTGTGTGGTGGTGTTCACGGTGTCGGGGTAGACGACTGGTTCGGCGAGGACGACGCGGCCGTCCACGGAGACGGACTCGACGACGGTGCCGGGCGGCGGTCGGACGGTGACGGTGAGGCGGTCGGTCCGCCGCGGGAGCGTCAGCACCCCACCGTCGGCGAACGCGGGGGCGTACCGCCGCGTCTGTCGCTCGGCGACGAGGACGATGCGTTCGACGTGCGCGCCGCCGCTCGCGTCGCCGGTCTCGACGAGCGGGTCGCCGTCGAGGGTCACACGGACGGCGCGGCCGCGGGCCGCGGGGAACGCCGCCTCGAAGGCGGTGGCGTTCACGCCGTCGAGCGCCGCCGCGTCGAGGACGTTCGCGCGGGTGGTCAGCACGCTGTCGGGGGCGACCGCGCTCGCGGCGAGCGAGTCGGCGAGTCGGGCGTCCTCGCTCCCGCGGTCGACGCTTCCGAACGCCCCGCCGGTGAAGGCGAGCGCGACGCCGAGCGCGCCGGAAACGAGGAGGAGGGCGACGCCGAGCGCGAGCAGGTTCGCCTGGCCGCGCTCGCTCATCGCGCCACCTCACGGAGTTCGACGCTGAGGGCGTCCCCGTCGCCGCGGACGACGACGGACAGCGACTCGCCGCTGTGCCACGTGCCCGAGACGCTCGTGACGCGACCGGGGAGGCTCAACGGCGCGTCGCCCCCGACACCCGCGACCGGGCTGTCGAGGACGAGCGTGCGGCCGTCGGCGCGAATCGCGTAGGGCTGGCCGCCGATGGTGTCGGGGAGCGTGACCTCAGCGCGGACGGTCACAGCCTCGCCGCTCACGGACGGAACGGCGTCCTCGACGCCGACCGCGGCGGCGCTGAGTGCCCGGTCGCCGACGACGCTCGCGGCGTCCGCCTGCGCGCTCGGGACAACGCCGCCGTAGAGCGTCGTGGTGACGAGCGCGACGTAGAGCAGGACGATGCCGATTTCGAGCGTCTTCGCGACGACGGGCGTCATCCCGCGCGAGTCGCTCACGTCGACACCTCGACGTCGTGCGTGACGACGTAGGCGTGGCGTGCCGGCGGGAACGCGAGCACGACGCTCGCGCGGCCGTCGCCGTCGAAGTCGTGGGTCGAGACGGTGACGTTCCGGTCTTCGTAATACGCGGCGAACGCCTCGGGGTGGTCCGTCTCGACGGCGAGGCGGTAGGTTCCGGGGCCGAGGCTCGCGCGGTCGTGGGTGACGACGGTCCGGAGGCGCGCGCCCGACCCGCCACTCCCGGAGACGGCGACGTCGCCGCTGACGCGGACGACGCCGACGACGAGGACGTCCTCGCCGACGGTTACGGGAAGGCCGCGCCGGACCTGCGCCCAGCCGTCGTTTCGGAGGAGCGTCGCGCCGGCGAGGCTGGTGACGCCGTGGTCGTCGGCGTCGAAGACGACGGCGTTCGTGTCCGTCGCGTAGACGACGCGGCCGTCGCTCCCGAGGACGCGCAGGCTCCGGGTTTCGGTGTGAAGGTCGCCGTCGGCGAACGGGACGGCGACGGTGCGGGTGCCCGTGAGTTCAGTGGGGCGGAAGGCGTCCTCGAGCATTGCGGCGACGCGGGTCGCGTCCGCGCTCGCGGCGGTGTCGTCGACGACGACGCCGACGCCGGCGGTGACGACGGTGAGCGAGAGCATCGCGAGGCCGAGCAGGACGACGATGCCGACGACGTGGGATTGGCCGCGCGAGTCGCGCGGGTGTGAGTCACGCGTGCTCATCCCATCATCCCCGTGGCGGCGAAGACGACGTAGGTGAGGGCGACGAGGACGCCGGAGTGGAGGAGCGCCTCGTAGCGCCCGCGGCTCGCGGCCCCGGCGAACCAGCCGCAAGCGAGCATCGTCGCCTGCGTGACGACGTAGAAGCGATAGCGGTCGCGGGCCGGGTCGACGGCGCTCGGGTCGATGGCGAGGCTCGTGCCGACGCCGTGGACGGCGGCGAGTTGCGCGAAACTCCCGAGGACGTAGGCGTTCACGACGACGATGATGCCGACGACGAGGAGTGCTGTCGTCCAGCCGACGGCGACGTAGACCTGCAGTTGCGCGCGCAGGGCTTTGCGCTCGTCGTAGAGCCGCCCGATTTCGGTCTGGAGCGCCTCGAAGGCGGTTTCGGCGTCGCTCCCGGTGTCGAGCGCGCCGGTGACGAGGCCGATGGACTGGTCGGCGAGCGGCGTCCCGACCTTCCGGGTGAAGCGCGCGAGCGCCTCCCGGCGGACTTCCCCGCCGTAGGCGGTGAGGCCGAGGTTGAACGCGAGGTCGGCGACGTCGGCCTTCAGCGGGCCGAGGTGGGCGTCGCGGGCGACGGCTTCGACGGCGCGCGGGAGCGGGTTCCCGAGGCCGACGTAGCCGGCGACGCCGTGGACGAAGTCCTTGATTTCGCGGTCCTTCGCGTCGTCGCGGCGGGCGCGTCGGACGGCGACCAATCCGACCGGTATCGCGCCGGCGGCGTAGCCGAGGAGGACGGCGTTGACGGCGTCGACGCCGGCGACGAGGAGCGCCACACCCGCGAGCACGCCGACGACGGGGAAGACGGCGATGGCGTCCGCGGGGTTGTCGAGCGCGCCGCGGACGACACCTGAGAGGTCGAGGCTCCGGGTGTACCAGTCGAGGCCGTAGCCCGCGGGGCGGAGCGAGTCGACGAGGACGGCGGCGCCCGCGCCGACGGCGATGACGCTCGCGGCGCAGCCGTAGACGACGAGCGCGCGAAGGGTCACGGGGCCGAACACGGTGGGGACGGGGCGGCCGAGTGACGGTGCGAGCACGCCGAGGACGGTGACGACGATGACGAGGAGCGCGGGGACGACGAGGAGGACGACGAACAGTTCGGCGAGCAACTCGAGGACGCCGGCGGCCTCCTCGTTGGAGCGCGACTGGCGGTTCGCGAGCATGCGCGACTCGAGTTCGAGGTAGCTCTCGACGGCGTCCGGGCCCTGCTGGGCGTGCTCGCGGAACTTCAGGAGGAAGGGCGCGAGTAGGTCGCGCGAGGGCGTGTCGCGCGCGACACCCCGCAACGCCTCGTCGATGCTCCCGGTGAGCGCGGTGCGCGACTGGACGGCGCGGAACTCGGCGGCGGTCTCGCCGAAGGCGTCGGGGCGTTCGGCGACGCGGCGGACAAGCGTGCGTTCGTCGGCACCGCCGGAGGCGAGGACACGGAGGTAGCGCGCGGCACCGGGGAGGGTACGTTCGATGTCGGCGCGCCGGGCGCGCGCCACGAACTGGAGGTAGCGCCCGCCGGCGCGTATCGTCGCGTCACCGGCGAGCAGGCCGACGACACCACCGGCACTGAGCGCGAGAGCGCTCGCCGGAACCAGGACGGGGAGTGCGGCGGCGAGTTGGTCGGCGAGCAGGAGGACGACGCCGAGCGCGAGCGTGCCGCCGAGCAGCCCGACGAGGACGGCGAGCGCGTAGACGCGCGCAACGTAGACGTCGAAGCCGACGCCGACGGTGGTCGCACGGTAGTGCTGGCGGTCCCGGTCGTGGCGCGACGTCTCGGCGCGGCCGCCGAAGAGTGCGTAGCACGCTCGGTCGAGCGATTCGACGCGGCGGGCCACTCAGCGTCCCCCGTCGGCGCGGGCGTTCGCGCGGTCGCTGCGGATGCGCTCGACGGTCGCGGCCTCATCGACCTGGAGGTCGGCGAGGAACGCGAAGAGGTCGTCGGCGTCGCTGACGTCCGCCTCGACGAGGTAGCGGACGTAGCGGTGTTTGCGCTCGTACTCGGCGCGGACGGTGGCGACGCTCCGGTCGGTCCGGGTGGCGAGGCGCTCGAAGAACGCGGAGTCGGCGTCGTGGACGACGAAGCCGCCGTCGTGGGTCCGGGTGACGAGGCGGCGGTAGCGAATCGTCGTTTCGCCCTTCACGATTTCGCCGTCAGCGGGGGCGTCAGGGTCGCGGACGAGTTCGACGAGTTCGCCGACGTAGCGCGCGCCGTCGACGTGCCGCGGGAACACCACCAGATCGACTTCCCGAAGGAGATAGGCGGGGAGGCCGCGCTCGACGACGCGGTTGACGAGCGTCTCCATGTCCTCGGCGTGCGTCGTGCCGATGACGCCGTGGCCGGTGTTGAGGACCTCGCCGAACGTCTCAAAACTGGCGGGCGTGTTGATTTCGGCGATGACCTCGACGTCGGGGTTCAGGTAGTTCGTCTCGGTCATGAGGTCGGCCATCGTCACGCGCTTGAAGGGGTTCTCGTGGTCGCGCGTCGTCAGCGAGACGCCGGTCTCGTGGGGGAGTCGGACTTCACGACTGCCCTCGTCGATGCTGATGGGTCGGTCGTCGAAGCGGACGAAGGGGAGGTGGGCGTTCATCAGCGTCGTCTTCCCGGCGCCGGTCGGCCCGGAGAAGAGGACGGCGGCGTGACGCTCGTAGGCCATCCAGAGCATCGCGACGGCCTCGGTGGGGATGCTTCCCTGTCGGACGAGGTCGACTGGCGTGAGTGGGTCGGGGGCCTGCTTGCGGATGGAGACATGCGGGCCGCCCTCGCTGATGACGGGGAGCGCGACGGCACACCGAATCGTGGTGTCGTCGTCCACCTCGGGCGGCCGGAGGTTCACCTTCGCGGAGGGGTTCGAGGCGTTCAACTCGACGCCGTCGGCGGCGGCGAGTTGGGTGACGAGGCTGACGAAGCGCGTCTCGTCCTCGAAGACCAGATTCGTCGGCACGCGCTCGTTGCCGCCCCGAGGGACGACTTTCACGCGCTCGCCGACGCGGTTCGCCTCGACGTCCTCGAGGCGCTCGTCGCGGATGGGGACGGTGAGTTCGCCGTCGCCGACGAAGTCCCTGAGGACGTAGTAGACGAGGTCGTCGAGGCGGTCGGCGCTGAACCGCCGGTCCACGGGCGGGACGGCGAGGTCGTAGGCGGCGAGCACTGCGCGAACGCGGTAGTCGGCGGCCTCGCGCCACGCGCGGGTCTGTCTGGCGCTGAGGGCGCGCGAGAGGTAGCGTTCGGCGTGCTCGCGGACGAACGCGCTCCGGTCGGCGACGACGTCCGCGACGTTCGTCTCCCAGACCCGCTCCTTGCAGGCCTCGACGAGGTCGGCGTCGCCGGGGAGCAGCGGGGGTTCCTGGACGGCGTACTGCAGGTCGAAGGGGTCGGCACCGAGGAGGTGTTCGCGGTAGACGACGACGGGGACGTCGAAGTCGCCGAACGGCACGGTGTAGGTGTCGACGCGCTGGGAGAGGAAGCGCCCGAGGTGCGCGGGCCGCGCGGGCAGTGTCGTGCGCGCGGGCGCGTAGTCGGCGGTGTGGACGACGAGGTGGTCGTCGGCGGCGTCCGCGACTTCGATGCGCTCGTCGAGGGCGTACGGCGTCAGCGCGCCGAGACAGCGCAGGTCGCGGAGGGCGTAGTAGCGGAGGCGGCGGCGACTCGCGGGCGCGTCGGGGGCGAGCCGGTCGACGATGCGCCGGTGTTTCGGGTCGAGGCCGGCGGCGGCGCGCTCGACGGTGCCTTCGCGCGTCAGCGGCCGTTCCAGGTGAGCGTCCGCGAAGTGCGCGCCGACCCGTTCGCGCGCGCCGGCGTCAGCCGCGGTGAGCACGGGCTCGCGGACGTCGTAGGTGAAGCCCACGCCGTCGTCGCGGACGGTGACGACGACGCCGGGGGAGGACTCGTACTGCGCGCGGACGTCGGGGGCGTACCACGCCGCGGCGTCGTCCGGCGCCGCGAGTGAGGGGAGCGAGAAAACCATCGTATAGTGTCAATAGACGTATGGGTATAAGGTCGCGGTTGGTTATGCGTAACCGTAGCAGTGCTTCGGGTTACGGACGCGGTGGGTCTCGCCGACATATATACGCCCCTTGTGAACGACCACCACAAGGCCTCTGCGGTCCGTTTTCGAATCCCTTTCGCAGGGTATATCTGTGCGACTCCGCTCAAGCCCTGCTACATCACGATGACTCCACGGAACTGCGACACGGTAAGCGGCCGCGCGCGGACGCCGGCCGCGCGTTCGCGCACCGATACCCGGGCATCCCGCCTCGGGGCTGGCAACGGCGACTGGCCGTCCACGCACGACCCGGGACCGTCTGACACCTCGACACACTCATGAAGCTCTCGCCACGCTACATCTTCGGCCTGGAGGACGCCGACGGCGCCGAACTCGCGCTGTTCGTTGTCGCGATGGGTGTCCTCCTCGGACTCGCCGCCGTCGGCCTCGTCGACCCGCAACTGCTGAGCGTGACGATGAACGGCGCGTTCGACTGGGTACTCAAGTGGTTCGGCTGGTGGTTCATCCTCCTCGGCTTCCTCCTCCTGATTCTCGTCACCGCACTCACCTTCTCCAAGTACGGGAAGCTCCGCATCGGTGGCGAGGAAGCCACACCCGACTTCGACACGTTCTCGTGGCTCTCGATGGTGTTCACCGTCGGCTTCGGTGCGTCCATCCTCATCTGGGGCGTCGGCGAACCCATCAGCATCGCGAACTCCCCGCCGCCGAACATGCCTGTTTCGGCGACGCCCGGGTCGCTCGCGCTCGCGTTCATGTACATCCACGAGGTCTTCCCCGGCCTTGCGATGTGGTACCTCCCCGTCGGCATCGCGTTCGGCATCATCGTCTACACGCAGGGTGTCGGCGAGTACAAGGTCGGCGCGATGCTCGGCAACCTCATCAGCGTCGAGGACCACCGCTGGTTCCACTGGCTGGTGAACCTCTCCGCCATCGTCGCCAGCATCGGCGGCATCGCGACGACGCTCGGGTTCAGCGCGCAGACCGTCTCGTCCATCCTCGGCGGGACGTTCGGCATGGAGTCGATGGCGCTCACCTACCTGCTGTTCGCCGTCATCGGCGCCGTCTTCCTCTTCGACATCTGGCTCGGCCTCCGCTCCGGCATCCGGAACGCCGCGCGTGCGACGATGATACTCATCGGTATCGCGATGGCGCTCCTCGTCGTCGTCGGGCCGACGCTCTATATGTTCGAACTCGGCCTGAACGCCACCGGCGTCTGGCTCTCGAACATGTTCCACCTCATGCTCTACACTGTCCCCGGCACCGAGAGCACGTGGGCCGGCCAGTGGACCGGCTTCTGGTGGGCGTGGTGGGCCGCGTGGAGTATCTTCGTCGGGAGCTTCGTCGCCCGCGTCTCCAAGGGCCGGACGATCCGCGAGATGTTCCTCGTGCTCGTCGTCGCGCCCGCCGCCCTGACGTGGGTTCAGCACTCGCTCATCGGCGCCTGGGTGCTCGCGCCCGGCTACCGCGAGCCCGTCACCGCCGCCTACACGTCCTCCGGGATTCCGGCAGCCATCTCGACGGCGCTCTCCATCACGCCGCTCGGGAACCTCCTCGCCGTGATCTTCGTCCTCGTCATCGCCGGCTACATCATCACCTCGCTCGACTCCGCGGTGTTCATGGTCTCCGCCATCACCCTCGGCGACGAGAACCCGAACGCTCGCATCCGCGCATGGTGGGGTGTCCTCCTCGCCGTCTTCGGAATTATGAGCCTGCAGCTCTCCGGCTTCGGCGCCATCGAGTCCTTCGCCGGCGTGCTCGCGCTGCCGTTCACGGTGTTCCTGCTCGCCATCGTCTACGCGAGCTACCGTGCGGCCCGCGAGATACTCGGCGAGACCGACTCCAGCATCATCACCGAGGCGAAACCGGAGAAGCCCTCTCAGCCCGCGACGAACGACGCCGAGCCGACTGACGACGACGGCGCACCGACCACCGCGGACTGACGGCCGACACCTCCCTTTTCCCTCACGACGGCGCGCGTGGCCGCCGCTCCACGGTGTGGCTGTCCGAAAAACTGGGGCGCTCGCGCTTAGAGGCGCGTCAGGTTCTCCGCACGTGGCCCCTTGTCCGTCTGCTTGATGTCGAACTCCACTTCCTGGCCTTCTTCGAGGTCCTCGCCGCCGATGTCCTCCATGTGGAAGAACACGTCGTCGTCCGCGTCGTCGGTCTCGATGAAGCCGTAGCCCTTCGTCTCGTTGAAGAAGTCAACCGTTCCGGTCGCCATGACAACGAAACGCACTCAGGCCAGACGGATAACGTCTCCGGCGGGTCGGAGCCGTCGTGCCGCCCGCCTCACTCCGCCCCGCGCTCGTCCCGTGATTCTACGTCCTCCTCGGAATCGCGGAGGTCTGCGCTCGGGAGGTTCGGGTCACGGTAGGGGTTCCGGCCGTAGACGGCGCCGTGGAGGTCCTGCTCGTCGAGTTGCTCGCGGAGCACCCGGCGGAGGCGGTTGAGGTTCGTGATTTCGAGGCCGTGCTTCTCCGCGAGCTCCTCGAAGTGCGGCTCGTCCGTGATGGAGGTGAACTGCTCGTAGAGCGCCTCGAGGCGCTCGGGGGACTGTCCGGCGAGCCATTCCTGGTCCTGCAGGCCGAGGTAGCGCTCGCGCTCGTCGTCGACGACGTGGCGGATGGTGACGAGCGCGACCTTCTCGATGGCGCGCTGGCTGCCGAACGCGGTCAAATCGAGGTCGACCATCACGCCGAGCGCGCGGTCGCGCTGCCACGGCGTCACGTCGAGGTCGTTGCAGAGCGCGTGCGTGATGCGGAGTTTCTCCAGTCGGTGCTGGCGCGCGCCGTGGCCTTCGGTCGCGGGGTGGCGTTCGTCGTGGAGGCGGCGGAGGTTCTCGGAGACGTCCTCCTCGGGTGAGCGCGCGCGACCAATCTGGGTGGCGCTCGGACTTGTCGGGCCCCAGCGCCCGATGGTGGTGTCACGCTGGTGGGCGGCCCGCGCGAGCGCGCCGTCCCCGGGGCGCGTGCTGACGTCCTCCTCCTCGACCACTTCGAACTGGTCGGGAGTCGACGTGGCGGCGTCGGTCATCGACTCCCGCTACCGTGCGCAGACGGATAAACGCACGACTCGCCGGCGGACTGTGACGGAAAAATCGGGGCGGCCCCGACGGGCCGTCCCTCGCTCGTATCTACTGCTTGTGACGAGAAGAACTTAAAGAAACGAGTCAGCTGTAGCCCGGCGGAATGCCGAAGACGGCGTACCAGACGAGCACGGCGCCGGCGAGACTCCCGCCGGCCGTGCCGGCGGTGAACGACACGTGGCCGGTTGTTCCCACCAGCGCGCCTCCGGTGAGGACGAGGGGGATGACGGCGAGCACCAGGTCGTACACTCCGACGGACGCAGCGGCGGTTCGGACTCGCGTGGTCAGCGTGGGCGCTTCGACACGGCTCTCGTTCTCCTCCCGTTCGACCGACATCTCTCGCGTGTCGTACGTGCGGGCCCACCCCTTTCGTGTTTCTGGCGACGAGCTAACACGAATTGCCGTTCGTCCCGACGTCCACACGGCAGTCGTCCTCTACGTCGAACGGCTGTAGAAGCGCCAACGGCAGAACGCGGCACACGTCCGACGACGGAGCGCACGCCCCGGCCACCGCCGGCGTCAGGTGAGGGTGGTGGTGGCTCCGAGACGACGCCGCCGAGTGCCGCCGGAGCGTCGCGCACCCATTGTGACGGTGGCTCGTCACTTCCGTTTTCTGGCGACTGGCTAAGGTGTCGCCGCGGCGTCGGACGCTATCTTGACCACCTTTATAATCAAACTCCCCTACCAATCGAGTGTGCAACCGACACCCGACCTGTGGGTGCTCGTCGCCCTCGTCGGCCTGCCGTTCGCCGCGGCGGCGGCGACGCCCGCGGTCGCACGACAGCTCGGCAACCGGACGGCGTACTACGCGGCCGCCGTCGCGGCCGTCTGCCTCGCGCTCGTGGTCTCGCTCGCGGGCACCCACGGCGGCGCGTCCGTCACGTGGGTCGGCCCCCTAGAGATCACGCTGGGCTTCTACGTCGACGGCCTCGCGACGTTCGTCGGCGCGCTCGCCAGCGGCGTCGGCGTCCTCGTCTTCGTCTACTCCGCTGGCTACATGCGCGAAGAGCCCGGCCAGACGAAGTATTACGCGACGATGCTCGCCTTCATGGGGTCGATGCTCGGCGTCGTCTACGCCGGCGACCTCGTCGTGCTCTTCTGCTTCTGGGAGCTCACGAGCATCGCGTCGTTCCTGCTCGTCGGCCACTACTCCGAGTCGCGCGACTCGCGCTACTCCGCGCGCAAGGCGTTCCTCGTGACGGTCGGCGGCGGGCTCTTCATGTTGGTCGGCTTCGTACTCCTCGCCTCCGTTGCCGGAACGTACAGTCTCACGGCGATGCTCGCCGACCCCGCGGCGACGCGGGCCGCCGTCGAACAAGCCGGCCTCCTCCTCCCCATCGTCTCGCTCGTCGGCGTGGGCGCGGCCGCGAAGTCCGCGCAGTTCCCGCTCCACGTCTGGCTGCCGAACGCGATGGCCGCACCGACGCCCGTCTCGGCGTTCCTGCACTCCGCGACGATGGTGAAGGCGGGGGTGTTCCTCCTCGGACGGATGCGTCCGATTCTCGTCGGCGACGACTGGACGCACATCTTCGTCACGCTCGGCCTCGTCACCATGCTCATCGCCGCAGTGCTCGCGGTGTGCGCCACCGAACTGAAGGAACTCCTCGCCTACTCGACGGTGAGCCACCTCGGCCTCATCGTCGCCGGCTTTGGCTTCTCCAGCGCGCTCGGCGCCGAGACCGGCGTCTTCCACATCCTCAACCACGCGGCGTTCAAGGCCGCGCTCTTCCTCGTCGCCGGCATCGTCGCCCATGAGGCCGGCACCCGGCAGTTCGACGAGTTGGGCGGGCTCTGGCGCGACCTCCCGGTCGTCGCCGGGGTTACCGTCATCGCCGCGCTCGGGATGGGCGGCGTCCCGCCGTTCAACGGCTTCTACTCGAAGGAGTTCCTCTTCGAGGCCGCCTATCACCTCGCCAGCCACGACGGCGGGCTGACGTGGGTCTACCCGGTCATCGCCGTCGTCGGGAGCGTCTTCACGCTCGTCTACTCGCTGCGCTTCCTCTCGGTCTTCTTCGGCCAGAAACCCGAGTCGCTCGGCCACGTCCACAGCGCGCCGTGGTCGATGAACGGTCCGCCGGTCCTCCTCGCGGGCATCGCGGGCGTCATCGGCCTCGGCGGCGTCACCGCGGCGTTGGGCTACCCGCTCTACCCCCTCGAGAAGTTCGTCGGACACGTCATCGCGAGCACGCTCTCGCCGGGCGTTGAACACCTCACCTTCCACTACGCCTTCCCGACGTATCTCACGCCTGCGGTCGCCATGAGCGCGCTCACGCTCGTCGGCGGCGCGTTCACCTACTTCGTGTGGCCGCGCATCCAGGCCGCCGTCACGGGCACGCTGGCGGCCGTCCCGCCGCTCGGCGCGGACTGGTGGTACGACACGCTCGTCTTCGGCGCGAACCGCGCGAGCACCGCCACCCACCGGACGCTCTGGACGGACACCCTCCGGACGTACGCCTCGTGGACGCTCGCGGGCTCGATCGCCCTCGGCGGCTTCGGCTACCTCGCGACGAGCGTCGCCATCCCATTCGGCGAGATGACGCTCGGGATTCCGCTGGCCATCATCCTCGCCGTCGCCGCGCTCGCCGCGCTCGCCGCGATTCGCGCGCCATCGCACGTCGCCGGTGTGCTCGCGCTCTCCGTCGTCGGCTTCGGCGTCACGGTGTTCTTCGTCCTCGCGGGCGCGCCCGACGTCGCGCTCACGCAGGTCGTCGTCGAGACGGTGACGTTCGTCGTCTTCCTCATCGTCCTCGACCGCCTGCCGAGCTACTACGGGCGCATCAACCGCTCGCGCGCCGCACAGGACGCCGTGCTCTCCGTTCTGGTCGGCGGGTTCGTCACCGTCACGACGCTCGTCGCCACCGGCGCGAACCCGGACAGCATCGCCTCCTACTTCGTGGAGAACGCCGTCCCCGAGGCCGGCGGCCACAATCTCGTTAACGTCATCCTCGTGGACTTCCGTGGTATCGACACGATGGGCGAAATCTCCGTCATCGCGATGGCCGCCGTCGCGGTGTTGACTCTCGTCGTCATGCGCGAGCGGGGTGAGACGCCATGACTTGCGTCGGACCTATGGCCCGACTAAGTCACATTCGACACGCGGAGGTGGCTTGCGTGACACGCGACGCCGAACGAAGTGAGGGGTCGCGGAACGGCGAACGCCGACCGGCAGTCGGCGTGAGCAGCGCCAGCGACCGTGCTGGCTGGCTCACGCGAACCACGAGGTGGTTCGCGTGAGCACGGTCATCCTGCGCACCGTCGCGCGCGTCGTCGTCCCCCTCGGGTTCGTCGTCTCGTTCGCGTTCTTCCTGCAGGGGCACAACCTCCCGGGCGGCGGCTTCATCGCGGGCGTCCTCACCGCGTCCGCGATGGCGCTCGCCTACCTCGCCTTCGGCCTCGACGGCGTCGAGGACCGCGTCCTCGGCCGCGAGGTCGAGACCGCCGTTGAGCACGTCCAGCACGGCATCGTCCGGGACTACCAGTCGCTCTTCGCGGCTGGCCTCGGCATCGCCGTCGCCGGCGGCATCGCCGCGATGGCCTACGGCTACCTCACCGGTTCGACCATCCCATTCATGACACAGACGTTCCGCCACGCGACCGTCCCGCTCTTCGGAGACATCGAACTCGCGTCCGCCGTCGTCTTCGACCTCGGCGTCTACGCCGTCGTCGTCGGCGCGCTCCTCACGATCATCTCGGTGGTGGGTGCAGAATGACCGGCGCACTCGGAGCCGGCCTCGTCGCCGCCACCGGGTCGGGCGGCGCGTCGGGGTCGTCCGTCGAAGTCGTCCTCGCGCTGACGCTCGGCGTCATCTTCGCCGCCGGGACGTTCCTCGTCCTTCGGCGCGACCTCGTGCGCGTCGTCTTCGGCGTGCTCGTGCTCTCGCAGGCGACGAACGTCTACCTCATCACGATGGGCGGTATCGGCGGCGTCGCGCCCATCGTCGAGGGCCACGGCGCGGAGAACGTCACGGACCCGCTCGTACAGGCGCTCGTGCTCACCGCCGTCGTCATCGGCTTCGCGACGACGGCGCTCCTGCTCGTCCTCGTCTACCGGACGTACGAGGAGCACGGCAGCATCGACCTCGAGGACATCACGGGGGCGGTCCGATGACGACGAACCTCGTCATCGCGCCGCTGCTCGTCTCGTTCGTCGCGGCCATCGCCGCCATCCTCACGCGGACTGCGCCGCGCGTTCAGCGCACCGTCAGCCTGCTCGGGGCCGTCGGATACACGGTCGCCGTTGGGGCGCTCCTCACGCGCGTCTGGCCGGCGAATACCCTCGCCTATCAGGTGGGCGACTGGCCGGCACCGTACGGCATCACGCTCGTCGCCGACCCGCTCTCGGCGTTCATGCTCGCGATGACCGCGGTCGTCGCGCCCCTCGTCCTCGTCTACAGCCTCCGGTACGTGCACGCGCCCGGTCAGCGCGTCTCCTACCACACGCTCTTCCACTTCCTGCTCGTCGGGTCGACGGGCGCGTTCCTCACCGGCGACGTCTTCAACCTCTTCGTCTGGTTCGAGGTGACGCTGATGGCCTCCTACGGCCTCGTCGCCTTCTACAGCGGGAAGGACGGGACGCTCGCGGCGACGCGCTACGTCGTGCTGAACCTCGTCGGCTCCAGCGTCATGCTGCTCGCCGTCGGGGGCATCTACGGGGTCACGGGCACGCTCAACATGGCGGACATCGCGCGCTGGCTGGCGCACGCCTCGCCCGCGGAGTCCGCGCCCGTCCTCGGGCTCTCGCTCCTCCTGCTCGCCGTCTTCGCGCTGAAGGCCGGCCTCGTGCCGTTCCAGTGGTGGGTGCCCGCCGCCTACTCGGCGGCCCCCGCGCCCGCCGCCGCGATGCTCGCCGGCGTCGCGAAGAAGGTCGGCGTCTACGCCATCGTCCGCCTCGGCTTCACGGTGTTCGCGGCGGCCAGCCCCGGCGTCGTCCTCCCCTACCTCGATACGGGCCTGCTCGCCGCCTACGGTCCCGTGCTGTTCGTGATGGCGGGCGCGTCCGTCCTCGTCGGCGGGTTCGTCGCGCTCGACCGGCCCAGCCTCGAGGAGACGTTCGCCTACTCCAGCATCGGGCAGGTCGGCTTCATCGTCCTGCCGCTCGTCGTTGCGGCCGCCGTCCCGGACCTGCGCGCCGCCGGCGTCGCCGCGGCGCTCGTCTACGCGCTCAACCACGCGTTCGCGAAACCCCTACTTTTCCTCGTTACCGGGACCGTCGGGCAGGCCGCCGGCACCACGGACCTCGGGGACCTCGGCGGGCTCGCCGGCCGGACGCCGGTGCTCGCCGGCGCGTTCCTCGTCGGTGGGCTCTCGCTCGTCGGGATTCCGCCGCTCGCCGGCTTCTTCGGGAAACTGCTCGTCTTCCGGTCGGCCGCCGTCGGCGGCTCGACGGGCGTGCTCGCCGTCGCCGTCCTCGGTGCGATACTCACCATCGGCTACGTCTCGCGGACGTGGAACCGCGGCTTCTGGGGTGAACGGCCCCCCGCCGTCGAGGCGATGGCCGCGCCCGACCGGGTGCAGGTCGCCGTCATCGTCGCCTTCGCGGCCTGCATCCTCGTCGTCGGCGTCGGCTTCGACCCGGTCTACCGGTTCGCCGAAGCCGCCGGCCACGTCGCCACGGGTGCCGGACGCGACGCTTACATCCGTGCGGTCCTCGGAGGTGGGAGCGCATGACCCGCGTGCCACGCTGGGTGACGGCCGGGTTCGCGTTCGCCGTCGTCTGGCTCTTCGTCGCCGAGACGCAGGGGACGCCCCGGGCGCTCCTCGCCGGCCTCGTCGTCGGTCTCGCGCTCTCACTCCCGGTGACCTACGCCTTCCGCAAGCTCTTCCCGGGACGCAGCGACCTCTCGCGGATACCCACCGCCGTTCCGGCGGCCGTGAAGTACGTCGTGGTGTTCGTCTACGAACTCCTCACGGCGAACGTCGACGTCGTCAAGCGCGTGCTTGCGCCGTCGATGCCACTCGACCCCGGCGTCGTCGTCATCCCGCTGCGCGTCGAGAGCGACGCCGCCATCACCGCCATCGGTAACTCCATCACGCTCACGCCCGGTACGCTGACCATGGACTACGACGCCGAGGAGAACGCGCTCCACGTCCACGCCGTCGACGCCTCCGACGTGGAGGGCCTCGTCGCCCCCGTGCGGCGCTGGGAGCGCTACGCGCTCGTCATCTTCGACGAGGAGACCGACCCGGACGCGCCCGCGCCGGAACCGGCGCGCCTGGAGGTGAACGATGAGTAGCGTCCAGGTCGTCTACGACGCCGCCCTCACGTTCGGGAGCGTCGTCGTGGCGCTCGCGACGCTCGCCTGCGCGGTGCGCGTCGTCGTCGGCCCGACGGTCCCCGACCGCACCGTCGCGCTCGACGCCATCGGGACCTGCGTCGTCGCCATCGTCGTCCTGCACGCGCTCGACGTCGACCAGTCGTTCTTCGTGCTCGTCGCCGTCATGCTCGCCATCGTCGGCTTCGTCACGACCGTCGTCGCCGCGAAATACCTCACGGAGGGTGACATCATCGAATGATTCCGAACGCACTCGCCGCCGCGTCAGAAGGTGCCGCCACGGGGGGCCACGCCGGCCCCTCCGACCTCCGGCTCGCCATCGTCGCCGTCCTCGTCGTCGTCGGGACGTTCTTCGTCGTCGTCGGGACGGTCGGCCTCTGGCGCTTCCCGGACGTCTACAACCGCATGCACGCCACTTCGAAGGCGACCACGCTCGGTGCCGCCTCGATGTTCCTCGCCGGGTTCGTCCGCTTCGGGCCGTTCGGTGCCGGCCTCACCTGTCTGGTCGGCATCGTCTTCCTCTTCGCCACCGTGCCCGTCGGTTCCCATCTCATCTCGCGCGCCGCGCGCAAACTCGGTGTCGAGATGTACGAGGACCCGGACGGCTTCCGCGCCCCGCCATCGGACGACTAGACGGCCGGGAGCTTCAACTGTCGGCCGCCGCTACCGCCCGTCAATGTCGTCGCGCGACGTCGGGCGCTCCTCGCCGCTCGCCACCACGTTCCTCTTCGCGCTCGCCGTCACGCTCGCCACCACCGTCGGGGGCGGCTTCTACGTCCTCACCGACTCGGCGGCGAGCGCACCGACCGTCTCCGCCAGCGACGCCACGCTGACGACGGCGCCCGACGGCACGCAGACCGTCGCGATTCGGGAACGCGCCGGCGAGGCGGTACCCGTCTCCGACCTCGCGATTACGGTCGTCCGCCCGGACGGCGCGCAGACCACCGTCACCGGCTTCCCGCACCCGAACGGCTCGCTCGCTGGGTGTAGCTGCACGCGGGGCGACGACGTCGTCACGGCCGTCGGCGGCCCGCTCGAGTCCGGCGGGACGTGGCAGGCCGGTGAGGCGCTCCGCCTCCACCTCGCCACCGACGACGGCTCCGCGCCCGTCCCCGAGGGCGAATCCCTCCACGTCCGCGTCGTCCACCGTCCCTCCAACGTCATCGTCCTCGCCGCGAACGTGTCACGGTAACACTGAACGCGCGTTCGATGGGTATAATTATCGTGAGGGATACGTCACACCGTGAACCGCACCCTCCGCGCCCTCCTCGTCGTCGGCGTCTGCCTCCTCGCCTTCGGGTTGGCCGCGGCCACCATCACGAACCCCACCACGACCGGCGGTGGCGGTGGCGGCGGTGGCTTCGGCTTCGGTGGCGGCGGTAACCTCGGTGGCCAGAACGCCAGCGCCAACGGCACCGGCGGCGGCCCGCCGACGGCGTTCGCCGGGGCGTGCGTCCCCCCGCTCCTCACGTGGCAGTTCAAACTCGGCGTCCTGCTCGTCGCGCTCCTCGCCGGCGCCCTCCTCTGGCGGCGCCACGACTGGCTCACCGCCCTCGTCGTCGTCGGCACGCCACTCCTCCCCGGACTCCTCGTCTACGCCCTCCTCACCGACTGTGGCGCGAGCGACCTCCCCGACAACCAGCCGCCCGCGGGCGCACCGAACCTCTCGCAGTACCCGATACCATTCGCCGGGAACGGCAGCGGCGGCGGGGGCGCCGCGGGCGCCGTCAGCACGCCGCCCGCGCTCGCGCTCCTCCTCGTCGGCGCCGTCCTCGTCCTCGCCGTCGTCTTCCTCCGCGCCAGCGGCGACACCGACGCCACCGGCGAGAGCGACGAGGTCGAACCCGAGGCGGAGGACGCCGACGAGGAGACGCTCGCGGACGTCGGCCGCGCCGCCGGCGCCGCCGCCGACCGACTCGACGAGCGCGACGCCGACGCCGAGAACGAAGTCTATCGCGCGTGGACGGAGATGACCGACCTCCTCGACGTCCCGAACCCCGAATCCAGCACGCCGGAGGAGTTCGCCGCCGCCGCCCGCGAGGCCGGCATGGCCCCCGAGCACGTCGACGTCCTCACCGACCTGTTCAACGACGTCCGCTACGGCGGCCACGCCGCCGACGAGGAACGCGAAGCGCGCGCCCGTGACGCCCTGCGCGCCATCGAAGCCGCCTACGGCGACGCCGAGGGAGGTGAGCGGCCGTGAACGCCCGCCGCGTCCTCCTCGCGCTCGGCCTCCTCGCCGCCGTCGCCGGCATCGTCATCGCGTTCGCCCCCGGGCTCGTCGCCGGCCTCTCCTTCGCGGAAGCCGCGATCACCGTCGTCGGCGTCGTCGCGCTCCTCGCCGCCTACCTCGCCTACCGGGACGCCCGCGCGACCAGAGCGGACGCCGAGCGCGCCGACCCACCGGACGTCGAGACCCGACGGGCAGCCGGCCGCCCCGGCAAGTCCTTCGACCGGACGTACGCCGAAGCCCGCACGAACGCCCGCGCCAGCGCGCGCCCGGTCGCTCGCGACCGCCTCCACGACCTCGCCGTCGAGACGCTCGTCGCCATCGACGGCCTCACCGAGGAGGCAGCCGAGTCGCGACTCCGCGAGGGGACGTGGACGGACGACCCGCACGCCGCCGCGTTCTTCGCCGACGACGCGCAACCGGCGCCGACGCGCCTCCGCCTCCGCGAACTCCTCGGGCGCGCGTCCGTCTTCGACGTCCGCTTCCGCCACGCGCTCGCCGAAATCGAACGGATCGCGGGCCTCCGCGAGGCCGACGACGCCGGGCGAACCGAGGAGGTGTCCGGATGAGCGACCCGCGACGCACCGAACGCTGGGCGGGCGTCACCGCGCTCACGTTCGCCGCTGCCGGCCTTGCCGCGATTCTGCGCTCGCCCGCCGTCCTCCTCGTCGGCGCGCTCGCCGCCGCCGTCGCCGGCTACGCCGACGCGACCGACGCGCCCGACCCGTCGCTCACCGTCGAGCGCACGCTCTCCGAGACTGACCCCGACCCCGGCGAAGACGTGGCCGTCACTGTCACCGTCACGAACGACGGGGGCTTCCTCCCCGACGTCCGCGTCGTCGACGGCGTTCCCGAGGCCCTCGAAGTCGTCGATGGGTCGCCGCGCGCCGCGAGCGCGCTCCGCGCCGGGCGCACCCTCTCCTTCACCTACACCGTCGAGGCGACCCGGGGACGCCACGACTTCGACCCGCTCACCGTCTACAGCCGCAACCTCCCCGGGTCGCTCGAACGCGAACGCGCCGTCGGCCCCGAGACCCGCCTCGAGTGTGTGCCGTCGCTCACCACCATCGACGCGCCGCCGCTGCGTGCACAGACCCTCCGGCGCGTCGGCCGCGTCACCACCAGCACGCCCGGGAGCGGCGTCGAGTTTCACGCCGTCCGCGACTACCGGCCCGGCGACCCGCTCTCCCGGGTCGACTGGCGGCGCCTCGCGCGCACCGGCGACCTCTCGACCGTCCAGTTCAGCGAGGAGCGCGCCGCGAGCGTCGTCCTCGTTGTCGACGCCCGCGAGGACGCCTACACCACCGACGAGGAGGGTGTCGCCGCGCTCGAACACGGCATCCGGGGCGCGGGTGACGTCGCCGCCGCCCTCCTCTCCGCCGGCGACCAAGTCGGCCTCGCCGCCTACGGCCCGACGTGGACGTGGCTCCCGCCCGGGAGCGGCCGTGACCATCGCCTCCGACTCGCCGACCGGCTCGCGCTCGACGACGCCTTCCCGCCCACCGGCCACGGGCGCGCGACGCCGGACGTCCTCGCGTTCCGCCGCCTCCGCAAGAACGTCCCCAGTGACGCACAGGTCGTCTTCGCCACGCCGCTGCTCGACGCGACGAGCGCCTTCACCGCGCGCCGTCTCGAGAGCTACGGCCACCCCGTCACCGTCCTCAGTCCCGACGTCACGGGTCGCGACACCGTCGGCGGCCGGGTCGCCGCCGTCGAACGCCGGACGCGCATCCGCGAACTCCGGGGGGCCGGCGTCCGCGTCGTCGACTGGGACCCCGCGGACCCGCTCGCCGTCGCGCTCACCCGCGCCGCACGGGGGTGGTCGCGGTGAGCGACGCCGTCGACCGCTCGCCCAGTGACGTCGGCGCCGCCCTTGCCGTCTTCGCCGGCGTCGTCTGCGTCGCCGTCGCCACCACCGGTGGCCTCTACGCCGTCAGCGCGGCGCTCGCCGGAACCGTCGGTCTCGCGCTCGGCGTCCGACGCGGCCGCCGGCGGTACCTCGGGTTCGGCACCGCGGCGCTCGCGCTCGCCGCCGTCCTCCTCGGCGCCTTCGGCGCCGGGCCGCTCCCCGCGCTCGTCACCGCCGCCGCGGCGCTCTTCGCGTGGGACGTCGGCGAGAACGCCGTCTCGCTCGGCGAGCAACTCGGCTCCCGGGCGGAAACACGCGACGCCGAACTCGTCCACGCCGCCGCGAGCGCCGCCGTTCTCACGCTTTCGGCGGCCGTCGTCTATGCCGTCGCGCTCGTCGGCTTCGGCGGCCGCCCCGTGGTCGCGCTCGTCGGGATGCTCGTCGGTGCGCTCCTGCTCGTCTGGACGCTCCGCTGAGAAACGGGGCTACTCGACCGTCGGCACCGCGACCCGGTCGAGGACTGCGCCGACGACCGACTCCTTCTCCGTCCCGCTCACCGTCGCGTCCGGCGTCAACACGAGCCGATGGGCGAGGACGGGTTTCGCGACGCGCTTCACGTCGCCCGGCGTGACGTACTCGCGGCCCTCGACGACGGCATACGCGCGCGCCGCCTCGAAGAGCCGCTGGGTCCCGCGCGGGCTGACGCCGACGTCGACGCGCCGGTCCTCGCGGGTCGCGCGCGCCACGTCCGCGATGTAGTCGAGGACGTCGTCCTCCACGTGGACGTCCTCGGGCGCCGTCTGAAGGTCGCGCACTCCCTCCGTGGAGAGGACGCGCTCGACGTCCGGGGACTGGCTCGTCCGGCCGGCACGCCGGCGCAGAATCTCGCGCTCGCCGTCGAGGTCGGGGTAGCCGATGGCCGACTTCACGACGAAGCGGTCGAGCTGGGCCTCCGGGAGCTGGAAGGTCCCCTCCTGCTCCACGGGGTTCTGCGTCGCGACGACGAAGAACGGGTCGGGGAGCTGGTGGGTCTCGCCGTCGACGGTCACCTGCCCCTCCTCCATCGCCTCGAGGAGTGCGGCCTGCGTCTTCGGCGGCGCGCGGTTGATTTCGTCCGCGAGGACGACGTTCCCGAAGATGGGGCCGGGCTGGAACTCGAACTCGCGCTCCTTCTCGTCGAAGACGTGCGTCCCGATGACGTCCGACGGCAGGAGGTCGGGCGTGAACTGGATGCGCGAGAACTCCAGGCCGAGCGCGTGCGTCAGCGAGCGCGCGGTCAGCGTCTTCCCGGTGCCGGGGACGTCCTCCAGCAGGACGTGGCCGCGCGCGAGCAGTCCGACCGAGACGGTCTCCAGAAACGAGCGATCGGCGACGACGGCGTCCGCGACGGCGTCCAACACCGCCTCGACGTCCGCACTCGCCTCCTCGACGTTCATGGTCTATTCCGTGACACGAGCAACCATAGGCTTGCCGGTCGCTCCCACGACACACGCTCCGTGCGGGCCCCCGAATCACGGCTGCGCCGTCGGCGACACCGCCGGCGTCAGTCGCTCCGAATCGAAACGGCTAAAGTCGAAACCCCATTAGCCATGAGTAGGCCGAGGTAGCCTAGCCTGGCCAAGGCGGTTGCCTCGAAAGCAACTGTCCATTCGGACTCGTGAGTTCAAATCTCACCCTCGGCGCCTTCTGACGACGCAACACCCGAGAGCCGTGGTGTTCGTCTGCGAGTGCGGGAGTAAATTCCGGTGAGCGGTTGCTCCGTGCGCGAAGAACGAGGACGGTGGACCTCAGCCGGCGTCGCTGAGGACGTCGCGGACGGCCACGGCCACTTCTTCGAAGCGCGACGTCGAGAGCGGGTCGGTGGTGACGAAGACGCCGTGGTCACCGACGACGACGCGCGCCAGCGCGCCCTCCTCGTGGCCGTGTATCGTGTAGTCGTACGCGCCCAGCTCGGAGTTCGCGCCGGTATCCCGGCGCTCGAACCCGCTGCGCTCGTTCTCGACGAACGACTCGACGTCGGCGTCCGCCTCCAAGTCTTCACGGAGGTAGACCTGCTCGTAGTCGTCCTCAGTGAAGTAGACGATGCTTCGCAGCGAGTCGCCGATTGCGGCGCGACACGCCCGCGTCAACTCCTCGCTCGGTGGGTCGGTCATTCTACCACCGTCGGGCATGTTGTGCCGCCAGCCACAAAACCCGTGTGGGGAAGTCACACGGTCGGACGGCCCGGCCGACTCGTGGGGCGTCCCTCAGTCGTCCGCCGGGACGGCTTCCTCGGAGTCGGCCTCCGGGAGGAGTCGGTCGAGCGCGTCGAGGACCGCCGTGACGCTCGCGACGGTGATGTCGGCGTCGCTCGCGGACACCGACACCGAGCGGTCGCCCCGAGAGACCTCGACGTCGACGGTGACGACGGCGTCCGTACCGCCGGAGATGGCGTCGACGTGGTAGGACTCGAGATGGAAGGAGAACTCGGAGCCGAGCGCCTGCCGCGTCGCGGAGAGTGCGGCGTCGACCGGCCCGCTCCCCGTGCCCGCGGCGGTGTGCTCGTCGCCGTCCACGCGCAGGCGGACGCTCGCGCTCGGCGTGCCCGACCCGCTCGCCGCCGTCAGGTCGAGCAGTTCGACGCGGCGCTCGCGCGCCCGGCCGCGGACGTCCTCCGCGATGGTGAGGAGGTCCGCGTCGGTCACGCGACGGCCCTTCTCGCCGAGCGTCTTCACGCGCTCGACGACCGCCGCGAGCGCCTCGTCGTCCAGTTCGACGTCGTGCTCGGCGAGCGCCGCGCGGACGCCCGCGCGCCCCGCGTGCTTCCCGAGGACGAGCCGGCGCTCGCGGCCCACGGCCTCGGGCGGGTAGGGCTCGTACATCCGCTCGTCCTTCAGCGTGCCGTCCGTGTGGATGCCGGACTCGTGCGCGAAGGCGTTCTCGCCGGAGACGGCCTTGTTCGGCGGGAGCGGGATACCCGTCGCGTCGGCGACGTAGGAGGCGACCTCGTAGAGGTGCTCGGTCTCCATCGGCTCGACGCCGTAACAGTGCCAGAGCGCGATGGCGACCTCCTCGAGGGCGACGTTCCCGGCGCGCTCGCCGATGCCGTTGATGGTGCCGTGGACGAGGTCCGCGCCCGCCGCGATGCCCGCGAGGGCGTTCGTCACGGCGAGCCCGAGGTCGTCGTGCGTGTGGACGGCGACCGGCCCGTGCTCCGCGAGGCGTTCGACGCCCTCGTAGACGCGCTCGGGCGAGGCGTGCCCGACCGTGTCCGCGAAGCAAAAGCGGTCCGCGCCCGCCTCGAAGGCGGCCTCGGCCTGCGCTTCGAGGTAGTCGTAGTCCGCCCGTGAGCCGTCCTCGCCGATGACCTCGACCCAGAGGTCGTGGTCCTTCGCGTACGCGACGAGGTCGCTCGTCTTCTCGACGACTTCCTCGCGCGTCGACCCGACCTTCCCCTCGACGTGCCGGTCGCTTGCCGGGACGACGATGTGAACGCCGTCGACGTCGCAGTCCATCGCGAGGTCGACGTCGCGCTGGATGCCCCGACAGAAGCTCGTGATGCGCGCGTCGAGGCCGAGGCTGGTGACGCGCCGAATCGTCTCGCGCTCGGCCGCGCTCGTGCAGGCGCTCCCGGCCTCGATGGCCGCGACGCCCGCGTCGTCCAGCCGGCGAGCGATGCCCGCCTTCTCCTCCGCTGTCAGGGAGATTCCGGGGGCTTGCTCGCCGTCTCGGAGGGTGGTGTCGAGGAACTGTACGTCGCCGTCGCTGAGGGTATTGTTCGAGAAGAAGTCCATCGAGAACTCGCTATCGGTTGGGTGGATTTCGTTACCGTCGGATTTCACGGCCAGCCGCCTTGCGGCGACTTCCTCTATCCTCCGACGACTGGTGTGTCGTCATTGTGTCTGCACGAATACGCCCGAGACACATAAACTGGTCGGGTCCGACAATATCGACCGTTAGGGTTCGACTCGCACCGTGTCGCCGACCCGGACGTCGCTCGCCGCGCCCGCCGGGAGTTCGACGAAGCACTCCGCCTCCGCGCTCGCGCGCCCCGTCCACGCGGACAGCGTCTCCACGCGCTGGACCTCGTCGTCGACGAGCCACAGCACGTCGATGTCGAAGGGCACGAAGACCATGTGGACGCCGCGCTGTGCGCGCCCCGAGAACTCGAAGACGAGCGCGTAGTCGTCGGGAATCGAGCGCCGGAACATCAGCCCGCGCGCCCGCGAGACGAACGAGTCCGCGCGCTCGACGTCGCTTGCGAGCACGTCGATGTCGCCGCCGCGTTCGTGGACGACCTGCACGGGAGTGGGGAGGGGGCGACGCGGTTTGAGACTTCGGCCCGCGACCCACGGAAGCGTTTTCCCGTCGCGCCCCCGAACCGGGAGTCGTGAAGAAGACGCCGACCGGGACCGCCGTGGGCGTCGACGACCCCTACGCGCACGCCGGCGCCTGCGACCACGTCACGGGCGACGGGAAGTGCCGCTACGCCTTCGACTTCCCCCAGCACGACCCCGAGTTCGCCGAGGAGCGCGCGAGCGCGGACTACCGCTGTCCGGCCGCTGACGGCGATGCCGAGTGGCGCGACTGCCCGCATTTTTCCTCCACGACCGACGGTCACGAGTGTGCACGCTGCGGCCTCGAAGAGCGCCGGAACGCCCACACCGACGCCCGCCCCCTCCTCGAAGAACACCACCTGTCGTACGTGGACGAACGGAGCGAGTCCACGGAACACGCGAGCGGGGAGGGACGACCCGCGAGCGACGCCGCCGGTGCCAGTGGGGACGAGGTGAGTCACGAAATCACGGTGACGCTCTGCCGGTGGTGTCACAGCGCCGTCCACGACTCGTGGGCGCGCATCGACGACGACGCCAGCCCGAGTGCGGAGGCGCTCGCGGAGGCGGAGGGCCGCCGGAGCGAGGAACTCGACGAACTCGGCTTCCGGACGGCTGCCGAGCGCGACGCTGAACGCAGTAACGGGCCGCGAAACGACGAACGCTGAACGCGGTGTAAGTCTGCTGGGAGCGATTGACACGGACGGCGGGTTCATATAGCTGCGCTCCCGACGACTTCCCGAATGAGCGAGAGGCGAGCCCGCGTCGAACGCGGCGTGAACGCACTCTACCGACAGGCGATACGGATACCGCTACCGGACGTCGAGGCCGAGCGGACGCATCACGAGAACATGGCACGCATCGCAGACGGCCGGGACCGACAGGCCACCCTGCTCGAAGACCCGGACGCGCCGCTCTCGGCGGCGCTCGAGTATATCGTGGCCGAGATCGGCAACGGCTTCGAGCATCGCCTCCGCCACCTCGTCGGCGACGACTACGACGACGTCGCGGACGCGTACGCCGCGGGCGAGCGCGACGACTGGATCGGCGAACTCGCCGTCTACTACCGGGAGTGCCTCCTGCGCATCGAGGAGCACACCGCGGTCGACGAACAGGTCTGTGTGCTCGTCCTCCTGCGGTACCCCGACTCGTTCACCGTGAACTTCTGTTTCGCGGAGGGGGCGCTCCCGGACGGCGGCGTCCGCTTCGAGTCCCCGGCGCACGCCGGCGTCGATTACGACGACGAGTACGGCGAGCGCTACTACGCGGAGAGCCGGCACGCCCAGCAAGAGGCCGCCGAGTACGTCCGTGAGACGGGTAACGTCGTCCGCGAGCAGTTCCCCGACCCCGAAACGACGCCGTTCGAGGAGCGACGGTACGGTGGCTTCACCTACATGACTGGTCGGCGCGGCGACGTCTTCGCCGACCTCCTCGAACCGGTGACCCCTGACCCGAAGCGCTTCGACGCACCGCCCGAGGCACCGGAACTCGTGCCCGAGGGCCCCGAAGTGAAACGCGTCCGACGGGAGTTCCTCGTAGACGCTGACATCGTCGCCTGAAACCTGTCAGACGGCCGTCTCGCGTTTCGACGGGACTGCGAGGACTTTTTACGACCCAGTACTCTACGCAGAGGCATGACCCGAATCGCCGTCGTGGACAACCACGGCCAGTTCACGCACCTGGAACATCGCGCCCTCCGCGACCTCGGCGTCGACACCGACCTCGTCGACAACGACACCGCGCCCGGCGACCTCGCCGAGTACGACGGCCTCGTGCTCTCTGGCGGCCCCAGCATGGACCGGACGGGTCGCTGCGACGAGTACCTCGACCTCGACGTTCCTATCCTGGGTATCTGCCTCGGCATGCAGTTCATCGCCGCCGAATACGGCGGCGACGTGGGAGGCGGCGACTACGGCGGCTACGCCGACGTCACCGTCGAAATCCTCGAGGAGGACGACCCGCTCGTCGGGTCGCTCGCCCCCGAGACGCGCGTCTGGGCGAGCCACGCCGACGAAGTGAAGGCCGTGCCTGAGGGCTTCACGCGCACCGCCACGAGCGACGTCTGCGACGTCGAAGCCATGAGCGACCCCGAGCGCGACCGCTACGGCGTCCAGTGGCACCCCGAAGTCGCCCACACCGAACGCGGCGACGTCGTCTTCGAGAACTTCCTCGCGCGCTGCGAGTAAGCGCCCATGACCGAGACGCAGGGCGACCTCGCGGCGCTCTCCCGGTTCATCTTCCGCGCCCCGAACTGGTACGTCAGCGTCGGCTTCTCGCTGCTCGTCGCCGCCCTCGCGGGGGTCGGCGCGTTCGACGCCACCTACATCCTCGAGGACGCGTGGGAGGGCGTCTTCTACATCGGCATCCCCACCGTCGTCGCCAGCCTCCTCACCACGCCCGTCGACCGGTGGCTCGACGGCCAACTCACGTACAACCGCTCCTCGCTGCTCGCGCTCTGCTGTGAGCTCATCGTCGTCGCGCTTCTCGCCGTCGCCAGCGTCATCACCGTCCTCACGAGCGCCGGCCAGCACTTCGTCTTCGACGTCCTCATCGCCGCGCTCGCGCTCATCTTCGCGCTGCGCCTGCTGGTCGTCCTCGCCGTCTCGCGCAACAGCCTCCTGCTCGCCGCCATCCCCGCGAGCATCCAGACGGCCACCGCCGGCGTCCTCCTCTTCGTCTACTCCGGGACGATGCGCTACCTCACGGTGGACGTCCCGCTACTCAACGCCTACCTCTCGCGCCCCCAGAGCGCGCCGGCGCGCCTCCTCCTCATCACGCCCGACGACCTCGTTCTCCTCGTCGGGATGAGTATTCTCTACGCGCTCGTCGCCTACGGCTTCGTCCGTACCGTCGACCGGCCGTGGCGCCAGAGTCTGGGCGTGTCGGGTCTCGACTTCCTCCGGGGCTTCATCGGCCACATCGCCGAAGGCACCCGCGAACTCGAGGACTTCTTCGAGCAGATCGGCGAGGACGCCGTCGTTCCCGTCACCGTTCTCTCCTTCCGCCGGCCCGACGGCGAGGAGAAAGCCCGCTTCGTCCTCCCGATGATTCATCCCGGGCCGATGGGCGAAATCGGTGGCGGCAACCTCCCCCAGCGCGTCGCCGAGACTGCGGACGGCCTTGCGTTCCCGCCGCACGCCACCGCCGGCCACGACTTCAACCTCGTCACCGAGCGCGAAGTCGACACGCTCGTCGACGCCGCCGAGCGCGCCGCCGAGAAAATCGAGTACACCCGCGACGCCACCCCGAGCGTCCGCGTCCAGCGCGGCGACGCCAGCCTCATCGGGCAGGGGTTCGGCGACGACGGCGCGTTCCTCGCCGTCACGTTCGCACCCGCGTTCGCCGACGACATCGAGTACGCCGTCGGCCTCGCTGCCGCCGCCGAAGCGCGCTGCGCCGGCCTCGCGGACGTCCTTCTCGCGGACGCCCACAACTCCAACAACGGCCTGCAGGGCGAGGACCTCGGTCACGTCGTCCCCGGGTCGCACCGCTCGTTCAACCTCATCGAGGGCGCCGGCGACCTCGGCGAGTCGCTCGTGGACGCCGAGCGCGGGCCGCTCGAACTCGGCACCGCGTGGGACCGCACCGTCTGGACACCCGAGGAAGGCATCGGCCCGCTCGGCGTCCGCGTCGCCGTCACCGACGTCGACGGCGAGCAGGCCTGCTACGTCCTCGTCGACGGGAACAACATGGAACCCGGGCTCCGCGACACGCTCGTGGACGCCGTCGTCGACGCTCACGGCTTCGCGCGCGACGCCGTCGAGGTGATGACTACCGACACCCACATCGTCAACACCGTCAAGTCCGAGAACCAGGTCGGCGACGTCCTCGACCAAGACGCGCTCCGCGACGTCGTCCTCGAGCTCGTCGGTGACGCGCTTTCTGACCTCGAACCCGTCGAGGCCGGCGTCGCCAGCGAGCACGCCGAGGTCACCGTCTTCGGCAACGACCGCACCGAGACGCTCGCCAGCCACGCCAACGCCGTCATCGCCCTCGGGAGCGCGCTCGGCGCGGTCGTCGTCGCCGTCACTGTCCTCATCAGCGCGCTCATCTTCTTCCTCACGTAGCGCCGCCGGTCGTGCGTGACTCGTCCGTCACGCACACGTTGCCTCGCGCTGACCGAGAAAATTACTGCCGTCCCGACAGCCGTCGCTCACGAGCGTGGCGAGTCGGAGAGAAACCGCGCGGACTACTCCTCCGTCGCGAAGAGGTCGTCGACCGCTTCCTGGCCGACGCGTGCCGCCTCGTCCGCGAGTTCGTCCGCCTCGACGTCCGCCTCAGGTGCGTTGAGGTAGACGTCCACGGTGAGGACGCCGTCCTCGAACGACACCGCGACGTCGAGGTCTTTCACGTCCGACTGTTTCACCCGCGAGAAGATGTAGCCTTCTGCGGCTTCCGCGGCGGTCTGGACGACTTCTTCGTCACTCGGCATGGCCTTATGCGCCGCCCGCGCCGGGGCCGCCCATCATGCCGCCGCCCGCGCCGCCGAGCATCTCCTGAAGCTCCTCCTGGAGCTCCTCGAACTGGCTCTCCACGCGCTCCTCCTGCTTCTCGAGGGACTGCACGCGGATTTCGAGGTTGTCGACCTTGTCCTGAAGGTCGTCCTGCGCCTCGTCGTAGTCCGTCTTGACGAGCAGCTCGCCGACCTCGCGGTACATGGTCGTCTCCTTGTCGATGTCCTCGAGCTCGTCGAGCGCCGTCTCGGCCTCGGTGAGCTGCGTCTCAGCCTGCTGCTTCTGCGTCGCGACAGTCTGGGCCTTCTCCTGAAGGTCCTGCAGCTCCTCGAGCTTCTCCTGCGCCTCGGGCGGAAGGTTGCCCTGCATGCGCACAACGTGAACGCCCGGAGGTAAAAACCCCCGCTTTGCGCTCCGTCACCGAACGAACTGCTTGAGCCGCTCCGCGATGGCGTCTCGCTGCTCGGCGTGGCGTTCGCGGAGCGCGACGAGCGCGGGGTCCTCGGCGGCGGGCGCGTCCACGCTCTCCGGGAGCGCGCGCTCGCGGAGGACGTCGAGTTTCGTCGTCGTGGCGAAGAACTCCCGGACGTCCGCGTCGTCGAAGCACGTCCGCGCGAACAACTCGTCGACGACGCTGTGGATGTCCCGTTCCGTGACGGGTTTCTCGACGTAGGCGTCTGCGGGCATGTCGACGAGGTCGACGCTCGGCTGGACGGCGGTGATGTATCCGACGTGGCACGACGGCTGGACGCTGAGGACGTCGGTGGCGACGTCTACGCCGTTGCCGTCGGGGAGGCGGCGGTCGACGAGCGCGACGTCCACGTCCGCATCCATGACCTCCCGCGCCTCGTAAGCGCTGGCGGCGAGGCGGACGTCGTACTCCCGGTCGAGCCAGATGGCGTAGGTCTCCGCGAGGTCGCGGTCGTCCTCGACGACCAGCACGGTACCGGTCTCCGGGACGGACGGTAGTTCGGTCTCGTGGCCCGCTGAGTCGAGGAGGTGTGACGCCGGCGTCGTCGTCGGCTCGGTCTGTAAACTCATTGTGGGGGGATCGAAGCCGGTTTGAGAGGGGGGAGGGGGGAGTGGACGAGGATGGGGGACGGAAAGTGAAACGTGTCCCCGCTCGTCCATCGAACCGGCATCAATTACGGACGCGACCCACGCCCATGAGCCTACGACCTAGTTATGTTGGGTCGCGCGCTCGCCGGCGTCGAACGCCGCCTCGGCGACGCCGACGAGCGTCGTCCACGTGTTCATCCCCGCGCGGAGCGCGGTCAGGTCCGCGCCGCGGACCGTGACCCGAACGGTGTCGCCGTCGCGCTCGACGGACGCGTCCGTCCGGTCGCCCTCGATGTCGCCGGCCTCGACGCGCACCGCGGCGTAGACAGCCGCAGCTACGCGGGGTGAGTCATACGAGAAGACGAGGGACGTCCGGTGGCGCACGGTGCGTCCCCGACGTCAGTTACTGGACGTCGACTTCCTTGACGTCCCGGCTCCGCTCCTTCAGCAGGACGCGGTGCCCACAGTACGGACACCGGACGCCGCCGTAGGCGTCCAGTTCGACGTCTCGCTTACAGCGGGAGCACTTGTAGGACATCCGTCGTTACGCCTCGGTCTCGTCCTCTGCGAGGGCGGTGCGGATGGAGCGCGTGACGGCCTTGCCACCCGGCGTGGACGGGCGGTACGCGCCGCCGGCGTACTTGTAGCCGCACTTGCCGCACTGCCAGATACCTGTCCCCTTGCGGTCGACGGCGTCCGTGCCGCACTCGGGACAGGTGTGGTCTGCGTTCGTGTCGCTCTCGATCTCGCTGACGCGGCGTCGGGCGACGCGACCGTAGCGTGCGCCGAACCGGCCCGCGCTCCCGGTGTTACTGGAGCCCTTGCTGGCCATGATATCGACTACTAACTCCAGCGCGCACATAAGCCCTGCGAGTCGGTTTCGGGTGCCCGTCGTGGCAGGTGCGCGCCGCCCTATCGGCTGAGGTCGGCGTCCTCGAGCGCCTCGTTCAGGTCGTCACGAACGCGCTCGCCGGTTTCGCGGTCCATCGCCGTCGTCACCACGCGGTTCTCCTGAACGCTGGAGCCGTCCCGAATTAGGAGCCGGACGTTCCCGTTCGAGTCGGCGCGGGTCACCTTCGCGCGGACGCCGCCGCGAGCGCCCGACCCGCCGGCCTCGATGGGGCCCGGGATCACCTTCTTCACGTGCGGGTGCGCGGCGACTTCGCGGATGGCGCGCTGGCCGACACGCCCACCGATGAGCGTGCTGTGCGTCCCGCCGATTTTCTCGGTGGGCGCTTTCTCGACAACGTCGAGTTCGCGCTCCCCGCGGCGTTCGAGCACGGCCTCGACGGGATCGTCCTCCGGGACCCGATAGACGGTGTAGTGGAGGTCGGCGCGCACCGCCTGCACGACGCTCCGGTCGCCCGCGACGTACACCTCCTCGGGGCGTTTGCGCCGCACCTCGTCGGCGATGCGGCCCGCGAAGTTCCGCAGGCGCCGCCCCTCCAGGTCCGCGTCCGCCTCGGGCGTGGTGGCGATGTCCGTCCGCCCGACCACCTCGTCCTCATCGAGGAAGGTCAGCGTCGCGTGGTCGGGTTCGGCGTGGACGACGACGGCGTCCGCGTTGTGGGTCTCGCAGACCAGGCAGTAGTCGCCCGGTTTCTCGAGTGGGGTCCCACAACGCGAACACTCCATACCGACGAGAAGGCGACTCGCACGTAAAACCGGTGTGGGTTCAGAGGTCGAGCGGACCGCTCTTGAGGTACTCGCGCAGGAGGACCGTGGCGTAACTGCCCTTCGGGAGCGCGAAGTCGAACGTGAGCGGGTCTCTCGTGACCTCGAGGTCGGTCCGGACGAGGATGGCGCGCCGCGTGCCGGTCGACCCGAACGACCCTGGGAGGTCGAAGTCCGCGGGTTCGACGCCGACGTCCTCGCAGACCTCGCGCTCGATTTCGCCCGGTTCGCCGTCCCCGAACTCGGTGTCGGTCCCCACGAGGGGGGCGGTGACGAACGCCCGGCCGCGCTCGACGTGGCGGTTCACGACGTCGACGCGCCCCTTCGTCACACGCTGGAGGCGGTCGGTGTCGGGCAGGACGGGTTCGCCGTCGGTGTCGGCGAAGCAGACGACGTCGCCCTCGACGGCGCGGTCGAACGGCAACCCCCGCTCGAGGCGCTCGGAGAGGATCAGGTTGAAGACGTAGGACTGGGCGGCGTGGACGAAGAGGCGCTGGAGGTTCGACGGGAACGTCTCGAGGGCCTCGCGGAAGTCCTCGGGCGTCTCCCCGCCGTTCTCCGCGAGCGTGTTCAGGACGGCGCGCTCGTAGCGGAGATGGCGGGGGTAGCGTTCGATGGCCGCGCTCCAGTCCCGGCTCTCCTCGAGGAACCCGCGGGCTTCCTGGGTCTCGGGCGGTTCGTCCTCGGAGGGGTTCGCGATGTAGGCCATGACGGCCTCCTCCCACTCCTCGCGGAGGACGTGCAGGCCGACCTCGTGGGTGACGGGCCGATAGCTCCCGAAGCGCTGCTGGCCGAAGTAGTTGGGGACGCCGACCGTGCCGTCCGCCTCGTCGCCGCCGAACGCGGTGAGGTCGCTCGTCACCGAGTCGACGGGGTCGGCGTCGGCGTCGCGGACGACGATGGTGAAGTCGTTGCCCCGGAGGTCGCCGAAGCGGATGGGTCGGCCGGCGCGCCCCACCGGGTCGATGTCGGCGTTCGGCACCTCGGGGAGGGCGTCGGCGGCGACGTCCCGCACGCTGAACAGTTGGGTGGTGACGGCGTTGCGGTCCTTCGTGCCCGCCCACGAGACGCGCTCGCGGCTGATGCCGAGTTTGTTCGAGAGTTCGCGCGCGAAGCCGTTCGTGTCCCAGTTCGTCAGCGTCGCACGAAAGACGAGGTGGGGGTAATCGCCGGTGTCGGCGTCGACCGGCTGGGTGTCGAACTCCTCCAGTTCGCGCACGCGGAAGTCCGCGGCGGCCTCGCGGAGCGACCCGCCGGTGCCGGGCGCGTCGCTCACGTAGTACTCCATGCCGACGTCGCGTTCGAGCGAGTGGGCCTCGCGCATCAGTAGAGCGAGAGGTGGCCGGTGACGGCGTCCACTTGGTTGTCGGGCGCGGGGCCGACCGCGCACGTCGTCGCGGTACCGGGGTCGAGTTCCGTGCGGCCAGCGTCGCGAATGATGGCGTTCGGGAGGCCGGCGCGGCGCGCCTCCTCGGCGACCTCGAGGAGTTCGTCCTCGGAGCCGACCTTCACGACGATTTTCGGCTGGCCGGCGTCCTTCCACGCGCGGACGTTCTCCGGGTCGGCGTGCTCGTAGGCCTTCAGGGAGGCGTGGGCGACCTGCGCGGCGAGTTTCCCCCGCCCCATCCCGAGGTCGGTACGGGCGGCGATGACCTGCTTCATACCTCAGAGGGCGGCCCGCGACCGCATAGGCGTGGCGACCTCACGGCCCCGACGTGAGCCTTACTTTCTTTTTGGCTACCGCTGGTACCAACCCTTATGCTGCCGATAACACCGCTGTTTCGGCCGATGGCCTTCTACCGGGAGTTCGAGCCGTCACTCCTCGAGGGACTCGTCGCGGTGTTCGTCACTGCCCTCGTCGTCTCCCTCTCCCTGCTGGGCGTCGGCCTCTTCGCGGGCGGGAGCGTTGCGAGCAACCTCACACTCAGCGACCCCGTCCACCCGTCCGCCTCCATCTGCGCGAGCGACAGCGTCGGACAGGCCTCGACGGGCTGTACCGTCCCCGCCACGACCGGCTTCTTCGTCGACAACTGGGGTGCCGTCTCCGGGTGGACGCCGCTCGTCTTCGCCGGCGTCTTCGTCGTCTGGCTCCTCGCCGCCGTCGCCCTCTACGCCCTCGCCGCCGTCCCCGCCGACGACGTCGTCTTCGGCGACGTCCTCGCCGTCGCCGCGTGGGGTGTCGTCCCGCTCGCCGCCGAAGCCCTCACCACGCTCGCCCTCGTCGGCGCGAGTTTCGGCCAGCAGTCCCTCTCCGGCCCGCTCGCCACCGCGCTCACCACCGTCGTCGTCGGTGGCTCCGTCATCCGGCCGTTCGTCTCGATGGGCGCCGCCGTCTGGCAGGGCTACGTCTGGGCCGCCGGCGTCTACGTCGTCACCGACCTCCGCCTCGTCACCGCCTCCGCTGCCGGCGGCGTCGTCGCCGCGCTCACCGTCGTCTTCGGTGGCCTCTGAGGCCGGAAAGGTTCGTTTAACAGCCCCGGGGTCCTTCCTGCGCGTATGATACTCTCCGACGCCGACCTCCTCGACAGGCTGGAGGCCGGCGACCTCGCCGTCGAGCCGCTCGACGACCCTGAATTGCAGATTCAGCCCGCGAGTATCGACGTTCGCCTCGGTAAGCGCTTCCTCGAGTTCCAGCGCGCGAACATCCCCTGCATCCACCCGACCGACGAGACCGAGGTCGAGGAGTACGTCTCCGAGACCTACATCGAGGAGGACGACGAGTTCATCCTCCACCCGGGCGACTTCGTCCTCGGCACCACGAAGGAGCGCGTCGAAGTCCCGCCGGACCTCGTCGCGCAGGTCGAGGGCCGCTCCTCGCTGGGGCGGCTCGCCGTCGTCGTCCACGCCACCGCCGGCTTCATCGACCCCGGCTTCCGCGGGAAGATAACGCTCGAACTCTCCAACCTCGGCACCGCGCCCGTCGCGCTCTCGCCCGGCATGCGCATCAGCCAGCTCGTCTTCACCGAGCTCCGAACCGCGGCCGACCGGCCGTACGGCGCGGCCCGCGGGTCGAAGTACCAAGACCAGGGCGGCCCGCAGGCCTCCCGGATTCAGGGCGACGAGGAGTTCGGCGGCGAACAGGTCGGCGACGAATCGGGTGAGCGATAGATGCGCTTCCTCGAGGAAGTCGTCGTCGAGGAGTTCCTCCCGACCTATCGCTCCCTGCTCGCCGCCGCCCTCCGCGAGCGCGGCCTCACACAGCAGGCCGTCGCTGACCTCCTCGGCGTGAGTCAGAGCGCCGTCTCGAAGTACGCGAAGGGCGACGTCGCCACCCGCGAGGACATCGCGGCGGATGAGCGCGTCACCGCCCACGTCGCGGAGGTCGCGGACGGCCTCGCGGACGGCACGCTCTCGCGCGTCGGCGCGCTCGCGGAAGCCGAAGCCCTCGTTCGGGAACTCGAAGCGCCCGGCGACGTCCTCTCCGACATCCACACCGAGCAGATGCCCGAACTCGCGGGGATGGACGTCGACTTCCGCGGGACGGGCGAGGACGCCCTCCGCGAGCGCGAGCACGTCCTCGCGGACGTTCGGCGTGGCGTCCGCCTCCTCGAGCGTACCTCCGGGTTCGCGACGCTCATCCCCGCGGTCGGCTCGAACCTCGTCGAATGCCTCGTGGACGCCGAGACGCCCGAGGACGTCGCCGGCGTTCCGGGGCGGGTCTTCGACGTGATGGGGCGTGCGGAGGTCCCCGCCGACCCCGAGTTCGGCGTCTCCGCGCACGTCGCCACCGTCCTCCTCGCCGCCCGCGACGCCGGGAGCGACGCGCGCGCCGCCATCAACGTCGCCTACTCCGCGGGGGTCATCGAGGGGCTCGCCGAACAGGGGCTCGACCCCGTCGAGTTCCCCGCGGAAGCCGAGGACCTCCGCGCGGAGATTCGGGACGTCGTCGCGGCGAACCCGGGGACGCGCGCGCTCTACCAGACCGGCGGCTTCGGCGTCGAACCGAACGTCTACGTCCTCGGGGACGACGCACCCGCCGTCGTCACGGCCGTCCGCGAGTTGCTCTGAGACGCGCTACGGTGCGGCGACCCGGAAGAGGCCCTGTGGCCGGTGGCGCTGGCGGTCCGCGAGCGCCACCCGGAACCCCGGTCGGTCGCCGTCAGCGGGCGTGAACTGGACGTCCGCGCCGGGTCGGCGCCGCAGGAGTTCGACGGCGACGGGCAGCGTCAACACGTATTCGCGCTGGCTGAGCGCGTAGCCATCCAACTCGACGGTGTACGCCCGCTCCTCGGCACCGTCGTTCTGGATTCGATACCCGTCCAGGAGCCCGGCGTCCGCGACGCTGGTGAGGCTGTCGACGACGGCGTCTTCGCGAATTGCCGTGCGGGTGAGCCGGCCCGCGGCGCGGTTGAGGACGACTTCCTGCTCGTGGGCGTCGAGCGTCGCGTCCAGCACCGCGCCCATGCTCCGCAGGAGGAGGAGACAGAGGTCGTCGGGATCGGTGACGGTCTCGGCGGCGCCGAGGTAGGCGTCCATGACGGCGCGCTCGGCGTCCCGGAAGCCGCCGCCGGAGAGCGTCTCGAAGACCGCGGCGGCGACCTCGTGGCAGAACTCGCTGCGCGAGAGCGTGCCGGGCGCCGACGTGGCGCCGTCCGACGCGGGCGACGGGAGTTCGCGGACGATGACGTCGTAGTGTGGGAGTCGCGGGTCGTACTGCCGGAGTTCGTCCCGGTAGGCGTCCACGAGGTCGGCGGCCTTCGCGGCGCGCTCCCGGTCAGGATAGCGTCGCTCGCCCGAGGGCACGGGGCGCTCGCCCGTTCGGGCGCATGCGAGGTAGTAGCGCCCCTCCGGGTCCGTGTACTCGTCGAGCCGCCGCCGTATCTCGTCGAGCGTCCGCCCGACCATCTACGCTCCCTCCGGGCTGCTCTGACACATACGATTTAGGCCACCCTAAACAAACTTAGCGGTTGCGGTGTGCGACGACACACCACGTTTCCGTCGTTGCCGGCGGGTAGGAACCCGCTCCGTTCCCTACTTGGCGTCCTGTGCGTCCTCGCGCGCTCCCTCCCGGAGCCGGCGCTCTGCCGCCGCGAGGGCCTCCTCCCGATCGAACGCCTCCACGATGGCCTCCAGCTCCTCGCGCGAGGCGTCCTGCAGGTCGCGCGCGTGCGCCGTGACGTTCGGGATCGCCCGCATGATGTTGTCGATAATCGGCACCGCCGCGACCTGCGCGCTCCGCGAGAGCGGGTTCAGGTCGACGACGATTTCGGTCTTCCCCATCTCACCCAGCGCTTCCGCCCGGTCGCCGTCCTCCAAGGGGACGAGCACGACGTCGGCGTCGTAGATGCCGTCCCGGTCGACCTTCGCGCGCTCGTGGGAGAGCCCCGGAATGCGCGCGTCCGCCGTCAGTCCCTTCACCTCCTCGGCGCCGTGCTCGCGCAGGTGCTCCGCGATGGCCTGCATGCGCTCCTCCGTGCGCCCGAAGAGGTTCACCTCGACGTCCGCGCCCGTCACGTCCGCGAGCTCCACGACCTCCTCCGGGACGAGTGCCGCGACGTTCCCGTTCACGCTGACGACCGGGTGCTCCGCGAGCAGGAAGTACGCCGCCGCAACGCGCTCGGCGGCGTCTGCGCTCGGAATCGTCTCCTCGCCCAGCAGGTAGTCGAACGCCTCGCCGCGCCCCTCCGCGATGAGCCCCTGCTTGCTCGTGATACCCTTCTCCACGCCCGCCTCGATGCGGTGGCGCGTCAACAACGACTGATAGCGTGGGTGATCCTCCGGCACGTCGACCTCGTCGCTCATATCCACTGATGGGTGTGCTCGCGCCAAAAACGCCGCGTCTCGCTCCGCTACCCGCTCGCGTCGCTACTCGTCGCGGCCCGCCGCGTCCGTTAGGCCCGCGCCCGCCGGGTGGACGTGCGTCGCCGTCGCGTCGTAGCCCGCGTCCGAGAGGCCGTGCCCGAGCGCGAACACCGTGTGGCCGAGCATCGCCATCGACGCCTCCCCGCCCTGCTCGACGACGTCTTCGACGATGTCCGCCACCTCGTCAGTCAACAGGCCCGCCTGCTCCGCGAACCAGCGCGACTGCTGGACGAAACTCGGTAGTGTCGGGTTCGCGCGCACCTCCTCGAGAGCCTGTACGCCCGCCGTCGAGAGGCGCGCGGTCGACCCGGAGAGCACGTCCGCCGTCGAGAGCTCGCCGAGCGAGACGTACTCGACGCGCGCCGACGCCGGCACGCCGTCAAGTTCGCCGTGCGGCGGCGCGCCCGGGTCGAGACGCAACGGGACGCCGCCCCGCGCCTGCGCGACGACGTCACCGAGCCCGGTTTCGGCCTCCACTTCGCCCTCGTGAGCGAGTCGAACCAGGTCGTTCTCCGTGCGCGACGGGCCGACCACCGCGTTCGTCGCGAGCGCTGCCCCGAGTGCCATCCCGCCGGAGACGCCGAACCCCGCGCCCACCGGGAGGTCCGTCTCCGCCGTGACGGCCACCGTCGCGTCCAGCGCCTCGAGGACGGAGTCGACCGCCGGCACGGACGTCTTCCGGCCGTTCAGCGTCACCCGTCGCTCGTCCGCGCGCTCAACGCGGACGCCCACGCCGTCCGTCAGCGTCAGCCCCCCGCCCCGCGACCCCGACTTCGCGGGCGTCGCCGCACGATGCACCGAGAAGAACCCCGTCACGTGGCCCGGAACGAACGCCGTCGCCGCCTCGTCACTCATCGCGTCAGCCTTCCACACGCCCCCGGTTAAACGATTCGAGGTCGGGTCGTCACGGCGACTCGGTGCCCTCTCTCCCTGCGCCCGCTCCGCCCCTGGCTTCTTCGACATCACCAGTGTATGAAAACTCGGCCGTAAACACCATGACCGAATCCAGAATACCAGTAGACGCCCTCGGCCGGAGGCGTCGATTCCGGAGCCTTCCGCGCGGAAGACAGCACGGCAACCGAAAAATCCGGCCGCCCCGACAAGGGGGGAGCCATCGGCCACCGGGGGAACGCGACGCGCCGCCGATGCGGCCCGTCGCGTCCATACGGCCGCGTGGTCGGTCGCTCACCCCCACGACTCCGCTCAGTTCCCCACCGAGGGTGCCGGCGCCCTCGCCCCCACTCTCCGTTCGACGCCGGTTCGACTCGACGGCGCCGACTAGTCGACGACGGCGTCGAGTCGCTCCGCCAGCGCGCGCCCGATCGTTCCCATACCCGCGTCGCCCGGGTGGAGGACGTCCGTCGTCAACCCCGGCGTGTCCAACAACTCCGCGCCCTCGATGAGCGAGACGTTCTCGTGTGCGCTCTCCACGACGACGTTTCGCACCGCCTCGCGGAAGTCGGCGGCGCGCCCCGCGTCCTCGTTCGCGACGACGTCAGCGAAGTACGGGAAGAGCGTGACGCAGACGACGGGTGTCTCGGGATGCGCACCAGCCACCGTGTCCACGAACGTTTCGACGCGCTCGCGGAACTCCCCCACCGAGAACTCCGCGTTCGCCATGTTCACCGAGAGTTCGAGCGTCGCGACGTCCCAGTCCTCGCGGCCCGCAATGTGCTCGGCCATCGCGGCCTCGCAGTACGCCGACCCCGAACAGCCGAGATTCAGCGCGTCGTAGCCCCGCTCGCGCGCGACGTGCGAGACGAAGTTCAGGTGCGGCGCCGTCGCTGCCGCGCCCTCCGTGATGGACGTCCCGTACGCGAGATAGCGCGCCTCCGGCAGTTCGTCCGCCGTGGGTGGCCGGCAGTCCCCGGACACGTCGTGAATCGCCGCCGCCGGCAGGCGCTCGAACAGTATCCGACACACCCGCGGGTCGAAGCGCCCGGTCTCCGCCGCGGCGTCGAGGCGCGCGATGCGCTCGGGCACGCTGAACGTCAGCGTCCTCGGTTCCGGGCCGACTTCGATGGGGTCCCACGGTCGGAACGGCCGTTGGAACGACCCCCAGAAGACTCGGACGTGCGTCTCCGCGGCCGCCGAGAGCGTCACCTCCACCTCCGTCTCGTCATCCGCCGGCACGAAGCGTATCTCGCCGTTCGTCGGATGCCGGACGCGCTCACGGGCGTCCTCGTTCAACTTCTCGCCCACCGACTCGGGGACGCGACACAACTGCTCGCCACCCTCGGCCCACTCCGCGGGCACCGTCTCCGCGACGTTGTGCAGCGCGACGCCGTCGAGGCTCGTCGACTCCATACTCAAGTATAGGCCGGTCACGGGGTGCCCATATAGCTCTGTTCCGTGCGGCAGAGCGGGTCACCGAACCGAACTACCATAACCCGACCCGCTTCGTGTGGGGTATGTCACTCACTATTTCTCGCAGCGAGACATACTGCCGCGTGCGCTGCCTCGAAACCGACTGGCGCTTTCACCGCGGCGACGTCGAGCGCGGCGCCGACCCGACGCGACCCACCACCTACGGCAACCCCGGCTGGGGCGAGGGGACCGAGGGGGTCATCGAGAACATCGCGAAGGTCGCCGAGTACGTCGATGTCCTCTCCTGTAACTACCGCGAGCACTGGTACGACGACCTCCGCGAGGCCGGCGTCGACAACCCCATCGTCGGCTCCGAATGCCGGCGGTTCTTCCGCGGGCACGGCGACGACCCGCACGCCGTCGAGTGGTCCCTCCCCTACGAGGCCGGGACGCTGCGTGCCGTCGCGAAGGAGGCGGTGACGCCGTCGCCGAGCACGAACTCGAAACTACGGGCGAACCCACTCGACTCGAACTCGAGGCGGACCGCGAGACTCTCGCCGCTGACGCCATGCCGCCGCCTCCTCGACGTCGACGCCGACGCCGCCGGCCTCACTGGTGACAGCGTCACGGTCACCGTCGAACAGTCCTGACGGCGCCGCCGCTCGACGGACGGGGCCCGAAGAGAAAAATCGGCGTGTCGTCGCGTCCCGTCCGCCGACGAGCGTGTCGGGCGGGCGAGACGCTGGCGCGTCTCGCTGCCAGTCGGGTCTTCGCTCTACGGGCTCAGACGCTGGCGGTCCCGTGGGAACTCGCTCGCAAATCGGAGATTCGCTCCTTGTCCCCACTCGACGACGAGCGCCGTCGCCTACGGCGACAGGCGCTGGCGGTCCCGTGGGAACAGGACGGCCTCCCGGATGTTCTCCAGCCCGAGGATGGTCATGAGGAGGCGCTCCGCGCCGAGGCCGAAGCCGGCGTGGGGCGGCATCCCGTACTTGAACATCTTCGTATAGTACTCGAAGGCGTCCGGGTCGAGACCCTGCTGCTTGAAGCCCTCGATGAGCTCGTCGTAGCGGTGCTCACGCTGGCCGCCGGAGACGAGCTCGAGGCGTGGGTGCATCAGGTCGAAGCCGGTCGAGAGGGACTCGTCGTCCTCGTGGTCCTTGATGTAGAACGGCTTGATCTCGCTCGGCCAGTCCGTGACGAAGTAGTGCCCGCCGACGTCCTGCCCGAGGGCCTTCTCGGCCTCCGTCGAGAGGTCGTCGCCGTAGACGAGCTGCGTGTCGAGCTCGCCCGTCGCGTTCACGCGCTCGATGGCCTCCTCGTAGCTCAGACGCGGGAAGTCCTCCTCGGGGACCTCGAAGTCCTCGAAGCCGAGCGCTTCGAGCTCGCGCTCGCAGTTCTCCGCGATGCCACGATACGCGGCCTTCACGGCGCCCTCACAGACGTCCATCGCCTCCTGGTGGTCCGTGAACGCGGCCTCGAAGTCGATGGAGGTCGCCTCGTTCAGGTGGCGTGGCGTGTTGTGCTCCTCCGCGCGGAAGATCGGGCCGATTTCGAAGACGCGCTCGAGCCCGGAGCCGACCATCAGCTGCTTGAAGAGCTGCGGGCTCTGGTTCATGAACGCCTCCTCGCCGAAGTACGTGATGGGGAAGAGCTCCGTGCCGCCCTCCGTGCCCGTCGCGACGATCTTCGGCGTGTTGATCTCCGTGCAGGCGATGTCGCGGAAGTACTCGCGGACCGAGCGGAGCATCTCCGCACGGATCTCGAAGACCGCCTTCACCTCCTCCTTCCGGAGGTCGAGCGTGCGGTTGTCGAGGCGCGTCGAGAGTTCCGCCTCGACCTTCCCGGACGGGTCGAGCGGGAGTTCCGCGTCTGCCTCGTTCAGCACGTCGATGGACTCGGGGAGCATCTCGACGCCCGTCGGGGCGCGCTCCTCCTCCTCGACGTCGCCCGTCACCGAGATGACGGACTCGCGGTGGACGCCGAGACCCGTCTCGACGAGGTCCTCGTCCATCTCGTCCTTCTCGAACTTGATCTGAATCTTCCCGGACTTGTCCCGGAGGATGAGGAAGGCGATGCCGCCGAGGTCACGAATCTCGTGAACCCACCCGGCGACCGTGACGTGGTCGCCCGGCTCGGCGTCGGCCGTGTACGTTCGGTTCTCCATGCGGGCCACTACCGGCGTCTCGCGCTTAAATGGCCGCCTTTCGTCGCGAGTGTGGTACGGTGTCGAACGGCCAGTGGACGTGGGGCCGCCTACTGGTCGGCCGTCCCGTCGCGTGCGCCCTCGACCGTCTCGCGGACGGCCTCACAGCCCTCGTCGTGCAGCAGGTCGCCGACGACGACGACGTCCGAGCGCTGGCCCATCAGGTAGGCGTCGTCGTAGTCGTGGATGCCGCCGCCGTAGAAGAGCGTCGCGTCGTCGAGTGCGTCGTGTGCAGCCGCCACCTTCTCCGGGTCGCCGAGCATCCCCGAATACTCGACGTAGACGACGTCCTGTCCGAGCATCCGCTCGGCGACCTTCGCGTACGCCGCGACGTCCTCTGCCGACTGGTCGCAGTCCGCGTCCGTCAGTTGGGCGACCGAGGCGTCGTCGTTCAGGACGATGTACGCCTCCGTCGTCGTGCGGTCCCAGTCGATGGTGTCGATACGGACCCACTCCTTGTGCGCGCCCGTCACCCACGCGACGTCGCCCGCGTTCAACACCACGGGCACCAGATAGCCGTCGAGCGCGTCGTCGTCCACGACGACCGCCGGGTTCGACGGCTCCTGATAGAGCGGGACGTCGTGCGTCCGGCAGGCGTCGATGACGCGCCGCATCTTGTCGCTCGTCACGTCGAGCGTCCCGCCGATTTCGATGGCGTCCGTCCCGGTCTCACAGACGTCGTCGAACGTCTCGCCGTCGACGAGGTCCTTGTCCGGGTCGACCTTGAGGACGTGGTCCCAGTCGGCCCACGGGGAGTTCATGCCTCGGGGTATAAATCCGGGTGAGCAAAACCCCTTCGGACCGCCGCGCGCGTCCCCGCGGCTCCGTCGCCCCGCGCTCCAGCCCCGGCCAGCCGCCGTCTTGTCCACGCTCCCGCTGGTCGGCGTTCGCCGTTCCGAGGCCTCGCTTCGCTCGGCCTCGTATTGAACGACAACCCCTTTACTCGCTGTCTCCCAGTACGAGACGAATGCCCGTCATCGACTGCGACCCCGCGGACGCCCGCGAGCGGCTTGAGGCCGCCGGCGCGGACCTCTCCGAGGGGAACACCGAACACGAGCGGTGGCGCGCCACCCACGGGGACGCCACTGCCGTCGCCTACGACGACCAGGTGGTCGTCCAGGGCGCGGACCCGATGGACGTCGTCGCGGTCATCGAGGACCACGCCGGGCGCGTCCACGGCTACTTCGACGGCGCCTCCCGCGGGAACCCCGGCCCCGCGGCGGTCGGCTGGGTGCTCGTCGCCAGCGGCGGCATCGTCGCTGAAGGCAACGACACCATCGGGACGATGACGAACAACCGTGCCGAGTACGAGGCGCTCATCGCCGTCCTCGAGGCCGCCGTCGACTTCGGCTTCGACGAGATCGAGCTGCGGGGCGACTCCCAGCTCGTCGTGAAGCAGGTGACGGGCGAATGGAACACGAACGACCCGGCGCTCCGCGAACGCCGCGTCCGCGTGCGCGAACTGCTCTCAAACTTCGACGACTGGACCATCACGCACGTCCCCCGCGAGGTGAACGAGCGCGCGGACGAACTCGCGAACGACGCACTCGACGATGCCTGAACTCCCCGACGACACCATCGACGAAGCCGAACGTCTCACCCGCCTCGCGCTCCGCGCGGTCGACGAGGACGAAGCCGCGGCCTATCGCGACCGGCGCGCCGCCCTGCTCGCCGAGCACGGCTACGCCGCCCGCGAGCGCGAGGACGACACCACCGTCACGCTCGTCTGCTACCCCGAGGAGTGGCTCGACGATACCGGCACCATCCGGATGGAGGCCGTCGATCCCACCGAGGCCGTCGAGCGGCCGCTCGGCGGGCCCGGCGACCCGGAGCAGTGGGACGACGTCGCCGAACACAACCGCGAACTCGCCCGCCGCGTCCACGAGGACCACGGGAGCGTCCACGGCGAGACGGTGACGGCGCTCGCGACGTTCGCCAGCAACCACTACGCGAAAGCAATCGAGGAACTCACCGCCGAGGAACTCGCGGAGTTCCGCGAGGAGTACTTCGTGCGTAACGCGTGGCCGAGCGAGGAACAACAGGAATCCGTCGAGGAGTCGCTTCGCTACGCGTTCGACGTAGCCGGCAAAGAACTTCCGTTGTAGGTGACTGCCCCCGCGTCACCTACACGTCGGCGTCGGGTGGGGACTTACTCGTTCTCGGCGACGATGTCGCGGACCGTCTCGGCGCGCTCGTCGTCCACGATGAACTTGCCGAGCGTCCACGAAATGTCGTCGAGGACGGCCGCGAGGCCGTCGTCGGTCAGCGCGTACTGGTTCGTACGCTTGTCGAGTTCCGACTTCTCGACGAGCCCCTTGTTGACGAGATCGTCGAGGTTCGGGTAGAGCCGCCCGTGGTTGACTTCTTCGTCGTAGTAGTCTTCGAGCTCTCGCTTGACTGCGAGCCCGTAGCGCGGTTCTTCGGACAGAACCACGAGGATGTTCTTCTGGAACGCTGTCAGATCACGGGCGTCAGCACGCGCCGTGGGTTGTGCCTCTGACATACCTGATTTAATGACATGCAGAGTATTTAAACGCTTCTCAAACGGATGGGCGGTTTCACCGTCTCCGACGACCCGAAAGGTCCTTTAGGGCGTCCGTCACAGTCAAAACCGCCATGGTCAACCTCTGGGAAGACCTCGAAACCGGACCCGACGCGCCCGACACCGTCTACGCGGTCGTCGAGTGCCTCAAGGGCGAGCGGAACAAGTACGAGTACGACAAGGACATCCCGGGCACGGTGCTGGACCGCGTCCTCCACAGCAACGTCCACTACCCCTCGGACTACGGCTTCATGCCGCAGACGTACTACGACGACGAGGACCCCTTCGACGTCCTCGTCCTCGTGAAGGACCAGACGTTCCCCGAGTGTGTCATCGAGGCCCGCCCCGTCGCCCTCATGAAGATGGACGACGACGGCGAGCAGGACGACAAGGTCATCGCCGTCCCGACCGAGGATCCGCGCTACGACCACATCGAGGACCTCGAGGACCTCCCGCAGCAGAAGAAGGACGAGATCGCGGAGTTCTTCCGCACCTACAAGAACCTCGAGGAGGGCAAGGAAGTCGCCGTCGAGGGCTGGGAGGACGCCCAGTCCGCGAAGGACGCCATCGAGCACGCGCAGGACCTCTACGAAGAGAACTTCGCGTAGTCCGAACGACGTCGCGGACTCCACACTACCGTTCTTTCGTTCGACGCCGATTACCGGCAGGAATTGCGCCCACGGCCACCATTCGTTATGCGTATGGGTAATCTTTTGGCGAATCCGGCCCTACACACGTGTATGTCTACGGAGCACTCCGCCGCGGCCGGTGTCGATCACCTCACCGTCGTCCCGGAGAACTTCGACCCCGAGGACGACCGGGACGACGCGAACCGCGACGACGAGTAACGCTCCGCCCACCGGCGCCGCGCGGCGTTCGCCCGCCCTGCTGTTCGTCGGACGGCGTGGGTCACAGGCAGAGGCGAAACGTCGTCACGAACGAAGGTTCTTATGGCGCTCGGTGGAACATACTGTATGGGACTCTTCGACCGACTCCGTGGCGACGACGGGCCACGAGTCGCTTTCATCGGTATCGACGGCGTGCCGTATTCGCTCGTCGCTGACAACCCCGAGGTGTTCGAGAACCTCACAGCAATCGCCGAAAATGGCGCCGGCGGCGCCATCCAGAGCATCGTTCCGCCCGAATCGAGCGCCTGCTGGCCCTCCCTCACCACCGGCGTCAACCCGGGCAAGACGGGCGTCTACGGCTTTCAGGACCGCGAGACAGGCACCTACGACACCTACGTTCCGATGGGGCGCGACGTCCAGGCGACGCGCCTCTGGGACCGCGTCGCCGACGCCGACCGTTCGGCGTCCGTCTTCAACGTCCCCGTCACGTTCCCACCACAGCGAAACGTCGACCGGATGGTCTCGGGCTTTCTCTCCCCGGGCGTCAAGAAGGCCTCCTACCCGAGCGACGTCGCGGACTACCTCGATGAGCAGGGCTACCGTATTGACGTCAACGCCAAACTCGGCCACAAGGAGGACAAGTCCGAGTTCATGGAGGACGCCCACCACACCCTCGAGAAGCGCTACGAGGCCTTCTCGCACTATTTTGAGGAGGACGACTGGGACCTCTTCTTCGGCGTCTTCATGACGACCGACCGCGTCAACCACTTCCTCTTCGAGGACTACCAGCGCGACGGCGAGAACAAGGAGGAGTTCCTCGACTTCTACCGGCAGGTCGACGAGTACATCGGGAAGCTCCGCGAACAGGCGCCCGACGACGTCACGTTCGTCATCGCCTCCGATCACGGCTTCACGACGCTCGACTACGAAGTCCACCTCAACCAGTGGCTCCAGGAGGAAGGCTGGCTCTCCTTCGAGGACGAGGAGCACGACAGCCTCGCGGACATCGACGACGACACGCGTGCCTACGCATTCGTTCCCGGGCGCTTCTACCTCAACCTCGAGGGTCGCGAGCCGCGCGGCAGCGTCCCGCAGGAGGACTACCACGAGGTGCGCGACGAACTCAAGGCGGCCATCGAAGGGCTCACCGGGCCGGACGGCGAGCCGGTCGTCGAGCGTGTCGTTGAGAAGGAGGACGCCTTCGCCGGCGACCACGACGAAATCGCGCCCGACCTCGTCGCCATCCCGAACCACGGATTCGACCTGAAGGCCGGCTTCCGCGGCAACGACGAGGACATCTTCGAGAAGGGGCCGCGCAACGGCATGCACTCCTTCGAGAACGCGACGCTCGTCACCGACGACCCTCGCGTCTCCATCGACGAGGTCAACCTTTTCGACCTTACGCCGACGATGCTCGACCTGATGGAGATCGACTTCGACGCCACCGAGTTCGACGGCGGCAGCCTCGTCAAGGGCTAACCTTCTTGTAGGGAGGCGGGGCCATCTCGGCGCGTGCCTACCGACACTCGCCACGGTGATACCGCACCTCGCGACGCCCCGACCGGCCCCCACTCCGTTGACCCTGCTGCCCTCGATGCCCGCCTGCAGGCCGTCGAGCGTGCAGTTCACGGTGCCGATCCGGGCGCGGCGACGCCCGCCGATCACACCGCCGACGTCGCCGACCGCATCGCGAACGTCGAACGACGCCTCGACGACCTCGACGCGGCAATACAGAGCCTCCAGGGGTACGTCGGGAGCGTCGAGTCGGTGAACGAGTCCGTCGAGCGGCGGGCGAACGCCGCGCTCGCCGCCGCCGAGCGACCACAGTCGGTCCATCCCGTCCCTGACCTCCCCGACCCGACGCCGGAACCAGCACAGACTGCCGATAGCGATGACGCCAGCTGGCTCGCACGTCTCCTCCGCCGGTGACGCCGCTCCGCGTCCTCCTCGCTGTCGTCCTTGCAGGTGCGCTGACCATCGCCGCCGCGCCCGCAGTCGAGGATGCCCGCGCCACGAACGCAGTCAGCGACGCACAGACGGCGGCTGACGACGTCCAGGACGGTGTCGTCGCCCTCGCCGCGAGCACGCCCGCGCCGCCGGGTACACTCGGTGCGTCTCGCACGGTTACCGTCTTCCTCCCCGAACCCGACGCCACGACGGCGCGGGCGAGGTTCCTCGTCGGAGTCGGTGGTGGAGACGCCACCACCACGGACGTACTCGTCGTCCACGCTGGCGACCAAACACAGACCACGACACTTCCAGTCGACATCCGCGTCGTCGACAACGGCAGTATCGCGCCAGACACCACCGGACTCCTCGTCACTGACCGTGCGACACTCGTCCTCCGCTACATCACGTACGACGGCCGTCCGACCGTCCTCGTCACCCCACGCGACGGTGCGCGAGTTTATACCGGAGGACGGGTCCACGGCGGTCTATGACGCTCCGCGAGTACCTCCCCGGACGCCGGCGCGAGCCCCCGGCGTGTTCCTGCGACCCGACGTACGCCGACCGCGTCCTCCGAATCGACGCGAGTGACTGTCCCGGCGCGGGTCTGCTTGCGGACGAACCCGCCTGCCGCGAAACCGCCGTGAGCGCCCTTGATGGTCGCACCGCGAACGCCGTTCGCGTCGAGTACGCCGGCGTCGAGCGCCGTTATGCCGATCAGACTGTCGCGCTCGTCAGTGCTGCCGGTCGGTTCGCCGCGCGCGTCGCCGCCGTCGACCCCGGACTCGCCGTGCACGCACGCCGCGACCCGCTTACCGCCGCTCGCGAAGCCGCTGGCCGCGTCGGTCCCGTCGCCACCCTGTTCGCCGAGAGCGGGCTCGCCGACGCCGCCGACGCCGCTGCGCCCTACGCGGCCTACGTCGGGCCGGCGATCGCGCTCGCCCGCGTCGACGGGACGCCGCCCGCGGACGCGGTGCTTCGGGACGTTCACGACATCGCACCCGAGACGACTGTTCGCCGGTACGACCGGTCGAACGCCCTCCCGCTCTACCACCTCGACCCGCCCGAGACACGCCTCACCGCCGCGGACTACCGCGCGCTCGACGCCGCCACGGAGCGACTCGTCGCAGACGACGCACCTCGTCCCGACCGTGCCGTCGCCGCTGTCACCGACGACGGCGAGCGCGTCCAGTCGCTCGCGCGCGTCCTCCGCAAGCACACCCGCGGCTTCGGCGTCCTCGATGACCTCTTCGCGGACGAGCGCGTCACCGACGTCTTCGCGCCCGCGCCCGCCGGCGCGACGCCGCTCTATGTCCGCTGTGGTGGTGAGCGTCACGAGACGAACGTCCGACTCACTTCCGAGGGCGCGTCCGCGCTCGCCTCGCGCTTCCGCGCGGGCAGCGGGCGCGCGTTCTCCAGCGCCGACCCGACGCTCGACGCCGTCGCCGAGGACGTCGCGGGCCGCCGCGTCCGCGTCGCCGGCGTCACCGACCCCGCGAGCGACGGCCCGGGGTTCGCGTTCCGCGCACACGGCGACGACGCGTGGACGCTCGCGCGCCTCGTCGAGAGCGGGTCGCTTCCAGCCGAGGCGGCCGCGCTCTGCTCGCTCGCCGTCGAACGCGGTGCCGCCGGCCTCGTCGCGGGTGCCCGCGGTGCCGGCAAGACAACACTTCTCGCCGCGCTTCTGCGTGAACTCCCGCGCGACGTCCGCACCGTCGTCGTCGAGGACACGCCCGAACTCCCCGTCGCGGCACTCCAGTGCGACGGCCGCGACGTACAGGGCCTCACGACGGCACTCGACGGCGACGGGCTCTCGCCGAACGACGCGCTGCGCACCGCACTCCGCCTCGGGGAGGGCGCGCTCGTCGTCGGCGAAGTCCGCGGCGCGGAAGCGACGACGCTCTACGAGGCGATGCGTATCGGCGCACACGTCAGCGCCGTCCTCGGCACGATTCACGGTGAGAACGGCGATGCAGTCCGCGAGCGCGTCGTCTCCGACTTGGGTGTCCAGCCGTCCGCGTTCGCCGCTACCGACGTCGTCGTCACCGCAGGCCTCGCTGATGGCGTCCACCGCGTCGTCAGCATCGAGGAGTACACGGGCGAGGCGTTCCACGCGCTCTACGCGCTCGAGGGCACGCGTCTCGTGCGGACCCGCCGACTCACAGATGGGTCGAGTCATCTGCTCGCGTCGCTCGCCCGTCCCGGCGAGAGCGAACGAAACGTCCGGGACGCGCTCACCGCGCGGGAAGCCGACTTCGCCAGCCGGGTGGGTGCGTGACGCGCCCCTTCGCCCGCGTGGACGACGCGCTCGTCCGTTTGTCCCGCGCCGTTCCCGACTGGTCGGTCCCCGCGCCGGACGATACCGCGGACGCGCTCGAGGCCCTCGGCTGGCACACGAGTGCCGCCGACCTCGCGCGCCTCGCCGCGCTCTGTGGTCTCCTCGCCGTCGTCGCGTTCCCGCTCCTCACCGTCCTCCCGCTCGTCGGTCTCGTCCTCGTGACGTACGCCGTCGCCGCCGGTTACGTACTCCTTCGCGTCCCCGACCTCGCGCTCGCGCTCCACGAGAGCCGCGTCGTCGGCGCCGGCCCCGGGTTCGTCGCCCGCCTCGCACTCCGCGTCCGCTTCGAGCCGTCCGCCGAGGCCGCCGCCCGCTTCGCCGCCCGGACCGGGGACGGACCGCTCGCCGACGCCCTCGCCTACCGGATTCGCGCGACTGCCGGCACCCCGGACACGGCGCTCGACGCCGTCGCGGACGACCTCTCGAACCCTGGCCTTCAGCGCGCCGTCGCGCTCGTCCGTGCCGCCGTCGAGACGCCCGTCGCCGACCGCGGCCGCGTCCTCGATCGGGCGCTCGCCGCCGCGCACGACGCGACCGAACGGCACGTCCGTGAGGGTATCCGCGCCGTCCGCGGTCCCGTCAACGCCGTCTACGCCTTCGGCGTCATCCTCCCCCTCGCCCTCGTCGGCCTCGTCCCCGTCGCACCCGCCGCCGGCGTCACACTCCCCCTCGGCGTCGTCGCCGTCCTCTACGACGTCGTCCTCCCGCTCGCACTCCTCGCGGCCGCTGTCTGGGTGCTCGCGAACCGCCCCGCCGTCTTCCCGGCCGGCCGCGCCGACCAGTCGGTCACCCCCGACTACCGGCGCGCCGCCATGTTCGGTCTCGGCGCGGCCGTCCTCGCTGGCATCGGCGCTGTCGTCCTCGACGTCGCGTGGGCGCTCCCCGTCGTCGTCCTCTGCTGTGGCCTCGGCGTCACGCTCGCCGAAGCGAGTCGGGCCGCCGTCGCCGTCGACGACCACGCCGAAGCCGTCTCGGCCGGCCTCCCCGACGCTACGGCTGTCGTCGGCCGCCGCCTCGCCGGTGGCGCCCCACTCGAAACTGCCGTCGCCGCGGCGGGCGAGACAATCCCCGGCCCGACCGGCGAGTTGTTCGCCGCCGCCGACCGGACGCGTCGCGCGCTCGGCCGCCCGCTCGACGACGCGTTCTTCGGTCGCCATGGCGTCGTCGGTCCCGAACACGGCTCGCGCGTCCACGGGACGCTCCGCCTCGCCCTCGATGCCGCCACGGGTGGCCGGGCTGGCGGGCGCGTCCTTTCGGAGGTCGCGGACGGCCTCGACGGCGTCCAGCGACTCGAAGCCGACGCGCGCGCCGACCTTGCTGACCTCGCTGACACCCTCGTCCGGACCGGTGGTCTGTTTGCGCCCGTTATCGCCGGCGTCACGGTCACGCTCGCTGGCAACGTCGGTACGCTCGACGGCTCCGGCGGGAGCGCGCTTCCCGTCGCCTCGCTCGGCCTCGTCGTCGGCGGCTATGTCGCGTGGTCCGCCGTCGTCCTCACGGCACTCGGCGTCTGTCTGGACGGCGGCGTCCGGCGCGCCCAACTCGCCTATCGCGTCGGAACTTCGCTCGCCACTGCGGGCGCGTGCTACGTCTGCGCCGCTGCAGTCGCCGCACTCCTGCTCTAGTTTATATACGAAGGGAAGGCCACACGGGGTTCATGACCGACACGTTCGGCGACACGCTCCCCGTCTGGGTCGCCCTCACTGCCGTCGGCGCCGTCATGCTCGGCGCCGTCCTCGCGATACCCGGGACGCCGCCACCGGACGCCACGGCCGCCGCGAATGCCGTCAACGTCGTCGCCGCGGGCAACCACGCCGCCGCACGCACGATACCTGTCGACGCCACCGGCGTGCGCGTCCGGCCGACCAGCCTCGGCCTCCGGAACACCGCCGGTGCCGCGCACGCGACGCTCACCCCGTCCGTCACGCCCGCGAACACGCCCGCGCTCCGGCGCGTCCTCCGGGGTGACCCGGTGCTCGACGTCTACCCGTCGCTGGGCGCGTTCCACTACGCTGTCGTCGACGCCCGAGTGAACGCTGCGGCCGCCGACTGGCACCCGGTCAAGGAGTCGCTGACCGTCCGCCACGTCGTCCTCGGAGGTGTCGATGTCACGCTCGTCGGGTAGGGCGCAGGTCGAACCGACCGCTGCGCTTGCCGCCGTTCTCGTGCTCACCCTCGCGCTCGGCGTTTACGGCACTGCCCACGCACACCTCCTGCTGGACGGCGCGGCACCGGAACGCGCGGCGGCCGTGCTCGCACATGTCGATGGGCAGCTCGGCCCCGGGCCCGCCGACCCCGGAGACCTCGCCGCTGCCGTCCGTGGCTTCCCCGGCGACTACGCGGTGAACGCGACGCTCCGCACCGCGACGCATACGTGGTCGGTCGGCCCTCCGAGGCCTGCTCCTACTGTGCGCGCCGACATCGCGACGACGACGCTCCCGGTCCGCGTCTCGAACGACGCCGTCCGACCGGGGCGGCTCTCGGTCGTGGTGTGGCGATGACTGCCGACCGCGGCCTCAGCACCGTTCTCGACGTCGCCGTCTGCGTCCTCCTCGTCGGTGCCGGTGTCGTCGCACTCACAGCCGCCGTTCCGGACGAGTCTGTGCCCGCCACGACCGATCCGACGGCGACGGCACGCGCCGTCCTCGACAGCACTGCGACAGTCACCGTCGCGAACGAGACAGTACGCGGCACGCTCGCCACGCTCCTCGTCGACGCCGCCGTCGCTGACGGGCACGCTCGAGCGCCCGACTACGCTGACGCCGTCTCCGTCGTCGCGACGCGCCGCCTCGCCAACACCACGCGGACCGCCGCCGTGACGGCGTCGTGGCAACCCGACGCGCCGTGTCGGGCCGCCGTGCTCGCCGTCGGCCCGACACCACCGGTCGGAGCCGCCGTTGACGCCGTGACGCTCACTGTCCCGACGACGAACGCGACCGGCTGTGGGCGCGCATCCGTCCACCTCACCGTTCGGACGTGGTCGCCGTGAGACTCGACCCGTTCCCCGACCAGCGGGGCCGTATTCCGTTCGCCGTCATCGGCGCGCTCCTGCTCGTCACGAGCGCGACACTCGCCACCGGCATCGCCGCCAAGCCCGCGCAGACGGGCTACGACGCGGCGCCAGCCGTCGAGGCATCGTGGACCGCGGCCGGCGCGGCCGCCGAGCGCGCCGTCGTCATCGCGAGCATCGAGGCCGCACGCTATCCAGTTCTCGACGCCGCCGACACACCCTATGGCCGTGCTCTGAACGCGAGCCGGCCGTTCCGCGATTCGCTCCGACTCCGCGTCTACGTCGCCGTCCGGCGCGCACTCGTGGACGCGCCCGTCACCGTCGGCGGCGTCCGGGCCATCACGTCCCTGCCAGCCATCGACTCCCCTGCCGACGCACGCGCCGCCATCGAGCGCGTCACGCTCACCGGGGCGCACAACGGGAGCGCGCTCCGCGTCGAAATCCGGGCTGTCACCGTCACTGCGACCCGGAACGGTGCCGTCGTCGAGCAGCTCACGCGCCCGCTCACTGTCACCGCCGCGACGCCCATACTCGCCGTCCGCGGGCGTGTCGCGACGTTCGAGGACCTGCTCGACCGCGGCGTCTTCGAGGGGTCGGGCCTCGCCCGGCGCGTCACCGTCTCGCTCACCCTGCTCGCGGAGGCGCGCGGGCTCGCACAGTACGGCGGCGCACCTATCGACAACGTCGTCGCGAACCGCCACGTCGCGCTCGCGACGAACCGCGGCGTCGTTTCCCTCCAGCGCGCGACGTTCGGTGCGGCCGACCCCGAAGCCCGGAGTGCGACCCAGCGCGCCGCCGTCGTCACCGCCGGCCGGGACGTCCTCGAAGGAACGGGCGTCGCCGCGACGAACGTGACCGAGGGGATGAACGGCTCGTCGGCCGCCGGAACCGCCGTGTCAAACGCCGCTGGCGTGTTCGACACGGGTGCGGCGAACCCACAACCCGTCCCGCTCGCCCCGGTCGCGGACGACGCCTTCGTCGCGTACGTCGACGAAACCCGTGAGTTCGACGCCGCGCTCGCGCGTGCTTACGCCGTCGACGTTCGCCTCGTGGTCCGCGTCGGCGACGCGAACGCGTCCGTTGACACGTCTGCGACACCTGCCGGCTACCGGCACCTGCGGACGCTTCATCGTACTGTGACCGACGGGAACCGGACGTGGCCGGTCGCCGTCACCGTCGGTGTCCGTCTCGCCACTGACTCCGGCCCTCCCGCAGTCGGCAATGCCGGTGAGTGGCTCGACTCGGCCGCCGTCCGTCGCGCCGTCGACGACGCCCTCCCGGCGTCGCTCGGCAAGCGGGCGGTCGACGGGTCGCTCGACACGTCGTTCGTGGTCGAACCAGCGGTCACGGGCGCGCGTCGCGCTGCCGCACTCGACGCCGTCTCGGAGACGCACGCGGCGCTCCGCGGTGTCACGAACCACGTCGATCGGCGCGCGTTCCTCGACGGGACGCCGCTCGCTTCGGTCACTAGGACCGTCGACGCTACCGTCGACGCTGACACGTCGAGCGTCCGGACGCTCCGCGGCCGTGCGGCCGTCGTCGTTCGGCGCGGGTACGCCGACCGGGTGCGCGCGCTCGTCTCCGAACGCCAGTCGACGCTTGCGCGGGCACAGGGCGCTATCGGCGACGCGCTCGCCGGTCACGGCATCCCGACGACGCCGCTGCCCGTCACCGGCCCCGACGCGCCGCCCGTCCGGATGGAGGTTTCGACGGAGCCCGCCTACCTCTCGCTGGAGCGCGTCACGCCCCGTGACGCTGACGTCGACGCCCCGTACTACCCGCTCGGTGCACGGAACACCAACCTGTTCACGGTCCCGTCGGGTGACGTCGCGGACACGGTGCTGGGCTTTCTGGACGGCCGAGACGCCGAGCGCGTGCCGCTCGCGACGGCCGCCGCAACACTCCGCGCGGCCGACCGGACGAACGCGCCTGCCACCGACCTCCGCGACGGCGTCACCCACTCGCTCGGCGAGGCTCGCGCGGGACTCGACGAGACACTCGCGGCCCACACGTCGATTTCCGACGCCGGCCGTTCGCGCGCCATCGACGCCGGCTTCGGCCGGTATCCGAGCGGTGCGACGCGCGCGCTCGCCGTCTCGAACGGCACGATGGCGGAAACCGTCGCCACGGCCGCCGCTGACCGCGGTGCTGGCGACACTGGCGTCCTCGCCGCACGCCTCCGCGCCACACTCCGCGAACTGGAGTCGTCGGGAACGCTCGCCGTCGGCGAGTCCACCGTCGACCCGGTGCGCTCGGCCGTCGTCGATTCGGTCCGCACGTCTGCGCACGGTGCCGTCGCGGGCGCCACGCAGCGGACGGCGGAGCGCGCGCTCGCACGCTCGGCGCTCCGGCTCCTCCCCACCGGTCTGCCCGTCCTCCCGCTCCCCGGTCAGTGGTACGTGACGGTGAACGCGTGGGACGTCGCCGCGCACGGCGGCTACGGCCGCTTCGAGGTCGAAGCACCGCTCGGCCGACCTGGCGTGGGTGACGGCACGTTGCGCTACGTCCGGGAGGACGCGTCGGTGGCGTTCGACGTGGACGGCGACGGCCGCGCGGAGCGCCTCGGTCGGAACACCTGCCTTGCCTTCGACTACCGGACGGGCGTCGTGGTGGTCGTCCCGCCCGGCCCGCGCGGCGTCGGGGACGTCGGCGACGCGGACGAACGCTCTGCCGGCTGGTAGCACGCGCCGGAGAAGGAAGCCCCTTTTAGCTCGACCGTTTAGTCTGTGGTATGCTCACCGAGGAAATTGCCGACCCCGAGGCGACGTCGCCCGCCGAACTCCGAACACAGTATCTGGCCGCGCTCACGGCGGTCACGGAGGAGCGCGGCGTCGACGCCGTCGTCGGCGAAACCGACCTCTCCGCGGAGCGCGTCGACGCCCTCCTCTCGGGCGATGCGGACGGACTGACGCTCGAGGAGGCGGCTGACCTGCTCGCCTGCTCGCCGGACTACCCTGACGCCGAGGACTACCTCCTGGAGGTTCGCGACCACCTGATGCTCCAGATGAGCTCGGCCGTCGTGGACGTCGACTCGCTCCGGCGCGGCATCGAGACGGACCTCGACGCGAAGGCGCTCCAGCAGAAGGTCGAGGGACGCCGCGAGATGACGCTCGAGGAGTACGCGCGCGTCACCCACTATCTCGCCGAGGAGAACCCCTGGTAGATGCGCGTCGCAATTCTCGGCTGTGGCTATGTCGGCATCGAACTCGGCCGGCAGCTCCGCGAGGCCGGCCACGAGCCAATCGGCGTTCGGCGCTCCGCGGACGGCACGGCGGCCATCGAGGACGCGGGGTTCGAGGCCGTGCGCGCGGACGTGACGGACGCCGACGACCTGACGAAGGTGCCGGACGCCGACGCCGTGGTCTTCGCGGCGTCCTCCGGCGGCCGTGACGCGGCGGCGGCCCGTCGCGTCTACGTCGAGGGCCTGCGGACGGCCATCGACGCCTTCGGCGAGCGCGATAACTCGCCGGAGCAGTTCATTTACACGTCGAGCACGGGCGTCTACGGCGACCACGGCGGCGACTGGGTGGACGAGGAGACGGAGTTGGAGCCGACGACGGCGAAGACCGAAGTCCTCGTTGAGGCCGAGCGCGTCGCCCGCGAACGCGCCGCCGAGCACGGTATGGCCGGGCGCGTCGTCCGTTTCGCCGGGCTCTACGGCCCCGACCGCTACCGGCTGGAGCGCTACATCACGGGCTCGGTCGTCGAGGGCTACCTGAACATGATTCACCGCGACGACGCGGCGGGCGTCGTCCGGTTCGCGCTGGAGGAGACGGACGAACCCGTCCTGCTCGCGGTGGACGACGAGCCGGTGTCGCGGCCGGCGTTTGCGGACTGGCTGGCCGACGCCTGCGGCGTCGAACCGCCCGAAAAGGAGACGCGCGCGGAGCGCCTCGACGCCGACGACCTCTCGGAGGCGGCCCGCCGCCGTCTCACGACGAGCAAGCGCTGCTCGAACCACCTCCTGCGCTCGCTCGGCTACGAGTTCGCGTACCCGACGTTCCGCGAGGGGTACGCGGACGCCGTCGAAGCATACCGCGCCGAGTCGTCGTAGTCGGACCCCCGCTCGCGCCCCCATTCCGCCCTCCTTTTGCCGGCCGCGGCCGGACGTTCGCGTATGGACTACACGCAGGAGCGGGTGGCGACGCTCCACGACTACGGCGACGCGAACCCGGACGCGCCCGTCGACCGGGCGACGGTGGTCGTCCCGATGACGGAGCGCGAGTACGCGGGGCTCGCCGCGGAGGGCGTGCTCTCGACACTCGAGGACCTCTCGCCGGGGCGCGTGCTGGTTCCGCTGCGCGCGCCCGCCGAGCGCGTCCCGGCGTTCTGCGAGTGGCTGGAGGGGTTCGATCTCCCCTTGGAGGTGCTCTGGTGTACGGGACCGCGTCTCTCGTCGCTCCTCGAGGACGCGGGTCTTGCGGGCGAGGCGGGAAAGGGTCGTGACGTCTGGTTGGCGCTCGGCGTGGCGGCGAGCTCCGAGTACGTCGTGCTCCACGACGCGGACGCGGAGAGCTACTCGGAACGCGACGTCCCGAAGCTCCTCGCGCCGCTCGACGGCGACTTCGAGTTCGTGAAGGGCTACTACGCGCGCGTCGAGTCCGGCCGACTCTACGGGCGGCTCTTCCGGCTGTTCTACGAGCCGCTGGTGGCGGCGCTCGCGGACGCCCACGACGCCGAGATTCTGGACTACCTCGGGGCGTTCCGCTACGCGCTCGCCGGCGAGTGCGCGATGACGGGTGACGTCGCGCGCTCGCTGCGCGTCCAGCGTCGCTGGGGACTGGAGGTCGGGACGCTCGGCGAGGCCTACCGGCTCGCCGGCCCCGCCGAAACCGCACAGGTCGACCTGGGCTTCTACGAGCACGACCACCGCGCGGTCTCCGGGCCGACGGGGCTCGGCGACATGAGCGAGGGTGTCGCCGACGCGCTCCTGCGCGCCGTCGAGGAGGCGGGCGTCGACCCCGACTACGACACGCTCCCCGAGCGCTACGCGCAGGCCGCGGCGGCGTTCGAGCGCGGCTACGCGGCGGACGCGGCGTTCAACGGCTTCGAGCACGACGTCGCTGGCGAGCACGAGCAGGTGGCGACCTATCGGGAGGCGATTTCGCCGCCCGGCGAGGACACGCGCCTGCCCGCGTGGGCGGACGCGCCGCTCACGCCCGCGGACGTTCGGGAGGCCGCGGCGGCGGACCTCGACGCGGTACGCTGAAACCCCTCCGCCGACATATCCCCGCTATGGACCTCGATCCGGACGAACTCGCGGGCGTCTGTGACCTCTTCGGCGGCCTCACGCGTGCGGAACTCGCGACTGCCGTGGAGGAACTCGCTTTCCGCCGTGGCGTCGACTTCGAGTGCGAGACACACGACGCGGCTGTCGAGGCGGCCCGCGAGGCGTACGCCCTCGTGGTGCTTGAGGCCTCGAGTGAGGACGACGCGCTCGACGCCTACGTCCGCTCGGTACTCGACGACGCCGGCCTCGACGCCTCGACGCCGCTCGTCGTTCCCGGCCCGCGCGCGTTCCCGGTCGTCCCCGACGGCGGGGCCGACCTGCCGCACATCCTCGACGTGGAGCGCCGCGACGTCCCCGAGGACGCACTCGAGGCCGCGATCCGCGAGCGACTGGAGTCCGAAGTCGCGGCGCTCGCCGACGGCGATCTCGACCCGTCGCGCGCGGACCTCCTGTTGGACGTGACGTACGACGCGGAGGCGTCCACGGGCGGCGACTTCGAGTGCGTCCGGGCGGAACTCGACGCCTACGTCTGAGCACCCGTGACCGAAATCGCGGTCGGGCGCCGGTGGACGCGCCTTCGGCCGCCTCACGCGAGTCAATTAAGGGCGCGTGGCGTCTGGCCTCACGTATGAACCTCGGTCGCATCGCCGCCCACGACCCCGTCGAGGTGACGGACGCGGAGCGCGACGCCGCGGTGCTCGTCCCGGTCATCGAGCGCGCGGACGGCCCGGCGCTCCTCTTCACGAAGCGGGCGTCGCACCTCGGTGAGCATCCGGGGCAGATGAGCTTCCCCGGCGGCGGGCGCGAGCCGAGCGACCGGGACTTGACGGCGACGGCGCTCCGCGAGGCCGACGAGGAGATCGGCCTCAAGCCCGAGGAGGCCCGCGTGGTCGGTCGGCTGGACGACATCCACACGGTGACACGGTACTCCGTCACGCCGGTAGTGGCACGCGTCCCGGACCGCGAGTACGACCCGGACGAGCGCGAGGTCGCGGAAATCGCGGTGCTCCCCGTCGCGGACCTCATCGACCCCGTGAACCACGAACTGGAGCGCCGCGAACACCCGGAGTTCGGCGAACTCGACGTCCACTTCTTCCGCGTGGACGGCTACACGGTCTGGGGGGCGACGGGCCGCATCCTCGCGCAGTTCCTCGAGCTCGCGACGGACTGGACGCCGCCCCGGCGGCCGGACTACGTCGTGGACCCGGACGTTGAGCCGTGACCGCTACGCTTTTGCCGCATGGTTGGTTATCCCGAGACAGTATGGTCGCAGAGACGAGTGGTCGAGTTCCGGCAGCGTTCTGAGACTCTCCCCGTGCGCGTGACACGTCCCGCAGAACTGGAGGTATCGAGATGTTGACGGCTGAGGCCCGCGTCCGCGAAACCGGCATCGACGCGGTGGCGCTGAAGCCGATGGAGTGCGACGTCGCCGAGGCGGCCACCCTCCCCTTCGACACCGTCGTCCTCGACTACGAGGGCCGGGAACATCTCCCCGAGATGGACGTTTTGCGCGACGTCGCGTCCGAGCGCGACCTGCGTGTCACCGCGCCGGTGCGCGCGGCCGGTTTCGACCCGCTCGGCGACGACGAACTTGCGTCGGCGCTCCCCGAAGCGGCGGGTCGAGTGTTCGTCGCTGGCCACAGCGCCTACCTCGACGAGCAGGAGCGCGCGAAGCGCGTCGCACCGCGACTCGGCGCGGCCGTCGAGGCGAACCCGGACGCGTGGGTCGGCACCGAGGGCATCGAGCGGGTGGCGCTCGCGACGGGCGCCAGCCAGTTCGAGTTGCTCTCGCGCTCGACGGACCGGGACCTGCACGCGCTCCGCGCGGCGGGTTTCTCTGGGGAAGTCGTGGTCTACGCGCCCGTCGTGCTCACCGAGGACGAGGACGAGGTGCTGGACGCCGTCGGCGGCTACGCGGCGCGCCGCGGTCCCGTCGCGGCGGCGCTCCCCGAGGGGGCGGCGACGGACGGGTCGGCGACCGGCCGTGCACGCGAGGTGCTCTCCGCCGCGGTCCGCGATTACGCGCTCGTCGGCGACGCCGAGACGGTAGGCGAGCGCGTCGCCGAACTGAAGGCCGCGGGCGCGGACGCCGTCGTCGGCTATCCGGCGCGCGGCCCCGAGGAGTTCCGCTAGTCGAGGACGAGGTAGGTCGTTTCGGTGGTGCGCTCGAAGTGGGCGTCCCGGTCGCGGACGAACGAGCGCACCCACGCGAGCGAGACGTCGCTCACGTCGATACGCGCGGCTTCACACTCGCTTCGCTCCTGTTCTCCTCCGACGACGTCGACTCCGTCGGCGCTCATACTCGTTCCGACGTCCCGTACCGGCTAATAACTCACCCGTGCGCGGTGAAAGTGAAAGTAGACGGGTGAGTCCTCTCACGGCCCGATTTCTCACCTTCCGGGTTCGGTCACACGGGTTGAAGTGGCCGGCCGTGCGTCCTGCGAGTATGTACGGACACGAACGACCGCCGACGACGCGGTGGCGATGACGACGCGGACGCGCGTCGCCGTCGTCGGCGGCGGCGCGGTCGGGCTCACGACGGCGTACGACCTCGCGACGCGCGGCGCGCACGTCGAGGTGTTCGACCGCGGCGCGTTCGGGTCGGGGAGCACGGAGCGCGCCGCCGGTATCGTCTACGACGCCTACGCGGAGGACGTCGACGTCGCGCTCGCCGAGCGTGCCATCGAGCGCTTCCGGGAGTTCTCCGGCGAGCGCGACTTCCGGCTCACGCCCGCGCCCTACCTCTGGTTCACGACCGACGGCGGCGCGAGCGCCGCGGCGATACGCGAGCAGGCCGAGCGGATGCGACACCACGGCCGCGAGGTCGAACTCGTCGAGAGCGACGACATCCGCCGCGAGTTCCCCGTCCTCCGCGTGGACGACATCGCGGTGGGCGCCATCGCCCGGACGGCCGGCGTCGCCGACCCGTCGGCGTACGTCGCATTGCTCGTCCGGAAGGTCCGCGAGGCGGGCGCGACGCTCCACTCGGAGACGCCCGCATCGGTCGCGCTCGACCCGCCGCGTGTGAACGACACGGCCTACGACGCCGTCGTCGTGACGGCGGGGGCGTGGACAAAGCGCGTGCTCGCGGACGTCGCGGTGTCGGTTCCGCTCCGCCCGTATCGCGTGCAGGCGCTCGTCGCGGGCGGCCCGAGCGTCCCCATCTTCTACGACGCGGACGAGGAGTACTACGTCCGTCCGCACCCGGAGGGGCTGCTCGCGGGCGACGGCGTCACGGACGGCGAGGCGGACCCGGACGACTTCGCGGAGGCGACGGACGACTGGTTCCGCGAGGAGACGCGCCGGCGGCTTCGCCGCCGCCTCGTGAACGCGGACGTCCCACTCTCGCGCTCGTGGGCGGGCGTCTGCGCGGGCACGCCGGACAACGACCCGTTGCTCGGCGAACTCGCGGACGGCCTCTACATCGGTGCCGGCTGGGGCGGTCACGGCTTCATGCGCGCGCCGGCGCTCGGCGAACGCCTCGCCCTGCAGGTGCTCGGGGAGCGCGACGGCGTCGGGCCGTTCGACCCGACGCGGTTCGGGGCGGGCGACGCCTGAGGTGTCGCCGACCGGCCGAACCGTCAGTGAGTGGTTTTAGGTCGTGCGCGCGTCTCGCCTCCGCTATGGACGTCCTGGAGGACATGGCGGACATCACCGCCGAGCACGCTGGCGAGAAACTCCGATACTTCGCGGGGGCGGACCCGGCGGAGCGGACTGTCGACGCGCTCTACGTCCGCGACGACGTCGAGTGGGACGAGTTCCGGCGCCGCGAAGTCGACTCGGAACTCGACGCACTCGTCGCGCGCGAGACCTACGAGAAACTGATGGACGCGGAGAACGTCAACCAGCTAATCAAGGTCGCGGACGACAAAATCCTCTTCACGGGCTTCGTCGGCGAGTACGTCGCCGTCGCGGCGTTCGACCGCGGTGTCCTCCCGCTTCTCCCTGAGGTCGTCGGGGCGTTCCGGGAGTACATGCTCGAGCACGACGTCGACTTCGTCGCGCTCGAGGCCTGACTATTCCTCGCCGACCGGCACGCGTTCGGCTTTCGGCACGAAGACGGAGAGCGTGCCGTCCTCGTCGAGGCGTGCGCGGGCGTCCTCCGGGTCGACGACGGCGCCCTCGGGGAGATCGGCGCGCCCCTCGAGGGAGAGCGCGCGCCCCGCGAAGAGCGTCTCGAATCCCTCGCGGTAGTTCCGAAAGCGGTCGAGGTGGACCGTGACGCCGGTCTCGTCCGCCTCGACCTCGGCGTCGCGCGGCTCCACGCCGGGCGCGTCGAAGACGACGAGGAACGCCTCGTCGCTCTCGAGGACGTCGGCGGCGAGCGGCGTGGTCGCCTGCAGGCGACTCGCGGCGCGGCCGATCCGCTTCAGGACGGCGCGCGTCGCGGCCTCGCCGTACGCGCGCGGGTCACTCACAGTTCGATTTCTTCGAGGCAGTCCGTTCCCCCACAGTACGGACACTGGAAGTCCGACGCGGTGACGTCGTCGGGCATGTCGTAGGTGAAGTGGAGTTCCGCCATGTCGAGTTCGCACGCGTCGTCCGTGCACGTGACTTCCATCGTCGCGGGCATACCCGGGCGTTCGGGTGCGCCCGCAATAAACACGCGGGCTACGGTGGTGTCGGCCGACACTCGACTCGGAGAGCGAGGGTTTTTGTAAGGGCGGCCGGCGAACTCACGGAGCGTTCACGAATGGGTTCGGAGATGGGCTACGATATCTACGGTATCGACTTCAGCGGGGCGGAACGCGCGGGGGAGAAAGTCTGGGTGGCGAGCGCGCGCGATGAGGGGGACGCGCTCGTCGTCGACCGGGTCGAGCCGGCGAGCGAGCGCTTCGGCGTCACCGAGCGCGCGGCGGTCCACGAGGCGCTCGTCGACTTCCTCGCGGGGAGCGACGCGGCCGCCGTCGGCCTCGACTTCCCGTTCGGCCTCCCCGCCGACTTCGTCGAGGCGGACGACTGGACGGACTTTTGCGCGCGCTTCGGCGAGCGCTTCGCCGACCCCGAGGACTTCCGCGAATCCTGCCTAGAGGCCGCGGACGGCACGCACGAGCGCCGCGAGACGGACGAGCGCGTCGACGCGCTCTCCCCGTACCACTTCGTCGTGCAGAACCAGACGTTCTACGGGATTCGGGACGTCCTCGCACCCCTCCGCGAGCGCGGCGTCCCCGTCGAGCCGATGGCGGGCGTCGACGCCGACGGCGCGAGCGAGACGGGCCCGCACGTCTGCGAGACGTATCCCGCGGGCGTCCTCGACCATTACGCGCTCTTCCGGGAGGGCTACACGGGCGACGACCGGTCGGCGGCGAACAAGCGCGCGCGGAACTTCGACGGCATCGAGCGCTGTACCGCCATCGAGTACGAGGACCGCGACGCCCTCCGCGAGACCGTGAAGCAGGACGAGGAGGGCGACGCGCTCGACGCCGTCCTCTGTGCGATTGCGGCGGCGCACGCCCGAGAGGACGGCTACGACCCCGGAGCGGACTACGACCCGATTGAGGGTCACATCTACGTCTGAGTCGGTAGAGCCGCGCTTTTACGCCTCGAACCCTTCTTCGCGCCTATGACCGACCCTGCGGCTCTCGACGTGACCATCGTGGACGGCTACGTCGACGAACCGGCACACTTCGGCGTGCCGCCCTACATCTCCACGTATCCACGCTACACCGCCGGCGCGCTCGTCGACGCGGGCGTCCCCGCCTCCCAAATCACCTATCACACCATCGACGCCCTGCGCGAGGAGCGCGACCGCTGGCTGGACGTCGAGCAGGCCGACCTGATGATCTACCTCGGTGGCATGACCGTCCCCGGGAAGTACGTCGGCGGGACGCCCGCCGAGCCCGACGAGGTCCGCGAGCTCGCGTGGACCGCCGACGGCACCTCGCTGATGGGTGGGCCGATTCGCTTCGGCGTCGGCGAGGAGAACGCGGGCGCACAGGACATGGCGCGCGACGACCTCGACTTCGACTTCCTCGCGATGGCGGACGTCGAGGCCGCCGCCCACGACCTCGTCGCGAGCGGGCTGGAGGGCTTCGAGGACCGCTATCGCGACAACGAGGAACTCGACCGCTGGGCCGAACGAGGCGCGTTCGTCGTCGAGCAACATCCGAACCATCCCGACTACCTCATCGCCGAACTCGAGACCTCCCGTGGGTGTGCCTACCGGTGTTCGTTCTGCACGGAGCCGATGTACGGCGACCCGGACTTCCGGACGCCGGACTCCGTCGTCTCCGAGGTCGCCGCGCTCGCCGACTCGGGTGTGAACGACTTCCGCATCGGCCGACAGGCCGACATCCTCGCCTACGGCGGGGACGGCGAAGCCCCGAACCCGGACGCCCTCCGCGAACTCTACGAGGGTATCCGCGAGGTGGTGCCGGACCTCGGTACGCTCCACCTCGACAACATGAACCCGGTAACCATCGTCGACTACCCCGAAAAATCGCGGGAAGCCATCCGGGTCATCGCCGAGCACAACACGCCCGGCGACACGGCGGCGTTCGGCCTCGAGTCCGCCGACCCCGTCGTCCAGGAGGAGAACAACCTCCTCGTCACGGCCGACGAGTGTCTGGAGGCCGTCCGCGTCGTCAACGAGGAGGGCGGCTGGCGCCCCGGCGAATCGGAGAAAGTCGGCCCCTCCACGGGCGACGACGTCGACCGGCTCCCGAAACTCCTCCCCGGCATCAACCTCCTGCACGGCTTGAAGGGCGAGCGCCCGGAGACCTACGAGCACAACAAGCGCTTCCTCGAGCGCGTCTACGATGAGGGGCTGATGCTCCGGCGCATCAACATCCGGCAGGTGATGGCCTTCGAGGGCACCGAGATGGCCGAGACCGGCGCCGACGTCGCGAAGGCGAACAAGAAGCGTTTCAAGCAGTACAAGACGGCGGTCCGCGAGGACGTCGACCAGCCGATGCTCGAGCGCGTCTGCCCGCCCGGCACCGTCCTGGAGGACGTCCACTTCGAGTACCACCAGGACGGCAAGACGTTCGGGCGCTCGCTCGGGACGTACGCGCTCCTCGTCGCCGTTCCCGGCGAGCGCGAACTCGGCACGGTCACGGACGTCGCCATCACCGACCACGGCTATCGCTCCGTCACCGGCGTCCCCTACCCGCTCGACGTGAACGACGCCTCCATGGACGAACTCACCGCGATTCCCGGCGTCGGGACGGGCACCGCGGGCGACATCGTCGTCAACCGACCCTACGAGTCCGCGCGCGACGTCCCCGGCGACGCCGACCTCACCCGATTCATGCGCGGCTGACGCGCTCAGTGGGGCTAGAATTATAACGGACGATACCGATACGCCCACAGAGGGTCTTACAGTGGAAATCTCCGAGAAACTCCTTTGTCTGTTCAACGCCGAAGTCACCGTCAGCGACGACGAGTACGTCGTTCGCGTCCCCACTAGCGAAGTCGAGAAGGGCTCGATCGAACCGGGCGACGTCTATCGCGTCGCGCTCATCGAGCGCGACGAGGGCGAGTCCGAGGCCACAGCCACGGCCTCCACCGGGACGTCCGCCGCCTCCGAAGGCCCACAGCCCCCGGTCGAGGAGGGCGAAATCCGGTACGTCGAAATCGAGGACATCGGCAAGCAGGGCGACGGCATCGCACGCGTCGAGCGCGGCTACGTCATCATCGTGCCCGGCGCGGACGTCGGCGAGCGCGTCAAAATCGAAATTACTGAAGTGAAGTCGAACTTCGCCGTCGGCGAAATCATCGACGAGGACGCCGACGAAGAGTAGCGCCTCTCGGTTCTTCTTTCGGGAACGGACGCTCCGTTAGCGGTACGGCGTCCCGTCCGCGCGCTTCGCGCCCTCGGAGTCGTGGACGACCGTCTCCTCGGGGCCGGCGTCGACGGGCGCGTAGCTGTCCCGGACGTCGATCGCCTCCTCCAACTCTGTGACGGCACGCTCCTTCAGCGCCGCTGCGAGCTCCTCGGCGTCCGCGCGCGAGATGTCGCGTCCGAGTCCCTCGCACTCGTGGGCACGCACCATCCCCTCCTCGTCGACGGCCTCGCCCATCGGCTGGCTGGTGCCGCCGAGCGCCACCGAGAACGGATAGGTGCGACAGATGAGCGGGCGGTGGTCGTGGACGGTGCAGGCACCGCTCCGTGGTTCGTCGCCCTCCTCGTAGAAGGTGCAGTCCCCGCAGTCGTCCGTCTGGAGGGCCCACTCGAACGTCTCGCCGTGCCCATCAGCATCAAGCCCGAACGGCATCGGGCGCGCGACGTCGCGCCACTCCAACTCTTCGGCGGCCTCCAGTTCGCGCACCTCGTCGGGGAACACGGTCGCGGTGTGCTCGTCGTCGAGGCCCTTACAGCACCCGCCACAGCGCGTGCACTCGAAGCCGATCGCCTCGATGGCGTCCGCGAGGTCGGCGACGTCGAGGGTGCGCGCGCGTTCGAGTTCGTCTTCGAGGCGCTCCATACTGAGAATCAGACCGGGAGCGCCAAAAGCCACCCGCTACCGAGCGTCGCGCCACGCCCGGGCGACGCGGCCCTCGACGGCAAGTTTGTCGAGGTGCGCGGCGACGGTCGCTGTCGCGTGCTCGCGGACGTCCGTGAGGTCGGCGTCGTAGGCCGCGTCCACGACCTCGTCGAGCGTCGCCGCCCCCGTGTCGACGGCCTGCAGGACGCGCGCTTCGCGCTCCCGGCGGTGTGCGAGGAGGGCGGCGAGCCGCTCGCGCGGGCGGTCTATCGGCGCGCCGTGGCCGGGATAGAGTCGGTCGGGATCTCGGGTGTAGAGGCGGCGGAGGCTGGTGAGGTAGGCGCGCATGTCGCCGTCGGCGCCGATGGCGACGCTCCCGTCGGCGCGCGCGAGATCGCCGACGAGGTAAGCGTCGTCACACGCGAACGCGACGTGGTCGGGTGCGTGGCCGGGGGTCGCCACGACGTCGAGCGGGCCGACCGACGCGCTCTCGCGGAACATCCGGTCGGGTGCGACGCCGGTCGCGCGCTCGAAGCGCTCGGCGTGTGGCGCGTGCGCCCAGACGGTCGCGTCCGTCGCCTCGGCGTAGTGCGCGACGGCGCCGACGTGGTCGGGATGGGTGTGCGTGCAGACGATGTGCGCGACGTCGGCCTCAGCGACGAGGTCGTCGAGGCGCGCGGTGCGCGCGGCGGGGTCGACGAGCGCGTCGCCGGCGACGTAACTGTTCGTCGTGCCGGTCGGAACGGGGGCGTCGACGGGGACGGGGACGCGCCGGATGGCGACCATTAGTACTGCTCTCGTGGACCCAGACCACCGTATGGGCTGTGGCTCGGCGGCGGCGCTCGTTCAGTGGTCGAGGAAGTAGACTTGCTTTCGCGCGTCGCGGAAACTGTACCGGGAGTCGACGAGGTCGGCCTCGTCCAGCCGGTTGAGCGCGTATCGGACCGTCCGGTCGGGGAGCAGGGACTCCTCGGCGAGTTGGCCCTGCGAGAGTGGTGCGTCCGTTTCGAGGACTTTCGCGACGAGCTTCGCGCTCGGCGGGAGTTCGCGCAGGCGCTCGCGGAACTCCTCGTCGTTCTTGATGGGTGATTGACGCTGCTCTGCCGTCGTACTCATGCGAGAGAATCGCACACGCCTGTAGATAAAGGTTAGCCCTTCCTGTGAATATACACCTTAAACGATATAATGTACCATACGTAGGGCTCCCCGTCGGCGGCCGGGGTGCTGAGGCGTCACCGGCGGGACGTATCCAGTATCGTTTTATTTCCCGACCGAAGTAGAACACATAGACCGTGAAGGGACAGGAGTGGTATCAGGCCGCCGAAGTCGCCGAGGAGTACGAGGACAAACGCTTCTCCGGCGGCGGCCGACTCATCGACCGTCGCGAGAAGGAGGCCGTTCTTGACGCCCTCGCACCCCTCGAGGGGAAGCGGGTGCTCGAAGTGGCGTGCGGGACCGGCCGGTTCACCGTCCTCTGCGCCCAGCGGGGCGCCGACATCACCGGCATGGACATCTCGGCGGCGATGCTCCAGGAGGGCCGCGCAAAAGCGCGGAGTGCCGGCGTCGACGACAACCTCGAGTTCATGCGCGGCGACGCGGCGCGCCTCCCGTTCCCCGACGACTACTTCGACGCCGTCTTCGCGATGCGCTTCTTCCACCTCGCCGACACGCCCGCGAAGTTCCTCAGCGAGATGGCGCGCGTCTCGAAGGACCACGTCTTCTTCGACACCTTCAACCGCTACAGCACGCGCTCGGTGTACAACTGGCTCCTTCCGATGGGGTCACGGCTTTACTCCGGTGCCGAAGTCGAGGACCTCATCGCGAGCGCGGGCCTCACGCTCCGGAACGCCGACCACGACTTCGTCCTCCCCTACGGCTTCTACCGGAAGCTCCCGAGCTGGCTCGCCGACCCGATTCGTGACGTCGACACCGCCGTCGGCGAGTCACCCGTCGGTGACGCCGTCGCCTCCGTCTCCTACTGGCACGCGCACGTCTAACGAGCGTCTGACGCGGCCGTTTGTGGCGCGCTCACTGGCGGCTCACTGACCGTCGTTTCCCGTGGTGTTTTTACGCGCAGACCCGTTCGGTGGTGCGTATGCAGTTGTCGGTGGTCGTCCCCACCCTGAACGCGCGCGACAGACTCGCGCGCGCACTCGACGCGCTCGGCGCACGCCTCCCGGACGCCGAGGTGCTCGTCGTCAACGGGCCGTCGAGCGACGGGACGTCCGGGCTCGTCCGCGACCACCCGGCCGCCGACGTCCTTCTCGAACTCCCCGAGCGGAACCTGAACGCCTCGCGGAACGCCGGATTCGCGGCCGCACACGGCGATGTCGTCGCGTTCGTCAGTCACGGCTCCGTGATTCGCGAGGGGTGGTTCGACGCGCTCGACGGAGCCATCGCGGGCGGTGCGGACGTCGTCGCTGGCCCCGTCCACCGCTCGGTGTCGGGCGGCGTCACCACCGAAGCCTGCGAGGAGGACGACATCGCGGGCCGCGACGTCACCTACTTCGACGGCGGGAACGTCGCGTTCCGCCGCGAGGTCCTGGAGGCGCTCGACGGCTTCGACGAGTATCTGGAGACGGGCGCGGCGCGCGACGCCGCCCATCGGCTCGCCGGGATGGAGTACGAGGTGACGTGGACGCCCGCGTTCGCGGTGTTGCGGACGGACGGCGACGACGTCGCCGACCGGATGGCGGACGACTCCGACGTGCCCGCGTGGGGGCTGAAGTACCGCGCGCTCGGCTATCGCCTCGCGAAGAACTACGGCCTGCGCGCGAGCGTCGCGTGGCGCGCGGCCCGGCACGCGCTCTCGGACGCGAAGGACGCGGCGTTGCGCGTGGTCGGCGGCGACGAGGCGCTCTCCTCGTGGGTGCGCAACGGGCGCGCGGTCGTGACGAACGTCGTCGCGGGCGTCGAGGACGGCCTCGCGGCGCGCCGGCAGGACCGCTCGCCGCGCCGGAACCCCAACGGCGCGTCCTCGCGGATGGACCGTGCGATGTCGCGCTACGAGTCCTGAGCGCCGAGCGCGGGGAGGACCCGGCGGGGGTTCGCGTCGAACGCGCGCGCCATCGCGTCCTCGGGGACGTCGAGCGTCAACAGTTCCATGACGGCGACGTTCGGGTGGACGTCGGGTGCGCCGCTCCCGAAGAGGACGCGGTCCGGGTGTTCGCGGAGCGCGCGTTCGAGCAGGTCCCGATAGCGGACGGCGCTCGTGTCGAGGTAGTAGTGGTCGTACTCGTCAAGCAACGCGAGCGCGTCGTCCATCCCCGAGCGGTCGAGCGGGTGGCCGCCGAAGTGGCTCTGAACGACGGTGACGCCACGCTCGAGGAGCGACTCGGCGGCCATCTCGGGGGTGAACCCGCGGCCGCCGTGGGCGAAGACGGGCAACTCGGCGTCGGCGACGGCGTCGAGCGTCGCGGCGTCGGGGAGACCGTCGATATGCGGATCGAGGCGAAATCCGCGAAAACGGTCGCCGTAGGCGTAGCGTTCGACGTCGTCGGGCGCGGCGTGGTGGTCGGCGCGGTCGCTGAGGCGGTTGCGCAGTCGCGACCCGACGGAGGTCGCGGGGTCGCGGGGCCCGTCGAGGCGGGCGAGCGCGACAAACGGCCGGTCGATGGCGTGGCGGGCGACGGCGTTGTTCGCGCGGAGGTAACCGTCGGCGCCAGTGGCGTGTGCGAAGACGGCGGCCTTGACGATGCCCGCCTGGTGGAGGTGGCGTTCGAGGGCTTCGGCGTCGAGGCGGGGGCCGTCCGGCGGCGTACCGGGGTCGACGCCGAGACGGGCGTGGACGTCGACGGCGCGGAACCCGTGCTCGAGTTCGAGCATGCAGTAGGGTTGCCGCGCCGATATTTCTCCCTACCGGTCGGATCGCCCCGTCGCGTCACTCGCTGCGAAAACTATATATAGAACCGCTAACCATCAGACGACTGTATGTCGTATCAGGGAATGGGTAACCCGGTCTTCGTCCTCGGCGACGACTCCGAACGAACGTCGGGGCAGGACGCGCAGACGTCGAACATCTCCGCCGGGAAGGCCGTCGCGGAATCCGTCCGGACCACGCTCGGCCCCCGCGGGATGGACAAGATGCTCGTCGACTCGACCGGTGAAGTCGTCATCACGAACGACGGCGTCACCATCCTCGAGGAGATGGACATCGAGCATCCCGCCGCGCAGATGCTCGTCGAAGTCGCCCAGACCCAGGAGAGCGAGGTCGGCGACGGCACCACCACCGCCTCCGTCCTCGCCGGCCAACTCCTCGCGAAGGCCGAAGACCTCCTCGGCCAGGACGTCCACCCGACCACCATCGTCGAGGGCTACGCCGCCGCGCGCGACATCGGCTACGAGGCCCTCGAGGACCTCGTGCTCGAGGAGGAGCTTGACGACGCCCTCCTCCGGACGGTCGCCGCCACCTCCATGACCGGGAAGGGTACCGGCGACGTGAACGCCGACGCCCTCGCCGACCTCGTCGTCGAAGCCGTCCGCCACGTCGAGGGCGAGGAGGGCGCAAACCGCGACGACGTCCGCGTCCACACGCAGGTCGGCGCCGCCTCCAGCGCCACCGAACTCGTCGAGGGCATCATCGCGGACAAGGAACCCGTCCGCGACGACATGCCCCGCGACGTCGCGGACGCCACCGTCGCCGTCATCAACACCGAACTCGAGACCCGCGAGGCGAACGCGGACGTCGAGTACAACATCACGAGCGTCGACCAACTCAACGCCGCGCTCGACGCTGAAGAGTCCGAACTCCGGCGCTACGCCGAGGCCGTCCGCGACGCCGGCGTCGACGTCCTCGTCTCCCAGAAGAGCATCGACGACCGCGTCGCCGCCTACCTCGCCGAGGAGGGCATCCTCGCGCTCGAGAGCGTGGCCAAATCCGACGTCTCCGACATCGCGAACGCCACCGGCGCGACGGTCGCCGGCGACGTCACCGAACTCGACGACGCCGACCTCGGGGCCGCCGAGCACGTCCACGTCGAGCGCTTCGGCGAGGACGAGCTCACCTTCATCGAGGGCGGCGCCGACGCCTCCTCGGTGACGCTCCTCGTCCGTGGCTCCACCGACCACGTCCTCAGCGAACTCGAACGCGCTATCGGCGACGCCGTCGACGTCGTCGTCGTCGCGCTCGACGAGGAGGGCGTCGTCCCCGGCGCCGGCTGTGCGGAAATCGTCGTCGCCGACCGCATCCGCAGCGAGGCCGCGAGCATCGAGGGCCGCGCCCAACTCGCCGCCGAGGCGTTCGCGGACGCCCTCGACGTCCTTCCGCGCACCCTCGCCGAGAACACCGGGATGGACCCCATCGACGCGCTCGTCGACCTCCGCGCCGCCAACGAGTCGGGCCGCGCCGGCCTCATCACCAGCGGCGAACACGGCGAAATCGCCGACCCCGTCGAGCACGGCGTCATCGACCCCGTGGCCGTCAAGCGCGAAGCCCTCGGCTCCGCGACCGAGGCCGCGACGATGATCGCCCGCATCGACGACATCATCTCCGCCGAGTAACCGCCCCGTCCGTTCTTTCTTTGACTGCTCAGGTCGTGAGCGCTAGCACCGCGACCAGTAGGCCGATGAGGGCGATGGCGACGCCCTGTACGCGGACCTTCCGGAGGTAGCCCGCTCGTGGGTCGCTGGCGTCCCGGTCGTCGGTTCGCGTCCCGCTGCCCGCTTCGCCCGTGATGTCGTCTAGCTGCGTGCGCGCTTCCTCGTATGGGTTCAGCGCGATGTACGCGCCGCCAACGACAGACAGGACGCCGACGACGGCCCAGTAGTCCTTCATCGGTGCCGCCCTACCCCATCGCGGGGACGACGTCCTCGACGAGTCGGTCGATAGTCTCGGGGTCGTTGCGCTCGGCGCGCAGGATCACCATCTCGGCATCCTCCGCCTCGAACTCGTCGATTCCCTCCTTCACCTGCTCGACGGTCCCCACGAGGCCGCGGTGCTCGCCGCGCGGCGTCGGGTCGGCGGCGGCCGTCTCGCCCTGCAGGTCCTCGTAGACGGCGTGGGCGTCCTCCTCGTTCTCCCGTATGACGACCGTCTGGAGGACCGTCTTGTCGATGGCGTCGAAGTCGGTGCCGAAGCGCTCGCAGTACCCCTCCAGGACGTCGAGTTTGTGCGCGAACGTCTCCGGGCTCACCCCCGGAACGTTCCAGCGGTCGGCGAGGTCCGCGACGGCTTTCAGGGTGAGGTCCTCGCCGCCGCCGCCCACCAGCACGTCGGGGCCGCCGTCCTGCACGGGTTTCGGTTCGAGGTAGAGTTCCTCGACGTCGTGGTAGTCGGACTCGAAGGTGACCGGCGACTCCTCCGTCCACATCGCGCGGACGAGGTTCACGGTGTCCCGGAGTTGGTGGACGCGCGTCGGAATCTCGGGGAACTCGAAGCCGTAGGCCTCGTACTCCTCCTGGAACCAGCCGGCACCGATGCCGAGGACGGCGCGCCCGTCGCTCGCGTGGTCGAGTGTCGCGAGTTGACGGCCGAGCATCGCCGGATTCCGGTAGTGCGGGCTCGTCACGAGCGCGGAGAGGTCCATCGTCTCCGTCTCGCGGGCGAGCGCTGGGAGGGTAGTGTAGGCGTCGAAGAACGGCTCGTCGCGGACGCCGACGAACGGGAGCTGCCAGAGGTGGTCCATGACGGAGAACCACTCGAAGCCCGCGCCTTCGAGGCGTCGCGCGAGTGCCATCGCACCGTCGAACGGGTCGTCCTGCTCGGGGTAGTGGAAGGACGCGTTGTGGTAGCCGAGGCGCATACGCGGGGCTAACGGATGGTGTGGATTTAGCTGTCGGGGCCGGCGCGACCGTCGTCGCGTGCCCGCCCCGGTGTCGAAGCCCGCACGCCTAACACCGGCCCGGCCCTACTGTCGCGCGATGTCGGAACGACTCGGGCTGCCGTCCGCCGTCTCCATCGCACTCGGGGGGATGATCGGGGGCGGCATCTTCTCCGTCCTCGGCGTCGTCGCGAAAATCGCGGGCGCCCGGACGTGGCTCGCGTTCGTCGTCGCCGGCGTCGTCGCGCTCTGTGCGGGCTACTCCTACAACAGGCTCAACGCCGTCTCCGGGCGCACCGGCGGGTCGGTGACGTTCGTCCAGCGCTACACGAACAACACCACCGTCGCCGGGATGGTCGGCTGGACCCTGCTCTTCGGGTACATCGGCTCAATGGCGATGTACGCCTACGCCTTCGGCGAGTACACTGTCGGCGTCCTCAACCTCCGTGATGTCCTCGGGGGCGCCGCGCGCCCGCTCGTCTCCGCGCTCGCCGTCGCGTTCTTCGTCGCGCTCAACCGCATGGGCGCGCGCGCCAGCGGCACCACCGAGAACGTCCTCGTCGCCGCGAAGATGCTCGTCCTCCTCGGCTTCGGTGCGCTCGCCGCGCTCTACGGCTCCAGTCGCGGCCTCCTCGACTACGGGTTCGGCGGCGCGGTGGGTATCGCACCTGTCGTCGCCGCCGGCGTCTCCTTCGTCGCCTTCCAGGGCTGGCAGTTGCTCTTCTACGACCGGGGGAGCATCGCCGACCCCGAGCGGACCATCCCGCGCGCCGTCTACGTCGCCATCCCCGTCGCCGTCCTCACCTACGTCCTCGTCGGCGTCACGACGACGAGCCTCCTCACACCCGCGCAAATCGCCCAGTACGGCGAGGTTGCCCTCGCGAAGGCCGCCGAGCCGGTTCTCGGGTCGCTCGGCTACGACGTCATCAGTGTCGCTGCCGTCGTCTCCACGGGGAGCGCAATCAACGCGACGCTCTTCTCCGCCGCGCACTTCGCGAACGGGATGACCGACGAGGGGGTCCTCCCGGACCGCATCGCCGACCACGCCGACGGCGACGGCGTCCCCCAGCGCACCGTCCTCCTGCTCGGCATCGTCACGCTCGGGCTCACCGTCTACGGCACGCTCGACGGCATCACGTCGCTCGCCTCCGTCTCCTTCCTCGTCGTCTTCGGCGCGATGAGCGCCATCGCGTTCACCGAACGCGACGCCGACGGCGTCTCGCCCTACCCGCCGCTCGTCGGTGTCCTCGGCGCCGCACTCCTCCTGCCGCTGCTCTGCTACCACCTCGCCGCGCACGAACCGAAGACGTTCGGCTTCGTCGTGCTCTCGCTCGCCGCCGTCTTCGTCGTCGAACTCACCTACTTCGAGCGCACTCGCCTCGCGCGCGCCGCGCAGCGCGCCGAGGACCGCTTCTAGTCGGCGACGAACGGCCCGAGTGCGCCCGCGACTGCGTGTTCGAGCGCGCTCGTCCGGTCCATCGCCCCGGCGGTGAGGACGCCCGCCGCGCCCTCGTTCTCCGCGACGTTCTCCATGTCGTACTCGTCGTCCATCACCGGCCCCAGCTCCTCGCCGGCGTCGACGCGCCGCGCGACCGATTCGGGGAGCCGCAGGCGCGGCCCGGCGCCGTACTCCACGCGCTCGCCGTCCGTGACGGCCGCCCACATCGTCAAGAAAAGCCCATCAATGTGTTCGACACGCGCGACGCCGCCCTCCAGCCCGACGCCGAGGTCGTAGTCGCCCGCCGCGAGCGCCCGCCGTGCGCGGTTCGCCGCGCCCTCGACGGTTTCCGCCTCGCCCCACGGCTGTTCGGACACGCCCGAGGGCACCGACTCCGCGACGACCGTGTGGCCGTCGCCGAGCACTCGCTCAGTCGCCGCACGCTTCACCGGGTTCCCGCTGCCGACCGCGACTCGCATGCCCGTCTCTCGACTCGTCTTCGGATTAAGCGAACCGGTCGGGGTGGAGGCGGCGCGCGAGTTCCTCGATGCCCTCGACGAGCGTGGGACTCGGCTGGTTGAGGAGCGCGTCGTCGAGGACGTGGACCTCCGCGTCGACGGCCCACCCGCGCGCGTCGAAGTCGGGCCGCGAGCGCTCCCCGCGGCCGCCGCGCCCGCAGTAGTGCGCGACGACGTGGTCGGGATCGGCGGCCTCGACGGCCGCCTGCTCGACCTCGCGGGAGCGTTCGCCCGGCGGGACGAGCAGGTGCTCGCCGCCCGCCGCGGCGACGGCGTCCGGCACCCAGTTGCCCGCCGCCATCGGCGGGTCGTCCCACTCCTCGCAGTAGACGCGAGGCCGTTCCGCGTCCGCGACGACCTCGCGGGCGGCCGCGACGCGCTCGCGACACTCGGCCTCCAGTTCCGCGCCCGCCGCCGCGCGGCCGATTGCCTCGCCGCGCGACGAGAACCCAGCGAGCACGTCCTCGAGGCGCGACGGCTCGTGGTGGTGGACGGTGTAGCCGCGTGCCTCCAACTCGTCGCGGACCTCGCGCTGGAGCGGGTCGTCGGTGAGGACGACGTCCGGGTCGAGGTCGGCGAGGCGGTCGTAGTCGGGGTTCAGCCACCCGCCGACCGGCGGGGCGTCCACGTCCACGGTGGCGTTGTGGGTGACACCCACGAGGTCGGCGGACCCACCGAGGGCGACGACGGTGGCCGTCGCGGCGGGGGCGAGCGAGCAGACTCTCACGAACGTTCACGAGTGTGCGCCGCTCGCACATCCCGCTGTCGGTCTATTACGGAACCGTTAAGTGCGATTTGGGACAACGAAAGTGCCACGACGATTCCGGGTTTTCCGGGGGCTATACGCAGTATGCAAAACGCACGAACCAGAGCACGACGACACGGCGAACGAGAGACCGAAGAGGAAGACACGACCGAATCGACCGACGAGTGTCCCGAGTGTGGCGGCCTCGTCGTCGCCGACGAGGAGCACGGCGAGTCCGTCTGTATGGACTGTGGGCTCGTCGTCGACGAGGACGACATCGACCGCGGGCCCGAATGGCGCGCGTTCGACTCTCAGGAGAAGGACCAGAAGTCCCGCGTCGGCGCCCCGACGACGAACACGATGCACGACAAGGGGCTCTCGACGAACATCGACTGGCGGGACAAGGACGCCTACGGCAACTCCCTCTCCTCGAACCAGCGCCAGAAGATGCAGCGCCTCCGCAAGTGGAACGAGCGCTTCCGCACGCGCGACGCCAAGGAGCGTAACCTGAAGCAGGCGCTCGGCGAAATCGACCGGATGGCCTCCGCGCTCGGCCTCCCCGACAACGTCCGGGAGACCGCGTCGGTCATCTATCGGCGCGCGCTCGAGGAAGACCTCCTCCCGGGTCGCTCCATCGAGGGCGTCTCGACGTCCTGCGTCTACGCCGCCGCCCGGCAGGCCGGCGTCCCGCGCAGCCTCGACGAGATTACGGACGTCTCGCGCGTCGAGAAGGCCGAAATCGCCCGGACGTACCGCTACGTCATCCGGGAACTCGGCCTCGAAGTCCGGCCCGCGGACCCCGAGAGCTACGTCCCGCGCTTCGCCTCCTCGCTCGGCCTCAGTGACGAGTCCGAGCACCGCGCGCGCGAACTCCTGAAGACCGCGAAGGACAAGGGCGTCCACTCGGGCAAGTCGCCGGTCGGCCTCGCGGCCGCCGCCGTCTACGCCGCCGCCCTCCTCACGAACGAGAAGACGACGCAGGCGAAGGTCAGCGAGGTCGCGGACATCTCCGAGGTCACCATCCGTAACCGCTACCACGAACTCCTCGAAGCCGAGGACACGCTCCCGGCGTAACTGGACGCGCGGCGACTTCTCACGGCTCGCGCCGTCGATGCACGACCCGTCACGCTCACGCCGTGTAGCCGCGGCGCTCGCGTCGGCGCCACTATTTATCCGCTCGCGGCCGAACCCGTAGCCGTGAACACGCCGTCACTCCCCGTCCGCGCGGCCGTCTTCCTCGCCGGCGCGCTCCTCGCCGGCCTCGTCGCCGCGGGCGTCTCGACCGTCCTCCCCGACCCGTACCCGCTCGCCGTCGGGTTCGCCGTCGCCGTCCCCGTCATCGACGTCGCACTCTACCCCGAGCGCGTCCCGGCCGACGCCACGGAGGGTCTCCGGATCGGCGTCGCCGCCGCGCTCGCCGGCGTGACCGTCGGCTCGATTACCGCGTTCGCCGTTCGCGCGCTCATGCTCGGCGACCCGTGGATGACAGGGGTCACGGCTGGCGCGACGTTCATCGCCGCGGAGTACGGCGGCCGGTGGCTGGCCGGGCGAATCCCCCGACCCTAAGGCGCGACGCCACGCACACCCGAGTATGCTCACCTTCGACGACTTCACGCTCTGTGCGGTGACGACGGACCTCTCCGAGGAACCCGCGGCGCGCGAGCACGCGGACGCCGTCGAGTTCCGGATGGACCTCGCGGACGAACCCGAGGCACAGCTGCGCGAGTACGACGGCGAGCTGCCGCTGCTCGTCACGAACCGCCACGAGGACGAGGGCGGCGAGGCGCCCGACGACGAGGCCCGCCTCGACGCGCTCGTCGAGGCCGTCGAACTCGACGCGGTCGGCGCGGTGGACGTTGAACTCTCGACGATGCTGGACGGCCGGGGCGCGCGCGTCCGCGAGGCCGCCCACGAGCACGACGCCTCCGTCGTCGTCTCCACGCACGACTTCGAGGGGACGCCGCTCCGCCAGGACATGCGCGGCCTCCTCGGGAACGCGCTCGAACACGGCGACGTCGCGAAGCTCGCGGTGACGGCCACCGAGCGCGTCGACGTCCTCGACCTCACGACGGTCACCCACGAGTTCGACGTCGAGGGCGAGACGGTGGCGACGATGGCCATGGGCGAAGCGGGCCGGCATTCGCGGGCGGTCCTGCCGGTCTACGGGTCGAAAATCGGCTACGCGCCCGTCAAACCCGAGTCGGCGACGGCGCCCGGCCAGTACGACCTCGCGACGCTCCGGGAGTTGGTCGACGACCTGCGCGGCGAGTAGCTAGAGGCCTTCGAGGCTGCGGAGTTTCTGCTCGACGTCGGCGGGTGCGCCGCTCGGCGCGTCCCGGACGCGATGGTCGGGAATGAGCATTGGGACGGGGTTCTCGGCGAGCGCGGTGCGCACGAGCTGCCTGTCCTCGTCCTCGTCGGCGTCGAGACCGGGCGTCATGCGCGTGAGCGCCTCGACGCCGACCTGCTCGCCGTAGCCGATCTCTCGGGCTTTTTCGAGGACGGCGCGCTGGTCGGTGGGGAGGGTGAGGCCGACGGGGACGTCCGCGAAGTCGTCCTCGACACCTTCGAGGTAGGCGGTGATGCGCTCGAAGAGCGGGTGGTCCGCCTCGGCGTCCTCGTCCGGGTCCTTCGGGAAGCTGAGGCTGATGACGCGGTCGCCGGCGACGCCGAGTTGCACGTAGCGTTCGAGGTAGGTCGACTCCGTCGCGTAGATGCCGGCGTCCATGGGGTAGCCGTCGGACAGGGCGTCCTTGAATGTTCGTGCTCGACGCCACGTGGGGAAACCTTCTTGTACAGATGAGTGCATCATTGTACAACGATGAACGATACACTCGCGCCGCAGGTGCGCTCCATCCTGCGGGCGGCGCGCGAACGCGACGTCGAGGCGGACGGGCGCGTCTCGGTCTCGCCGCGCTCGTTGTCGGCGGCGTTCGCGGACGCCGAAGCCGACGGGCGCGTCCCGATTATCGCCGAGGTGAAGCCGACGAGTCCGACGACCGAGGGCGAACGCCACGACGACCCCGTCGAACTCGCCGAGGGGATGGTCGAGGGCGGCGCCGCCGCCCTCTCCGTCCTCACCGAACCCGAGCACTTCGGCGGGTCGACCCAGAACCTCGAACGAATCCGCGAGGCCGTCGACGTCCCCGTCCTCCGCAAGGACTTCGTCGTCCGCGAGGAGCAACTCGACGCCGTCAAGTCCGACGTCGTCCTTCTCATCGCGCGCTTCGTCGGCGACGACCTCGCCGACCTCCACGCGGCCGCCGAGGAGCGCGGCTTCCAGGTGCTCGTGGAGGTCCACGACCGCGAGGAACTCGAACGCGCGCTCGACGTCGGCGCCGACTACGTCGGCGTGAACAACCGCGACCTCGCCAAGTTGGAGGTCGACCTCGAAACGTTCGAGAGGGTGGCCCCCGCAGTACCCGACGACGTGACACTCATCGCGGAGAGCGGCGTCTCCACGCCCGCGGACGTCCGACGGATGCGCGAGGCCGGCGCGGACGGCCTCCTCGTCGGGTCGGCCATCATGGCGGGAGACGTCACCGAGACCACGCGGGAACTAGTGAACGCGGAGGCGGCAGAATGAGCTCGGAAGGGAAGTTCGGCGAGTACGGCGGCCAGTACGTCCCCGAAGTCCTCATGCCGGCCGTCGAGGAGCTGACGGACGCCTACGAGCGCTACGTCCTCGCGAACGAGGACGGCTTCATGGACGAGTTCCGGGCGCGCCTCCGGGACTTCGGCGGCCGCCCGACCCCGCTCGGCAAGGCGGACAACCTTTCTCAGCGGTATGGCTTCGACGTCTACCTGAAGCGCGAGGACCTCGTCCACGGCGGCGCGCACAAACTGAACAACGCGCTCGGGCAGGTCCTCCTCGCGAAGTACATGGGCAAGGAGCGTGTCATCGCGGAGACGGGCGCCGGCCAGCACGGCACCGCGACGGCGATGGCCGCGGCCTACCTCGACATGCCCTGCGAAATCTACATGGGCCGCACGGACATCAACCGCCAGCGCCCCAACGTCTTCCGGATGCGTACCCACGGCGCCGAGGTCAACCCCGTCGACGTCGGCTCGGGCACGCTGAAGGAGGCGACGAACGAGGCGATGCGCGACTGGGCGACGACGGTGGAGAACACCCACTACGTCATCGGGAGCGTCGTCGGCCCCCACCCCTTCCCGACGATGGTCCGTGATTTCCAGTCGGTCATCAGCGAGGAGGCGCGCCGGCAGGCCGCCGAGACCATCGGCCGTCTCCCGGCGGCCGTCATCGCGTGTGCGGGCGGTGGGTCGAACACGATGGGCGCGTTCCACAACTTCGTCGACGACGAGGAGGTCGACCTCTACGCCGTCGAGGCGGGCGGCTCCGGCCTCGGCGTCGAGGAGGACGAGGAGTACGCGCCGAACTCCGCGAGCCTCGGCACCGGCTCTGTCGGCGTGCTCCACGGCGCGAAGACGAAACTCCTCCAGACCGGCGAGGGCCAGATCGTCGAGTCCCACTCCGTCTCCGCCGGTCTCGACTACGCCGGCGTCGGCCCGGAACTCGCATACCTCGTCGACGAGGACCGCGTGACGCCCGTGAACGTCGACGACGACGAGGCACTCGCCGCCTTCCACCGCCTCTCACAGGAGGAAGGCATCATCCCCGCCTTGGAGTCGAGTCACGCCGTCGCCTACCTCGAACACTACGAGGGCGACGGTCCCGTCATCGTGAACGTCTCCGGGCGCGGCGACAAGGACCTCGACACCGTCATCGAGGAGTCCGCGAAACGCGACCTTCCGGAGGCCCCGGACATGGAGGTGTTCCAATGACTGTCGCCGACATCACGGAGGCGTTCGCGGGCGAACCCGCGCTCGTCCCGTACGTCGTCGCGGGCGACCCAAGCTATGAGGCCACCAAGCGGTACGTCGAGGCGCTCGTCGAGGGCGGCGCGGACGTCGTCGAACTCGGCCTGCCCTTCTCGGAGCCGATTGCGGACGGCCCCACGATTCAGGAGGCGATTCGGCGCGCGCTCGACGGCGGAATGACGCCCGCGAAATACCTCGACCTCGTGCGCGAGTTGGACGTCGACGTCCCCATCGTCTGCATGACCTACTACAACCTCCTCCTGCAGTACGGCGAGGGCGACGAGGTCGAGACGTTCGTCCGGGACGCCGCCGAGGCGGGCGTCTCGGGGCTCATCATCCCCGACCTCCCCGTCGAGGAGTCCGCGGAACTCGAGGCCGCCTGCGAGAAACACGACGTCGCGCTCGTCTTCATCGTCGCACCCACCACCACCGAGGAGCGCGTCGAGCGCATCCTCGAGCGCGCCTCCGGGTTCGTCTACGTGCAGGCACGCATGGGGACGACGGGCGCGCGCACCGACGTCTCCGAGGACACCTACGAGAGCCTCGAACGACTGCCGGACGGCGACCTCCCGTACGCCGTCGGCTTCGGCGTGAGCGAGCGCGAGCACGCGAAAGCCATCGTCGAGGGCGGCGCGGACGGCGTCGTCGCCGGGAGCGTCTTCGTCGACCGCATCGCGGAGGCTGAGAGCGTCGCTGAGGCCGCGGAGGCGCTCCGGGAGAAGGCCGCGGAGTTGAAGGCCGGCATCCGCGACGCCGAGCGGGACGAATCGGAAACACCAAAGTAGTCACTACGGTACCACGCACCACTATGAACACAGGCACGCGGGCACGACTCGAACGCATCGGCACGGACGGCAACTACCTCACAGTCCCGATGGACCACGGCGTCACGCTCGGCCCCGTGAAGGGGCTGAAGGACATCGAGAGCACCATCGATGCCGTGACGCGCGGCGGCGCGGACGCCGTCCTCACGCAGAAGGGCATCGCCGAGCGCGTCCACCCGAACAAGAACGACGCCGGCTACATCGTCCACCTGAACGGCTCGACAGTCATCGGGCCTGACGAGGAGGACAAGCGCATGACCGGGAGTGTCGAGGAAGCCGTCCGCGTCGGCGCGGACGCCGTCTCCTTCCACATCAACGTTGGGAGCGACCACGAACCCGACCAGCTCACGATGCTCTCGGAGGTCACGAAGGAGGCCGAACGCTACGGGCTGCCCGTGCTCGCGATGGCGTACGCGCGCGGCCCCGGCGTCGACGAACACGACGCCGAATCGCTCGGCCACGCCGTCCGCCTCGCCGAGGAGCTCGGCGCGGACCTCATCAAGACGGCCTACTCGGGCGACGCCGAGAGCTTCGAGCACGTCGTCGAGGCCACGTCCAAGCCCGTCATCATCGCGGGCGGCAGCCCCGAGGGCGACCGGCAGACCCTCGCGGACGTTCGGGGCGTGATGGACGCGGGCGGCGCGGGCGTCTCCATGGGCCGCTCCATCTTCCAGCACGACGACCCCGAAGCCATCGCCACCGCTGTCTCCGCCGTCATCCACGACGACGCGAGCGTCGAGGAGGCGCTCGACCGCTCCGGCCTCGACGCCTGACTGCGGACTCCCCTCTCCCCCTCGACTGCGGTATTCGCCACGTTCAAGCAGTCGCGTACTGAGGTGCAACTAATGACACGCGAAGTCTGGCTGAAGGCCGACGACACCGTCGGCGACTGGGAGACGCGGAAACGACGGATCACGGCGGGCCTCGAGGCGGGCGTCGACTGGGTGCTCGTCGACGAGGCGGACGTCGCGCGCGTCCGCGAACTCGGGAGCGTCAACGTCGCGGCGTTCACGAGCGACGACGTCGACGTCATCGGCGAGGCCGAGGCCGAAACCGCCGAACCGGACACCTACGTCGTCGGGAAGGGCGGCGAGGGCGACGGCACCGTCGAGCTCCCCAGTGACTTCTCGGGCTCCGCGGACCTCACGACGCTCCGACGGAACGACGACGTTCGCGGCGCGTACGTCCGCATCCTCGGCAAGGAGTACGAGGCGTTCGCGGAGACGGCCGCGAGCGACGCCGACTACACGTTCGTCGTCGGCGAGGACTGGACAATCATCCCCCTCGAGAACCTCATCGCACGCATCGGCGACGACACGAACATCGTCGCGGGCGTCACCACCGCCGAGGAGGCCGACACCGCCTTCGAGACGCTCGACATCGGCGCGGACGCCGTCCTCCTCGACAGCGACGACCCCGACGAGATTCGCCGCACCGTCCAGGTGCGGGACCAGGCCGAACGCGAGACGCTCGACCTCGAGTGGGCGGACGTCGTCGACGTCGAGGAGGCGGGCGCCGCCGACCGCGTCTGCGTCGATACGGGTACGCTGATGGACGACGACGAGGGGATGCTCGTCGGGTCGATGTCTCGTGGGCTCTTCTTCGTCTACGCCGAGACTGCCGAGTCGCCCTACGTGGCCTCCCGGCCGTTCCGCGTGAACGCCGGCGCCGTCCACGCCTACGTCCGCACGCCCGACGGGGGAACGAAGTACCTCGCGGAACTGAAGAGCGGCGACGAAGTCCAGGTCGTCGACACCGAGGGCAACACCCGCGAGGCCGTCGTCGGGCGCGCGAAAATCGAGCGCCGCCCGATGTTCCGCCTCACCGCGGAGACGGCGGACGGCGACCGCTTCGAGACGCTCATCCAGAACGCCGAGACCATCAAGGTCGAGACGACTGACGGGCGCACGCCTATCACCGAGGTCGAGGCCGGCGACGAAATCAAGGTCTTCACGCAGGAGGGCGGCCGGCACTTCGGCGAGAAGGTCGAAGAACGCATCATCGAGAAGTAACGCCGTCGGCGTCGCCCCCCTCCTTCTACTGCTGGTTCTCCGCGCGAATCGCCGTCTGCACGGCCATTTCGGCGATGTCCGCGCCGCGCTCGGCAGTGCGCTCGATGCCGTCCAGGACGCCGGCGAGGGCGCGGGCGTCCGAGCGCCCGACCGTCTCGTCCTCGCGGAGCGCCTGTTTGGCGTCGGCGGCGCGCGCCGCCACGTCGTCGGCGTCCTCGACGAGCACGCTCGCCTCCGCGAGCCCCGTCTCGTTCAGGACGGCGGTCACCGCCCGCTCGATGACGTCGCGGGCGGCCGCGGCGAGTTCCTCGGCTTCGTCGACGAACGACTCGGGGAGTTCGCCCTCGAGGCGCTCCACCTCAGCGAGCACGCGCTTCACGTGCGTCACGACGGCCGCGAGGTGGTGGGCGCTCAGGTAGTAGGCGAACAGGTCGAGGCGGCTCACCCCGAGCGCGTCCACCTCCTTCAGGCTCGCGAGCGCGCGGGTGAAGTGGTGCGTCACCATCCCGAAGAAGCGCTCCATGTCGTCCTCGCGCTGGCGCAGGTGCTCGCGGCGCTCCTCGACGGGCGCGGCGAGGTCCTCGGTGACTGTCCGGTGCATCGCGAGCGTGAGGAAGCGGAGTTGGCCGACCGCCTGCCGGACGGACACCTCCCCGGAGTCGAGGAAGTTCCGCGCGGTGAGCGAGGACTCCGTGGCCTCGAGGACCTCGACGCCGGCGAGCGTGCTCGCGAGCGACTGGGCGGCGCGGTGGTCGTCCTCGGTGAATACCTCCTCCGTGGTGAGCGTCACCTCGCCGAATCCCGCGGTGTAGGCGGCGCGCAGGACGCGCGCGACGTCCTCGGGGTCGTCCGGCGACACCTCGAGCGTCGCCGACTCGACCGGCTCCTCGTCGCTGCGCGAGCTTCGGACCACGAGCGTGCCGTCGTCGTGGGTGTAGACGTGGACGGGCGCGCCCGCTTCGAGGCGGTGGTCGGTCGCCCAGTCCTTCGGAATCGACACCGTGTAGGTGCCCCCGCCGACCTTCTGGAGTTTGCGCGTCTCCATAGTCAGTAGATGAGCGAGGCGTCAGTCTCGACCATGTAGAGGGTGCGCGCGGCGACGTTGACCGCGTGGTCGCCGACGCGCTCGAGGTCGCGAATCGTGAGCAGCGTCCGCGAGACGTCGTCCATCAGGCGCTCGACCGCCCACGGGTCGTCCGCGTCCACCTCGCGCACGATGAGGTCGCGGACGACGTGTTCGTTCGCGCGCCGACAGCGCGCGTCGAGTTCGTCGTCGCGGTCGGCGATGGTCATGCAGGCCTCCGGGTCCGCGCTCGCGTAGGCGTCGAGGGCGTCCGCGACCATCGCGCGGGCGTCCAGGCCGATGTCGTGGACGTCGACGTCGAGCGCGCGCCCCTCCTCGGCGTCGAGGGTGTAGTCCGCGAGGTTGACGGCGAGGTCGCCGACCCGTTCGAGGTCGGTGAGCACCTTGAACGACGCTGTGACGAAACGCAGGTCGCCGGCGACGGGCTGCTGGAGCGCGAGCAGGTCAATGCACTCCTGTTCGAGCGCGAGGTAGCGCTTGTTGATTTCGTCGTCACCTTCGATGACGGCGCGCGCGAGGGCGTCCTCGTTCGACGCGAGCGCCTCGAGGGCGTCGTCGAGCCGCCCGAGCACGAGGTCGCCCATCTCGGAGACGTCGCGCTCGAGGTCCGTGAGCGCCGCTTGGTATTCGTCTCGTGGCATCGTCTCACCCGAACTTGCCGGTAATGTAGTCCTCGACGCGCTGGCTCTCGGGGTTCTCGAAAATCTGCTCGGTGTCGCCGTACTCGACGAGTTCGCCGCCGGTGAGGAAGACGGCGGTCTGGTCCGAGATGCGGGCGGCCTGCTGCATGTTGTGGGTGACGATGACGACGGTGTACTCCTCGGCGAGTTCCTCGACGAGGTCCTCGATTTTCGAGGTGGCGATGGGGTCGAGGGCGGACGCCGGCTCGTCCATGAGGATGACCTCGGGGTCGACGGCGAGCGCGCGGGCAATGCAGAGGCGCTGCTGTTGGCCGCCGGAGAGGCCGAGCGCGTTGTCGTCGAGGCGGTCCTTCACCTCGTCCCAGAGTGCGGCTTGTTTGAGCGCGCGCTCGACGAGGTCGGCCTCGCGCTCGGCGTCGTCGCGGCCGAAGAGGCGCGCGAGCAGGCCCTTGTTGATGTCGCCGTGCTTGCGCGGGCCGTAGGCGACGTTGTCGCGGATGGACTTCGGGAAGGGGTTGGGACTCTGGAAGACCTGCCCGATGCGCTTTCGCAGCTCCACGAGGTTCGCGTTCGGGTCATAGACGTCCGCGCCGTCGAACTCGACGGTGCCCTCGATGCGCGCGGACTTGATGCGGTCGTTCATCCGGTTGAGACAGCGGAGGAACGTCGACTTCCCACACCCCGAGGGACCGATGAGCGCCGTCACCGAGTTCTCCGGGATGTCGAGCGAGATGTCTTGGAGGGCGTGGTCGTCGCCGTACCAGACGTTCAGGTCCCGAACGGAGAACTTCGCGTCGCCGTCGAAGTCGTACTCCGTCCACTTCGCTCTGGTCTCCTCGACCGTCTCGCCGGTCGTGGTCGTCTCCGCGTCGGTGCTCGTGTCTACGGTCGTGCCAGTACTCTGGTCAGTGATGGCGTTAGTCATGGCTGATTTTCCGCTGGAAGTAGGTTCGCGCGCCGATGCCGACGGCGTAGAACGTCAGGACGACGCCGAGGAGGACGAACGCCGTCGCCCATCCCATCGAGGGGGAGCCGCTGACGCCCGCTGCGATGACCGCCCAGACCTGTGTCGGGAGGGAGGCGGAGGCGGTCACGAGTTGGTCGTTGATGATGAACGGGGGCCGGCTCACGAAGCGGAAGCCGTCGAGGACGTGGACAGCTTCGGTGGCGTTGAGTGTCGAGCCGAGGACGAGGATGAGCGGCGCCGTCTCGCCGGCGACGCGGCCGACGCCGAGGATGCCACCGGTGATGACGCCCGGCATCGCCGCGGGGAGGACGACGCTCCGAATCGTCTGCCAGCGCGTCGCGCCGAGCGCCGCGCTCGCGTCCCGGTAGTCGTCCGGGACGGCCATGATGGCCTCCCGGCTCGTGATGAGGATGAGCGGCAGGAGCATGAAGCCGAGGACGAGCTGGCCGGCGAGCAGCGAGGTGTCGCCGCCGAGACGCGGGATGAGGAACGCCGCGCCGAACAGCCCGAAGACGACGCTCGGCGTGCTCCAGAGGGCGTTCGTCGCAATCTCGACGATGCCGGTAAAACGACCCTGCTCGGCGTACTCGGTGAGGAAGACGGCAGCGCCGACGCCGAGCGGCACCGCGAACAGCGTCGATCCGATGACGAGCCAGACCGTGCCGACGACGGCGGGCATGATACCGCCCGGTTCCGCGCCGAGCGGGATGTAGGCCTGCATCGTCATCGGCCACGAGAGCGTCCCGCCGGCGGCGACGGTGACGCCGAGGACGTCGAGGGACGACCCGGTGAGCCAGACGTGGAAACCGGTCAGCGAGAGGAAGCCCGCGGCGCCGAACAGGCCGAGCGTCGTCTCCTCGGCGAGCAGGCGCCGCCGTATCGGCGCCGTCTCCCCGCGGCGCGCGAACGCGGTGAGGACGGCGAGCACCGCGACGCCGACTGCTGCGAGGAGTGCGACGACGGGAATCACGGGTCCGAGCGTCGCCGCGACGCCCGCGCCCTGCTGGAGGACGAGCGTCCCGGCGAGCACGCCGAGGCCGCCGAAGACGCCGAGCGTGAACAGCGGGGCGTGTTCTTGGGCGCGCGCCGCGACGTCCTCCCCACTCCCGACGAGGACGCCCGCCAGCGGGGTGAGTGCGAGCAGGAGCGCGCCGACGGCGCCGAGCGCGACGAGCAGGACGCCGAGCGTCCCGGCGACCGGGAGGCCGGCGGGCGTCGGGCCGACGAGGACGAACGCCGCGGCGACGACGGGGAAGCCGGCGGTGATGCCGGGGATGGTCCGTTTGAGCGTCCGGACGCGCTCGCCGGCCGACCCGACGTTCCGCAGCGAGCCGTAGCGCCGATAGCAGTAGACGGCAACGACGAGCGCGGAGAGCGCGAGCAGGAGCGAGCCGACGGCGGGCTCGGCCGTGACGGTGATCGCGGTGTCGAGGACCTGCGACTGGCGGTTCACCTGGACCGTGTACGTGAACGGGTAGACGAGCGGGTTTCGCGTGACGAGCACGGAGAGCAGGACGGCGACGACGGCGCCGACGGCCGCGAGCGGGAGGAGCCGAACGACCTGTCGCGCGCCGCCGCGCCACCTCTCGGAGCCGGCGGGGGTGCGTGCGAAGTCGAGGACGAGGAGGACGAACGGGGCAAGGAGGACGAGCGCGGCGAGTGCGCCGACCGTCAGGCCGTGGAAGGCGTAGCCCGCGCCCTTCATCGTCACGAAGACGACGACGGCGACCATCACCGCGAGCATCAGGAAGGCGTTGAGGTTGATGACGAGGAACGCGCCGTACTCGCGGCCCTGCGCGCCGAAGCCGGCGCGACACTTCGCGGCCGCCCACGAGGAGACGAGCGCGCCGAAGATGACGAAGAGCGGAATCACCGCGCCGCCCGTGAAGCCGCCGGAGACCGCGCTCGGGTCCCACTGCCAGCCGACGCCGATGGCGGCGGTGGCGACGGAACCGCCGAGCGCGCCGACGAGGAGGGCTGGCGAGAGGGTGGAGCCGACGTCCTCGCACGGGACGACGGTGAGCGCGAGGAGGCCGAGGCCGACCGCGAGCGCGACGACCAGCCAGAGCGGCGTGTCGAAACCGACGAGCGTCCCGCCGAGCGCCGCGCCGACGAACAGGCCGAGGGTGCCGAACGCGATGCCCGCGAGCAAGCCGGCGGTGGCGTCCGGCGTCGTGTCGACGAGGCCGACGCGCGAGGCGACGCCAGCGACGAGCACACCCACCGCCTGCAGCAGGAGGAGACCACCGAGAAGGACGGCCAGCGTCACGGCCATCGTGGCGCTGACGGCGGTGAGAGTGCCGGAGACGACGACGACCGAGCCGACGATGCCCCACGCGTGCGAGGACGTCATGGGCGCGATTCTCGTCCACGACGCGAGCGCGATGGCGCCGACGCCGCCGACGACGACGGCGGTGAACGTCCCAAAGAACCCGGTGAGCGGTGCGCCGGTGGCATCGAGGGCGACGAGTTCGACGAGCGCGCAGAGTGCGACGGCGAAACTCACGACGCCGAGCGCGATGACGGCGTCGAGCCCGCGGTCGTAGACGCTCGACTCGGCGTCGATGAACGCCGAGTCCGTGCCGGCGTCCGCACCGAACGCCCCGCTCATTGGCCACCCTCCAGTTTCCGCCTCATCCGCTGCTCGATGTAGCGCGAGACGACGCTCATCGTCGCGACGATGGCGAAGAGGAGGACGCCCGCGACGAACAGGACCTCAAGGGTGCTCTCGGAGGCGCTCCCGTACTGGGTCGCGATGAGGCTGGTGAGCGTCGCGCTCGCGTCGAAGACGTCGAAGAGCGGGTTCGCGAGGCCAACCCCTGCCGCCATGATCGCTGCGACGGCCATCGTCTCGCCGATGGCGCGCCCGAGGCCGAGGATGACGGCGGCGGAGATGCCCGAGAACGCCGCCGGAACGGAGATGCTCTTCATCGTCTGCCAGCGCGTCGCGCCCATCGCGATGGAGCCGTCACGCATCGACCCCGGGACGCTGGAGAGGGCGTCCTCGGCGACGGAGACGACCGTCGGGAGCGCCATCACGCCGACGACGATGCCCGCGATGAGGAAGCTCGCGCCGTCGTCGAGGAACGACGTCTGAATGAAGCCGTTCAGCACCTGAAAGCCGATGAACCCGTAGACGATGGACGGGATGCCCGCGAGGACCTCGACGCCGGGCTTGATGAGCTCGCGCATCCGGTCGCTCGCGATTTCGGCGATGAACAGCGCGCCGAAGAGGCCGAGCGGGCCGGCGACGGAGCCGGCGATGATCGTCACGATGACCGTCGCCCAGATGGTCGGGACGAGCGAGTAGACGTCCGCCGCGGGGTTCCACGTCGACTCGCTCGCCGGGAAGACCGCGTCGAGCCAGAAGAACCACCGCGTATGCCCGTTCTCTACCGGGACGATGAGGAGGCCGCGGCCATGCTCGACGAACGCGGGAAACGCGCTCGCGAACAGGAAATAGGTGATGAACGCGACGGTGAGGACGGTCGAGACGGTGGCGACGAGCGTCAGCAGTCGCGCGACGGTCGCCTGATGCGTGACCCAGCCCACGCCGGTCACCACGGCGAACGCCACGAACACCGGCACGGCGTACGCGGGCATGAACAGGAACACGAGCGTCAGCGCGGCGAGCAGGACGCCCATCGTCGCGACGAGGAGTCTAGCCCCCGAGGCAGCGTCTTCGCCGAACGTCAATTTACGGAACGTCGTCTGGACGTCTTCGAACATGTATCAGGTTTCTAAATAGTAATGGTGGTCGGTCGTCTCGACGGCGAGGCAGGGCGACACCGAGCAGTAGCGATCAGACCTGATCGGGGAGCTTCGCGCGCTGCTCCTCCTGGCGCCGCTTGCCGAGCGTGAAGTAGTTGTTCGGCGCGACGAAGGTGTCCTGCCCGAAGTCGGAGAGGATCATGTTGATGAAGGCGGCCTCCTTCATCGAGGTGCCCTTCCACGTGTACATGTGGAGGTCACGCGAGAGCGGGTAGGACTTCGAGTCGAGGCCGTTCTGGTCGTCGTTGTAGGAGTACGTCGTCCCCTCCCACTCGAGGGCGATGGGGCTGACGCCGTCCGTGCCGAGGAAGGCGAGCGCGAGGTAGCTGATGGCGTTGTCGGCCTGCGCGACCGCCTGCGCGAGGCGCTGGTTCTGGCCGTAGCGGTTCGCGACCGTCGTCTCCTCCTCGGGGTTGCCGAAGACGTTGGAGACGAAGGACGTCCGCGTCCCGGAGCCCTTCACGCGGCCGAGGACCTGAATCTGCTTGTCGGGGCCGCCGAGTTCGGACCAGTTCGAGATACGGCCCTTGTAGAGGTCCTTGAGCTGCTGGCCGGTGATTTTCGAGACGCCCGCCTCCTTGATTTCGCTGGAGACGACGAGCGGCTGGCCGTCGACGCCGACGACGTGGTCGATGAAGTTCTTGTAGGAGTCACGGTCCGGGAGCTCGTCCTGGACGTTCCCGCTGGAGTTCCCGATGTCGAGCTGGCCGTTCATGACCTTCTCGACGCCGGTGCCGGAGTGCGAGAGTGCGACCGAGACGCTGAACGGCGGGTCGCTGCTCTCCTTCGCCTCGAAGCCGTAGAGGCCCGCCCAGTAGTCAGCGAGGTTCTTGTCCGTCTGGATGTCGTACTTCTTGTGCGGCCAATACTCGGTGTCGCTCGCGGGACGGTTCGCGTTCCAGTAGGACGCTGCCGTGTTCGCGATGGGATAGACCGTCGAGGACCCACCGGCTTCGAGCGAACTCACGTCCTGACTCGCACTCGACCCGCCGCTCGTCGTCGTCTTCGACGTCGTACCGGACGTCGTGGACGTCGTCGAGTTCCCCGAGTTCGACCCCCCACAGCCGGCGAGCGCCGCCGCGCCAGCGGCGCCCGACGTGACGAGGAATTTCCGCCGCGATACCAGGTTCGACAGTCGGTCTGCGTCGTCCGTCATCACCCGATAACTTCCGATTCACTATTAAATCGGTTTATAATAGGGGTACGAATCAATCAGACCCGTCCCGACTCCAATAGCTTCCTCTGATCATCTATTAGCGATATTGCTCGCTACGACTGACTATATAGACGATTGACAGTCCGGCGGTCGCTGGTCACTCGAACAGGTCGCACCGTGAAAACGACGCCGGCCGAACGGGATCAGTTCGCGTCCCGCTCGTTCTCGGCCGGGTAGTGCCACTCGATCTCGGTCGTACACCACGGGCAGAAGTCGAGGTCGGTGTCGAGCTCGCGCCCGCACACCGGACACGCCGGCTGGCCGTCGCTCGCCTGGGACGGCGTCGCCTGCCGCACGGCAAGCAGGTAGGCGTCCGCGACGTTACAGAGCCGGACGACGAGCACGCCGACGGCTGCCTCCATCGGGACCGCGATCGACCCGAGCGCTCCGACGTTCCCCGCCGCAATCGCCTGCTCGTAGGCGACCAGCGTCGACTCCGGGACGAGCAGGTAGGAGGTGATGAGCGAGAGCGCGACCCACCCGGCGGCGCGCAACCACGCGCGCAGGTAGAGGTGGCCGATACCCGGGTAGAGGACCGAGAGGGCGGCAGCGACGACGCCCTTGCGATTGACACTCACGGATGTCTACGTCTCGGGGATACTCGGCCTTAAGGCCACGCCTTCCGACCCTCGTCGGGGTCGGCGTCGCGAGCCGCGGCTCGGCGGTCGAAAACGGGAGACGAAGAGTCGAGAACGGAAGACGTCCCTACTGCGGGGAGGGACTGCCGCTGTTGCCCTTCTGGGCGGTGGCGCCGCGTTCGAGGGCGCCGCCCGTGATGTTCTTCAGCCGGTCGACTAGCGAGTCCTTCTCGGGTTCGCCGACGAGGGCGATGTCGAGAACCTCGCTGATGTGGCTGACCGGAATGACCTCGATCTGGTCCTTGTACTCGTCCTCGATCATCACGTCCTGCTCGTTCGCCTTCGGGATGATGACGCGCTTACAGCCCGCCTTCGCGGCGGCCTCAATCTTGTGCGTCACCCCACCCACCGGGAGGACATCGCCGCGGACCGACAGGCTGCCGGTCATCGCGATGTCCTGCGCGATGGGGATGTCCTCCAGGGCGCTGATGACGGCGGTGGCGACCGTGATGGACGCCGAGTCGCCCTCCACGCCCTCGTAGGACTGGACGAACTGGATGTGGATGTCCTTGTCCGCGATGGACTCGCCTGTGTATTTCTTGATGATGGCGGAGACGTTCTCCACCGCTTCTTGGGCGATCTCCTGCAGTTTGCCGGTGGCGAAGATTTCGCCACCTTCGCCCTGCCGGGGCGTGACCTCGGCCATGACGGGCATCATGATGCCGGAGTCGCCGCCCATGACGGCGAGGCCGTTGACGCGGCCGACTGCCTCGCCCTCGGAGGTCTTCAGCTCGTAGTCCTTCCGGCGGGCGATGTAGTTGTCCGCGACCTGCTGTTCGATGGAGCGCGAGCGCTTCTTTGCCTCGAGGACGTCCGTGCGCTCGGTCTGCTCGCTGTCCCTCGCGCGGGCGATGTCGCCGGCGACGCGGATGAGCCCACCGAGATTACGCAGCTCGAGCGTGAGGTGGTCCTTCCGGCCGGCGCGACGCTTCGCCTCAAGGATGACCTCGCGGACGGCGTCCGGCGTGAAGTGCGGGAGCCGGCCGTCCTTCTCGACCTCCTGGGCGACGAAGCGCGCGTACTTGCGCCGCATCTCCGGGGTGTCGTCGATGGTGTCGTCCATGTACACCTCGTACCCGTAGCCCTTGATACGGGAGCGGAGCGCGGGGTGCATGTTCTCCATCGCGTCCATGTTCCCGGCGGCGACCATGATGAAGTCACAGGGGACGGGTTCGGTCTGCACCATCGCGCCCGAGGAGCGCTCGGACTGGCCGGTGATGGAGAACTCGCCCTCCTGAATCGCCGTCATCAGGTGCTGCTGGGAGCGGATGTCGAGCGTGTTGATCTCGTCGATGAACAGCACGCCCTTGTTCGCCTTGTGGATGGCGCCGGCCTCGACGCGGTCGTGGCTCGGCGTCTCCATCCCCCCACTCTGGAACGGGTCGTGGCGGACGTCGCCGAGGAGCGCGCCGGCGTGCGCGCCGGTCGCGTCCTCGAATGGCGCCTTCTGCCGGTCGGCGTTGTTGATGAGGAGCTTGGGAATCATTGCGTCGCTCCCGCGGTTCGAGTAGCGGAACGCGAAGTAGATGATGCCGGCCGCGAGAATACCCATCAGAATCTGGCCGACGACGAGGAAGGCGTAGCCGACGACGACCGCGAGGACGATCCACATGAGGAACGAGCGCATCTGGTTGCGCTTGCGGACTTCCTCCTGGTGGGCCTCGACGATCTGGTCGCCTTTCCCGGCCGGGACGGTACGAACCTTCGGTTCGTTGGAGTCGTCCGGGTTGTGGTAGACGAGGACGTCCTGCAGGTTCTCCTTCGGCAGGAGCTGGCTCATCGCCTTTGCCAACATGGACTTCCCCGTCCCCGGGGTGCCGATCATCATCACGTGTCGGTGCTGTTTGGCCGCGCGCATCACGATGTCGCGAGCCTCCTCCTGGCCGATGACCTGGTCGACCAGTCGGTCGGGCACCTTGATGTCCGCGGTCGAGTCGACCTTCAGGCCGCCGAGGAGGTCGTCCTCGGCGTCCTCGTCGATCTCGACGTCGCCCTCGACGTCGACCTGACTACCGAGATCGTCGAGGTCACCGTCGGTCGAGGGGTCGGACCGTGGGTCGGTGTCGTTCTCCCCCTCTAAGGGAGTATCAGTCGTGCGGTCGTTGCTCATAGAACCCTTATCGCTAGTGGGAAGAACGGGAGCGCGCTTGATATACTTTCTCCCTGCAGAAAACGACGAAAACGCCGGACTCCGGCGGCTAGCGTGCCATATTCGGCGGTCACCCCGTGGTGACTCGCCACTCTTATGCGCCAGCGGAGGGTGAGTGAGGACAACGCACCACTACACCATGACTCGTGGTTTCTACATCGGGCGGTTTCAGCCCTACCACCAGGGCCACCACCGCGTCGTCGAGGCGATCGCCGAGGAAGTGGACGAACTCGTCGTCGGTATCGGGAGCGCCGACCAGTCCCACAGCGTCCGCAACCCCTTCACGGGCGGCGAGCGCATCATGATGATCACGAAGGCGCTCGTCGACATCGACCTCGTGACGTACGCCGTCCCCATCGAGGACATCAACCGGAACGCGGTCTGGGTGAGTCACGTCCAGTCGATGAGCCCGAACTTCGACGTCGCGTACTCGAACAACCCGCTCGTCGTCCGGCTCTTTCAGGAGGCCGGCATCGAGGTCCGCGGGTCGCCGATGTTCGACCGCGAGGTGCTCCGTGGCACGGAAATCCGCGAGCGTATGATCGCCGGCGAGGACTGGGAGGACCTCGTCCCTGAACCCGTCGAGGACGTCATCCGGGAGGTCGATGGCATCGAACGCATCCGTCAGATAAGCGACACCGACATCGATTCCCCCAACGACTGATGGGCGACGACGTACACCCCGCGGCCGAGACCTACCCGCAGCTCGCCGGCGCACTCTACGAGGCCGTCCAGCGCGCAGGCGTCTTCGCGGACTCGAAGACGTTCGTCGACGCCACGCCGACCGAGGACCCCGAGGCGATTCGCGAGGCGTTCCACGAGGCCCGCGAGTCGGGCGACGTCGACCTGGTGGAGTTCGTCCGCTCGCACTTCGACGTGCCGAGCGACGAGTACGACCCGCCGGACCTCCCCGCGGACCGGGGGCTCCGCGAGCACATCGACCTGCTCTGGGACCACCTCGCCCGCGACCCGGCGACGGACCTCCCCGCCTACGACACGCGCCTCGAACTCCCCGCGGACTACGTCGTTCCCGGCGGGCGCTTTCGCGAACTCTACTACTGGGACACCTACTTCACCGCGGAGGGTCTCGCCGCCGACGGCCGCGTCGACCTCGTGGACGCCCTCGCGGAGAACTTCGCGAGCCTCATCGAGCGTCTCGGCCACGTCCCGAACGGCTCGCGCGTCTACTTCGAGAGCCGCTCTCAGCCGCCGCTGTTCGCTCGCCTGCTCGCGGTCCTCGAACGCGAGCGCGGCGTCGACGCCGTCGAGCCGTACCTCGACGCGCTCGAACGCGAGCACGCCTACTGGATGGACGGCGCTGCCGAGCGCACGCCCGACGACCCGGCGGCGAAGCACGTCGTCCGCGTCGGCGACACCGTCCTGAACCGCCACTGGGACGCCCGCGACGAGCCACGCCCCGAATCCTACCGCGAGGACGTCACGGCCGCCGACGCGCTCGACCCGGCAGAACGACCCGACTTCTACCGGGACGTCCGGGCGGCCGCCGAGTCCGGGTGGGACTTCAGTTCGCGCTGGCTCGCCGACCCGGCGGCGTTCGAGACGATGCACACGACGGACCTCGTCCCCGTCGACCTGAACAGCTACCTCTACGGGATGGAGCGACGCCTCGCCGGCTGGCTGGAGGCCACTGGCGACGTCGAGACGGCACGCACGTACGACCGCCGTGCCGCGGAACGCAAGCGCGCCGTCGAGGAGTACTGCTGGGACGAGGCGGAGGCGTTCTACTTCGACTACGACTGGACGACCGGCGAGACGACGGACCGTGCGACCCTCGCCGCCGCCGCGCCGCTCTGGACGGGTCTGGCGAGCGACGAGCACGCCGCCGCCATCGCCGAGCGCCTCGAAGCCGACTTCCTCGCCCCGAGCGGCCTCCTGACGACGCTCACCGATTCGGGCGAGCAGTGGGACGCGCCGAACGGCTGGGCACCCCTCCAGTACGTCGCCGTCGAGGGCCTGCGCCACTACGGCCACGACGACCTCGCCGACGAGGTCCGGCGCCGCTTCCTCGCGGCCGTCCGCGCGACGTTCGAGCGCGAGGGCAAACTCGTCGAGAAGTACGACGTCCGGGACCCGACGGGCGAAGCCGGTGGCGGCGAGTACGAGCTGCAGGACGGCTTCGGCTGGACGAACGGCGTCGTCGCCGCGTGGCTCGCCGACGACTAGACGCCCGCGGGCCGCACGGTTTTACTCGCGCCCGCCCCTTTTCTCGCGCATGATTACGCTCGCCTCCGACTTCGGGTCGCCGTACCCGGCGGCGATGCGCGGCGTGCTCTGCTCACGAACGGATGCCCGCCTCGTCGACGTCGCACACGACTTCCCGCGACAGGACGTCCGCACGGCGGCGTTCTGGCTGCGCGAACTCCTCCCGACGTTCCCGGCGGCGACGCACCTCGCCGTCGTCGACCCCGGCGTCGGCACGGAACGCCGCCCCATCGCCGTCGACGCGGGCGAACACGCGCTCGTCGGCCCGGACAACGGCCTCCTCCTCCCCGCCGCTCGCGAACTCGCTGGCGATGTGGACGACGTCGAGTGCTACGAGATACCCGTCGAGGACCCGGAGAGTGCGACGTTCCACGGCCGGGACGTCTTCGCGCCCGCCGCCGCCGAAGTCCACGACACCGGCCTCGACGCCCTCGACTATCCGCGCGTCAGCGACCCCGTTGACCTCTCCTTCCCGGAGCCGTCGCTCCAGAGTGAGAGCGCACGCGGCGAAGTGCTCGTCGTCGACGGCTTCGGGAACGCCATCACGAACGTTGATGGTTCTTTCCTCGAGGACCACTGGGGCGACTACGCCCACGTGAACGGCGAACGCGTCCGCATCGCGCGGACCTACGACGCCGTCGACGTCGACACTCGCATCCTCACCGTCGGTAGCCACGGGAACGTCGAGCTCGCGGTGAACCAAGGTCGCGGCGACGAGGCGTTCGGCGTCCACCCCAGAAGTCGGGTGCGCCTCGATCTCCCCTGACGATCAGTCGTCGGTAGTCGTCGCCTCGACGGCGTGCTCGGACTCCGCGCTCGCGCCGTCAACGGCCTCGGTAAGCGAGACGTTCAGTGTGACCATGCTGATGACGCCGCCGACGACGGTGACGGCGTTCTTCACGGCGTGGTCGACGAGCGCGATCGCGAGCGCCGCGGGCGCGGCGACCGGGGTGAGCGTGACGACGAGGAGCGTGAACGCGCCCTCGTATAGGCCAATTCCGCCCGGGGAGAGCGGGAGGACCTTCGCGAGGTTCCCGACCGAGACGGCGAAGAAGCCGGCCGCGAGGAGTGCGGCGAGCGGCATATCGACCCCGAACGCGGCGAAGACGAAGAGCGCTGTGATGACGTCGATCGTCCAAACGAGGATGCTCGTCGCGCCGACGCGAGCGAACGCCCGGCCGTCCGCGGCCACCGTCTGGACATCCCGGACGAACCCCTCGACGGTCGTGGCGACGAGTTCGACGTAGCCGTCGTCACTCGCCCACTCGACGACGCGGCGGACGTAGCCGCCGTCGGTGCGCGCGGACGCGACGATGACGCCGACGGCGGCGATGGCGGCGAACCCGACGAAGCTGGCGACGGCGAGCGCGACCCGCCCGCTCTGCTGTTGGCTGCCCGCGAGCGCGCCGTCGCCGGTGACGGCGGCGAGGAGCGCGCTCACCTGCTCGGGCGCGAAGACCGCGAGACCGAGGAGGACGCTGCCCGCGAGTAACGTGATGGTGAGCAGGTCGAAGACGCGCTCGACGGCGAGCGACGCGAACCCGGAGGTGTAGGGCACCTTCCGGCGGGCCTTCACGACGTACGCGCGGATGAGGTCGCCCCCGCGTGCCGGGAAGACGAGGTTCCCGGTCTGACTCACGAACACCGCGCCCGTCAGGAAGGTCGTGTCCTCGTGGTAGCCCAACTCGGCGAGGATGTCCCGGTAGCGCACGCCGCGCAGCGGCCACGAGAGCGCGTAGATAACGCCGCCGGCGGCGACGAGCGCGGGGTCGGCGCCTTCGACGGCAGCGAGCACCTCGCTCGGGTCGAGGTAGAACAACATCAGGCCGAGCGCGACGAGCGTGAGCGCGATGCCCGCGACCGCGCCCGTCCGCCGGTTCACGTAGGGGGAGACGGCGAACTCCCACCAGCAGCGCAGAATCTGCGAGCCCATCCCGAGGACGTCGCGGACGAGGTCGACCTTCGAGTCGCCCTTCGGCTCCCAGTCCACGGCGAACTCCTCGACGGCGAAGCCCTTGCGCTGGGCGCGCACGAGCATCTCCGTGTCCCAGAACCAGTGTTCGTCCTCGACAGCCGGCCGGAGTTCGCGGAACGCCTCGCGCGAGAACGCCTTGAAGCCACACTGGTGGTCGCGCAACTCGGAGCCGAGCATCGTGCGCACGGCGAGGTTGAACCCGCGGGAGGGGACGCCGCGCTTCGCGGGGCGGTCCGCGACGTTTTCGGGCATCCAGCGCGACCCCGTCGCGACGTCGTACTCGCCGCTGCGAACGCTCTCGACGAGATGCTCGAGGTGGCGCATGTCCGTCGCGAGGTCCGTGTCGAAGTAGACGAGGACGTCGCCCTCCGCGGCCTCGAAGGCGGCGTTCAGCGCGCCGCCGCGCCCGAGACGCTCGTCGCTGTGGAAGTGGCGGACGTCGGCGAATTCGGCCTCGAGCTCGTCCGCGATTTCGGGGGTCCGGTCCTCACAGCCGTCTTCAGCGACGATGACCTCGTAACTCCCTGCGGGGAGGAAGGACGCGAGCGTCTCGCGCGTCCTCCGGACGGTGTGTTCGATGGTGTCCTCCTCGTTGTAGGCGGGGAGGACGACGCTCACCTCGACGGACCCGGTACTCATTGGCGGGGTAAAGGGTGCTGCCCCGTAAAGCCTTTCTGGACTTCAGAACCGCCGCTCGACGCACCAATACGGCGGTTCGTCCCCCGTCGCGACGGCACAGTCGCCCCTCGGACGTTCCGCCCGTCGCCGAGCGACGACTGGTCGCGCCGGCGACGTTACCCATCTATACCAACCACCGGTGCAGACCCAACGCCGACGCCGAATCGAAACACCTCGAAACCGTTTAATACCGATAGAAAGCGCTTCTACTCCTTGTTTTACCACTCGTACCAAACCCCCTATGTGCGACTCGCCCGTCCTATCGAGTATGAGCACGAGCGCGACGGCGCAGGCGGCGAGCACTCTCACCCCGAAGCAGGAGCGTATCCTCTCGTACCTCCGCGAGAACGCCGACACGCAGACCTACTTCAAGTCGCGGCTCATCGGCGAGGCACTCGACCTCTCCGCAAAGGAGGTCGGCGCGAACATGACGGCGATTCAGGAGGGCGAGTTCGGCCTCGACGTGGAGAAGTGGGGCTACTCGTCCTCGACGACGTGGAAGGTCACCGTCTAGGGGTCGTAGCGGATGAGGCCGTCCGCCTCGCGGGCGAGCGCGGCGGCATCCGGCCCGAAGGAGTCCGCGTAGCGTAGCACGAGCGTGAGGACGGTTTCGGGGCGCGTGAGCGCGTAGCCGTCCTCGCGCGACAGCAGGCCGACGTTCTCGAGTTCTGCGGCGTACTTGCTTATCGTCCCGCGCGAGACGTCGGCGGCCTCCGCGAGGTCGCCGCCGGTCGCGTCGGGGGTCCGGAGGAGTTCGACGAGCATCGCCGACGGTGTCGCGCGCCGGAGGTAGCCGAGGACGACCTTCTCGAAGTCGGAGAACTCACCAGCAGGGTAGAAGCGCCGGTAGTCGCCGTCGCGATAGCTCTCGACGATGCCGTCGTCGAGCAACCGGCGGAGGTGATGTTGGGACTCCCCGGTGCCGAGTTGCAGGTCGTCGCGGAGCTTCGAGAAGTGCGCGCCTGGCGTCGTCGTCAGGTAGCCGCCGATGGCGTCCCGGACTTCGCTCTCCCCCCCGGAGGCCTCCGCGAGGCCGACGAGCGGGCTGGCGGCCCCGACGGCGGCGAACCGACGGAGCGTGGCGCGCTTGTCCTCGTCGATACCCATTGGCTACTCTATACCTCCCCTTCAGGCAAAAAGCTTATGTTGGGTTATTCCTTCTCGGTTTCGGGTTCGACGTCTTCAGTGGGAGACTCGGACGTCGAGGAGCCGGTTTCGCCCGCGGACCCGCCTTCGAGTTCCGCGTCCATCTCCTCGATGACCTGATTCGTCTCCTGTGCGCCCGTATCCTGTCCGGCCATCACTTCCTCGGCCTTCTGCTCGAGCTTCTCCGGGTCGACGTCGGCCTCCTCGCTGATCTCGTTCAGCAGCTCGTCAATGCTGTCGAGGCCGAGGAGTTCGCGCGTCTCCTCGTCGAACTCGAGGCTCTCGAGGCCCTCCGTCGGCGTCGCGACGTCGCTGTCCGTCAGGTGTTTGCCGTAGCGACCCACTAGCGACGTGAGCTCCTGCGGGAGGACGAACGTCGTGGACTCGCTCTCGCCCATCCGCTCGATGGCCTCCATCCCGCGCTCGATGACGGCGCGTTCGCCCATCGACTCCGCGGACTTCGCACGGAGGACGGTGGAGACGGCGTCACCCTGCGCTTCGAGGACCTGCGACTGCTTCTGCCCCTGCGCGCGGATGATGTCGGACTGCTTCTGACCCTGGGCCTCCTCGATGGCGGACTGGCGTTCCCCCTGCGCCTCCAGAATCATCGCGCGGCGTTTGCGCTCCGCGGAGGTCTGTTGCTCCATCGCCTGTTGGACGTCCTTCGAGGGGTTGACCTCCCGGACCTCGACGGACTCGACGCGAATCCCCCATTCGTCCGTGGGTTCGTCGAGTTCCTTGCGGATGCGCGCGTTGATCTCCTGGCGCTTGTTCAGCGTGTCGTCGAGCTCCATGTCGCCGATGACCGCACGCAGCGTCGTCTGCGCGAGGTTCGAGACGGCGCGCTTGTAGTTATCGACCTCGAGAAACGCGCGCTTGGCGTCCATCACGCGGATGTAGACGACCGCGTCGGCCGTCACGGGCGAGTTGTCGCGCGTGATGGCTTCCTGTCTCGGCACGTCGATAGTCTGGGTCCGCATGTCGAAGGTGTACGTGCGCGAGACGAACGGCGGGATGAAGTTGATACCCGGCTCGAGGAGGCCGCGGTACTCCCCGAAGACGGTGAGGGCTTTCTTCTCGTAGGCGTCCACGATCTCCACCATCTGGTAGACCGTGACCGCCGCGAGCGCGACGAGGAGCACCGCCACGATGGTGAGCGGCAGACTCCCGCCGAGCGTCTGGAGCGGAATGAGCGGGACCATGCCACAACGATTGGCGAAGTGAAGGATAAAGCTTCGCCCGTCTCACCTCCGTTAGAGTCTCGCGCTCACTCCCGCTCTAACTCCTGCTCGCTCTCTATGTCCCGTTCGCGCTCCCGACGCTCGCGCTCCTTCGCGAGTTCGCGGTCGATGTCGTCCTGGCCGTCGACTTCCGCGACGGTGAGGACGTTCCCGCCGCCCGGGTCGACGACGACGACTTCCGTCCCCTCCGCGATGGCGTTCGCGCCCGCGATGGTGCGCGCGGCGTACGTCGGGTCGAAGCCGCCGCCGTCCTGGAGGCGAATCTGGCCCGCCGAGTCGGTCACGCGCTCCGTGACGACGCCGCGTTCCCCGCGCAGCGACGTCGAGCCCTCGGTCTTCCCCCGTCCCGTCCCCTCGTAGAGTTCGAGGTTCCGATAGCCCCAGAGCGCTACCGCACCCACCGCGAAGACGAGGACGGCGAGGACGAGCGGCGTGACCACCGCCGGGAAGAGGACGCCGGCGAGGCCGGCGACGAGGAGCGCCACGCCGATGACGACGAAGTGTGCGCCCGGCGCGAACGCCTCCGCGATACAGAGTGCGGTCCCCGCGATGACGAGCAGGAGCGGCAACGAGAGCGTGAATGGGTCCGCCATACGTGCACGTCCGTGACGGACCGGGAAGAACGTTACCCGCGACCTTTTGCTGCGCGACGGGTTCGCCGTCGCTGGCAGAAGCGCGGCGCGCTCCCAGTGGTCGCGCGGACGCTAGCCACGCGGGACGTTCGGTATAGAGGACGCGTCTATCGTTCACGACGACATTTCTGTCAGTAGTGAGAGGAAATATTTGTAAATGGAAGAAGACGTGCGGATATGGCTCCTACCGTAACAATCCGCGTCTCTGTCGTCATCGGTATCGTGCTCCTCGTCGCCGGCGGCGGTCTCTACGGGTATGGGGCCTACGATTCAGCGACAATCGACCGGGAGGCGGGAATCGACGTTACGCCTACGTCACAACCCAACACGACAGCGACGAACTTCTCCGACCTGCCACGGGAGCAACGGGCCCTATTCTTACTCGCAGTCGAACCTGGCCAAGACGGACAGTTTATGATCACCGATGAAGAGTTACAGGACCTCGCCTCAGAACTGCCCTACTCCGTTCGATACAATGGGACTGTCTACGATGTCTCCGGCGCTCACGTCGACGTTGTGAGCTCTCTCTTCCAGCCATTCGGGATCCTCGTTGCCGTCATCGGTGCCGTCGTATTACTCGGGGCAGCAGTAAGCTCCATCTTCCGACGAATACGGGAGTACAAGATGCACAGCTGAACTCACAGGCCGACTCATCGGTCTCCGACCCTCTCGGATTCACGGTCCGGACTGAATCTCGAACTTGCCGTCGATTACTGGTATCGTGGCTCCGCGGGAACTACGGCGTTAACGCCTTGCTTCGCTCGGCACTCGCGTTTCCAGCGAGTTCGGAGGAGTTGCGTCCCTACCCGAACAGCAGGAGTGCGAACACGCCGACGGCACCGAGCGCGCCGAGCAGGAAGAACAGGACGTTCTCTGCACTCGGCGACCCGGGTTCGACGGGTGGCGGGCCGGCTGCTTCGTCGTCTGCCACCCCACCGTTTTCGAGGTCCTCCAGCGAGAAGCGCCACTCGCCGTCGTCATCGCCGTCACGGCCGCCGTCGGGGAGGACGTCGACCATCTTATCGGCTCCCGGTGATTTCGCCGGCGTAGACGACGCCGCGCTCGCCGTCCACGGTGATGGTGTCGCCGTCCGCGACCTCCTCGTCGAGCGTCGCGCTTCCGACCATCGGGAGGTCGAGTTCGCGCGCGACCATCGCGGCGTAACCCGTCATGCCGGTGTCGGCGCTGACGACGCCCGCGAGCTTCTCGATGTCGCCGGAGAACTCGCCGTCGAACTCCGGCGGGAGGACGGCGATAGCGCCCTCGGGGACGCCGCTCAGGTCGCCGTCGGTGACGCGGTGGGCGGGACCGGTGGCGCGCCCGGCGACGACGGAGCGCCCGGTGGCGACCGTCTCGGCGGCGACGTGGACCTTCAGGGTGTTCGTCGTGTCGGAGCCGTCGAGCTCGGTCATCATCCCGGAGACGACGACGACGGTGTCACCGGACTCGACGATGCCGGTGTCGATGGCCGCGGAGACGGCGTTCTCGATGACGGCGGAGGCCCCGCCGCTCGTGTACTCGGCGTACTGGGGGGCGACGCCACAGGAGAGCGCGAGCTGGCGGCGCACCTCGTCGTTCGGCGTCGTCGCTACCACCGGCACGCCGGGGCGGAACTTCGCGGCCTTCCGGGCGGTGTAACCGGACTCGGAGGCGACGACGACCGCCGTCGCGTCGACGTCACGCGCGAGGTAGCGCGCGGAGCGGGCGAGCGCGTCCGTCCGGGAGTTGTCGTCGGCCGTCGGGACGCGCTGCTCGCGGAGTTCGTGGTACTCGTCGCTCGCCTCGGCCTCTCGGACGATGCGGTCCATCGTCTCCACGACGCGCGTCGGGTTGTCGCCGACCGCGGTCTCGGCGGAGAGCATCACGCCGTCGGTACCGTCGAGGACGGCGTTCGCAACGTCGGAGGCCTCCGCGCGCGTGGGCCGACGGGAGTGGACCATCGAGTCGAGCATCTCCGTCGCGGTGATGACGGGCGAGCCGGCCTCGCGGCACTTGCGGATGATGCGCTTCTGGGTGATGGGGACGTCCTCCATGGGGCATTCGACGCCGAGGTCGCCGCGCGCGACCATGATGCCGTAGGCGGCGTCGATGATTTCGTCGAGGTTCTCGACGGCCCCCGCACGCTCGATCTTCGCGATGATGGGGATCTCGTTGCCGAACTCCTCGATGGTCGAGGAGATCTCGTAGACGTCCTCGGCGCTCCGGACGAACGACGCCGCGACGAAGTCCACGTCCTCCTCGGCGGCGAGTTTCAGGTCCCTGCGGTCCTTCTCGGTGACGACGTCGAGGTCGAGTTCGACGCCGGGGACGTTCACGCCCTTGCGCGCGCCGAGCTCCCCGCCGCTGACGACGTAGGCGGTGACGACGCCGTCCGCGACACCCTCGACACGTGTCTCGATGCGGCCGTCGTCGAGCAGGACGACGTCGCCGGGCTCGACGGCGCTGATATCGCTCGAGAGGCCGATACGCTCGGGCGTCGCGTCCTCGCCGACGTAGAACTCGACGGTGGTGTCGGTCTCGATCTGAATCGGCTCGTCGATCTCGGCGGTCCGGACCTCGGGCCCTTTCGTGTCGAGCATCACGGCGAGCGGCTCGTCCGTGGCGTCGTCGACCTGGCGGACGGTATGGATGCGCTCGCGTCGGTCCTCGATAGTGCCGTGGCTGGCGTTCAGCCGCGCGACGGACATGCCCGCGTCGGCGAGGTCCTGAATCGCCTCGCGGGAGTCCGTCGCCGGTCCGAGTGTACAGATAATTTTCGCGTTCCGCATTGGGACGCTCTTGGTGCCGCGGTGGGAAAAAGGGCGGTGGTAGACGCGGCGCCGCAGACGGTCGCTACGGCCTCTCAGACCCGTTCAGCGCCAGTAAGGATGTGGAACGACCGTGAGGGATCTACCGAACTTTCGTGCCGGGTTCGGAGTCGCCGTGCGTGGTGAGGAGGTCGGCGTCCTCGCCGGCGGCGAGCACCATGCCGTTCGACTCGACGCCGAAGAGTTCGGCCTTCTCGAGGTTGGCGACGACGACGACCTTCGTGCCGGGCAGTTCCTCGAGGTCGTGGAGTTGCTTGATGCCGGCGACGATCTGGCGCTCCTCGACGCCGATGTCGACGGTGAGGCGCGCGAGCTTGTCCGCGCCCTCGATGCCCTCGGCGTCCTCGATGCGCCCGACGCGCAGGTCGAGCGCCTCGAAGTCGTCGAAACTGATGCGTTCGTCGGCGAGTGCTTCGAACTCGGACGTGTCGGCTTCGCTCACGTCCTCGGCTTCGTCCTCCTCGCTCGTAGTCTCCTCGACTCGCTCCTCGAGCTTCTCGTTGAGTTCCTCGACGCGCTCGTCCTCGATCTTCTCGAAGAGCGGCTCGTCGGGCTCCGCGAAGGTAGCGGGCGGGGCCTGCAGGCAGTCCCCGACGGTGGCGTCGGCGACGCTGCCGTCCTCGCCGAGCTGGCTCCACGCGAGGTCGGCCTTCTCGGGCGTGAACGGCTGGAGGAGCACGCTGACGGCCTTGACGAGCTGGACGCAGTCCCGGATGACGGGCGCGGCCTCGTCGTCGTCGAGCTTCCACGGCTCCTCGTTCTGGATGTACTCGTTGCCGTAGCGCGCGAGCGCGACCGCGGTCTCGCCGGCGCTCCGGACGTCGTACTCGTTGAGGGCGTCCTCGTAGTCGTCCATCGCCTCCGCGATGCGGGTCTCCGTCTCGTCGGTCAACTCGGCGTCGGGCGTGCCGCCGTAGTTGCGCGCGGCGAAGAGGAGCGCGCGGTTGACGAAGTTCCCGACGACGTCCGCGAGCTCGGTGTTGACGCGCTCCTGGAAGCGCTCCCAGGAGAAGTTCACGTCGCGCTCGAAGCCCGCGGCCGTCGCGAGGTAGTAGCGCAGGAGGTCGGGGTGGAAGCCCTCCTCGAGGTACTCGTTCGCCCAGATGGCGCGGTTGCGCGAGGTGCTGAACGCCTTCCCGTTGAGGTTGACGAACCCCGTCGCGCAGACGGCGCGCGGCTCGTTGTACTCGGCGGCCCGGAGCATCGACGGCCAGAACACCGTGTGGTGCTGGATGATGTCGCGGCCGATGACGTGGATGATCTCGGAGTCGCCGTCCTTCCAGACCTCCTCCCAGTCGTAGGTGTCGGTGCCGACGCGCTCGGAGTACTGCTTCGTGGAGGCGACGTACTCGATAGGGGCGTCCACCCAGACGTAGAGGACGAGGTCCTCGGCGCCCTCGCCGGGGTAGTCGATACCCCAGTCCATGTCCCGAGTGATACAGAGGTCCTGCAGCTCGCCCTCGATCCACTCGCGGGGCTGGTTCTGGGCGTTGCTCGTCCCCTCCATCCGGTTGATGAACCCCTGGAGGTACTCCTGGAAGTCCTCGAGGCGGAGGAACTTGTGGGCGCGCTCGTGGTACTCGGCGGGGTTGCCGGTGAGCGTCGAGCGCGGGTTCTCGATTTCGCCGGGCTCGAGGTGGCGCTGACAACCCTCGTCACACTCGTCGCCGCGGGCGTGCTCGCCGCAGTAGGGGCATTCGCCCTCGACGAAGCGGTCGGGGAGCCACTGGTCGGCGTCCGGGTCGTAGGCGACCGGAATCTCGCGCTCGTAGACGTGGTCGTTCGCCTCCCACTCGCGGACGAACTCCTGGGTGAGCTCGACGTTCGTCTCCTCGTGGGTGTGCCCGTAGTTGTCGAAGTCGACGTTGAACTTCGGGAACGTCTCCTCGTACTCCTCGTGGTGGCGCAGAGCGAACTCTTCGGGGGTGACGCCCTCCTTCTCGGCGTTCACCGCGATCGGGGTGCCGTGCATGTCGCTCCCGGAGACGAACGCCGTCTCCTGGCCGAGCGTGCGGAGCGCGCGCGAGAGCGCGTCGCCGCTGACGTACGTCCGCAGGTGGCCGACGTGCAGGTCCCCGTTCGCGTAGGGGAGCCCGCACGTCACCACCGCGGGGTTGTCCGTGGGTAGGTCTCGGTGAGTCATACGTGATACGCCTCGCCGTATGGGCCTAAAGCCCGTGGATTCGGAATCATGGTGCTAGTCGCTCGGTCGGTTGCGATGCAGAACGAAGGCGGGCCGGTTTCGCGCCCCCGCGGGGCCGTATGAGGGCTGTGGTCGGGGGCGCTCTCCCGGTGGACGGACCGCGGCGTCGACGCTGTGGCCGCGGTCGCTATCGCATATGGCACGTCGGCGCGCGGTCCGTCCGGGTCACGCTCGGAACGTGGCCGTCGCTCGACAAAAGCGTTTCCCGACGCTGTGCGTGAGTGAACCCCACGCGATCCGCGTTGTGGACGAGCGGTTTATCCCCGCGCGGCCCCTCGATTGTGTCGTATGGGTTTTGGTAGCTACGACGAGTCCGAGCAGGAGAAGCAGAATTCGGGGACCGACTACGACAACGAGGACGCCGTCAGCGTCCACGAGAACGACCACGACGGCACCGTCAGCTTCGACACGGGCGCCTCCAGCGAGGACCTCGTCGACCGCCTGCAGGACATGAAGGACGACGGCGACGACGAGTAACCCCCCCTTTTCTTCTCTCTTCTTTCAGACGACGGCGAGCGTACCGTGAATGAGGAGCACGGTGACGACGAGCCGGCCGACGCTGCCCGCGAACGTCGCGGCGGCGAACTTCAGGTAGTCGCTCTCGAGGACGCTGAACGCGTAGATTGAGAGCGTGTCCGGGAAGCCGGGGACGGTGAGGCCGAGCGCGAGCCCGACGTAGCCGTAGGCCTGCACGAGTTCGACGACGCGCGACTTCGACCACTCGATGGGGTCGTAGCCGGCGCGCCGCAGGAGGTCGATGACTGGTCCGGAGTGGGTCGCGCCGTGTCCGATGTAGAGCGCGACGACGCTACCCGCGGCCTTCCCGAGGCCGCTCGCAGCCATTACGAGGATGAGTTGAACGGGATAACTGAACCCCAAGTCGAGGCTGGCCGCGGGGACGAGGACGACCTCGCTCGGGAGCGGGAGGACGACGGCGATGAGGAAGCTGTAGACGAAGACGATGAGGAGCGCCGCGGGCCCCGTGGCGTTCTCGACGAGCCCCTGCATCCCGAAGTAGTCCGCGGGGAGCGCGGCGGCCGTCGTGAGGAGGGACGTGAGTGGAACGGGGAGCGCCATCGTGACTCAGGCTCCGGCGCCGACGCGCGCGGCGTCGAGCGTCGCGAGGAAACCGTGGAGCATCTCGCGGGTGACGTGTGGCATGCAGACGATGCGAGCCTCCCCACTCCCGGTCCGTGAGAGCCGCCAGCCCTCGTCGCGGGCGGCCTCGAACTCGGGTTCGGGGAGCGAGAAGGCGACGAGCGGGAGCTCCGGATCGACGACGTCGTAGCCGCGGTCGACGAGTTCGTCGGCGAGGAACGCGGCGTTGCCGGCGGCGCGCTCGTGGTTCTCGCGGTACTCGTCGGGCCACTGTGCGTTGAGTGCGGCGGCGGCGCCCGCGACGCCAGCGCCGCTCCGCGTGCCGGTGAGCGTCGCCTGCATCGTCGACTCGAGGTAGGGCGTCTCGACGGCAAGCCGGTCGAGTGTCGCGTCGTCGCGCGCGAGGAAGCCCCCGGCGGGAATCGGCGCGCGCCCGACCTTGTGGGGGTCGATGGTGAGCGTGTCGACGGGCGCGTGCCCGAAGTGCCAGTCGTGGTCGGTGAAGGGGAGGTGGAAGCCGCCCCACGCGGCGTCGACGTGGAAGCGCGCGTCCGCCTCCTCGGCGATTCGACCGAGTTCGGGAATCGGGTCGACGCGGCCGAACTCGGTGGTGCCGGCGACGCCGACGACGAGCGCGGTGTCGCCGTCCACGGCGGCCGAGACGGCCTCGACGTCCGCGCGGTAGTCGTCGTCAACGGGGACGAGGCGCAACTCGACGCCGAGCAGGTCGGCGGCCTTGTTGAACGAGAAGTGCGCGCTCTCCGGCGCGACGACGTTCGGGTTCTCGTTCGCCGCGAACTCGCGGGCGGCGCGTACGGCCTGAATGTTGGCCTCGGTGCCGCCGCTCGCGACGTAGCCCGCGGGGTCCTCGAGTGCCGTCATCGTCCCGAGGGCGTCGACGGCGCGCTCCTCGAGGCGGGCGACGTCCGGATAGGTCGCGGGGTCGCCGGGGTTGTCCGCGAGGAACCGCTCGGCGGCCGTTCGGGCCTCCGGGTGCGGGAGCGTGCACATCGAGGAGAGCACGCGGTCGAACTCCTGGGGCGACGCGTCCATACGCACGTGATACCGTGGCGGGTGGTTAAGGCGTTCCGTTCGACGCCGACCCTGCCGGTCCGAGGTGGGGGCACGCGAGGGGCATGCCGGTTGCGGCACGCCGTCGGCGTCCCGTCTCGCGTCGCGGCGCTAGCGGATGTCGTCGAGGATGAGGCGCTGCTCGACGCGCTTGGCCTCGTGTTGGACGTCGCGCACGGCGTCGACGTTCGCGCTGATTGAGGAGACGCCGCGTTCGACGAGGAAGTCCACCATCTCGGGCTTCGAGCCGGCCTGCCCGCAGATCGAGGTGTCGACGTCGTGCTCGCGACACGTCTCGATGACGCCCTCGATGAGCGCGAGCACGCTCGGGTGGAGTTCGTCGAAGCGGTCGGCGACCAACTCGTTGTTCCGGTCGACCGCCAGCGTGTACTGCGTCAGGTCGTTCGTCCCGAAGGAGACGAAGGACGCGCCCGCCTCGCAGAACTCCTCGGCGCAGAGCGCGGCGGCGGGCGTCTCGACCATCACGCCCCAGCGGCGTTTCTCCGTGTCCACGCCCGCCTCGGCGAGCGCGTCGCGGGCGGCCTCGGCGTCCCGGCCGTCCGTCACCAGCGGGAACATCACTTCGACGTTGTCGTAGCCCATCTCGTAGAGTTCGGCGAACGCCGCGAGCTCGAGTTCGAAGAGCTCGCGCTCTTCGAGCGACCGCCGCAGGCCGCGGTAGCCGAGCATCGGGTTGTGCTCGTGGGGTTCGTTCTCGCCGCCCTCGAGCTGGCGGAACTCGTCGGTGGGCGCGTCGAGCGTCCGCACGCGCACCGGACGGGGGTAGAACTCGTCGGCGACCGTCCGAATGCCCTGGACGAGTTCGTCGGTGTAGGCGTCGGCGCCGTGTTTCTCGACGTAGCGCTCGGGCGTCTGGTTCGTCGAGAGGATCATGTGCTCAGTGCGGAGGAGGCCGACGCCGTCCGCGCCCGTCGCGGCGGCGCGCTCGGCGGCCTCCGGGATGGAGACGTTTACCTTCACCTCCGTCGCCGTCATCGGCTTGACGGGCGTGGTGGGGCGGGCCTCCTCGACGGGCTCGCGCTGCTCGTCGGGCTCCGCGCGGCCCGCCTCGACCGTCCCGCGGTCGCCGTCGATGGTGATGGGTTGGTCGTCGGTGAGCACCGTCGTCGCGCTCCCCGTCCCCAGCACCGCGGGGACGCCGAGTTCGCGGGAGACGATGGCGGCGTGGCTCGTCATCCCGCCCTCGTCGGTGACGATGCCGGATGCACGCTTCATCGCCGGCACCATGTCGGGCGTCGTCATCTCGGTGACGATGACGTCGCCCTGCCCGACCTTGTCGAGTTCATCGAGACCCCGAACGATGCGGGCCGCGCCGGAGGCGATGCCGGGGCTCGCGCCCAGCCCCGAGACGAGCGACTCGCCGTCCGTCGCGGTCTCCTCGGCGATGTCGGCGCCGTCGTCGATGGTGGTGATGGGGCGGGACTGGAGCATGAAGACCTCGCCGTCGGCGATAGCCCACTCGACGTCCTGTGGCGTGCCGTAGTGGTCCTCGACGCGCTCGCCGAGTTTACGGAGTTCTTCGAGTTCGGCCTCGGAGAGCACGCGCTCCTCGCGTCGCTCGGGCGGGACGTCGCGCTCGACGGTTTCCCCGGTGGCCTCGTCGCGCGTGATGAGCGTCTTCTTCTCGGCGACGGTGACGTCGGTCACGTCGCCGCTCTTGCGGTCGAGGACGTAGTTGTCGGGGCTGACGCTCCCGGAGACGACGCCCTCGCCGAGGCCCCACGCGGCCTCGATGATGGTGGTGGGCGCGCCCGTGGAGGGATGGCTGGTGAACATCACGCCGGACTTCTCGGCGTCGACCATCCGCTGGACGACGACGGCGATGTCCACCGCGTCGTGCTCGAACCCCTGCTCCTCCCGGTAGTAGATGGCGCGCTGGGTGAAGAGGGAGGCCCAACAGCGGCGCACCCGGTCGAGGAGGTCCTCGCGCGTGACGTTGAGGTAGGTCTCCTGCTGGCCGGCGAAACTCGCGTCCGGGAGGTCCTCGGCCGTCGCCGACGAGCGCACCGCGACGAACGGCGCGTCGCCGAGGTCGTCGTACGCCGCGAGGACGGTCTCGGCGACTTCGTCGGGCAGGTCGGCGTCGAGGACGAGTTCCTTCGCCGTCGCGGCGGCGTCCGCGAGCGCCGCCGAGTCCTCGACGTCGACGTCGAGGACGTCCGAGAGTTCCTCGTCGAGTCCGGTCTCCTCGAGGAACGTCCGGTAGGTGTCCGCGGTCACGACGAACGCGGACGGCACCGGCAGTCCGGCCTGTGTGAGCTCCCCGAGCGAGGCGCCCTTCCCGCCGACGCTCGGAACGTCCTCGGCGCTGATGTCTACGAGCCAACGTACTGGCATTAGGCGTCTCGACAATACGAACCCCGGAAAATAGTCGTTTCGGACAGTCTACGGCAATTATTTCGTATCCGACGCCGAGTTAATCCCGCCCCCTCGGCGCGCGTGTCCGACCGAGGGTTTTACCGTATCAGCCGATACCGGGCGTGTATGAACTGGAAACGCGCGCTCCGCTGGGCAGGCGCGTACTTCGGGTGGACCGTCCTCTTCGCACTCCTCGGCGTCGCACTCGTCGCCGGCGGCGGCTATCTGCTGCTCGCGAGCGCGACGATGACGCCCGTCGGCCCGACGTCCGTGCCCGTGCCGACGACCGCAGGCGCGCCGGGACTCGCGCTCGTCGTCGCGGGCGTCCTCGTCTACCGCTTCGGGAAGGCGTGGGCGCTCTACCGGACGCTCACGGGCGCCGTGACCGACGACGTCTCCGAGACGTACGACACCGAGCGCGTGAAGAGTGACATCGTGAGCGTGCTCGACGACCGGCTGAGCGACATGCAGCAGGACCTCCAGTCGGTGAACCGCGAGGTCCGCGAGCTGAAGCGCGACGACAACGACGGCTTCTAAGCTTCGAGTATCTCGTCCTCCTCGTCGTCCTCGGGAACGCGGAGCTCGCCGTCGAAGGACGTCTCGGCGGTGCCCCCGACCCGGACGGCGTCGCCGACGCGCACGCGGACTTCGCCGGCCCGGTCGACGTAGTGGCCCTGCTCACACACGAGTTCGTCGGGGAAGTCGCCGCCGAACGCGGCGACGTGGTCGAGGTAGGCGCCGACGGCACCCGAGGCGGTGCCCGTCACGGGGTCCTCGTGGATGCCGAGCGGCGCGCAGAACGCCCGGCCGTGGAGTGACGCCTCCCGGTCGAGCGTGTCGAAGGTGAACGCGTAGACCCCCTTCGCGTCGACGTCCGCGCAGAGCTCGCGGAGCGCGTCGTCGTCCGGGTCGACGTCGCCGAGCGTCGAGAGGTAGTCGAGGCCGACGACGAGGAAGGGGAGGCCGGTGTCGGCGACGGCGAGCGGGAGTTCGTCGACGAACGCCATCGCCTCGACGCCGAGGACGTCCGCGACGCGCTCCGGGTCAAGGTCGGGCTGGCGACGGACCATCGGGTCGCGTTGGGTCATCCAGACGGTGCCGGACTCCTCGACCTCGACGTCGAGGACGCCGACGTTCGTCTCGACGGTGTGGCTGCCGGCCTCGAGTTCGCCGTCCGCGTGGAGGTGGGCGTGGGTCGCGATGGTGGCGTGCCCGCAGAGGTCGACCTCGGTGGTGGGGGAGAAGTAGCGCAGCCGTCGGTCGGCGTCGTCGCTCGCCGTGACGAACGCCGTCTCGCTCACGGCGAGTTCGCGCGCGACGGCCCGCATCTGCGTATCGCTCAACTCGGCGGCGTCGGGGACGACGCCGGCGGCGTTACCGGTGAGCGGTCGGTCGGTGAACGCGTCGCAGAGAAGGGCACGAGTGGTGTGCACGTCTCGACGCTCGCACGCGACCCAGTTGAACGCTCGGCTTCGTCACCGTGCGCGCTCGCTGACGAGCGTCCGGAAGCGTTCGTGGGCGTCGTCCGCCGTCTCGACTTCGATGACGTCTGCGACGCCGTCGTCGAGGAGATACTCGACGGTCTCGGTGGGTTCGCAGTCGTCGGTGACGACTTTCGCCTGCAGGTGGCCGCGACGTTTGACGAGGTAGACGCCGGGTTCCTTCTTGTCGAGGGTCCACTCCCCCGCTCTCTGTGTGACACTCATTACCAATCGACCTTGCTATACAATAACACAGAGACAAACGGCTTAACTGTTTCCCCCGCCGTCGGACCTACCAAAATTTACTTGTGGCACCCGGAACACGGTACTGATGGCACACGGACGGACACACCGTGGTGCCAGCCGCATACACCGGGGGACGGCACGTCGTCACGTCGACACCCCACGCCGTGACCTGCCATCGACAGTTGGAATCCGTCGTCCGCCGTCCCCTCCCCCTCTCAGTCTCGTCGACGCCGAGCGACGCCCCCGCGTCTCGGCGTCGACTCCGTTTCCGACCACTTAACGTCCTCCGAACCCTCCGGGCCGACTAGATACCTCATGTCCGAGCTCCCGGACGACTTCAAGTGCACCATCACTAACTGGGAATACATCTACGGGCTCTGCCGAGACGTCTCCACGCAGGTGAAGGATTCCGAGTTCGAACCCGACGTCATCGTCGCACTCGCGCGCGGCGGCTGGTTCGCCGGCCGCTGCCTCTGTGACTTCCTCGGACTCAACGACCTCACCAGCCTGAAGATGGAACACTACGTCGGCACCGCCCAGAAGACCGGTGAACCCGAGGTGCGCTACCCGATGCCCGAGGGCTCCGTCGAGGGCAAGGACGTCCTCGTCATCGACGACATCGCCGACACCGGCGGCTCCATCGAGCGGGCCCACGAGTACGTCGAGGAGCGTGGCGCCAACGACGTCCGCACCGCCACCCTCCAGCTGCTCGGCACCAGCGAGTTCGACCCCGACTTCGTCGGCGAACGCCTCGAACAGTGGGCGTGGGTCGTCTACCCGTGGAACTTCATCGAGGACATGGTCGACCTCATCAGCGGCGTCATGGAGACCGACGGCGACGGCCCCTACTCCAAGGAGGAGATTCGCCACCTTCTCGCCTCCTACCACGACGTCGAACGCATCGAGATGGAGATCGCCCAGCCGAACCGCCTCGATGAAGTCCTCTCCGAGATGGTGCGCCGCGACGTCCTCGTGAAGACGTCCTCGGACGAGTGGCTGCTCCGCGAGCAAGCCTGATTCCTTCTTAGTCCGCAGGCTCCGGGTCGCGCGAGGCGACGACGCGGTCCTTCCACGTCCCGCGCGTGAACCAGACGCCGGCGGCGAGACAGCCGACGATGTCGCCCAGCGCCACCGCCCACCAGAGACCCGTCGCCCCCCAGCCGAGCGCGAACGCGAGCACGTAGGTCGCGGGCACGCGCACCGCCCAGAGCGTCACGAGCGAGAACGCCATGCTCGTCCGGGTGTCGCCCGCACCCCGGAACGCACCCAGAATCACCTGCAGGAGGCCCATGAAGACGAACATCAGGCTCATCACGCGGACATACTCGCTCGCGTGCGCGAGCGTCTCCGCGACGCCGGGCGCGTCCGCCGTGAGGAACGGCGCGACGGCTGCTTCCGGGAAGAGGAAAGCAAGCGCGGCGACGACGGCCATCGACCCGGCGACGAGACCGCCCGCGACGTGCACTGCCTTCTCCGCGCGCTCCGGTTCGTTCGCGCCGAGGTTCTGCCCGACCATCGTGTTCGTCGCCTGTCCCAACCCGAGCGCCGGCAGGAAGACGAGCGACGAGAGCCGGTTCCCGATACCGTAGGCGGTGACGACGGCGGGCGGGAACGCCGCAATCATCGCCGTGAGGACGACCATCGCGAGTGACGAGGAGGACTGCTCGAGCGCGCTCGGGACACCGAGGCGGACGATGTCGCGCACGACGTCGAAGTCCGGCCGGAGGTCCGCGAGGCCGACGTCGGGGCCGCGGGCGGTGTAGAAGAGCACGTAGAAGCCGACGGCGGCCGCGACGACGCGCGAGAGTACTGTCGCGATGGCCGCACCCTCCACCCCCATCTCGGGGACGAACGCGTAGCCGAAGATGAACAGCGGGTCGAGCGCGACGTTCAGCGCCGCCGTGAGCATCATCACGTACATCGGGGTCCGGGTGTCGCCGTACCCACGGAGGAGGCTGGTGAAGACGAAGAACCCGAAGACGAACGGGACGCCGAGGAAGTACGCCTGCATGTACTCGCCAGCGAGCGGGACGACGCGTGCCGCCGTCACGGGGTCCGCCGGCAGGAGGGAGAGCAGCGGCTTCGCGAGCAGGAAGCCGAGGGCGCCGATGAGGACGGCGATGACGGTGACGAACCAGACGGTCTGTCCGGCGGCCTTCGATGCGGCCGCCTCGCTCCCCGCGCCCGTGTGCTGCGCGACGAGGATGCTCCCGGCGGCCGTGAAGCCGCCGCCGACGGAGATGAGGAGGAAGACGAGCGGGAACGCGAGCGAGAGCGCGCCGACGGCGTCCGGCGAGTAGGCGCCGAGCCAGATGGTGTCCACGAGGTTGTACGCGACCTGGAGGAGCTGGACGACGACGAGTGGCCACGCGAGCGTGAGCGTCGGCCGGACGAGGGGTCCGCTCGTGAGCGAGCGCGTCGGCGTTCGGGGAGCGGCGGGACCTGACACTGCTCTGCTCGGAGGCGCTCAGACGCCTTGAACACTCCTGAGACGTGGTAGCGTTGCCGCAATCGACGAAATTCGCCCGAGCGTCGCCGAAACATACACCGACTTTTCCAGAAAAACTAAATATGAATCCGTGGGTAGTAGTAATAAGTCATGGGAGTGGCGGATTCAGAGGCGGCGGCCTTCTCGCGGAAGTTGGCCGCCCTGAAACGGGAGGGGTGCAACGTGCTCGTCGTCAACGATCCCGGGGGGGAGCGCGCGGCGTGTGAGCGACTGCTCGGGGGGCACGACCTCGACCGCCGCCACGTCTTCGTTCCGACGACGGTGTCCGTCGCCGAAGTCCTCGACCGGCACGGCACGCGGTCGCGCGACGCCGGTCGCTTCGGCGTCGTCGACGCGACGGACGCGAGTACCACTCGCTCGGCCGCCGCGGCCGCGTCCACCGGTACCGCCGGCCCCACCATCGACGGGGCGAGCGACCCCGAGTGGTACGACGAGGTCGCAGATCTCACCGACCTCGAAACGCTGTTCGCGACCGTCCACGAGCACATCGAGCGCGTCGTCGCCGGCGACCGCGGCGCGCCCGGCGAACTCCGGTTCTGCCTCGACTCCATCGACCCCTTCTTCGACGCCGTCCCCGAGGAGACGCTCTTTCGCTTCGTCCACTTGCTGACGAGTGCGATTCGGGACGCGCGCGGCATGGGCCACTTCCACACGTCCGCGGGCGCACACGACGTCACCGTCGCCACGCTCGAACCGCTCTTCGACGCCACCGTCTACGTCGAGTCCCAACCCGACGGCACCGTCGAACAGCGCTGGGTGCTCACCGAGTCCGGCCTCTCCACCGACTGGTTCGAACTCGACTAGGCGTCGACGACCCAGAGGTCGCCGAACAACTCGTCCTGTTCTAGCGTTAGCCGTCCCCGGTGTGCGAGGAAGAGGAGCGCGAGGAACGTCTCCACGCGCGAACTGCCGGCGTCCGCAATCTCCGCGAACAGCACTTCGTCGCGGCCGCGCTCGTACTGCTCGGCGAGCGCCGCGTCCACGTCCGCGATGACCGCCTCGATGTCCTCGGAGTGCGCCGTCCCCGTGACGTCCGCCGCCGAGGGCTCTTCCTCCATCCGGAAGTCGTCGCCGCTCCGGTAGTCGAGTTCCTGCACGCCGCGCTGGAACCCTTTCGGGCTGTCGGAGGTGTCGTACGTCCGGGACTCCTTCCACCACGACCCGCGCTCGGCCTCCCGGAGCGAGCGAACGAGTTCGTCCAGCGTCTCCGGCGTCCCGCGCTGGGGTTTGCGTTCGAGGCGCCGATCCATCTCGTCCTCGAGCGCCGCCACCGGGTCGACGTCCGGCGTCTCGGGTGGCTCCATCCCCGGCTCCCAGTCGTCCCAGCCGGTTTCCTCGTCCTCCGCCTCGTCCTCGTCGTCGTCCGGTTCGAGTAGGGCGTCCGACTTCATCCGCAGGAGCACCGACGCGTAGAAGAGCGCGCGGCCGGACGTCCGCAGGTCCGCCTCATCAAGTTTCTCGAGGAACGCGTCCGTCACCTCCACGATGTCGATATCCCACGGCTCGATCTCGCCCTCCTTCGCCAACTGGACGAGCAACTCGACGGGTTCGACTTCCTCCTCGTCCTCGCCCGAGGGCTCGGGGTCGTCGGGCCCGTCGCCGAACGGGAGGTTCGCGCTGTCGCCCTCCCCGGCCTCGTGGCCGGTCAGCGTGAACGCGTCCTCGGGGTTGCCGCCGTCCGCGCGGAGGCGAGACGGCGACTGACCGCGTCGTGGCTCGTCGTCTGCTCGCGCCTCACTATCGTTCAGCGCTCGCTTTTCCGATGGCTCCTTCGACGCCTCCGGCCGCTCGAACCCATCGTCTGCTCGCGCTTCACTTCGTTCAGCGCTCGCGTCGGAGACCTCGTTCGCCGATGTCGCCGGCTCAGGCGTCTCCCTAGTCATCCGCGGGCGCCTCCTCGACGCTCGTCAAGTCGATTCCCGTCACAGTGCTGATGTTGTCGCCCTGCATCGTGACTCCGATGGCGCGCTCGGAGCGCTCGAGCATCGCGGAACGATGGCTGACGACGACGAACTGGGCGTCCTCGGCGAGTTCGTCCACGAGTTCGCCGACGCGCTCGGCGTTCACGGCGTCGAGGAAGGCGTCGACCTCGTCGAGCGCGTAGAACGGCGCGGGGTTGTGGCGTTGAATCGCGAAGATGAACGCGAGCGCGGTCAGCGACTTCTCCCCGCCGGACATCGCGTCGAGGCGCTGGACCGGCTTGTCCGCCGGCTGGGCCTTCATCGTCAACCCGCCCTCGAAGGGGTCGTCCTCGTCCTCGAGGACGAGCTCGCCCGACCCCGCGGAGAGCCGCGAGAAGATGCGCTGGAAGTGCTCGTCGATGGCCTCGTAGGCCTCCATGAACGTCTGCTTCTTCTGGGACTCGTAGCCCTCGATGCGCTCGCGGATGCCGTCGGCCTCATCAACGAGCGTCTCGCGCTTCTCCTCGAGGTCTTCGAGGTCCGCCTCCACCTCGTCGTACTCCTCGATGGCGAGCATGTTCACCGGCTCGAGGGCCTCCATCTGCCGTTCGAGGCGCTCGACGGTCTCCTCGACCTCGTCGATGTCCGGGACGTCGTCGGCGTCGTAGTCGCCGACGGCCTCCTCGAGGTCGGCGATTTCCTCGCGGAGACGCTCGGCGGCGCGCCGCAGGCTCTCGAGGCGGCTCTCGACCGACTCGACCTGCTGCTGCTGTTCGTCGCGGGCGCGCTCGGCCTCCGAGAGGTCGGCCTTGAGCGACTCGCGTTCCTCCTTCAACTCGGCGAGTTCGTCCTCAAGCTCCTCGACCGCGTCCTCCTTCTCGGCGAGCGTCTCGCGCTTCGCCTCGATGTCGGCCTCGAAGGACTCGATGCGCTCGTCCTGCTCGGCCTTCGTGTTCTGCGCCTCCTCGACGTCGTCGTGGAGGTCCTCGATTTCGTTCTCCGCGTACTGCTGTTGGAGTTGGAGGTCGTTCAGCTCGCCGTCGAGCGCGGAGAGCTGGTCTTCGAGGTCCGCGATGTCCTCCTGAATTTCCTCTTTCCGTGCCGTGAGTTCGGGAATCTCGGAGTCCGCGAGCTCGGCCTCCAACTCCTCGATGTCGGCCTCGATTTCCTCGATGTGCTCGGTCTCGGCGGCGATGTCCTCGTCGAGTTCGCCCATCCGCTCGTCGACCTCCGCGCGCTCGGCTTCGAGTTCCTCGAGGCGCTCCTCGAGGTCGGCAATCTGAGTCTTCGCGTCCTCCTTCTCGGCCTCGACGCGCTCGATGTCGCCCTTCAGCGAGCGGACGGTATCCGCGGCGTCCGACTTCCGGTCGCGCGCGCCGTCGAGGCGCTCCTCGACGTCCCGGATGTCGTCGCGAATCGACTGGCGTTCCTCCTCCAGGTCGTTGATCTTCGCGGCGACCCGCTCGAGTTGGCCCTCGCCGGACTTCGAGAAGGAGTAGCGCGACCCGGAACTGGAACCGCCGGTCATCGCACCGGACTTCTCGACGAGCTCGCCGTCGAGCGTGACGAGTCGGTAGTCGCCCATCAGGTCGCGCGCCGTCTCCATGTCCTCGACGACGAGCGTGTCCCCGAGCACGTAGGAGAAGACCGGCGCGTACTGCCGGTCGAACTCCACGAGGTTGAACGCGAAGTCCACGACGCCGGGGACGTCCGGCGCGCGCGGCAGTGAGCGGTTCTGCATCTTCGTGATGGGGAGGAACGTCGCCCGCCCCGCGTTCCGGGACTTCAGGTATTCGATGCAGGACTGGCCGACGCTGTCGTCGTCCACGACGACGTGGGCCATCCGGCCGCCCGCGGCCGTCTCCGCGGCCGTCGCGTACCGGCCCTCGACGCCGCCCAACTGGGCGACGGTGCCGTGGACGCCGTCCTTCCCGGCATTCAGAATCGTGGAGACGGCGCGCCCGTAGGAGGAGTCACCGGACTGCTCGGCGTTCGCCTCGAGGCGCGCGTACTTCTCCTGTGCGGCCTGCAGGTCGTCCTCGACCTCGTTCAGTTTCTGCTGATGGCGTTTCTTCTGGGCCTTCAGGTCCTCGACGACGTCCTCGATTTGGGCGTGGTTCTTCTCCGCCTTCGCGAGTTCGTCCCGGAGGTCCGAGAGCTTCCGGTCGAGTTCCGGAACCTCCTCCTTCGCCGCCTCGATGTCGGCCTCGACCTCGCTCACCTCGTTCGAGCGACGCCGCGCCTCATCAAGCAGGCGGTCCTTCTCGCGCTGGAGGTCGTTGCGCTCGCTCTTGGCCTCCTCGAGCTCCTCCTTCTTCTGCTGGAGGTCGGCTTTCAGCTCGTCGAACTCGGTGTCGACGGACTCGATCTCCTCCTCGACGTCCGCGAGGTCGGCCTTCCGGGACTGGACGTCGGCCTTCACGGAGGCCTTCTCGACTTTCACGTCGCGAATCTCGGCCTCCAGCTCGTCGAGCTCCTCCTGCTTGCGGTCGATGGCGACGAACGCCTCGCGGCGCTCGTTCTCGGCGCGCTCGCGGCGCTCCTCGGCGGCCTCGATTTTGTCCTCGAGTCGGCCGATGTCGCCCTTGACCTCCTCGATTTCGCGCTTGATGGCGAGCTGTTCGTCCTCGCCCTTGCGCTCGATTTCGGCGTTCAGCTCGTCGAGTTCCTCCTGAAGGCGCTCGACGCGCCCGCGGCGCGTGTCGAGTTCGGCCTGGAGGTCCTCGAGCTCGCCCTCGCGCTCGGCGATGTCGGCCTCGGTGTTCGCGAGGTCCTCGCGTTTCTCCTCGAGTTCCGCGGCCTTCCGGTAGGACTCGTACTCCTCCTTCTCCTCCTTGAGGCCCTGATACTCGAGGGCGGTCTCGCGTTCGTCCGCGAGCTGCTCGAGGCGGTCGTGCTTCTCCTCGATGCGGAGGTCGGCCTCCTCGATACGGTCCTCGACGACGTCGAGTTCCTCGTAGGCGTCCTCTTTCTTCGCGTCGAACTCCGCGACGCCCGCGATCTCGTCGATGATCTCGCGGCGCTCGCCGGCGGTCATGTTGATGATGCCGGTGACGTCGCCCTGCATGACGACGTTGTACCCCTCGGGGGTGACGCCGGCCTGCGCGAGCAACTCGCGGATGTCCGAGAGGTTCACCGAGCGGCCGTTCAGGTAGTAGTAGGAGTAGTAGTTGTCCTCGGTGCGCTTCACGCGGCGCTTCACGGTGATGGTGTCCACGTCGCCGACGTTGTCGCTGCCGGCAGCGTTGACGACCTGCGAGCGTGCGAGCGTGCCGTCCTCGTTATTCAGGACGACCTCGACGCTCGCCTCCTGCGGGCCCGCGGCGTCGTCGTCGCCCTCGTGGCTCGGGTTGTAGATGAGGTCGGTGAGTTTCTCGGCGCGCATGCCGTGGGTGCGCGCGAGTCCGAGCGCGAAGAGGACGGCGTCGATAATGTTCGACTTCCCGCTTCCGTTCGGACCGCTGATCGTCGTGAAGTCCTCGTAGAACGGGATGCGCGTCGTCCGGCCGAAGCTCTTGAAGTTCTCGAGAACGATTTCGTCGATGTACATCTGGGGGCTCTCGGAGCCGCCTCAGGCGACGATGATGTCGTCGAGGTCGGACTCCTCTTCCGTCGTCGTATCGTCGCCCTCTGCGCCTTTAGCTCCTTCGTCGTCGGCCGCGGCGTCGTCCGGCGATTCGGCGCTCTGCTCCGCGACCGTCGAGGCCGACGTGTCCTCCTCGGGTGAGCCGGCGGCGAGCGGTTCGGAGGCGGGTCGGCCCGCGCCCTCGTGTGCGCCGTGGTAGTCCTCGAGCTCGCGGATTCGCTCGTTCGCGTCCACGAGCTCCTCGGTGAGCCCACGGACGGTGGCTTCGAGTTCCTTCACGCGGCTTTCGAGCTCGGAGACCCGGTCGCTATCGCTCGACATACCCACCAGAACAGCCTCGCCGACCATAAGCCTGTGGCGGTCAAGCGTCAGACACACGTCTGACGCCCAGGCGGCGCACACGGGTGTCCGCGGCGCCCACTCCCTCGGCGCTCACCCCGTCGTGCGGCCGGGCGACCGACCGCGCGCCGTCGCGAGCGCGACCCCGACGTAGGCGAGAGGCCGGGCGTCCCTGCGTGATCGACGAGCGGGAGGTTCGCGGGGAGGTCGAGGACGGCGCCGACGTGGGAGCCGAGCAGCCCGAAGCCGCCGGCGAGGAGGAGCGCGCCGGCCGCGAGGGCCAGCCCGGGTCGGCGAGAACGCCGGCGTGCGGGCAGAACGCGACGAGTCCGCCGCCGAGTCCGAGAAGAGCGGACGGAACGAGACGAGTCATTGACGTGACTCGTCGGGGCGGGGAGTGAGTGCTTTCGGGTCGGCGGCGGCTCTCGTACCTTCGTTACGCCTAAGCGCCCGCGCGTCGAAGCCTCACGCAATGAGCACGCAGGCCGCCACGGAGGACCTCGCCGCCGTCATCGGGCTGGAGGTCCACGTGCAACTCGAGACGGACACCAAGATCTTCTGTGGGTGTTCGACGGACACCGTGGACGCCGAGCCGAACACGCACACCTGCCCGACGTGTCTCGGGCTCCCGGGCGCGCTCCCCGTCCTCAACGAGGGCGCCGTCGAGGCCGCCGTCCGCCTCGGCAAGGCCCTCCACGCGGACATCCCCGAGCGCACCCGGTTCCACCGGAAGAACTACTTCTACCCCGACCTCCCGAAGGGCTTCCAGCTCACCCAGTACGACGCGCCGGTCTGTCAGGACGGCGAGCTCGAAATCCGCGTCGAGGACGAGCGCCGCGCCATCGGCATCACGCGCGCACACCTCGAGGAGGACCCCGGGAGCCTCCAGCACGTCGGGGGCAGCATCGAGACGGCGGACTACACGAAGGTCGACTACAACCGCGCGGGCACCCCGCTCGTGGAGATCGTCACCGAGCCCGACTTCCGCTCGCCCCAGGAGACGCGCGCGTTCCTCGCGAAACTCGAGGAAGTCCTCGAGTATCTGGGTATCTACGACAGCCAGCGCGACGGCAGCCTCCGCGTCGACGCGAACATCTCGATGGTGCCCGCCGCGGACCTCGAGGGCGGCGCGTCCGAGGAGACGCTCGCCGAGGCGAACCGCACCGAAGTGAAGAACATCTCTAGCCACAAGGGCGCGGAGAAGGCCCTCGCCTACGAGGTCACGCGCCAGCGCAACGCCATCCAGCGCGGCCGCGAAGTCGAGCAGGAGACCCGCCACTGGGACGAGAGTCGGGGAATTACGGTCTCGATGCGCTCGAAGGAGGAGGAGAAGGACTACCGGTACTTCCGCGAGGCCGACCTCCCGCCGCTCGAAGTCTCGGACTGGAAGGAGCGCCTCGACATCCCGGAGCTCCCGGACGCGCGCCGCGAGCGCTTCCAGGAGGAGTACGGCCTCAGTGAGGAAGCGGCGAGCAAACTCACCTCCACGAAGGAGGTTGCGGACTTCTTCGAGGAGATCGCCCAGCAGTACGACCCGGACCTTGCGGCGACGTGGGTCGCGGACAACCTCCTCGGCGAACTGAACTACCGCGACATGGCAATCACGGACCTCGAAGGGCGCTTCGACGAGTTCACGCGGCTCGTCGAACTCGTCGCCGAGGACGAGATTACGGAGAAGAACGCCCGCGAGGTCGTCCTCCGGGAGATGCTCGACGAGGAGAAAGCCCCCGACGTGGTCGTTGAGGAGGAGGACCTCGGGAAGACGGGCGCCGGCGAGGTGAAGGCGGCCGTCGAGGAGGCCATCGCGGAGAACCCTGAAGCCGTCGAGGACTACCACGAGGGCGACGAGGGTGCCATCAACTTCCTCGTCGGCCAGGTGATGCAGAAGACCGGCGGGAGCGCGGACCCCGGGCAGGTGAACGAACTCCTGCGCGAGGAACTCGACTGACTCCCTATTCTTCGGGCGCGTCGAAGTAGTTCGCGCCGGTGACGTAGTCGACGCCGAACGCGACGAGCATGAGGCCGGTGAGCGCGAAGAGGACCTGGAAGACCAGGCTCGATTCGCTCGCCGCCGAGAGCCCCATCGAGACGCCGAGGCCGACGTGCCCGATACCCACGAGGCGGAGCGCGCCGACGCGCTCGCGGACGGGGTTCTGGAAGCCGCCGAGGAGTTCGAAGAGGCCGGCGAGGACGAAGACGACGAGCTGGAGGCCCGTGATGCTGGTGAGCGGCGGCGTGCCGAACGCCACGAAGAAGAGCGCAGCGAGGACGAGCAGGAACGCGCCGAGGTAGCCGAAACGGCGGAACGTGAGTGCCATACGCCCTCTCGGACGTCCACGCCCAAGTAGTCACCTCCTGCGGGCGCACGCACGACGCCCGCTCGCCCGAACGCGCCCGACGCCCACACAGGCGCTCACGCGCACGAAAACGGGCGTTTCAGCCCCGAAAGCTTTAGAACGGCGTCCGGCCTACCGGGAACCAACGACCGCCGCGAGGCGGCAGGGAGACACGTGGAACTCATCATCACCGAGAAGGACAACGCCGCCCGTCGCATCGCCGACATCCTCAGCGAGGGCGGCGCGTCCACCGAACGGAGCGGGGGCGTCAACGTCTACAAGTGGGGTGGCCGACGCTGCGTCGGCCTCTCTGGACACGTCGTGGGCGTCGACTTCCCCCCGGAGTACAGCGATTGGCGCGACGTCGAGCCCGCGGAGCTCGCGTACGCGCCGGTGACGAAGACGCCGACGCAGGAGTCCATCGTGAACGTCCTGCAGCGCCTCGCCGGCGAGGCGGACTCGGCGGTCATCGCCACTGACTACGACCGCGAGGGCGAACTCATCGGGAAGGAGGCCTACGAGCTCGTCCGCGAGGCCAACGAGGACGCCCCGATTTCGCGGGTGCGCTTCTCCTCTATCACCGAGAACGAGGTGAAGAGCGCGTTCGCGGACCCGGACGACCTCGACTTCGACCTCGCGGCCGCCGGCGAGGCCCGCCAGATCGTCGACCTCATCTGGGGCGCGGCGCTCACGCGCTTCCTCTCGCTCTCCGCGCGACAGGTCGGCGACGACTTCATCTCGGTGGGTCGGGTGCAGTCCCCGACGCTCAAGCTCATCGTCGACAAGGAGCGCGAGATCGAGGCGTTCGACCCCGAGGACTACTGGGAGCTGTTCGCCGACCTCACGAAGGACGAGACGACCTTCGAGGCCCAGTACTTCTACCTCGACGAGGACGACACCGAAGCCGAGCGCGTCTGGAACGAGGAGGACGCCGAGGCGGCCTTCGACACCCTGCGGAACGCCGCGAGTGCCGTCGTGGAGACGGTCCGCCGGCGCACCCGGACGGACGACCCGCCCGCGCCGTTCAACACGACGCAGTTCATCCGCGCCGCCGGGTCCCTGGGCTACGGCGCCGGGCGCGCGATGAGCATCGCCGAGGACCTCTACACCGCGGGGTACATCACGTATCCGCGCACGGACAACACCGTCTACCCGGACGACCTCGATCCCGCGGACCTCCTCGAGGCGCTCGGCGCCGAACGCGAGTTCGCGGACTCCGTGTCGCTCCTGCAGGACCTCGAGGAACTGGAGGCCACGAGGGGCGAGAACGAGACGACCGACCACCCGCCGATTCACCCGACGCCCGACCTCCCGGACAGGGCGGACCTCTCGGAGGACGAGTGGGAGATCTACGAACTCGTCGTGCGGCGCTTCTTCGCGACGCTCGCCGAGCCCGCGAAGTGGGAGCACCTGCGCGTCGTCGCGGATGCGGAGGGCGCGAGCGTGAAGGCGAACGGCCGGCGCCTCCTTGACGAGGGGTACCACGCCGTCTATCCCTACTTCAGTACGGACGAGAACTACGTGCCCGACGTCGAGGAGGGCGAGGAGCTCGCCGTCTCGGACCCCCGGATGGAGGCAAAGCAGACCCAGCCGCCTCGTAGATATGGCCAGTCGCGGCTCATCGAGACGATGGAGTCGATGGGTATCGGGACGAAGTCCACCCGACACAACACCATCGAGAAGCTCTACGACCGGGGCTACATTGAGGGCGACCCGCCGAAGCCGACGCGTCTCGCGATGGCAGTCGTGGAGGCGACCGAGGAGTACGCGGACCTCGTCGTCTCCGAGGAGATGACCGCCGAGCTGGAGGCGGACATGACGGCCATCGCGGAGGGCGAGAAGACGCTCGAGGAGGTCACGGAGGAGTCCCGCGACATCCTCGACCGCATCTTCGACGAACTCGCGGAGTCCCGCGAGGAGATCGGCGAGCACCTCCGGGAGTCGCTGAAGGCGGACAAGCGCCTCGGCGAGTGCCCGGAGTGTGGCGAGGACCTGCTCGTCCGGCGGAGCCGCCACGGCTCGTTCTTCGTCGGCTGTGACGGCTATCCGGACTGTCGCTTCACCCTCCCGCTGCCGTCCACGGGCGAACCCGTCGTGCTCGACTCGGCGTGCGAGGAGCACGGCCTCAACGAGGTGAAGATGCTCGCCGGCCGGAATACGTTCGTCCACGGCTGTCCGCTCTGCGCGGCCGAGGAGGCCGCCGAGACGGAGGACCGCGTCATCGGGCCGTGCCCGGAGTGTGGCGAGGAGCACGGCGGCGAGCTCGCGATTCGCAAGCTCCAGTCGGGCTCGCGGCTGGTGGGGTGTACGCGCTACCCGGACTGCGAGTACTCCCTGCCGCTCCCGCGGCGCGGCGACATCGAAATCACCGACGAGTTCTGCGAGGAGCACGACCTGCCGAAGCTCGTCGTCCACGACGAGGGTGACGACGAACCGTGGGAGCTGGGCTGTCCCATCTGCAACTACGAGGAGTACCGTGCCCGGCAGGGCCTCGACAGCATCGAGGGCATCGGCTCGAAGACGAAGGAGAAACTCGCCGGCGCTGGCGTCGAGAGTATCGCGGACCTCCGCGAGGCGGACGCCGACGCCGTCGCGGAGGACGTCGAGGGCGTCAGCGCGGAGCGCGTCCGCGAGTGGCAGGCGAAGGTGGACTGAGCAGACGGAGCCGTCGGCGCGGACGTGCCGCGCCGACAGAAAACCATGACAGGACTCGGTGGGTGTCGTCGCACCCATCGCCGGGACCGCTGACTGCGCGTCGCGCGGCAGTCGGGTCGTCGTCTCCTTTCGATTGTCACCTCGTGGGGTCGCGCTCGGTTCGTCCGTCGGGGCGTCCCGTGGACGGCTGTCCAGCTTTCCGATCGTGCGTTAGTCGGTCGGTTCGATTCTGAGGGAGCCACACGCTGGGCAGTTGTCCCGCTGCACGTCGTAGCCCTGACCGCAGAGCGAACACTCGAACGGGTGGTCCGTCGGGTCGGACAGGAGCCGCGTGGTGAGGCGGGTGAGCGTGGGCATCGTCCTTCGCATGCTAATTACTACCACATCACCATATAGCTACCGGCGCGGTGTCCGAATCACTACGCTATTTCCATCCATACGTTTCGAGCTGGTGGGTTATATATGACTATATCTTCGAAATGGCGGACGAAATCGCCGGATTATCGTACTACGTCGACGGCGCCGACCGGGAGCCGTGGGCTTAAGCACCGCGCGCCCCAATTCCGTGGCGATGCGGCTTGATGACTACGTCGAGGGGCTGAAACCCGACGAGGAGTACGAACGCCGGAAACTCGCCGAGGAGAAGTCCTACGCCATCACGGACTACCTCGACGACGCCCGCGCCTCCTTCGAGGCCGTCCAGCAGGGCGACTCCATCTACGGCGCCACCGCGCCCTCCGTCTTCGTCGGCCGGTCCTCCTACCCGAACGTTTCTGCAGGTATTCTCTCCCCCGTCGAGTCGAAGGCCGACGCCGAGGAGTACGCCACCAGCGGCGCGTGGTACGAACAGGGTCTCGGCATCGACAACGTCCTCCAGTACCGCACCGGCCTCCTCAACTCGCGGCGCTCCGCGTCCGTGAACGTCGAGGACGTCTGGGACGGCTTCGTCGGCGTCCAGCGCGAAGTCGCCATCGCCGACCGGCCCGTCGACGTCGAAATCGGCCTCGCGGACACGCCCGAGTTCGACCCCGACCAGTACGCCCAACCCACCGCGAACGCCCCCAGCGGGCCGAGCGCGAGCGCCGAGTCCGCCGACCTCACCGAGAACCCGCACGTTCCGCGCGCCGTCGAGAAGACCCTCGAGGACGACGACTGGAACGCGCAGGGCGCGATGACCTACCTCTACAACCACGGCCTCGACGTCTACGACGTCAACCGCGTGCTCTCCGTCGGCGCACTCGGGCGGGGCGAAAATCGGAGGTTGGTCCCGACGCGCTGGTCCATCACCGCCGTCGACGACACCGTCGGGCAGTTCCTCCGCGGCCAGATACGCGACGCGCCCAGCGTCAACCAGGTGGAGGTCCGGATGAACGAGTACATGGGCAACCGCTACTGGGTGATTCTCGCGCCCGGCACCTGGGAGTTCGAGCTCGTCGAGATGAAGTCCCCGGGCAGCGTCTGGAACCCCGACCCCGCCGGCGACGTCTGGATGGCCGCGGCGAGCGAGGGCTACGAGGGCCGGAGCGGCTACGTCGAGGAGACGGCGGGCGCCTACTACGCCGCGCGCCTCGGCGTCCTCGAACACCTCGCCGACCGCGGCCGGCAGGCGAAGGCGCTCGTCCTCCGCGAAGTCAGTGATGACTACTGGGCGCCCGTCGGCGTCTGGCAAGTCCGTGAGAGCGTCCGGCACGCCTTCGAGCGCGAGCGCGCCGAGGCCGAAACCCTCCACGCCGCCGTTCGGGACGTTACAGACCACCTCCCCGTCTCCATGGGTGACCTCCGCCGGAAGTCCACGATGGTCGCCGGCCTCCAGACGAGCCTCTCCGACTGGGGGTAGAAGACTTACAACGCGAGGTGCGCTACGTCCTCGCATGCACGCCCTCCGCGAGGCCGCCGTCCCCGCGTTCATGGGGATTCCGGGCGGCATGGAGCTGTTCGTCATCCTCCTCGTCGCCATCGTCCTCTTCGGGATTCCCGTCATCCTCCTGCTCGGGGGCGGTGGCTACTTGCTCGCGCGCGAGTCCGAGAAGGACGACCGCATCGAGGAGCTCGAGCGCGAAGTCGAACACCTGCGCGACCAGGTCGAGGAGTCGCCCGGGAGCGACACGGAGGTGGCGGGCGAGGAGTCGGCCGCGGACGCCGAGGTGGCGTCGCGCGACGAGCGCCGAGAGTAGTACCTTAGTGGCCCCCCGGCGTACGCACCCCTAATGGCACGCACTGCTCTCGACCCCACCATCACGGCCCGCGCCCGAACGGTCGTGCTCGCCCTCGGCATCGGCCTCGGCGGGCTCGCCTTCGGGTACGCGCTCACCCTCACCGCCGCCCTCGCCTTCCAGTTCGCCGGCGTCTCGCTCACACCCTCGTCCTCTATCGTCCTCTCCGTCGTCCTCCTGCAGGGCGTCGCGTTCGGCAGCGTCGCGTTCGCCTACGCGCGCTACCGGGACGCTGCCGAGCGCTTCATCACCTTCCACGTCCCGTCGCTGCGCGAACTCGCCCTCGCGTTCGGCGGCTGGGTCGGCGCGCTCGCCGCGCTCATCGTCATCGGCATCGTCCTCCAGTCGACCGGCGCACCCACCGCGAGCAACCAGATCGCGAACTACGGTCTCGAACATCCTGAAGTCCTCCTGCTGCTGATTCCGCTCTCCTTCCTGCTCGTCGGCCCCGGCGAGGAGTTGCTCTTCCGCGGCGTCGTGCAGGGGACGCTGCGCGAGCGCTTCGGCGCGGTGCCCGCCGTGCTCATCGCGAGCCTCATCTTCGCGAGCGTCCACTTTACGTCGCTCTCGGGCGCGCTCGCCGGCCGTGTCGTCACTATCGCGGCGCTGTTCGTCATCTCGCTGTTCCTCGGCGCGCTCTACGAGTACACGGAGAACCTCACGGTGCCGGCGCTCGTCCACGGCGCCTACAACGCCACGCAGTTCCTGGTTCTCTACGTGTCCATCGAGTACAGCGACCAACTGCAGAACGCGGCCGCGTTCCTCGGCTGAAAATTACTCCTCGTCCGCGTCCGCTTCTGCGTCCTCCTCGTCCGCCGATTCGTCCGCCGCAGTCGCCTCGGCCGCGCCGGTGGTCGGGACGGGGCCGTCGCCGATCTGTTCGCGGACCGTGTTCACGAACTCGCGGCGCGACTCGAAGTAGGGGACGTCGGTGTGTGCGAGGACGTCCGCGAGGCGGCGCGGGCCCTTCGGCGTCCGTATCTCCGTCTCGCCCTCGCGGCGGACGATTTCGCTGCGCTGGATGCCCCACGTGAATCGGGAGGCGACCCGCGCGAGCGGCGCGCCCTCGACGGCGGCGCCCTCGCCGAGTTCGACCGCGGGGGCCTCCTCCTCCTCGCCTTCGTCGTCAGCCATACGAGAGGAATCGACGGGCCGGGCGATTAGACTTTTCGATGCTCGCGGCGCTCGTTCCGCGTCTGACGCACTGTTTTTAGGCATGCACGCGTATGTGTGTCCATGACCAGCCTCGCGGACGCGTACGAACGAGACGCCAACGGTGCGAGCCAGCGCCGCGTCTACGCCGGTACGGCGCTGTTCGCCGCCGGCGCGATACTCGTCGTCGGCGGGATTCTCTCGGGGGCCACCCACCTCGTGATGGGGCCGAACCCGACGGACGCCGCGAAGTACGGTGCGCGCGAGCTCGCCATCACGCTCGTCGGCCTCGGCATCCCCGCGACGTTCGTCGGCGTCTTCACCGTCCTCCCGGCGAACCGCTTCCAGCGCGCTGCCGCGGGCGGTGGCTCGCTCCTCGCCGTCGTCGGCGTCGTCCTCCTGCGCGCGGCCTACCCCTACGACTGGTTCGCGACGGCCGCCACCGTCCCCTCGACCACCGTACTCGCGGGCGGCGTCGTCTACGCCCTCGGCCTCCTCACGACGTTCTGGTGTCTCTTCACCGCCGTCGCGACGTTCAAGACGCGGAACTCGCCCGGCGGCACCGTCTCCATGACGTTCACGGAGAACGGCAAAACCAAAACCGTCGAAGTCCCCCGCGAGGACCTCGACGACGCGCGCGCCGCGCTCTCCGGCGGCGGGTCCTTCGGCGGCGTCGGCGTCTTCGGCACCGACACCGACGTCGAGGACACCTCCCCGCAACCCACCTCGGACGGCGGGCAGACCACGCGGGACATCCGCGAAGTCGGCGACGACGCCGGCCCGAACGCCGACGTCGGCCCGGGCGGCGACTCCGGCCCCGACGAGTACTGCGGCAGTTGCGAGCACTTCGACTACATCCGCACCGACGACGGCGACATCCAGCCCTACTGTGGCTTCCACGACGGCCTGATGGAGGACATGGACGCCTGCGAGCAGTGGACGCGAAACGACGCCTGACTCGGCCTTCTACACTTCTTCGAGCCGCGTTTCGACGTCCTCCCAGTGACTTCCCTTCCAGTAGTGCTGGCCGCACTCCGTGCACGCCCAGACTCGCTCGGCGTCGTCGGGGACGTGCTCGGGATGGGGCGTCGCGGCGTCCGTCAGCGTGCCGTTGCAGGTCGCACACCGGCGTGGTTCTTCGGGCAGCGAGAGCTCGAACCCCGCGTCGGCGAGTTCGCGCAGTTGGTCGTCGACGTGCCGCGTCCGCAGGAGGACGCTCTCGGGCGTGCGCCGCGCCAACTCCTCGTCGCGCGTGAGGAGGACGCGGCCCTCCCGGTTCGCGATCTCGCGGAGGCGCGCGTCGTCCTCGACGCCCCGGTCGAGCGCGTAGGCGGCGTCGTAGCCGCACATGCGGAGGAGGCGCGCGAGCTTCCCGAGCATGACGTCCAGCAGGAGCGGCGTGTCCTCGGGTGTCGCCATCAGTGGAGGAAGTCGCGGACGTCCTCGAGCGCCCACGCGTTCAGGACGTCCTCGGGTTCGGCCCACCCGCGTCGGGCGGTGTGGGCGCCGTAGGTGACGTACTCGAACTCCGCGGGCGAATGGGCGTCCGTGTTGACGGTAATGGTTGCGCCGGCCTCGACACCCGCCTGTACGGCGCTCCCCCAGAGGTCGAGGCGGTGGTAGTTCGCGTTCACTTCGAGCGCGGTGCCGGCGTCGGCGGCGGCCGCCGCGAGCTCGGCGGCGTCGAACTCCATCGCGGGCCGCTCGTTAATGAGGCGTCCGGACGGATGGCCGAGAATGTCGACGTGCGGGTGCTCGACGGCCGAGACGAGACGCGCAGTCTGGTCGCCGCCGTCGTCACCGAGTCCGGAGTGCGGCGACGCCACGACCAAATCGAGCTCTTCGAGGACGTCGTCGCTCACCTCTACGACGTTCCCGTCCGCGTCGACGTTCGCCTCGACGCCGTGCAGGACGTCGATGTCGGCGTCCCCGCGGACGTCCGCGATGGCGTCCGCCTGCTCGCGTATCTCCGCGTCGCTCAGGCCGGTGTCGCCGAAGACGCCGGGCCCCTCGGCGTGGTCGGTAATGCAGACGAACTCGTGGCCGAACTCCGCGGCGGCATCCACCATCTCCTCGAGCGAGTAGTCGGCGTCCGACCAGTCCGTATGGGAGTGCAGGTCGCCGCGAACGTCGTCCGCGGTGAGGAGGTCGGGGAGGGCGTCCTCGACGGCGGCGTCGACCTCACCGCGGTCCTCGCGGAGTTCTGGCGGAATCCACGGTAGCCCGAGCGCGTCGTAGACGGCCTCCTCGGTCTCGGAGGCGAGCAGCTCGCCGACGCGCTGGCCCGCATCCGGGTCGTCGACGTCACTCACGTCGAAGACGCCGTACTCGTTGACCTTCTTGCCCTGCGAGATGGCGTGGTTCCGAAGGGTGATGTTGTGGTCCTTCGACCCCGTGAAGTACTGGAGCGCCGACCCGAACTCCTCGGGGACGACGACGCGGAGGTCGACGCGCATCCCGTTCGCGCGCACCGACGTCTTCGTCTCGCCGATTTCGATGGTCTCATCGACGCGCTCCCACTCGGTGAGGTGCTCGCCGACGGCCTCGCCGGCGTCGCTCGCGACGAGGACGTCGACGTCGCCGTTCGTCTCGCGCCAGCGCCTGACGGAACCCGCAATCTCGACGCGCGCCACGTCGTCGGCCTCGGCGAGATAGTCCTCGACGTCGTCCGCGAGCGGCCGGGTGTTCCCGAGGAGTTCGCGCTCCTGGGCGCGGCGGGCGAACGCGACGTGCTCGAGGATGTTCTGCTCGGTCTTCGGACCGAACCCCTTGATTTCCCGTATTTCGCCGTTTTCTGCGGCCTCCTCGAGGTCGTCGAGCGTCTCGATGCCGAGCGCGTCGTAGAGTTTTTTCACCGTCTTCGGCCCGACCCCCTCGACGCTCGTCAACTCGGCCATGTCCGCGGGGAGGTCCTCGCGGGCGGCCTCCAGTTCCTCGAACGTCCCCGTCTCGAGGTAGTCGACGACGTGCTCGGCGATGCCCTCGCCGACGCCGTCGATTTCCTGGACGGCGTCCTCGCCCTCCGCGGCGAGGTCCTCGATGTCCTCGGGGTAGTCCCGGACGTTCGAGGCGGCGCGCCGGTAGACGTTCGGTCGGTAGTCGTCGCCCTTCGCCTCCATCAGGTCGGCGTACTCCTCCAGAATCGCGGCCACCTCGGCGTTCCGACTCACAGTTATCGCCCCCGGCCGCCCGTTCCGCCGCCGCTCTTGTGGCCGCGGCCGCGCGAACTCTCGTTCTCGTGGCCGAGCGCCTTCTGCAGGAAGTTGTACCAGCGCTTCTGGTCGGCGGTCTCCTTCGCCTGCATCTCGCGCTCGATGTCGGTCTCCGAACCGAGCGACTCGAGGGCGTTCAGCGCGCGGTCGATGCCGATGATTTCCTCGGCGAGCGTCTCGCCCTCCGAGTAGTCGAGTTCGGCCTCCTCGAGCCGGTCCATGCGCTCGCGGCGCGCCCGCCGGAGGTTGCGCTTCGCGTCCTCGACTTCCTCGCGGCGCTCCGCGGGGACCGAGTCGACGCGCTTCATCTCGAAGACGAACTCCCGGAGCGGGAACGTCTCGCCGTCGAGTGCCACCTCGTCCGGGATGGTCGCCCCGACCGTCGCGGACTCCCGGCCGACGCGCTCTAAGAGTTGCTTGCGCTCGTACTCCTTCATGGACGATGTGTGGGTCGGCGCGGCCTTGTAGGCTGGGGGCCCTCGACGCCGTAGGCGTCGGGACGAGCGAGCGCTGACTGGTGGGAGGCGCTCGCCCCGCCGCCGCGACCAAAGGCACTAACCCGTCCGCCCACCGAGTCTCCGGTAATGGCGACTTGCGACCGGTGCGGCGAGCAGGTGGGGATGCCCTACCGCTGTCGGTTCTGCGGGGGCACCTACTGCGAGGAGCACCGCCTCCCGGAGAGCCACGACTGTCCGGGCTTGGATGAGTGGAACGACCCGTCCGGCGTCTTCGGCGAGTACGAGGAGGAGGCCGATACGTCCCGCGTGGGACGCGCCGTCGAGTCGGTGCGCGCCACCGGCGGCCCCCTGGGATATCTCCGGGGGAACGTCTCCTTCGTCTTCCTCGGGCTGATGGTGTTGACAGTCTTCGTCCAGTATGCCGTCGCGCCCGCGCTCCTCTCGAGGAGCGCGTGGCTGACCGTCTTCACGCTGAACACGGCCAATATCGCGTTCGTCTTCCCGTGGTTCACCTCGATATTCGCACACGGCGGCTTCAGCCACCTCCTCTTCAACGGCATCGCGCTCTACTTCTTCGGGCCGCCCGTGGAGCGCCGGATGGGCTCCGGGAAGTTCGCGCTCCTCTTCCTCGCGGCGGGGGCGCTCGCCGGCCTCGCACAAGTCCTCACTGCCGCCGCGCTCGGCCAGTATGCCGCCGTCTACGGTGCGAGCGGCGCAATCATGGCCGTCATGGGCGTCCTCACCGTCCTGAACCCGAGCCTCCGGGTGTACCTCTACTTCTTCATCCCGATGCCGCTCTGGGTGCTCACGCTCGGCTTCGCCGCCTACTCGGTGTTCGTCGCGACGACGTGGGGCGTCGGTGGCGGCGGCGTCGCGCAGGTCGCGCACCTCGCCGGCCTCGGCCTCGGCCTCCTCTACGGCGCCTACCTGAAGTCGCAGGGGCGGCGCGGCCCCGGCCAAATCGCGCTCGGCGGCAACCGCGGTGGCCCCGGAGGTGGCCGCGGCCCGTTCTGATGGACCTCGAACGCCCCGATTACCTCCCGGACCCCGCGCTCTCCGCCGAGGAGATGGAGGCCATGCAGCGCGACATCGCCGACACCGCCGTCTTCGCGGACGACCACGGTCTCGACCCGGCCGACGTCGCGCTCTCCGAACCGGTCGCCGAGACCGATGCGGGCCAATCGACGTTCGGCGACGGTCCAATCGTCGTCGGCGTCGACCAGGCCTTCCGGGAGGAGGAAGCCGTCAGCGCCGCCGTCGCGATTCAGGACGGGACCGTCGTCGAGCGCGCGTATGGGCGCGCGGACCTCGAAATCCCCTACATCCCGGGCCTGCTCGCGTTCCGCGAAGGGAGCGCCATCGTGGACGCGCTCGAGTCGCTTTCGGTCACCCCCGACCTGCTCGTGCTGGACGGGAGCGGGCGCATCCACTACCGCGAGGCCGGGCTCGCCACACACGTCGGCGTGCTCTTCGACGCCCCCGCAATCGGCGTCGCGAAGAACCTCCTCTGCGGGACGCCCGTCGAGCCGGTCGAGGACCGCTACTTGTCCGAGGGCGAGCGCGTCGCCATCGAGGCCGACGACGAAGTCGAGACCTGCGCCAACGGGACGACCATCGGCCACTACTACCAGTCGAAGCAGTACGCGAACCCCGAGCGTCGCCACGTCAACCCGCTCGTCGTCAGTCCCGGCCACCGCGTGAGCGCCGAGACGACCGTCGAGTTCGTCGCCGCGACGGCCGCGGGCTACAAACTCCCCGAGCCGACGCGCCTCGCGGACACGCTCGTCGGCGAGCACAAGCGCGGCGAGTAGGGCGCCCGGACGGCCCCAGCGGTTTTGTCGGCGGCACTACCAGCATCGCCTGTCGTCATGGTCAACGCTGTCTTCTGTCGTGACCGCGGTCACGACTGCGACTTCGGGGTAGAGACCGACAACGTCGACGAACTCGTCCACCACATGCAGGACCACGCCGAGCGGGTCCACGACGAGGAACTCTCGCGGGCGGACGTCGAGGACCTCATCGCCGAGGCGGAAGTCTCGGCCTGAGGTCTCGAAACGGCCATTCTTAACTCGGGTCCGCACGACGGCCCGTGTATGACGAACGAGACGGTTCTCATCACGGGTGCGTCCTCGGGTATCGGACGTGCGACTGCCGAGGCGTTCCTCGCCGAGGAGTGGACGGTATGGGCGACCGCCCGCGACGAGTCCGACCTCCAAGAACTCCGCGACGCCGGCTGTACGACTGCGGAACTCGACGTTACGCGCCCCGCGCAGTGTCGCGACGTCGTCGAGCGACTCATCGACGCTGAGGGCCGCCTCGACTGCCTCGTGAACAACGCCGGCTACGGGCAGATGGGCGCCGTTGAGGACGTGACGACCCGCCGGATGAACAAGCAGTTCGACGTGAACGTCTACGGGCCCCACCGCCTCATCCGCGCCGTCCTCCCGCACATGCGCGAACGCGAGGCGGGCACCATTGTCAACCTCTCCAGCGTCGCCGGCCGCATCAGCACGCCCGGAATGGGCGTCTACTCCGCCTCCAAGTTCGCGCTCGAAGCACTGAGCGACGCGCTCCGCGGCGAAGTCGCTCCCCACGGCATCGACGTCGCGCTCGTCGAACCTGGCCCGGTCGAGACGGGCTTCTCCGAGCGCGCGAGCGAGGAGCTCGAACCCGTCGAGGCCTCCGGGGCCTACGACCGCGTCTATCGCTTCTTCGAGGACTTCGACGCCGTCTCCGGCGGGTTCGCGTCGAGTCAGCCCGAGGACGTCGCCGCCGTAATCGTGGAGGCCGCGAGCACGACCGACCCCGACCCGCGCTACACCGTCGGCCCTGCCGCGCGCGTCATGACGCTCGCACGCTACGCGCCCGACCGAATTCGCGACCGTATCGTCGACCTCCTCTACAAACTCGCGTAGATGTCTTCTGAAGACGCCAACGGCGACGTCGTGGCCGCCCGCCGTGCGCTCGCCCGCGAGTGTGCCACCGCCGGCATCGACGCCGCACACCCGACAGCCGTGATTCGCGACGCCGTCCGCCGTGAGGGCGAGGCGCTCCACATTGGGGACGCGACGTTCGACCTCGCACGCTACGAGTCCGTCGTGGTGCTCGGCGGCGGGAACGCCGCCTCGCAGGTCGCCGCGGCCCTCGAGGCCGTCCTCGGCGACCACCTCGACGGTGGCGTCGTCGTCACGGACGACCCCGCCGACACGGAGCGCGTCACCGTGCTGCGCGGCGACCACCCCGTGCCGAGCGAACGCGGCGTCGACGCCACCCGCAGCCTCCTCGACGAAGCGGACGGCCTCACCGAGCACACGCTCGTCCTCGCCGTTGTGACGGGCGGCGCGAGTGCGCTCCTGCCCGCGCCCGCCGACGGCGTCTCGCTCGAGGACTTGCGCGCGACGACCGACGCGCTGCTCGCGAGCGGCGCGACCATCCACGAGCTGAACAGCGTCCGCAAACACCTCTCCGAGCTGAAGGGCGGCCGCCTCGCCGCGCGCCTCGCGCCCGCACGCGTCGCCACCCTCCTCTTCAGCGACGTCGTCGGCAACGACCGCTCGGTCATCGGCAGCGGGCCCACCGTCCCCGACCCGACGACGTACGCGGACGCGCTCGCCGTCCTCGAGGACTACGACGTCTCGGTGCCGGACGCCGTGCGAAAACACCTCGAACGCGGCGCCGCGGGCCAGTACGACGAAACCCCGAAAGAGGGCGACGCGACCTTCGAGTCGGTGTCGACGCACCTCCTCGCGGACAACCGCACCGCCATCGACGCCGCCGGCGACGTCGCCGCGGACGCCGGCTACGACCCGCTCGTCCTCTCGGCGAGCGTCCGCGGGGAAGCACGCGAGGCCGCGAAGACCCACGCAGCCGTCGCCGAGGAAGCCCTCGCCGCCGGCGACCCCATCGAACCGCCCTGCGTCGTCCTCTCCGGCGGCGAGTGCACGGTCACGGTCGAGGGCGACGGCGATGGCGGGCCGAACCTCGAGTTCGCACTCTCGGCGGCGCTCGAACTCCCCGAGGAGAGCGCGCTCTGCGCCGTGGACACCGACGGCATCGACGGCGCGACTGACGCCGCGGGTGCCGTCGTCGACGTGACCACCGTTGACGACCGCCGCGAGGCCCGGCGCGCGCTCCGCGCGAACGACGCGCTCCCCTACCTCGAGGAGTGCGACGCGCTCGTCGAGACGGGCGCGACGGGAACGAACGTCAACGACCTGCGCGTCCTCGTTATCGGCTGAGGCACGCCGCGACGACTCGGAGCGCGTCCTCGCCCCGGACTTCCTCGGCGAGCAGAGGCACGCGCTTCACGTCGTGGCCCCGGAAGAGCTCCTGTGCCTCCGCGAGCGCGTCCTGCTGGACGTCCCAGCGGCGCTGGCAGAACTCGCACTCCTCCAGGTTCGGCGAGACGAAAGTGTCCGCGGGGATGTCCGGCACGACATCGACGAGCGGCTCCATCACCTTGTTCACGACGACGGTGTTCACGGGGATGCCGAACTCGTCGAGGCGCGCGCGGAGGCGCTTGGCCTCCACGACGCTCATCTCCTCGGGCACCGTGACGATGCGGAAGTCGGTCTTCGCGGGGTCGGTGAGAACCGAACGCAGGTGCTCGACGCGCTCGCGGACCTCCTCCATGTCGCCCATTCCCATCTGGTCGTCCTCCTCGCCGCCGCCGAACATCCCCGTGAGCGAGTCCATCATCCCGCTCATCTTCTCGCGGAACTGGAGCATCCGACCCATCATCGAGTCCATGAGCTCCGGGAGTTCGAGCAGGCGGAGCGTGTGGCCCGTCGGCGCGGTGTCCACGACGACGCGCTCGAAGCGCTCGTCGTCCAGATACTCGATGAGGAGCTGCATCGCCGCCGCCTCGTCCGCGCCCGGCATCGGGCCGCCGAACGGGTTCGCGCCCTCGCCGCCGAGCAGGTCGCCGAGGCCACCCATCGGGCCCGCACCGGCACCCTCGCCGTCAGCGCCCGCGCCGCCGAACCCGAGCGCGCTCGCGCGCTCCATCGCCTCGTCCGGGTCGATTTCGACGCCCCAGAGCGGGACGTCCTCGCGGAGCCGGCTGGGCTGACTCGGCACGTCCACCTCGTAGGTGTCCGAGAGGCTGTGCGCGGGGTCCGTCGAGACGACGAGCGTCGGCGTCCCCTCGCGGGCGCTCGCGAGTCCTGTCGCCGCCGCCATCGTCGTCTTCCCGACGCCGCCCTTCCCGCCGTAGAGGACGTAGTCGGCCGTGCCGGGTGCCACGCCCGTCGACTCGATCTCGTCGACGGCCTCGACTTCGAGTTCGCTCATACTCGACTCCGAGGGTTCCTCCGGGGTAGTTCCGTCGGTCGTTCGCGGCCGGCGGCACCTCACGCCTCGCTCTCGTTCGGCACGACACTACCCGAAGAACCCGACGAGGCGGTCCGCGGCCGTCTCGACGCGCGGGGTGACGAGCGCGAAGCGAAGCCACTCGCTGCGGGCCTCGCCGAACGCCTCGCCGGGCATCCCCGCGACGCCCGCCTCGTCCACGAGGCGTTTCACGTTATGCATCGTCCCCGGATAGTCCGGGAACTTCGCGAGGACGTAGAAGGAGCCCTCGGGCGTCGAGTACTCCGCGCCCGCCGCATCGAGCGCCGCCGTGAATGTCTCCACGCGCTTCCGGAGGCGCTCGCGGTTCGCCTCGTGATAGGACGCCGGCGTCGTTTTGAGCGCGTGCAGGACCGCCTCCTGGGCGGGCCGACTCGTCGCGACGTTCGTCAGCATGTTGCGAGTGCGCGCCGCCGGCGCGTCCCGTCGCGGGAGAATCGCGTACCCCACCCGGAAGCCCGTGATGGCGTACGTCTTCGAGAAGGAGTTCGTCACGACGACGTGCTGGGAGTCGAATTCGAGCGCGGACGTGAACTCGCCGGTGAAGTCGAAGTGGTCGTACACCTCGTCTGAGACCAGGAGCGCGTCGTGTGCTTCCGCGATTTCGACGAGTTCGCGCAGCGTCTCCTCGCGGTAGACGCGGCCGGTCGGGTTGTTCGGGGTGTTCACGACGATGCAGGCCGTCTCGTCGCTCGCGACGGCGCGGACGTCTGCCGGGTCGAGGCGCCCCTCCTCGTCCACGGGGACGAAGCGCTTCGTCCCGCCCAGCATCTCCGCCTTCCCCGGGTAGTAGGGGTAGACGGGGTCCGTCATCACCACCTCGTCGCCCGTGCCGCGCTCGAGGGCGCGCGCCATCCCGAGCGTGTTCGCCATCGCGCCGCCGTTCGTCACGACGACGCGGTCCACGTCGACCCCGCGGCGCGTCGCGACCCGCTCCCGGAGTTCGCGCAGGCCGTCGCTCGGCGGATACTGGAACTCCTCGCCGCCGGTGTCGGCGTAGTCGTGGAGGCCCTGACTGATGCCCTCGGGCGCGCCCCAGTCCGGGTTCCCCGAAACCATGTCGACGACGTCGCGCTCCGCCGAGTCGGCGTACTGCATCACCGTGAAGAACAGCGGCTCGTCGTAGTTCATGCGTGGGGCGTGGGCGTCGGCCCGCAAAAAGGTGGAGCGTTAGAGGAAAGGGACGAACTCCGGGAGCGCCTGCTTGACGATCTCCGGGTCGTCGCGGACGAAGTCCCGGAGCATCGGGAGGTCCTCGCGGTGGAGGAGTTTCGCGATGGCGAGCGGGTTGCCGCCGTTCGCGCTCGCGAGCGTGTCGACGTCCATCGCGTTGATGTCCGCCATCAGGCGGTCGTAGCGCTCGTTCGGCGCGTAGTAGAGCAGGTGGGTCATGAGGAGGCGAACCGAGGCGTTCGGCGCGACGTCGCGGTGCCAGAGGTCGTCGTAGACGCGCATCTCCTCGGCCGACGTGTCGACGCCGCCCGTCAGACAGCGGTCAGCGGTGATGGCGGCGGCGCGCGCGGACTTCATGCCCTTGTGGATGCCCTCGCCCCAGAGCGGGTCGATGGACGGCACGGTGTCGCCGATGGCCATGAAGCCGTCCGTCGAGAGCGAACTGGGGGGCTGGATGTGCGCGCTCCCGCGGTGCTGTTTGCCCTCGAGTTTCTCCGCGTTCTCGAAGCGCGGGTCGTTGTCCAGCCACTTCTCGAGGTGGCCGTCGATGCTGAGCCCCTCGTCGTCCGCGTGGTAGGTCTTGTTCTGGATGTAGCAGAGGCCGACCTTCGCGGTGTCCTCGCCCGTGTGGAAGATCCACGAATACCCGCCGGGCGCGAGGTCGTGATCGAGCCGGAGCATCATCGCGTCCGTCAGGTCCGCGTAGTCGGGGTGGTTCACCTCGACGCCCTCCATCTCCCACTCGATGCCGATCGCCTGGTTCTCGCGTTCGAGGTCAACGACGCCGAGCTGTTTGGCAAGCGGTGCGGCCGGCCCCGTCGCGTCGACGACGACGTCCGTGCGGACCTCCTCGTCGCCGTTGTAGCGGACGCCGACGACGGACCCGTTCTCCGTGATGGGCGCGGTGGCCCGCGAGTCGAAGCGGTACTCGGCGCCGTGCTCGCGGCCCTCGCGCACGAGGAAGCGCTTGAAGTCCGCGAACTCCAGCACCGCGCCGGGCTGGCCCTGCGTGAAGTGGTCGTTCGGCGATTCGAGGACGACGCTGTCCGTGAAGTTCATCACGACGTCGTCCGGGATGCCGAACGCCCCCATCATCGAGGGGAAAGTTCCGGCGGTGGACTTGTTGCTCTGACGCGGGAACTCGTCCTCACTCTCCGTCTCGAGGACGAGGACGTCGTAATCGCGCTCGGCGAGGTCCCGGGCGCACTGCGCGCCGGCGGGACCGGCTCCGGCGATAACCACGTCGAAGTGGTCAGTCATACTCACCTGAACCCGTGTCGCGCTAATCAGTCTTGCTGAATACGCACGTCTCCGGCGCTATTCCGACGTTTCGTCGGGAACAGAAGGTTCGTCGTCGGAGACGATGCACGTGCTACCAGAGAGACAGAACCGCAGGGAGATGTCCGCGAGGGTCACCGAGCGCGGAGCGTTCGGGAGGGTGTCGACGCCGAGCGGGTCGCGTCGCGACCCGAGGCGGACGTCTAGTAGAACTCCCGGACGAGGTCGGTCGCGCCGTCGGGCGCGCCGGACTCGTCGATGTCGGCCATGTTGCCCTCGACGCCGTGGGCGGTGTTGTAGTCGACTGCGTCCTCGTCCTCCCAGAGCACGCCGATGTACTCCTTCTCGTTGTCGAGGATTTTGTCCTTCGCGGCCTCGCGGTCGGTCGGGTCGTGGTCCGTCTCGTCGAGGTCCACGATGGCGTCGCGGAAGTAGTCGTAGGTGTCGACGTCGTTGAACGTCACGCAGGGGCTGAAGCAGTTGACGAGCGAGAAGCCGTCGTGCTCGATTGCCTTCTGGACGATCTCCTGGTGGCGCAGGGCGTTCGATGAGAACGACTGGGCGATGAAGCTCCCGCCGGCGGAAAGCGCGAGCGCGAGCGGGTTGACCGGCGGCTGCTTCGGGCCCTCGGGCGTCGTCGCCGTCTCGAAGTCCGGCCGGGACGTCGGGGACGCCTGCCCCTTCGTGAGGCCGTAGATGCGGTTGTCCATCACGACGTACGTGATGTCGATGTTGCGGCGAACGGCATGGATGAAGTGACCGGCACCGATGGAGTAGCCGTCACCGTCGCCACCCGCGACGACGACCTCGAGGTCGGGGTTGGCGATCTTGACGCCGGTGCCGACCGGGAGCGCGCGCCCGTGGACGCCGTGCAGGGCGTAGGAACGGAGGTACGTGCCGATCTTGCCGCTGCAGCCGATGCCGGCGACGACGAACGTGTCGTCGGGCGAGTTGCCGGTCTCGGCGAGACCCTTCATGATGCCGTTCATGGTGCCGAAGTCACCGCAACCGGGACACCACGTGGGCTGTTTGTCGGACTTGAAGTCGGTGAAGCGAACGTCTGAGCTCATGCGATGACCTCCTTGATGTCGTTGGCGAGTTCGTCCGCCTTGAAGCGGACGCCGTTGTACTTGTTGATGCGGTCGACACGCTCGAGGACGTCCTTCTCGATGACGTCCGCGAACTGACCGGTGGCGTTACACTCGACGACGATGGTCGTCTCCGCGGACTCGACTGCCTCGGAGAGGTCGGGGCGCGGGAAGATGTAGGGGACGGAGAGGACGCGAACGTCGACGCCGTCCTCCTTGAGGAAGTCGAGGGCTTCGACGAGCGCACCCTCGTTGGACCCCCACGAGATGACGAGCGTGTCGGCGTCCTCGTCGCCGTACTCGACGGGACTCCAGTCCTCCTGCTCGCGTGCGGTGTCGACCTTGCGGTTGCGCTTGTCGACCTGGTCGATGCGTTCCTCGGTGTCCTCCGTCCGGCGGCCGAGCTCGTCGTGCTCGAGGCCGGTGCTCATGTGGACGCCGCCCTCCGTGCCGGGGAAGGCGCGGGGGCTGATGCCGTCGGCGGTGACGGCGTGTGGCTTGAACTGGTCCTTCTCGTTCTGCCACTTGGAGATGTTCTCCTCATCGACGACCTTACCGCGGTCGATTTCGACCGCGTCCATGTCGAACTCCTCGGGTGCGAACGTCTGCTCGGTGACGGCGAGCGAGAGGTCCGAGGCGATGTAGACGGGCGTCTGGTACTTCTCGGCGAGGTTGAACGCCTCCACCGTCTTGTGGAAGCAGTCCGCGACGGTGGTGGGTGCGACGACGAACCGGGGAATCTCACCGTGGCCACCGTAGAGGAGCATGTTGAGGTCGCCCTGCTCCTGCTTCGTCGGCATCCCCGTGGAGGGACCCGAGCGCATGACGTCCGCGATGACGAGCGGCGTCTCGGAGGTGGCGACGAGGCCGAACGTCTCGCTCATCAGGTCGATACCGGGTCCGGACGTCGCGGTCATGGCGCGGGCACCGGCGCGGGCGGCGCCGAGCGCCATGTTGATGGCGGAGAGCTCGTCCTCCGCCTGGACGACGTGGCCGCCGAACTGCTCGATGCGCCCCTTCAGGTAGGTCATCACGTCCGTCGCGGGCGTGATGGGGTAACCGGAGTAGAACTTACAGCCGGCGGCGATGGCGCCCATCCCGATGGCTTCGTCGCCGTTCAGGAGGACGTAGTCGTTGTCGGTTGTCTCGAGCTCGTAGTTGAGGTCGGCGACGTCGTCGGCGTAGTGCTCCTCAACGTACTCGGCGCCGAGGCGCGCGGCCTCCTTGTTGTTCTCGACGATTTTCTCGCCCTTCGAGCCGAAGCGCTTCTGGAGCGATTCGTCGAGGTTCTCGATGGGGAACTCGGCGACTTCGCAGACGGCGCCGAGCGCAACGACGTTGCGCATGAGCGCGCCGCCGGCGTCCTCGGCGAGCGACTTCAGCGGAATGTCGAGGCCGACCATCCCCTCGGGCACCTCGAAGTCGCTGAACTCGGTGCGTTCGCCGTCGTAGATGATGACGGAGCCCTCGTGGAGTTCGTCGAGGTTCTCCTCGACGGTGCGCTCGGTGAGCGCGATGAGGACGTCGAGACGGTCGACGACGCTCTGTACTTTGTCGACCGACGTGCGAACCTTGTAAGCGGTGTAGCCACCTCGAATTCGGGACGCGAAGTCCTTCGAGGTGAAGACGTGGCGACCGGCGCGGGAGAGTGCCTGCGCGAACACTTTCCCGGTGGAGTCGATTCCATCGCCGGCTTCCCCGCCGATGGCCCAGTTCAGGTCGTCGTGCATGTGTGGGGGGATTCTGAGCGGGCAAGCAAAAGACTTCTGAAGGAACGATGCGGGCGCATTCGCCCGAATAGACTACTCTAGACCGAGTGAATACTGTTGTGGCCGTCGGCGGTTTCGACCCCTCGTGAGGGGTAATCGAACCCTGACAAACGTTCCCGAACGAACCCAAATAGTTTTCGCCGTGCAGGCGCTAATACGTCACGTATGTCGCGAGAGGGGAGCGCGGCTGTCGAGGACGCACTCGAGCAGCTGCGTGAGACGTACGGCAGGTTCCCCGTCGTCGAAGAGGAGACTGTCGTGCCCCGAGAGGCGCTCGTCGAGTGCATGACGAGTGCGAGCGAGGGTCGACTCGGCGGCACGCGCACACTCCTCCGACACGGCGGTCGTGCCCTGCTCGTCCGGTACCGTGACAACCCGGACGTGTGGGACCTCCCGGGGGGGAGCCTATCACGGCACGAGACGCACGAACAGACCGCTAAACGACACGTCGCCGACCAACTCGGCATCGAGTGCGAGCTCACCGGCGCGTTCCGCGCGCGCCGCCAGTCGTTCTCGCTCGTCGAGGACGGGGACGGGACGGCCGGGCTCTGGGTCTACTTCGAGGCCGAGCCGTTCGGTCCCGACGTCGAGCTCGACCCGGACCCGGAGATTCTGGAGGCACGCTGGTTCGAGACGCCCCCCGAGGCCGTCACCGAACCGGTCCGCGAGCGCGTCCGCACCCAGGCTGCCGCCGCCGACTGAGCGGCAGCCCCCAACGGTTTGTACGCCCGCGGTCCAGCGTTGAATATGGATCCGGAGACGCTTCGCGCGGACATCCCGGCACTTGACGACGTCACCTACTTGAATACGGGCGCGAGCGGCCCGTCGCCGCGCCGCGTCGTCGAGGCCGCCGAGTCCGCGCTCGAACACCACGAGTTCGACGCGCACGCCACCGACGACCCGTACGCCTCCGCACACGCCCTCTACGACGACGTCCGCGAGCGACTCGGCGAGTTCTTGGGGACTGATGCTGCGAACGTCGCGCTCACGCAGTCCACGACGGACGGCGTGAACCGCATCGCCTCCGCCATCGACTGGGACCCCGGCGACGTCGTCGTCCGGACGGACGTCGAGCACTCCGCGGGCATCCTCCCGTGGCGCCGCCTCCGCGACGCCCACGGCGTGACGACCCGCGTCGTCCCCACCGAGGACGGCCGCATCGACCGGGAGGCCTACCGCGAGGCCGTCTCGGACGCCCGCCTCGTCTGTTTCTCCGCGCTCACATGGACCGCCGGCACCCGCCTCCCCGTCGCGGACCTCGTCACCGAGGCACACGACGCGGGCGCCGAGGTGCTCGTGGACGCCGTCCAAGTGCCCGGGCAGGCGCCGATGCCCGTCGAGGAGTGGGGTGCGGACTACGTCGCCGCCGCCGGCCACAAGTGGCTCCTCGGCCCGTGGGGGGCGGGCTTCCTCTACGTCGCCCCGGAGGCCGCCGAGCGCCTCGAACCGATGCAGGTCGGCTACCGGAGCGTCCGCGAGCCCGACGCCGCGGGCTACGAGTTCCACCCGGGTGCGCGCCGCCTCGAAGTCGGCACCGTCTCGCCCGCGCCCTACGCGGGCCTGCTGGCGGCGCTCGATGTCCACGACGAACTCGGCCTCGACACGGTTCAGTCGCACGTCGCCGACCTCACCGAGCGCTTCAAGGACGGCCTCGCCGACGACCGCCTCGTCGGTCCCCGCGAGTACGAGTCCGGCCTCGTCGCCTTCGAGAGCGACGACCCCGAGGCGCTCGTCGCGGGCCTCCGCGAGCACGACGTCGTCGTCCGCGCGCTCCCGACCGGGGCCGTTCGGGCCTCCTTCCACGTCTTCAACACGCCCGGCGACGTCGAGCGCCTGCTCGACGCGATGGCCGACGTCGAGGGCTAAAAGAGGTCGGTCGGCCGGAACACGGCGTCCTCGGGCGCGTCCGTGTCGCCCGCGGCGAGCGCCACAGTCCCCGTCGTCCCCTCGTCCGGCAGGAGTACCGTCGCCCCCGCGCGGAGCGCGCCGAGGACGCCGACGAGCGTGCCCGCGTGCGTGAACGACGCACGGACCGCGAGCGTGTCGTCCGTGTCGAGGTCGGCGGCGTCCGCCGCGGCGTCGAGCAGGGCGCGCTGACTCGGGCCGTCGGCGTCGCCCGTCCCGGTGAGGGCGGCCACGTCGCCGTCGTAGCTCACCGGCGGGAACGCCGGGTTCTCGCTCCAGACGCCGCCCTCGAAGTGACCGTCAGCGGGGTCGTCGGGTTCAGCGCCGTAGCCGACGCGCTGGCCGCCCGGCCCGAGGTCGAACTCCTCGAGCGTCGCGGTGGGGGCGACGACGGCGCGGCCGTCGAACGCGCGCGGCGGGTCGAACGTCACGGGCGCGGCGAGGAGTGCCGACCCGAGGAACGCGAGCACCGTCTTCGGGTCCGACTCGTCGGCGACGCCGACCGCCGAGCCGCGGTGGACGCCACGCGAGCGCAGGTAGTTCCCGACCTTGTACGCCGTCACCCGGACGTCCCGCGCGGGGACTGACGCCGGCGGTGCCCGGAGCGTCGCCTCCGCCGGGAGGTCCGCGAGCAACTCGTAAACCGTCTCCATGTCCGGGCCTTCGTGGTGGGGGCACAAAGCCGACCCGCTCTCCGCTCGTGTGGCCACCTACCGTGTGACACGATTCGAGTCGGCTGTGGTGCTCGCCGACGCCCGAACGCCTTTTCCCGTCCCACGCGACCAGCAACACATGACGGAACTCACCAGCAACGACGTTCCGCGCGTCGACGGCATGCCGCAGTTCGGCCTCGGGACGTGGAAGAACGAGGATCCCGACGCCTGCGCGAACGCCGTCGCTACCGCCCTCGAGATGGGCTATCGGCACATCGACACCGCACAGGCCTACGAGAACGAGGAGCACGTCGGGCGCGGCATCGCGGAGGCGGACGTCGAGCGCGACGACGTCTTCCTCGCGACGAAGGTCTTCATCGACAGCCTCACCCACGACGACGTCATCGCCTCCACCGAGGAGAGCCTCGAGAAACTCGGCGTCGACTACGTCGACCTCCTCTACGTCCACTGGCCCGCCCGGACCTACGACCCCGTGGAGACGCTGCCCGCGTTCGAGGAGCTGAAGGACGACGGCAAAATCGAGCGCATCGGCGTCTCGAACTTCCAGCGCCGCCACCTCGAACGCGCCCGCGAGGTCCTGGACGAACCGATTTTTGCCAATCAGGTGGAGATGCACCCGTTCCTCCAGCAGCGCGAACTCCGGGCCGTCGCCGACGAGATGGACGTCGAGCTCGTCGCCTACTCGCCGCTCGCGCGCGGCGCGGTCTTCGACGACCCCGTCCTCTCCGACATCGCGGAGAAACACGACGTCAGCGAAGCCCAGGTGAGCCTGGCGTGGCTCCGCGAGAAGGGCGTCACCGCCATCCCAAAGGCCACCTCCGAGTCCCACATTCGGGACAACTGGGAGAGCCTCACTCTCGGCCTCGACGCCGAGGACGTCCGACGCATCGACGCCATCGAGCGTGTCGACCGGCGCGTCGACACGGACTTCGCGCCGTGGAACGCGCGATAGGCGTCGCTACTCGGTCGGAGAAAGAACTGGAGAACTGCGCGGCCTTCAGAAGGGCGCGTCGAGGTCGTCGTCGTCAGTGCCGCCGTCCGTCGCGGCTTCCGCGCCCGCATCACCGTCGGCGTCCGCGGCGTTCAGCGTCGCCGCGAGGTCGCCCTCCTCGTCGAGTTGCGCGAGCACGTCGCTCCCGCCGACGAACTCGCCCTCGACGAACGTCTGGGGGATCGTCTCCCAGCCGGAGTGCTCCTCGAGCGCCTCGCGGAACGCGCCGAGGTTCTGGAGGGTGTCGACCGCCTCGAAGTCCTCGCGGTACTGCCCGATGAGGCCGGCCGCGCGCTTCGAGTAGCCACACTGCGGGAGCTGCGGCGTCCCCTTCATGAAGAGGACGACTTCGTTGTTCTCGATGGCGTTGTCGACGACGTCCTGCACTTCCTCATCGTCCAGCGCCTCGCCCATGGGATCGAAGGTCATGCGAACGGATTGGCGCTCACTCGGGAAATGCGTTGCGCTGGTGGTCGTGAGCACCGCGACCGACCGCCGAACGGCCGACCGAGGAGGTGCGACCCCGGCAGAGGGAGGCGCAGACGGCCCCACTCGACGTCGTTCAGTCGTCGTTGCCGACGCGGATGACCTGCATGAGCGCGTCCACGGGGACGCCGTTGACGTCGCCGACGCCCTGCTTGTCCACGAGGACGGCCGCGGCGATGGCGTTCCCGCCGCTCTCCTCGATGGCCTCGACGGCCTCGCTGATGGTGGTGCCGGAGGTGATGGTGTCGTCGACGATAAAGCAGTCCCGGCCCTCGACCTTCGCGAAGTTCCGGCTGAAACTCCCGCCGAGGTCCTCGATGTCGCCTTCCTCCCACTGGTGCTTGCGCGGCGTGTACGTCCCGAGGTCGACGCCGAGTTCGCGCGAGACGGCGGTGGCGAGCGGGACGCCCGCCTTCTCGACGCCGACGACGAGGTCGACGTCGTGGCTGTGCTCGCGCAGCAGGTCGGCGAGCGCCTCGCCGATGGACGAGAGGCGCGCGCCCGCCTCGCCGATGGCGCTCCAGTCGACGTGCACGTCCTGCGGGCCGCCCGTCGCGGGGGTCTCCGCCTCTTCCTCGACGGCGCTCGCGCTCCGGCCGGCGCGCTCGACGAGCCAGCTCGCCGTCTCGCGCGAGACGTTCAGTTCGTCCGCGATCTCCCCCCGCGAGAGGCCGCGCGCGGCGAGGTCGCCCGCGCTCTCGATGAGGTCGTCAACGTTCTTCATGTCGTGCGGGTTCGGGTCCAATTTTTAAGGGCGTTTCGCTGACGACAGCCCAGCGCCGGCTTGCGGCGTCGTTTCTTCGCGCACGAGTAAGTATTCGTGCGATCGGTGGGTGCCGACGCTACCGGGGTTCTTTATGCTGCGACGGCGACCACACCGTGTATGGAGCGGTACGACACGCTGTACTCGCTGTACGAGGCGTTCGACACGGACACGCTCCGGGCCTATCAGGACTTCGTGGACCTCTTCCCGCCGGTCGATTCGCGGGTTGCCCTCGAGTACTGGGAGGAGGCGAGCGACGAACTCTACGAGCGGACCGAGCGTGTCGCGGACGCCTACAGCGAGACGTACGCGGCGCTCGCCGCGCACGCGACGCGCGAGCAGGCGTTCACCGCGCTCGACCTCTACAGCAAACACGACCGGGCCGTGAACGTCCTCGTCCTCGACGTCGACGAGACGCTGCGCTCGGCCGGCGGCACGGACAACGAAATTCCCCGGGAGACGCTCCACCTCCTCACCGTCTTCCACGAGAACGACGTCCCCATCGTCGTCTGCACCGGGCAGACCCTCGAGAACGTCAAGGGCTTCCTCATTCAGGGGCTCGGGAACGAACTCGTCCACTCCGGCGACGTCTCCGTCGTCTACGAGGCCGGCACCGGCGTCTTCACGCCCGGCCACGGCCCCGACACCAAACGCCTCCTCTACGAGGACCTCGACGACCCCGTGCGCGACGTCTTCGAGTCCGTCCGCTCGCGCGTCCTCCCGGACGCCCCCGAGGAGGTCCGGCGCGGCTGTCACCTGCAGGGCAACGAGTTCAACGTCACCCTGAAGCCGAACTACGAGACGGGAAGCGAGGGCGCCGTCGACGTCATCGACCGCGCGACTGTCTACCTCACCGAGTTGCTCGCCGATGCGATTCCCGCCGCGAGCGTCGCCGACGTCCGCGCGTACTTCGCGGCGCGCGACCCCGAAATCGCCGCCGTCCTCGAGGAGCGCGACGCACGCCCCGACGAGGCCCACGAGGTCGACCCGGACGCCGAGTCCGTCCTCGAGCGCGTCCAGCTCGCCTACTACGAGGGCGACGCCGCCGAGGTCACCGCGAACGAACTCGACAAGGTCGCTGGCGTCACCGCCGCCCTCGACGTCCTCGGCGTCGAGGACCCGTTCGCGCTCGTCATGGGCGACTCCAAGAGCGACCTGCGCGTGATGGAGTGGGCCGAGGAACACGACGCCGGCATCGCCGCCGCGCCCGACCACGCGAGCGAGCGCGTCCGCGAGCACGTCGAGCGGACTGACGGCCTCGTCTACGACCGGGGCGCCGCCGGCGACGTCCTCCGCACCGTCTACGCGCTCAACCGGCTGACCGCCGAAAACTGACGAAATAATCTCCAAAGATTTACCCCGCACCGAGTGAATCTCACTCGCATGGCGAAGGACTATCGAGAGCTCCACGACCCGAACGCGGAGTACACCATGCGTGAACTCTCCGCGGAGACGATGGGCGTCACCGCGAAGCGCGGCGGCGGCCGCGATGTCGAGATTACGGACGTCCAGACGACGATGGTCGACGGGAACTTCCCGTGGACCCTCGTCCGCATCTACACCGACGCCGGCATCGTCGGCACCGGCGAAGCCTACTGGGGTGCCGGCGTCCCCGAACTCGTCGACCGGATGGCCCCGTTCATCATCGGCGAGAACCCGCTCGACATCGACCGGCTCTATGAACACCTCATCCAGAAGATGTCCGGCGAGGGCTCCGTCGAGGGCGTCACCGTCACCGCTATCGCCGGCATCGAAGTCGCACTCCACGACCTCGCGGGCAAGATCACTGAACTCCCCGCCTACCAGCTGCTCGGCGGCAAGTACCGCGACGAGGTCCGGGTCTACTGTGACTGTCACACCGAGGAGGAGGCCGACCCCGACGCGTGCGCCGACGAGGCCGAGCGCGTCGTCGACGAACTCGGCTACGACGCCCTCAAGTTCGACCTCGACGTTCCCTCCGGCCACGAGAAGGACCGCGCGAACCGCCACCTCCGTCCGGGTGAAATCCGTCACAAGGCCGAAATCGTCGAGAAGGTCACCGAGCGCGTGAAGGACAAGGCGGACGTCGCCTTCGACTGCCACTGGACCTACAGCCCGAACAGCGCGAAGCGCCTCGCCGCCGAAATCGAGGAGTACGACGTCTGGTGGCTCGAAGACCCCGTCCCGCCGGAGAACCTCGAGGTGCAGGAGGAGGTCACGAAGTCCACCCTCACGCCGATCACGGTCGGTGAGAACCGCTACCGTGTCACCGAGGAGCGCCGCCTCATCGAGAACCAGGCGGTCGACATCGTCGCGCCCGACCTCCCGAAGGTCGGCGGGATGCGCGAGACCCAGAAGATTGCGGACGTCGCGAACCAGTACTACATCCCGGTCGCGATGCACAACGTCTCCTCGCCCATCGGCACGATGGCCTCCGCGCACGTCGGCGCGTCCGTCCCCAACGCCCTCGCCGTCGAATACCACTCCTACGAACTCGGCTGGTGGGAGGACCTGGTCGAGGAGGACGACGTCATCGAGAACGGCCGCATCAAGGTCCCGGAGAAGCCCGGTCTCGGCCTGACGCTCGACCTCGACGCCGTCGAGGAGCACATGGTCGACGGCGAAACCCTCTTCGACGAAGCGTGACCTTCGTCGAACAAGCGACGCCTCGCGTCGCCCAGTTCGACGAGGCGTAAGGCTCGTCGAGCGGTACTGACTGCCGATTATTTCTTTCGACGCCGGCCGCTGAGCCGCGGCTGACGGGCTGACGACGGACGACGGAACGCGGGACTGCGAGTAGTGGTCGCGCGACGGAGGCGCGTGGCTTTGTGGCGACTCGGAGGCGGAGAAGCGGTCTTTAGTAGATGAGCTCCTCGTCGTTCTCGACCATGTAGAGGGTGCGCGCGGCGATGTTGACGCCGTGGTCGCCGACGCGCTCGAGGTCGCGAATCGTGAGGAGCATGCGGGAGACGTCCTGCATGAGTTCTTCGACCTGGTCGTCGCTGGCGTCCGCGTCGAGTTCCGTCTCGATGAGCTCGCGGACGACGGTCTGGGAGGCCTGCTCGCAGAGCGCGTCGAGTTCGTCGTCGCGCTCGGCGATCTCGTAGCAAGCCTCGGCGTCGCGGTCCTCGTAGGCCGCCATGGCGTCCTCGAGCATCTCGACGGTGTGGTCGCCGATGGTGTTGATGTCGACTTCGGGGAACATGTCGTGTTCGGCGTCGAGGGTGTAGTCCGCGAGGTTGACGGCGAGGTCGCCGACGCGCTCGAGGTCGGTGATGATCTTGAACGAGGAGGCGATGAGCCGGAGGTCGCCGGCGACGGGCTGCTGGAGCGCGAGCAGGTCGATACAGTCCTGCTCGAGGTCGAGATAGAGGTCGTTGACCTCGTCGTCGCCCTCGATGACCTCCTGGGCGGCGTCGTAGTCCTTCGTCTCCATCGCGGCGAGTGCGGTGCGGAGACGGTCGACGACGACCTCGCTCATGTAGAGGACGTCCTCCTGCATCGTCTCCAGTTGTTCCTGGTAGCTTGCGCGTGGCATAGGTAGTTGGTTTGGCGGGAAGGGTAAAACGTTCGTGGGCTTACCCGAACTTGCCAGTGATGTAGTCCTCGACGCGCTGGCTCTCCGGGTTCTCGAAGATCTTGTCGGTGTCGTCGAACTCGACGAGTTCGCCGCCGGTGAGGAAGACGGCGGTCTTGTCGCTGATGCGGGCGGCCTGCTGCATGTTGTGGGTGACGATGACGACGGTGTACTCCTCGGCGAGTTCCTCGATGAGGTCCTCGATCTGGCTGGTGGCGACGGGGTCGAGGGCGGACGCCGGCTCGTCCATGAGGATGACGTCCGGGTCGACGGCGATGGCGCGCGCGATACAGAGACGCTGCTGTTGGCCGCCGGAGAGGTCGAGGCCGCTCTCGTCGAGGCGGTCCTTCACTTCGTCCCAGAGCGCCGCCTGCTTGAGCGCGCGCTCGACGCGCTCGTCCATGTTCTCGGTCTTCCCCTGAATCTTGAGGCCGTAGGCCACGTTGTCGTAGATGCTCTTGGGGAAGGGGTTCGGGTGCTGGAAGACCATCCCGATGCGGCGCCGGAGCGCGACGGGGTCGACGTCGGGGTCGTAGACGTTCTTCCCCTCGAAGAAGAGGTCGCCCTCGACGCGGCAGACGTCGATGAGGTCGTTCATCCGGTTGATACACCGGAGGAACGTCGACTTCCCACAGCCGGAGGGACCGATCATCGCGGTGACGCGGTTCTCGGGAATCTGGATGTCGACGTTCTGGAGCGCCTGCGTGTCCCCGTAGTAGACGTCGAGGTCCTGGGACTCGATGGCGACGCCGGTCGCCTCTTCGGCCGTGGTGTTGTCGGCGAGGCCGCCCTGACCGGGGTCGGTCTCGAGGAGGGAGCCTCCGTTCTGTTCGGCTTCCGTATCGCTGTCCATGTCCGTCATTAGTTGCTCTCCTGTTGGTATTTGTTCCGTACGAGTATTGCGACCGAGTTCATCGTCAGGAGGACGATGAGGAGCGTGACGACACCGGCGGCGACGACGCCGTGCCGGAAGGCCTCGCTCGGCTGGAACGCCCACGCGTAGATCTGCATGGGCATCGCCGTCAGCTTGCTGAACAGCCCGCCGGGGGGCGTGAACTTCGTCGTCGCTGCGCCGATCATGATGAGCGGCGCAGTCTCACCGATGGCGCGGCCGAGCGCGAGAATCGTCCCGGTGAGCGTCCCGGGGAGGGCGCGCGGGAGGACGACGTTCCGCGTCGTCTGCCAGCGCGTCGCCCCCATCCCGTAGGAGGCCTGCCGGAGCGAGTCCGGGACCGCGCGCAGGGACTCCTGTGCGGAGATGACGACGATGGGGAGGATGAGGAGCGAAATCGTGAGCGCCGCGGTGAGGACCGTTCCGACGCCGAAGCCGCTGTAGGAAATCGGACCGATTTGGGCGTTGATGTTGACGAAGATGCCGAGGCCGAGCAGGCCGTAGACGACGGACGGCACGCCCGCGAGGTTGGAGACGTTGACGTTGATGATGCGGGTCACCGTCCCGAGTGCGCCGGTCTGCGGGGCGTACTCCTCGAGGTAGATGGCGGTCCCGAAGCCGAAGACGAACGTGAAGACGCTCACGAGGACGATGAGGAAGACGGAGCCGATGATGGCCGGGTAGAGTCCGGCCTGTTCGGCGGAGATGATGGAGGGGCCGCTCGTGACGTACTGCCAGTCGAGCCACGGCGACGGCGTCGAGGCGCCGACGAGGCCGACGACGAACTCCCCGACGAGGAAGCCCCCGACGACGATGACGGGGAGCGCGAACGCCGCACGGCGCTCGGGCCGCGTCGCGGTGTTCGCGACGGCGTAGCCGACGGGGATGCCGAAGAGCACGAGCGCGGTCAGCCACGCGGAGCGTGAGACGGTCGGCAGCTGGTCGACGACCGGGACGCCGACGACGGCGAGCACGAGGAATCCCGCGGCGAGCGCGCCGCTCGTCCGGCGACTCGCCTCGAAGCGGTCGTCCGCGAGGTAGGCGACGACGCCTGCGCCCGGCGCGACGAGCGTGAGGAAGTAGATGCCGGGCGGCCCGAGGAGCGCGCCCACGGAGGACAGGACGTCGAGCGCGAGCGTCCCGACGATGGGGCCGACGATGGCGAACCCGAGCGAGACGATGCCGACCCACGTCGCCTCGGGTTCGTAGCGGCCGTAGACGAAGAGCGCCGCGATCGGGCCGACGACGGTCAGGAAGTAGGCGAACCAGACGGTCGGCCCCGCGATAATCGAGAGGACGATGACCGCCGCGACCGTTCCGAGCAGGCCGGCGAGCGTGAGGCTGAACAGCTCGAACGCACCCTTCGCGACGGCGGGTCGCGTGCGTACGTAGAAGACGAACCCGGCCAGCGGGAGGACGAGCGTGACGAGGTACGTCGCGTACCAACTCATGCCCGCGCTCTCGAGGCCAAGGGCGTCCCAGAACACGTACGCGAGCAGGACGGCGAGCGAGAGGATGCCGACGATAGACGCGACGAACGCGACGTATCGGAAGATGGCGCCCTTCAGCCGACTCACTTCACCGAATTCGGTTTCTTTCGTTCTCTGAGACATGTTATTCGTAGACCTCGCGGTAGCGGCCGGCGATGAGGTTGCTGATGACGTTCATCGCCAGCGTGATGACGAACAGCGTGATGCCGATGGCGAACAGCGACTGGTAGGCGGTCGAGCCGCCGGAGATGTCGCCGCTCGCGATGTTGATCATCGCGACGGTCATCGTCGCACTGCTGTCGGCGTAGAGTCCGAGGAGGTCCCCGGGGGAGACGTAGGGGATGCCGAAGACGGACGACGTCGCGGGAATCGACGGCGGCGTCGAACCCGCCGCGAGCGTGACGGCCATCGTTTCGCCGATGGCGCGCGAGATCGCGAGGATGAACGAGGAGACGATGCCGGAGATGGCGGCGGGGACGACGATGGTCGTCGAGACGTTGAACTTCGTGGCTCCAAGGCCGTAGCCCGCCTGTCGCAGCGAGTCCGGGACGGAGCTCATCGCGTCCTCGCTGATGGAGGAGACCATCGGGATGATCATGATGCCGACGACGATGGACGCCGAGAGCCCGTTGAAGAGGCCGAGCCGCGGGAGGTTCAGGCCCAGCGTGCCGTTGAGCCACGTCAGCACGGCGTTGAGTGCCGGCGTGATGTAGACCAGCGCGAAGTAGCCGTAGACGACCGTCGGGACGCCGGCGAGCACTTCGAGCATCGGCTTGAGGATCGAGCGCGTCCGCTTGCTCGCGTACTCGCTCAGGTAGATCGCGGTCAGGACGCCGAGCGGGAGCGCGACCACCGCCGACCCGATGGTGATCAGGAGCGTCCCGAGCAGGAGCGGGAGGACGCCGAACTGCACCGGCTGGAGGTTCGGGCTCCAGCGCGTCCCCGTCAGGAAGTCGAGGATGGGGACGACGCTGAAGAACTCCGCGGCGTCGACGACGAGCACCCCGATGATGCTCAGGGTCGTCAGGACGGAGAGCACAGCGCACCCGATTAAGGCGTATCTGTATATCGACTCACGCACCGTCCGGAGACCCCGCTCGCCGCTCAAGTCGGGGACTTGTCCCTCACCAGTCATCGTCCACACCCACGATTATCAGGTATCACGGCAAAAAGAACTCGAATTCGCTCAGTTAGCCCTGGACTTCCGAAATGACCTTGTTGAGCTCGTCGAGCTCGGCCTGCATGTCCTCCTGCGTCTGGGGGACGTAGCCGATCTGGTTGGCGACGAGCTCGGTGTTCGCGCTCTGCTTGACGAAGTAGCGGGCGAACTCCGCGACCTGGTCCTGCTTCAGGGACTCCTTCGCGGGGTAGGTGAAGAGCGGGCGCGAAAGCGGGTAGTCGCCGGCCTTGGCGTTGTCGAGCGTCGGCTTGACGCACTTGTCGCCGTCGTTGATGGAGAGCGCCTTCACGGCGTCCTTGTTGCCCTGGTAGTACGCGAAGCCGAAGTAGCCGATGGCGTACTTGTCCTGCTGGACACCCTGGAGGATGAGGTTGTCCTTCTCGGTGGCCTCGTAGTCGCTCGTGTGGTTCGTCTCCTCGCCGAGGACGGCCTCCTTGAAGTAGTCGAAGGTGCCGGAGGTGTCGGCGGCGCCGAAGCGCTTGATCTCCTTGTCCGGCCAGTCGGAGTTGACGTCGGACCACTTCTGGGCGCCGTCGGCCTTCCAGATCTGGGCGAGTTCCTCCATCGTGATGCAGTCCACCCAGTCGTTGTCCTTGTTCACGATGACGGTCAGCGCGTCCGTGGCGACCGTGATTTCGTGCCACTCGACGCCGTTCTCCTGACAGAGCTGCTTCTCCTCCTTCGTGATGGGGCGGGAGGCGTTGTTGAAGTCGGACTTGCCGAGGCAGAAGTGGTTGCTGAACCCGCCACCGGAGCCGGTGGGGCTGACGCTGATGTTGACCTTCGGGTGCTCCTGCTGGAACTTCTCGGCGACCGCAGCCGCGAGCGGGTAAACGGTGCTCGACCCGGTGATGGTGATGTCGCCGGAGAGCTGTTGCGAGTCACTGCTCGTGGTCGTTCCCCCGTTGCCGCCGGACCCACTGTCGGGACCGCTGGTACAGCCAGCCAGTGCCGCGACCCCCGTCGCACCAGCCGTTGCCAGGAAACCGCGCCGCGTTTTCGTTTCAAAGCTCGTGGACTGCTTTGCCATCACCGGATGAAACCCATTTCCTAAATAAATACTCTACTATTATATCTATATAGTATTCTATATCGACCCGTATATTCGGTCGTGTGGAGCAGTCAATCTCGATATGGAGAACCACGGAACGAGCCGTACGTGGGTGGATGTGTCCGTTCAACCCGGTCTAGTGTGACGGCCGCCGCTGGAGTATATATTCATGCGTAAATTTATAGTCCCTTGTTGGATATCGGTCGGTATGGAACGCCGCAAGGTGCAGGTCACTGGCGGGTCGACGTTCACTGTCTCTATCCCGAAGGACTGGGCGCGCGACCACGACGTCGGCGCCGGCGACGAGATCGCCTTCCACCCGGACAGCGGGTCGCTGTTGCTCTCGCCGGTCACCGACGACGAGGCCCAGCGCGGGACGTTCGACATCACCGGCATGGAGGGCGACGCCCTCATGCGGACCGTGATGACCATGTACGTCAGCGGCTTCGACGTCCTCGTCCTCGAAGCCGACCGTATCACGTCCGCTCAGCGCCGCGTCGTCCGCAACGCCACGCAGGGCCTCGTCGGCCTCGAAGTGCTCGAGGAGACGAGCGACCGGGTCGTCATCCAGGACTTGCTGGACTCCAGCGAGCTCTCCATCCACAACGCCGTCCGGCGGATGCGCCTCATCTCGCTCTCGATGCTCGACGACGCCGTCACCGCGCTCGTCGAGAACGACGACGACATGGCCGAGGACGTCATCGAGCGCGACGACGACGTCGACCGCCTCTGGTTCGTCGTCTCGCGCATCTTCCGCGGCGCGCTGCGCTCGCCGCGCACCGCACAGGAAATCGGTGTGACGCGCGAGACGTGCTTCGACTACCACTCCAGCGCGCGCCAGCTCGAACGCATCGGCGACCACGCCGCGAAAATCGCGAACGTCGCGCTCGAACTCGACGAACCCGTCCCCGAGGAGGCCGCCGAGGCGCTCGCGGACCTCCACGCGGACGCCGCCGACATCGTCGACACCGCGATGGAGGCGCTCTTCACTGACGAGCGCGACGACGCCACCGACCTCGCGAACCGCGCTCGGGGCTCCGTCCTCGAAATCGACGAGCACGCGCGCTCGCTCGACGACATCCTCCGAGACCTCGCGCCGCACGAGGCCCAGCACCTCGGCCTGGTCGTCGACTCGCTCTCGCGCTGTGCCGACTACGGCGGGAACGTCGCTGAAACCGCACTACAGAAGGCCGCGCCCGCGCCCGACCTCTAAGAAGGAGGAGTCCGGTCAGTCGTCGTCCGCCGTCACCGGGCCCGAGGCGTCCACCGTCTCGGTCTCGATGCTCGGCGGGTACTTCCCGCGGTCCAGCTTCAGATCGGAGAGCGGACGGGCCATGCAGGTCAGACAGTAGTCCTCGGCTTCCTCCTCGCTGAGGCCGCGCGCGGCCGGCTGGGCGACGTCGCCCTCGACGATTTCGGCGGAGCAGGCGAGACACATGCCGACGCGACAGGAGTACTCCTGGGCGATGCCCTCGCGCAGACAGGCCGACAGGATGGTCTCCGTCTCCGAGACCTCGATGGACTCCTCGCGGCCGACGAACTCCACGGTGTGTTCGGTCATGGGACGCCGTTTTGTGGAGCGGCGATAAAACTCTTTATCGCCCCGTGTCCCCGGCGAAGCGACGGATTTTCCGAAAAGAGTTTTCACGGCCCGTCACAATCACCGCGGTATGACCACCCACGAGTTCGACTTCGTCGTCGTCGGTGCCGGTACGTCCGGGTGTTACGCCGCCGCCACCGCCGCCGAGGCCGGCTACGACGTCGTCGTCGTCGAACGCAAGGACGAGCAGGAAGCGGGGCACATTGCCTGCGGTGACGCCCTCAAGGGAGCCGCGAACTTCCCCGCGGCCATCCCGAAGTCCAAGCTCGAACCCGCGTTCACCAACGTCGACGTCGACCACGGCCGCTTCGAGATTCCCCAAGAGGACACCGTTCTCGAAATCCCCATCCCCGGCGAGCTCGCCGTCATCGACCGCTGGAAGTACGGTCGACTCATCATCGGGGGCGCGAAGGACCGCGGCGCCGAGTTCCACTACGACACCGTCGTGCAGGACGTCGAACAGGACCGCGACGGTCGCGTCACCGGCGTCACCGCCACGCGCGAGGGCGAACCCGTGGAGTACGAGGCCGACATCGTCGTCGACGCCGCCGGCTCGCTCTCGCTCCTGCAGGACAAGACGGACTTCAGCGAGTCGACCTTCGACACGAACGTCAACTACTCGCAGTTCTGCTCGGCCTACCGCGAAATCGTCGAGGTGCCCGAGGAGGTCGAGTGGAAGGACGCCCTCGTCTTCAAGCCCACCAAGCGTGCTGCCGGGTACCTCTGGTACTTCCCACGCACCGGCACCGAAATCAACGCCGGCCTCGGCTTCCAGATGAACGAGGAGCCGATGCACATGATCGAGGACCTCAAGACGGACCTCCACAACCGCGCGGAGTTCGACGGCGCGGAAGTCAAGGACAAACTCGGCGCCGCGCTCCCCACCCGGCGGCCCTACGACTCCGCCACGCATCCGGGGTACGTCGCCGTCGGCGACGCCGCCGCGCACGTCAACCCCACGACCGGTGGCGGCATCGCGGGCGCCGCCTACGCCGGCAAGTACGCCGCCGAAGCCGCCATCAAGGGCATCGAGGACGGCGACCTCTCCGAGGACGCCCTCTGGGAGTACAACGAGCGCGTCATGGACCACTTCGGCGCCCGCTACGCGGCGCTCGACGTCTACAACATCCTCTCGACTGCCGTCGACGTCGACGACCTGATGAGTCTCCTCGCCAATCTCCCCGGCGAGCAACTCAGCGAAGCCCTCTACGCCGGCAGTGCGAGCTTCGGCCCCGCGCTCGCCGCGAAAGTCGCCGTCAAGAGCTTCGGCCACTGGGGACAGATCTACCAGATGTACCAGACGAAGCAGGTCGCCGACCGTCTCCTCGAACACTACGAGGACTACCCGAGTTCCCCCGAGGGCCTCGAGCGCTGGCAGGCCCGCCGCGACGACATCATGGAGGACGTCTACGAGGTCACCGGCGCCGACCCCAAGTACTAGAGCACCGTGCGCTGCGCGGCGGCGTGGCCGCCGCTCGGCAAACGCTTCGACAACAGCCTTCTTCGCTCCTCCAGTCGTTCGTCGCCCTCGCGCTCTTGGCGCGAGTGAACCGGCGACCGACCGGGCGCTAACGGGACACCCGGTCGCCGGACGCGATCGTGTTGGTCGACCCTCCGCTCCCGAGTGTTCAAACGCGAATCCGCCGCCAGCGGTCGGTATCCTCTGACCACGGTCGGAGTCGGTGCTCGCGACGCGACGGCGCACCCGACTCCCGACAGCGGTGCGCCGTCCGCTCGCCCTTATTCTGCCAGCGTCTCGAACGTCTCCAGCACGCTCCCCGAGAGCACGCGCACGCCGACGTCGAGGCTCGATTCGTCCACGTCGAACGTCGGCGTGTGGTGCCCACTGGAGTGGTCGGTGCCGACGATGACATAACACGCCTGCCCGCCGCGCTCCTGGACGCGTCGCATCAGGACGGTGGCGTCCTCGCTCCCGCCGAGCGCGTCCGTGCGGGTCGGCGTCGTCACGCCAGCGTCGGTGCTCGCGACGCCGTGGACGACGTCGACGAGCGCGTCGTCCGAGACGGCGCTCGGCGCTTCGCCGACCGTCTCGACGTCCACCTCACAGTCGTAGGTGGCGGCCGCCCCGGCGAGTGCGCTCTCCGCGCGTTCGACCATGTAGTCCTTCAGCTCGGTCGTCTCGCCACGGAACTCGGCCTCGATGTCGGCGCGCTCGGGGACGACGTTCACGGCGGTGCCGGCCTCAACGGTGCCGACGTTCACGCGCGTCGCGCCCTCGGAGTGGCGCGGAATCCCGTAGAGCGCCTGGACGGCGCTCGCCATCGCCTGGACGGTGTTCCGGCCCTCCTCGGGTTTCGCGCCAGCATGCGCGGACGCGCCGCGGAACGTCGCGGCGACGTGGTGAACGGCGAGGAAGCCATCAACGCCCGCGACCACCTCGCCGGTCGGGTGGTCGAGGCCGACGTGGATGGCGTAGAGCGCGTCCACGTCGTCGAGGTGGCCGCTCTCAGCCATCGCTTTCCCGCCGCCGACGACTTCCTCGGCGGGCTGGAGGCAGAGCTTGAACGTCCCGGCGAAGTCGCTTTCCTTCACGGCCTCGAGGACGCCGATTCCGAGCGCCGCGTGCGCGTCGTGTCCGCAGGCGTGCATGTAGCCCTCGTTCTCGGAGCGAAAGCCCGCGCTCGCGGGCGCGTGGTCGTCGGTGTCGGCTTCCGTGACCGGGAGCGCGTCGATGTCGACGCGGAGCGCGACGGTCGGACCCTCGCCCTGCTCCAGTACCGCGACGGCACCCGTATGGCCGCCCTCGAGTTGTGCGAGAACGCCGGGGTCGGCGCCGGCGTCGCGGGCGCGCTCAGACCACTCGGCAAGCGACGCCTCGTCGGGCACGGCGAGGCGCGCGTCGCCGTCGATGGCGTCGGGGCCGACGTGGAGGTCGTCGACGCCGACGCGCCCGATTTCCTCGACGAGTCGTGCGGTCGTGTAGAACTCGCGCCACGCGGGCTCGGGGTGTCGGTGGAGGTCGCGTCGGAGTTCCGTCAAACGGTCTCGGCCGGAGGTCATACGTCCCGTAGGTGCCGCGCAGGTAAATTCCGGCGGTCCCGGGTCCACCGCGGCCGTCGCGGTCCCGTGGATATTTGGCGGCCCGGGACTGAGACACACGAGCATGAGTGAGTCGAACAGCGACGAAACCCCCGGTTCGGAGGTCGAGGCGGAGCTCGGGATGGCCGAGTCGTCCGGCTCGGACCTCGAGTTCTACGGCGGGGCCGCCGCGAGCGCGGTCCCCCTCGGGGTGTTCGTCGTCTGGGCAGTCGTACAGAGTGGGTTGTTCGGCATCGGCGACACCACCGGCCTCGTCGTCGGGATGCTGTTCGCGCTCGTCGTCGGGATGTTCCTCGCGAAGGGCGACTGGAAAGATTACGCGAACACCATCTTCGAGGGGATGACCCAACGGGTCGCGGCGACGGCCATCGTCGCGTGGCTCTGGGCGGGGATGTTCGCCCAGCTCCTCCAGGACGGCGGCTTCGTCACCGGCCTCATCTGGGTCGCACAGGTCCTCCCCGTCTCGCAGAGCGTCCTCGTCCAGATTCTGCCCGCGGTGACGTTCATCCTCGCGGCGCTCCTCGCGACCGGTATCGGCACCGGCTACGGGACGGCCGTGACCTTCGTCACGACGTTTTTCCCCGCGACGGTGCTCCTCGGCGCGAATCCTGTACTGATGTTCGGTGCCGTCCTCTCCGGGGCGGCGTTCGGTGACAACCTCGCGCCCGTCAGCGACACCACCATCGTGAGCGCGGTGACGCAGAACGCCGACATCGGCGGCGTCGTCGCCTCGCGCTTCAAGTACGCGATCACCGCCGCGGTCCTCGCGTTCGCCGCCTACCTCGTCGCCGGGACGACGATGGCGACCAGCGTCGGGAGCGGCGGCCTCCCCACCGGTAACCCGGTCGGCCTCGTCCACCTCGTCTCGATGGGTGTCGTCATCTACACCGCGATTCGCGGCCGGCACATCGTCGAAGCCATCACGTGGGGGATGCTCGTCGCCATCGCGTTCAACCTCCTGCTCGGCCTGCAGGCGCTCTCCGGTATCGTCTCGTTCGTCGCGCCGCAGAACGCGCCGTTCGCCGAGAACTTCACGTGGCTCCCGTTCCTCGCCATCGCCGGTCCCGACACGAGCGCGGGCGTCGGCGGCAGTCTCTACTCGGGCGCCGCCGGCTTCTTCCCGCTCATCGTCCTCACGCTCCTCATCGTTGCTGGCGCGCGCATCATGATTCGTGGCGGTGCCTTCGAGGCCATTCAGGACTTCCTGCTCTCCACGGTCGCGACCTCCGTCCGGCGCGCCGAGACGACGCTCGTCCTCGGGACGGCGCTCGTCAACGCCGCCATCACCATCAACACCGCCGCCGAAATCGCTATCTCGCCCTACGTCGCGCGCATCGGCGAGTCGTTCAACATCAACGGCTACCGGCGCGCGAACATCCTCGACGCGAACACGTCCGCGCTCGGCTACATCTTCCCGTGGGCGGGCGGCGTCCTCGCCGGCTACTCCCAGATGCCGGCGCTCGTCGAGCAGTACGGCCCGCAGATGCTCGTCAGCCCCGTGAAGGTCGTGCCGTTCGTCTTCCACGGCTGGTTCCTCTTCGCGGTGTTCCTCGTCGCCGCCCTCACCGGGTTCGGCCTCGAGTACGTTCCGGACCGCGAGTCCGAGGAGGTGAGTCGCGTATGAACCTCTGGAAGTTCCGTGCCGGCTGGTCGTTCCGCACCACGACGCCGAGCTTCGAGGAAGGCGAGCAGTTCAGCGTCTACGTCAGCGACGTCGAAGGCGACCGCGTCCGCGCGCGCGTCGGCGATACCGTGTTGACGGTCCACGGCGCGCCCGACGGCGTCCGCGAGGGCACGAAGATCGCGGTGCGCGTCACCGACTTCGACGACGACGCACACGCCGGCGACGTTGACTACCTCCGGACGGTCGGCGAGTCCGCGTACTGACTCCGCGCGCCCGTTTTCGCAGCGACCAGTTTCGGCCCCGTCGGCGCGCACGCCGGGCGGCGCCGTCGCTCGTCGACCGGAGTAGACGTGAGTAAAGGAGAGACTTACGCCGTGGAGCCGACGTGCTGGACGCGTTCGATGTCGGCCGTGACGTGAACGCTGTTCGGGAAGTCCCAGGTCATGATGTCGCGCGCGAGGTCATCGGCGCCGCGAATCTCGACGCGGCGGCGATACACCGTGTAACTCCAGGAGTCGAAGGTGTCGCCCTCGCCGTCGAGTTGCTTGTACTGCGAGACGAAGTGCTGCTTCGGGGAGTCGGAGTGCGGTCCTTTGAGCTCTGCGCCCTTGCGGCGGACCGTGTCGCGGATTTCCCCGACGATGTCGTCGAGGGCCGCTCGGTCCCCGCTTTCGAGTGTGAGGCTAGTGACGAAGGTCATGGCTGGGAACTGCGTAACCATATCCGAGGACGCCCACCCTCAAAAATCGCGTGGTTGCGCTCGCGCCCTGTTACCCGCCGGCAGTCTCCGACATTCTCTTAATCCGCGGCCTATTTAGTGAAGCTAATGACGGTTGAAGCAACCAGCGCCGGAGCCATCCTCTTCCGGGACACCCGGGGCCGGCGCGAATACCTTCTCCTCAAGAGTCGCCCAGGGGACTGGGAGTTCCCCAAGGGCGGTGTGGAGGGGGACGAGGAACTCCAGCAGACAGCCATTCGGGAGGTGAAAGAGGAGGCCGGCATCGAGGACTTCCGTCTCGTCGACGGATTCCGTGACGACTACGACTACGTCTTCGAAGCGAACGGAAATCGCATCCACAAGACGGTCCATCTCTTCATCGCGAAGTCCTTCGAGGCCTCCGCTGAACTCTCCAGCGAGCACTCCGACCTCCAATGGCGAGACTACGAACAGGCACTGAACACCATCACGCAGGACGGCCCCCGCGAGATTCTCGAGGACGCCCACGAGTTCCTCGACGAGAAGGACCTCTGAGATGGCCGGCGCGGAGTTCGGCTTCGAACTCCGGGTCTGCGCGTGGGCGGAGTCGAACTGGACGCCTGCCGAACCGGACAGCCGCGTGCTCGTCGCGCGCCAGCTCGGCACGCAGCGGCGCCGCTGGGACACCGTCCTCGTCGAGGCCGACCCCGAGGCGCTGCGGACGCGCGCCGAGCTCGGCGACCGAGAACTCGACCCCGAACTCCGCTCGCTCGCCGAGCACGCGCCCGCCGACTGGACCTACTACCGGGACGCGCTCCCCGACCCCGGCTACCCGTGGCGGTACGTCCGCGACGCTATTCATCGGGCGTCCGCCCGCGGCGTCCTCGAGGAGCGCAAGCGCGGGAACCGCATCGAGATTCGCCGTGTCGCACCCTACCCCGACTGGGTGCGCCGGGTCGTCGCCATCGAGAACAAACCCGATTTCGACGCCTCTGCTGCCCGCGACCTCGCCGACCAACTCGAGCGCGACGTCGCGCTCGGCCTCGCGGACGAAGTCTGGGTGGCGACGCGGGCCGACGAGACGCGCGCGCTCGTCACCGAGATGCCGATTCACGCCGGCGTCCTCACGTTCGACGAGGCGATGGACGCGAGCGTCGCGTGGCACCCGCGGTCGCTCGACCCCGACGCGGCGGGCGTGCGCGTCACCGAGCACGGCGACCCGACGACGTTCGAGTACGTCGCGGCCGACGAGAAACGCGAGACGCGCCGGCGGATCGCCGAGCGCGCCTACGGCCGGGGCTGGCGCTCCTACGTCGAGACGATGCGCCCCGACTGCAAGGCCTTCGACCTCCGGGACGCCGAGCACGGTTACGTTCCCTACTGTCACGCGAAGGACTGCGAGCAGACGGCCGCGGAGTGCTCGGGGTCCTGTGCGTCGTTCTCTCCCGAACCGCCACAGTGGCGTCAGCGCGGGTGGCCCATCGAGGGCGGCCCCGGGCAGGCGATACAGCGTCTGCTCGCCCGGCGCCGCTCGCGCCGGCGGCCCGGCCAGTAATCGTTTCCGCGCGCCGTCCGTTCCACTCGCCGAGAGTATGACGGAGACAGAGTCACGCGACCTCGAGTTCACCGGCCGCGAGGCGGACGTCGTCCGCGAGGCGCTCGAACGCCACGAGCCAAAAGCACCGGACGTCGAGACGGAGACCATCGACGACATCGAGGCGGCGTTCGACCACGACGTCACGGCCGACGCGACCGTCGCCGTCTCGCTCACGCGAGCGCGTGCTCGTATCGCCATCGCGGCGCTCGAGGAGCGCGAAGTCAGGACGCGCGGTATCGAGCGCGAACGCGCGCTCGAACTCCGCGAGCGACTCGCCGAGGAGTTCGGCTTCGAGCGACGCGACGTCTCGGGGCCCGAGGGCGAGGTGCCGACGGCCTATCCGCCCTCCCAGCCCGGCGTCTGAGTCACTCCTCGGCGATTGCGACGTCCTCGCGCTCGACGGCGAGTCGGAACGTCGGCACCGTCCGGTAGACGAGTTCGACGACGCCCTTGCGTTTGAGCGTCTGGAGCGCGCGCCGGACGTCCTTCGCCGACGGCTCCTCGCCGTCCTCGTCCGCGAGGTCGTCGCCGTACTCGTCCTGGAGGCGGTGGAGGACGCTCACCACGCTCTCGGTGTCCTCGTCCGGGCCGGGCGCGACGGCGAACACTTTCCGCTCGAGGTCGGACATGTAGACCTCCGTCGGGCCCTCGGGCTCCTCGCCGGTGACGATGGCGCGGGCCTCCGCCGTCGCGCGAATCAGGCTGTTCTCGTCCCGATAGTAGTACTCCTTCAACTCCGATTCGAGATACTGGTGGACGTCGCTCCCCGACTCCATCTCCCAGCGGTCCTGCAGCGCCGAGTTCTTCGTCGGCTGGAGTTCGACGATGTCCGCGAGGCGTTCTTTCGCCTCCTCCGAGAGCGTCATGCCCTCGGCTATTCGCCGTCCGTATTTCGCCGTTTCCCCTCACGTCGCACTCGCCCCTACCGTTATGGGGGTCGTCCGCCTTCCGCTATCTATGACCGGGCCCGTCACGGTCGCCGTCGACGACGACGGCGTCGCCACCGTCACCATCGACCGTCCCGACCGGCTGAACGCACTGAGTAGCGCGACGCTCGAGGCTCTCCTCGACGTACTGGACGAGGCCGAGGCGGCCGACGCGCGCGTGCTCGTCCTCACCGGCGCGGGCGAGGACGCGTTCGCCGCCGGCGCGGACATCGAGGAGATGGCCGAGTTCTCGACGCCCGAGGCGCACGCCTACGCGAGTCTCGGCCACGACGTCACGCGCGCAATCGAGACGTTCCCCGCGCCCGTCGTCGCCGCCATCAACGGCTACGCGCTCGGCGGCGGCCTCGAACTCGCGCTCGCCTGCGACCTCCGTGTCGCCTCCGAGCGCGCCGTCCTCGGGCAGACCGAGACCGACCTCGGCATCATCCCGGGCTGGGGTGGTACCCAGCGCCTCCCACGTCTCGTGGGCGACGAGACCGCCCGACGCCTCGTCTACTTCGGTGAGCGCGTTGACGCACAGGACGCTCACGAGTTCGGCCTCGTCGGCGAAGTGGTCGCGCACGACGAACTCGACGGGCACGTCGCCGACCTCGCCTCCGACCTCGCCGCGCGTCCGCGGGTCGCGCTCGCCGCCGCGAAGGAAGCCATCACGCAGAGCCACGAGACCGACCTCGGTGCCGGCCTCGACTTCGAGCGCCGAACGTGGGCGTCGCTGTTCGGCACCCACGACCAGCGCGAGGGGATGCGGGCCTTCCTCGAGGAGCGCGACCCGAGTTTCGAGTGACGCGCCACCGAGCGGAGTGAGGTGCGCGTGCCCGCTCGCACGGCCGCCAACAGTTAAGGAGCGGGCGTCGGTACCTCACGCCATGACTGAGAGGGTGAAGCTGAAGGACCTCGAAGAATCACTGGAGGGGCTCCCGTATCCCATCACGAAGGAGAACGCCGTCGACGAGTTGGAGGGGGTCGTCCTCGTCTACGCCGACGGCGAGGAAGCCGTGGGGGACGTCGTCGCGCGCATCCAGGAGGACGTCTTCGACGACCCGGCGTCGCTCGCCGCCTCCATCCGCAACACCCTCCCAGTCGAGGCCGTCGGCGAACCCGGCCAGTCCGAAGGCGAGGGCGACTAGGCCTGAACATCGCGCTTATAGGCCCGGGTCGGTTACGAGGAGTACAAATGGAATTCTGCGACGACTGCGGCTCGATGATGCGAGCCGAGGACGACTTCTGGGTGTGCACGTCCTGCGGGCACGAACAGCCCAAGGGCGACGCCGCGCAGTACACCGTCACCGAAGGACAGGAGGTCTCCGAAATCGTCGACGTCTCCGACGCCGAGGACCGCGGCCTCCCCTCCACGAAGACGTTCTGTCCCGAGTGTGGGAACGACCGCGCCTACTACTACATGCAGCAGATTCGGAGCGCCGACGAGTCCGAGACGCGCTTCTTCATCTGCACCGAGTGTGAGAACCGCTGGCGCGAAGACGACAACTGAGCGCCACCCGGTCCGTTTTCCGCTGACGCACAGCGACACCCGTTAGTCGCTCGACCCGCAGTGGTCCGTATGGCCGACACTCCGATCCGACTCGACGCCGCAAGCGCCGTCGCCGTCCTCGGCGCGCTCGTCGCGAGCGCCGTCGCACTCTGGAGTCCACCATCGGCATCGCTTCCCGGGAGCGCGTCCGTCTTCATCGCCTCGCTGTTCGTCGTCACGTGGGGTGGTGCGTTCTCCGTCGTCCTGAACCGGCGCGCGATCGCGCTCGCGTGCGCGCTCGGCCTTTCCGTCGTCGGCCTCTGGCAGGCGGCGCTCTGGACCGTCGCCTTCCCGCCCGCCGCCGCGTACATCGTTGCGCTCGAACTGCGCGACCGACTCGGCGCCTGAGCGGTGGAAAAAGGACCGCGTGCGAAAACGCGCTACGTCTTCCGCCCGAACGTCAGGTAGCCCGTGTGGCCGACGCCCTTGGTCGTCGGGCGCGACCCGCGCTCGTCGAAGTCCATCCGGCGCTGAATGGTCTCGAGCGTCTCGACGTCCGAGAGGCCGGCCTCACGGGCGGCCTCGTGGCTCGCGCGCGCGTTCTCCACGAACGGCGAGTAGACCGAGACGTAGCCGCCGGGGACGAGGTGAGCGTCGACTTGCTCGACGACTTCGGGGGCGTCCGGCGTGTCGAGCGTCACGAGGTCGAACGCGCCGAGGTCCTCGAGCTCCTCGGTGATGTCGCCCGTCCGTACCTCGACGGTGTCGGCGACGTCCGCGAGCGCCATGTTCTCCCGGGCGACCTCGGCGAACTCCTCGCGCGCTTCGAACGTGAGGACGTCCGCGCCGAGTCGCCCGAGGTAGGCCGCGAGCACGCCGGTCCCGGTGCCGGCGTCGAGGACGCGGTCGCCGGACGCGACGCCCGTGTGCCCGACGACGATGCCGATGTCCTTCGGGACCATCGGCGCGCCCGTGCGCTCGAGATGGTCGAAGAGGTCCGGGCCCCGGAGCGCGCGCACCGTGAACGACTCGCCGAGGTGCGTCTCGACGGTCTGTCCGGGCTTGGGGTCCTCGGGCACCTCGACGACGCCGAGGTCCGTGTGCAGTTCCTCGCCGGGGTGGACGAGGAACTCGCGACCGTCCCGAACGAGGAGGAACGTGCTCACTCCAGGACGTCGATGGCGGTCGCGAGGTCGCCGTCGGCACCCTCGAGTGCGGCGCGCGCCTCCTCGGGGGTCGCGCCCGTGCGCTGCACGACGATTTCGACGTCGCTCTCGGGGATTTCGCCGGCCGCTTCGCCTTCCTCGTCGGCCTCCTCCCCCTCACCGGTCTCGGCGGCCTCTCGCTCCTCGGGCTCGCCGATGATCTGGTAGGTCTGCTGGCCGCGCGCGTCCATCTGGGTGACGTCGGCGTCGTCGAAGACGAGTTCCTTCCCGTCGGTCGTCTTGATGACGACTTCCTCGGCGTCGATTTCCTCGACGTCGATACCCATCTGCTTCATCATCTGCTTCATCTTCCGGGGGTTCATCCCACCGCCTCCTCCAAACATACCTCTGCGTGTGGCCGCAGGAGGGAAAAACACTGCGGGTCGGCGCCGCGAACGCCGCGAAACAGACGTATCAGGCGTCAGTCGTTCCCGCGCCCTCGCGTACCTTCACGGCCATCCCGGTGTCGAAGTCCGCGACGGCCTCTGCGTCGAGTTCCGCGCGCCCGACCGCGATGGGGTGGCCGTCCTCGTGGACGACGACGACTTCGTCGCCCGGCCGGACCTCGGGGTCGACGTCCGTGACGAACTTCGCGAAGACGTTCTTCCCGTCGCGGACGAACGGCTCGCTCTCGTCGCCGACGACGACGCGACAGGCGGGCGCCTCAAGTTCCGCGAGCAGGCGCTCACCGCCGGCGAGGCCGAGCGTGAAGCGACCGTCGGTGCCGAACGAGACGAGCCGGCGCCCCTCGTCGGTCGCGACCTGTCGGGGGCGCCCGGACTTCGAGCGGTCGACGTCGTAGGACTCGCCCTCGGGGAACAGCGCGCGGCCGGCACCGGCACGAAACTGGTAGTCCGCGACGGCCTGTAGTGTGCGGCGTTCTGCGTCCTCCATCGTCACCCTCTGCGTGTGGGACGGGGATGTACCCTTCGGACGATGGAGATGGGCTTATGTGGTGGGCCACCCAACGGCCGATTAGACATGGACACGAAGGTGCTCGCGGGCCTGCCGCTCCTCGGCGTCGGCACGATTCTCCTGCTGTGGACGACTCTCTCGATGGACAGCGTTGGACCGCTCCACCTCGGCATCGCCGCCGTCGCGGCGGTCGGACTGGCAGTCGGGTCGCTCCTCGTCGGAACGTCCGTCGAGGGCCGCTCCGTCTAGAGCAGGACGTCCTCCTGTCGCTCGGAGAGGTCGGTGAAGGTGTCGGCGGCCTCGATGAGTTCGTCGGCCGTCGAAGACCCGAAGCCGAGCACTTCGACGCGGACGCCCTCGTGGCGGAGGTGGTGACAGAGGCGCGAGAAGTCCCCGTCGCCCGTACAGAGCACGACCGCATCGACTTTCTCGGCGAGCGTGACGGCATCGAGGCTGATGCCGACGTCCCAGTCGGCCTTCTTCGACCCGTCCCCGAACGTCTTGATGTCCTTGATTTTCGTCTCGAAGCCGATGTCGCGCAGGGCCTCGAAGAACGACTCCTCCTGTGGGGAGTCCGCGCGGATGACGTAGGAGATGGCGCGCACGAGTTCGCGCCCGCGAACGGCCTCCTCCAGCAGCCCCGAGTAGTCGATGTTCTGCGAGTAGAGGCTGTGAGAGGAGTGATAGAGGTTCTGCGCGTCGGCGAGCACGGCGACGCGCTGGGCGTCGTGAATTTCGACCATCAGATACCGCTACTTGTGCATACCGCCCTAAAGAGGCTACGCACGACCGAATCCTCAGGCGTCCGGCGTCTCGTGGCGTTCGAGTTCGAGTGTCGCCGGGTCGAGCGTGTAGTGGGACTTCCAGACGGGGTCGACGGTGACGACGCGCGTGTCGCCGAAGGTGGATTCGGTGTGCTCGTGGTGGTGGCCGACGAGGCAGAGGTCGGGCTCGAGCTCCCGCAGAATCTCGTCGACGTACTGACAGCCGACGTCGTAGTCCTCCTCGACGGGCGTGCCGTGGGGTGCTTCGTGGGCGAGGAAGACGTCGACGTCCTCGAGCTCCTTCGCGGCCTCGACGTCCGCACGGACGAAATGGCGCCGTCGCTCGCCCTCGAGGGCCGCGCGTGGTTTGTCGAACTGCGTCGGCGCGTAGTTCCCGGAGAGGCCGGCGACGCGGACGCCCTCGACGTCGACGGCGTCGCTCGCGAGCAGGCGGGCGTTCGCCACGTCCGAGGAGCGTACGCGGCCGTGTCGGAGCGCGTCGATGACGTCGAAGTCCTCGTTGTTCCCCGCGACGAAGTAGGTCTGCACCGGCAGGTCGTAGTACATCAGGTCCCCGCACTGGAGGGCGACGTCCTCGTCGGCGGCCCGGTAGGCCGCGAAGAGCGACTGGCGTCGGTCGGGGTCGGTCGCGTGTGCGTCGCCGAGGACCAGCATCGTTTCGGCAGTCTCCACCGCGCCCGCATAAAACTACGGCACACGACCCGCCCCGGTGGCCGGCGCGCCCCTTTTCCGTCCGGCAACGCCTGTTCGCGGCGACAGACCTATGCCAGTGGAACGCAGGTATGCAGACATGTTCGGCGCTCGCGCAGTAGCGGAGTCGTCCCCTACCGCGAGCGGCGGCGCTTTCTCGAAACCCGGTAAACGCGACCCACAGTAGGCACTCGTTGCGGGCGTAGCGCCCCCGTCACGGGTCACCGTAGGGCCGCACCGGTACGTACAGTATCCCGAGACCCATCCGACACCACCAATGAGTACACCACGAAACGTCACGACCGGCACGTTCGTCGCGATGACGACGCCGTTCGACGCCGAGGAACGCATCGACCACGACCAACTCGCCGCCGACGCCCAGCGCCTCGCCGACGCCGGCGTCGACGGCCTCGTCCCCGTCGGCTCGACGGGCGAGTCCGCGACGCTCACGCACGACGAACACGTCGCCGTCGTCGAAACCGTCGTCGAGGCCGTCGACGTCCCCGTCATCGCCGGCGCGGGGTCGAACTCGACGCACGAAGCGATCTCGCTCGCCGGGCGCGCCGCGGACGCGGGCGCCGACGCCCTGCTCCTCATCTCGCCCTACTACAACAAGCCCGAACCCGAGGGGATGGAGCGCCACTATCGCCGCATCGCGGACGCCGTCGACGTCCCGCAAATCGTCTACAACGTCCCCTCCCGGACGGGCCGCTCCATCGACGCCGACACCACCGTCTCGCTCGCCGAGCACGAGAACATCGTCGGCTACAAGGCCGCGAGCGGCGACCTCGGCCTCATCTCGGAAGTCGTCGAGCGCACGCGCGACGAGGAGTTCGCAGTGCTCTCCGGCGACGACCCGCTCACCCTCCCGATTCTCTCCGTCGGCGGGACGGGCGTCATCAGCGTCGCCGCGAACGTCGAACCCGAGCGGATGGGCGCGCTCGTCACGGACGCCCTCGACGACGAGTACGCCCTCGCGCGCGAGCACCACCACGAACTCGGGCCGCTCTTCCGCGCGCTCTTCCGGGAGACGAACCCGATTCCGGTGAAGGAGGCGATGGACGTCTGGGGCTACGGCCCCGCGGAGGTTCGCGACCCGCTCTCGCGGGCGACGCCGGAGACACGCGCCGAACTCGAGGCCGTCCACGAGGACCTGGAGGGCGAACGATGAACGTCGCCGTCACCGGGGCGACCGGCCGGATGGGCCGCACCGTCCTCGAAGTCGCGCGCGAGCGCGGCATCGACGTCGCGTTCGCCGTGAACCGCAACGGGGACGGCCAGCACGTCGAGGGCGTGCCCGTCCAGCCGGCGAGCGAGTTCGAGGCGCTCCTCACCGCCGAACGCCCGGACGCCGTCGTGGACTTCACTGGCCCGGAGTCCGCTGTCGAGTACGCGCGGGCGTGCGCCGAAACCGGCGTCCCGCTCGTCACCGGCACCACCGGGTTTTCGGAGGCCGACATCGCGGCGCTCGAGGAGGCCGCCACGGAAACGCCGATTCTCGTCGGCGCGAACTTCTCGCGCGGCGTGCAGGCGCTCCTCGACGCCGTCGAGTCGGCGGTCACGGACCTCCCCGAGTACGACGTCGAGCTGATGGAGACCCACCACAACGGGAAGCGCGACGCGCCCTCGGGCACCGCGAAGATTCTCCTCGACCGCATCGAGGAAGCCCGCGAGGGCGAGAGCGATCGCGTCCACGGCCGCGAGGGCGAAGCGCCACGCGACGAGGACGAAATCGGTGTTCACGCGCGCCGCGCGGGCGACATCACGGGCGAGCACGAAGTGCTGCTCGCCGGCAACCACGAGAGCCTCGAACTCACGCACCGTGCGGGCTCCCGGAGCGTCTTCGCGGAGGGCGCGCTCGACGCGGCGGCGTGGCTTCGCGAGCAATCGGCGGACTATTACCGCTTCGAGACAATCGCCAGCCAACTGTGAGCCGAAGCTACGATTCGCTCGAAGCCGACGTAGAGGACCTCTGGGAACGCCTGCAGGCCGACGAGGTCTCCGCGGACGACCTGACGCGCGACGACGCCGCGACCATCGACGCCTTCCTCGCCGCGCTCGAGGAGGGCGCCGTCCGCGCCGCCGAGAAGGTCGACGGCGAGTGGGAGTCCGTCGAATGGGTGAAGCGTGGCGTCCTGCTCAACTTCTCGCTGCGCGAGACCGAGCCCCGCGAGTACGGCGGCGTCACCTACCATGACGTCCTGCCGCTGCGCGAGACCGCGGACCTCGGCGAGCGCGGCACCCGCAACACGCCGGACGGCACGACCATCCGTCGGGGTGCCTACATCGGCTCCGACGCCATCCTGATGTCGCCCGCGTTCGTGAACATCGGCGCGCACGTCGGCGACGGCACGCTCGTCGACTCCTGCGACACGGTCGGCTCCTGCGCGCAGATCGGCGACAACGTCAAGCTCGGCGCGAACACGCTCATCGGCGGCGTCCTCGAGCCCGTCGAGGACGCGCCCGTCGTCGTCGAGGACAACGTCTCGCTCGGGGCCGGCTGTCGCGTCACCTCCGGCTTCGTCGTCGGGGAGAACTCGGTCGTCGGGGAGAACACGCTCCTCACGCCGCGGATCCCGGTCTACGACCTCGTCGAGGAGGAAGTCCTCTACGGCGAACTGCCGGCGGACCGCCGTGCATTCACGCGCTTCGTCGAGTCCTCCATCGGCGAGCACGACCTCTTCGAGGGCGGCGCGTACAAGCCCGCCGTCGTCGCCACCGACCTCGAGGCGAGCACGCTCGAGGCGAGCCAGCGCGAGGAGGCGCTCCGGGAGTGAGCGGGGACGGCAACGCGACGGGTCCGGCCGTCCGCCGGCTCGCGGACTGGGAAGCCGACGAGTTGCGCGCGCTCGCCAGGGAGTACGGCACGCCGCTCTACGTCGACGACCTCGAACGCGTCCGCGAGAACCACGCGCGCCTCGCCGCCGCCTTCCCGGACGCCGAGGTGCTGTTCGCGGTGAAGGCAAACGCCGGCCGGCACGTCCTCGAAACGCTGGACGACGCCGGCGCGGGCGCGGAGTGTGCGAGTGCGGGCGAACTCGCGCGCGCACTCGACGCGGGGTTCGACCCTGCGGACGTCCACTATACGGCCGTCAACCCGCCCGCCGAGGACCTGGACTACGCCTGCCGGGTCGCCGCCGAGCACCCCGCCCTCACGGTGACGGCGGGCGCGCGCGACACCATCGAGCGCCTCGACGAGCGCGGGTTCACGGGTCGCTTCTGTCTGCGCGTCCACCCGGGCGTCGGCGCCGGCCACAGCGAGGAAGTCTCGACCGGCAAGGACGTGAAGTTCGGCGTTCCCGCCGACGAGGCCGCCGACGTGCTCGCGGACGCCGCCGAGCGTGGCTTCGACGTCGTCGGCGTCCACGCGCACGCCGGCAGCGGCATCTCCGCCGACCAACTCGAGGAGCACGAAGCGGTCGTCTCCACGCTCGCGGACGTCGCGCGCGAGAGCGGCCTCGACCTCGAGTTCGTGGACGTCGGGGGCGGCTTCGGCGTCCCCTACCACGAGGACGAGGCACCACTCGACCTCGACGCCGTGGCGGAACGGACGCGCGCGGCGCTCGACGGCATCGACGCGACGCTCACCATCGAGCCCGGCCGGTATTTCGTCGCGGACGCGGGCGTCCTCCTCACCGAGGTGAACACCGTCAAGCGCGTCGGCGACGCCACCGTCGCGGGCGCGGACGCCGGGATGACGACGCTCGTCCGCCCGGCGATGTACGGCTCGCACCACCCGATTCGCTCGCTCGCCACCGAGTCGCGGGCGACCGAGAACGTTTCCGTCGTCGGGCCCGTATGTGAGAGTACAGACGTCCTCGGCGAGGACCGTGACCTCCCCGCACCCGAGCGTGGCGACCTGCTCGCCGTCGGGAACGCGGGCGCGTACGGCGTCGAGATGGCGTCGCAGTACAACTCGCGGCCCCGGCCCGCCGTCGTCGCGCTCGGCGGCGAGACCCGCGAGGTGGTGCGACGCCGCGAGACGCTCGCGGACGTGACGCTCGCCGAGGACACGGCCGAGGACCCCTACCCATGACCAGCTACGACGTCTACCACGGCACCGGCAACGACTTCGCGGTCGTCGACGCGGCGACGGCGAGCGACCCCGACGCGCTCGGTGTCGACCTCTGCGACTCGCTCGGCGTCGACGGCACGCTCTTTCTGGGTGTGTCCGATGGCGGCGCGCGCGCGTCGATGACGCTCGTCCAGCCGGACGGCTCCCGCGCGGCGATGTGCGGGAACGGCGCGCGCTGTGCGGCCCGCTGGGTCGCCGAGCGCGAGGGGGCGGACGCCGTGACGCTGGAGACGGGCGCGGGCCCACGCCGGTGTACCGTCGACGGCGAGGACGTGACCGTCGAGATGGGGACACCGACGTTCGCGCCCGATGAGGTGCCCCACACCCGCGACGGCGACCTCGTCGACGTCGACATCGAGGGCCACACAGTCACCGCACTGAACACGGGCGTCCCGCACGCCGTCGTCTTCGTAGACGACGTGGACGCCGTCGACTTGGACGCGATGGCACCCGCGATTCGCCACCACGACGTCTTCCCGGAGGGCGCGAACGTGAACCTCGCCTCGCCCCAGGCCGACGGCGGTTTCGACCAGCGGACGTTCGAGCGCGGCGTCGAGGGCGAGACGGACGCCTGCGGGACGGGGGCGGTCGCCATCGCAGTCGCCGCCGCCCGCCTCGGCGAGATTCCCGAGCACGGGAGTGTCACCGTCTCGCCGCCGGGTGGCGACCTCGGCGTCGAGTTGCGTGAGGACGGCACCACCGTCCTCCGTGGCCCGACGAGCTACGTGACGTCCGGCGACGTCGAACGGACGGACGCAGCGGAGGCCGTCCATGAGTGAGGACTTCGACCCCGTCGGCTTCCTCGAGCGCGCCGTCGAGACGCCCTCTCACGAGGACGTGTCGGCGATGCGCGACCTGCTCGTCGCGGAACTCGAAGGCGAGGGACTCGACGTCGACATCGACGAGGCGGGAAACACGCTCGCCTCGAAAGAGGGGCCCGAAAACGGCCCGCACGTCGTGTTGAACACGCACATCGACACGGTGCCGCCGCACATCCCCCCAGAGCGGGACGGCAACGTCCTGCGCGGGCGCGGGTCGTGTGACGCGAAGGGCCCGCTCGCGGTGCTGCTCGCGGCGTTCTTCGCGGTCGAGCCCGAGCGCGGGCGCCTGACGCTCGCGGTGACGCCCGACGAGGAGACGGACTCGACGGGCGCCCACCACCTCGCCCTCGACGCCGACTACTACGTCGTGGGCGAGCCGACCGAACTCGACGTCTGCACGGCGGCGCGCGGGCGCTTTCAGGGGACGGTGACGCTCTCCGGCGTCGCCGCGCACGCCGCGGAACCCGAGTCGGGCGTCTCAGCGATCCAGGGTGCGGCGGCCGCGCTTCGGGCGGTGGAGACGTTCGACGAGGCACACGGCCCCGGCGTCCACGCGGCGCTCGGCGCGCCGACGCTGACCGCAACGACCATTGAGGGCGGCGAGGCGACGAACCAGATTCCCGCGGAGTGCTCGTTCGTCATCGACCGACGTTCGGTGCCGCCGGAGACGGCCGAGGGCTTCTTCGCGGCGCTCCGCGAGCACCTGCGCGCCGCGGTGCCCGACGACGTCGACGTGACGGTCACGCCACAGGAGCGCACGACGCCGTTCCTGGAGGCGTTCGCCACGCCCGAGGACAGCGACGTCGTCGCGGCGCTCACCGACGCTGGCGCGGGCGAGGTCCGGCCGTTCGGCGCGGCCACCGAGTCGTCGTACTTCGCAAACGACGCGCCGACCGTCGTCTTCGGGCCGGGCTATCTCGCGGACGACGAGGGTGCTGTCGCGCACGCCGAGCGCGAGTACGTCGACCTCCCGGAAGTCCGCGAGGGCGCCGAGATTGCGACGGCGGCGCTGCGCGAGTTGCTCGCCTAGCCGAGGAAGACGTCCACGAAGTCACTCCCCTTGTTTCCGACGTCCTTGTAGAACTCCGTGTAGCCACAGGACGCGCAGGTCACCGTCTCGAAGCGGTTCGTCTGCACGTCGAACATCTTCGAGAGGCCCGACCCGGTCGTGGAGATGGAGCCGGTCGTCACTTCGTCGTGTCCGCACTTCGGGCAGCCGTTCGTGTCGCTGGAGGACGCAGGGCGGTCTGACATTGCGGGCGTGAGTGGCGCGCCCGCCGGCAAAAGTTTTGTCGGGGAGTCGGTCCTCGCGGTGCGCACCGCGTCGCACCGTCCATGTCGCCGTCTTCAGGCGTCGCGGGCGATGTCGTCGGCGACGCCTGTGTACCCGGTCGGGGTGAGCGCGTGCAGTTCCTCGCGGACGTCGTCGTCGACGTCGAGGTCCTCGAAGAGGTCCCGGAAGTCCTCGATGGTGACGCGCTCGCCGCGCGTGAGGGCTTTCACGCGCTCGTAGGCTTCGGTGTCACCCTCGCGGCGGAGGATCGTCTGGACGGCCTCGCCGATGATTTCGGGCGTGCCTTCGAGGTCCTCGCGCATCACTTTCTCGTTCGGCACGACCTTCTCGAGGCCGTTCTGGAGTTTCGTGTAGCCGATGAGGCAGTAGGCGAACGCGGCGCCGATGTTGCGTTTGACCGTGGAGTCCGAGAGGTCGCGCTGGAGGCGCGAAGTGGGGAGGTAGTCGGCGAGGAAGGCGAGGTCGGAGTTCGCCTTCGAGAGGTTCCCCTCGGAGTTCTCGAAGTCGATGGGGTTGACCTTGTGCGGCATTGTCGAACTCCCGGTCTCGGATTTCGCGGCCTCCTGCCCGAGGTAGCGCTGGGAGACGTAGGTCCAGACGTCCCGATCGAGGTCGAGGAGGACGGTGTTCGTCTCGCGGAGCGCGTCGAAGAGCGCCGCGAAGTCGTCGGAGGGGTTTACCTGCGTGGTGGGTTCGGTGTGCTCGAGGCCGAGCGACGTGACGAACTCGCGGGCGAACGCGCGCCAGTCGACGTCCGGGTAGGCGGCGTGGTGGGCGGCGTAGGTGCCGGACGCGCCGGCGAGTTTGCCGGCGAGGCCGGCGGCGGCGGCCTCGACGTCCGCAAGCTTGCGCCCGAGGCGGGCGGCGTAGACGGCCATCTCCTTGCCGAACGTCGTCGGCGTCGCGGGCTGGCCGTGGGTGCGCGCGAGCATCGGCGTGTCGGCGTAGTCGTGTGCGAACTCGACGAGCGCGTCACGGACCGCGCGGAGTTCGGGGACGAGCACCTCGGTGACGGCGGGCTTGACGAGCAGGCGGTAGGCGAGGTTGTTGACGTCCTCGCTGGTGAGCGCGAAGTGAATCCATTGGTGGACGCGCTCGGGGGTGTGTTCGCGGACGAAATACTCGACTGCCTTCACGTCGTGGTTCGTCGCGGCGTACTTCTCGGTGCCTTCCGTCTCGATCCGCTTGACGAGGTGCGCGGACTCCTCGTCGAAGGATTCGTAGGCGTCACGGAGGGTGGCGCGCTCCTCGGCGTCGAGTTCGAGCGGCGTCGCGTCGAGGTCGGCGAGCGCGCAGAGGTATTCGACTTCGACGCGGACGCGGGCACGCATCAGGGCGGCCTCGCTCGCGTAATCGGCGAGCGGGGCGGTCCGGGAGGCGTAGCGTCCATCGAGGGGTGAAACCGCGTAGAGCGGGTCCGGCATACGCGCCAGTCCCGTCGCGCGACCCAAAAGCGTGCCGGTCCCAATCGCCACGTGCGTGCATACACGACTCTTTGTAGGGCGAAATTCACCGGTTATCTATGCCTGTTCGTGCATATGTTTGTCTTCGGAACCGCAACCCCTTTCGGCGTGGGGTGCGCGTGCATCGCGTATGAAGCTAGCCGGCATGGCCAGCAACCGTGGACGGAACCTGCTGCACATCGCCGACCGGGCGCCCGGTGACGCCGAGTTCTCGGTCATCCTCACGAACGACGCCGATGCGCCCGTTCTGGAGGGTGCCGCGGAGCGCGACATCCCCACCGAAGTCGTCGAGCGCGCGGACGACGAGGACCGCGAGGCCCACGAGGAGCGCGTCCTCGAGGCCCTCGCCGACTACGAGGTCGACCTCGTCGCCCTCGACGGCTACATGCGCGTGCTCACCGACACGTTCCTCGATGCTGCGCCGACGACGCTGAACGTCCACCCGAGCCTGCTCCCGTCCTTCCCCGGGATGGACGCCCACGAGCAGGTCCTTGACGCCGACGTCAGCGTGACGGGTGCGACCGTCCACGTCGTCAGCGAGGAGGTCGACGCCGGCCCCATCGTTACCCAGGAGCCCGTCCCCGTTTACGAGGACGACGACGAAGCCGCGCTCAAGGACCGCGTGCTCTACGAGGCCGAATTCAAAGCCTACCCGCGCGCCATCGAGTGGTTCGCGAACGGCGAGGCCGAAGTCGCCGACGGCGAGGTCCACGTCGCGGCGGATGCGGCCGACGACTTCCCGGTGCGCCGCCTCACCAGTGGGGACCGCGAGGCCGACCTACGCTACGGCGAGAACCCCCATCAGGACGCCGCCGTCTACGGCGACGCGACCTGCGAGGAGCCGAGCGTCGTCCACGCCGACCAGCTCAACGAGGGCGCGAAGGCCCTCTCCTACAACAACTACAACGACGCCGACGGCGCGCTCAACCTCATCAAGGAGTTCGAGGAGCCCGCCGCCGCCGTCATCAAGCACACCAACCCCGCGGGCTGTGCCACCGCGGACACCCTCGCCGAGGCCTACGAGGACGCGCTCGCCACCGACCCGATGAGCGCCTTCGGCGGAATCGTCGCCCTCAACCGCCCGTGCGACGAGGAGACGGCCGAACTCGTCATTGACTCCTTCAAGGAAGTCGTCGTCGCGCCCGGCTACACCGACGCCGCGCTCGACGTCCTCACCGAGAAGGACAACCTCCGCGTCCTCGACGTCGGTGGCGACGAACTCGGACCAGACGTCGTCTCCGAGACGTACACCGAGCAGTCGCTCGTCGGCGGCACACTCGTCCAGGAGCGCGACACGTGGGCGCCCACCGCCGACGACCTCGAGTTCGTCACCGAAGCCGAACCCGACGAGGAGCAGGTCGAGACGATGCTCTTCGCGTGGAAGGTGCTCAAGCACGTGAAGTCGAACGGCATCCTCTTCGCGAAAGACACGGAAACGGTCGGCGTCGGCATGGGGCAGGTCTCCCGCGTCGACGCAGTCCGCCTCGCCGCGATGAAGGCCGACGAGCACGCCGAGGGCAAGGACGCGGACGGCGCCGTCATGGCCTCCGACGCATTCTTCCCCTTCCCGGACGGCATCGAGGAAGCCGCCGAGGCCGGCATCGAGGCCGTCATCCAACCCGGTGGCTCCGTGAACGACGACGACGTCATCGAGGCCTGTAACGAGCACGGCATCGCGATGGCGTTCACCGGGAACCGGACGTTCCGGCACAGCTAGACGGAACGCTCGTAGACGGACCTTCAAGACACATCGCGCGGCCACACTGTCACATGCTCTGACGCTGGCGGTGGGTGGGCCGCGTGCGGCGCTCGACGCCGCGACTCGTGACGGGACACCCGCTCACCTCGCCGCCGTCCCGTCGTTCGCCTTTTCCTACTGCCCGGCCAGTCGCGGGTCCGGCACCTCGCCGCGCACCCGCGGCTCCCGCGGGTCGGTGACGAACTCGATTCGCGCGCCGCCGGTCTCGGCGTCGGTCACGCGCACGTCCCAGCCGTGCAAGTGCGCGATTCGCGCGACTACGGGGAGGCCGTAGCCGGTGCCGCCCGCGACCGTGGTCTCGCCGAGGGTGAAGACGCGCTCGCGGCGGCCGACCGGAATCCCGGGGCCGTCGTCCGCGACGTAGAAGCCGGCTTCGCCGTCGCGCTCGAAGGCGTCCACGGTCACTAGCACGTCCGGGCCGACGTGCGTGAGCGCGTTGTCGAAGACGCGCGTGAGCGCGTCCGTGACGAGCACGGCGTCGCCAGCCACTGTCCCGGGCGAGCGCACGTCGAGCGTCGCAGTCGCCGTCTCTCCCTCCAGGTTCTTCCACGCGGCGTTCGCGAGCGCCGTGACGTCGATTTCGTCCTCGGCGACGCCGGCGCGTCCGATGCGGAGGTAGTGGACGGCGTCGACGACCGTCTCGTCCGCGCGCTCGACGGCGTTCGCGATTCGCTCCTTCGGGTTCGGGCCACTCCCCTCCGCGTCGCCCTCGGGGAGCATGTCGAGCCAGCCGCTCGCGACGGTCAGCCGGTTGCGGAGGTCGTGGTTGAGGACGGCGGCACTCGCCCAGAGCGCCTCGTCACGCTCCCGGACGGCGCGCTCGGCGACGGCCTGTTCGGTGACGTCCTCGTGGACGGTGCGGACGTAGCGCTCGCCCTCGGCGTCGAACGCCGTCGCACGGAAGCGATAGCGTCGTCGCGTCCCGTCGATGGGGTAGTCGTACTCGACGCTCGCCGACGCCGTGCTGTCGAGGACCGAGCGGAGCGCGTCGGCGATTCGGTTGCCGTCCTCGCCGGTGTCCGCCATCGCGGCGACGTAGTCGGTGCCGTCGTCCGCAGTCGTGCCGAGGTGCGCGAACGACGCCCAGCGGTCGTTCCCGCCGACGACGACGCCGTCCGCGTCGAGCACCCCGATCGGGTCGCTCGCCGCGTCGAGCGCGCCGCTCGCGACCGAGTGCGGAATGTCCATGCGTGTGTCGTACGGCCGGCCGTCCATAGGCGTTGGCGTGCAGGACGGGGCAACAGCTACGGGCCGGCCGAGCGAACGCCCCCACATGTCGTCGAACGGAATCGACCGGCGGCGAGTCGGACTCTATCTGCTCGTCGCCTTCGGCGTCTCGTGGCTCACGGCGCTCGCCATCTACGCCACGGGCGGGCTCACGGACAGCCAGCGACTCGTCGGCGGCCTCACCGTCGCAACCGTCCTCCTGCCGACCGCGTACATGTTCGGGCCGTCTATCGGGCACGTCGCGGTCCGCCTCGTTGAGGGCGAGGGGTTCGGCGGGACGGGGATCCGGCCGAAGGTCCGCGCGCACCTCTGGACGTACGCCGTCGCGTGGCTCCTCCCTGTCGTCCTCACCATCGCCGGTGCCGCGTGCTACTTCGCCGTCTTCCCCGGGCGGTTCGACCCGTCGCTGGAGGCGCTGCGCGGCGCGCTCGCCGGGTCGGGCGTGGACCCGATGACTGCGCTGCTCGTACAGACGGTGGTTGCCGTCACCGTCGCGCCGCTCCTGAACGCGATTCCGGCGTTCGGCGAGGAGTACGGCTGGCGGGCGTTCCTCCTGCCGGAACTCGAAGCGCTCGGCGTCCGCGAGGCCGTCCTCGTCCACGGCCTCGTCTGGGGCGTCTGGCACTGGCCTCTCATCGCGATGGGCTACGAGTATGGCTTCACCTACCCGGGATTCCCGGTCACCGGCTTCCTCGTCTTCTGCGTCTTCACCGTCGCGGCCGGCGCGTTCCTCGCGTGGCTCTGGTTCCGCACGGAGAGCGTCTGGGCGCCGAGCGTCGGCCACGGTGCCATCAACGCCTCGGCGGGGCTCGGCCTCGTCTTCGTCGCCGGCGACCCCGACCTCCTGTTCGGCCCGCTCCCGGTCGGCCTGCTGGGGATGCTCCCCTACGTCGCCCTCGCGCTCCTCCTCTTCCGTCGCCCGGACGTCCGGCGCCCGGAGGCGGTGTGACGGGCGCCGCGGCATCCGACACGCCTTTGCCCGCCGGAACGGAGGTATTGGTATATGCGCTACGACGAGGCCGCGAACTTCCTCCTCGACCTCAGACGGTTCCGCCCGCGGGCCGGCACCGAGGGAGTCGCGGAACTCCTCTCGGCCCTCGATGACCCCCACGAGGGCCCGACGTACGTCCAGATAGCGGGGTCGAACGGGAAGGGGAGCACCGCCCGGATGGTCGAGTCCGCGCTCCGCGAGGCCGGTTTCGACGTCGGACTCTACACGTCGCCGCACTTCGACGACCTGCGCGAGCGCGTCCGCGTGAACGGCCGCAAGATTCCGGAGGCCGCCGTCTGTGAGTACGTCGAGGCCATCGACGACTACGTCACGGAGCGCGCCGCCGAGGGCGAGTCCCCGACGTTCTTCGAGACGATAACGGGACTGGCGCTCTGGCAGTTCGGCCGGGCGGACGTCGACGTCGCCGTCCTTGAAGTCGGCATCGGCGGGAAGTACGACGCGACGAGCGTCGTCGACCCCGCGGCGGCGTGCGTGACGAGCGTGACGCTCGAACACACCGGCATCATCGGCGACACCGTCGAGGAAATCGCGACGGACAAGGCGCACGTCGCGCCCGCGGACGCCCCGCTGGTGACGGGGACGACGGGCGCGGCGCGCGAGGCGGTGCGCGACGTGGCGGGCGATATCGTCACCGTCGGCCCCGAGGACGACTGCGACGTCCGCACGACCTACGAGGGTGCCGTCTCGCCGGCCGAAGCGGCCGTCGCCATCACGGACGACGCCGGGACGCTGGACGCCCGGATTCCGCTCCTCGGCGAGCATCAGGCGTCGAACGCGGGCATCGCGGCGACGCTCGTCCGGCAACTGACCGATATCGACGACGCGACGCTCGCGCGCGGCCTGCGGAAGGCCCACTGGCCGGGGCGCTTCGAGGTGATGGGCGAGGAGCCGATGGTGGTGCTCGACGGCGCGCACAATCCAGGCGCGTGCGAGGCGCTCGCCGAGACGCTCGGCGAGTTCGACTACGACGACCTGCACCTCGTCGTCGGTGCGATGCACGACAAGGACCACGGCGGGATGGCCGCGGCGCTCCCGACGCCCGACACCGTCCGGACGTGCCGGCCGGACTCGGGGCGTGCGGAGGACCAGGAGGCGCTCGCCGTCGCGTTCCGCGAGACGGACGCGCGCACCGTGACCGCGATGAGTTCCGTCGAAGCCGCCGTCGAGCGCGCCGTCGAGGACGCCGAGGCAGGCGACGCCGTGCTCGTCACGGGGTCGCTGTTCACCGTCGCGGAGGCCCGCCAGCGCTGGACGCGCACCACCGTCGAGAAGCGCGCCCGGTCGCTCGATGAGTCTCGCGAGCACCTCAAGCGGGCGCACGTCACGCCGGCGGGCGCGTGGCGGATGCGCGCGAAGGGCGTCCACCGCGTCGTACGCTCACGCGTCCAGAAACGCCAAGCGCAGTACCTGAAGGAGGAGCTGTTGAGCCTCGGGGGCGAGTGTGCGATTTCGGGATTGAACGACCAGCCGCGCGGGATGCTCGACGTCGTCATGATGGGGACGCTCGCGCAGTTCAAGCGCCTCTGCGGGAAACTGGAGGGCCAGCCCTACGGGCTCTCCGTCTACGCGGACGAACTCCGCGAGGCGCTCGACATCGAGACGCCGTCGGCAGAACCGGACTACCCGTGGGCGGGCGACTCGACGGCCGTAATGGGCATCCTGAACGTCACGCCGGACTCGTTCCACGACGGCGGCGAGTACGAGGCCGTCGAGGACGCCGTCGCGCGCGCCGAGGAGATGGTGGCCAACGGCGCGGACGTCATCGACATCGGCGGCGAGTCCACCCGACCCGGCGCCGACCCCGTGCCGGCCGCCGAGGAGAAAGCCCGCGTCGTCCCCGTCATCGAGCGCATCGCGGACCTCGACTGCCTCATCAGCGTAGACACGATGAAGGCCGAGGTCGGGCGCGCCGCCCTCGAGGCGGGCGCGGACATCCTGAACGACGTGACCGGCCTCGAGGACCCCGAGATGCGCTTCGTCGCCGCCGAGTACGATGCGCCGCTCGTCGTGATGCACTCGCTGAACGCGCCCGTCGACCCCGGGACCGACGTCCACTACGACGACGTCGTCGAGGACGTCATCGACGAGTTGCGCGAGCGCGTGCTCCTCGCGGAGAAAGCCGGGTTGTCACGCGAGCAAATCATCGTCGACCCCGGCATCGGCTTCGGGAAGTCCGTCGGGGAGAACTTCGAGATTCTCGACCGGACGGACGAGTTCCACGCGCTCGGCTGTCCCGTCCTCATCGGCCACTCGCACAAGTCGATGTTCGGCCGCATCGACCGCTATCCGGACGAGGGTGGCTACGCCACCGTCGCGGGCACGACCATCGCCGCCGAGCGCGGCGCGGACATCGTCCGCGTCCACGACGTCGCGGAGAACGTCGCCGCCGTGCGCGCCGTCGAGGCGACGCGTCGGGGCATGCGTCCCGACACGGGGGGTGAGAGCGATGAGTGAGAACGACGACTTCCCGGAGGCCGACGGCCGCGTCTCCTACCTCCGCGCGGTCCGGGAGGGCTACGACGAACTGGCGCGCGTCCACCGCGAAGCCCGGACCGCCGTCGGCGAACCCGGCATCGACGAGGTAGACGCGCTCGCGCGTGACCTTCCGGACGGCGCGCGTGTCCTCGACGCCGGCTGTGGCTCCGGCGTCCCCGTCCTCTCGCGGTTTGACCTCGCGTTCGACGTCGTCGGTCTCGACCTCTCGCACGAGCAACTCCAGCACGCCCACGAGCGCTCGCCGACCGCCGGCCTCGTGCAGGGCGACATGAGCGCGCTCCCGTTCCGCGACGGGGCCTTCGACGGCCTCGTCGCCCTCCACTCCATCATCCACGTCCCCCGGCAGGCCCACGCGTCGGTCTACCGGGAGTTCAACCGCGTGCTCGCCGACGGTGCACCCGCGCTCGTCACGACGGGCACGGACGCCTACGAGGGCGGCACGCCGAACTGGCTGGGGAGCGGCGTCGAGATGCACTGGAGTTTCCCGTCCGCCGAGGAGACGCTCGGAAACCTGCGCGACGCCGGTTTCACCGTCGAGGAGGAGACCCGCGTCCCGGACGAACACGGCGGCGGCGAGTTCCTCTTCGTTCGCGTCCGGGCCTGAACTCGCGTCCGTCCTTCTTCGTCGCGCTCAGACGGCGCCGAGCTCGCGGTAGAGCTCGAGGTAGCGTTCGAGGAACGCCGTCTCGTCGTACGTCGCGAAGCGCTCATCGACATCTTCGTGGTCAACGTCGGTGGCGTCGCGCAGGCAGTCGACGAGCTCCTCGTCGCTGGTCGCGAGGAAGCCCCGGGAGCAGCCCGCGACGAGCTCGTGCGCCGCGGAGTTCGCGTGGTACTCGACAACGCCGACGCAGCCACAGGCGAGCGCGCGCAGCAGGTCGGTGGGGAACGAACTCCGGTAGGCGGTCTGGGCGTAGACGTGCGCCCCCTTGAAGAGCGCGAGGCGGGACTCGAGGTCCTGCTCACCGACGAAGTCGATACGGTCGGCGATGCCCATGTCGCGGGCCTGGCGCTCGTAGCCCGCGCGCTCGGGGCCGTCGCCGACGACGGTGGCCGACCAGTCGTAGGAACGGAACTCCGCGAGCGCGAGCAACAGCGACTCGAGGTTCGCCTCCTCGTCGAGCGTCCCCGAGTAGACGACGTCGCCCGCGTCCGGATCGGCCTCGACGGCGCGCACGCGCTCCATCTCGACGGCGTTCGGGAACTGGCGCAGCGACTCACTCGGGAAGCCGACTTCCTGTGCGGCGGTCGCGACGAACTCCGAGGGGACGACGACGGCGTCGCTCGCGTTCGCCGCCCACCGGTGCAGCGCGCCCGCGGGCGGCGGGTCGTAGTACTCGGTGACGACGGGCGCGCCGAGCGGCGTCGCGGCCCGGGCGGCGAAGACGAACCCCGGGCGACTGGCGGCGACGTGGACGACGTCGGGGTCGAACGCGCGGAGCGCCGGGACGAGACGGAGTGGCGCCCAGCGGTCCGCGGGCGTCAGCCCGACGGCGCGATAGGTGACGCCATCGTGGTCGAAGGCGTCGTGCTCGCCCTCCCACCACTGTCCACAGAAGACCGTCACGTCGTGGCCGCGACCAGCGAGGAGAGCGCGGAGTGTGTCGAGGCGGTCGGCGGCCGCGCTGGGGTCCGCGTGGTGGACGGTTCGGGCCGTGACGAGCGCCACACGCATGGTTTCGCGTCGGTGTGACGCCGGCAAAAGTATTCCCTTCCGTCGGCCGGGTCGCGCCACGGCGCCCGAAGACCTTTCGGGGCGCCCGGAGCACCTCTGCGTATGGCGTACGACATCGAGCGATACCTGAACATCCGGAGCGCCGGCGCGCCCTCCTTCGGCCCGGACGGCCAGCTCGCGTTCTCGATGGACATGACGGGCGTCCAGCAGGTCTGGCGGCTCGACGACCCGCAGGCGTGGCCGGAGCAACTCTCCTTCCACGAGGAGTCGATTGGCTTCGCTTCCTACTCGCCAACGCGCGACGAACTCGTCTTCGGGATGGACACGGGCGGCAACGAGAAGACGCAGCTCTTTCGCCTCTCGGGCGACGGGAGCGAGGAGGTCGTGCTCACGGACGACCCGGAGAGCATCCACCAGTGGGGCGGGTGGAGCCACGACGGCGAGCACTTCGCGTACACCGCGAACCGCCGCACGGAGGCGAACTTCGACGGCTACGTGCAGGCGCGCGACGAGACGGACGAGGAGGCCGAGCTCGTCTTCGACGGGCAGGGCAAGGACTGGCTCTCGGTCGCCGGCTGGAGTCCCGCCGACGACCGCCTCGTCTTCCACGAGATGCACTCGAATCGCGACCACGACCTCTACGTCTGTGACCTCGCGTCCGCCGAGGTGACCCACCTTACCGCCGGCCACGAGGGCGAGGTGCGCTACGGCTCGGTCGCGTGGGGGCCCGATGGCGAGACGCTCTACGTGACGACGGACTACGGGCGCGACACGCTCGCGCTCTGTGAACTCGACCCCGAGAGCGGCGCGCTCTCGGTCGTCGAGGGGGGCGGCGAATGGAACGTCTCCTCGGTCGCCGTCGACGTCGATTCGCGGACGATGGCGGTGATTCGGAACGTCGAGGGCTACAGCGACCTCACGCTCTACGAACTCGACGATGATGGCGATCGGACCGAACTCGCCAGCCCCGACCTCCCCGAGGGCGTCGTGATGGGGTTCTCCTTCGGCCCCGACGGCGAGCGCGTCGCCGCCGCCGTCTCCAGCCCCACCGAGAACACGAACGTCCACGTCTTCGACCTCGAGAGCGGCGCGAGCGAGCGCTGGACGGACGCCTCCACCGCCGGCATCCCGACGGAGACGTTCCGCGAACCCGACCTCGTCCACTACGAGAGCTTCGACGACCTCGAAATCCCGGCGTTCCTCACGCTCCCGGAGGGCGAGGGCCCCCACCCGGTCATCGTCGACATCCACGGCGGCCCCGAGTCACAGCGTCGCCCCTACTTCCTCGCCTTGCGCCAGTACTTCGTGGACAACGGCTACGCCGTCTTCGAGCCGAACGTCCGTGGCTCCTCGGGCTACGGGAAGCGCTACATGAACCTCGACAACGTCGAGAAGCGCATGGACTCCGTCGCGGACATCGACGCCGGGGTCGAGTGGCTCACCGCCCGCGACGACGTCGACCCCGACCGCGTCGTCGCCTACGGGGGGTCCTATGGGGGCTTCATGGTGCTCGCCGCACTCACCGAGTACCCCGAGCGCTGGGCGGCCGGCGTCGACGTCGTCGGCATCGCGAACTTCGTCACTTTCCTCGAGAACACCGGCGACTGGCGCCGCGAACACCGCGAGGCCGAGTACGGCAGCCTCGAGGCGGACCGGGAGTTCCTCGAATCGATTTCGCCCATCAACAACATCGAGCGCATCGAGGCCCCGCTGCTCGTGCTGCACGGCGCGAACGACCCGCGTGTCCCCGTCGGCGAAGCCGAGCAGATCGCCGAGGAGGCCGCGAAACACGTCCCCGTCGAGAAACTCATCTTCGAGGACGAGGGGCACGGCTTCTCCAAGCTCGAGAACCGCATCGAGGCGTATCGCACGACCGTCGAGTTCCTCGACGAGCACGTCTGAGACGGCGGCCTCTTCGTCGCTGTCGCGCTACAGCACGCCGGTCTTCGTCACGGCTTCGACCGCGGCCTCCTCGCTGAGGCCGTTCCCGAGGATGGTGTAGCGGTCGCGAATCTCGTGGGCGGTCGTGAGCGCCTCCAGGAGTTCCTCGTCCGTGACGCCGAGATCGTCGGCGGTCGTCGGCGCGTCGAGTTGCGCGAGCGCGTCCCGGACGGCCTCCCAGTCGCCGCGCTCGCCGCTGTGGAGGTATTCGGTGACGATGGCGGCGACACCGACCTGGTGGCCGTGGAGTGCCTTGCCGGGCGCGATGCGGTCGAGCTGGTGGCTGATGAGGTGCTCCGCGCCCGACGCGGGCCGCGAGGAGCCCGCGATGCTCATCGCGACGCCCGAGGAGACGAGCGCCTTCACGACCACCCACGCGGACTCCTCGAGGCCCGGACGGATGCTGTCCGCCCGCTCGACGAGGAGTTCGGCGGTCATCTCGGAGAGCGCCGCCGCGTACTCGCTGTACTCGACGTTCTTCAGCCGGTTGGCGAGCCGCCAGTCCTTCACGGCGGTGTAGTTCGAGATGATGTCCGCACAGCCCGCCGTCGTGAGCTCCCACGGCGCCTCCGCGAGCACGGCGGTGTCCGCGATGACGGCGACCGGCGGGTCGGCGGCGACGCTGTGGCGGGTGTCGCCCTCCGGGACGGAGCCTCGGCCGGAGACGATGCCGTCGTGGCTCGCCGCCGTCGGCACCGAGACGAAGCCGAGGTCGCAGTGGTCGCTCGCCATCTTCGCGATGTCGATGGCCTTCCCGCCCCCGACGCCGACGAGGTAGGCGGCGTCGGCGGCCTCCGCGGCGTCGATGACCGTTTCCACGGCGTCGAAGCTCGCGGCGTCGACGACCTCGAGCGCGGGCTCGACGCCCGCCGCCTCGTACTGTGCGACGATGTCGTCCGCGGCCACCTCGCGCGGCGTCGGACTCGTGACGACCAGCGGCCGCCCGCGGAGATGGGTGTCCGCGACCACTGCCTGGACGTCCCCGAGGACGTCGTGACCGACGACGACGTTCCGCGGGAGCTTGATCCAGGACGTTTTCGTGAACATATCGGCGTGTCGGCGTCGGGCGACAAAGCGGTTGTCCTCCGCGACGTGTCCGGCCCCAAATACTTTCCAGTCGGCCGCACTGCACTAGTCGTATGCAAGCGCGTTCCGGGGACCGCGACAGGCTGAGGGGCCTGTTCGGTTCCGAGGGGCTGTCGGGGACGCTGCGCCGCCTGCGGCCGTACGCCGCCGTCGCGGTGCTCGCGTACGCCATCGTCGTCCAACAGTGGCTCCGCTCGTCCGGCTACGACCTCGTCTACCTCGTCACGGCCGTTCTCGCGCTCCTCGTCGGCGCCGCGGTCGTCGGCGTCACCGTCGCCGACATCCTCACGCTCGCCCGCGAGTCGACGCGGTAGCTATATCGTGTCGAGGATGCCGATGACCGTCTCCTCGTCTTCCCTGCTCGGCCCTTCCGAGCGACCCGTCCGGTCGGCATCGAGGTGTTCCCGTACCGTTCGCGCCATCGCCTCCTCGACGGGCGTTGACTCCCAGCCGAGCGCTTCGAGTTTGTGCGTATCGAGCAGGTGGGGCGACGGCCGGTAGAGCGGGAACGACCCGAGCGAGAGGCCGGCCGTCGAGAGCTCGCGGTCGCTCGCGTGCACGAGCTCGACGTCCGTCTCCAACTTCTCGGCCGCCAGTCGCACCGTGTCCTCGAGGGTGAGCGCGTTCTGGTCGCCGACGTTGTACGCCTCGCCGGGCGTCCCCTCCTCGGCGACGATTCTGAGCGCGGAGGCGACGTCCTCGACGTAGGCGCGCTGCCAGACGTTCGTCCCGTCGCCCGGCACCACCACCTCGTCGTACTCGTGGACGCGGTGGAGCCAGTAGTCGAGGCGCTCGGAGTAGTCGTGGGGGCCGTAGACGACCGTGGGGCGGACCGCCATCGCGGGCGCGCCGCGCTCGGCCGCCCGGAACACCGCCCGGTCGCCCTCCGCCTTCCGGTTGCCGTAGGTCTCCCGCGAGTCGTCCACCGCCTGGTCGGCCGAGCACTTCCGGAGGGGCGTGACGCCCTCGCGCTTCGGGATGTCGTCGACGGCGTAGGACGCCCCCGAGGAGACGTAAACGTAGGCGTCGACGTCCGCGAAAATCTCCGTCGCCTTCCGCACGTCCCGCGGCTGATAGGCGACGCAGTCGATGACGATCTCGGGCTCGACCTCGCGTTTCGCCGTGAGGAGTTCGCGGTCGTTCGTCCGGTCGCCCTCGTAGTGGTGGACGTCGCCGTCGTCCGCGAACGGGTTCTCGTGTTCCCCGCGGTTGAACACCGTCACCCGGTAGTCGTGTGCGAGCAGTTCCTCGACCGTGTGCCGGCCGATGAACCGCGTGCCGCCGATGACGAGCGCTTCCTTCATACGCGGGGGCACTCACCACGTCCCGAAAGAGATGGCGAACCCGGCGGTGCTCACGCCACGCGAAAGCGCGCGACGTACGCCGTCCGCGTCCCAGATTCAGCGGCGACGACGCTGAACGCGTAGGTCCCCGGTGTGAGTGGGAGCGGGCCACACTCGATTGGGTCCTTCGACGCGGTCGCCGTGGTGGTGTTCGACGTCGTCGTAGTCGTGTTCGACGCCGTCGTGCTGTCGTTCGTCGTCGTGGTTTCCGCCCGTTCACCAACTCGGAGCACCCACGACTGCGCCTCGCCGGGCGGAATCTCGTGCCACGGCTGAATCACCATGTCCGGCGCGACCTTCGCCCACCCGGACTCCGTCTTGCGGTGGACTGCCCAGTCGTAAGGGTTCAACCCGATGCTCGTCTCGCGTCCGTTGCGTAGCGTGAACTGAAGCGTGCCGGACCCGGAGAGCTCGGTCGCCGACGGTCGGAGGACGACCGGCGAGTCGTCGGCCGCCGTCGCCGCGCACACCGTCTCGTCCGCGTGCTCACGGAGCGACGGACACCCCGAGAACGCCGGCGTCGTCGTGGTGGTCGTGGTCGTCTGCGGTGACGTCTCGGGGGCGGGCGCGCCCGACTGCCTCGTACAGCCGGCGAGCGCGGCCGCACTACTCAGGCCGAGCGTCGCGAGAAATTGGCGCCGCGTCTGCTGCATACGTGTGGGGACGCGGCGCACTCAAAAAGGGATTCGGTGGACGAAAGCGCGCGCTTTAGTCCGTCAGTCCGCGCGGGCGTCCGCCTCCGCCTCCGCCTCGCGGGTGGCGGGCGCCGGCAGGGACTTTCGCGCGTCGTTCTCCGGACGCTCCTTGATGGCCTCTGCGTAGGCCTCGGGCATCACCTTCACGAAGTCCTCACGCGCGGACGCCCACGTCTCGAGGAGCTCCTCCGCGCGCGTCGAATCCGTGTAGGTCTCGTGGTTCGTAACGAGCCGGCGGAGCATCGCCTCGTCCTGCTCGGTCAGCTCGGACTCGAGGGTCACCATGCCGGTGTTCGCCTTCTCGGCGAGTTCGTCGTCCGGGTCGTAGACGTACGCGACGCCACCGCTCATCCCGGCCGCGAAGTTCCGCCCCACCTCGCCGAGCACCGCGACGACGCCGCCGGTCATGTACTCACAGCCGTGGTCGCCGACGCCCTCGACGACCGCCTTCGCGCCCGAGTTCCGGACGCCGAAGCGCTCGCCGGCGACGCCGTTCACGTAGAGTTCGCCGTCCGTCGCACCGTAGAGCGCGACGTTCCCGATGAGGGTGTTCGCCGACGGGTCGAACGGCGCGTCGTTCGGCGTGTTCACGACGATCTTCCCGCCCGAGAGGCCCTTCCCGACGTAGTCGTTCGCCGCGCCGGTGAGGTTCAGCGAGACGCCGGAGGCGAGCCACGCGCCGAAGGACTGGCCGGCGGTGCCCTCAAGGTCGAGCGACACCGTGTCGTCCGGCAGGCCGTCGCCGCCGTGGGCGTTCGAGACGGCGTTCGAGAGGACGCCGCCGACCGCGCGGTCGACGTTCGTCACGTCCGTCTCGAGGTCGACCTGCTCGCCGGCCTCGATGGCGTCCTCGATCTCCTCGAGGACGTCCCAGTCGAAGTGCTCGTCGTGCTCGGTCTCCTGCTCGCGCGTCCGGTAGCGGTCGTCGTTCGGCACCGGGTCCGCGATGACGCGATCGAGGTTGACGTTGCGCGCCTTCGGGTGGTCGACCTCGCGCTGGCCGAGCAGGTCGGTGCGCCCGACCATCTCGTCCAGCTCCGTGAAGCCGAGTTCCGCCATGATCTCCCGGAGCTCCATCGCGATGAACGTCATGAAGTTCACGACGTGCTCGGGCTGGCCGGGGAAGCGCTCGCGGAGCTTCTCGGCTTGTGTCGCCACGCCCACGGGACAGGTGTTCGCGTGGCACTGGCGCGCCATCACACAGCCGGAGGTGACGAGGCTCGCCGTCCCGAACGCGAACTCCTCGGCGCCGAGGAGCGCGCCGACGGCGACGTCACGACCCGTCTTCAGGCCGCCGTCGACGCGGAGCGTGACGCGGGAGCGAAGGCCGGTCTCGCGGAGGAGCTGGTTCGCCTCTGCGAGGCCGAGTTCCCACGGGAGGCCGGCGTGCTTGATGGAGGTCTTCGGGGACGCACCCGTCCCGCCGGAGTGCCCGGAGATGTGGATGCAGTCCGCCTTCGCCTTCGCGACGCCGGCCGCGATGGTGCCGATGCCCGCCTCGGAGACGAGCTTCACGTGGACCCGCGCGTCCGGGTTGCCCGAGCGCAGGTCGTAGATGAGCTGCTTGAGGTCCTCGATGGAGTAGATGTCGTGCTGCGGCGGCGGGCTGATGAGGCCGACGCCCGGCGTCGAGCACCGGACGCCCGCGATCATCTCGTTCACCTTCGAGCCGGGAAGGTGGCCGCCCTCGCCGGGCTTGGAGCCCTGCGCCATCTTGATCTGGAGGTCGTCGGCCGCCGAGAGGTACTCGGAGGTGACGCCGAAGCGCCCGGACGCGACCTGCTTGATGCGACACTCCTTCTCCGTGTCGAAGCGCTCGGGCGGTTCGCCGCCCTCGCCGGTGTTCGCCTTCGCGCCGATGGAGTTCATCGCCTCCGCGTTGTTCTCGTGGGCCTCCGGCGAGAGACTCCCGAGACTCATCGCGGCCGTCGAGAACCGCTCGACGATGTCCTCGACCGGCTCGACCTCCTCGAGCGGGACGGACTCACGCCCCTCCGTCTCGATGTCGATGAGGCCGCGCAGCGTCTGGAGCTGCTTCGTCTGGTCGTCGATGAGCTCGGAGAACTCGCCGAATTGCTCGTACTCGCCCGAGCGGACCGCCGACTGCAGGGCGTTGACTGTCTGCGGGTTCCACTGGTGGAAGCGACCCTCCGAGGTGTTCGTGAACTCGCCCTGTCGGTCGAGTTCGGGTTCCTCGTCGCCGAAGCCCTGCGCGTGGCGCTCGCGGAGGTCCTCCTCGATTTCCTCGAGGCCGATGCCGCTCGTCTTGTTCGTCGTCCCCGTGAAGTACTCGTCCACGAGGTCGGTGTCGAGGCCGACCGCCTCGAAGATCTGCGCGCCACGGTAGGACTCCACTGTGGAGATGCCCATCTTGGACATGACCTTCAGCAGGCCCTGCTCGAGGGCGTCGACGTACGTCTCGACGGCCTCGGCGTCGTCCATGCCGTCCGGGCCGGCGACGAGGTCCGTGACGGACTCGATGCCGAGGTAGGGGTTGACCGCGCCGGCGCCGTAGCCGACGAGCGTCGAGAGCTGGTGGACGGTGCGGGGGTCGCCGGACTCGACGACGAGGCCGGCACGCGTGCGCAGCCCCTCGTGGACGAGGTGATGGTGGACGGCGCTCGTCGCGAGCAGGCTCGGCACCGCGAGACGGTCCGGGCCGACCTCGCGGTCGGAGAGTACGAGGATTTCCGCGCCGTCGCGGATGGCGGCCTCGGCGTCGGCGCGCACGCGCTCGACGGCGTCCTCGAGGTCCTCCTCGGGGTCGTAGGTGATGTCGATGGTGACGTCCGGGACGTCCGCGTCGCGGACGCGCCCGAGGTCGTTGTCCGTGAGGACCGGCGAGTCGAGGACGACCTGGTCGGCGTGCTCGGGCGTCTCGTCGAGGAGGTTGTGCTCGCGCCCGAGTCGGGTCTGGAGGCTGGTGACGACGTCCTCGCGGATGTAGTCGATCGGCGGGTTCGTCACCTGCGCGAACATCTGCCGGAAGTAGCTGAACAGTGGCAGGTTGAACTTCGAGAGCACCGCGAGCGGCGTGTCGTCACCCATGGAGCCGACCGGGTCCTTCCCGGACTCGACCATTGGCTCGAGGACGTCGTTCAGGTCGTCGTGGGTGTAGCCGAACGCGGCCTGGCGCGCGCGCAGCGAGTCGCCGTCGCCGGTCGGGAGCGGGTCGGCAGCGTGGCCCTGGTAGCGGGTCTGTTCCTCCTCGACCCACTCCCCGTACTTCTCGTCGGTGAGGTCGTCGAAGACCTCCTCGTCGGGGATGACGCGGCCCTCCTCGGGGTCGGCCAGGAAGAGCTGGCCGGGCTGGAGGCGACCGCGCTTCGCGACGTTCTCCGCGTCGGTCTCGAGCGCGCCGGCCTCGCTGCCCATGACGAGGGTGTTGTCCGTGGTGACCTCGTAGCGGCACGGCCGGAGGCCGTTCCGGTCGAGGGCGGCACCGACGCGGTCGCCGTCGGTGCCGACGACGAGGGCGGGGCCGTCCCACGGTTCGACGAGGGAGGCGTGGTAGTCGTACCAGTCCTTGCGGGCCTCGGACATCGCGTCGTCGCCCTCCCAGGCCTCCGGGATGAGCATCCGGAGGGCGTGCGGGAGGTCCCGACCGCCCTGCATCAGGAGCTCAAGGGCGTTGTCGACGCTCGCGGTGTCCGACTGGTCGGGGTCGGGGATGACCGGCCGAATCGTGTCGAGCTCCTCCTCGGTGAAGCGCTCGCTCTCGAGGTCCGCCTCCCGGGCGCGCATCCAGTTGACGTTGCCCTTGATGGTGTTGAACTCGCCGTTGTGGACGATGTTCCGGTAGGGGTGTGCGAGGTGCCACGCGCCGAGGGTGTTCGTGGAGAAGCGCGCGTGGACGAGGACGAAGGTGGAGGCGAGGCGCTCGTCCTGCAGGTCGAGGTAGTAGTCCTCGACCTGGTCGCCCTTCAGGAGGCCCTTGTAGACGAGGGTCTGGCGGTCGAGCGAGCAGACGTAGAACCGCTCGTGGTCGACGGCCTTCTCGACGGCGCGTCGCCCGACGTAGAGCGCGCGGTCGAATTCGTCGTCGCTGATGGGCTCGTCGGGGGAGACGAAGACCTGCGCGACGTGCGGTTCGGAGTCGAGCGCGGTCTGTCCGAGGTCGGAGTTGTCCGTGGGGACGTCGCGCCACGCGACGACGTCGAGGTCGTGCTCGGCGAGAGTGTCCGCGACTGTCTCCTTGGCGTCCGCACGCTCGTCGGCGTCCTGCGGGAGGAAGAGCGACCCGACGGCGTAGGTGTCAGGGAGGTCGAGTTGCTCGTCGAAGAAGTCGCGAGGGGTCTGCAGGAGGATACCCGCGCCGTCGCCGGTCTTCTTTTCCGCACCAGTCGTCCCTCGGTGTTCGAGGTTCGCGAGGAGTTCGAGGCCGTCGGCCACGACGTCGTGGCCGCCGCGGCCGTCGAGGTCCATTACGACCCCGACGCCGCAGTTCGAGCGTGCCTCGGCCGGGTCCGCGAGGCGCCGGCCGCCGCTCCGTGCGTCGTGCTCAGTCATTGTGACTGAAGGGCACACGTCGGCGCATAAAACACCTTCTATCAAACTCTTAGGTCATATAACCACATCCTTAGTGAGTATAAGGGAATATGAACACGCAGACGTCACTCCCGTGGACGCGAGCGTTCAGCTATCGCTGACGACGGGAGAACGGCGGGAAAAGAGTGTGTTAACGCTTCTCTAGTAGGACTGGGCGAAGTACGCCGTCTCGACGGCGGGGTCGCCACAGACCGTACACTCGTCGCCCTCCTCGTGGATGGGTTCCGCGCGGTGGGCGTTCTCGCGGTGCTCGCCCTCGGCGTCGCCCTCGTCGAGCGGCACTGCGACGATTTCCGCATGGACCTTCTCCTTGATGGCTTCCTCACAGGCCTCGTCGCCACACCACGGCGTCCGGACGTAGCCGCCGTGCTGGCCGATGGTGCCCATGATTTCCTCGGGGCTGTCCGCCTCCCGGACGTTCTCCTCGAGGGTCTCCTCGGCGGCCGCGTAGAGCTTCGCGAACACCTCGTCGAGGTGGTCCTCGACGTCCTCGACGAGTGTCTCGCGCGCCGTCGTCTCCTGCTCGCCGTCCGGGCGGTGGACGGCGGTGATCTCCTCGTCCTCGACCTCGTTCGGGCCGATTTCGAGGCGCAGCGGGACGCCCTTCAGCTCCCACTCGTTGTACTTGAAGCCGGGGTTGCGCTCGTCCCGGTCGTCGAGATGGACGCGAACGCCCGCCTCCTCGAGCTCGGCGGCGATCTCCGCGGAGTACTGGAGGACGTCCTCCTTCGTCTCCTCCTGCCAGATGGGGACGATGACGACCTGCTCGGGCGCGACGGTGGGCGGCAGGACGAGCCCCTGATCGTCGGAGTGCGTCATGATGAGCGCGCCGAGTGCACGCCACGAGAGCCCCCACGACGTCGTGTGCGCGACGCGGTCGTTCTCGTCGACGTCCGAGAAGGTGAGGTCGAACGCCTCCGCGAACGACTGGCCGAGGTAGTGGGAGGTCCCGCCCTGCACGGACTTGCCGTCCGGCATCAGCGCCTCGACGGTCGTCGTCGTGTCCGCGCCCGGGAACTTGTCGTGGTCGGGCTTGGCGCCGCGCATCACGGGCATCGCGAAGACCTCCTCGTAGAGACGCTGGTACTGGTCGAGGCGGGTGAGGGTCTCCTCCCACGCCTCGTCCTCGGTCTCGTGGGCGGTGTGGCCCTCCTGCCAGAGGAACTCCTTCGTGCGGAAGAACGGCTTCGTGTCGGTGGCCTCCCAGCGGACGACGCTACACCACTGGTTGAGCCGGAGCGGCAGGTCGCGGTGCGAGCGCACCCACTGCGCCATGTAGGGCGCGATGATGGACTCGGAGGTGGGGCGGACGGCGAGGCGCTCCTCGAGTTCGTCGTGGCCGCCCTGGGTCACCCACGCGACCTCGGGGTCGAAGCCCTCGACGATGTCCTTCTCGCGCTCGAGGTAGCTCTCCGGGATGAACAGCGGGAAGTAGGCGTTGTCGACGCCGGTCTCCTTGAACCACGCGTCGAGGTTGTCCTGCACGCTCTCCCAGAGGCTGTAGCCGCGCGGGCGCGTGACGATGAACCCACCCATCCCGTCGGGCCCGTAGCTCGCGAGTTCGGCCTTCTCGACGACCTCAGCATACCACTCGCCGGGGTTGTACTCCTTCTGCTCGGTGATGCCGAGCTCCTGGTCCTCGCTCATGCCCCGAACGAGGCCGACAGCGGCCTTAAATCTCCTGAAGGGACGCAGAGATTCTGCCACAAACGGAAAGCCTATACGTGGAAGACAGGCTTAAGTGCCATGGGTACCCATACCACAGTGTAATGGGAGATACGAAACGCGGTCGCGAGCGGAAGGGTATGGGCAAGCGCCAGCAGCGTCGCGAACGCGAGGTCTATCGCACGCTCCGAGCCGACGAGGAGCCCCCGGAGCCCGAGGACTCCGAGTTGAGCATCGGGGACTGACCCTTTCGCGCTCGGCCTATTTTCGGCTCCCCTCGAAGGGGTTCGGTCGCTCACGCCACTCCCACCCCGGGAGTCGCGTCTGGACGCCCGCCGCCAGCGCCGCGTCTAGGTCGTCGAGACCTGCGGCGCCCTCGGTGTCGTCGACGACCGCCACGTCCGCGTAGTGGAACGTCGCCTCCGCGAGCAGTCGCAGAGGCTGTTCGCCCGCCAGCATGGCCGCGAGTTCTCGGCCGAGCAGTTCGTCCACGACGAACCCCGGGTAGTCCCCCTCGACGTCGAGGTCGCGCAACAGCATCGAGAGCCCCGCGACGTTCACCGCGCGGTCGTCGTCCGCGAAGACCGTGTCGATGGCGTTCCGGTAGTCCGCGGCATCGACGCGCGCAACGTCGGTGTCGAAGGCCGTGCCGAGCTCGTCGCGCACCGCGTTCACCACCGGGGCCACGTCGTCCGCCCGGTCGAGGAGTCGTTCGTGCTCCGCACGCACAGTCGCCGGCGTCACGTCCATACGACGTGTCGTGCGTCCGAGGACTGTCTACCTTGCGAAGAGCTTTTATAACCGGACGGGTATAGTGCTGGGCAAGCGGGTTTTCCACGACTACTACCCCGCGGAGTCGTCCGGCATCGCCCGACGACTGTCCGCTTTCACTACGATGATACCCTTCGGCCAGTCACTGACCATTCGACGCCCGGCCGTCAGAGCGCCCCGCAGCGACGGTGCGCCGGGTTCCGACGAAGCCCGCCACGCTACACTATGAGCTCCGTAGACAAACAACTCCAGGAACTCCAAGAGACGATTACAGACGAAGTACCGCCCGACATCTCCGTTACGGAGGTCAAGTACGAGGGCCCGGAACTCGTCGTCTACACCCGCGACCCGAAGAAGTTCGCGGAGAACGGTGACCTCATCCGGCGCCTCGCCTCCAAGCTCCGGAAGCGCATCACCGTCCGGCCCGACCCCGACGTCCTCTCGCCGCCGCGCGAGGCCCGCGAGGAAATCATGGACGTCGTGCCCGAGGACGCCGGCGTCACCGACCTCGACTTCCACGAGGACACCGGCGAAGTCGTCATCGAGGCCTCGAAGCCCGGGATGGTCATCGGCCGCCACGGCTCGACGCTCCGCGAAATCACCCAGCGTGCCGGCTGGACGCCCGAAGTCGTCCGCACGCCCCCCATCGAGTCCTCCACCGTGCGGAACGTCCGGAACTTCCTGAAGACCGAGCGCGAAGACCGCCGGGACATCCTCGAGAAGGTCGGCCGCCAGATTCACCGCGAGGAGATGTCGGACGACGAATACGTCCGCATCACCACGCTCGGCTGCTGTCGCGAAGTCGGGCGCGCGAGCTTCATCCTCAGCACGCCCGAGACCCGCATCCTCATCGACTGCGGTGACAAGCCCGGCAGCGAGGACGAAGTCCCCTACCTCCAGGTCTCGGAAGCGCTCGGCGCCGGCGCGAACACCATCGACGCCGTCGTCCTCACGCACGCCCACCTCGACCACTCCGCGCTCATCCCGCTCCTCTTCAAGTACGGCTACGACGGCCCCATCTACTGCACGGAGCCGACGCGCGACCTGATGGGTCTGCTGACACTCGACTACCTCGACGTCGCCGCGAAGGAGGGCCGCACGCCGCCCTACGACTCCGAGATGGTTCGCGAGGCCATCAAGCACACCATCACCCTCGAGTACGGCGACGTGACGGACATCGCGCCCGACGTCAAACTCACGTTCCACAACGCGGGCCACATCCTCGGGAGCGCCGTCACGCACTTCCACATCGGCGACGGCCTCTACAACGTCGCCTTCTCCGGCGACATCCACTACGAGGACACCCGCCTGTTCAACGGCGCCGTCAACGACTTCCCGCGCGTCGAGACGCTCGTCCTCGAGTCCACCTACGGCGGTCGCAACGACTACCAGACCGACCAGGAGGACTCCGAGCGCAAACTCATCGAGGTCATCAACGAGGCCTACGACCGCGGCGGCAAAATCGTCATCCCGGCGTTCGCCGTCGGTCGCTCCCAGGAACTGATGCTCGTCCTCGAGGAGGCGATGCGCGAGGACAAGATTCCCACCATGCCCATCCACCTTGATGGCATGATCTGGGAGGCCACCGCCATCCACACCACCTACCCCGAGTACCTCCGGGACGACCTCCGGGACCGTATCTTCCACGAGGACGAGAACCCCTTCCTCGCCGACCAGTTCAACCACATCGACGGCGGCGAGGACGAGCGCAAGGACGTCGCCGACGGCGAGCAGTGCATCATCCTCTCCACCTCCGGGATGGTCACCGGCGGCCCCATCATGTCCTGGCTCGAGCACCTCGGGCCACAGGAGGACAACCAGATGATCTTCGTCGGCTACCAGGCGCAGGGTACCCTCGGCCGGCGCATCCAGAACGGCTGGGACGAAATCCCCATCGGCGGCTCTGGAGGAAGAACTCAGCACCTCGAACTCAACATGGACGTCGAAACCGTCGATGGCTTCTCCGGTCACGCCGACCGGCAGGGTCTCGAGAACTTCGTGCGCACCATGAACCCGCGCCCCGAGAAGGTGCTCTGCGTGCACGGCGACGAGCGCTCCACGCAGGACCTCTCCAGTGCCCTCTACCACGACTACAACATGCGGACGTTCGCGCCGAAGAACCTCGAAACGTTCCGCTTCCTCTAACGCACGTTTTGCCGCGCGTCGCTTCGTGACGTTGCAAAACCTGCACTAAAACCGTCCTCACTGTCGTCGGTGGCCGGTCGACCCGAGCGCACCGCGCTCGGCGAACCGACGACCGTCCGGGTTCTTCGGATCACTCGGTCGACGGACGCTAGCCGGTGGCTCGGTCCGCAAGCGCGGCCGGTCTCTAGTCGAGCAGGACGAAGAGCGCCCAAATCGTCGGTATCGACAGCAGGTGGGCGACGGCGAACGTCACACTCGCGAGTGCCCAGAACCGCCGCGAGACGGTGTCGTTCCCGCGTGACGCCACCAGCCACCCGACGACGGCTGCTCCGGCGGCGAGTGGCCCGCCGTAGACGCCCACGAGGGCCAGTAGTGGTGGCCCGTAGAGTGGCCCCTCCGGTCATCCGCCGGTGACGCCGAGGAAGACGCCCGCCGCGCCGAAGACGAGGACGTGAACGGTACCGAAGAGCAGGGCGAGTCCGACGGCCGAGAACGTGACAGTCGTGCCGCGCGGCGAGACGGCGGATTACGTACGCGAACCCCGCGGCAACCGCGGCGAGGCCGACGACCACGGCGACCGGGAGGGTCGTGACGATACCCGGTCCTTCTGACACCATGCGTTAGCCACTCCGCTGGCAGGTATCTGCTTTCGGTCACCGAGCGGCGGCGCCGCACGAGTGGCGTGTTCCGAACCTTCTTCACCCTCCTCGCCCGACTCCCGGTATGCGTATTGCGCTCATCGCACACGACGAGAAGAAACCGGACCTCATCGAGTTCGCACAGAACCACGAGGAGCGCCTGCAGCAGTTCGACCTCATCGGCACCGGCACCACCGGCACGCGCATCATGGAGGAAACGGACCTCGAGGTCGAACGGAAGGCCTCGGGGCCGCTCGGGGGCGACATGATGATCGGCGCTGAGGTCGCGGAGGGGACGTGTGAGGCCATCATCTTCATACGCGACGTCCTCACCGCACAGCCCCACGAGCCCGACATCTCCGCACTCCTGCGCATCTGCGACGTCCACGACATCCCGCTCGCGACGAACATCGCGTCCGCCGAGCACGTCATCGACGGGCTCGCGGAGGAAATCGGCGCGGACGAGTAACGCGGCGCCGGGCGAGCACGGCGAGTGCTGAACGAAGTGAGGCGCGAGTGACCGCCGCCCTGCGCGGCGCTGTGCCGCGCTACTCGACCGTCTCGCTCGGGTCGACGACCTCCCCGGTGTCGGGATAGACGCCGACCTGCTCGCAGACGTCGGTCATCGGGCAGGCTTCGGGGTCGTCGAGGCACGCGGGCTTGCGCGCAGTACAGAAGTCCCGTCCGAACTGAATCATCGCGGTGTGGCCGAAGCCACACTTCTCGGGTGGGAGTTCGGACTCGATGGCCTCCCGGACCCCCTCGTGGTCGGCGTCCGGGGGCGCGAACCCCATCCGGCGCGCGATGCGGTGGACGTGCGTGTCGACCGGGAAGACGCCGTCGCGGCCGCCGGCGAAGAGGAGGACGCAGTCCGTGGTCTTCGGGCCGACGCCCTTCATGTTGAGGAGGGCGGCGCGGACCTCGTCGTAGTCGCCCTCGCGGACGAACTCGTCGAAGCCATCGGCGCCGCCGTACTCCTCGACGATGCGGTTCGCGAGGCGGATGATGGTCTTCGACTTCTGGTTGTAGAGGCCGGCCGAGGCGATGGTCTCGGCGAGCTCGGGTTGGTGGGCGTCCGCGAGCGACGCCGCGAGGTCCGTCTCCTCGTCGTGGTCGTACTTCGCCATCAGCGAGTCGTGGGCGGGTTGGCTCGCGGTGTCGGTGGTGTTCTGCGAGAGAATCGTGCGGACGAGACACTCGAAGGCGTCCTGTCCGCCGTAGGTCTTCTGCCAGTAGCGCTCGCCGAGCCGGTCGACGACGCGCTCGACGAGCGGGGCGTCGTCGCCGTCACCGGGGACGAACGCCGCGGGGATACCGCCGCCGTCGTCGCCGCCCGAGATGTTCTCGGCGGGTTCGTCGTCGCTCATGCACGCGAGTTGCCCGTGATAGCGTAAAAACGAGGCGGCTCGCTCGCGGGCGGCCTACTCGCCGAGGCCGGCGACGATGTCGTTCACGGCCGCGACTTCGTCCTCGAAGATGCCGTGCGGGGCGTCCGGGTAGATGCGTTCGTCGACGTCCGCGCCGAGGTCCGCGAGGACGTCGCGGGTCTCGTGGACGCGCTCCTCGGGGATGTGGGGGTCGCTGTCGCTACAGCCGAGGAGGACGGGCGTGTCCTCGAAGTCGCCGCCGTAGCGCTCGCGCTCGACCGTCTCGCCGATGAGACCGCCGGAGAGGACGGCGAGACCGCCGTAGCGCTGGGCGTTCCGCGCGGCGTACTCGCTGGTGAGACACGCGCCCTGGCTGAAGCCGAGCAGGAGGACGTTCTCGGCCGGAATGCCCGCGTCAGCGAGTCGCTCTATCGCGCGCCCGACGACGGCGAGCGCGGAGTCAAGGTGGGGTTGGTTCGGCTCGGTGGCCGCCATGAAGGACTGAGGGTACCACGTCCGGTTGGCGGCCTGCGGGGCGAGATAGGCGACGTCGTCCCGGTCGAACTCGTCGGCGAGGCCGAGGACGCTCTGCGCGGTGGCGCCGCGGCCGTGGATGAGGACTGCGCCCACGTCGGCGTCCTCGGGCTCGGAGCCCGCGGTGGCGAACTCGGCGTCCGCGTGCGGGTCGTCCGCGCTCATCTAGAACACCCCGACGTTGAGGGCGTAGGGCCACGCGGCACCGCCGAGCGAGAGGAGGACGAGCGCGCCGCCGGCGAGCCCGACGTTCTTCAGGAACGCGGTCTGCTCGTCCTGCTGTTGGTCCTCGGGGGCCGCCCAGAAGTCGTGGATGGTAACCGCGGAGACGAGCAGGAAGAGCGCGAGGCCGCCCGACGCGAGGACGGGGAACGCGCCGACGACGACGGCGAGGCCGCCGAGGACGAGGAGGCCACCCGAGACGAGGACGCCCACCTTCGGCGCGGGGACGCCCTTCGACTCGGCGTAGCCCGCGAGCCAGTCGGCAGACTGGAAGTGGTTGAGGCCCATGTAGGCGAGCACGAGGCCGAAGAGGACGCGACCGACGAGGAAGAACTCGCCGGCGAGCGGCGTCTCGAACGCCATCAGGCCGCCACCTCCGTCGCGTCGCTGGTCGTCCGTCCGTCCGCCGTCTCGATGGACAGTGGTTGTGTCACGTCACCTGGTACGATAGCGAACTACTTAACGGCTCGCGGACGTAGACGTAAGCAGGTAACAGTCATGTCCGTAGAAGCAGAGGCGGAGACGGACGCACAGACCGGTGAGGCGTGCGCCGTCGTCGACTCCCTCCAACTCGTCGGCTCGCAGTGGCGCCTGCTCGTCCTCCACGACCTCCAGGAGGGCGAGAAGCGGTTCAACGAACTGAAGCGCTCCACGGACGCGAACGCCCGGACGCTCTCGCGCGTGCTCGACGACCTCGGGGAGGCGGGCCTCGTCTCCCGGCGCGTCGAGGAGGACGCCCCGGTCGCCACCTACTACGCCCTCACGGAGAAGGGCGAGGCGCTCTGTCCCGTCTTCGACGAGATCGAGTCGTGGGCGGACGAGTGGCTCTAGAGGTTCTTTCCCGCGCTCGCCCGTATCGGCCTATTCGACGGTGAGCGTGAACGTCGCGTCGGCGCCGTCGGCGAGCGCGGCCACGAGGTCGCGGTCGAAGCCCTCCGCGGCGAAGTCGGCGTCGAGCATGATTGTGCGCTCGTCGACGTAGGTACTGGTGCGCCCGACCATCGAGCGCTCGCTCTCGAACGTGAGCTCGGGGTCGCCCCGTCCCGTGACCGACTCCTCGTGGCCGCCGGCCTCCAGCGTCGCCGTGATGGTGGCGTCGGCGTCCTGTGCGGCCTCGACGAACGCGTCGTCGAAGTCGGCGGGCGCGCGGTCGGCCTCGACGGCGAGGATGCAGTCGCCGGCGGGCGTGAGGTAGTCGTCGGTGGTGACCTCAAACGTGCTCGCGTGCGCGGCGCTGACGTTCTCGTGCCCGCTCGCGTGGACGACTTCCTGATGCATACGACGGCGTAGCCCGTGGCCACATTTTAGGCCGTTCTTTCGGCGCGGCTTTAAGTACATATGTGAACGTAACCCACAGCCTGACGACCGCGAATACGCGGGGTATGCTAACTGTTTACAGCGCCCTCGCCAGCGCAAAATTTAAATGTGGTACTCCCCTACCTTGAGTTACCAGAACGCTGCGGGCGTTCGTCAGCACCGCTCGAGAATGAACCGACGCTCTCCTTACGACGGGCAACAGGACACCACGAGCGGTCGCCGTGCGCGACGCTCCAGCGGAATGGAACCGAGGATCAAACAATGGTAGAGGAAGCAACTCTCGAAGTATCCGACGCGGACGAACTGATCACTGACGAAGAACTCCAGGAGAAATCCAAGGGCCAGCTCATCAAGAAGGCCGGCCAGTTCCGTGACCGACGGAACGAACTCAACCAACTCGCTTCTTCCCGTGCCTCCGAGCGCGACGAACTCAACGCCAAGACGCGTGAGAAGGTCGACGAGGCGCAGGAACACCGCGAGAAGCGCGACGAGCTCAACGAGCGCGTTCAGGAGCACAAGGAACAGCGCAACGAGCTGAACGCGAAGGCAAACGAGCTCTTCGACAAGGTTGATGAGCGCAAAGGTGACCTCGAACTCGACGAGGGGAAGGACCTCGACGAGCTCAAGGAGGACATCGAGCAGCTCGAGTTCAAGCAGCAGACCGAAGTTCTCTCGCCGGAGGACGAGCGCGAGCTCATCGAGAAAATCGAGAACAAGCGCGAGGAGTACCAGCAGCGCAAGGAGACCCTCGAGGACAACGACGACCTCGAAGACCTCGTCGAGGAAGCCGAGGAGGTCCGCGCCGAGGCGTCCAACCACCACGAGAAGGTCACCGAGCTCGCCGACGAGGCCCAGCAGCACCACAACCAGATGATCGAGGCCTACCGCGAGGCCGACGACATCCGCGACGAAGCCGACGAGATGCACGAGAGCTTCGTCGAGGCTCAGGAAGCTGCTGACGCCCACCACGAGGCCTTCGTGCGCGTCCAGAAGCGCCTGCGCGAACTCGACAAGCAGGAAGAAGAAGAGCGCAAAGGCAAGCGCGCCGAGAAGCAGGAAGAGGCTCGCGAAGAGGCCGAGGAAATCTACGAGCGCTTCAAGGAGGGCGAGACGGTCGACACCGAGGACCTCCGCAAGCTCCAGAAGTCCGGCCTCCTGTAATCGGTTCCTCTCTCTATCGGTTTCGCGTCGCCGTCGCGACGCACTGTTCTTCTCTCGTTTCTCACCCCGCGTAGCGATGTGGCCGTCCTGTTCTGTCTGGCTCCGCGAGTGTCGTCGTTCCGTCGCCCGAGTGTTTACGTGGCGGGCACCACCCACTAGGGTATGGACACTGTGGGGAACCGACTGGGTCGATTCACGATTGTCGCGCTCGCGGCCGTCGCCGCCGTCGTCGTCGGGTGGTCGGTGTTCGTCCGGCTCCCGGGCGACACCGCCGAACTGCTCGGCGTCCTCCTGACGCTCGTGTTCGCGATTCTCGTCGTCCGTATCGCGGCGGGCATTGCCCGCGGATGGTTCGCCGACTACAACGTCGCGGAAGTGGTGGTCGAAGGTCCGATCACGCGCGACGGGACGGGCGACGGCATCGCGGGCGGCGTGGTGACGCCGCCGGCGGACGCCGTCGTCGAGGAGGTGGACGCGGCGGACGACGACCCGAACGTTGACGGCTTGCTCGTGAAACTGAACACGCCGGGCGGCGAAATCGTCCCGAGCGACGACATCCGACTCGCCGTCGAGCGCTTCGACGGTCCCGTGGTCGCCTACACGACCGACCAGTGTGCGAGCGGCGGCTACTGGATTGCGACGGCGTGCGACCGGTTGTTCGCCCGCGAGGGGAGTCTCGTGGGGAGCATCGGCGTCATCGGCTCGAGGGTGAACGCGAAGGAGCTCGCGGACGAACTCGGCGTCTCCTACGAGCGCTTCGCCGCCGGGAAGTACAAGGACGCCGGCCAGCCACTGAAGGACCTCGACGAGGACGACCGGACCTACCTCCAGGGGCTCATCGACGACTACTACGAGAACTTCGTGGAGCGCGTCGCCGAGGGACGCGACCTCGACCCGGAGACCGTCGAGGAAACGGAGGCACGGGTCTTCCTCGGCGAGGAGGCACTCGAACGCGGCCTCGTCGACGACATCGGCACGGCGCGGGACGCCGAGGACGCCCTCGAAGCCGAACTCGGCGTCGAGGTCCACGTCGAGGAGTTCCGACCCGAACCCGGCCTGATGCGTCGGCTCCGCGTCGGCGCGCAGTCCGTAGCGTACGCGGCGGGCGCCGGCGTCGCGCGGACGATTTCGGGCGAGGACGGTGTCGACGTCGAACTCCGTTGAGCGCGCCCGACGGCCCGGCGTTCGCCCGTCGGCCAGCCCGTATTAGCGAGTCTTTTTAGGCGCCGCCCGCGACGGTAGGAACGTTCGATGCGTACGCTGGTTGTGTGTGTCGACCGCGCGGGCGACGTGGCCCGGAAGGCCGACGTCGACGTGCCGGTCGCCGGCCGTGAGGCCGTCGAATCGCTCGTCGTGGACCTCGGGATGGACGACCCCGAGGACTCGAGCGTCAACTGCCTCCTCGAGGCCCTCCGCCTCACCGACGACCTCCGCGCGGACGGCGACGACGCCGTGCCCGCGGTCGTCTCGGGCGTCGCGGACACGGCGGTCGGCGCGGACCGCTCGGTCGCCGCGCAACTCGACGAACTCGTCGCGCTCTACGACCCGGATTCCGCGGTGGTCGTCGTCGACACCGCCGAGGACGAGCGTCTCGTTCCCATCGTGGAGAGTCGTCTACCCGTCGATGCGGTGGACCGCGTGGTCGTCCGGCAGGCACGGGACATCGAGAGCACCTATTATCTCCTGAAGCAGTTCCTCGCCGACGAAGAACTCCGCGAGAGCGTGCTCGTCCCGCTCGGCGTCGTCCTCCTCGTCTTCCCGGTGTTGCTCACGGTGACGCGGAGCCTCGCGGTCGCCGTCGCGTCCATCACCGCCGTCATCGGCGTCTTCCTCCTCTACAAGGGCCTGAGCGTCGATGAGTACCTTGCGGACCTGCCCACGCAGGTCCGCGACGCGCTCTACTCGGGGCGAGTCTCCATCGTCACCTACGTCATCGCCGCCGGCCTCGCGCTCGTCGGGACGTTCGCGGGCGTGCTCGGCGCCTCTGCCGTCACCGACCCCGGGGTGCTCGTTACCGCGATGGCGTTCGGCTATCACAGCGTCCCGTGGCTGGCGCTCGCGGCGCTCGCGGCCGCGACTGGTCGCCTCATCGACGAGTACATCCGCGAGGAGGCGCTCGGATCGTCGCACCTCAACCTCCCGTTCGGCGTCGTCGCCGTCGGCCTCGTCGTCCGGGGATTCACGGCGTATTTCGTGGAGCGCGCGGACGCCATCGCGCCGTTCCGGACGCCGCCGCTCCCGCTCGCTGGCACCGTCGTCCTCACGCCCGAGGAGCGCCTCGCGACGTTCGTCCTCCTCGGGGTGCTCGTCAGTCTCGTCGGCATCCGCGTCTCCAGCCACCTCGCGGCCGCGGAGGGGGAGGCGGACGTCGCGCGACGTTCACGGTAACGAGGAGTCTTTAGCCGTCCGCGTCCACGGGTGCGTATGAGCGACTGCGAAGCGAGCACGGGCCGGTGGGTGTCGCTGTTCTCCGGCGGAAAGGACTCCAGTTGGGCGCTCTACCGCGCTCTCGAGGAAGGGCTTGACGTCGCACGCCTCCTCACCGTCCACCCGGAGGGCGACTCCTACATGTATCACGTCCCCGCGACGCGCCTCACGGGGCTCGCCGCCGAGAGCGTCGGCATCGAGCACGTGAACGTCGAGCCCGCTGACTTCGACGCCGCGAACGCCACGGACGCGGGCGAACAGGGCGACGCCGAACTTGAGCCGATGGAGCGCGCGCTCGCCGACCTCGCCGACGACCTCGAGGGCGGCCTCGCGGGCGTCACCGCGGGTGCCATCGAGAGCGAGTTCCAGACGTCGCGTATCGAGGCGATGGCCGAGCGCCTCGGCTGTGAAGTGTTCGCGCCGCTCTGGCAGGAGGACCCCATCGAACTCGGCGAGGCGATGTTGGACGCCGGCTTCGAAATCACGATTCTGCAGGTCGCCGCCTACGGTCTCGATGAGTCGTGGCTCGGCCGGACGCTCGACCGGGACGCGCTCGCGGAGCTCGCCGCGCTCAACGAGGAGTACGGCGTCCACCCGCTCGGCGAGGGCGGGGAGTTCGAGACGTTCGTCACCGACGGCCCGCACATGGAGCGCCCCATCGAACTCGACTACGAGCAGGTGTGGGAGGGCGACCGGGGCCACGTCGAGATTACGGACGCGCGGCTCGGGTAGCCTGCGAGACCGCGGGAGAAGGTCGGCGTCGCGGCCGCTAGTTCGTGATGTGGGTGTGCGCGCCGACGAGCGCGCCGGAGAAGTCGACGTTTTCGAGGCGAGTGTCCTCGTCGATGATGGAGTTGCGGACGTCGCACTCGTAGAGCGTGGCGTCCGGGAAGATGACCGCGCGGTCGAGACTGGAGTCGACGACTTCCGCGCCGTCCATCACGTGGACGTTCTCGCCGAGCGTGGTGTTCTCGACCGTGGCGTCCTCGTCGACGAGCGTCTCGCCGTCGAGCGTCCACGCGACGGCGTCGAGATAGCTCTCGGGCGTGCCGATGTCGAACCACGCGTCCTCGAAGGTGAAGGCGTGGACGCCGGTGCGCGACTGGAGCCACTGGATGAACCAGCCGGGCTCGTCGGGGTTCTCGCCGGCCTCGAGGTACTCGTCGAACATCGGGATGACGTCCTCGGGGAAGGCGTAGCAGGCGATGGAGACGAGCGTGCTGTTGGGGTCGTCGGGCTTCTCCTGGAACTCGACGACTTCGTCGCCCTCGAGCTCGACGAGGCCGTAGGACTTCGCGCGCTCGTAACTCCCGACGTCGTAGGCGGCGAGGGTCGGGGTGTCCTTCGCCTCGAAGAAGTCGACGAACTCGGAGACGTCGAAACTGATGAGGTTGTCGCCGGCGATGACGAGCGTGTCGTCCTCGACGCCCTCGCGCTCGAAGAGTTGGGCGAGCGCGCCGACGACGCCAAACTTCTCGTCCTCCTCGCTGGTGTCCTCGACGGAGAGCGTCGGCTTCTCGAACTCCGAGTCGCGGATGTGCTCGCGGAACTCGTCGGCGAAGCGCTCGTTCGTGGAGACGAAGACCTCGTCGATGCGGTCGTCTGCTTCGAGTTCGGCGAAGATCCGGTCGATGACGGTGGAGTCGCCGACGGGCAGGAACATCTTCGGCCGGTTCTTGGTGATGGGCCAGAGTCGCGTCGCGTACCCACCAGCCAGCACGACGGCTTTCATACGTGAAGCGACCCCCGCAGTCCCTAAGTCCTTTTCCCTCTGCACGTTCGTGCGCCGAACGAGTCGGGCCCGGGACGCGATTCCGTCGTCCATCGGGGAACCTAAACCGGGAGACGACGTAGGGTTGGTATGGAGTCACGAACGACCCGCGAGCGCATCGCGGACGCCCTCCGTGAGGGGCCGGAGACGCCGAGTTCCCTCGCCGAGGCGTTCGAGGTGACGCCGCACGCGGCCCTCAGCCACGTCGAGCACGTCGCGAAGTCGGTCCGGGGTTCGTCGGAGGAAGAGCTGCTCGTGCGGCCGCCGGAGTGTCGCGAGTGCGGCTTCAACGGTTTCGACGTCCCGCTGAACCTCCCGTCGCGCTGTCCGGAGTGCAAACACGAAGGCATCGAGGAACCCGCGTTCGTCGTCGAGTCCTAGAACCCGAGGCGTTCGCCGGGGTTCGTCGAGAGGTCGCGCCCGGTGCCGGCCGCGCCGACGCGCACGAACTCGTAGTCGTCGTCAGTGAGGTAGACGTCGCCGTCCTCGACGGTGACGTCCGCGCCGGTGAGCGACGACCCCTCCGGCGGGCCGAAGTCGCAGTGGCCGTCCTCGCAGTCGAACGTCGCGCCGTGCTTGTTGCAGACGAGGTCGCCGTTTCGGAGTGTCGCCCCGCTTCCCTTGTCGAGTCGGACGTCCGTCCAGTGTGGACAGACGTTGTGCCACGCGTTGACGCCGTCGTCGGCGCGTACGAGGACGAACTCGACTTCCTCGCCGTTCTCGCGGAGGGTGACGAGCAGACTCGACTCCTCGGGGACGTCCGCGACGGCGGCCATTCGGGTCCCGGAATCCATCGCGTCTCGCTACGCCCTCGGGCGAGTTGAACGCGTCGTCTCACCCACGCGCCGGTGGTCCTCAGTAGTGCGTTTCCTCGACGGCGGCGTCGAAGGCCTCGTGGAGGCGCTCGGTGACGGGACCGACCGGGAGTTCGACGTCACCGACGGCGACGAGCGGCCGGAGTTCCCACGTCGTGTTCGTCAGGAACGCCTCGTCGGCGTGGCGGAGCGTGTCGGGTGCGTAGACGCCCGTCTCGACGTCGATGTCCTCCTCCGACGCGAGTTCGAGGACGACGCGGCGCGTGACGCCGGGAAGGACATCGCCGGCGAGGCTCGGCGTGTGGAGGACGCCGTCGCGCACCCAGAAGACGTTGCTCGTCGCGCCCTCGGCGAGGTGGCCCTCGGTGTCGCGGAGGAGGGCCTCGTCCTCGCCGTCGAGTTCGGCGCGCGCGAGGACGCCGTTCAGGTAGTTGTGCGTCTTCGCGCTCGCGGGGAGCGCCTCCGTGGGAACCCGGCGGGTCTCGACGACGCGTGCCGTCGCGGGTGCGTCCCACACTTCCTCGCCGGCCGTCCCGCCCCGTGGCAGTGGTTTCGCCACGACGACGACTGTCGGGTCCGCCGGCCCCGGCGCGAGTTTTCCCTCTTGGGGGCCGCGCGTCACGGAGACGCGGACGTAGGCGTCTTCAAAGTCGTTCGCGGCGAGCGTCTCCTGCACGCGTCCGTACAGGTCGTCCATCGGTGGGTAGGCGTCGAAGTAGAGCTCCTCGAGGGTGTTCCGGAGGCGTGTCGCGTGGTCGTCCCAGCGGAACACCTCGCCACCGTAGGCGCGCAGCGTCTCGAAGGCCGCGTCGCCGTAGCGAAAGCCCCGGTCGGCCACCGAGACGCTCGCCTCGTCGGCGTCGACGAGTTCGCCGCCTACGTGATAGCGCATCCGGCCACCTCCGTGAGGAAGTTCGCGACTAGCTCCCGGCCGAGCGCGAGGTCGGCGGGGTCTTCGGGCCGGCCGGTCAGCACGCTCTCCGGGTGGAACTGGACGCCGACGTGCGGCCGCTCGACGTCCCGAACCGCCATCACGATTTCGTCGTTTTCGCTCTCCCCGTCGCTTCCCCCGTGCTCGCCGCTGACGGTGTGTGCGCTCTCCTCGAGACGCTCGGAGAGCGTCCCGGCCTCGACGGCGAGCGAGTGGTAACGCCCGACGGCGAACGTCTCGGGGAGGTCCGTGAAGACGCCGTGCCCGTCGTGCGTGACCGTCGAGGGCTTCCCGTGGACGATGTCGGGCGCCTGGACGACGCTCGCGCTGCGGGCCGCACAGAGCGCCTGGTGGCCGAGGCACACCCCGAGAATCGGGTAGTCCGTCTCGGCGAACAGCGGCATCGAGACGCCGGCGTCCTCGGGGGTGCCGGGGCCGGGCGACACCACGACTGCGTCCGGGTCGAGGTCGTGCACGTCCGCGACGTCGATGGCGTCGTTCCGGCGGACGACGACGTGCTCGCGGCCGACGTGCGTGGCGACGTAGTCCACGAGGTTGTAGACGAACGAGTCGTAGTTGTCCACGACGAGCACGGAGGCGCTCATCGCTCCACCTCCAACTCGGCGTCCGCGAGCGCGCGGTCCACGGCGTCCACGAGTGCTTGGGCCTTCGCGAGCGTCTCGTCGTACTCCGATTCGGGGCCGGAGTCGTGGACGACGCCCGCACCCACGCGGAGGCCGTACTCCTCGTCCGTCCGGACGAGCGTCCGGATGACGATGTTCAGCGTCGCGTCGCCGTCGAAGCCGATTGTGGCCATGCTCCCCGTGTAGGGGCCGCGGCGGGTCGCCTCCACCTCGTCGATGAGCTCCATCGTTCGGGGTTTCGGCGCGCCGGTGATGGTCCCACCGGGGAAGACGGCGCGAACCGCCTCGCCGAGCGAGATGTTCGCCCGCTGGGTCCCGGAGACGAGCGAGACGAGATGCATCACGCGCGAGTAGCGGTCTACTCTCCTGTACTCCTCGACTGCGACGCTCCCCGCCTCCGAGACCTTCGCGAGGTCGTTGCGCTCCAGGTCGACGAGCATCGCGTGCTCGGCGCGCTCCTTCGCGTCGCTCGTCAGGTCGGCCTCGTTGGCGGCGTCTTCTTCGGCCGTCTCGCCCCGCGGGCGGGTGCCGGCAATCGGCTCGGTCAGGAGGCGCTCGCCGCGCCGCTCCAACAGGAGTTCGGGGCTCGCGGAGACGAGGTCACAGCCCGGGAACTCCACGAGACCCGCGTATGGCGCGGGGTTCACTTCGCGGAGCGCCGCGTACGCCGTCACGGGGTGGACGGCCGCCGGCGCGCGCAGGCGCTGGCTGACGTTCGTCTGGAACGTCTCGCCCGCGCGAATTGCGTCTTTGATGTGTGCGACGCGCTCCGCGAACGCCGCCCGGCCGGCGTCACTCTCGAACGCCACGTGCTCCGCGTCCGGTGCCGGCGGCGTCTCGTCGCCGAACTCGCCGGTCGTCGCGGCGTCGGCGAGCGCGAGTGCGCGCTCGCGGGCGTCGGCGTAGGCGTCCGCGGGTGTGTCGTGGGCGTCGACGCGCGGCGTCGCGACGACGCGGAGGTCGTCGCCCGCCTCGAAGGGGTCCGCCCACGCCGCGACGACCTCGTAGGTGGCGAGTTCGAGGCGGGGAATCCCGCGGTCGTCGGTCGTCGTCTCGGGAATGGCCTCGGTTTCGCGCGCGGCATCGTAGGAGAGGTAGCCGAAGAACCCGCCGGGATAGGGCACGTCACAGCCCGCGCGGACGAGCGTCTCGTCGTCGAGAAGGGCGTCGATGGCGTCGAACGCGCCGGTCTCGTCGGGGCCGACCGTCGTGACGTCGGTGGGCGCGACGCCGAAGTAGCCCCAGCCCTCGCGGCCGCCGCCGGTCTCGTAGAAGAAGGCCGCGTCGTCGCTCGCCGCGCCGCCCGAAGTACCTCGTGCGCGCCGATAGGCGTCGAAGGGGTCGTCGACCGCCACCCGGACTTCGACGGGGACGCGCGCGCCGGGCGGGGCGTCGCGCGCCGCGGCCAGGAAGGCCGCGCGTTCGGTCCACACGTCTACGTCGTTCATAGCTGAGAAGGAGTGCTGTACCGGGAAACCCGTTTCGGGGCGGTCACGCCTGCCGCTCGCGCGCGACGCCCTCGACTCGCCCTACTCTTCGCGCTCTCGCGCGCGGTCGACCCAGCGCTGGACGCGCTTCGGCGAGAGGTCGACGTCCTCGGCGAGGTCCTCGGCGTCCGCGTCCGCGAGGTCGTCGACCGTCTCGACGCCCGCGTCGCGGAGGCGCTCGGCGTACGCCGGGCCGACGCCCTTGATGATTTCGACGTCCTCGGCGCCCTCGCTCCCCGGCACCTCGTCCTCGCCCTCGTCGGGTTCGACGTCGTCGACGTCAGTCGTCATGTCGTCGGCCTCGGGGCCGGCGGCCTCCGCGGGCTCGGCAGCCTCCGCGGGCGAGTCGGGTTCGGCCTCCTCGACGGTTTCCTCGACGAGCGACTCGGTGGAGGCGGTGGCGTCCGTCTCCTCGGCCACCGGCTCCTCGACTTCGTCCTCGCCGGCTTCACCGGCCTCCTCGGCCTCGAGGTCTGTCGTCATGTCGTCGGCTTCGGGGCCGGCGGCCTCCGCGGGTTCGGCGGCCTCGGCGGGGGAGTCGGCCTCACCCTCTTCGACCGACTCCTCGACGAGCGATTCGGTGGAGGCGGCGGCGTCCGTCTCCTCGGCCACCGGTTCATCGACCGTCCGCTCGCTCTCGCGTTCGCGCTCGACGGTGACACCCGTCTCGCGTCCCCGGCCGGTACGACTCGACTCCATACCGAGAAGCGACTTCAGTTTCGAGATGAGACCCATTGGCCGGCCTAACGACCGCGGGGGACTTAAAGACCCTCCCGTAGAGCGGCGTTCATCGCCTCCACGGGGGCGTCCTCGCCGGTCCAGCGCTCGAACGCGGCCACCCCCTGATAGAGGAGCATCCACGCGCCGTCGATGGTGGTCGCGCCGGCGTCGGCGGCCTCGCGGAGGAGGCGCGTCTCTAGGGGCGTGTAGACGGCGTCGAGCACGGCGAGGTCGCCGTGCAGGGCGTCCGCCGGGACGGGCGAGACGTCCTCCTCCATCCCGACGCTCGTGGCGTTCACGAGCACGTCCGCCTCGCTCACGAGGTCCTCAAGCGCGTCGAGGCCGTGGGCGTCCGCCCCAACGTCGTCTGCCAGCGCTTCGGCGCGCTCGACGGTCCGGTTGGCGATGGCGACTTCGGCGCCGTCGGTGACGAGCGCGACGGCCGCCGCGCGGGCCGCACCGCCCGCGCCGACGACGACGGCGTCCGCGCCCGCGAGCGGGACGTCGAAGTGTTCGAAGGAGCGCTGCACGCCCGCGACGTCCGTGTTGTGGCCCGTCGGGACCTCCCCGGAGAAATCGACGGTGTTGACGGCGCCGACGCGTCGCGCGAGGTCGTCCGGCTCGACGGCGTCCAGCACGTCCTCCTTGAACGGGATGGTGACGTTCAGCCCGTCGACGCCGAGGGTTTCGGCGGCCTCGACGGCAGCCGCGCCGTCCGCGGCGTCCGGTTCGAAGGTGACGTAGCGCGCGTTCAGGTCGAGCTCCTCGTAGGCGGCTTCGTGCATCGGCGGGGAGAGCGAGTGCCCCACCGGGTTGCCGATGAGTCCATAGACGTCCATACAGGGCGAGGCACGGCGGCGAGCAAAAAGGGTCGTGCTACGGCGTCGGCATCAGTGGCCGGCGCCGGGGCTGATGCCGATGAAGAGGACGAAGTAGACGAGGAGGACGATGAAGGCGGCGTAGAAGAGGCCGCCGATGAGGAAGGGCTTGGGGTCCATCGGCTCCTCGTGGGCAGAGCGTGCACGGAGGTAGAGAATCCCGCCGGAGACGACGGCGAGGATGACCGAGAAAGCGTTCAGGAAGCCGGTCGTCCCCCACGTCAGCGAGAGGTCCCAGTCCGTGAAGACGATGCCTAGCGTGACCGGGAGGGTGCCCTGGAACGCCATCGCGCCCGTGATATTCCCGAGCGCGAGCGTGTCCTTGTCGCGGGAAATCCAGAGCACGGAGTTGAATTTCTCGGGGAGTTCGGTGGCGAGCGGCGCGATGAGGAGCGCGACGATGGCGATGGGGATGCCCAACACCTCCTTCGAGAGCCACTTTACCTCGCTGACGAAGAGGTGGGCGCCAGCGATGATGAGCGCGAGCGCGAGGAGCGTTTGGAGTGCGACGAAGAAGAAGTGGGGGTTCTCGCCGTGTTCGCGGGGGTTGTAGCCGAACCGATAGGCGACGCGCTCGATAAGGAGGCCGAGGTGGAGCGCGTCGATGTCCTCGCCCTCGGTGAGTTCGCCGCTCTGGAGGGAACGCACGAGGTAGACGAGGTAGAGGACGACGAGGAGTGCAGCCATCGCGTACTCGACGGGGCGGCTGTGGACGAACGCGGCGGTGAACGCGATGACGTAGCCGACAAGGAAGAACGAGAGGTCGCGTCGCGTCGCCTCCTCGTTGAAGTGCATCTCCATCCCGAACGTCCGCCGATTGCGGAAGTAGTAGACACTCGCGCCGACGAGGAACATCGCGATGGTGGCCAGCATGAACGGCGCGCCGAGAATCGCGCCGACGCCGACGTGCCCGGAGTCCTCCCCACCCTGCAGGATGGCGATGACCGGAATGAGCGTCTCGGGCAGTGCGGTGCCGACCGCCGCCAGAATACTCCCAGTCGCCGATTCGCTCACGCCCAGCCGATGCCCCAGCCACTCCACGCCGTTCGTGAACACTTCCGCGCCCAGCAGCAGCAGGGCGAACGACCCGACGAGGAGAATCGCCCGGTCCGCCGCCGGTGTGATGAGTGCCGGAGCGATGCCGGTATACATACCTCGCGTGTACCGCCACGGGGTTTGTAAGCAGTTTCATTCGGCACCGACGGCGGCGGGTTCCCGGGGTCGTTTGTTGGCGTCGCGCCCCGCGGTCGGACCGTCGGCGAGGTCCCGCCGAGCGCCGCCCCTTCCGACGGCTTTTAGCGCCGACGACTGCGAGCGTTCGAGTATGACTGTCGGCATCGTCGTGAGCCGCGCCGACTCGGCCTCACGCGCCATCGGCGAGCGACTGCTCGCGCTCCGGAACTGGGAGCGGGCGGACGACGACGCGAGCGCCGCGCGCCACCGCTGTGAGGGCTTCGAACTCCGCGAGTTCGAGGACTGGCACCTCGAGTTGGACGACATCGCCGAGGTCTTCGACGACCCCGAGCTCGTCGTCTTCGCCTCCCGGCACTCCGGGGAGACGGGGCCATTCCTCACTGCGCACTTCACGGGGAACTTCGGCGCGGCCGAGCACGGTGGCGCCGACCGCTCGCTCGCTGAGGCCTGCCCGAACGCCCACCGCGAAGTCGTCTCCGCGTTCGCCGACCACGCGCCCGGCGGGTACGAGGTCGGCATGGAGTGCACCCACCACGGCCCGACGTCCGTCGGCGTGCCGTCGATGTTCGTCGAACTCGGCTCCGGCGAGGACCAGTGGGCGGACGAGGACGCCGCCGAAGCCGTCGCGCGCGCCATCCTCGACCTGCAGGGCGTCGCCCCACACACCGAGCGCACCGTCGTCGCGTTCGGCGGCGGCCACTACGTCCCACGCCCCACCCGCGTCGTCGAGACGACCGACTGGGCGGTCGGCCACATCGCCGCCGACTGGTGTCTGGACGACCTCGGCGACCCCCGCGAGCACGCGGACGTCGTCGACCAAGTCTTCGTGGAGAGCGACGCGACGCGCGCCGTCGTCGACGGCGAGAAACCGCGCCTGCGTTCGGTCATCGACGACCTCGGCTACGACGTCGTGAGCGAGACGTGGCTCCGCGAGACGACCGGCGTCGACCTCGACCTCGTCGACGACCTCGAAACCCACCTCTGTAGCGTCGATGACGGACTCCGGTTCGGCGACGCCGCGCGCCGCGAGCCGCCCGCCGAGTACGTCGTCGCCGACCACCCGGACGGCCTCTGGGCGGACGCGCACAGCGTCGACCCCGACGCCGCCCTCGCCGCCGCGTCCGAGCACGCGCTCGCCTACACGACCGAGGAGAGCGGCAACCGCGTCGCCGGCGAGGTCGCCTTCGCCGACGCCGAAGCCTACGACGACTACGTCGACGCGCTCGTCGGCCTCCTCGACGAGAAGTACGACGACGTCACGCGCGACGACGCGGCCGTCCACGTCGTCGACGAGTCCTTCGACCCCGAGAAGGCGATGACGCTCGGCGTCCCCGAAGGCCCGAAATTCGGCCGCCTCGCTGCTGGCCAGCCCGTCGAGGTGAACGGCGAGGAAATCAGCCCCGAGACGGTGTCGAGCGAGCGCGAGGAAACCTACCCGCTCGCGGAGCGTGAGACGGTCGTCCGACACGAGGGGGAAAGGTAATTAAACGCCTCTCGTTTACTGTATAGGCAACATGGACTCCATCGTGCAGGACGCTATCGACGAGGCCGAGGAGGACGCCGACTCCTCCGAGGGCGTCTCCCCCGACACCGGCGGGGGGAACGCTAGCTCCGGCCAGATGTCTGACGAGGAGCTACTCGGCGTTCTCGAGGACCTGCAGACGAACATTACCGTCGTCGGCTGTGGCGGTGCGGGCAGCAACACGGTCAATCGGATGTACGAAGAAGGGATTCACGGCGCGAAACTCGTCGCCGCGAACACCGACGTCCAGCACCTCGTCGACATCGAGGCGGACACGAAGATCCTCATCGGCCAGGAGAAGACCCGCGGCCGCGGCGCCGGGTCGCTCCCGCAGGTCGGCGAGGAGGCCGCCCTCGAGTCGCAGGACGACATCCGCGAAGCCATCGCCGGCTCGGACATGGTGTTCGTCACCGCCGGCCTCGGCGGTGGCACCGGCACGGGGAGCGCCCCCGTCGTCGCAAAGGCCGCCCGCGAGGCGGGCGCGCTCACCATCAGCATCGTCACGACGCCGTTCACCGCGGAGGGCGAAGTTCGGCGGAACAACGCGGAAGCCGGCCTCGAGCGCCTGCGCGACGTCTCCGACACCGTCATCGTCGTGCCGAACGACCGTCTGCTCGACTCCGTCGGGAAACTCCCCGTCCGGCAGGCGTTCAAGGTCTCCGACGAAGTCCTCATGCGCTCCGTGAAGGGAATTACGGAGCTCATCACCAAACCCGGCCTCGTCAACCTCGACTTCGCCGACGTGCGCACCGTCATGGAGAAGGGCGGCGTCGCCATGATCGGCCTCGGCGAGTCCGATAGCGACTCCAAAGCGGTGGATTCCGTCAAGAGCGCGCTCCGCAGTCCGCTCCTCGACGTCGACATCGGGCAGGCTAACTCCGCCCTCGTGAACGTCACCGGCGGCCCCGACATGAGCATCGAAGAGGCCGAGGGTGTCGTCGAGGAGATTTACGACCGCATCGACCCCGACGCGCGCATCATCTGGGGGACGTCCGTCGACGAGGAACTCGACGGCGAGATGCGGACGATGGTCGTCGTCACCGGCGTCGAGTCCCCGCAGATTTACGGGCAGAACGAGGACGAGCAGGTCTCGGCCGGCGGCGGCCGCGACATCGACTACGTCGAATAACGCGCCCGCTCCTCTTTCGACCACCGCGTCCGCGACCGCCGCGAGTGTCGCGGGTGTGAGCCGGTGGGTGTCTTTTTGTGGCGCGGCCCGGAACGTCGTCGCATGACCAGCGTGCGCGTCGCCGGCGTCGGGTCGACCCACTTCGGGACGCATCCCGAGCGGACGAGTCGCGACCTCTTCGCGGAGGCCGGGGTGAGCGCGCTCGCGGACGCGGGCGTCCCGCACGCCGACGTGGAGTTCGTCCACTACGGGAACTTCGCGGGCGGCCTCGTCGAGGGGCAGGGACACACCGGCCCGCTCGCCGCCGAGGCGCTCGGCGTGGACGCCCCGGCGACGCGGTACGAGGCGGCGTGTGCGTCGAGCGGCGTGGCGTTCCGCGAGGCAGTTCGGGCGGTCCGTGCGGGCGACGCGGACGTCGTCGTCGCCGGCGGTGCCGAGCGCCTCTCCCATCTCGACACCGCGGAGACGACGGCGGCGCTCGCGTCCGCCGCGGACGAACTCTGGGAGGGGCGCGCGGGCGCGACGTTCCCTGCGGTGTACGCGCTGATGGCGGACGCCTACTTCGGCGAGTTCGGCGGCGACCGGACGGACCTCGCGCACGTCGCGGTGAAGAACCACGCGAACGCGATGGGGAACCCGCACGCGCAGTTCCAGCGCGAAATCACGGTCGAGGAGGTGCTGGACGCCCCGCCAGTCGCCGAGCCGCTCGGATTGCTCGATGCCTGCCCGATTACGGACGGCGCGAGCGCCGTCGTCCTCGTGAGCGAGGAGTACGCGGCCGCGAACGACGTGGACGCGCCCGTTGGGGTCACGGGGTCGGGACAGGGCGGGGACCGGCTCGCGCTCGCGGACCGCGCGCACCTCGCGCGGACACCCGCCGCCACCGAGGCCGCGGAGGCCGCCTACGCGGACGCCGACATCGTCCCGGGCGACGTGGACGTCGCGGAAGTCCACGACTGCTTCACCATCGCGGAGGTGCTCGCGCTCGAAGCGCTCGGCTTCTACGAGCACGGCGAGGCGGTCGGCGCGGCGCGCGCAGGCGAGACGACGCGCGACGGCCGCCTCCCCGTGAACCTCTCCGGCGGCTTGAAGGCGAAGGGTCACCCGGTCGGGGCGACGGGGACGAGCCAGATTGCCGAACTCACCGCGCTCCTCCGGGGCGACCACACCAACAGCGACGCCGTCCCGGACGCGGAGGTCGGCCTCGCGCACAACGCGGGCGGAACGGTCGCGAGTGCCGTCGTCCACGTCCTGGAGGTGGTCGCATGAGCGACGCCGGCTACGACGACGTGCTCGACGCCGTCGAGCGTGGCGAGGGGTTCTGTCTCGTCTGCCCGAACGGCCACGGGTCGCTCCCGCCGCGCACGGTCTGTCCGGACTGCGGGTCGCGCGACCTCACGCGCGAGCGACTGCCCGACACCGGCACGGTTCGCGCCGCCACCGAGGTCCACGTCGGGACGCCGGCGTTCGCCGACGAGACGCCCTACGGGCTGGCTATCGCGCGCTTCGGCCCCGTCCGACTCACCGGGCGGGCGTGCGGCGACGTCGAACGCGGCGACGAGGTGACGCTGACCGTCGCGGAAACCGGCGGCAAGCGCCACCTTGTCCTCAAGTAATCAGGGGAGGTCGGGCGCGGCGGCCTCGAGGAACGCTTCAGGGTGTTCGTCGTGGGGGAGGAGTTTCGCGTCGTCGAGGACGACGAGCCGCGCGTCCGCGTTCTCCGCCAGTTCGCGACCCTCTGCGAGCGGCGTCGTCGTCGCCTCGCGCCCCCAGACGAGCGTCACGGGGACGTCGCGCTCGGCGAGTTCCGCGCCGAGGTCCACGACGGGGTCGAGGAAGCCGCCGACGAAGGACGCGGGCGCGAAGCGCGCGTTGCGCTGATGGGCGCTCCGCCACTGGTACTCGACGACACCGTCCGGAATCGGGCCGGCGTAGGCCTCGCGTCGGTTGAAATATCTGAGGGCGGGTTTCGAGACGAGGGCGTCGAAGGCGGCCTGCCCGAGGACGGGCGCGCGAAAGCCCTCGCGGAGCCACTCGCGGTGGTCGGTGGTGTCTGCCGTCGGGCAGACGAGGACGAGGCCCGAGACGTCGGCTTCCTCGGCGGCGATGGCGGCGTACGACCCCGCGAGCGAGGAGGCGACGACGGTCGGCGCGTCGAGTCGCTTGACCGCGTGGGCGACGAACCCCTCGTAGAGCGCGGCCGTGTAGGCGACCTGCGGGCGCTCGGAGCGGCCGAACCCCGGGAGGTCGGGGGCGACGACGTGGTAGTCTTCGGCGAGCGCCTCCCAGACGCCTCGGAACTCGCGACTCGACGCCGCGGCGTGGACGCCGTGGAGGAGGAGGACGTCCGGGTCGTCGGGGTCGCCCGCCTCCGCGTAGGCGACGTCGAAGCCGCGCCAGTGGACCGTCCGTTGCGTGCCGGGGAGCGCGGGCGGGAGGGGGCCCGCGAGCGTCGCGAGCAGTCCGTCCGCGGCCACCGTGGCGGCGCCCGCGCCGGCGAGGCCGGCGAGCGCCTTCCCGAGTTTCATACCTCGTCGGTGGCCCGCCGGCCGGTTAGGCGTTGTGCCGCCCCGCCATCGCACAGGATAAGGCCCGGGCACCGCAACCCGACGTATGAACATTCGCGGCTACGCCCGTGCGCACCCGCGCCGAGTCACCGCCGTCGTCTCGGCCGTCGGCTACGCGCTCGTCATCGGGACGTTCGCCGGCGTCCTCCCGATATTCCCCGACATCGGCAGGCAGACCGTCCTCCTGTTCTCGGACGCCATCGCCGTCATCAACACCTGCGCGCTCACCGCGCTCCTGCTCGGGTACTACTTCGTCCGCCGCGGGAAGGTACGCGCCCACCGGGCGGCGATGCTCACCGCGTTCGCGCTCATCCTCCTGTTCCTCGTCGTCTACCTCTGGAAGGTCGGTGGCGGCTTCGAGAAGGAAATCGTCATCGAGCAGGGCCAGTTCCTCGCCGCCTACGCGGACGTCGTCTACCCGCTCTACCTCGCGATGCTCGCCGTCCACATCCTCCTGAGCGCGCTCGCGGTGCCGGTCGTCGTCCACGCCGTCGTCATCGGCCTCTCACACGACGTCTCGGAGATCCCGGACACCGACCACCCGATCGCAGGGAAACTCGCCGTCGCGTCGTGGTCGCTCAGCCTCTTCCTCGGCGTCGTCACCTACTGGATGCTGAACCACGTCTACTCGTGGGCGCCCCGGTGATTACTCCGTCCACGGGATGAGGTGCGCGCCGACGACGAACGCGACGACGGCGAGCATGCACAGGATTCCGAAGTTCGCCGCGACCGACCCCGGCCAGCCCGCGTAGCTCGTGCTGAGGGCGTCCGGCGTCCGGTAGGTTGCGGCGCGCACGCCGTACGCGAAGTAGGACAGCGGGGAGAGGTTCGTTATCGGCTGGAACCATCCCGGGAGCGACGCCGGCGTGAGGAAGGTGTTCGAGAGGAACAACAGCGGGAGCGCGACGCCGTTCGACGCCGTGATCGCGCCGTCCTGGCTGTCCGCGAGCGACCCGAGCATCGCACCGACGCCGCAGAACAACACCGACCCGACCGGGACGAAGAGTGCGAGCCACGGCGAGACGTGGATGTCCGCGCCCGTCAGCACGAGCAGCGCGAGGAGGACGACGCAGGCGAGCGCGATGAGCGCGACGTTCACGAGCGTCTGCGCGAGCAACCACTCCCAGCGCCGCATCGGGGACGTTGAGAGCTTCTCGAAGCGGTTGCCCTCCCGGAAGCGCGCCACCTCGCTCCCGATGCGCGAGAGCGGCGTGAACAACACGACGACGGCGAGGTACGCGGGGACGTAGTAGCCCGCCGGCTGGCTGAACAGCCCGGTGCCGCCCCCGCCGGTGCGGACGAGGCCCGCGAAGATGACGATGAGCAACACGGGGAAGAAGAACGTGAAGAAGACGGCGACGCGCCGCCGGACGAACGACTTGTAGGCCGCCCGGACCTCCGAGGCGACTCGGGAGCGTCGACTCACGCCACCACCTCCTCCTCGTCGGCGTCCACGACACTCGGGTCGTCCGCGAGCCGGAGGTAGACGTCCTCGAGGTCGGGCTCGCTCCACGTCAGCGCGTCGAAGGCCACGCCCTGCGCTTCGAGTGCGGCGGCGACGTCACCGATGGCCTCCGGGGGGACGCCGACGACGTGGAGGGCATCGCCCTCCCGACGCACCTCGTACCCGAGGTCGTCGAGCGCGTCCGGGTCGGCCGTCGTCTCCACGGCGAGGTACTGCTCGCCGCCGTACTCTGTGACGAGCGCCTCGGGCGTCCCGGTGGCGACGAGCTCGCCGTCCGCGAGCAGGCCGACGCGGTCCGCGAGTCGTTCGGCCTCGGCCATGTAGTGCGTCGTGAGGAACACCGTTGTCCCCGTGTCCGCGAGGTCCTCGAAGACGTCCCAGAGCGCCCGACGGCCCGCCGGGTCGATGCCCGTCGTCGGCTCGTCCACGAAGAGGACGTCCGGCTCGTTCGCGAGCGACGCCGCGACGCAGGTGCGGCGCTGCTCGCCGCCGCTCAACTCCGAATACCACGTCTCCACGTCGGGGTCCATCCCGACTTCGCGGAGGAGGGCGTCGGGGTCACGCGCATCGTCGTAGAGGGCGGCGTAGTACGCGACGAGTTCGCGCGGCGTCAGGCGCTCCGGGGGCGCGAAGTCCTGCGGGAGCAACCCGAGGCGCTCCTTCGCCGCCTCGCCCGGCGACGCACCGAGAAGGCTGACACTCCCGTCGTCGGGGTCGCGCGTGCCCGTGAGACAGCGCGTGAGCGTCGTCTTCCCGGCACCGTTCGGCCCGATGAGTGCGAACACCTCGCCCGCCTCGACGGCGAGAGAGACGCCGTCGAGCGCGACGGTGTCGCCGTAGTGCTTGCGTACGTCGTCGGCGACGACTACCGGTGCCATACCCAAAATTCCTCGCGGCCACGCGGTAAGGATATCGCTTCACGGAGCGACGGCACAGTACAACTGTCAACGCGTCGGCCGCCAGACGAGCGCGAGCACGGAGACGACGAAGACGACCGTCGAAATCCCGTATGCCTCCGTCATCGCGACGGACGTGAGCGCCGACGCGCTCCCGAAGAGCCCGGTCGCGACGGTGGCGAGAATCGGCCACGTACAGGAGACACAGGAGACGAGGCCGAGGACGCCCGAGAGCGCCGACGCGGAGGCGTCGCGCACCGTCACGGAGACGAGGTAGGCGAGCGCCGCGTACCCTCCGAGTTTGAACGGCATCAGGACGACGGTGAGGCCGTCGGCGCTGTAGACGGGTGCTGGCCCCCACCCCGGCGGGAGCCAGTGGAGCGAGAACCCGAGGCCCGCGCCCGAGAGGTGGTAGAGGCCGCCCGCGTAGCCGACGACGAGGAAGTAGGCGACGCCGACGGCGGCCGCGAGCCACCGGACCCGCCCGGGGGTCGGCGACGGGCGCACGCGCAGGACGCCCCACGCCGCGACGTTCAGCCAGACCCACGGGTAGACGTAGGTGAGCGGGTCCGTCGGTATCGACGGTGCGAGCACGACGTACGCGAGCGTGACGAGGATTTCGGCGTTCAGCACGGCCGCCCACGAGAGGAGTGTGCCGGAATCGAGGTCGGGGAGTCGGCGTGCGAGTGCGTGCATCGCTCAGATCACGAGGGCGTCGAGGACGACGGCGAGGAGCGTCGCGCCGAGGAAGGCGTTCGAGGCGTGGAACGAGCGCATCGCCGCCGCCCGGTCGCGCTCGTAGTGCAGGCGGACGACCGCCCAGAGGAACACGCCGCCGAGCGCGACGACCGTCGCCGCGTAGAGCCACCCGAGGTCGGTGACCGCGGCGAGCGCCGCCGCGCCGACGAGCGTCGCGCCCAGCCAGCCGACGATGTGCTTGCGGGTGACCGCCGCCCCCCGGACGACCGGCATCATCGGGAAGCCGCCGCGCTCGTAGTCGTCGCGGTAGGCGAGCGCGAGGTTGTAGAAGTGCGCCGGCGTCCAGAGGAAGATGACGCCCGCGAGTGCGAGTGCGGGCACGCCCAGCGTTCCCGTGACCGCCGCCCAGCCGATGAGCGCGGGGAGCGCGCCCGCAGCGCCGCCGATGACCGTGTTCTGGTCGGTGTTCGGCTTCAACAGGAGCGTGTACACCACCGAGTAGAAGAGGATGGCGACGAGGCCGAGGCCCGCCGCGAGCATCCCCACCTGTAGGAAGACGGCGACGGACGCCACCGTGAGCAGGACGCCGAAGGCGAACGCGTTCCGCTTCGGGATCAGCTCCGTGGCGAGCGGCCGGTCGCTCGTCCGGTTCATCTTCTTGTCCTTCTCGCGCTCGAGGACGTGGTTGAACGTCCCGCTCGCGCCGATGGAGAGCACGCCGCCGAGCAGCGTGAAGACGACGGTACGCGCGGACAGGTCGGGGCCGGCGGCGAGTGCCATCCCCGCGGACGCGACCAGACAGAGCAGCCACATCAACCGCGGCTTCATCATCCGGAAGTAGGCGTTCGCGAGTGCGAGCGGCCCCGAGGGCGAATTGCCGTCGTCGTCGACGGCGCCGCCGGTCCCGTCCTTCGGCTCGCCTGCCCACTCCGCCGAGGGCCGGTCGGCCGTCTGTGTCTCGAGCGTCCACGCGAGCGCGAGGATGAGACCGGCGAAGATGACGACGCCGAGGCCGAGGTGGAGCGCCGGGACGTACGCGAGTGCGCCCGTCGCCGCGAGCGCGCCGACGCCGACCTGTACGGGGTAGAGTGCGAGCGAGACGCCGAGCGACGCGACGACCCGCGTCTCGGCGTCCTCCAGCACGGCGAGCGCGGTGGTCCCGAGCACGAGCAGGCCGACGACGACGGCGGCGAGGCGGTGCGCCCAGACGACTTCGAGCGCGAACGAGGAGAGCGCGAACCACTCGCCGTTACAGGCCGGCCACGTCCGACAGGCCGATGCGGCGTCCGTCAGCGCCGTCGTCGCACCCACGACGAGGAGTGCGTAAACGCCGAGGGTGGTGGCGACGAGTGCGTGCGTGAGTCGGGGGCGTGTCGTGCGCACGTGAAAACCTCTTGGCGTCGGTTGGGGTGGGGCGTACTTAGCCTGTCCGACTCCGTGGCGTGCGAAACCCCGAGTCGGTAGTTATTTGCCCGGCACCTCCCAACCGTCGCATAGCAATGTTCCGGAAGCGGCTCGCGTCCGTCCTGACGATGGGGCTGATGGGGCTGGTGCCGTTCGTCGTCGCCGCGACTCCGGCCGCAGCGGCGTCCTCCGTCACGAGCGGGTACATCAACAACGTCAGCGACCTGTTGCTCGCCGTCGCGCTCCCCATCACCATCATCGTCGAGGGTGTCCTCTTCTACGCCATCTGGAAATTCCGGAAGGCCGACGAGGCGAAACCCACCAAGGAGAACCGCCGTCTCGAAATCACCTGGACCGCTGCCACTGCGGTCGTCCTGCTGTTCGTCGGACTCGCCGCCTACGGTGCGATGGGCTCGCCCTACGTCATGCCCTCGAAGACCGACGCCCAGCAGATGGCGGAGCAGCCCGAGACGACCGTCGTCCACGTCGACTCCTACCAGTGGTCGTGGCAGTTCCACTACCAGCACAACGGGACGAACTTCACGTCCAACAAGCTCGTACTCCCCGCCGAGAAGCAACTCGTGTTGAAGATCACGTCGCGTGACGTGCTCCACGCCGTCCACATTCCGGCGCTCGGGTTGAAGAAAGACGCCTTCCCCGGGCACGCCACCTACATCGCCACGGAAATCGACTCCAGCGCCGTGCAGGACGAACCCTACGTCCTCTACTGTGCGGAGTTCTGTGGCGCCGGCCACTCCAACATGCTCGCTGACGTCGTCGTGAAGAGTCAGAGCGACTACGAGCAGTGGGCGAGCCAGCAAGCACAGCAGGCCCAGAGTGACTCCGGGTCGAGCAGCTCCAGTTCGAGCGGGAACTCGACGTCCACCAACTCCACGTCGACCGACTCGAGCTCTCACGCCGTCGCGGCCCCCAGCCTCGCCGCGTAACGCCGCCCACACTTCTCCGTTCGTTCACACGCCGAGCGACGGCGTTCGCCCGAACCCGCGAGGCCAGTTGGGAGGTTTTTTAGTGTATCCCGCGCTACCCGCGAGTATATGGCTACGGAGGAAAGCGAAGACCACGGTCATCACTTCCTGCCCGCCGTCCGCGACTGGCCGCGCGGCTACGGTGAGGCGAGCTGGTGGCCGTTCTTCACGGCAATCGGGCTCACGCTGGTGTACTTCGGCGCGACGCTGTTCGTCGTCGGCCGAACAACCGACCTGACTACCCCGACGGTCGGCGTCGGTCTGTTCGGCGCCGGCGTGGTCGTCAGCATCGCCGGAATGATCGGCTGGATCTATCAGGCGTTCATCGTCGACTTCTGGGAGCGCGGCTCGCACAACGGCGGCGAGTCCCTGCGTCTCGGGATGATCCTGTTCCTCGCGACCGACATCGCCACGTTCGGCGTCGGCTTCGCGTACTACTTCTTCATCCGCACGGGCTCGTGGAGTGCCGAGTACCTCCCGCACAGCGGGCTTCTCACCGGCGTCCTCGTCCTGAACACGGTGCTGCTCGTCGTCTCCAGTTTCACCATCCACTGGGCTGAGCACGAACTCCAGAAGGGGAACCACCAGCGCTTCGTGCAGGGGCTCGTCGTGACGTTCCTGCTCGGCGCCGTCTTCATGGTGGGACAGGTCTACGAGTACTACGAGTTCATCGTCCACGAGGGCTTCACCCTCACCTCGGGCGTCTTCGCGAGCGGCTTCTACGGGCTCACCGGCCTCCACGGGATGCACGTGAGCTTCGGGGCGCTCCTCATCGGTATCCTCGTCGTCCGCGCGCTGCGTGGTCAGTACAACGAGGACCGCCACGTCTCCGTCACCACCGTCTCCTGGTACTGGCACTTCGTCGACGCCGTCTGGCTGTTCCTCGTCGCCGTCGTCTACATCGGCTCCGTCTACGGCACCGAGTTCAGTCCCTTCTAGGCGTCCCCGGAGCGATACGCTTCTTATCCCCGCACCCCAACAACGGGGCATGGAAGAACAATCGGGCCTCAGCGAGCGATATCCGACCGCGAGCCCGTGGCCACTGTTCGTCGCACTCGGTCTCGTCCTCAGCGAAGTCGGCGTGTTCTTGGGCGGGGTCGTCCTCCCCGTCGGCATCGGCGGCGTCCTCCTCCTCGAGGCGAGCGTCGTCGGCATCATGCGCGAGTCCGGCTACGCGAACTCGCTCTGGAGCACGTCGCTCGGCGTCGGCGCACTCGTCGGCGTCGCGGGGACGGCGCTCCTCGTCCTCACGCCCTACACGAGCCGCGCGCTCACGCTCGCCGGCGGCGGCCTCCTCGCCGTCATCGCCGCCGTCGGACTGTTCCTCTACGAGTCCGGCTACCTGTAGGCCGGAACCCTCAACATATATTTGGGCGCGGGCCGCACACTCCCTCAATGACTTCCCACTCCAGCGTCTTCGAGAAGGACGTCCTCCTCGACATCGCGGTGAACATCATTCCGCTCGTCATCATGCTAGCGTTCGCCGTCCTCTTCTGGGTCGTCGACCCGTGGACGAGCAGCGACCTGCTGAGTCGCGTGCTGCAGTACGCGCTCATCGTCCTGCCGTTCGTCGGCCTCGCGATTCTGACGTACGTCGCCGCCAATCGCATCGAGGTTGCCGAGGACGTCGAAGTCGGTCCATAAACTGACCGCCGGGGGACGAACCCGTACCTTTCTTTACGGTGGGCCGCCCACCACCGAACATGGCAGTTTCCCCCGAACTCATACTCTCGGTGCTGATGGGGCTGCTGCTCCTCATCGTGGCGGGATGGCTGACCCGCCTCGAAGACTGGCAGGCGTACGCGCCTGTCGGAGGGGGCGGCTACGGCGAAAGCACCGGGCACGGGCACGAAGAGAAACCGGCAGGATTGACTCGCTGGCTAACGACCGTCGACCACAAGGACCTCGGGCTGCTCTACCTCGTGTTCGGCGTCGTCGCGTTCGCGTGGGGCGGCATCACGGCGCTCCTGATGCGCCTCGAGCTCACGACGCCGTCGATGGACCTGATGTCCACTTACGGTGGGTTCGGGCTCTACAACGCGTTGCTGACCACGCACGGCATCACGATGCTGTTCCTGTTCGCGGCGCCGATGATTTTCGCCATCGGGAACTACATGGTGCCGCTGCTCGTGGACGCCGACGACATGGCGTTCCCGCGCATCAACGCCATCGCGTTCTGGATCCTCCCGTTCGCGACTATCCTGATGTGGGCCGGGTTCTTCCTCCCCGTCATTGGGATTGACATCCAGGCGGCGAAGACCGCGTGGACGCTCTACACGCCGCTCTCGACGTCGATGGAGGGCGTGGGCGTCGACGTCTTCCTGCTCGGCTTCCACCTGTCGGGCTTCTCGACGACGATGGGTGCGATCAACTTCATCGCCACCATCGTCGTCGAGCGTAACACGGAGAAGGTCCCGTGGAGCAAGCTCGATATCTTCAGTTGGACGATGCTCACGCAGGGCGGACTCATCCTGTTCGCCTTCCCTGTCCTGACCGCGGCAGTCACGATGCTGCTGCTCGACCGGAACTTCGGGACGATGTTCTTCGCCGCGGAGGGCGGTGGGGCCTTGCTCTTCCAGCACCTCTTCTGGTTCTTCGGCCACCCCGAGGTCTACATCCTCGTCCTGCCCCCGATGGGGCTGGTCAGTCTCATCCTGCCGAAGTTCGCGGGCCGGAAGCTCTTCGGCTTCAAGTTCGTCGTCTACTCGACGCTCGCTATCGGTATCCTGAGCTTCGGGGTGTGGGCGCACCACATGTTCACGACGGGCATCAACCCGCGACTCACCGCCTCCTTCATGGCAATCTCGCTCGCCATCGGCGTGCCGTCCGCGGTGAAGGTGTTCAACTGGATCACAACGATCTGGAACGGGAAACTGCGCATGACGGCGCCGATGCTGTTCGCCGTCGGCTTCGTCCAGAACTTCATCATCGGCGGCGTCACCGGCGTCTTCCTCGCCGCCATCCCGTTCGACCTCATCATGCAGGACACCTACTACGTGGTGGGGCACTTCCACTTCATCGTCTTCGGCGCAATCGGATTCGCGCTCTTCGCGGGCCTCTACTACTGGTTCCCGCTCATGACCGGCCGGATGTACGACCGGGGCCTCGCGCTGTGGCACTTCTGGCTCTCCATCATCGGCGGGAACGTGACGTTCATCGCGATGCTCATCCTCGGCTACGGCGGGATGCCGCGTCGCTACGCCACCTACATCCCGCAGTTCATGACGTGGCACGCCGTCGCGACGCTCGGTGCGCTCATCATGACGGTCGGCCAGCTCGCGTTCCTCTGGAACGTCTGGCAGTCCGCGAACTACGGCAAGCGCATCGACTCGGGCGACCCGTGGGACCTCAAGGCGATCGACCAGTTCACCCACGAGTGGGACTGGTACGAGCAGAAGCGCGAGCGCCTGCTCGCTGACGGCGGCGAAGAAGACGTCGACGTCGAAGCGGCGGACTGACGCGGCGCGACGGGGTTTCGGTTTTCGCTGTTTTCCGCGCGGTTACGAGATGACGACGGCGAACGATGCGGCCATCATGACGATGGCGATGCCGAAGAGCATGATGAGGAGTTTCTCCTTCTCTTGCATGGACGCGGCTACGGCGGACAACGCAAAAGGCTAATCGCTCCGGTTCGAAGACGCCGTATGGACACTTCTGCGCCGACTCGCGGCCGTCACGTCGTCTTCGGGATTTACGGCGCGGCCGTAGTCATCGCGGGCCTGTTCGGCTACGCGCTCGGCTACGTCCTGCAGCCGAATATCGACGGCCACGCGGGGTCGCTCGGCCCCGTCACGTTCGCGCTGACGCCGCTGAACCTCGCCGTCTACGGGATGGTGATGGTTGGCTTGATGCTTGGCGTCCTCCTGTTGCTCGTCTCGTACGTCGCGCGTTTCGACGACGCGACGCCGACCACGGTCGAGGAGCGTTAGAGCGTTTCGGCGAGCGCTTCGAGGTCCGGGACTTCGAGGTCGGCGTCGCCGCCGACGCGTTCGGCGGGGGCGTTCGCCCGGTTCACCCACGCGGTCCGCATCCCGGCGGCGCTCGCGCCCGCGACGTCCCACGCGTTCGAGGAGACGAGCCGACACTCCTCGATGGGGCGCCCGAGGTCGCTTGCGACGTGCTCGTAGACTGCCGGGTCGGGCTTGAGCGCCTCGACGGCGTCGGCGCTGACGAGGCCGTCGACGTGCGCGTCGATGCTGGTGTTCGCGGCGAGCGCGTCGAGCATCGCGGGCGTGCCGTTCGAGAAGACGACCGTGTCGTGGCGTTCGGCGAGCGACGCGAGCGCATCGAGCGTGTCCGGGTAGGGCTCGAGGTCGTCGTAGGCCTGCATGAGCGCGGCGCGCGCCGTCGCGTCGAGGCCGTAGTAGTCGAGCGCGTAGTCGAGTGCCTCCCGGGTCACGACGTCGAAGGGCTCGTAGCGCCCCATCGCGCCCCGATGGAAGGCGTACTCGAGTTGTTTCTCGCGCCAGAGTGTATCGACGTCCGCGGCGAGCGAGGTGGGGACGTCGAGTTCGGACTCGATGGCGTCCGCGACGCTGGAGACGTCACAGAGCGTGCCGTACATGTCGAAGCAGAGTGCCTCGGCCATACGCGACCACGAGGGCGGGGAGCCCCTAAGAAGCCCGGCCGTCGGCGAGACGCGTGGCTACCCGATGCGAAAGACGGAGGAACGGTGGGTGCCGCGTCAGTCGTCGCCGTGGACCTTGTCGCGGATCTCCTCGACGATGTTCGGGTTCTGCAGGGTCGAGGTGTCACCCAGCTCGGCCTGGTTCGCGATGTCCTCGAGCAGGCGACGCATAATTTTCCCGGAGCGGGTCTTCGGGAGTTCGGGCGTGAAGACGACGGACTCGGGGCGCGCGATGGGCCCGATGGCGTCCTCGACGCCGGCGACGATGCGGTCGCGCATCTCGTCGTCTCCCTCGTAACCCTCTTCGAGGATGACGTAGGCGTAGACGGCTTCGCCCTTCAGGTCGTGCTCGCCGCCGACGACGGCGGCCTCGGCGACGCCTTCGACGCCGACGATGGCGGACTCGATCTCCATCGTGCCGAGGCGGTGCCCGGAGACGTTGATGACGTCGTCGACGCGTCCGAGGACGGTGATGTAGTCGTCCTGGTCGATTTTCGCGCCGTCCTCGGGGAAGTAGACCCAGTCCTCCATGTCGTCGGAGTCCGTGTCGGAGTACTCCGACCAGTACTCCTCGATGAACCGCTCGTCGTTCTTGTAGAGCGTCCGGAGCATGCCCGGCCACGGCTTCTGGACGGTGAGGTAGCCGGCGCGGCCCGGCTCGACTTCCTCGGCGTTCGTGTCGACGATCTCGACGTCGAGGCCGGGGAGCGCGGGGCCGGCGCTCCCGGGCTTCATGTCGTTGACTGCGGGGAGAGTCGTCACCATGTGGCCACCGGTCTCGGTCTGCCACCAGGTGTCGACGATGGGGCACTCCTCACCGCCGATGTGCTTGTAGTACCACTTCCACGCGCGCGGGTTGATTGGCTCGCCGACGGTCCCGAGCAGGCGGAGGCTCGAGAGGTCGTGGTTTGCGGGGTACTCCTCGCCCCACTTCATAAACGAGCGAATGGCGGTCGGCGCGGTGTAGAGCTGGTCGGCCTCGTACTCTTCGATGATCTGCCAGAGGCGTTCACGGGTCGGATAGTCCGGCGTTCCCTCGTACATCATCGAGGTGGTGCCGAGCGCGAGCGGGCCGTAGACGATGTAGGAGTGGCCGGTAATCCAGCCGATGTCGGCGGTACAGAAGTAGGTGTCCTCGGGCTTGATGTCGAGGACGGATTGCGAGGTCCACGCGGACCACGCGAGATAGCCGCCGGTGGTGTGTTTCACGCCCTTCGGCTGGCCGGTCGTGCCCGAGGTGTACATGAGGAAGAGCATGTCCTCGGCGTCGCGTTCGACCGGCTCGACCTCCGCGCCGGCATGGGCGTCGATGAGGTCGCCGTAGTCGTGCTGGTCGTCGGCGAGGTCATGACCGAAGTCGTCGCCGTTCGGGCCGAGGCGGTCGACGACCACGGTGTCGACGTCGTGGTCGACGCCCGCGAGCCCCTCGTTCGTCTTGTCGAGGTGGTCGAGGGGGTCGCCGCGCCGGTAGTAGCCGTCGCAGGTCACGAGGTACTCCGAGTCGGCGGCGTTCATCCGGGTCGCGAGCGCTTCCGCAGAGAAGCCGGCGAAGACGACCGAGTGAGGTGCGCCGATGCGCGCACAGGCGAGCATGGCGATGGGGAGCTCGGGGATCATCGGCATGTACATCGTGACGACGTCGTCCTCGCCGACGCCGAGGTCGCGGAGCGCGGCGGCGAACTCGTTGACCTCCCGGTGGAGCTCCTCGTAGGTGATGGTGCGGTTGTCCTCTTCGACAGGTTCGCCGACCCATTCGAGGGCGGCTTCGTCGCCGCGTTCGTCGAGGTGGCGGTCGATACAGTTGTACGAGGCGTTCAGCTTGCCGTCAGTGAACCACTCGTAGAACGGCGGGTTCGAGGCGTCGAGGACCTCGTCGTAGTCCTCGTCCCAGCTCAGGAGGTCGGCCGCGCCCTCCCAGCATTCGGGCCAGTTCTCCTCGAACTCCTCATAGATATCCTCGTCGGTGACGTTAGCCTGCTCCACGAAGGACGCGGGTGGCTCGAATACCTCTTGCTCCGCGAGATGTGCCTCCAGTTCCACGTCTTCGGGGTCTGCTTCGCCAGCCATGATTCGTGTGCACAATGGCCGATTACCGGTATAAAACTTGCCGATGGATAGTGATAGATAGGGCTTACCACACCAGCGGCATCGTCGGGCAAACCGAGACCCCTCGTGCGATTCGACACCGTGGCTCTCGACGCGTGTGCCGACGCTCCTTGCGTGGCTGAGTGACACGTCTCGGCCGGCGACGGAGCGCCAGACTGACACTCGGGGGAGAAAAGTCCCTATTGCAGGCGTTCGGTCGTCTCGACCAGCGGGTGTCGGGCGTAGTCGACGACGTTGACGTCCTCGACGGACTCGAGACCCTCGTTGCGCGCGGTACGCGCCATCCCGAGGTCGACGCGCTCGCTAAGGACGATTACGTAGGCGTCCATCTCCTCGACGTCCGTCGTGTGTGCGGCCATCGCGCGGTGGTGGCCGTCGGCGAGCAGCAGGTCGCCGGCGTTGTCGATGACGACGAGCGGCTCCGTGAGGCCGCGCTCGAGTTCGTACCGTCGTCCCTCCAGCTCGTCCGCGTAGACCTTCCCCTGCGTGGGGACGAGGTCGTCGATGGCGACGCGGCGGCGCTCCTCGTCCGCGCGCACGTCGTGAATCGTCTCCAGCGTCCGCAGGAGTTTGCCGACCTTCTCGGGGGTCGCGCGCTCGATCTGCGAGCGGATGACGTCCGCGTTCGAGATGATGCCGACGAGCGTCCCCGCGTCGTCCACCACGGGGAGTTTCTGGATGCCCGAGCGGAGGATGACGCGCGCGGCGTCGTTCACGTTCATCTCGGGGTGTGCGACGATGAGGTCGTCGGACATCACGCGGAACATCGGCGCGGCGTCGTCCGCGCGCAGGAGGTCGCGCGCGGTCACGAAGCCCTCCACCTTCCGGCCCTGCGCGACCGGGAAGCCGTTGTGACCGTCGCTCTCCACGATGCGCCGCGCGACTTCACCAACGGTGTCCTCCGGCGCGACAGTCGCGACGTCTCGCGTCATGTAGTCTCGCACGCGGGGTTTCCCGCCCGCCGTCGAGTCGAACGGCTCGTCCATTAGTTGTCAGGAGGCGTGCGACGGACAAAAAGACGTTGCCGGCGTCTCACGCCGCGTCGCCCCCCGCGCCTTCGGCGTCGCCGCCCTCGTCGGCCGTGCCGGCGTCCGAGTCGTCGGTGCCCGGCATCGTCCCGCCAGCCGCGGTGCGCCCGCGGACCGCGTCGAAGAAGCGCGGCGTGATGGTGTCCTCGAGCACGGACGCGAGCGTCTCGCCCTCGTCCTCCTGGAGGACGTCGAAGATGCCGAGCGGGATCTGCGCGCCCGCCATGTCCGTGTGGCCGCCCGCGCTCCCCATGCCGTCGAACGCCGTGCGGAGCGCCTCCCCGAGGTCCACGTCGTTCCCGCGGCCGCGCGCCGACGCGTAAATCGTCCCCTCGGTGAAGCCGTAGACGAACGTCACCGTCACGCCCTGAATTGCGAGGAGGCGGTCGGCGGCCTGCGCGAGCGCGTCGCGGTCGGTTATCGGCCCCACACAGGACGCGAGGACGGAGCCGTCGAGTTCGCGGTTCCGGATGCCGCGCGCGACCACCTCGAAGGTGTCCGCGCTGATGGAGGGGCTCTCGATGCGCTCGAGGACGTCCGTGTCCGCGTCCGGCAGCAGCGTCGCCGCCGCCTCGAAGTCCTGCTGGGTGATTTCGCGCCGGAAGTCCTTCGTGTCGATGCGGATGCCGTAGAGGAGCGCCGTCGCGATGTCCTCCGCGGTGGTGATGTCGAAGCGCTCGAGGTACTGGGTGAGAATCGTGCTCGTCGCGCCGACGTCCTCGCGGATGTCCGAAAAGCGCGCCGTCACCTCGCCCTTCGGCGGGTGGTGGTCAACGACGATGTCGACCTCCGTCTCCGGGTCGAGCTGGTCGTTCACGCCCGGCGCGGAGTGATCGACGAGCGCGACGGCGTCGAACGCGTGGGCCTCCTCGGGGTCGAGGCGCGTCAACTCCAACTCGAGGAGGTTGACGAACGCCCGGTTCTCCTGGTGGCTGATTTCGCCGAAGTAACAGGGCTCGGCGTCGACGCCGACGGACTCGGCGATGCGACAGAGCGCGATGGCCGCCGCGATGGCGTCCGGGTCGGGGTTGTCGTGTGCGAGAACTGTCAGCGTCCCCTCGACGGCCTGCAGCGTCTCGCGGAGGCGCCGGGCGCGTGTGTCCATCCCGCGTTCGAGTTCGGTCTCCACGTCGTCGAGGAGCGCTGCGCCCGCGGAACAGACCCGGTCGGCCGTCTCGGTGAGCGTCCGGCGGTGCCGTGCGGTCGCCCCCGTCCCCGTGTACGCGACGAGGTACGCTTTGGGAAATGCCTCGTTGGCTGCCTCGGTCGCGAGGGTGTTCACCGTCGGGTCGTCGCTCGCGACGAAGACGACGTCCGGCGTCCCGCCGACGCGGCGGAGCTCCGTGGCATCGGTGACGTCCCCGACTTCGGCGGCGACCTTCTCGTTCCGCAGCGACTCGATACGGCTCTCGTCCGGGTCGAGGACGAGCAGGTCGCCGGGCCGCTCGCGGACCGTCTCGAGGACGGAGTGACAGACCGTCCCGCTACCGAGCACCAGCCGAGATACCATCTGCTCGAAACCTCGGGCCGGTAGAAAGTAAAGTGTGCCGTCTACGAGTCGGCTCAGGCGCCGACGAGGACGGACGCCGCGGAGAACGCCGCGTCGGAGACGACGCCGAAGGCGACGAGGAGCGCGACCGTCGCGACGGCGGCGGCGACGACGGCGGCGTAGATGCCGACCGGGCGCTCGCGGATGTCGAACTCGCCCTCGGGGTCGTTCACCCAGACAGCCTTCACGAGGCGGCTGTAGTAGAACAGCGAGAGCGCGCTGTTCACGACGCCGAGCGCCGCGAGCCACCAGAGCCCCGAGTTGACCGCGCCGAGGAAGAGGAAGTACTTCGAGAAGAAGCCACCACCGACCGGGAGGCCGGCGAGGCTGAAGACGAAGACAGCGAGCGCGGCACACGCCACCGGCGCCTCCGTCGCGAGGCCGTTGTAGTCCTCGAAGGTGCGGCCGACGCCCCACTGCTCGGCGAGCGCGACCACGAGGAACGCGCCCGTGTTCATGAAGCCGTAGACGAGCAGGTGGGTGAGGCTCGCGCCGACGACGAAGGAGTCACCGGAGCCGCCGAGCGCGGCGAGGCCGATGAGAACGTAGCCGGCGTGCCCAACGCTCGAGTAGGCGAGCATCCGCTTGACGTTCTCCTGGGTCGCCGCCGCGAAGTTCCCGAGCGTCATCGTGACCGCCGCGAGAATCGCGAAGACCATCGGCCACGGGACGCCGACGTCCGCGAGAACGCCCGCAGGGAAGGCGAGCAGGAAGACGCGGAACGCGAGCGCGAACCCCGCGGCCTTCGACGCCGAGGAGATGAACGCGCTGATCGGCGCGGGCGCGCCCTCGTAGGCCTCGGGCGCCCAGAAGTGGAACGGGACGCTCGCGGTCTTGAACGCGAAGCCGCCGATGAGCATCACGATGCCGACGCCGAGCAACTCGACGTGCTCGCTCCCGGCGACGGCCGAGGCGAGCGCCTCGAAGCCGAAGACGCCGGTGGCGGCGTAGACGAGCGCGATGCCGTAGACGAACACGGCCGAGGAGAGCGCGCCGACGAGGAAATACTTCAGGCCGGCTTCGACGCTCCCCTTGTCCTGCTTGAGGTACGCGACGAGCGCGTACGCGGGCAGGCTGACGAGTTCGAGCGCGACGAACGCCGTGACGAGCGAGTTCGCCGCCGCCATCAGCGACATGCCCGCCGTCGAGAGGAGGACGAGCGCGTAGTAGGCCGCGCGGTGCGGTTCGTCGCGGACGTAGTCGTAGCTCGCGAGCGAGACGAGCGCCGCGACGCTCCCGAAGACCACCGTGAAGAACAGCGCGAGTTGGTCGACAGCGAGCGCGCCGCCGAAGCGCACGAGCGGCGTCACGCCGACGCCGGCCGCGAGGAACCACGCGGCCACCGCGGCGCTCACCGCGCTGCCGAGCGTCGCGATGCCGGCGAGCAGGCTGTTCTTGCGGTCCGTGGGCCAGAGCGCGTCCGCGGCGAGCACGAGCAGCGCCGCGAGGCCGAGGACGTACTGTGGCGTGAGGGCTGGGAGTTCCATCTAGAGACCACCTCCGATGACGCCGACGAGCGCGCCGGCGGCGTTCTGAATCATCCCCATGAGCGTCCCGGGGGCGACCCCGAGGAGTATCGAGAGGAGGACGAGGACGACGGCGGGCGCGAGGTCGCGCCGCGACGCCGCGCTCACGGCCTCCGACGGTGCCTCGAACGGCCCCATGAGGACGCGCTGGAGGAACGTCAGCAAGTAGCCGGCGACGACGACGATGCCGAACATGCCGACCGCGGTGACGAGCTGGGCGTTCGCGTAGTCGGCCGCGAACGAGCCCGTGAAGACGAAGAACTCGCCGGCGAACCCGGACATGAGCGGGAGGCCCATGTAGCCGAATGCGCCCGCGACGAGGACGGCGGCCGCGACGGGCATCCGGTCGGCGAGGCCGCTGACCTTATCGAGCATCCGTGTGCCCGTGGCGGTCTCGACGTAGCCGACGCCGAGGAAGAGCACGCTGACGAGCAGGCCGTGACTCACCATCTGGAAGGTCGCCCCGGCGACGCCGTAGTTCGTCGAGGCTACCAGCCCGAGGAGGACGAAGCCCATCGACGGGATGGAGGTGTAGGCGACGAGGCGCTTGGCGTCGCGCTGGGCGAGCGCCGCGAGCGACCCGTAGAGTACCGTGACGACGGCGACGATTGCGAGCGGGAGCGCCCACTCGCGCAGCAGGTCGGGGAACATCGTGACGTTGAACCGCAGCAGCGAGTACGTCCCCATCTTCGTGACGACGCCCGCGAGGAGCACCGTCACGGCCGTCGGCGCCTCCGTGTAGGCGTCCGGCAGCCACGTGTGGAACGGGACGAACGCGCTCTTGACGGCGAACCCGACGAAGAGCGCGAGGAACGCGACGGCGGTGAGCGTGCCGGCCGAGAGGCCGAATGCCGCGCTCACCTCACCGGCGCGGACGGCCGCCGCGATGGCCTCGAACCCGAAGCTCGTGACGGGCGTCGCGACGACGAGCGCCATCAGCCCGACGAACAGCACGAGACTCGCGACGTTCGTGTAGACGAAGAACTTGATCGCGGCGTAGCGCCGACGCGGGCCGCCGTAGACGGCGACGAGGAAGTACATCGGCACGAGCACGAACTCCCAGAAGACGAACCAGACGAAGAAGTCGAGCGCCGCGAAGACGCCGACGAGGCTCGCCTCCGTGAACAACAGGAGCGCGTAGAACAGCGACTCCCGCTCGGCGATGTCGCCCCACGCGGCGACGACGGCGACCGTCGTCAGCACGGTGGTGAGGAGGACGAGCGGCAGGCTGATGCCGTCGAGGCCGACGTGCCAGTTGATGGTGTAGGCACCGGCCTCGATCCACTGCATGGTCGTCTCGAACGCGGGCGTCCCGCCGAGCACGGCGTTACCGCTCGCGTCGAACGTCGCGTAGGCGTAGAGACTCCCGGCGAGCGGGAGCAGGCTCAGCGCGGCGGCGAGCCGGCCCGCGTACTTCTCCGGGGCGAGCAACACCGCGAACGCGCTGGCGAACGTGACGGCGAGTAGGGCTTCGATTAACATCTCAGAACCACCTCCCGAGCAGCAGGACCAGAACGAGAAGGGCGACGAGCCCGAAGACGATCTGGGTCACGTACGTCGTCACAACGCCGGTCTGGAGCCGGCGGACCCGACGGCTAGCCGAGAGGCTCCCGGAGGAGACGCCGTTGACGACGCCGTCGACGATGCTGCCGTCGAAGACGTCGACGCCGCGTGCGAGCGGTTCGGTGACGCCCTGCGCGAGCCACGTCTGGAACTCGTCCTGGTAGTAGTTGTTGTACAGTACGGTCTTCGCGGGGCCGAGCGCGTCCGTGCGCTCGGTCGGGTTCGGCACGTTGTACCACGACCACGCGAGCGCGACGCCGACGAGTGCGACGACGAGCGTCACGCCGGCGGCGACGAGCGGGCTGAGCGACGCCGCGTGGAAGCCGGCGACGTCAACCACGAGTTCGTGGTAGTGCTCGGCGGCGTGGCCGCTCACGGCCGGCAGCGGGCCGTCGAGCCACCGCTCCAGGAAGAGGAGCTGATGGCCGACGAGCGAGCGGATGGCGTCCACGTTCACGAGGCCGACGACGGCGGCGCCGACGCCGAGAATCGCGACCGGGTAGCGCATGTTCGCCGAGGCGGGTTCGGCCTCGCGCGCCGCGTCGCTGCGGGGTTCGCCGTGGAAGGTGAGGAACACCATCCGGAACGTGTAGAACCCGGTGAAGAACACCGCGACGAGTCCCATGACGTAGGCGAGCAGGACGAGCGGTTCGCCCCCGAGGCCTACGGTCAGGGCGTGGTAGAGGACGGCGTCCTTCGACCAGAAGCCCGCGAACGGCACGATGCCGGCGAGCGCGAGCGACCCCGCGAGGAACGCCCAGTACGTCGTGGGCATCCGGTCCTTGAGGCCGCCCATCTGCCACATGTCCTCGTCGTGGTGCATCGCGATGATGACTGCACCGGCGCCGAGGAAGAGGAGCGCCTTGAACGTCGCGTGCGTCAAGAGGTGGAAGACGCTCGCGACGTACCCACCGGAGCCGAGGCCCAGCATGATGTAGCCGTACTGGCTGATGGTGGAGTAGGCGAGCACCTGCTTGATCTCGCGCTTCACGAGCGCCATCGTCGCGGCGAACAGCGCGGTGAACCCACCGACGAGCGCGATGACCGTGAGCGTCGTCGGGGTGAGCGCGTAGAAGCCGTACATCCGCGCAACGAGGTAGACGCCGGCCGCAACCATCGTCGCGGCGTGGATGAGCGCGGAGACGGGCGTCGGGCCCTCCATCGCGTCGGGGAGCCACGTCTGCAGGGGGAACTGTGCGGACTTCCCGACGACGCCGCCGAGGATCAGGAGGCCGAGCATCGTGAACCACGTCTCGGGGGCGAACCCGAACGTGTTCACGCTCGCCTCGCCCTCGAGGGCGGCGTGTGCGAGCGTCGGGAACGACTCCGCGCCCGCGAACGCGGCGGTGCCGAACGTCCCGAGGACGCCGACGACGCCGACGAGCAGGAAGTAGTCACCGAAGCGGGTGACGAGGAACGCCTTCTTCGCGGCGGACGCCGGGCCGGGCTCGCGGAACCAGAAGCCGATGAGCCACCACGAGCAGAAACCGACGAGCTCGAAGAAGACGAACGCCTCCAGCAGGTTCGAGGCGAGCGAGAACGCGAGCATGCTCGCCGTGAAGAGGCCGAGGCCGGCGTAATACCTGGGAAGACCGGTCTCCCCCTCGTCGTTCATGTAGCCGAGGCTGAAGACGTGGACGAGCAGCGAGACGCCGCTGACGATGACGACCATCAGCGACGAGAGCGGGTCGACGAGCACGCCGAACGTCAGCGCGAACGACTCGTTCGCCGCCGGCACCCACGTCCAGACCTGCGAGTACGTCGTCTGCCCGACGCTCACCGCGAGGAGCGTCCACACGGAGAGCGCGAGCGAGAGCGCCGTCGCGACGATGCCCGGGAGCGCGCCGCCCTTCGGGAGCGCGTTCGGCCGGTAGTGCCCGACGAGCAACGCGACGAGGAACGCCGCGAACGGGAGCAGGGCGATCGCGGGCGCGAAGGAGAGTGCACCCGACATGTTACCACCTCATACCCGTCGCTTTCGTGACGTCCACACTTTTGAAGTTCCGATACAGCACGAGCACGATGCCGATGCCGACGGCGACTTCGGCGGCGGCGAGCGCCATCGTGAACAGGCTGAACACCTGGCCGCTGATGGTGCCGTACTGGCCGCTCGCCGCGACGAAGACGATGTTCGCCGAGTTGAGCATGAGTTCGACGCTCATCAGGAAGACGAGCGCGTTCCGCCGCGCGAGCACGCCGAAGACGCCGACGCAGAAGACGGCGGCCGAGAGCACGAGATAGTACTCTAGCGGGACCATCAGGCCTCACCTCCGTCCTTGCGTGCGAGCGTAATCGCGGCGACGAGCGCGGCGACGAGCACGAAGTCCACCGTCTCGAACGCCGCGAGGAAGCCGGTGTCGATGAGCGGCGTCTGGCCGCTCATGTCGAAGAGCGCGTAGCCGATGCCGGCGGTGACGGATGCGCCCTCGGGGTACCACGCGGCCGGCCCGAACTCCGTGAGGAGGAACGCGCCTGCGAGCACGGCGAACAGCGCGAGCGCGCCGAGGCCGCGGGCGAAGTTCGCGTTCGTCGCGAGCTTCGGGCGCGAGGTCATGTCGCCACCTCCCGCTCACCCTGCGTGAGCATGACGGCGAACGCTAGCAGGACGAGGACGCCCCCGACGTACACCAGCACCTGCATCGCCGCGACGAACTCCGCGTTCAACATCACGTAGTGGATGGCGACGGTGAAGAGCGCGCCGCCGAGCGAGAGCGCGGAGTGCCACGCCTGCTTCGCGAGCACGACGCCGAGGCTGAACCCGACAGTCGCGAGCGCGAACACGAGGAACGCCGCGAGTTCGAGTGTGTTGCTCACTGGTAGTCGACCTCCCCGTCACCCTCGCCGACCCACGCACCACGGTCGGGTTCGCGGGCCGCCAGCGGGTCGATGTCCTTGTACCACGGGACGTTCCCGAGCTGTTCTTTGTTGTACACGAGGTCGTGTTTCGTGTCGCCGTTGAACTCGAAGTTCTCCGTGAGGAGAATCGCGTCAACGGGACAGACCTCCTCGCAGAGCCGGCAGTAGATGCACTGCGCGACGTGGAGGTTGTACTGTTCGCCCTGCCGTTTGTCGTCGGTGACGATTTGGATGGTGTCGTTCGGACACACCTTCTCGCACTGGCGACACCAGATACAGCGCTCCTGGCTGAACTTGTGGATGCCGCGGAACCGCGGGGAGACCTCCGGGGCCTCCTCCGGGTACTCGACGGTGAACGTCTTCCCGTCCAGTGCGTGTTTCATCGTCGTCGCCATCGACTTGAGGAGTCCAATCATGCTATCACTCCCACGATGATGGCCGTGAGAACCAGGTTCGCGAAGGAGAGGACGAGGAGTCCTTTCCAGCCGATTTCGAGCATCTGGTCGATACGTACGCGCGGGACTGCGGCGCGACACCACTGGGTGAAGAGGAAGACCGCCCAGACCTTCACGGCGAACCAGAGGATACCGAGCCACTCGGGTCCGGGGCCGGCGGGGCCGCCGAGGAACAGCGTCGTGACGACGGCGCCGCTGAGGAAGATGTGGAGGAACTCGCCGAGGAAGAACAGCACGAAGTAGATACCGGAGTACTCCGTGATGTACCCGCCGACGATTTCGGTCGGCGCCTCCCCGATGTCGAACGGGTTACGCCCGACTTCCGCGAGGCTCGCGACGAGGAACAGCGCCAGCGCGAACGGGTTGAGGAAGCCGTACCACGCCGGGACGGCGATGGGCCCGAGCGAGAACAGCGTCCCCTGCTGGGCAGCGACGATTTCGCTGAGCTGGAGCGTCCCCGTCAGGAGGACGACCGACGCCGCCGTGACGACGAGCGGAATCTCGTAGGCGAGGCTCTCGGCGACCGACCGCATCGACCCGAGGAGCGAGTACTTGCTCCCGGAGGCGTAGCCACCGACGACCATGCCGACGCTCGCGATGCCGGACACCGCGAAGACGTAGACGAGGCCGATTTCGGGGTCGGCGAGCTGGAGGCCGCTCCCGAGCGGGATGACCGCGAACCCGAGCAGCGCGGAGAGCGGCAGAATAGCGGGCGCGAGGTCGAAAGCGGGTCGGTCGGCACCGTCCGGGATGATGAGCTCCTTCGACATCAGGCGCACGGCGTCCGAGACGATGGTGAGGATGCCGAACGGCCCGATGCGGTCGACGGCGATGCGGTCGGTGAACATCGCCGTGATCTTTCGCTTCGCCCACGGGCCGGCAATCGCCGACATGAGGAGCATGATGGTGACGATGACACCTGCGACGGCGACGTCGAGGAGGAGCTCCAGCCAGAGCGGCGGCGTGGCGTAACCGAGCCACTCCGCGAGCGCGACCGGTGCCGTCGCCATCAGCGATCCACCTCACCGAGGATGATGTCGAGGCTCCCGAGCGTGGCGACGAGGTCCGGGACGTACTCGCCCTCCGCCATCTCGGGGAGCGCCTGCAGGTTACTGAAACACGGGCTCCGGATCTTGAAGCGGGCGGGCTTGTCCGTCCCGTCCGAGCGGATGTAGATGCCGAGCTCGCCCTTCGCGCCCTCGACGGCGCGATAGGCTTCCTTGTCCGGCTCGGGGTTGAGCGTCCGCGGGACGTTCGCCTGGATGTCGCGCTCGTCCTCCGGCCACTCCTCCAGCAGGTCGACGCATTGCTGGATGATACGCGCGGACTGCTCGACTTCGCGCATGCGGACGAGCAGGCGCGAGTAGTTGTCCTTCCCGTCGTCGGTGACGACCTTCCAGTCGAGGTTCTCGTAGTAGCCGTAGGGGTCGTCCCGGCGCAGGTCGTAGTCGATGCCGGAGGCGCGGGCGACCGGACCCGTGACGCCGTAGTCCTTCGCCGTCTCGGGTTCGAGGATGCCGGTGTCGACCGTCCGGGCTTGGAAGAGCTCGTTCTCCGTGATGAGGTCGTGGTACTCCTCCATGCGGCCGGGGAGTTCGTCGAGGAACTCCCGGACGTTCGCGAAGAACTCCTCGCGGGGCTCGGGGACGTCCCAGACTACGCCGCCGAGGCGGAGGTAGTTGAACATCATCCGCTGGCCGGTGAGGTCCTCGAGGATGTTCTGGACGACTTCGCGGTCCCGCATCGCGTACATGAAGATGGCGGTGAAGTCGCCGTAGATGTCGAGGCAGAACGTCCCGAGCGCGAGGAGGTGGGCGGCGATGCGACAGAGTTCCGCGCTCATCGTCCGCATCACCTGTGCGTACTCGGGGACCTCGATGTCGTTGAGGTCCTCGGCGACGCGCGCGTACGCCCACTCGTTCAGGATGCCCGCGGAGCCGTAGTCCCAGCGGTCGGGGTACGGCATAATCTGGTGGCGGTAGGTACCCGATTGAGCCATCTGCTCCTCGCAGCGGTGGAGGTAGCCGATGTCGGGCTCGACGTCGAGCACCTGCTCGCCGTCCAGAATCGTCTTGAGGTGGAGGACACCGTGGGTCGCGGGGTGGTGCGGCCCGATGTTGATGAGCATGGTGTCCTCGTCGCGGTGGTCGTCCGCGAGCGGGTTCTCGTGCTCCTCGAACGTAACGATCTGGGGCTTGTCCTGGTTGTAGTTCCGCCCGAGCGGGTGGCCCTGCCACGTTTCGGGGAGGAGGATGCGCCGGAGGTCGGGGTGCTCGTCGTAGTTGACCCCGACGAGGTCGTAGGCCTCCCGCTCGTGCCAGTCGGCGGTGCGGAAGACCGGCTCGGCGCTCTGACTGACGGGGTCGTCACGCGTCGTCGGCACGACGACCGAGACTTCCTGCGTGGGGTCGTCGTACTTCTTCAGGTGGTAGATGGACTCGAAGCGGTCCGCGTACTCCTGTGCGGAGACGTTCGAGAGGTGGTCGAAGCCCGCCTCCTCCTTGAGCGCGGAGAGCGCGTCCTGCACGCGGTCGGCGCGCACGACGAAGCCCTCGGCGTTCGTGTGCGTTTCGCGTCCGACGACGGCGTCGCCGAGCAGCGCCTCGATGGCGTCGTAGTCGACGCCTTCGACGACGTCCTCGGGCTCGACCTCGGCGTCCTCGGACGGTTCCTCGGTGGTCTGACTCATGGCGAATCAGCCCAGTTGTAGCGCATGACGAGGGTGTCCTCGTCGATTTCGTCGGCGAGTTTCTCCACGAGTTCGTCGCGTTCGAGGTCGCCGAACTCCTCGAGCTCGTAGGGTTTGACGGTGACTGGCGACGTTTCGCCGTTCTTGATGCGCTCTTGGAGTTTGACGACGCCGTAGACGAGGGCTTCGGGGCGCGGCGGGCAGCCCGGGATGTGGATGTCCACGGGGATGACCTCCTCGGCGCCCTTGACGACGTTGTAGCCCTGCTGGAACGGCCCGCCGGAGGTCGAACAGGAGCCCATGTTCACGACGAACTTCGGCTCGGGCATCTGGTCGTAGACGCGCTTCATGCGCGGGGCGAACTTGGAGACGATAGTGCCCGGCACGATCATGACGTCCGCCTGTCGCGGGGACGCGCGCGGGACCCCGGAGCCGAAGCGGTCGAGGTCGTGTTTGACGGCGTACGTGTGCATCATCTCGATGCTGCAGCACGCGATACCGAACTGGAGCATGAACATGGAGGAGCCGCGCACCCAGTTCATGAACTGGTCGAACTTCGTGAGGATGAACGGCGTCGAGCCGAACGCCTCACGGAGCGTCGAGTTGAATCGGGAGTCGACCTCGCCCATTCGGTCCTCCCGTGTCTTCGTCTGCGGTGCGGTCGTGTCGATGATGTCGTCGCGAGGGTGGTCGCTACTCATGTGTTGAACTCAGATTTCGGAGTGCTCGCCCACCGAATGGCGCCGGTGCGCCATGCCCAGACGAGACCGACCACGAGGACTGCGATGAAGGCCAGCATCGGGTAGAGTGAGGCTCCGAGACCGACGGAGCTGACGGCGTCCTGATAGATGACGGTCCACGGGAAGATCAGGACGGTCTCGATGTCGAAGACGAGGAACAGCAGCGCAACCAGGTAGTACTGGATGTTGAAGTTGAGCCGCGTCCCCCCCGTCGGGACCTCACCGCTCTCGTAGACGGTTTCTTTCCCTTTTTCCGGCACGCTCGGCCGCAGCAGCTTCGACGCCTGCACCATGATGGCAGGTATCGAAGCGGCCACGACGGCGAACACGCCGACGGCGATCCATTGGTTCATCGTCCGTATCACGCGGCACTTCACCCCCCACGCGTATAAACATTGATTCTTTAGGATACTTCCTAAAACCCCGAATTTGTACGGTTCAGCCGCTCTCCTCGAATCCGGGTGTGCCACGCTCGTGCAAACGACGGGAGACGTCACCCACCCCGTCACGCTGGTCCTCGTGGAGCGCGACGAGTCGGTCGCGGAGGTCGTCGTACTGGCGCGCCAGCACTTGTGCGGCGGAGAGCGCGGCGTTGTAGGACTTCCCGGCGTCGACCGTGGTGAGCGGCGCGCCGGTCGGCATCCCGATGACGGAGTCCACGGACTTCTCCTGGACTGGGACGCCGATGACCGGCACGGGGTAGGCGATGGACGCGGTCATGTTCGGGAGGTCGGCGGACTTCCCGCCGGCGCCCGCGATGATGACGTCGAGGCCGCGCGCCTCGGCCGTCTCCGCGTACGCGTACATCAGGTCGGGGGTGCGGTGGGCGGAGACGACGAACGTTTCGAAGGTGAACCGCTCCGCGGGCGGGTCGTCGTAGTCGGTGACTTCGGCGAACCCGAGGTCGGTGAGTGCCTCGTAGGCCCCGCGCATCGTCGGGAGGTCGGAGTCGCTCCCCATCACGATGCCGACGTCCGGGGTCTTCTCACGCTCTCGCTCGGCTTCCGCGCGGAAGAGGTCGCAGAGTTCGTCCACGCTGTCCTGCTCGACGTCGGGGTCTGGGATGCTGGTCATGGTTACTCGAAGGAGAGGGCGTCTCGCGCGTCGTTCGCTCGCTCGCTTGCTTCCGCGACGTCGTCGCCGAGGGCGGTGACGTGCCCCATCTTGCGCAGCGGGCGCACGTCGTGTTTGCCGTACCAGTGGAGGGCGGCCGTCGGGACGGCGAGCGCCTCCGGCACCCCGGTGAGGCGTGCGGGTTTCGTCTCCTCGACGTCGCCGAGAACATTCACCATCGCCGTCGGCCCGCGGAGGCTCGGGTCGCCGAGCGGCAGGCCGAGGACGGCCCGGACGTGCTGTTCGAACTGGGAGGTGACCGCGCCCTCGATGGTGTAGTGGCCGGAGTTGTGCGGCCGGGGGGCGATTTCGTTCACGAGCACCTGCCCGTCCACCTCGAAGAGTTCGACGCCGTAGACGCCCCGGCCCTCCAGCACGTCGATGACGTCGTTGACGACCTCGCGTGCGCGCTTGACGACGTCGTCGGTGGTGGCGGGCGGCGCGCGCGTCTCGCGCAGGATTTCCTCCTCGTGGACGTTCTCGACGACGGGGAACTGCGCGTTCTCGCTCGCGCCCTTCGCGGCGATGACGGAGAGTTCGCGCTCGAAGTCCACGAGTTCCTCGGCGACCAACCCCTCGAGGTCGCCGAAGTAGTCCTCGGCGTCGCCGACGGAGCCGGTGCGGTGGTTGCCCCGGCCGTCGTAGCCGCCGTGGCGAGCCTTCAACATCAGGGGGCTCCCGAGGGTGTCGAGGGCCTTACGGAGGTCGCTCGCGGAGTCGACGCGCCGGAAGGACGGCACGGGGACGCCGGCGTCGGCGAGCGCTTCCTTCTCCGCGAGTTTGTCCTCGGTCGTCCGGAGCGTCGACGGTTTCGGGTGGACGGGGACGTCGACGTCCGCGAGGAGGTCCGCGTCGGCGAGCTCGATCTCGAACGTGAGGACGTCCGAGCGCGCTGCGAGTTCGGCGAACGCGTCCGGGTCGTCGAACGCCCCTTCGATGTGGTCGGCGGCGGGCGTCGCCGCGGGGCAGTCCGGCGTAGGGTCGAGGACGACCACGTCGACGCCGAGTGGTGAGGCGGCCTCGGCGAGCATCCGACCGAGTTGGCCGCCGCCGACGACGCCGAGCGTGGTTCCGGGTGGCGTCTGCATACCCGAGGGATGTGAACGGGAGTGTATAAGAGTTGTCGAACGTGTCTTCAGGTATCCACGAACGTGCTACAGTTTCGGGTGGCCGTGGAGCTACGCCGTCGCGGCGGGGAGCGCGTCGGGCGACGCGATTGTGCTCGGGTTCGTGGCGTTCCCGGCTGTCGCGTTCCCGTCCGCGCTTCCGGTGTCGCGAACGAAGAACACCGTCGGGGTGCCGGTCGCCGTCAGCTCGTAGGTCGCTGCGTCGTAGCCCTCGAGGTAGGAAGCGACCTCGTCGTAGTTCTCCGCGCGCGTGATGACGACGGGCGGTGTCGTGCCGTTCAACGCCGACAGCTGCGTGGTGCTCGCCGTCTGTGCGCCCATCCCCTCGAAGTACCACGGTAGGGGCAGGCGCCACGTCCAGTGGCCGGGTTCGGAGAAGTTCTCGTCCGGCGCGACCGAGGGCTCGCTCGCCGCGTAGAAGTGCTCACCGTAGTAGAGGACGTCCGGCCCGGACTCGCCCTGGTGGGCCTGCACGGCGTCGTCGATCTCGGCGATTGCGGGATGCAGGTTCCCGTTCGGCTGGCCGTACTGGACGAGCGGGCCAGGCTCCTGCGGGTGGAGGAAGGCCGTCGAGAGGCCCGTGACGGCCATCCAACCGACGACGGTGACGACGAGCGCGACGGCGATGACGGTGCCGGCGTCGTCCTCGGCGCGGCGGGTGGCGGCGACGGTAGAGAGGAGCAGGCCGGCGCCGACGGCGGCCGGAATCGCGAGCGGAATCACGACGTGGACCATCGCCCACGGCGCGGAGATGTCGGAGACGGCGGGGTAGATGACCATGGAGGCGAGCGCCCAGTAGCCGGCGAACGCGACGAGCGGCCGCGGGTGGTCGTCCGTGTAGCGGTCGTAGACGAACCCGGCGACGCCGAGGAGGCAGACGGCGGCGGCGCCGGCGGCGAGCGTCTCGACGTCGTGGACGAAGAACTCGACATAGCTGTGTGGGTGGCCACCGACCCACGTGTTCACGAACTTCTGGACGGAGCCCGCGGTGGCGCGCGCGACGACGCTCGGGAACAGCGTCGGGTCCGAGAACGCGCGCCAGAGTTCGGGCCGGGGCGCGTAGAAGAACACGACGACGAGGAGGAAGAGGACGGCGCTCCCCGCGACGTCGCGCGCCCACGGTCGGAGACCGCGCGCGAGCGCGAGCATCCGTCGGGAGAAGACGGTTTTCGGGTCCTCGCCGCGGTGGCGCGCGCTGAGGAGCATCCAGTCGAGGAGGAGGACGAGCGCGCCAACCCAGCACGCGACGTAGATGAGGACGTTCTCCTTCGTGGTGAACGCGAGCGCGAGCGAGAGCGCGCCCGCGTAGAGGTGCCGGCGGTCGCCGGTGTCGTGTGCGCGGACGACGAATGCGAGCGCGAAGAGGGCGAACGCGCCGACGAGGACGTCGCTGCGCATAAATCGCGAGTAGTAGAGGAGGAGCGGGTTCGCGGCGAGGAGGACGGCGAGCGAGACGGTCTCGGCAGTCGAGAAGCGCTCGCGGAGGAGCCACGCGGTGAGCGGGAGGAGGCCGCCGACGACGGCGACGACGAGGCGCATCGTCGTGTCGCTCGCGCCGAAGAGGTCGAAGACGACCTGGTTGACGTGGAAGAGGAACGGCCCGTGAACGATGGGGTGGTAGGTGTACTGGCCGGTCTCCATGTAGCGGAGTATCCAGTAGCCGACGCGCCCTTCGTCCCAGTGGGCGACGCGGAAGCCGAGTGAGACGAGTCGTGCGATGAGCGCGACGGCGGTCACGGCGACGACGCCGGCGGCCACGCGGCGGTCCGAGTCGGACATCTATCCCTGTAGTGTCGTGGGGCCCATACGGTCTTTTCGGAGAACGGTAGCGTTTTGCCGGCGCGCACGAACGCATCCGGTATGGTATCCCTGGGCCTGGTCGTCGCCGAGTTCAACCGCAGCGTCACCGAGGGGATGGAGGAGTCCGCTCTCGAAGCGGCCGCTGACGCCGACGCGTCCGTCGTTGAGACCGTCCACGTGCCGGGCGCGTACGACGCGCCGTTGGTCGCGGACCGCCTTGCGCGTCGCGACGACGTCGACGCCGTCGCGGTGCTTGGCGCCATCGTGACGGGTGACACCGACCACGACCAGGTCATCGGGCACGCCATCGCGGAGAAGCTCACGGACGTGAGCGTAGAGCGCGACGTGCCCGTGACGCTCGGCGTTATGGGTCCAGGGATGTCCGGCGCGGAGGCGCGCGAGCGCGTCGAGAAGGGCGCGGACGCCGTCGTCGCTGCCGTCGAACTCGCGGAAACACTGGAGGACCTCTAACAATGGAATTCGCAGACCGAGTCACGCGTGTCGAACCGAGCGCGACGCTCGCGGTGAGCAACCTCGCGAAGGAACTGGAAGCCGAAGGCCACGACGTCGTGGACCTCTCGGTGGGTGAGCCGGACTTCGAGACGCCCGAGAACATCGTGCAGGCCGCCGAGGAGTCCGTCGAGCGCGGCGACACGGGCTACGCGCCGTCGAACGGCGTCCCCGAACTCCGTGAGGCCATCGCGGAGAAACTGCAGGACGACGGCCTCGACTACAACGCCGGGAACGTCATCGTGACGCCGGGCGCGAAGCAGGCGCTCTTCGAGACGTTCCAGACCGTCGTCGACGAGGGCGACGAGGTCGTCCTCCTCGACCCCGCGTGGGTCTCCTACGAGGCGATGGCGAAGATGGCGGGCGGCGACCTCACGCGCGTCGACCTCTCCGAGCACGACTTCCAGCTCGAGCCGGCGCTCGACGACCTCGCGGCGGCGGTCAGCGACGAGACGAAACTCCTCGTCGTGAACTCCCCGAGCAACCCGACGGGCGCCGTCTACAGCCGCGCGGCGATGGAGGGCGTGCGCGACCTCGCCGTCGAGCACGACATCACCGTCATCAGCGACGAAATCTACCAGCACATCAACTACGGCCCCGAGCATGTCTCGCTCGCCGGCCTCGACGGGATGTACGAGCGCACTGTCACCATCAACGGCTTCTCGAAGGCCTATTCGATGACCGGGTGGCGCCTCGGCTACCTCGCCGCGCCCGCCGACGTCATCTCGGAGGCCGGGAAGATTCAGTCCCACTCCGTCTCCTCGGCGACGCACTTCGTGCAGTACGCCGGCGTCGAGGCGCTGAAGAACACCGACACGGCCGTCGAGGAGATGGTCGAGGCGTTCGCGGAGCGCCGCGAGTTCCTCCTCGACCTCCTCGCGGACCACGGCGTCGAGCCCACGACGCCCGACGGCGCGTTCTACATGATGCTCCCCGTCGACGAGGACGACGAGGCCTGGTGTACGAACGCGCTCGAGGACGCACACGTCGCCACCGTCCCTGGGTCCGCCTTCGGCGCGCCGGGCTACGCCCGCATCTCCTACGCGAACAGCAAGGAGCGCCTCGAGGAGGCCGTCGAGCGCCTCGCCGCCGAGGACTACCTCTAAACCGCGTTCGTTCCGTTCTCTCGACTTTTTCGCCGCCGCCAGCCGTTCGTCCGCTCGTACTGCGCTCCGAGCCAGAACGCCCCGGCGGGGACGAGTGCGAACCCGAAGCGCATGACGCCCCACTCGTAGACGAGCACGGTTTCGCCGAGCGACCCGGCGATCGGGAGCCACATCGGGAACCCGGTGATGGCGGTCGTCGCGACGAACTGCCCGACGGCGACGTGGAGCAGGAGGGCGGCGACGACGAGCGCGACGACGCCGAGCGGATAGCGGAGGCCCGCTGTGTGGCGGTCGGTGGACATGACTCGTCAGTCGTGTCAGCTGACCTTATCTATTGGCACCGTGTTCGACGGCGACACCACGACGCGTGCGAAGCCGAGGCACGGCGCGGCGAATCCGACGTGTATTTCTCCGCGAGACGACTGTCCCAGTGCGTGCTCTATCTGGTCCTCTCTCTGCTGTGTGGTGGCGTCGCCGGCCGTCTCGCGCCCGACGAGTGGCCGGTGGGGCGCGTCGCGGACCGCGTTCTCGAAGGCGGCCTGCTCGTCCTGCTCGCGATGATGGGCGTGCGCATGGGCGCGAGCGAGCGTGTCGTCGCGAACCTCGGCCCGCTCGGCTTCCGCGCGGTGGCGCTCGCCGCCGGGAGCATCGCGGGGAGCGTCCTGCTGGTCGCGGCGGCCGGTCGCTACCTGCCGACGCTCGAGGGCGACGTCCCCGCGGCGGACGCGGCCGAGGACGGGGCGTCACTCCCGGCGCTCGTGCTCGCGGCGCTCCTCGTCGGGGGCCTCTTCGGCTGGGTCGTCCCGTCCGGCGTCGCGTCGCTCGTCGAGGCGGCAACGACACCCGCACTCTACGTTCTGCTGGTCGCGGTGGGGGCGACGCTCGCAGCGGGCACGGACGTCATCGCGTCCGCGCGGCGCCTCGGGCCGACGGTGCTCGTCCTCCCGCTCTGTGTGGCGCTCGGGAGCATCGCCGGCGCGATGGTCGTCGGCGTCGCCTTCGGGATGGCGAGCATGGAGGCGGCGGCCGTCGGCGCGGGCTTCGGGTGGTACTCGCTCTCGGGCGTCCTGGTCAGCGACCTCCACGGCGTCTACCTCGGGTCGCTGACGTTCCTCGCGAACGTCCTGCGCGAACTCCTGACGTTCCTCGTCCTCCCGTTCGTCGTGCGGCGCTTCGGCCGGACGGCGGGCATCGCACCCGGCGGCGCGACGACGATGGACGTCACCCTCCCGGCGGTGCGCCGGACGGCCGGCCGAGAGGCCGTCGTCCCCGCGGTAGTGAACGGGGTGACGTTGAGTCTCCTCGTGCCGATACTCGTTCCCGCGCTCGTCCGCTGAGGCCCACCCCCGTTCGGCCTGCGTTTGCGCCGCCTGAACCCCTGGTCGTGTCGGTCCGGTCGGCCCTGCTCGTCCCGCCGCTGTCCGGCGAACTTTTCGCAATGTGTACAATGTGTGAACTGTGCGAAGTTCGTTTATAAATTACAGGCGTCAACGGCCCGCAGTTTTTTACCATTAGAGACGATTCGACAATATAGATGAGCCCGCGAAGGAACGTGGACGGGCCCGCCTCGGATGGCCCCCTCTCCATCGAGGCGGACGAAGATGGCCTCACCGTCTTCGACGCCATCGAGCGTCACCAAATCCGGCTCGGAATCTCCCAGTCGTCGTCCCTCCGGCGGCTGGACCCCGAGGGGTTCCGCTACCCCATCGACTCGCTCGTTGCCGTCGACACCGAAGCCATCGAGTTGCCGACCGTCGTCGCGGCGTTCGTACAGGACGCCGACGGCGAAATGGTCGAGCAAGTCGACCCACTCTCGGAGGCCACGCTGGACGCCGGGACGTACACCATCGAGTTGACCACTCCGGTCAAGCTCTACGTCCGGGCGGACGGCCCGATGACGGTCGACACGAACCCCCCATCCCCCCAGATAACGTTCGACGAATCGACGACGGTACAAATCGGGGCGCGCTCCCGACACGAGCACCCCGCCGGAACAATCACTACCACGACCGACCCCGTCGACATGATGACGGCGGTCTCACACCTCGGCTCCGCGCTCAAGACCCACAGCCCGGAGCGCTCCTACCCGACGCTGCGTGGCCACCCGCCGCTCATCGAAGTCGGCGAGGAACTCGACGTCCCGGAGACCATCGAGACGCCCGACACCGACATCACCATCGAGATACCGGCGGAGTACCGCTCAATCTACGTCGCCACGCCGCTGGCCTACTACCTCGGCGCGACGCTCGAACCGTCGCCCGCCCCGAAAATCGTCGCCGGCGACTACGAGTACCGCCTCGACACCACGAGGGGGTTCGAGGCGGAGGTCGAGGCCGTTCTCAAACGGCTCTTCCTCCTCGACTGCGTCGTCCGCAGCGAGGGCGTTTACGGCGTCGACATCCACGAGCGAGAAGCGCTCGAGGAGCGCCTCGACCTCGACTGGACGGGGCTCTTCGAGGCGCCGCTCGCCGAGCGCGTCGCGACCTTCCTCGAGGTCCCGCACGCCGAAATCGAGGACCACGTGCCCGGGTGGAAGCAGACGACGCACGTCGCGCCGACGCCGAACAGCGTCGAACTCCTCCCGTTCCTCGTGAACGACCTCGCGGTCGTCCGCTCCCCGCAGACGCAGGACTTCGGCTCGACGGACCTCAAGACCGCCGCCGTCCGGGACTTCATGCGCGGCGAAGACGGCGCGACGGCCGCCGAGCCGTTCACCCGGAGCGTCACGGGGACGGCCTCGAAGACGCCGAACACCGTCCGCCCGGCGGCGACGGACTCCGTCGAGCAGGCGTGGATTGGCGAGGGCGCGCCGCTCGGCGCGAGCAAGCCGACGACGACGGCGTTCAAGAACCGGCTCGCACGCGACCGCTCGGAGGGCGACATCCGCGTCACCGTCGTCTGCAACGACGCCCAGATGGACACCGAGCGCGACCTCGTCAACGAGGTGTACGGCGACCGGGATGACCTCCCGTTCACGGTCTCCGTCTACCGCAACCTCTCGACGGCGGACCTCCGCGACGTCCTCACCGAGCCGGCGGACCTCTTCCACTTCATCGGCCACATCGACGGCGAGGGCTTCAAGTGCGCGGACGGATTGCTCGACGCCGCGACGCTCGACGAGGTGGGTGTGGACGCCTTCTTCCTGAACGCCTGCCAGTCCTACGGGCAGGGGATGGAGCTCATCGAGCGCGGCGGCATCGGTGGCGTCGTCACCGTTCGCGACGTCGTGAACCGCGGCGCGGAAGCTATCGGCCACGTGATGGCGCGCCTCCTCAACCGCGGCTTCCCGCTGAGCGCGGCGCTCGACATCGCGAGCGACGAGAGCATCATGTCGAACCGCTACGTCGTCATCGGCGACAGCGGCTTCACGCTCTCGCAGGCGGAGAGCCGCACGCCGGTGACGCTCGACGTCGACTCCGAGGCGACGGACGACGCGACCCTCTCGGTGACGCTCCGTGGCTACCCGACCGACCACGCGGGCATGGGGAGCGTCCTCATCCCAGCGTTCGGCGACGGCGGCGAGCGCTATCTCGCGTCCGGCAGCGTGACGACGGAGACGATGACGCCGGAGGAACTCCTCGACGTGCTCTCGATGGAGAGCATCCCGGTGCGTCTAGACGGCGAGTTACACTGGAGTAGCGACCTGACGTACGCGACGCTCCACGAGACGCTGTCGGGCACGACACAAAAGCGGTAGTTGGGGGGATGATACGCCTGTGGGGGGAGTCGTACCTGAGTTACGGGCCGCTGAACGTCGCGGCGATGGCCGCACTGGAGTTCCCCGCCGTCGCGAGGAGCAGCGTCAGCGTGAACAGGACGCCCACCATGCGCGGGTTGTCCATCAGGTACGATTGCAGGTTGGAATCCGTCATGCGACATTGGATTCCAAGGCGGCTGTATTAAAATAGGTATTGTATTTGTAATAACGAAGGAAGATAGAATACAATCCGTTCGGCGCCTGCATAAATATCTCAGCGGCGTGATATTACAAAAGTCTACTGGCCGCCACATTCCGCCACATCGATCGTTTCAGGCTCTGAGACGGGAGGTGACGGACGCGTCACGACTACCGACGGCGAAACGGCCTTCCGGGGTGAGGCCCTCTACGCGACCATGGCTGACCGCGTCACAAGCGAGGGCGTCCCGTCCGTGGAGACGACCCTCGAACGGTACGGCCCGACGAACCGCCCGCAACTGCGGGTCAGCGACCCCGACGCCGTCCCGACGGGCGAAGTCGTCCGCCTCGTCGTCGACGAGACGGAGTACCGCGCGCGCATCGAGACGGACGCCGACGGCGACCCGGTCATTCGTGGCGCGTTCGAGACGCCGCGTCTCGCCCGCACGCCCGGCGAGGGCGAGAACCACCTCCGCGCGTGGCTGGACGACGTCGACCTCGACTACGGTCGGACCGTCCACCTGGACGTCGTCACGGCCGACTACAAGTACGGTGTGCGCGCGCCCGGCGAGCGCGCGACATACACGGCGACCGAACAACCGGACTCGGGGCTGGCCGCCATCGCCCGCGACCTCGACGGCTAGAACTCGGGGATGTCGCGGAACGTCGCCCGGTAGTCGTCCGGCGAGAACTCGGTGACGGCGTAGTCGACGGAGCGTCGAAGCTCCTCGATGCGTGCGCTGAGTTCGGCGTACTCCTCGTTCTCGGTCTTCCCTTCCGCGGCGAGGGCGGCGCGCTGCGAGCAGAGCGCGTAGAGCTCTTCGAGTTCGTCCTCGTAGCGCGAGCGCCGCAGGAGGCGCTCGACGGTGTCGACGAGGCGGTCGCCGGAGACGGGTTTGACGAGGTAGGCGTCGAACCCCAACTCGACGATGTCCGTGTCGGGTTCGACGGCCGTGACCATCGCGACCTGGCAGTCGTAGCCCTCCTCGCGGATGTACGCGAGCACGTCGTCGCCCGGGACGTCGGGCATGCTCCGGTCGAGGAGGACGACGTCGACGTCCTCGTCGATGGTCTCGATGGCGCTCTCGCCGTCGCCGGCAGTCCGAACGTCGTAGTCGTCGAGACGCGCCTCGTAGAGCTGGAGGTACTCGGGGAGGTCGTCGACGGCGAGGATGGTCGGCGTCGCCGTGTTCGTCGTCTGTCGACTCATGTGCTCTCACCGCGAGTCCAGTCGCTCTCGGTGTCCCTGTCGTGTTGCCGACCGCTGAGCGTCGCGGTCCGTGTGGCCCCCTCTCCACTCATCCTCACGTTGTGAGAAGGTTTCCGTACTCATTGACCTAAACTTTCCCCTGCCTGTCTGGCAACCAATACGAGAGTACCGCCACGGTACATATAAACATACCGGCTGGGTGTGAGTCCTTAGGCTTGCCAAAACCGGCGGTTATCACGCCTAATACTCCCTCTACCGCCCCTATGGCATTTGATAGCACAGGTTACGGAGGCGAAAGCTTTAAGTGTCTTACGGCCTAATCTATGGTTAGGAAGAGTCGGGTTGAAGGGCTTTATACGTTCCTCCTTCACCCGGTCACGGAGTACACCAATAATGAGCGACACCAGCATCCGCACGTTCACCAGCGACAGCCAGCACGCCGAGAACACCGTCGAAGAGGAGTCCGAGACGCGAACTGACACCACCGTCTGCCCCGAGTGTGGCGGCGACCTCCGCACCGACGAGGGCCACGGCGAAACCGTCTGTGTCGACTGTGGGCTCGTCGTCGAGGACGACGCCATCGACCGCGGTCCCGAGTGGCGCGCGTTCAACAGCCAGGAGAAGGACCAGAAGAGCCGCGTCGGCGCCCCCACGACGAACATGATGCACGACAAGGGGCTCTCGACGAACATCGGCTGGCAGGACAAGGACGCCTACGGCAACAGCCTCTCCAGCCGCCAGCGCCAGAAGATGCAGCGGCTCCGCACCTGGAACGAGCGCTTCCGCACGCGTAACAGCAAGGAGCGGAACCTCAAGCAGGCGCTCGGCGAAATCGAGCGCATGAGCTCCGCCCTCGGCCTGCCCAAGGAAGTCCGGGAGACGGCGTCGGTCATCTATCGCCGCGCGCTCAAGGAGGACCTCCTCCCCGGCCGCAGTATCGAGGGCGTCGCCACTGCCTCCCTCTACGCCGCCGCGCGGCAGATGCAGACGCCGCGCTCCATCGACGAGGTCGCGACCGTCTCGCGTATCGACGACATGGAGTTCAAGCGGACGTACCGCTACATCGTCCGCGAGCTCAAACTCGAGGTCGCGCCCGCCGACCCCGCGAGCTACGTCCCGCGCTTCGTCAGCGAACTCGAGCTCAACGACGAAGTCGAGCGACGCGCCCGCGACCTCCTGAAGACGGCCGGCGACAAGGGCGTCACCAGCGGGAAGTCCCCGGTCGGCCTCGCCGCGGCGGCTATCTACGCGGCGAGCCTGCTCGCCAACCAGAAGGTCACCCAGAGCGAGGTCAGCGACGTGACGGACGTCAGCGAAGTCACCATCCGCAACCGCTATCAGGAGCTCCTCGAGGCAGCCGAGACGCTCCAGTAAGCGGTATTCGTCTGGTGTCCTCTTCTCGCGAGCCACGACGGCTCGCACCGGTACCCGTCTGAGGCGGTTTCTTCGTTTTCACACGCCGAGAGACGTCTCCACGTCACGGCCGCGCGGTAGCGGGGCGGTCCGCGGCAGCACACGGCCGCTAAGGCGCGCGTTCGCCCGCTTCTATCGGGACGGTGATGTGGTTCTCTTCTGGCGGAACAACGCACGCGAAGCCGTCGTTGTACGCGCAGAACGGGTTGTACGCGGTGTTGAAGTCGACAACGACGTCGTCGCCCGTCTCGAACTCCTCGATGTCGAGCTCGAGGTAACGTCCGAGCTCGTAGGTCTCCTCGCCGCTCGTCGCGTCGGTGAACGGTACGAAAAGTCCCTCCTGCGACGGCGCGGCGTAGGCCTCAAGCACCTGGTGTTCGTCGGCGATGGTGAAGCCGAGCGTCGCGACGCGCTCGTAGGTCCGGTCGGGGCCGGTCGTCGTCGCCAACTCGACTTCCTCGATCTCCTTTGGCTCCTGAATCCGTGCGACGACGCGGTACGTCGGTTTCGGCTCGTAGTAGTCGAGGCCGTCGAAGTCCTCGCGCTCCTCGGGCGGAATCGGCGACTGGGGGTGTTCCGCGAGGAACTCGTCTTTCTCCGCGCGATACGTCTCGACGCGCTCACGCCACGCCGGCTCGTCGAAGTTCTGCTCGGGCATACGTGCGTCTGGGAGTGCCGCGGCGGTAAGGGTATTGGATATGCGGTGCCTCGCGGAGCGCGAACGAGTAGGACGACCCTCGTCCACGTATCACGTCAGCGTTATCCGGGGTGCGAACGAGGCTCCGGCCATGTTGACGCTCTCCGGTGCGGCGGGCGGCGGCCAGCTCGTCCGGACGGCGGCGACGTTCGCGGCGCTGACCGGCCGCGCGGTGGAGGTGACGGACGTCCGGGGTGCGCGCGAACAGCCCGGGTTGAAACGCCAGCACGTCGCGGCCGTCGAGGCGGTGGCGGCGGCCTGCGACGCGGACGTCGAGGGCGCTGCGGTCGGCTCCGAGCACGTCACCATCGACCCGGGGACGCTCGCTGGCGGGGAGGCGCGCGTGGACGTCGAGACGGCGGGGAGCATACCGCTCATCCTCGACGCCGTCCTGCCGCTGGCGGCGCGCCTCGACGCGCCCTATCGGGTGACGGTGACCGGCGGGACGGACGTCCGGTGGGCGCCGCCGATGGACTTCTTCCGGGAGGTGAAACTCCCGGTGTTGCGACGTCACGGCCTCGACGCGAGTGAGACGGTAACGCGCCGTGGGTTCTATCCGGCGGGCGGCGGCGAGGTGACGCTGACGCTCCGGCCGTCGACGTTCGAGGCGCTCGACCTCGCGGAGCGCGGGCGCCCGAAGCACATCGCCGTCGAGTCGGTGGCGAGCGAGTCGCTGCGCGACGCGGACGTGGCGCACCGACAGGCGGACGCGGCCGTCGAGGCGCTCCAGTCGAACGCCGCCGTCCCGGTGTTGCGCGAGACGTCCTACGACAGGACGACCTCGCCCGGGTCGGTGGTGACCGTCGTGGCGGTCTACGAGCACACTCGCGCGGGGTTCTCGGCGCTCGGCGAGCAGGGCAAGCCAGCCGAGGACGTCGCGGACGAGGCCGTCGCGGCGTTCGAGTCGTTCCGGGAGACGGCGGCGAGCGTCGACCGGCACCTCGCCGACCAACTCCTGCCGTTCCTCGCGCTCGCGGGCGGGACGTACACGACGCCGGAGCGGACGGCGCATCTCGACACGCACGTCGAGTTGTTGGAGGCGTTCGCGTTCGACGTTGACGTCGCAGAAGCGGAGGGACGGGTGCGGGTCAGTCGGTGAGGCCGTAGCCGCGCTTGAAGAGGTAGACGTTGACGGCGAGGACGACGGCGGTGAGCGCGACGAGCACCGCGAGCGCCTCGTTCACAGGGATGTCCGAGACGCCGAGGACGCCGTAGCGGACGCCGTTGACCATGTAGACCATCGGGTTGAGGTAGGAGGCGGTGAGCGCCGCGCCCTCGAGGGCGTCCAGCGAGTAGAAGACGCCGCCGAAGAAGACGAGCGGCCGGAGGATGAACTGGTTGAGCACCGTGAGGTGGTCGAAGTCCTCGGCGACGAGGCCGCCGATGACGCCGAACCCGGCGAAGAGGACGGTGATGACGAGGAGGAACGCGACGGCGTAGGCCGGGTGGGCGAGCGAGTGGACGGGCGTGAAGAACGCGCCGATGACGGCGATGAGCACGCCGATGATGATACCCCGCAGGGCGGAGGAGGCGACGTAACTGAACACCATCGCCCGGTAGGAGAGCGGCGACGTGAGCGGTTCGTGGATGTACTCGTTCCAGCGGCCGTGGAAGATGCTGAACGAGGCGTTCTCGAAGGCGTTGCCGATGGCGCCGAGCACGACGAGACCGGGGAGGATGAACTGGATGTAGGGGACGCCGCCGACCTCGCGGATGCGCGAGCCGAGGATGACGCCGAAGACGGAGAAGTAGAGGACGTTCGTGACGAACGGTGGGAGGAAGGTGTTCCACGGCCGGCGGATGTAGCGCAGGATTTCGCGCTTCGTGAGCGTCTTGACGCCCGTCGAGAGCACGCTCATGCGTGGACCTCCGCTTCGCGGGCGTCGTCCTCGTCGTCGTCACGCGATTCGTCGTCGGTCGCCTCGCCCTCGTCGCCGTCCTCACGCCGCGTGAGGTCGACGAACACCTCTTCGAGTGAGGTGCGCTCGATGTCGATGTCGCTCGCGGTCTGGCCCTGTGCGTCGAGTTGGCGGACGACCTCAGGGACGAGTTCGCTCGCCGACGGCGTGCGAATCACGAGTTCGTCGCCCTCGACGGTGAGACTCTCGATGCGCTCGTCGTCGAGCTCGGGTGGCGTCGCGGGTTCGGACTCGAGGAAGACGGTGAGGGTGTCCCCACCCTTCTCGGTGAGTTCGTCCGGCGTCGCGACGGTGACGTTCCGCCCGGAGTCGATGATGGCGACTTCGTCGCAGAGGCGTTCTGCCTCCTCGATGTAGTGGGTGGTGAGGAGCACCGTCGTCCCTTCGTCGTTCAGGTCGGTGATGACCTCCCAGAGGTCGTGGCGCAACTCGACGTCGACGCCCGCGGTGGGTTCGTCGAGGATGAGGAGGTCCGGGTCGGTGACGAGGGCGCGCGCGAGCATGAAGCGCCGCTTCATCCCGCCGGAGAGCCAGTCGAAGCGGACGTCGCGCTTGTCGTAGATGCCGGCGCGCTTCAGGGCGGCGTCGGCGCGCTCGCTCGCCTCGTCCTCCGGGATGCCGTGGTAGCCGGCCTTGTGCATCAGGACTTCCTTGATGGGGAAGAACCGGTCGACGTTGAACTCCTGTGGGGCGAGGCCGATGGCGTCCCGGGCCTGCTGGTAGTCGTCCTCGACGTCGTGGCCGAAGACTTCGGCGGTGCCGTCGGTCTTGCGGACGAGGCCGACGAGGACGGAGATGAACGTCGTCTTCCCCGCGCCGTTCGGCCCGAGCAGCCCGAAGAACGACCCCTCGGGGACCGTGAGGTCGAGGCCGTCGAGGGCTCGGACGTCGCCGTAGTCCTTCACCAAGCCCTCGACGCGTATCGCTGGTGGCATTCGTGTTCGAGGGGAGGCCGCGTACGGGATTAAGGCCGGCGGAACCCGGAGAGACCACCGGGTTTCCGCGTGTCAGGCGTAGCGAACGACGCGCCCGAGCCCGGACTGGAAGTGGTAGGGGTTCTGGCAGGCGAACAGCCAGTCGCCGGGGTTGTCCGCGGCGAAGTCGAGCGTGCGGGTGGTGCCGGCGGGGACGCGGACGGTGTCCTTGACGGCGTTCCCGACGCGGAAGAAGTGGCCGTGGAGGTGCATCGGGTGGTCGACGCCCGTCTCGTTCGTCACGGAGAGGCGCACGTGCTCGCCGGGCGTGACGGCCAGCGGGTCGGCGTGCGGGTAGGACTGGCCGTTCACCTGCCAGCGCCGGCCCGATTCGGTGATGTCGAGGTCGAAGGTGCGGTCGGGCCGGCCGGCGACGCCGATGCGGTCGGTGGCGTGCAGGTCGCCGTAAGCGAGCACGGACGACGGCGACCCGCTGGGTGAGTCCGGCTCGGCGTCCTGCTGCTCGCCGTGGTAGCGAATCGCGGCGCGCGCCGGCGTCGCGTCCGGGTCGCCGAGCGGCGCGGCCTCGACGAACCACGACCCCGGGTTCGTCGTGTGGAGGTCGGCGTCGTAGCGCTCGCCCGGTGCGATGTCGAGGGCGTCCACCTCCACCGGACTCACGGGCCGGCCGTCGGCGTGCGTGACGGCCATCGTGTGGCCGGCGACGCGCACGCGGAACGTCGTCGCGGACCCGGCGTTCAGGAAGCGCAGGCGGACGTGTTCGTTCTCGGGGACGTCGTAGGTGTGGTAGTCGCTCGGGAGTGTGCCGTTCGCGAGGTAGCCCGCGTACTCCGGTGGCGACGGGTCGGCGACGCCCATCGACGGCTTCGAGTCCCGATAGTCGTCGAGGACGAACACCCGGTCGTTCGCGTCGGCGCGCGAGACGGGGTTCTTCGTGACGACGAGCGCGCCGCTGAGTCCCCAGTCCTGCTGGAGGCTCGTGTGGCTGTGGTAGAGGTAGGTGCCGGCGGGTTCCGCGCGGAACTTGTAGGTGAACGTCTTGCCCTTCCCGATGGGCGCTTGCGTGACGCGCGGGACGCCGTCCATCGCGTTCGCGACGGGGAGGCCGTGCCAGTGGACCGTCGTCCCCTGCGGCAGGTGGTTGCGCACTGTCACGGCGACGACGTCCCCCTCGCGGACGCGAATCGTCGGGCCCGGGAGGCTGGACGTGTAGAGCCAGCGCTCGACGCTGCCCTGTTCCGTCGGCGTCGCCGTCTCGGGCGCGGGCATCAGGTGGACGCGCGAGTCCGGTTTTCTGGACGGTGGCTGTTTCGGCGCGTCGTCGCCGGTGTCGCTCGCGTTCAGGTCGGCGGAGCCGTGCGTGACCTGTCCACCGCGCGCCGCGTCGCCCGTCCCGCCGCCGTCGCCGCCGTCGTGCTGGTCGTAGAGCGTCGAGGCGACGGGTATCGAGCCGACGCCGGCAAGCGACTGGAGGAAGCGACGGCGGAAGACCATTGGTTCATCGGTCACGCGCGTCGCACAAAAGGGAGCGGCCTCACCCCGGGTGCCGCGCTCGCGCGACGCGGTCGACGCGCGGCGACCGGGGGACACGACACACCTCCGAGCGGTCGTCTATCCGGTGTTCTTCATGCCGGCGGCGATGCCCTTGACGCTGAGCCGGAGGGTGCGCTCGGCCTCCTCGGTACGGTGGCTCCGGCGCAGGAGGTTCACCTGGAGGAAGTTGAGCGGGTCGACGTAGGGGTTGCGGCGTTCGAGGCTCTCCTCGAGCCAGCCGCGGGAGATGAGCGAGTCCTGCTCGGTGATGTCGAGGACGACGTTCGTGGAGCGCTCGTACTCGGACTCGATGGTGGGGAAGATGCGCTCGCGCAACTCCTCGTCGGCGAGAGCGGCGTACTCTTCGGCGATCTCCATCTCGGTGCGCGCGAGCGCCATCGACGCCCGGTCGAGCATCGTCCGGAAGAACGCCCACTCATCGTACATCTCGCGGAGCGTCTCGACGTCGCCACCCGAATCGAGGTAGGCCTGGATGCCGGTGCCGAGGCCGAACCAGCCGGGGACGATACACCGACTCTGCGTCCACGAGAACACCCACGGAATCGCGCGCAGGTCCTCGACGCTCCGCTCTTCGGAGCGACTCGCGGGCCGCGAGCCCATGTTCAGTTCCTCGATGACCGTAATCGGCGTCGCCTGCTCGAAGTACTGAACGAACCCGTCAGTTCCGAGGAGGTCGACGTACGCCTCGCGGGCGGCCGTCGCCATCGTCTGCATCGCCTCCTCCCACTCGGCGTCGATGTCCGAGCCGGGGTCGTGGACGTCGCGGGAGTCCCCGCGTGACACCGCGTCGTGGCGCGCGCGGATCTGCGCGTTCAGCATCTGCTCGAGGTTCCGCCGGGCGATGTACGGGTTGCCGTAGGTTTCGGCGATGGACTCGCCCTGTTGGGTGAACTTCACTTCGCCCGTGACCGTTTCTGGCGGGAGGGCGAGCAACGCCTCGTTCATCGGACCGCCGCCACGCGAAATCGAGCCACCGCGACCGTGGAAAAGCCGCAACTCGACCCCGAGGTCATCGGTGATCGTCGCGAGCTTCCGCTGGGCTTCGTTGAGCGCCCAGTTGGCGGCGAGGAAGCCGTTCTCCTTGTTCGAGTCCGAATACCCGAGCATCACCTCCTGGACGGTGCCGCGGGCTTCGAGGGCGGCGCCGTAGGCGTCGTTGTCGAAGAGCGTCTCCATGGTCTCGCGGGCGTTCGCGAGCGCGGACTCGGTTTCGAGCAGCGGAACGACGTCGAGCCCGCAGTGCTCGGGGAGGGAGACGACGCCGCCCTGGTCGGCGAGGAAGAGCACCTCGAGCACGTGGCTCGGGCGCTCGGTCATGCTGATGCAGTAAGTGTCGATGGCTTCCTCGCCGTACTCGGCGTGCCAGTCGCCGAGCGCGTCGAAGCGCGAGAGGACGCGCGCGGCGTCGTCGCTCAGTCCCTCGGTGTCGGTCAGGTCGAGGACGGGGTCCTCCTGGAGGGTGGCTTCGGTGAGGAACTCGACGCGCTCGTCCTCGTCCATCCCCGCGTAGTCGACGCCCTCGCGCTCTAAGGCCTCCTCGAGTGCGCCCGTGTGCATCTCCTGGTGGTCACGAAGGTCGAGGCTGGCGAGGTGGAAGCGGAAGGTGCGGACCTGCCGTTCGAGCGGGTCGATGTATTCGTCGGCGATGCGGTCGGCGCCGTTCGCACGAAGGGCGTCCTCGACGACGTCGATGTCCTCGAGGAAGGCCTCGTGGTCGTCGTAGCCGCCGGGCCGGACGTCCGTGATGCGGCCGAGGCGGCGCCACATTATCAGAATCTTCTGGCGGAGCGGCTCGTCGGGATAGCGTTCGCGCGCGCCGGAGACGAGCGAGGGGACGCGCTCGGCGTCCCGGTCGAGTGACTCCTCGACGGCGGTGAGGTCCATCCGGGAGGCGTCCTGGCTGAGCACGCCCGAGATATCGTCGAGGGCCTCCCGATAGTTCTCGACGACGAGGTCGCGCTGGCGCTCGAGGGTCTTGGTCGTGACCTCGGGGGTGACGAAGGGATTGCCGTCCCGGTCGCTGCCGGCCCACGAGCGGAAGTCGAGGATTTCGGGGACTTCGGGCGGGTCCTCGTAGTGCTCCTCGAGGGCGTCCTCGAGGCGGGCGTAGACCTCGGGGACCTGGTCGAAGATGACGTTCTCGAGGTACCACTGGACGTTGCGCGCCTCGTCGAACGGCTCGGGCCGGCGGTCCCGGACCTGCTTGGTCGTCCAGAGGCTCTCGACGAGCGCCTCGAGGCGCGCGAGCTTGTTCGCGGTCTCGCGCCGGGTGAGCCGATGCTGGTCGAGTTCCTCGAGCAGGTCGGTCACCCGGACGAGCGTCGCCTTAATCGTCTTTCGGCGCGCCTCGGTCGGGTGGGCGGTGAAGGTCGGGACGACGCGGACGGCCTCGAGGACGTCCCGAACCTCCTCGGGGTCCGCGCCGTCGGCCGCAAGCCGCTCGACGGCCGCCGGCAGGCTGTCCGCGAGCGTGCCTTCGTCCTCGCCCTCCCGGAGCGAGCGGACGCGCTCGCGCTCCTCGGCGAGGTTCACTAATTCGAAATACGTCGTGAACGCGCGGGCGACCGAGGCGTTGACCACTTCGTCGTTCTCCGCGAGAATGCGGCGCAGTTCCGCGCGGTCGGACGCGTCGCCCTGCCGGTAGTCGATGGCGGCGTTTCGAGCGGCCTCGACAGCCTCGAAGGCCTCGCTCGACGCGTGCCGCTCGACTGCGTCCCCCAGTAAGTCGCCTAACTCCCGAACGTCCTGTCGGACGCTCCGTCCGTGTAACTCCATACCCCGTCATTGAGTACCACTGTAGTTAAATCCCCGGAACACCCGAGTGTTGCCACAGGAATGTAGAACGGGGAAGGATGCCGTTTCATGATGGTGAATACTGTCCTCGGGTTCACGGTGTGCCACAACCTTTTGGGCGCCAGCACGCGTGTTCGCTGACATGAGCGCCTTTCGTCGGCTCTTCGGGCGGTTCGGCCCCGCTCTTCTCGGCGTCCTCGGCGTCGGTGCCCTCGTCGTGCCACTCTACGACGTCTACGCCGACGCCGTCCTCCAGCAGGGGAAGCCGTTCTACTCGACCCTGCTCGAGAACGCCCTCCCCGGTGTCTGCGCCGCCGTCCTCGTCGGCGCGGCGTTCTGGTTCGTCTTCAGCAAGTGGGAGGACGAGTACGTCAGCACCGTCGTCTCGTGGAGCCTCACGGTGTTCGTCGCCGCCGTCGCCCTCTACGTCTGGGTGTTCGGCATCCAGCTCTTCCTCCAGCAGGACATCAAGCCCTACGTCACCGCCGCCGACACCGTCATCGCCGCCTCCGTCCTCGGCCTCATCGTCGGCGTCTACGACGCCAGACAGGAGCGCCGCGAAGCCGAGCTCGCCACCGAGCGCGACCGGCTCTCCTCGCTCTTCGACAGCACCACCGACTGCGTCGTCCGCATCGACTTCCACGAGGGCGACCCGCTCGTCGAGGACGTCAACAGCGCCTTCGAGCGGACGTTCGGCATTGAAGAGGCCGAGGCGGTCGGGCGCTCGCTCGACGACCTCATCGTCCCCGAGGACGACGCGGCGACGCGCGCACGGGACTTCAACGAGCGCGTCCGGCGCGGCGAGTCCTTCCAGGCCGAGGTCGTCCGCGAAAGCGCCGACGAGCGCCGCGAGTTCCTCATGCGCCTCATCCCGCTCGCTGACGGCGAGGAGGCCTACGCCGTCTACACCGACATCACCGAGCGCAAGCGCCTCCACAAGGAAGTCGCGGACAAGGACCGCATCGAGTACCTCCACGGCGTCGTCTCCGAACTCGCGAACGCTCAGGACACTGGGGAAGTCGCGGACGTCGCGATGGACGCCGCCGCCGAGACGCTCACGCACGACTACGGCTGCCTCGTCGCGGACGGCGACCTCGTCGAGACGCGCGGCACCGAGGGGATGCTCGACGCTGACGCCGTCGAAGCCGCGCAGGCCGGCGGGACCACCACCGTCACCCGCATCGACTCGATGAGCGTCCTCACCATCCCCGTCGACGACCGGGGGGCCATCCAACTCGGCGGCCCCGACGGTGCCTTCGACGACCGCGACCGCTCCATCGGCGACCTGCTCGGGACGCACGTCGCGGAGACGCTCGCCCGCCTCGACCAGGAGCGCGAGGCCCGCGAGGAACGCGAGCGCCTCGAGTTCATGAACCGCATCCTCCGGCACAACCTCCTCAACGGCATGAACGTCGTGCAGGCCCGCCTCGAACTGCTCGAGGGCCACGTCGACGAGGCCTACGCGGACCACCGTCGGACGGTCGCCACCCGTGTCGACGACATGATCGACCTCGTCGAGACGATGCGCTCGTTCATGAAGGCCATCGTCGAGGACGAGGAGCACGAACTCCGCACCGTCGCGCTCGACGACGTCCTCGAGTCGGAGGTCGAGAAGACCCGTTCGGCCTACGACCACGTCACCGTCGACGTCGAGGACGGCTACCCCGACGTCGCCGTGCAGGCCGACGACCTCCTCCCCGAACTCCTCGAGAACCTCCTGACGAACGCCGTCCAGCACAACGACAAGGACCACCCCGTCGTGACCGTCGTGACCGACGTCCGCGACGACGAAGTCGCCGTCATCGTCCGGGACAACGGTCCCGGCGTCCCCGACGAGGAGAAACCGCACGTCTTCGACAAGGGGATGAAGGGTCTCCAGAGCCCGGGTTCGGGGTTCGGCCTCTACCTCGTGAAGGAAATCGTCGAGAGCTACGGCGGCGACGTCGCCGTCCGGGACAACGAGCCCGAAGGCGCGATATTCGAAGTCACGCTCCCGCGGGCGTGACGTGAGGCCACAAGACTATACCATCGCGGGACCCTATCTTCTAGGCGAAGACGGATTCCCCCCACCATGTCACCTGACGCTCCGGCCCACGGCGAGCGCTCCCGCGCCGAGGCCACTGACGAGGAGGAGCGCCCGACCGTGCTCGCCGTCGACGACGACCAGGACCTCGCGGACACCTACGCGATCTGGCTCGGCGAGGAGTACGACGTACGCACGGCTTACAACGGCGAGAGCGCCATCGAGGACATCGACGAGGACGTCGACGTCGTCCTCCTCGACCGCCGGATGCCCGATATGTCGGGCGGCGACGTACTCGACCGTATCCGCGACGCCGGCTACGAGGTGCGCGTCTCGATGCTCACCGCCGTCGAACCCGACGAGGACATCGTCGACATGCCGTTCGACGAGTACCTCGTGAAGCCGGTGACCCGCGAGGACGTCCTCGACGTCGTCGAGAACCTGCTCGCGCGCTCCGAGTACAACGACGATCTGCAGGAGTACTTCGCGGTCTCGGCGAAAGTCGCGACGCTCGAGTCCGAACTCTCCAGCGACGAGCGCGAGAGCAACGCGGCCTACCAGCACCTCCAGCAGCGCAAAGCCGACCTCGAAGCGCAAGTGCAGGACTCCCTCTCCGACGTCGGGGACTTCGAGGACGCCTTCCGCGAAATCGAGAGCTAGGGAGCGTCAGGCGACGCCCGTCGCCTTGTCGGCGACGATTGCACCGCCGCTCGCGTTCTCGAACTGGTGACGGGTCGGGCTCCCGAGCACGTGGTCGGCGTACCATATCTGGCCGTTGTTCAAGTAGAGGAGTTCGAGTTGGCCGTCGCCGTCCGCGTCGTACGCCGCCACCGGCGACTTATCAACGTTCCCCGAGAGGACCTTCGTTCTGCTGTTCGCGCCGACGAGCCAGAGGTTGTTCGACCCGTCAACCATCGGGACGCGCGCGTGCCCGTCCCCGTCGACGTCGACGGGCGCGCCGACGCCGAGTCCGGTGCTCGCGCCGGCGCCCCCGTTGTCCACCTTGTGGAGCGAGCCGTCGTTTTCGAGGTAGCGCAACTGCTGGCTGTCGTCGACGTAGACGAACTCGTCAGCCCCGTCGCCGTCGATGTCCCCGACGCCGGCGACGGCGGAGACGCCGTCGTTCGTGTCCGAGAAGACTGATTCGGAGGCCGTCCCGGGCCGCACCCGGTAAACGGTGTCGCCCGACGTGTAGAAGATGGAGGGGTGGGTGTTGTTCCACGACCCGACGGCGAGGAGCGACTTCGTGGCGTCCGCGCCCGTCGTCAGTTCCATCGTCCCGCTCGCGTTCGCGATGTGGACGGCCTGCGCGCTGTCGACGTACGGGACGTCTTGGACGCTGTCGTCGGTGAAGTCGTACTTTCGCGGCCCGATGACGCTGGCGTTCGTGGGCGCGAAGCGGCTGATGCCGCCGAGGGCGTCGACCGTCGCGAGGTTCTTCGGGTCGTTGGCGAACGAGAAGACGAGTTGGCCCCGAAGCGGGACGACGCCGTAGCGCGGGCCCTGTGGCGTGGCGTTCGGTCGGACGCGGACGCGCGTCGCGTAGGTGACGTCGGGGCCGCGATAGGTGACGTTCAGGGTTGCGGCGTAGACGGCGGGGAGCGCGTACGGCGAGGGCGAGTCGGCGGTGTAGTAGTGGTCGGTGTAGTTCTCGCTCGTGTAGAGGCCCTCGGGCGTGGCGTTCGCCACGACGACGTAGCGCCCGGTGACGGCGTCGCCATTCGAGAAGCCGAGTTCCGAGACGGTGCCGGAGCCGAAGAAGTCGAGCGCCGAGCAGTGCGCGCCGTCGACGCTCGCGTTCGAGAAGTCGACGGTGGCGGGCGCGGATGCCGAGCAGGTCTGGCCAGTGCCGCTGTTGGTGACCTGGATGTTGCCGCTGGCGTCCTCCTCGACGGTGACGGAGACCGTGCTTCCGTCCGCGAACCCAGTCTCGACGGTGAGCGGTCCGGTGGTGTCGGTGACGTTCATCTTGAAGCGCCGCGCACCGTTCGCGCCGCTGAACAGCGTCCACGACTCCTTGCCGCCGCGGTCGGTGAACGAACGCGCCGTGGCCTGGTGGATGCTCGTCCCGTTCGTGACGTCGTGGACGGAGACGTTCGTCAGCGTGCCGAAGGCACCGTAGTGATGGAGTGTGAGGTTTGACCACACCTGGACGTCGCCGCGGAGGGCGTCGCGGAGGTTGCCGTGACCGGTGTAGTGGTGGGAGTTCGTCTCGGAGACGACGCCGCCGACACCCTCGACGACGATGTGCTGGTACTCCATTGCTTCGCCGCCGTCCGGCGCGGGGCGCGTCGCGAGGTTGTGCGTGAAGACGACGCTGTTGACGACGAGAGCGAGCGCGACGAACGCGACGGCGATGCCGAGGCCGGCGATGAGGAGGAGTTGTCCCCGGTCGCGGCGCTCCTCGCGCGTCGACTCGTCGGTGGGTCGCCCGCCGTGCATTCGCCCGTTCTTCTGGTGCCGAGCGGAAATAGTTTCGCTCGCGGACGGCGACCGAATGGAGTGGAACTAACCCGCGCCACCCGTATCTCGGCGTATGCGCATCGGCGTGCTCGGCGCGGGTTCGATGGGGTCGCTGTTCGCGGGCCTGCTCGCGGCGAGCGAGACGGAGACGGTGTTGTTCGGCCGGGAGAGCGCGCACGTCGCGGCCGTCGAGGACGACGGCCTCCGTCTCGTCCACCCGGACGGGGCGGCGGAGACGGTGGACGTGCCGGTGGTGACGGACCCGCTCGCCGCGCCGCCCTGCGACTACGTGCTCGTCTGCGTGAAGAGCTACGACACCGCGGACGCGCTCTCGACGTGGCGGGGCGCGCTCGTGGACGCGGCGGTCGCGACGTTCCAGAACGGCCTCGGGAACGCGGCGACGCTCGCGGAGTACGTCCCGGAGGAGCGCGTGCTCGCGGGGACGACGAGTCACGGCGCCACCCTTGAAGGCTCGGGCGTGGTCCGGCACGCGGGCCGGGGCGAGACGCGCCTCGGGAAGTACTTCGCGCTGAACGACGCGTCCGTGCGGACGCTCGCGACGACGCTGTCGCTCGCGGGCGTGGAGACGGACGTTGTGGACGACGTGCCGCGCGCACTCTGGCGGAAGGTGCTCGTGAACGTCGGCATCAACGCGGCGACGGCGCTCGCGCGCGTCGAGAACGGCGCGCTCGCCGAGACGGAGTCGGGCGAACGCCTCGTCCGGCGCGCAGTCGCGGAGGCGGCCCGGGTCGCCCGTCACGAGGGAATCGACGTCGGGGACCCGGTCGAGGAAACGCTGACCGTCGCGGCGCGCACGGCGTCGAACCGCTCCTCGATGCGGCAGGACGTCGAGGCGGGCAGGAAGACGGAGGTCGAGGCGCTCCACGGTGCGGTGGTGTCGCGCGCCGAGGACGCGGGGCTGCCGGCGCCGGTGAACCGGACGCTCGCGGACTTGGTGCGGCTCGCGGAGGGCGACTGAGCGGTCAGTCCTCGGTGGGGCGGGGACAGCCGTAGGTGTCGCGCATCGTGTCGGCGTAGGTGCCGCCCTTCTCGGCGACGAGGGCGACGAGGACGAACTGGTGGGTGGCGGGTCGGAGGACGAACACCTCGTTCGGCGCGTCGAAGCCGTCCTCGCCGTCCCGGAAGCGCTCCAGGAGCGGTTCGAGCGGCGCGGTGCCGTCCCGGAGTTCCGCGTAGACGTCGCGCTCGCCGGCCTGCTCGGCGAACGTGTAGACGGCCCCGTTCGGGTCGCCGCCGGTGTCGTAGGTGGGGCGGGCGTTCACGCCGAGCCCCTCGTGGCGGGCTTCCTCCCACGTGTCGAGGGCGACTTCGAAGAGGTTGGCGACGCCCTCGCCGTAGGCGAACAGCGTCCGGTCCTCGACGTCGACGTCGACGACGCGGGCAGTTCCGTCCTCCCACGCGAGGTCGGCGGTGAAGCGATAGCCGGGCAGGAGGCCCTCGGTGGGCGCGACGTCGACGGCTTCGCCGTCCGAGAGGTCGACGCAGCGGAGCGTGCCGTCGGGACGGCGCGAGCGCACCCGGAACGTCCCGGTCGTCGTCGGTGTCACGCGTCGGACGAGGGACCGCAGGGAGAAAAGTCGCGCGACCCGCTCTCAGGCGAGGAGGAGGTAGGCGACGGCGGTGACGAACGCGCCGGCGGCGAGGAGGCCGTAGTTCGCGAGCGTGTCGTCGGCCGTCCAGAGCGAGAGGGTGTATTTCTTCTTCGTGAACGGCCAGAGCGGCCGAATACCCGCTGGCGTGAGGACGTCGCCGGCGAGGTGGGCGAGAATTCCGAGGACGCCGACGCCGAAGCCGACGCCGGCGAGGAGGACGCGGTTCTGGCCGTCCGCGGGGAGGAGGAGGGCCGCGCCCCCGAGCGCCGCGCCGACCAGCCACGCGAACGCGAACGTGTGGGTGACGCCGCGGTGTTTCACGAACGGCACGCGCTGGTCGTAGTCGGGGACGGTCGCGAGCGCGAGCATCGCGACGCCGCCGAGGAGGGCGAGGGCGTCGTAGCCGGCGACCAGGAGGGCGGCGAACACCGGGGCGTACACGAGCAGGGAGACGCCGTAATGCCCGGGCTTGTACATGTCGGTGGGACGAAGGGGAGACGGACGGTTAAACCCCACCGCGCACCCATAGAAAATCTAACAGTTATTCAGTCCGTGAGGCGGCCGGCGACGAGTGCGCAGGCGACTCCGGCGGCGACGCAGACGGCGAGGAGGTTCCAGCCGGCGGCGTAGCCCGCGGTGTCGGCCAGCCATCCGAACGTCGGGGGGACGAGGAGGCCGCCGAGGTTGATGGTGGTCTGGCCGGCGGCAGTCGCCGCGCCGGACTCCCCGTCACCGGCGAGCGCGACGAGCGCGCCGTGATAGAGGCCGGTGACGCCGAGGAGGCTCACTCCCAGAATCGCGAAACCGACGGCGGCCCCCGGCATCGCGAGCAGCGGAATCGCGGCCATCGCGACGGCGCCGACGCCGGTCTGCCAGTTGAGCACGCGAATGGAGGCGACGGCGGCGGTGCCGCGCACCCGGTCCGCGACCCAGCCGGCGCCGATGCGGCCGACGCTCCCCGTGACCTGCGTGAGGCCGAGGACGAGGCCCGCCGTCGCCTTCGACGCCGTCGTGTCGTTCTCGAGGTAGGGGACGGCGTAGCCCGTCGTCGTGAAGATGGCGGCGCCGATGAAGAACCCGCCTGCGGCGAGCGCCATCAGCGCCCGGTTCCCCCAGAGCGCCCGAACGTCCGGGAAGCCCACGTCGCCGGTGCCGCCCGCGCCCTCGTAGACGAGGAGGAAGCCGAGCGCGACGACGCCGGCCGCGCCCGCGGCGAGGAGGAATCCGACCTGCCAGTCGAGCGCGAACGCCGCGAGGCCGGCGACGACGAACGCGGCGAGCGCGGAGCCGGCGGTGACGCCGACCTGTTTCACGCCGACGGCGAGGTTGTACGCGCCTCGCGGCGCGCGCTCGGCCACCGCGATGTTCGTCGAGGGCATCGCCGTCGCGTACGCCGACCCGAGGACGAAGACGGCGACGAGCAGTGTCGGATAGCTCGTGGCGAGCGAGACGCCGACGGCGCCGAGCGCGAGTCCGGCGAGGCCGACGACCATCGCCGGCCGGTCGCCGTAGGCGTCAACGAACGCGCCCGCGGGGAAGAGGAAGAGCGTGTACCCGAGGGTGAGCGTCGTGATGACGAGGCCGACCTGCAGGCTCGTCAGCCCGAAGTCCGTCTGGAAGGAGTCCGTCGCGGGGAACGCCGAGTAGTAGCAGAGACTCGCCACCACCTGCCAGAGCGCGACGGCGAGGACGCCGCGCCAACTCCCCTCGGAGCTCACTTCCGGGCGGCGAGGATGACGCCGACGCCGACGACGAACGCGACGACGTAGGCCGGGTGGCCGCTCGCGTAGCCGCCGAACTGGGTGGCGGCGACGGAGTACTGCCCCGCCTGCAGGTCGGCGAGCGCGCTGGTGCCGCCGCCCGCCGACATCCAGACGACGAAGTGTAGGAGGCCGACACAGCCGAGGATGCCGCCGATGAGCTCCTGCGTGCGGGAGCTCATGGCGCCGAGGAAACGAGAGCCGAGACCAGAACTCATCGCCCACTGTTCGGGTCGGCACGCGCAAAAACGTGATGGGCTGGCCTCGTCGGCACCACCTCGCCCTCCCGCGATTCCCGCGGGCGTGGTTTCTTGCCCGCGCGGGCCGACGACTCGCGTATGTCCGACTCACCGTTCGAACGACGCACGCGCGCCGCACAGGCCCGCCTCCGCGAGCGGGACGCGGCGGCGCTCGCGCTCTTTCCGAGCCCGAACACCTACTACCTCGGCGGCGTCCACGAGGAGCCCGGCGAGCGCCACTTCTTCCTGTTCGTCCCGGCGTCGGGCGACCCGGTCTTCGTCGTCCCCGAACTCTACGGCGCGCAGGTTCGGGACGCGACGTGGGTCGACGACGTGCGGACGTGGGTGGACGACGCCGACCCGCTCGCGGTCGTCGACGACGCGCTCGCCGACTGCGGCGTCGAGGACGGCACGGTACTCCTCGACCCGACGATGCACGCGCGCTTCACGCTCGACCTGCGCGACGTGCGGCCGGACTGCGAGTTCGCCCTCGCGGACGCCGTCCTCTCCGAGTTGCGCGTGCGGAAGGACGACGCCGAACTCGATGCGCTCCGGCGGGCGGGCCGCGCGGCCGACGCCGCGATGCGCGACGTCCGCGACCTCGGCGCGGACGCCGTCGGGATGACCGAGAGCGAACTCGCGCGCTACGTCGAGGAGCGCCTCGTCGCGCACGGCGGGACGGGCACGTCCTTTGAACCCATCGTCGCGTCGGGGCCGAACGCCGCGAACCCCCACCACGGCCACGGCGAGCGCGAAATCGGGGCGGGCGACCCCGTGACGCTCGACTTCGGGACGCACGTCAATCACTACCCGAGCGACCAGACGCGCACCGTCGTCTTCGCGGGCGACCCGCCCGAGGGCTACGCCGAAGCCCACGAGGCCGTCGTGGACGCCCATCACGCCGCCGTGGACGCCGTCGAACCCGGCGTCCCCGCCGAAGACGTCGACGCCGCCGCCCGCGACGTGCTGGAGGCGGCGGGCTACGGCGAGGCGTTCGTCCACCGAACCGGCCACGGCGTCGGCCTCGACGTCCACGAGGAGCCCTACATCGTCGCCGGGAACGACCGCGTGCTGGAGGAAGGAATGGTGTTCAGCGTCGAACCCGGCGTCTATCTCGAAGGTCGCTGGGGCGTTCGCGTCGAGGACCTCGTCGTTGTCACCGCGGACGGCTGTGAGCGGCTGAACGACACGCCGCGCGGGTGGCGCGTCTGAGAAAGAGAGACTTAGTCGCGCCGCGCGAGGAGCGCCGCGCCGCCGAGCGCGAGGGCGCTGGCGGCGAGGCCGAACCCGGGCGAGCCGCCGTTCGTCGCCGGCGGGGTCGTGGTTGTGGCGCTGGTCGTGCTCGTCGCCGTGCTGGTCGTGTTCGCCCCGCCCGTCGCGCCGTTCTCGGCGGGACCAGTCGTGGTGCTGGTTGCCGACCCGCCGGACGTCGCGCGCACGGTGACGGTGGCGTCGTCGCGGACGCCGGTGTCGCCCGCGACCGCCGTCACCGAGTAGTTGCCGGGGGCGACGACGCTCTCGTCGAGCTCGAGCGTGGCGTCGTGGCTCAGGTTCGACACGACGACGTGGCCGTCGCGCGTCTCGCTCGCGGGCACGAGCACGCGGAGCTGCTCGTCGCTGAGCGCGGACGACTGGAGGACGAGCGGGTAGCCGGCCCGGTTCGACGTGACACCGAGCGTGTCGCCCTGGTCGGCCGCGTCGAGGAACTGGCGGGCGACGCTGAAGTGGACGGTCCCGGAGGCATTCAGCCAGTAGTCGCCGGTATCGAGCCCGGCCGTCTCGACGGTGACGGTGCCGTTGTCGGCGGCGTACTCCCCGACGAACGCGCCGTCAGCCGTTCGCAGGGTCGCGTGGTCCGCGTCGACGTCGAATCGGAGGGTGAGCCCCTGCCAGTAGACGCTATCGTTCTCGGCGGCAACGGTCTGGTCGAGGGGCGCGTCGTCACCTGCCGAGTCGCCGCCGTCCGAGACGGACGCCGAACTCGTCGTGGTGGTCGTCGTAGTCGTCGTCTCGTCCGTCGCCTCGACCGTGAAGGTCGCGACGGCGGTCCCGTCCGCGTCCCGAAGGACGTACTCGCCGTCGAGACCGTCCGTCTCGACGGTGAGCGTGCCGTTCTGGGCGGCGAGTTCCATCACGAACTCGCCGTCGGTCGTCTCGAGGGTGTACTCGTCGCCGGCGACGTCGCGGGTGAGTGTCACGCCGGCGTCGTAGGTGCTGCCGTCCTCGAGTTTCAGCGTCTTGTCGTCCGGGCGGTCCGTGTCGTTGGTCGTCTTCGCGGGTTCCGTGGTGGTCGTCGTGGTCGGCGCGCCCTCGACGCCGAACGCGAACACCGTCGCCTCGGACGCGTTCGTCAGGACGTAGTCGCCGTTTTCGAGGTCGCCGGTGTCGACGACGACCGTGCCGTTCTCGGCGGCGAACTCCGCGACGAACGCGTCGTCGGCGGTGTAGAGGGCGTAACTGCCGTTCGTTTCGACGTCGATGGCGATGCTGGTGCCGTGCTCGTAGGTGGTTCCGTTCGTCGCCGCGACGGGGTCGGCGGCGACGGCGGGGCCCGCCAGGCAGGCGGCGGCCACCCCGACGAGCAGGACGCTCCCGAGTGCGAGTGCGTGTGGAGGGCGCATCGAGTCGGCGATTCGACAGTACTCGACATAACTGTACCGCAGGGTACAACGCCCGCTTGGCTCTTCCTGCCGCCGTCGCGGGGTTCTTTGTGGTGGCGGTGGAGTGCTCGGTATGGCGACTGTCGAGGAGACCTATATAGAGAACCGGAACCGGGTGCAGCCGAACCACGCGAACAACTACGAGACCGTCCACGGGGGCAACGTCATGAAGTGGATGGACGAGGTGGGCGCGATGAGCGCGATGCGCCACGCCGGCGAGACGTGCGTCACCGCGAGCATCGACCACATGGACTTCATGCGCCCCGTCCCGGTGGGCGACATCGTCGTCATCAAGGCGTACGTCTACGACGTCGGCCGGACGAGCGTGAAGGTCCGCCTGCAGGCGTTCGGCGAGAACCCCCGCTCGGGCGAACTGAAGCAGACCACCGAGTCCTACTTTGTCTTCGTCGCCGTCGACCAGGACGGCCATCCGACCGAAGTACCGGACCTCGACGTCGAGACCGAGCGCGACGAGAAACTGCTCGAGGCGGCGCTCGAGGGCGAGAACGGCGACGACTGAGTGACGCCGTCTTTTTGTCCGCGCACGCCCGAGTCGCGAGTATGGTACCACCGCTCGCCGTCGACATCGACGGCACGCTGACCGACGGCGACGGCGCCGTCGACCCGCGCGTCTTCGCCCCCCTGCAGGAGTGGGAGGCACCCGTCGTCGTCGCGACGGGGAAGGCCTTCCCCTATCCGGTGGCGCTCGCGCACTTCCTCCGCATCGAGCGGACGGTCATCGCCGAGAACGGCGGTATCTCGCTCGTCGGTGACGACCTCGTCGTCCACGGCGACCGGACGGGCGCGCAGGCCGTCATCGATGAGTACGAATCTCGGGGGTACGACCTCGGCTGGGGCGAGCTCGACTTGACGAACCGGTGGCGCGAGACGGAGGTCGCGGTGAGTCGCGACCGGCCGCTCGAGCCGCTTGAGGTCATCGCCGCTGAGCAGGGCCTCGAAGTCGTCGACACCGGCTACGCCTACCACGTGAAGGACCCGACGATGAGCAAGGGCCGGGCGCTCCGGAGCGTCGCGCGTCGCCTCGACTACGACGTCACCGACTTCGCGGCGGTCGGGGACTCACAGAACGACGCCCACATGTTCGAGGAGGTCGGGGTCGCCTACGCCGTGGCGAACGCCGACGACCACGCCCGCGAGGCCGCCGACTACGTCACCGAGGCGTCCTACGCGGACGGCTTCCTCGAAGCCGCCGAGGAAATCGCGGCGGCGAGCGAATAGATGGAGGACATACGCGACCGACTCGCCGACGCCGCCGACGTCTCCGTGACGTGCCTGCCGGACGGGAGCGTCGACCGGCGCTACGAGGTCGAGGACGCGTCCGGGGACGTCGAGTCCCGCGAGGATCTCGGCGAGCGCATCGCGACGGGCCACGCCAAGTCCTTCCTCGTCGACCACGAGGACACCGAGCCCGGCGGTCAGTCGGTGAACGCCGCGCGGCAGGCGCAGGCGCTCGGCGCCGACACCGCGCTCTACGGCCACCTCGACCACGCGGTGTTCGACGACCTCGAGTGTGAGACGCATTCGATGGGGCAGCCCGCGGACGTCGCCGTCTTCGAGTTCGTCGACGACGCGGTGATGTTCACCGAGGAGTCGCCGGACATCGCGGACTGGGCGCTTGCGGACCTCGAGCGGGCCGTCGACGACTTCGGCGTGCCGTTCGAGGCGGACGCGGTCGTCTGGACGAACTGGGCGTCCGTCCAGGCGGGGACGCTCGCGCTCGAGGAGCTCGCCGAGCGGGACGTCGGCGGCGGGTGGCTCGTGGTCGACCCGGGCGACGTGACACTGTGCGAGGAGCGCGCCGTCGCGCCGTTCCTCGACGCGCTCGCGGCGCTGGACGACTGGCGGGTGGCGGTGAGCGTGAACGACGAGGAGCTGGCGTTCCTCGCCGAGGCGGTGACGGAGGCGGGAGAAGGGCCGGCGGAGCAGTCGGGGCGGCTGTCGGTCCTGCACGAGCTCGCGGACCTCGAGGTGGCGGTCCTCCACGGGGAGGACGAGGCCGTCGCCGTCGATTCGTCGGGAGTGACGCGGTGTCCGAACCTCCCGGTGTCCGCGTCTCGGTACACGGGCGCGGGCGACCGGTTCAGCGCCGGGCTGGCGTACGCGCTGGCGGCCGACTGGCCGATTGTGGACGCGTTGACGCTGGGGAACGCCTGCGCGACGTTCTACGTCACGCACGCGGTCACGGGCGGACGCGAGGCGCTGGCGTCGTGGCTGGCCGAGCGACTCTAGATGAGTGCGCCGAGCTCGGTTTCGGAATCCTTCGCGGCGCGCGTGTGCCCGCACCGCCGCTCAACGCTGTTCGTACACTGCGGACACCCGTAGACTTCGTTCTCGTTGTTGCCGAAGACGCGTCGCCAGTGCGGGGAGACGCGGGCGCCACATTCCTGACAGCGGTTCTTCTCGGTCTCGACAGCGGAGGTTTCGACGGGGGTCATGGGGGGATCGCTCGTGTTGGGGGACGCGGGTCTCGTCCCGCGTTCGCATTTTTGCATACGAATTCTGGATAAATAAAGTTACTCGCCGTGTGCAGGATTCTTGGACATTGTACAATGTGTAGACTCGGCCCAATGGCCGCCATCTTTATCACTATAGCTCCGTTAATTCAGGGTGTGCAGTCGAGAAAGAAACTCTGTGCAGGCCGCCTCCGGCATGGCTCACGCTCGAGCCGGTCTGCATCGAGTTTCGTCTCGACCCGGCCCTCACGGCCACCCTGCACCCGAACGAAGTGATACCCCATGCCCAGCCGACGAGACCTACCCACCGACGCCACGCTCGACACGTTCGAACTCCTCTACGACCAGTACGGTTGGTCGATTCGGGAGATCGTCGAACACTGTGAGGACACCACGTACAACGAAGTCCGGCGCGTGCTCCAGGACGCGGGCTACGACACCTCCGACCGAAACCGCGGTCCCGTCGACGGGCTCGCGCGTCGCCTCTGGGAGATGGACCCCGACGAACTCGGCGGTGAGGCCTGACGACAGGCCACTCCCCCACCTCGACCTCCGTCCCTCGGGTCGACAGGCCCCGGGGACACCGACACTCCGTCATGCCGACCGGACGCGGCACACGCCGCCATCCCGGTCACGTCCGTTCCCGTTTTCGTTCGCGAGCAGTCGTGCTCGCACCCGTTCTTCACCCGTTCAGCGACGCCGCGACGTTCCTAGCCCCTGATCGTGGCCACAAGTCTTTTTCCCTCGCTTTAACCAACAACTACTGTCGTGACGAGCCATCCGGAGCCGATTGATGCCGCGGACGACAGCGTCGAGGGGCACCGCGACGACTCCGAGGCCGTCCTCGTCGTCGGCGAGCGCAGCGAGGACGCCCACGGACACACCTGCCGCGCCCTCGCGGCCGACGAGGACTATCGGTTCCGCGCGCTCGTCGGTGACGCCGATCCGTGTGCTGACACCACCGACTGGTACGGAAGCGGCGTCTTCGAGAAGATGGCGCCCGCCCAACTCGGCATCGCGCTCGACGACGCCATCGCCAACCTCGTCAGCGTCGGCGACACCCCGGACTGTCACGTCTGCCTCGACGGCGTCCCCGGGTCGCTCGACGAGCACGACGAACGGGCGTTCTTCCACTTCCTTCACGCGCTCACCGCGCGCGTCACCGACGACGGCGGCCGCTGTCACGTCCACCTCGCCGACGACGTGACCGCACGCACCGTCGCGCCGCTCTTCGATAGGGTCGTCACTCTCGACGAGCACTGAGCGACGGCTTCCGCCGAGAACGACCGGCTGGCCTCACTTGAGGACGTTCGGGATGAGCGAGCGGACGTAGCCGAGCACGCCGGCGGCTCCGGACTGCCGGGCGTCCTCGAGGACCGGATGGAGCGCGTTGAGGAGGTCGCGTCGGGAGTCGAACTGTTCCCGTCCGGTGCGCTCGAGCGCCGTCGAGAGGCGAATACTCCGCCCGCGCGTGTTGACCGGGACCTCGGGGTCGCCGGTCACCGCGACGAGCGTCTCGCTGTCGACGGGATACGTGAGGTCGGCCGCATCGAGGTGTGTCTCGACGGCCGGGATGCCGAACTCGACGACGTCGGGTCCGTCGTCGTCGTTCACTGGCGGGCGTGCAGCCATGCGCGTAGATAGACGGCTACTCCGCCGAAAACGCTACGGTATTCGTAAAACGAGTGGCGGGTCGATGCCGGGGGTGCCCGGGTGCGTTACTGCGACGTCGTCTCGTCGTTCGTCGAGCCGCCGGACGTGGAGTCGCCCGACGTGGAGTCACCCGACGTGGAGTCACCCGACGTCGAATCGCCGGACGTCTCGCCGGAGTCGTCGTTCGCCTTCTCGCCGCGCTGGTTGTTGTCGTTGTCGTAGATTTCGCCGCGGCCCTCGTAGTTGTCGCCGTCGGCGCTCTTGCCGGACTGCTTGGTCTTGCCGCGGAGGCGCTTGATGACCGTGCCGCTCTTCCCGACGGCGACGTCGGGCTTGCCGAGCTTCACGTCGTAGAGCGTCGCGGAGACTGGCGTGTGGACCTTCTCCCAGCGCTCGCCGCCGAACTGGCGCTCGTAGAAGATCCCGTTGTCGCCGAGCACGCACATCTGCGTGTCGTACATGTCGAAGGCGCGCAGCGAGGCGCTCCCGACGGAGATCGGCGTCCAGGAGCGATAGGAGTCGTCGTAGCGGTAGAGGCGACCGTCACCCGCGGAGACGTACACCTTGCCGTGGCTGCCGGCGTAGATGTCGTAGAACTTCACCTGCGCGTTGACGATGCCGATGTCCTTCCAGCCCTCCTCCTTCGTCGTCTTGAAGGCGTTGCCGGAGGTGTCGATACAGAATCCGACACCCTCCTCGGTGGAGGCGAGCGCGGCGATCTTGGAGGCCTTGCCGCTGACCGGCTTCGTCGCGACGCCCCAGTCGACGTCGAAGCCGTCGATGGTGAACGGCAGGACTTCACCGGAGCCGTTCGCGGCGAGTCCTTTCTCCTTGCCGGCGGGGCCGGCGACGGTGATGCCCTCCCAGGTGGAGGTCATCTCCTTCGGGTAGGAGTAGTCGTACTTGCGGCGGGTCTCGACGTCGTAGCACCCGATGGCACCACTGGAACCGAGGAACCAGAGGCGCTTCCCGTCGTCCGTGACGTCCATCCCGCGCAGCTGGTTGTCGCGGGCGTTCGGGCCGTCGTCGAGGATGATCTCCCACCCTTCGTTGTTCCGGTTGCCGGCGAGGACGCCGCCGTCACCGACCGCGTAGGGGCCGACCGTCGTCTGGCAAATCTCGAAGAGGTCGTTCGTGAACGGGGTGTCGACCTGTCGCCACTCGGGCTCGTTCGCTTCAGGGCCTAACTGCCACATTGCACTCATTCATACTTCCCGACACCATATAAATCCAATACCAGACGAGGAGAAAATAAATTTCCTGAGGCGGGTCTCCGGGGGCCACGCGGCAGACGCCCGGGAATGGGCCGTGGGATTTATATTTTCACAGACCACGAATCAATTTATAGTGTCCGTCACAGAAATACAGTTCCGAGGGGACGACACACCGTTGTCATTCGACGAGGTGTTGTCGCGGTTCAAGCGGCGCGGATGCACCCTGCTCGTCACTGGGGAAGTCGGGCAGGACGTCACCGCACTCGCGACTCGACGGCTGCTAGGGGCGCCGTTCGAGGACCGCAAGCGCGTACTGGTGTTGACCGATTCGGAGGCCATGGGCGTCGGCGCCCACCTCCCCGGCGGGTGCACGCCGAGCGACGACAGCATCGAAGTCATCGACGCCAAGGTGAACACCCGCTCCGCCGCCGCGACGACGCCCGGCGGCGGCCAGCGCCTCCAGTCGCAGACCGACCTCGAGGACCTGCTCGAGCAGATCGACGCCGCCGTCGAGCGGCTCGGCGGAAGCGACCTCGGGCCGGCTGAACTCCGCGTCTCCATCAACTCGCTCTACCCGATACTGGGCGAGTACGACTACGTGGACGTCGCGCGCTTCGTCGGTGAACTCTCCGACATCGTCACCGAGGCCAACGGGATGTGTCACTGCCACCTCCCGACGCCCGAGGCCTCCGAGACCGTCGAGTCCGTCGCGACGCTCTTCGACGCCCGTGTCGAACTCCGCCGGAGCGGTGCGAGCGCCCAACAGCGCTGGCACGTTCCCTCCTACGGCCAGCAGACCAACTGGGTCAGCCTCTGAGGCGACGCGAGCGCACGCCCGCGGGGTCGAGTGCTGAGGGGCCTCGACTCCCCGGCCGTCGCTCGCCGTCTCGAAGCCCTGTCGGGCGCGGGGACACACCGCGAGCGACGCGTCTCCTCAGCGGTGCGGGGCGAACGTCTCCTCGTGGAGGTCGCCGGTGACGCGCTCGGCCAGCGCGCGCAGGTTCTCCGCGTCGTAGCGGTTGTACGTCACGAGGCGGTCGAGCGCCGCCTCGTCGTTCTCCCGCTCGTAGCGGTGCCAGAGGCGGACGGCCTCGCGGCCGTCGACGCCCTCGACGCCCTCGCGCTCCAGGCCGAGTTGCTTCTCGATGGCCTTCAGGCCGCCCGAGAGGTCGAGTTTCCTGCAGGTGTACATCAAGTCGAGGTGGGGCGTCCCGACCTCGAGGTCGAAGTTCTCGGCGAGGAACGGCGCGTCGAAGCGCTTGCCGTTGAAGGAGACGAGGAGGTCCGCGTCGTCGAGTTCCGACCGGACGTTCTCCCGGGTCAGGTCGTCGCCCTGAACGAGCGTCCGCGTCTCGCCGCCGCGGTGGAAGCTCACCGTCGTCACGTCGTTCGTCGCCGCGTCCAATCCCGTCGTCTCGATGTCGAAGAAGCACGCACCGTCCGCGAAGTTCTCGTAGGTGCGCCAGAGTTCGCCCGAGGGCAGCGTTTCCGCGAAGAAGCCCGCGTCGCCGGCCTCGAGGCGCTGGCGCGCCTCCTCGATGTAGTCCGCGACTCGCCGGCCGGTCTTCGAACCGAGGTAGTCCGGTTCGAAGTCGTCCCAGTGGTGGACGCCGTCCGCCCAGAGCGACCGTTCGGTCTTCCGGCCGACCCCGTCGGCCGCGATGAAGGAGTTCTCGACGCGCATACTCACGACTGGGCGTTCGACGCGTATGAGTGCTACGTCGTGCGAAAAAACGTTACTCGAAGGACGCGCCGCCGCCGGCCTCCTGGCCCTCGATGGCCTCGTTGAGGCCGTCGTCGACGGCGCGTGCGACGTCGATGTTCTCGTCGCGCTCCTCGGCACCGTGGTTGATTTCCTCCTCCTGTTCCTCGACGATTTCCTCGTCGCCTGCGACCGACACGAAGATGTCGCGCAGGCCGTCGGCATCGGTCGACATGGCACCCGATTCCCAAGGGACGGGTCAAATTATGTGTTTCGGCCGAGGCCACAAAGACTCTAAGGGTGACGCGCTGTCGCGGCAGTTTCCGCCGATTGCCTACTGCGCGGCGGCGTCCGAGACGACCTGGTCGGCGAGCGACTCGGTGTAGCCGCTGTGGTCGCTGCCGACCTCGTCGGTGGCGTCGTACTCGTCGTAGGAGTCGGGGACGGTGTTGCCGTCCTCGAAGCCAGTCTCGCCGAGCGCTTGGTCGACCTCGTAGGCGTTGTAGAAGGACCGGAGGGTGTCGTCGTCCTCGCTGTGGTAGTTGTAGGCGGCCTCGGGAACGTCGCGGGTCGCCCGGTAGTTCGCGGTGTCCTCGGCCGTCGGCGTCTCGTTGTCCACGGCGGCACCGAGGAGGTGGACGCTCGTCACCTGCTGACCGTCCGGGCCCCAGTCGGCGCTCCGGAGGGCGCGCAGCGCGCCGAAGAGGACGCGCGCGCCGAGCGAGTGGCTGACGAGGTGAATCCGCGGCGAGGACGCGGCGTCGGCGTAATCCCTGCAGAACGCGGCGAGCTTCGGGCCGTTCAGGTCGGCGGCGTCCTTCGATTCCTCCCAGCCCATGTCGACGCCGCCGCCGACGTCGGAGTCCCACGTGAATCCGACGAGGGTTCCCGTATAGCCGGCCTTCGAGAACGCGGCGTCGGCGGTGTCGAACTTCGTGCGGGCGTCGCTCTCGGCGTTGTTCCAGCCGTGGACGTAGACGAACAGGTCGTCGACGGCGTCGGTGTCGACTCCGGGAACATGGCCGTCGGTGTCGTACCCGGTGGTGCTCGCGCCGTCCGTGAGGGTACCGTCGTCGGCGACGTCGCCCCGGGTGGAGACGAGCGGGACGCCGCGGTCGGTCTTCGCGGCGACGCGGCCGGTGCCGACGACGCCGAGGGCGGCAGTGGTCGCGGCGGCGGTGCGGAGGAACGTGCGTCGGGTCTGCTCAGTCATGTGGAATCGTGGGCGTCGCGCCCGACTAACGTCTCGGATGGATGAACAATGAATTTTCTCTGTGTACGGGTACAGAAAACGAGGGGCGACTACGGAGCAATCGGGAGGCGTCCAGTCGGCTGGACCGGTGATATCGGCGTCCGCCTCGGCGATAGCGTCGGCGGAGCGGACAGGCACACCGTGTACGCCGCTGTGAACGCCCTCACCGGCCTCCGTGTCGAGGATGCACGCCGCGCGCGTCCCCGTCTCCGCGGCGACGTTCACGCCGCCGACGGTGCCGCGAAGGGGGTATCACAGACCGACGGCGAGAGAAACGACTTTCAAGCGTTCGGCACCGCAAGGCGAGTATGCACAGAACGGCCGCGGCGGCGCTCGCGTGCGCCGTCCTCCTCGTCGCGATGCCCGTCGGCGCGGCAAGCGGCGGGTTCGCCGCGCTCGCACCCGGGAGCGTCTCCCCGGACCGTGTCGACCTGAGCGTCGACGTCGCGGCGAACGGGTCGGCGACGTGGACCGTCACCTACCGGATGGCGCTCACCACGGAGAACGAGACGGCGGCCTTCGCGGACCTCCAGCGCGACGTCAGGCGGAACACCAGCAGCTACCTCGACCCCTTCAGGCGGAGCATCGAGGCCACCGTCCGGACGGCCGAGAACGCGACGGGCCGGGAGATGAACGCCACGAACTTCTCGGTGACGACGCGCGTCCAGTCAATCGGCACCCAGTACGGCGTCGTCGCCTACCACTTCACGTGGCACGGGTTCGCGGCCGTCGACGGCCGAACGGTCCACGCCGGGGACGCCATTGCGGGCTTCTACCTTGACGGGAACACGACGCTCACGATGAGTGCGCCGGAGGACTACACGGTCTCCTCTGTGTCGCCGCCGCCGGCGGAGCGGACGACAGACATGGTCCGCTGGGACGGCCCGTTGACGTTCACGACCGAGAACCCGAGCGTGACGTTCACGCCGGCCGGGTCGCCGTTCCCGTGGACGCTCGTCGCCGGCGTCGCCGCCCTGCTCGTCCTCGCCGGTGGCGGCGCGGTCTGGTACCGCCGCCGGACGACTGGCGACACCGGGATGGGGAGTGAGGCCGGCGCCCCAGGCGGCGGTACCGGCGACGGAGCGAGTGCTGGCGAACCCACGTCGGCCGGTGGCGGCGCCGCGAAAGCCGAACCGGCAGGCGACGCTGCGGCGGCCACGAGCGCCGAAGACACCGTGTCCGCAGACGAGGGAGCGGACGAGGCGAGCGGCGCGAAGGACACCGGCCGCGAGGAGCCACCACCTGAACTCCTGAGCAACGAGGAGCGCGTGAAGCGCGTGCTCCGCGAGCACGGCGGGCGCGCCCGCCAGCAGGAAGTCGTCGCCGAGACCGGCTGGACGGAGGCGAAGACGAGCCAGGTCGTCAGCGGGATGCGCGAGGCGGGCGAACTGGAGTCGTTCCGTATCGGTCGCGAGAACGTCCTGAAGCTTCCCGACGACGAGGAGGGCGGAGAGCCATGAACCGCACGACGGCGGACCGTTCAGGACCGTTCAAATCCGGCTTAACGGTCCGAAATTCGGGCCAACGGTCGTGGACGTATATGGTCTCGAGGACCCAAGGGGTGAGTGCATGGTGACGACCCGTATCCGTCTCGTTGTGCTCGCGCTGGTCGTAGCCGCGGCCGGGGTCGGTCTTCCGGCCGTGGCGGCACAGCCGGGCCCGTCGAGCACGACGACTACGGCGTCGAACGCGAGCGCAAACGCGTCCGACGTCGCGCCTGGGGCACAGCTCGCCGGCGCGCTCGGCGCGCAGGGCGCGACCGTCAACGGTGCGCTCGAGCACCGGTCGTTCGCCAACGCGCTCGCGTCCATGCAGTCGAACGCGTCGAAAGCGCGGTTCCTCGCCTCCCAACAGGTCTCCCTGCACGACCGCGTCGACGCGTTCGCCGACCGACGGGCCGCGCTCGTCGCGGCCCATCGGAACGGGACGCTGAGTGACGGCGCCTTCGCGGCTCGGATGTCGGCGCTGGCCGCACGGAGTCAGTCCGTGAGCCAGCTCGCCTCCCGGGCCGCCGACGCCGCCGCCACGCTTCCCGCATCCGTCCGCGCCGACCACGGCGTCGACCCCAGCACGCTCCGCTCCATTAGCGACCGGGCGCACGGGGTCGTGAACCGCACCGACCTGCCGGCCGCCGCGAACGCGGCGGTCGGGAACGGTCCGCCGGGTATCGGGTCTTCCTCCCCCCTCCCGACGCCCGCTGCGGGGAACGCCACGGCCGCGCTCGAGCGTGCGACGCACGCCGTCGAGCGCGTCGAAACCGCCGTGAACGCGACGTCGTCGGTGGACGCGGACGCCCGTGAGGCCCTCCAGCAGGCGCGTGAGACGCTGGAGGACGCCCGCGCCGCACGCGAGGACGGCAACGCGACTCGTGCTGCCCACCTCGCGGAGCGCGCGGCGGACCACGCTGCGACGGCGGGGTCGTTCGTCAACGTGAGCACTGGGGTGCGCGTCGGAACGCAGACGGACGTCACGACGACGGCCGTCGAGACGGATGGGAACACGACGTCGCTCACGTCAACGACGACCGCGCCGTCCACCTCCACGGCACCGACGACGTCCGACGGCGTCTCGTCGACCGACTCGACGAACACGTCCGCGGACGGGGCAGTCGGTGAGACGGTGAACGACACGGTGAACGCGACGCTCGACGGTGTCGACGACACGCTCGGCGACAGCGGCGAGACGACGCAGAACACCACCGACGGCGCGACGAACACGACTGCCTAGGGGCACGGTGTCTCGTCGCGTCGCGCCGTCCGTTTCACCTCCGGGCGAGAGCGGGTTTATTTCTCGAAACGCGGAGTTGGATAGAGCATGGGAGAGCGAAGTCCGCTCGACACGATGCACGCGCAGATGGAGCGCGCCCGCGAGTACGTCGCACTCGACGACGACACCTTCGAGCGCCTGAAAGCGCCCGAGCGCACGCTGAAGGTGAGTTGTCCCGTCGAGATGGACGACGGGCACGTCGAGACGTTCGAGGCCTACCGCTGCCAGTTCGACGGCGCGCGCGGGCCCTACAAGGGCGGCATCCGCTACCACCCCGCTGTCTCCGCGGCGGAAGTCGAGGCACTCGCCGGGTGGATGACGTGGAAGACGGCGACCGTCGGTCTCCCCTTCGGGGGCGCGAAGGGCGGCGTCGTCTGCGACCCCCGCGACTTCTCCGAGCGCGAACGCGAGGCGCTCACGCGGCGCTACACCGAGGGCATCCGGCGGCTCATCGGCCCCGACGTCGACATCCCCGCACCCGACGTCAACACCGATCCTCAGACGATGGCGTGGGTGATGGACACCTACTCGACCTATCAGGGCCACGCCGTCCCCGAAGTCGTCACCGGCAAACCGCTCGCCGCCGGCGGCACCGTCGGGCGCGTCGAGGCGACCGGTCGTGGCGTCAGCATCGTCACCCAGCGGGCCCTCGACTACGTCGCCAAGCCGGTCGAGGGCGCCGACGTCGCCATTCAGGGCTTCGGGAACGTCGGCAGCGTCACCGCGTCCTACCTCGACCGGGCGGGCGCGAACGTCGTCGCCGTCAGCGACGTCACCGGGGGTCGTCACGACCCCGAGGGCCTCGACGTCGAGGCGCTCCGGACGCACGTCGCCACCGAGGACACGCTCGCCGGCTACGATGCCGCGACCGAGGTCACGAACGACGACCTGCTCACGATGGACTGCGACGTCCTCATTCCCGCCGCCATCGAGAACGTCATCACCGCCGACGTCGCCGACCGGCTCGAGGCCGACCTCGTCGTCGAAGCCGCGAACGGCCCGACGACGCACGTCGCCGACGACGTCCTCATCGAGCGCGGGGTGCCCGTCGTCCCGGACATCCTCGCGAACGCCGGCGGCGTCATCGTCTCCTACCTCGAGTGGGTCCAGAACAGCCAGCAGTACTCGTGGAGCCTCGAGGAAGTGAACGCGGACCTCCGCGAGCGCCTCACCGAGGCCTTCGAGACGACGGTGGAGACGGCTGAGGAGGAGGGAACACCGAACCTCCGCACCGCCGCCTACACCACTGCGCTCCAGCGCACCGCCCGCGCCCACGAGGTCAGGGGACGGTTCCCCTAGGTCACAACGTAGGCCAAGAGGCCGACTGTCACGAGGCAGTTGCCGAGCGAGAACCGGAGGACGAGACAGCAGACGGCGGTGGCGACGAACCAGTAGAGGACGCGGCCGGTGCCAATCCAGGAGTGTCCAACTGTCCAGTATAAACGTGCGGGAGGACCTACCGGAAGTTGAAGGCTTTTAGTCGGCGCGTATAGTGGGAGAGATATGAACCACGTAGACGTGGCCGTCGTCGGCGGTGGCCCCGCCGGCACCGCCGCCGCGGAGCGTGCGGCCGCCGAGGGTGCCGACGTCGTCGTCTTCGAGAAGGGCGTCCCCCGCGACGACCGCGACGAACTCGGTCCCGACTCGACTGACGCCGCCGGCTTCCTGGACTACTGGGTCGACATCGCGCAACTCGACGTCGAGGACCTCCCGGACGGCGTCGTCCAACAGGAACTGAACAAGGCCGAGTTCATCGGCCCCGAGGAGTCCGTCGCCGTCGACCGCACCGGCATCGACTCCTCCTACGACGGCTTCGGCTTTACGTTCCAGCGCGCGCGCTTCGACGACTGGCTGCGCGAACGGGCCGAAGACGCCGGTGCCGACTACCGCGTCGGCGACAGCGTCCTCAACGTCGAGTCCGACCTCTCGGACGGTCACGAGCACACGCTCACGCTCTCGAACGGCGAGGAGTGGACGGCCGACTACGTCATCCTCGCGGACGGCCCCCAGCGCCGCATCACCATCCCCGTCCTCGACGGGTTCCTCCCCGACGACCAGTCCGCGAGCGAGCGCCTCAGCCCCCCGGAGACGAACCACATCGCCTATCAGGAGTACCGCAAGTTCCCTGATGAAGTCCTCGAGGAGGACAACATCAAGTTCTGGTGGGGGTGGATGCCGGGCGAGACGGCCTACCCGTGGGTCTTCCCGAACGCCGACAACGTCGCGCGCGTCGGCCTCACGATGCCCATCGGCCTCGACATCGACGACTTCGATAAATCGGCCTACCGGCTCCTGAACGAGGACGACGAGAGCATCCCGAAGGGCGCCGAGTACATCCGCCGCCTCCTCGAGGAACTCTACGGCGACGAGTACGACGTCGAGGAGGACTTCCCCGTCGTCGAGGACGGATACGGGAAATCACGGGGGACTGAGACGTACGCCATCTCCTCGACGCGCCCCATCGACTCGCCGACTGAGGCCGGCATCGCCGTCGTCGGCGGCGCGATGGGCACCACGTCGGCGTTCCACGAGGGCGGCGACCACGTCGCCATGCGCACCGGCAAGCTCGCCGGTGAACTCGCCGCCATCGGCGAACTCCACGCCTACAACGACGCGTGGAAGGACGCCATCGGCGACGAAATCCTGCGGAACGTCGCGATGGCCGAGATGGTCCAGGACTACGAGCCCAGTGATTGGGACACGACGTTCCGCGTCGCGCGCAAGATGTTGGAGTCCGCCGACGGCGGGAAGATTCTCACCCGGAAGAACGCGAGCGTCGGCGTCGACGGCCTCCGGCTCTACAAGGACTACAAGCAGGCGAAGTTCCGCTACCGCAAGGGCAAGTACGTCCAGCTGCGCGAAAACGAGTACCGCTACTAATCAGTCGAGGCGGACGGCCTCGCCCGACTCGCTGGAGCGGTAGATGGCGTCGATGACGCGCTGAACCTGCAAGCCCTGCTTAACGGTGTTGCGCTGGGGCTTCTCGCCGGCGCGCACCGCGTCGAAGAAGTACTGCTGTTCTTCCTGATGGATGTCGACGTCGCGCGTCTCCACGACGGTGTCCTCGTGGTGCGGTGCGCCCGCGGCGCTCGTCTCGTGAATCGTGAGGTCGCCGCTCTCGCGGTCGAACGTTGCGCCGGCCTCCGAGCCCTGAATCGAGAACTCGGACTTCGGCGGGCGGTTCGCCGCCCACGCCACCTCCACGGCGATGCTCGCGCCGTCCTCGGTCCGGAGGTAGGCCGTCACCGAGTCGTCGACGTCGAAGGAAACCTCCTCGCTGTCCTCGCCCCACATCGAGAGGTAGGTGTAGTCTTCGCGGCCGCCGAACTCCGAGCGCGTCTCGCCCGCGACCTCGACGACCTCGGGGAAGTCCGCGACGTGGAGCGCGAGGTCGATGATGTGGACGCCGATGTCGATGAGCGCGCCCCCACCCGAGATTTCCTTCGTCGTGAACCAGCCGCCGCGGCCCGGGACGCCGCGCCGGCGCACCCAGTTCGCCTCCACGTGCATCACATCGCCGAAGCGCCCGTCGGACTGCTCGGCCTTGAACACCTCGACGCCCGGGTGGAATCGGTTGTTGAAGCCGACCATGCAGAATCCCTCCGCGTCCGCGGCGGCCGCCGCGATGCGTTCGGCGGACTCCAGCGTGTGCGCGAGCGGCTTCTCGAGGAGGACGTCCACGCCCGACTCCAACGCTTGGACGGCGTACTGCTCGTGGAACTTGTTCGGCGTCGTGATGATGACGGCGTCGACGCCGGCCTCGTAGAGGGCGTCGTAGCTCTCGTAGGTCGGGACGCCCCAGCGTTCGCTGAAGTCCTCGCGCGCCTCCTCGACGACGTCCACGCCGCCGACGAGGTCCTCGCCGAGGTCGGTGAGCTGTTCCGCGTGGTGGTTGCCGATGCCGCCGAGTCCGACGATGCCGACGCGGACGGGACTGTCTGTGTCAGTCATTGTGAATCACGTGTCGTAGGTCAGTCAGTTGGTCGTTCGGGTAGGCGATGCGGGCGGCGGCCACGCGGCCGCCGTGCCCCTCAGTAGAGCTGTTTCTCCTTCTCCTCGCGTTCGCGCTCGGCCTCCTCCTCGGCCTTCTGGCGCTTGCGCTCGCGCCAGAGCGTTCGCAGCGCAGGGATGAACTTGTTCTTCACGTCGAGGACGAACGACACGATGCCGTACGCCCAGAAGAAGAACAGGAGCGTGCCGCCGGCGAGGTAGAACCAACCGAGCGTCGAAACCATGCTTATCGGCCTCCGAGACCGTGTGTGATAGCCTCGCCGGTCTCGACGTCGAAGAGGTGGAGTTTCGAGCGGTCGAGGACGACGTTCAGTTCGTCGTCCTCCGCGATGTCGCTGTCCGGGTCGACGGACATGAGCAGTTGGTTCGCGCTCGCCTCCGCGTCCATGCTCGGGCGCTCCTCGGCGCCCCCAAGCAGGAGGTAGACGAAGATCTCGTCGCCCATTGGCTCGAGGACGTCCGTCGTCGCCTCGATGGCCGTACTCGGCCGGTCGAGGTCATCGGACTCCTCGGTGGGGTAGACGTCCTCCGGGCGGACGCCGACGCGGACGCGGTCACCGACCGAGACGCCGGCGTCCTCGGGGTCGAGCGCGAGCGTGAAGTGCTCGGAGACGAGGCCGTCCGCAGTCACTTCGGCGTCAAGGAAGTTCATCGACGGGCTGCCGATGAACCCGGCGACGAACTCGTTCGCCGGCTCGTTGTAGCAGACGAGCGGCGGATCGATCTGCTGGAGTTCGCCCTCGTTGATGATGGCGATGCGGTCGCTCATCGTCATCGCCTCCGCCTGGTCGTGCGTGACGTAGATGATGGTCGTGTCCAGCTCCTTGTGGAGGCGCTGGAGCTCCGTGCGCATGTGGACGCGGAGCTTCGCGTCCAGGTTCGCGAGCGGCTCGTCCATCAGGAACGCCTCGGGCTCGCGGACGATGGCGCGCGCGATGGCGACGCGCTGGCGCTGGCCGCCGCTCATCTCGTCGGGCATCCGGTCCATCATCCCCTCGAGCTGGACGATTTCGGCGGCGCGCTCGACGCGTCGGTCGATCTCGTCCTTCGGGTAGTCCCGCAGACGCAGGCCGAACGAGATGTTGTCGTAGACGTCCATGTGCGGGAAGAGCGCGATGCTCTGGAACACCATCGAGATGCCCCGGTCCTTCGGGGGCAGCATCGTGACGTCCTTGCCCGCGATGTTGATGGTGCCCGAGGTGGGCTTGGTCAGTCCCGCGATGGTCTCGAGCGTCGTGGACTTCCCACAGCCCGACGGGCCGACGAGCGTGACGAACTCGCCGTCCCGAATGTCCAGATTCATGTCGTCGACTGCGACGACGTCGCCGTACTCCTTCGTGACGTGTTCGAGTGTTACGTTACCCATAGATTACTCCTTGAGAGCGCCCTGCGTGAGGCCGCTGACGATTTTCTCCTGTGCGACGACGACGAGCACGGCGACCGGGAGGACGCCGACGATGCTCGCCGCAGCCATCAGATTGTAGAACTTCTGATACTGTCCCTGGTACTGGATGATCCCCTGCACGAGGGGTGCCCAGTGGTTCTGCGAGCTCGCGATGCCGGCGATGGTGGCCGGGATGAGGCCGTCCGTCATCAGGAACGAGAAGAAGAACTCGTTGTAGACGCTGATGAACGTCAGGACGCCGGCCGTCGCGACGCCGGGGGCCGACAGAGGCATGATGACGCGGAAGAGCGCGCCGATGCGCGTTGTCCCCTCGATGCGCGCCGCGTCCTCCAACCCGTCCGGGATCTGCCCGTAGAAGGTCGAGAGGATGAAGATACTCAACGGCATGAACAGCGCCGTGAACGGCAGCATCATCGACCACGGCGTGTTGTAGAGGTTCGGCGAGCTGATGCCGAAGAGTACCACGTTGCCGTTGAACAGGCTGAACAGCGGCAGCAGGAACGCCGCCGGCGGGAAGTACGAGATGGCGAGCACGCCCAGCATGAGCGGCGCCTTCCCGGGGAACTCGAGTCGGCCGAAGACGTAGCCCGCGAGGCTCGCGATGAGGAGGACGATGATCGTCGTCCCGACGGCGAGCAGCAGGCTGTTGATGACGTAGATGTGGAACGGCAACACCTGAAAGACCTGAATGAAGGCCTCCGGGTTGAAGCCGTTCGGCAGCAGGCCGACGTGGTAGATGAACTGGTTCGGCGTCAGCGCGAGGACGAGCAGCCAGTAGAACGGGAACAGCGTCGTCACCATGAAGAACGCGGCGGCGACGTAGAACATCGCCCGGTAGACGTTCTCGGGGTTCTCGATGGCGCGACGCGTCCACCGTTGCAGGACGTTACCACGGGGCTCCTCGTCGTCGGCGTCCATCGGGACTTCTCCCTCTGCGGACACGTCAGACACCCCCCTCGTCGGCGAATTTCACGATGTACACGGACACGAACAGTGCGATGATGAACGCCGTCACGAACGCGAGGGTGGCGGCGCTCCCGTAGCGGTGTTGGCTGAAGGACGAGACGACCATGCAGGACAGCGACGGGACGGTGCTACACGAGGAGACCGTCTCGATGATACCGTAGACCCGCATCGCGCCGATGGTGCGGAACAGCATCGCGACCATGATGGACGGCAGGACGAGCGGGAACGTGATCATCTTGAACTGCTGCCACTTGGAGGCGCCGGCGACCTTCGCGACGTCGTATAGCTGCCGGTCGATGCTCTGCAGGCCGGCGAGGATGATGAGCGCCATGAACGCGCTCGTCTTCCAGACGTCGGCGACGGAGACGATGATGAACGAGTCGACGCTGTTCGAGAGCGGCGTCGAGCTGAACAGGCCGATGCTCTGGAGCGGCGCTGTCAGGAAGCCGATCTGGGGCTGGAAGAGCAGGTAGAAGATCATCCCCTGAATGACGATGGGGACGGCCCACGGGAGGATGATCGCGACCCGCACCCAGCGCCGGCCGCGGAACTCCTGGTCGAGGACGAGCGCCTGCCCGAGCCCGATGACGGTTTCGAGCGCGACGGTGACGCCGGTGAACAGGAGCGTGACGGTGAGCGCGCTCTGGAACGGCTGGGAGAGGTCGAAGAACGGCCTGACCAGCAGCGGGTCGAGTTGACCGGTCAGGAGCCGACGGTAGTTCTTGAGGCCGACGAACTCCCCGACCTGATTGGCCGAGAGGAGCGCGTCGGCGTGGAGCGACATCTTGAACGTCTCGAAGAGCGGCCAGACGGCGATGACCAGCAGGATGGCCATCGCTGGGAGGAGCAGGAGGTACGCGAACCCGGCCTCGCCGAGGTTCTCGATCCGCCTCGCTACGAGCGTCAACGGACCCGCTGACCCCTGCCGGACGCCGTCTGACGGTGCGTCGGTTTCTGTCGACATGCTGGAGAATGAGAGAGCGGGTGCTTAGACGCTGCTCTCGATGGCTTCGAGCGAGCTCTTCAGGTCGCCCATCGCCTTCTCGGCGGTCTTGTCCCCGCTGAGTGCGGCGTTGGCTTCCTGCGCGACCTTCGTGGACTCCTGCGGCCAGACGGCCGTGACGGGGCGCGGGACGGCGTTCTCGCCGGCGACGCGCAGCGAGTCGACGTAGCGGCCAATGACGGGGACGCTCTTCGCGCGGTCCGTCGTGAGCGCGCTGGGGACGGGCGGAATCCACCCGATGAGGCCGAACATGTCGAGCGCGAACTGCTCGGTCGTCATCGCCTTGATGACCTCGACGGCGGCCTGCTTGTTCGATTCGGAGGCGTACGGGTTCATCGTGACGTGCCACCCGCCGAGCGCGGAGACGGGGCCGCCAGTGCCCTCGTACTTGGCGTTGGACGGTTCGACGGCGTAGGGAATCGGCATGACGCCGAGGTCCTCGCCGAAGACGTCGTCGGCACCGCAGATGTTGATGGAGTACGGCCAGTTGCGCAGCGCGACGGCGTTGCCGTTCTGGAACGGCGCGAGCGAGTCGTCCTCGACCCACTGGAGACAGGAGTCGGGCGAAATCTTGCCCGCGTAGTCGCCGCTGAGCCCGGGGTCGTAGCCGTCGTCGAGGAACGAGCGGACCATCTTGAGCGAGTTGATGACCGGTTGCTCGTCGACGGTGATGGGCCGGTCGCCGATGGGCCCGAAGAGGTTGTCGTGGTCGCCGAAGTAGGCGCCGCCCCACGAGGTGAGCCACTCGTTGAAGTCACAGCAGGAGAGGCCCTCGTAGACCTTCGCCTGGAAGTTGTAGCCCATGTCCACGTCGGTCTGGCTCATCGTGTCCGAGATAACGTGGGAGAACGTGTCCCACTTCATCGACTCGGTGGCCCAGTTCTCGCTCTCGGGGTTGTAGCCGGCCTGCTCGACGAGGTCCTTGCGGTACTGCATCGTCGGGAAGTCCGGGAAGAGCGGGATGCCGTAGAGCGCGTCGCTCTGTGGCGCCTGCGCCGTCGAGACGCTGGCCTGGTAGTAGTCGTTCTTGACGCGGCTGAGGAGGTCCGAGGGGAGGACGTCGTCGAGCTTCTGCAGCTGGTCGCGGACGATGAACGGAATCGTCCATCCCGAGTCCATCATCAGGAGCGTCGGGTTCTGCCGCTTGGCGGACAGCCACTGCGTGTACTTCTGCTGGCGGTTGTCCGTGACTTGCGAACCGGCGAGGATGGACACCTCGATGTCCTTCGAGAGGCCCGCGTTGTGCAGGAACTCGTTGATTTTGGCTTCGTGGTCCGCCGCACGGGAGTCGGCGGCGAACTGGATGGTGGTCTTCCCGCCGCTACCGCCGGACGTCGTCGTGCCGGACGTCGTCGTCCCGCCGTCGCCGCCGTTGCCCCCACAACCGGCGAGACCGGCCGCGACGCCGGTCGCTCCGACGGTCTTGACGAACGTTCGACGCGAAAAGTCGTCCTTACTTGGCGTGTTCGGTGCCATACTCGTTCCTCAGAGATGGACACTATTTATAATTTAGGTCAGGAACAACACCCGTTGTAGTGACCTGAGGCCCCGAATCTGTCCGTCTCCCGGACACTCGTGGAGACCGACGTAACCCTGAAAGCGCCGCGTAGCGAACGTGACGCCATGACGCTCCGCGACCGCCTCGTCCGCGAGGAATTCGTCGGCGAGAACCGCTGTTGGCCCTGTACGGCCCTCAACGCCGGTATCGTCGCCGTCGCCGCGCTCGCACTCGTTCTCGTTTCGGTGCCGCTGGCGCTTCTCGTCGCCGTCCTCGGAAGTTTCGCCATCGCCTACCGAGGGTACGTCGTTCCGGGGACCCCACGCTTCGCGCCGCGAATCGCCCGCCACCTCCCGGTATCGTTCGGTCATTCTGAACGAGCCGTCGTCTCGTCCGGGAGGGATGGAGCGACGACCGACGCCGACGCGAGTGGGTCTAGTGGGGTCGCCCCGAACGGCGACGCCGTCTTCGACGCGCTCGTCGATGCGGGCGTCATCGGTGGGAGCGACGACGACCTTGCGCTCGACGAGACCTTCCGTGCGGACTGGCGCGAGCGGATGCGGGCGGTCCGCGACCGCGACGTTGTCGCGGCCGTCGCGGAGACCCGCCCCGACACGACCGTCGAGCGCCGGACGGACGAGGACGACGCGGAGTGGGTCGTCCTCAGGGCAGGCGAGCCCGACGAAACGTGGCTCGCTCCCGCCGTCGCGGTCGCGGACGTCGCCGCTGTCGCCGCCCTCGACGCACGCGGTGTCTCGCCCGATGTTGCCCTTCCCGCCGCGAGCGCGCTCCGCCGATTCCTGGAACGCTGTCCCGCCTGCGACGGGGCGCTCGCGTGGGAGACTGAGGGGTGTTGTGGCGGCTACGGCCCGGACGGCCCGAGTCGCGTGCTCGCGTGCGAGGCGTGTGGGGCGGCCGTCTTCTCGGAGTGACTGCGCAAGCGCACCATTCAAGAGCGTCGGCGTGACACTCCACGCCATGCGACGACGCGAGCGCCTCGACGCCTACCTCGACAGCACCGACCTCGAAGCCGTCTGGTTCGCCCGGCCGAACGGGTTCGCGTGGCTGACCGGCGGCGACAACGTCGTGGACTACGCGGGCGACGTCGGCGTCGCGGCGGCAGGCTACGACGGCGAGCAGTTGCGCGTCGTCACGGACGACATTGAGGCCGAGCGCCTCGCTGACGAGGAGCTCCCGAGCGACGCCGTCGTCGAGTCGTTCCCGTGGTACGCGGACGGCCTCGCCGAGGCGCTCGCGGAGCGCAGCCCCACGCCGGCCGCGGCGGACTTCGACGTCCCCGGCTTCGAGGCGGTGGACGCGACCGAACTCCGCCAACCGCTCACTGACGCGGACGTCGAGGCGTACCGCGAACTGGGCGCGGACGCCGCGGCGGCCGTCGAGGCGGTCTGTCACGACGTCGGCCCGCGGACGACGGAGTCGGAGGCGGCGGCGGCACTCACGAGCGAACTCGCGGAGCGCGATATCCGCTCGCCGGTGGTGCTCGTCGGGAGCGAGGAGCGCGCCCCGAAGTACCGCCATTACACGCCGCAAGACGTCGAGCTCGGTGGATATGGCTTGCTCTCGGTGACGGCGGAACGCGACGGCCTCTGGGCGAGTCTGACGCGCGCGGTGCGCTTCGACGCACCCGACTGGTACGACGAGCGCCAAAAGGCGGCGGCGCGCGTCGCGTCGACGGCGCTCGCGGCCACTCAGGCCGTCGGCCGGGCGAGCGGGACGGCGGGCGACGTCTTCGCGCACGTGCAGGACGCCTACGCAGCGGCGGGCTACGACGGCGAGTGGCGCAAGCACCATCAGGGCGGCGCGGCCGGGTTCGCGGGCCGCGAGTGGATCGCGACGCCCGGGATGGAGCGGGCCGTCCACCTGCCGATGGCGTATGCGTGGAACCCGACGGTGCAGGGAACGAAGACGGAGGACACGTGGCTCGTCACCGAGGACGGTTTCGAGTGTCTGACGGCGGGCGACGTCGAGCGCGAGTCGGCGGCGGCGTTCGACTTCGACGTCGCCCTCGAGCACCCGGTGGCGTTCGAGCCCTGACGACGGCCATAAACGCACCGAGCACGTATACTGTGGTATGGAGTGGCACGATCAGTCGGTCGAGAACGGCCGACGCTGGGAGCGCGAGGACGGGAACGCCGTCGTCTGGGTCCGCGAGACGGCAACGAGCGACTGGGCGGTGACGTACGACCGACTCCGGCAGGCTCCTGAGGGGTCAGCGTACCGACATCGAACCGTCGAATCGGAGGAGGATGCCCTCTCGCTCGCGGCGGAGTGGCGCGGCGGCGAGCCTGTCGCAGAACACTGACACGACGTCGAGGCCGGTCGCGAGACACGCCGTCAGACCCGTGATTTCGTGATTGAGAGGAGTTAACATGTTTTCTCAGTGGCCCAAAGCCATTTACTTTACCCGGCCGTCGGTCGCAAACGACGCATGAACGGAAAGTTCTCCCGCAGCATCCTCGCTGCACTCCTCGCATTGACGGTCATCGCCGGGACGTCCGGCCTCGCCGCTGCTGCGGGGACCGCGACCATCGAAGCGAACCCGAGCACGCCGGACCGCTCCGCGACGCACACCGTCACCCAGACGGTCGGTAGCAACGTCGCGAGCGCCTCCTGGACCGGCTACAAGATCACCTACCCGGACGGCAGCGCCGACGTGAGTAACGTCACGATGGCGGACGTTGAGACCATCGGTATCGACCGTGGGAACGACGACGCCGGCAAGACCGTCGACGTCTCCGTCTCCGACGACCTCGACGGCGTCTCCGCCAGCAACAACGGCGGAACGCTCACCCTCAACCTCGGTGGCTCCTACAGCCTGAACGAGAGCGACCAGGTCGTCGTCTCCTTCGGGAACGCGACGAACCCGGGCTCGGTCGGCGACTACAACGTCTCCACCGACATCAACCCACAGTCCAGCGGCGGTGAGGCGTCCGCGACCCTGAGCATCACGAAGAAGGACGTGACGACCACCACGACATCGACGACCGAGACGACCACGACGCAGCAGTCCACGACGACGTCCAGCGGGTCCACGACGACCACGACTGAGACGACATCCGGCGGCTCGCCCGGCTTCGGTGCCGGCCTCGCCCTCGTCGCGCTCGCCGGTGCGGCCCTCGTCGCCGCCCGCCAGCACTAACCAGTCCTCCACCCCTGCGACGCTTCTTTATTCGGGTCGATACGTGCTGACAGCGACGCCCTCGCCCAGCGGCACGAGTGCCGTCTCGAAGTCTGGGTCGTCGCGCACCAGTTCGAGGTAGTCCGCGACGCCCGCCGCGGCCTCGGAGGCCGGCTCCTCACCCTCGAGCGCCGCGCGCACCTCATCCGGCGTCACCGGCCCCTCCATCACATTGTCCGCGACGACCACCGCGCCCGGCCGCAGGTCGTCGCGCACCGCTTCGAACGCCTCCGGGTAGCGGCCCTTGTCGTGGTCGACGAGCACGGCGTCCCACGGCCCCTCGTGACGCTCGTAGCTGTCGAAGGCGTCGCCGACCTCGTAGTGGAACGTCGGCGGGTAGCTCCCCTCCAAGAACTCCCGAGCGTCCGCGAGGTTCGACTCGTCGAAGTCCGTGAGGACGACGTCGCCCTCAGCGGGCAGGACGCCCGCCCACCACGCCGCCGAGTAGCCGAACCCGGAGCCGAACTCGAAGACGCGCTCGGCGCCGTTCGCCGCCGCAAGCGTGCGGAGGAACTGTCCGACCGCCGGTCCGACGTAGGGGAAGCCACGTTGCGTTGCGTGGTCGGCCATCTCCGTCAGTGTCTCTTCCGGGGCGGGGTTCGCGGCGTCGATGAGCGCCGCGACATCGTCCGTGAGTACGTCAGCCATACGAGAGGCGTGCGAGTGCAGGGAGTTAGCTCTAGGCCTATCGGCTGCGTCCCATCGGGAACGCGACGCGGTCCGGGTGCTCGTTGAAGCGCGCGATGATGCGCTGATAGAGTTCGTTCTTCGTCTTCTGCCCGCGCTTGGGCGGGACGAGATAGCGCAGGCGGAGCGTCACGAACGTGTTCTCGGGTTCGACGTTCACGCTCGGGCGCTCGTTCACCTCGAGTTCGACCGGGGTCTCCTCGAGGAGTTCGCGGTAGTGTGCGATGGCCTCCTCCATCTCCTCGCCGAGGAACTCTTCGGCGGCCGCGCGCATCTGCGCGCTCGCGAAGTCGAGGTCCGTCTCGTAGGCCACCTGCACTTCGACCTCGTTCCAGACGTAGGGGAACTCCGCGCGCGAGAAGTTCGTAATCTGCGTCGAGAGCACCACACTGTTCGGGACGGTGACGTGGCGCCCGGAGGGCTGGTTCGAGGAGACGAGCTCGCCGTTCACCTCCCAGAGCGTCGTGACGAGGAAGTCGACGTCGATGATGTCGCCCTTCGAGCCCTCGATGGCGACCCGGTCGCCGACCTGGTAGGGCTCCTTGACCATGATGTAGAGCCAGCCGAACAGCGAGAGCAGGGGCTGTTGGAGCGCGAAAGTGATGGCGAAGCCGACGACGCCGAGCGAGACGAGCGCGGGCACCCAGCGGTCGGTGACGACGCCGAGGACGGCGAGCGTCCCGAGGACGACGAAGAGCAACTGGAGGACGGAGACGGCCTTGTGGCGCTCGACCTTGTCCGGGGTCCGTCGAATGAGGAAGCGTCGGATGAGCGCGTACGCGCCGTAGAAGCCGGCCACGACGGCCGTCGCGATGAGCGCGCGGCCGAGCAGTTCGCCGGCGGCGTAGCCGTAGAACATCGTCGTCACGAGGCGGCCACCGGCGTTCAAGACGACGCCGCCGGCGATGACACAGACGACGGTGACGGCGAGCGCGACGTACCCACGATTCACGACCGAGGAGTGCGGTGTGGCGGTACAAAAAACCGACCGGTCGGTGCGGGCGTCAGGCCGGCCGATGGGGGCACGGTCGGCCGGCCGGCAGTAGCGGGTGGGAGCGGTGGGGCGTCCGCCCCCTATCAGAGGCACGGTGCCTGTCGAACAGGCGTCTAGAGGTAGCCCTCGCCACGGGAAATCCCCTCTGCATGAATATTCATGTGTTTAAGTCCGCCGGCCGATTCGGCCTATCGGACACGGTAGGGGTCGGGACCCGTGAGGAAGCGGCCGAGGTCGGACTCGCGGCGGTAATCGCGCGCCATGAGGTCGGCGAGCGACTCCGCGAGCGCCCGGCCGTCGCCGTCGTCCCAGTCGTGCGGGTCGCGGACGGGGACGACGAGAAAGCCGTTCCCGGATATCTCCTCGCCGTGGAGCGCGGCCATGTCGTCCGTGTCCACCTTCCCGAGGCGCGCGGTGTACTGTTCGAGGACGTGCTCGGTGGCCTCACGGCCGACCGGGAGCAGGACGTGGGCGGTGATGGCGCGCAGCTCGGCGTCGAAGAACATCTCGAAGTCCGCGTACTCCGTGGGCGTCGGCTCGCGGTCCTCCTCGAGGACGCGCATGTGCCGGTAGGAGAGGAACAGGTTGTCGACGACGGGGTCGTCGCCGGGGTCCGTGATGAGGTCGACGGCGGCGAGGGCGTGCTGGAGGCGGACGCCGGCCTCGGTGCCCGTGAAGGGGACGCCGGTGTCGATGCCGCCGTGCGCGCCGGGATGGTCGCCGACGACGTGGAAGTCGGCGTTCGCGTCGCCGTACCCGTAGACGTGCGCGTCGCCCTCGGGCTGCATGCCGAACGGGTTGCTCGTCCGGTCGGTCACGTTCTCCATAGGCGGACAGAGGGGATTCGCGGATAAGAGTCGTGTGCTTCCCCGGGTGGCCGCGCCCCCCGCTCACTCGTCGGTGACGACGACGGCGCCGCGCATCCCCTCGGAGCGGTGAGCAGCACAGAAGTAGCGGTGAACGCCGGTGTCGTCGAAGGTGTGGCTGTACGTCGCACCCGCCTCGCTGTGGTAGGGGCTGCGGAAGGAGTCGTCGGCCGCTACGACGTCGTGCTGGCCGCCCTCGCCGGTCCACTGCCAGACGACCGTGGTGTGCGGGGAGACAGCAATAGCGGGCGGAGCGAACGCGAACTCGCCACCGTTGCCGGGGACGCCGACCTCGACGTTCACCTGCCCCTGCCCGGTGTAGTCGAGGGTTCGACTGTACCCCTCGCTCCGGGCGAACCACCCGCCGTAGTCGGGCTCCTCCGCGACGGGGTCGGCGTCGGGCGAATCCGTCTCGAAACAGCCCGCGAGGCCGACGGCGCCGAGAACGGCCGTCCCACCGCGTCGGAGGAGCGTCCGACGGTCCACAGTCATATTTCTCGTTATCCACTTCGGAAATAAAAGCGTAGTGGCGTCGCGTTACCGGGGTACCGTGACGTAACCTCCTTTCTAGACGTAATCCTTTTTGGCAGTGCACGCGCCAATAGGTGTGTGTCCGAATCCGACCGCCTCCAGACGCGATGCCCGGGGAGCGAGTGGTGCCCCATCACCGCGACGGCCTCGCTCATCGGGAAGAAGTGGCACCCCGTCATCATCCACCGTCTCCTCATCAACGGCCCGTCCGGGTTCAACGAACTCCAAGACCAAGTCGACGGCATCTCGAGCAAGGTGCTTTCCGAGAGCCTCGATGACCTCGAGGAGAAGGGCCTGCTCGACCGCACCGTCATCGAGGAGAAACCCGTCCGCGTCAACTACTCGCTGACCGAGACCGGCGAGTCGCTCGAGACGGTCGTGATGGCGCTCGCCGAGTGGGGCGACGAGCACCTCGAACCGGCCGAGGACGGCGCCCCGACGACGTAACCCGGCTGCACCGCTGGACGCGCGGCTACGCGCCGCGAAAAACCGGAAAATACGTCTCGACTCAGTCGAGGAGCGCCGCGCTCTGCTCCGCCTCGGCGTCCTCCGCCTCACTCTCCGTCTCGACGTCGAGCTGGTAGAGGTTCTGCCGAGCGTCCGGGATGTAGATGTCCTTCTGGACGATGTCGTTCTCCTGAAGACGCTCGAGGGCGTCGCGGACGGTCCGCTGGGAGAGGCGGGACTTCTCGACAATCTCCTTCTGGGTCAGGCCACCGTTGTACTCGAGTACCTTGAGGACGAGCTTCGCACTCGGCGGGAGGTCCTGGACCGTCTCTTCGTTCATCGTACTATACGGAAGGGACGCCAGCACTATAGTACCTCGGTAACGGCGGCGTGAGGGGGTTACGTGGAGGTAACCGCGTTCAGCCGTCGGGTTCGGCGACGAGGTCGTCGACGTACTCCTGCTCCCACTCGCGGCGGTTCTCGATGCGTTCGCGACCCACTGGGGTGAGCCGGTAGTAGTTCGTCCGCGAGTCGCGCTCTCCCTTCTCGATCAGGCCTGCTTCGTGGAGGTCGTCGAGGTTCTGGTAGACGCGGGCGTGGAGCACGGAGGACCCGTAGTACTCCTCGAGTTCGTCTTGGACACGCATCCCCTTCGGGTCGCCGAGGCCGGCGACGACGTAGAGGATGTCTCGTTGAAAGCCCGTTATTTCGTTCATCCCGGGCGTGGTATATACGTATGCGCCTAATAAATTGCTCCCCTAAAGTAAAATAATCTAACATTCTACGGCACCGCGAGTAACGGATTACTCCTCGTCGGTCGCTTCCGTTTCCTCCTCGTCGATGACCGGTTCGCGTTCGACGATCTCTCCCTCGTAGCCGGCGCGCTCGATTTTCCCGAGGAGTGTGTCGGTGTCGGTGTCACCCTCGACGACAGCGACGCCCTCCTCGTAGTCGACCTCGACGTCGCTGGCGCCGGCCGCTTCTGAGAGCGCGTTCGAGACGATGTCGGCACAGCCCTCACAACCCATTCCGCTGACGCGAAGTCGTGTCGTCACCATGTCGCCCTCTTCGGGTTGCGGGCCTTAGGGCGTTGTGGGTGTCAGTCCGTGCCGACGCTCCCGCCTTCGGCCTGTGCGACGAAGCGTTCGCGACACGACGGGCAGCAGAAGTGGTAGCGCGTCCCGTCGACGGTCGCCACCTCGCCCTCGGCGGTAACCGTGTTGCCACACTGCGCGCACTCTAGGGAAAGGGAGGCGTCGCCGACGCCGGGCGTCCAGCGGGTGTCGGAGAGGAGCGAGACGTCATACTGCCGGATGTCGTCGAAGTCGACGTGCTCCGAGAGGAAGGCACGCGGGTCGCCGTCGGGGACGCGGGCGTGGACGACGATGCGTGCGTCGGCGGTAGTGTAGACGTACTGGACACCGTCGGCGTCGGCGAGCGCGTCGCGAACGGACTCGACACTCCCGGGACGCAACGAGAGGTCGAGGAGGACCGCCGTCCCGGTGGCGAGGCGTTCCCAGTCGACGTCGACGGTGAAGCGCCGGACGACGCCGAGTTCTTCGAGGCGGTCGATGCGGTCGGAGACGGTCGGCGGGGAGCGGTCGACGGCCTCCGCGATTTCGCTGTACGGCCGGCGAGCGTCCTCCGCGAGCAACCGGAGGATCTCCCGGTCGATGTCGTCGAGGTCGCGCATACTCGAACCGTCACCGCTCACGCCCTTAATTATTGATGGGCACGGTACAATATTTTCTTGATTGGCCAAGCAAATTAAGTCTCTGTGGGCGCTACGGTGGTGTATGTCGAAGACCCTCGACATCGACGGAATGACCTGTGCTGGCTGTACCCGCGTCGTCACCAGCGTCCTCGAGGACGTTGAGGGCGTCGAGAACGCGGACGTCGACCTCGACACCGAAACCGCCACCGTCGAGGGCGACACCGACACGGACGCGCTCGTCTCCGCCGTCGAAGCCGCCGGCTACAGCGCGAACGCCTGACGCGCCCGCCGACTCACACTGACGCTCCGCCGGGGTTATACCGGACCCGGCCGGACGGACTGGTAGATGAACACGCAGCAGCGCCGTGCCGCCGGCTACTTCGTGCTGCTCGCAGTCGTCGCCGTCGCCTACGCGCTCGTCTACCAGTGGGGGATGGCGCACCTCGAAGGTCGCCCCGTCACCTTCATCCACGCGCTCGAAGTGACGGTGCAGTCGTTCACCTCGACGGGCTACGGTGAGGACGCCCCGTGGACGACGGCGCCCATGCACGTGCTCGTCATACTGATGCAGCTCACCGGCGTCGTCCTCCTCGTCCTCACCCTGCCGCTCTTCGCCGCACCGTGGGTCGAACGCCGCCTCGAAGTCAACCCACCGACGAGCGTCGATGAGGAGGACCACGTCGTCGTCGCCGGGTTCTCCGCGCGCGGCGAGACGCTCATCGACGAACTCGCCGCCGCCGGCGTCCCCTACGTCGTCCTCCTCGAGGACCGGGAAACCGCGCGCGAGTTGTACACCGACGGCCGGAACGTCGTCGTCGGCGACCCCGAGACGACCGACGGCTTCGAAGCCGCGAACGTCTCCGTCGCGCGCAGCGTCGTCCTCGACGACACTGACGAGCGCAACGCGATGATGGCGCTCTCCGCGCGCGGCGTCCACGAGGGCGTCCGCATCGTCAGTTTCGCCGAGGACCGCGACGTCGCCACCTACCTCGAGTACGCGGGCGCCGACGAAGTCCTCAGCCCGAACGACATCCTCGGCCACAGCCTCGCCGACAAGGTAACCTCCGCGGTCAGCACCGACCTCGGTGAGACCGTCGACATCGGCGAGGACTTCGTCGTCGCCGAAATGCCCATCCAGTCCGGCTCCGACCTCGACGGCGTCACACTCGCCGAGAGCGCCATCCGCGAACGCACCGGCGTCAACGTCATCGGCGCGTGGTTCGAGGGCGCGTTCGTCGGCGGCCCCGACCCCGGCCGCGTCATCGACCGGAACACGATCCTCCTCGTCGCCGGCCCCACGGAGGCGCTCAAGGACCTCAAGGAACTCACGCTCGCCGAACACCGCGTCCACACCCGCGGGCCTGTCGTCGTCGCCGGCCACGGCGAAGTCGGCTCCACCGTCCGGAGCGTCCTCGACAGCGAGGGCGTCGAGAACACCGTCGTCGACGTCGAGGACAAACAGGGCGTCGACGTCGTCGGCGACATCTCCGACCCCGGCGTCCTCTCCGAGGCCGGCGTCGCGGACGCCACCGCGCTCGTCCTCGCGCTCGGTGACGACACCAGTACCGTCTTCAGCACGCTCGTCGCCCGCGAGGAGGTCGAGGAACTCGACATCGTCGCGCGCGTCGACGAAGTCGGCTCCGCCTCCAAGCTCTACGCGGCCGGCGCCGACTACGTCCTCGCACTCGCCACCGTCAGCGGCCGGATGCTCGCCGACACAATCCTCGGCGAGAACGTCATGAGCCTCGACACCGGCGTCACCATCGTCCGTACCGCCGCCCCCGAACTCGCCGGCCACACCCTCGCAGGCGCCGACGTCCGGAGTCGTACCGGCTGTACTGTCATCGCCGTCGAGCGCGACGGCGAAGTCCTCTCCGACCTCGACCCCGACTTCGAGTTCCGCGAGGACGACACCCTCGTCGTCGCCGGCGACGACGAGGCGGTCGCCGCGTTCAACGAACTCGTCGGGAATGAGACGGAACCCACGGACGTCGACGCCGACAGCTCGACGCCGTGGGCGAGCGACGCCATCCGTTCGGGGTGAATTCACGGCCATCCCGCACATACTTAAGTTGGCTGGGCATAGACGAACCAAGGACAGCATCGAGAGGAGATGTCGGTTCATTCAGCAATGCCATACAAGATCGACGGTGTCCTCCCGCCGGAACTGCTGACGGAGGTCGAGCCGGGAACGAACCTCCTCGTCAGCGGTCCGGCGATGTCGGGGAAACGCAAGCTCCTGCTGCAGCTCCTCGCTCGCGGTGCCCGCGAGAGCGAGGGCTCCGTCGTCGTCACCTCCCGCAACCCCGCCGAGGACGTCACTGACGCCTACCGTGACGCGCTCGACGGTGACGAGGACCTCGGCTACTTCCGCGTCATCGACTGCGTCAGCTCTCGGAGCGGCGCGAGCGTCGACGGCGCGCGCGTCCACGAGGTATCGTCGCCCGGCGATCTCACCGGTATCGGTATCGAGTTCTCCGAAATCGCCCGCGACGCCGAAGCCGCCGATATCGAGCGCCTCCGCGTCGGCTTCGACTCCCTCTCCCCGCTCCTCATGTACGTCGACCTCCAGCGCCTCTTCCGGTTCCTCCACGTCTTCACGAGCCAGATTCAGTCCCGCGACTGGCTCGGCCTCTTCGCCATCGACCCGGACAGCCACGACCAGCAGGAGGTCAACACCATCAGCCAGCTCTTCGACGGCATGATCGAGATTCGCCTCGCCGAGGAGGGCCGCGAAGCCCGCGTGCGCGGCATCACCGACGCGCCGACCGACTGGGTCGCCCTCGACTGACTGGTCGGACTCGCTCTCGGAATCCCCAATTACTCAGCGGCGCGTCTCGTGTTCTTCGCGCGCCACCGCCGCAAGCGTCTCGCGCTCCGGCGCGTAGGCGAGGTGGCTCTCGCAGTCGCAGTCGGACGCGCCGAGTCCCGGGACGGTCGCGCCCGCGTCGTCGAGCGCCCGCGCGACCGCACACTCGCGGTCCGCGCCCTCCGTGACGTAGACGGCGTCGAGGTCGGTGAGCGGGTGGCCGGTGAGGTAGTCGACGTGCCAGTGCCGGACGTCGTGCTCGCCGCGTGCGACTCGCGCGTGCCGCTCCACGCGCGAGAGGCCGCCCGGCCCGAACGCCGACCCCGTGTAGGCGTACCAGCCGGCCTCGAGTGCGCGCTCACCCGCCGCGCCGAACGTCACCGTCGCGTCCGCCGGGAGCGAGAGCAGGAGCGTGTACGTGCCGTTCGCCATACCTCGGCGGTGGGGCGCGAGCGCCATGGGTCGTTCGGACGCCGCCTTCGACACGGGTTTCCCCGTGACGGCCCACCCATCGCTATGAACTACGTGCAGTGGGCGTTCGTCGCCCTCGCCGGCTACACGTTCGTCGCACCGCTGATGAAGGTCGCCACGTCTCCCGGCGGCATCCCCTCGACGGTCGCCGCGCTCGTCGCGAACACCGTCCTCGTCGTCGGCTCCATCGGCGTCGTCCTCTACTCGGACCTCTCCGTCGCCGAGTACGCCACGCACCCACGGATGGTGTACGTCCTCGCCGCCGGCGTCTGCCTCACCGTCGGCATCCTCGCCTACTACCAGGCGCTCTCGAAGGGCCCGGTGAGTGTCGTCGTGCCCGTCTTCGGGATGTTCCTCGTCACGAGCTCGCTCGTCAGCGTCCTCTGGCTCGGCGACGAAGTCACCGTCCGCAAAGGCCTCGGGATCGCGTTCGCCGTCGCCGCCGTCTACCTCACCGCCGGGCCGCGGGCGTAGCGCTCCTGTTCTCGGAATTCTTCGCGTCGCTCGGAACTCCGGCTACTCGCGTCTCACTCCCGGTGGTCGTTTGCGCTCGCTTTCTCGCGAGCTTGTCGGAACCGCGGTTACTCGCGCTTCGCTAGCGTTCGGCGCTCGTGTTGCCGTCGCGCGGAGCGCGACGTTGCTCGCGTGTCGGTCGCTTCGCTCCCTCCCGCTCGTCCGGTCGCGGTTCCGTCGGAACCGCGGTTACTCGTGCCCGGACACCCGGACCGGCTCGTAGGGCTCTTCGAGGTACGAGATGTCGCTCGCCGAGAGCGAGATTTCGGTGGCTTCGACGGCGTCCTCGAGGTGTTCGACGCTCGTCGTCCCGACGATGGGGGTGTCGACCCAGTCCTTGTGGAGGAGCCACGCGAGCGCGATTTGGGCCATCTTCACGCCGCGCTCGGCGGCGAGCTCCTGCACGCGCTCGTTGATTTCCGCGCCGCCACCCTCCCGGTAGGGGTGGTCGTACAGGCGCTCCTCGCTTTCGCCGCGTTCCGTGGCGTCGACGTCCTCGTGGGGGCGCGTGAGGTAGCCGCGCGCAAGCGGGCTCCACGGCATCACGCCGACGTCCTCCTTCTCGCAGAGCGGGAGCATCTCGCGCTCCTCCTCCCGGTAGACGAGGTTGTAGTGGTTCTGCATGGAGACGAAGCGCTCCAGGTTGCGGTGGTCGCTCGTCGCGAGGGCGTCGGCGAACTGGTGGGCCCACATCGAGGACGCGCCGACGTAGCGGGTCTTCCCGCGCCGGACCGCGTCGTCGAGGGTCTCCAGCGTCTCCTCGATGGGCGTCTCGTCGTCCCAGCGGTGAATCTGGTAGAGGTCGACGGTGTCCATCCCCAACCTGTCGAGGGAGTTCTCCAACTCCTGCTCGATGGCCTTCCGGGAGAGGCCCTGCCTGTTCGGGTCCTCGCCCATCTCGCCGAACACCTTCGTCGCGACGACCTGCTCGTCCCGGTCGTACTCGTCGAGCACGTTCCCGAGCACGCGCTCGGACTCGCCCATCGAGTAGACGTTCGCGGTGTCGAAGAAGTTGATCCCGAGGTCGATGGCCCGCTCGATGATTTCCCGCGACTCCTCCTCGTCGAGGACCCACGGCCGCCAGTCGCTCGACCCGAAGCTCATGCAGCCGAGGCAGATTTCGCTCACGGACATGCCCGTGTTCCCGAGCGTCGTGTACTCCATGCGCGAGGGCACACGCGGCTCCGGGAAAAGCCTACGCGCCGCCCGCACGGTCTGCCGCGAGACGCGCGGCGGCGTAGCCTGCGGCGCCGAGGGCGAGCGCGCCGGCGACGGAGAGCCACGTCACCGTCGTGGGCGAGCCGATGGCGAGTTTCGCGACGACGTTCTGCGGACTCTCGGGGAGGAGGCTCGCGACGCCGAACGCCGCGAGCGCGCCGAACGAGTAGAGCAGTTGGGCTTCTCGGCGTTTCGGCGCGAGAATCGCGGTGGCAATGCCAGCCCCGACGAGGACGGTGGCGACGGCACCGACGAGGCCGAGCGTCGCGAGCGGGTGCGCGAGCGGCGTGCCGTTCAGCGCGAGGAACGCGAACCAGCAGGCGGCCTGCGCGGGTGCGATGGCGACGAACGCGAGCGCCTTCCCGTCGACGATATTCGCCACCGAGAGCGGCGCGGCGCGGAGCAACTCGAAGGTTCCGCGGTCGAGTTCCTCGGCGACGCTGTCGGCGGCGATGGACCCGCTGATGAACGCCGGGAGGAACGCGAGCACGGGCACGAGCACGGTGTAGGTGAACCCGAAGTAGGGGTTGCCGCCGCGTTCGGGCGGGAGGTCGAGCGGCTGGCGCGTGAGGCGCTCGGACAACGCCGCTCTCTGCTGGCGCTCGTAGTCGGAGAGCGCGTCCTTCAACTGGGTGACGACGAGCGTCGTCTCGAAGGAGCCCTCGGGTGCGACCGCCTCGACGGTGGTACGCCCGGAGGACAGTCGGTCGGCGACGACGACGGCGTCCACCTCGCCGCGCTGGAACGCGTTGCGGGCGAGGTCGGGGTTCTCGTACTCGATGGCGGTCCGGGCGCCGCTCGCACTGACGGCGGGCGCGATGTCGCCGCTGGCGTTCCCGGCGACGCCGACGGTGACGACGTACGCACCGGCCGTCGCGCCGGGCGCATACAAGCTAACGAGGCCGACGACGAGGAACGAGCTGAACGCCGCGACGAACAGCTGGATGGCGAGCGCGAGGACGATGGTCTTCTCGCGGCGCAGCGACGCGAGCTCGCGGCGCGCGACGACGAGGCGACTATCCAAGGACGCTCACCACCGTGTAGTCGTAGGCGACGTGGAGCAGTATCGCCCCAGTGAGCCCGACGGCGTACCACGCCCGCGAGCGTCGCGCGCCGAGCGCGGCGACGACGGCGGTGCTGACGTGTAGGGCGAGCGGTGCGAGGAGGAGACCGAGGGACCCGACGCCGAGCTCCGCGCCGCCGAAGGCGGCCTGCCCGACGGCGAGGTTTGGGAGGCCGACGAGGCGGGTGAGCAGGAGGAGTTTCTCCCCGCAGAAGAACCCGACGCCGGCGGCGACGCCGATGGCGAGCGCGGCCCGGTCGGTCCGGGGGAAGCGCGCGTTCACGAAGCCCGCGTAGGCGGGGAGGCTCTTCGCGACCTCCTCCACGAGTGCGATGAGGACGAGCAGGACGGGTATCGCGAGCGCGCCGGGGACGACGAAGAGCGCGGCGACGCTGAACAGTTCGGCGACGAGGACGAACGGGATGAGGAGCGCGCTCCAGAGGCCGACGCGCCACACGGAGGTGAGCGGCGCGGCGAGGGCGTCGATCGCCTTCGCAGGGAGGCGCTTCTGCGTGAAGAGGTCCTCCTCGCGGTAGACGCCGGTGCCGAGGGCGTAGGAGACGAGCGCGGCGGTGCCGACGGGGACCGTCGAGAGGAGGAAGCTACTCGTCTGGATGGGGTCGCCACGGATGTCCCGGACGACGACGGAGAGCGGCGAGATAGCGGCGATAGGGTGGACTTCGGTGAAGACTGCGGGGACGAAGGCGTAGGCGGTGAGGCCGACGCTGACGGCGACGGTGACGAAGGTGAGTTCCTTGTAGGAGCGCGCGAAGAGCGCGCCGAGGAAGGTGACGCCGAGGAAGAGACCGGCGAGCGGGAGCACGGCGAGGACGGCGGGGAGGCCGGCGCCGACGGCGAGCGCGATGACCGCGGTGACAGCGGCCGCCCCGAGGAAGTAGGGGAGGGCCTTCCCGGCGACGATGTCGCCCCGGGTGGCGGGCGAGACGAGGAGCGGCTCGCCGCGCCGACCGATGCGTTCGTCGATGACGCTGGAGCCGTAGGACTGGATGACGACGTTCAGCGGGAGGAGGAACGCGAACGCGAGCAACAGCGACTGGAGGGGGAAGGGCGGGGAGAGACTACCGGGTGTGTTCGGGCGCGCGCCGCCGGCACCGTCGCCACCGTCGGCGATAGTCGTCACGGGTGCGTCGGTCGTGTCCGTGGGTGTCGCAGTGCCGCCGTCAGCGGTCGTCCCGCCGCTCGTCGTTCTGCTCGCAGTCGTTTCTGTCGTTGTGGGCGCTCGCGTCGTCGTCGGTTCGGTGCCGCCACCGACGGGCGTCGTCCCGCGCTCGACGTAGGTCAACTCGACGGTGACGGGGAACGCGGCGGCCTCGTCCGCCTCGAGCGCCATCAGGCGGTCGTTGTAGGCGGCGACGGCGCTCCGGAGGTCTGCGAGCGCCGCGCGCCCCTTCTCGGTGTCCGCGACCCGGAACGAGGTGCCCGTGATTGCGACTTCGGCGCGGCCGCCGGCGACGGCGTTCGCGTCCGGCGCGACGGCCCGGAGCTGGCCGTCGGCGGCGACGGGCGCGTAGTAGGGGTTCGACTCGGAGACGGCGACCCGGTAGACGCCCTCGCCGGGTGCGGGTGGGTTCGCGACGAGGACGGGCGCGAGGCCGGCACAGAGCAGGAGGACGACGCCGAGCAGGGCGGCGGTCCGGCGGTCGAGCGCGCCCGCACCGCGCGCCACCTCCCAGCGCGCGATGCGGAGCGTCCGCTTCGGGGTCACGGTCGCCCCCCGGTGACGGCGAGGAAGACGTCCTCGAGCGTCGACTCACGCGTCCGGATGTCGACGACGTTGCCACCGGCCTCGCGGGCACGGTCGCGGACGTCGTCCACGCCGGCCATCGACTCGACGGTGACGCGATGGCGGCCGGGTTCGACCTCCTCGCTCCCGTCCAGCGGGACGTCGGTGAACACGCGGTACTCGACGCGGCCGTGTTCCTCGCGGATGTCGGCGAGCGTCCCCTGTGCGGCGATTTCCCCCTCCGAAACGATGGCGACGCGGTCGCAGACGGACTCGACGTGATGGAGGTCGTGGGCGCTGAAGACGACGGTCTTGCCCTCGTCGGCGAGTTCGCGCGTGAACTCCACGACGACGGTCGTCGTCGTCGGGTCGAGGCCGGAGGCGGGTTCGTCGTAAATCAGGACGTCGGGGTCGTTAACGAGCGAGCGCGCGATGGCGACCTTCCGCTTCATCCCCTTCGAGAAGTCCCCGACGGGCCGGTCCCGAACGGCGAGGTCGAGGCGGTCGAGCGTCGTCTCGATGCGCTCGTCGGCCACCTCGCGCGGGACGTCGTAGAGGTCCGCGAAGAACCGGAGGTAGGAGCGCGGCGTCATGTCCTCGTAGAGCGGGGACTCCTCGGGGAGGAAGCCGAGGGTGTGGCGCATCTCGGGGTCGGTGGAGTCGTAGCCGTTCACGACGACGTCGCCCGCGGTCGGTTCGAGGAGGCCGGCGAGCGTCTTCAGCGTCGACGTCTTCCCGGCGCCGTTCGGGCCGACGAGACCGAACACCTCGCCGTCGGCCACCTCGAAACTGATGTCGCGAACGGCCTCGACGTCGCCGTAGGTCTTGCGGAGGCCGGAGACGGAGAGCACGGGTGAGTTCGCGGGCGGGACGCCTATGGTCGTTGCGGCGGCCTCGGCAAGTGAGCTATCGCGTCGCCGTCGACCACGGCCGTTACCTGTGCGGACCCGGTAGACGCGGACGATGTCGTCGCTCCCCTTCGATTGGTCCTCCAGCGGTGAGTCCGAAGTCGGGCTCACGGGCTACCGCGACCGGATTCGGCGCGTCGCCGGCCGGGCGTTCGTCCTCTACGCGAGCATCGTCGGCTTCGGGTTGCTTGTCGGCCTGACGTTCGTCGCCTACCTCGTCGGCGTCCTCCCGGCGAGTCGAACGCGCCTCCTCTTCGGGCTCTACGTCGTCCTCGCGACGGTCTGGTACGCGCTGGCGCTCGTCTGGGGGAACGTCGAGCAGCGCCGGACGCGACGCGCAGAGGCCGCCCCCGAAGTCGTCCTTGAGGCGACCGGCGACGGCCTCGTCGTCAGCAACGTCGGAGTCGGCCCGGCAATCGATGCCCGCGTCGCGGTGGCGGTCGACGGCGACCGGGTCTACGACGAGCTCCTGCCCGTCCTCCGCCCCGGTGGGTCGCGCCACGTCCCGGCCGACGGTCTCGACGCCGACGCAGACGTCGTCCTCGGCGTCTGGGCGGGGACACGGCTCACCGACGTCGAGTACCGCGTCGAGCGCGACTACGACGGCCGGACGCTGGCGTCACGGTAGCGTCAGTTGAGCGGCGTGGCGTCGGCGGCGACGGCGTCGAGCCGGGTACGCGCCCACTCGAGGGCGTCGGCGGTGTCGTTGACGAGGAGTGAGTCGATACCGGACCCACCGCAGGCGACGACGGCGACCTGTTCGCCGCCCAGGCGGTCGATGAGCGCGAAGTCGAAGCAGTAGTCGGCCGTCGTCTCGGCGAGCCTGATGCGCCCTGTTTCGAGGACGTCCGGGAGGATCGCGGCGTAGTCGGAGAGCAGCGCGTCGAGCGCGTCGCCGTCGAGGTAGGCATCGACGGTGAGACCCTCATCGATGCGCTGGACGAGCGTGTCGAGGACGGTTGGGAGGACCATCGAGGAGTAGAGCGAGACGTGGACGGCGTCCTCGATGAAGTCGACGAGCGTCGAGACCGGCCGATGAGGGGCGTTCGAGGGCGCGTCGACGACGTCCGCGCCCCGGAGAGTGTCGATCGTTATCGGGGCCTCGACGTCGAGGTCGGTGAGGGCGGCACAGTCCGTGAGCGCGAGGAGGTCGGCGTAGAAGTCGTCGTAGGCGGTGAGGGCGAGACGGCCGACGAGCGTGAGCGCGACGCCTCCCTCGCGGCGCTCGACGGCGTTCGCGGATTCGAGATCGCGGACGGCTCGGTCGACGGTGGAGCGCGAGACGTCGAGTTCGTCGGCGAGCTCGGCCTTCGTGGCGCTCTCGGTGGCGAGCGAGCGGAGGTAGGGTACGCGCTGGACGAGCAATCGCGCGAACCACTCGGGATCGCCGACCATACCACCTCGTGGCGTCTGCGCGATGTATAAACTCTCGCTTACCCGGGAGGATCGCCCGGCGGCGGCGACCGCAAGTATATAAATAACAGATAGACTTATTAGGGATTATCGATAGATGGCTACCTCCGCAGTGGATGGGTTAATACGGGTCCCCGACCACTACAGAGGTGCTGGTGCGCACGCACCGGCTGTGCCTCTGAACCGCTCTCGGCCGCCGGATGGCGGCCGACGAGCGTTCGTACTGACGCGACCCGCCGAGCGGCGGCCACGTTTCATCGGCGCGCGGACACGAATCGAGAATGTTGGACGCGCTTCGGCGGCCTTTTCACGACCGTCCGGTAACCGGGGTGTATGAGTCGCGGCCTCGTCCGAGAGGGCGTTCGAGCGCTCCGACACGGCGGTCCGGCCGTCGCCCTCGAGCTTCTCTCGCGGACCTACTACACCTACGGGAAACGGACGGACACCGACGACGTCTTCGCGCGCGACTGGGACGCCCTCGTCGTCCTCGACGCCTGCCGTGCCGACCTGATGGCGGCCGTCGTAGACGACTACGACTGGCTCACTCACGAGGGGAGCGTCCAGTCGGCCGGCGCGACGTCGAGCGAATGGCTCACCGAGACGTTCGGGCCGCTCCCCGCGGAGACGCTCGCCGACGTCGGCTACGTCACCGGCAACCCCTACTCCGACGAGTACGTCGAGCACGAGTCGTTCGCGTTCGTCGACGAAGTCTGGGAGTACGGCTGGGACGACGACCTTGGCACGGTGCCGGCGCGCCCCATCACGGACCGCGCTATCGCCGCGAGTCGCGAGCGGGACGTCGAGCGCCTCGTCGTCCACTACATGCAACCGCACTTCCCCTGCGTCCCCGCCGGCGACGGGGACGGCATCGCCTTGGAGCGCTTCGGGAAGGAGTCGCTCTCCGTCTGGGAGGAACTGCGCTTCGGGTGGCGCGACCCCGAGGACGTCTGGGCGGACTACCTTGAGAACCTCCGCTACGTCCTCGATGAGGTGCGTCTGCTCGTCGAGAACATCGACGCCGAGCGCGTCGCCGTCACCGCCGACCACGGGAACGCCCTCGGCGAACGCCACCTCTACGGCCACGTTGGTGGTGTCTCGACACCCGAACTCCGCGAGGTGCCGTGGTGTATCGCGGAGGCGAGCGACACCGGGAGTCACGAACCCGCGAACTACGAGAACGAGGCGGTGAGCGACGGCGGCGTCGTCTCCCGACTCGAAGCGCTCGGCTACCGCTAGTCGGCGGCCGGCCCGGTCCGCCGTCCGGTGGTCCAGAGGTAGGCCGTCGCGCCACCACCCAGCGACGTCATTAGGAGGAAACCGCCGACCCGGTGGACGGCGACGACGGCGGTCACCGTCGAGGCCGGCACCGCGGTCGCGACGGTGAGCAGGAGGACGTGGACGGCTTCGATTGCGCCGAGGCCGCCCGGCGTCGGCGACGCGCTCGCGATGGTGCCGATGGGAATCACGAAGAGCGCGATGTACAGCGGGACGGTGACGCCGAACGCCTGGAAGGCGATCCAGAGGCCGAGCGCCTGCAGCAGCCAGCCGGCGGCCGAGCAGGCGAGCGCGAGCGCGAGGCGTTTCGGGCTCGTGGCGATGCGCTCGATGGCGTGGAAGAACCCCTCGATGCGGGCCTTCACGCCCTCCGATGTCGGTACCGGAAGCCACGGGAGCGTGCGGTCGAGGCGCGAGAGGACGGGCGCCGTCGCCTCGAGCAGCGCGGCCTCGACCCGATAGCGGTAGCGCCACCCGACGGCGAAGAGGACGGGCGCGGCGATGGCGAGCGCGAGGACGCCGGACGCGACAGTTTCGAGGCGGCCCTGCAGGCCGACCTGCGTCGCGTAGTAGGCGACGCCGCCGACGGCGAGCAGGATGGACGGCACGAAGTTGAGCGCGTCCGTGCTCGCGATGGTGGCGAGGCCGCGTTCGTACTCGACGTCCGCGACGTCCGCGATGAGGAGCGCGGTGATGGGTTCGCCGCCGGCCTGTCCGAACGGCGTAACGTTGTTCGCGAACGTCGCGGCGGCGTAGACGAGGACGGACTCGTGGGCGGGGAGCGTCCGGCCGAGTGCTCCGAGGACGAGGCGGAGGACGAGCGCCCACGAGAGCAGCCACGCGATGGCCGTCGCGCCGACGAGCGCGACGAGTCGCAGGTCGGCGTCGACGAGCTCCGCGAACACCTCGGCGGCGCCGACGTACCAGAAGAGGCCGGCGAGCAGCAGCGCCGCGGCGAGGAACCCGACGACGGCGGCCTGCCGGCGGTTGTCGAGCATGGCGGCCCTTGGGCGAACGGGGACGTGAACCCAACGGCTTCGGGGCGACGATACGAATTCTATATCGCGGCATAGGATTTACAACTGGCCGGCGTCGGCACGGCTCTCGCTACTGGTTCGTGCGTCATCGGGAGAAACGGGCGTCGAGCGGGCCGCTCAGACGCGTTCGACGAGGCCAGGGCGGTCGTTTGCGGGATTGTTCACCGCACGTGACACCGGTCGCGCGGCGAGTTCGACGTCGTTCTCGTGCTCGTCAAGGGCGAGGTCACCGGCGAGCCACTCGTCTTCCTCCGCGCGCGAGAGGATAACGGACTCGCGGTGGTGGTAGTCGGCGACGACGCCGGACGCCTCGGTGGTCAGAATCGCGAAGGAGTGGACGGGGTCGGCCTCGCGCTCGACATGGTCGTCGGCAAAATTACTGAGGCCCGTCTGTCGCGTTTCGGATTCGTAGCGCGCCCAGACGCCGGCCATCGCGAACGGTTCGCCGTCGGGCCGGGCGAAGTAGTAGGGCTGGTTAGTGCCGTCCTCCTCGCGCCACTCGTAGAAGCCGTCGCAGGGGACGAGACAGCGCCGCGCCTCGAGGCTGTCGGCGAACATCGGCTTCTCGTCGGCGGTTTCGGCGCGGGCGTTGATGGGGCCGGGGTCGGCGTCATCAGCCCACGACGGCACGAATCCCCACTGGAACGGCTGGAGAGTGTCGGGGTCGTCGTTCGTCACGACGGGGAGCGACTGGGAGGGCGCGGCGTTGTACGTCGGGGTGTAGGCCTCGACGCTCACGTCGAAGCGGTCGGCGAGCGTCTCGGGGTCGCTGAAGAGCGCGTAGCGGCCGCACATACCTGCGGGTTGGGCGAGCAGGCCTTAAGCCTCGCCGGTCCGGGCGATGATGTCCGTATACCGGGCGAGTTCGTCCCGACAGCACGAGGGGACGAGCGGGCGCCACGACTCGTCGGCACGGATGCGGCGGCGGACTTCGGTGCCGGAGAAGCGCTCGGGCTGGTGGAGGTCCTGCTCGACTGGGCGCGCGTCGGTGTGCTCGCGGACGATGCGCCGGACGAGGTCGTTGCCGGAGAGGACGACGTCCGCGTCGGTTCGCTCGACGAGGCGCCGCCCCCAGACGGGGTAGCCGGCTTCCCCGCGGTCCTCGTCGGGAACGCGCGCGACGTCGAGGGCGGGGAAGCAGGCCCCGAGGAGCCGTTCGCGTTCGGTGGCGGTGAGTGGGTTCTCCGCGGTCCGGGACTTCCCGGGGCTACCGAGCGCGACGACGAACGACCCCGCGATTTCTCTGTATGCCCGGATGACGCGATAGTGGCCACGGTGGAGCGGCTGGAAGCGGCCCGGGAAGGCGACGCGAGCGTCGGCGAGCGACGACATCGTTCGTGGGCGCGCACGCCGCCCCCAAAAGCGTACCCACACCCCATTATATAGTGTATGTCGCGATACCGAATGCCGGTCGTCGCGCTCGCCGTCCGGCCCACTATATTTACGAATGGACAAGGTATGAAATAATATGCCGAGTGAGTCCCTGCGGTCGTTCCTGAGCGACCTGTCCGACCGGACGTTCGAGAGCGCCGAGGCGTTCGAGGAGGAAGTCATCCCCGAGCTCGTCGCCGAACTGGGCTATCGGGACACGCACCTCCACTTCCGCGTGCCGCTGGACGCCACCTACGACCTCATCCCGGACGCGATGGTCGCTGCCGGCCGCGACAAGCGCCCACATCTCCTCGTCGAGGCCGATTTCGAGGGCGAGGGCGTGCGTGGCGCCGCCACCGAGAAACTCGCCGAGTACAAGGAGCGCTCGCGCGCCGACTACGTCGTCCTCGTCTCCCCCACCGAACTCACCGTCATCGACGGCGAGCGCCACCACGTCGATCTCACCGACCCCGACGGAGACGCCGTCGCGGACGTCGCGTCCGCCCTCGAACCCCCCGAATCCCTCCCGGACGAGCCGTTCGTCGAGCACGACCCCGCGACCGAGCGCGTCATCGACACCGAGCGCTTCCACCTCGACCTCGACGCGTTCGAGGACGTCCTCCACACCGTCGAAAACCCCTCCAGCACGCAGGAGAAGGGCGAGAGCCTCGAGAACCTCGCGGGCCTGCTCTTCGACGGCATCGACGCCACCGCGACCACCGAGCAGAACATGTTCACCGCGACCTCGGAGGTGGACGTCGTCGCGCGCCACGAGGGCGTGCGCGACTACACGCTCTTCGACGAGTACTCGCGCTACATCCTCATCGAGTGCAAGAACTGGTCGAAGCCCGTCGGCGCGAAGCAGATTCGTGACTTCAAGGGCAAACTCCAGGCTTCCGGCGTGAACCTCGGCGTCTTCTTCTCGCAGAGCGGCGTCACCGGCGGGACGCGCGGCGAGTACGCGCTCGGCGAGCTCGACATGGCGTTCCGCAACGAGGGCATCGCCATCGTCGTCGTGGACGCCAACGACCTCGAGTGGATTCGCAACGGCAACAGCTTCTACGACCTGCTGGAGCGCAAACTCTACACGCTGCGCTTCCGCCGCAAGACGCCGTTCAGCGCCGTCGAGTGAGGTCGCAGCGGACCGAGACCGGTCGGAGTTGCCACGCTACGACCGGAGCGCCTCGACGGGGTTCCGGTTCGCGGCCTTCCACGCGGGGTAGAGGCCGCTGAGGAGGCTGGTAACGAAGGCGAACGCGAACGCCGCGCCGAAGTAGACGAGGTTCTGCGCGCTGAACGTGAACAGCGGGTCGCCGAGCACGACCTGATTGATGACGAGGCCGGCGGCCATGCTGAGGAGGACGCCGACGGTACCGCCGGCGAGGCCGAGCAGGACGGCTTCCGTGAGCATGATGATGAGGACGTCGCGTTTCTGGTAGCCGACGGCGCGCAGGACGCCGATTTCCTGGCGGCGCTCGACGGCGCTCATCAGCATGACGTTGAGAATGCTGACGCCGGCGACGACCAGCGAGATGGAACCGATACCGATGAGGAAGGAGTTGATGACGCCGAAGACGCTCGATATCTGGTCGGTGAGCGACGAGTACTCGAAGACGCTGACGCGCTGCTGGCGGTCATTCAAACGCTCGCGGATGGCCTGTGCGGAGTCGTTCGCGGCGGCGGCGCTCTCCGCGCGGACGACGACCTGGTCGTAGCCGTCGTGCTCGACGGCTCCCGGCGGGACGACGAGGCCGCCGCCGGGGCTGATGGCGCTGATACCGCTCTGAGCTTCGAGGACGGCTTTCACGCGGTAGGTCTTCCCGTCGAGCGTGAGGGAGTTGCCGGCGTGCACATCGAGGCGGTCGGCGAGCGTGTCACCGACGAGGACCCCGCTCCGGAGAGGTGAGGGGATGCGGCCGTCGCGTGCGTCGAACAACTGTCCGGGGCGCTCGATGCCGTAGAGCGGGACGATTGTCCGTTGTCTTCCATAGGTGACGGTGCCCCGGCCCTGTTTGACGGGGACGACGGTGTCGGTGGTGACGGCGCGTTCGACCTCCCGGACGTCCCGGTCGGTGAGGTACCGCTGGCTGGCGTCGGCGGCGGGCGAGACGGTGACGTCGTTGCCGATGTCGCCGAGGTTCTGCGTGACCGAGTACTGGAGCGTCGTGCCGAACACGCCCAAAGAAGCGATGGCGAGGACGCCGATGACGATACCGAGCGCGGCGAGCGCGGAGCGGACGGGCGTGCGCGCGACGTTTCGGCGCGCCATCAACAGCCACGGGAAGCGCTCGTAGAGTGGGTTCATCGCGTGAGTTCACCGTCCACGATTTCGACGGTCCGGTCGACGTACTCCTCGACGAGTTCGTCGTGCGTGACGGCGATGACGGCGACGCCCTCCCCGCAGATGCGCTGGAACTCCTCGAGTATCTTCATGCTCGTCGCGCGGTCGAGGTTCCCGGTGGGTTCGTCGGCGAGGACGAGGCGCGGCTCGTTGATGAGCGAGCGCGCGATAGCGACGCGCTGTTTCTGCCCGCCGGAGAGTTCGTCGGGCGTGTGTTCGAGGCGTTCGCCGAGGCCGAACTGGGTGAGGAGGTCGGCGGCGCGCGCCTCGGTTCGGGGGTCGCGCTCGAGGAGGCGCGGGACCTCGACGTTCTCGCGGGCGGTGAGCGTCGGGATGAGGAAGAACTGCTGGAAGACGAAGCCGATGAAGCGCTTTCTGGTCCGCGTGCGTTCGCGCTCGTCGAGCGCGGTGGCGTCCTCGCCGGCGATGTAGAGGTCGCCCGAGGTCGGTTGGTCGAGCAGGCCGAGCATGTTGAGGAGCGTGGTCTTCCCGCTCCCGGAGGGCCCGACGATGGAGACGAACTCGCCGGCGTCCACCGAGAAGTCGACGTCGACGAGGGCGTGCACGGTCTCGGGGCCGGACTCGTAGGTCTTCGTGAGACCGCGGGTTTCGATGACGGGCACGGCTACTCCTCGCTGGCGTAGTTCGTCCAGCCGACGTACATCGCGGCACCGACGCCGGCGACGACGATGAGGCCGACGAGCGCGGGGACGAGCCAGCCGCCCCCGCCGCCACCGCCGGTGTCGGCGGGTTGGCTCGCGGGCCGGGCGTCGTCGATGGGCACTTCGACGGTGGTGCTCTTGCGGACGCCGTCGGAGAGGTAGGAGACTTCGAGCGGGACGCTGGTGGCGTTCGCGGTGGTGGACGCGTAGACGTCGAAGCTCACGAAGTCGCTCTCCGGGACGGTGCCGACGAAGTACTCCTTGCCAGGGTAGGCGGGTTGGACGCCCTTCCCGGGGAGGACGCTGACGACGACGCTGTTGACGGTGCCGAGGCCGACGTTGCTCGCGCTCCCGGTGATGTGGAGTTTGCCGTTCTCGCGCTCGAGCGAGAGGCCGGTGAGCCGGACCTGTCCGGGGTTCGCGGCGACGGTGGCTTCCGTCGTGGCTCGGCCGGTGCGGGTGTCGGGGCCGTAGTCGTAGGTGGCGACGACGTCGACGCTCGCCTCGCCGCTGAAGCCGCTGGCGTTCACGACGGCGCGCCGGGACTCGCCGGCGGGGACGCGCTGGAGCGTCGCGCCGGTGACGGTGGCGGCGTCGCTGGTCCCGCGGACGGTGACGTTCCGGAGGTCGGCGTTCCCGAGGTTGGCGACGGTGACGGCGAGACTGCTGCCGTCGCCGACGCGCTCGGTGGTGAGGTCGACGTTCTCGCGGAGCGGCGCGAACCTGACGGGGACGGTGTGGGTGGTGGTCCGGTCGGCGTCGCCGGTGCTGTAGCGGACAGTGGCGGTGAGGTTGTGCGTCCCGGCGGAGGCGGCAGTGGCGTCGAAGGTGAGCGTCTCGCTCGCGCCGGCGGCGACGGTGGCGGCGACGCGCTGGGATTGGGCGACAGTGACGCCCTCGCCCTCAAGGGTGACGCGGACGTTCCGGACGGGACTGTCGAGGCCGTTCGCGATGGTGACGTCCACCGCGGAGGCGGCGTTCGCAACGGCGTTCTGTGCGCTGACGTCGACGGCGGGGCCGCGCTCGCGGACGCGGACGACGACGGGGTACTTCACGGTCTTCTCGGCGCCGGTGTCGGTGGTGCCGTGCGCCTCGACGCGGAGATGGTAGGTGCCGGGGGAGCCGAAGGAGACGGTGAGCGGGACGCTCATCTCGCTGCCGGGCGCGAGCGTGCCGAGGTCGCCGGCGTAGCCCCGGACGCTCCCGCGCTCGTCGATGAGGCGGACGTAGTCGATGCTGAACCCGGCGTCGCTCGAGGCCAGGTTGCGGACGGTGGCATCGACAGTGACGGTGTCGCCGGGCGCGGGCGAACTCGGCGTGACCGTCGCGTCCGTGATGGAGACGTAGGCGGTGCCGGCGCCGAGGACGGGCGCGACCGGTGCGACGAGGAGGGCGAGCAGGAGGAGGGCGACGACGGGGGTGCGGGAGCGCGAGGCGGTCATCGCCGCCACCTCGCGCCGGACGTGAACGTACGTTCAGGCATGGGCGTGTCGTGTCGTTCCGGGGGAATAACTGTGCCGAAATGACTGTTATGTGTCATATCTGGACGTAGGTCGAGAGCTGGTAGAGCGCGTAGAGGCCCACCGGGACGAAGACGGTGATGGCGGCCTGTCGCAGATCGAGGTCGCGCGCGTGCTTCAGCGCGAACGTCCAGACGAACCCCGCCCACAGGAGGAAGACGACACCGAGGACGGAGGAGAGGAGGAATATCGGGCGCGACTGGAGCTGCTGGACGAAGGCCTGATACTGCGCGGCGTCGCTCGGGGGCGTGATACCCTGCAGGCCGACGTAGGTGAGCGCGAGCGAGACGACCGAGCCAAGCAGTTGGGGGAGGAAGCCCCAGCCGACGTAGGCTGCCGTCTTCTTCAGCGACCCCTCGCCGTCGAAGAGCGCGCTGATGAGGAAGAAGACGACGGCGAGGACGCCCCAAATGAGGAACGGGCCGAGGAACCCGCCGGCCGCACCGATGAGGCCGATGAACGCGCCGACGCTCTGTGCGTCCTCGGGGAGCGCGGCGAGGACGAGGCTGGTCATGAGGTAGGCCGAGACGGCACCGAGGAGCCCGGTGCCGGCGACGACGAGCACGGGGCGGAGGTAGCCCCAGTCGTCGGGCTCTTTCGCGGCGAAGAAGCCGTCCGGGTCGGTGAGGAGGGTCAGGACTGACGGGGTGGAGGGCATGTAGTAGCGCATTCGACAGGACTCCACTTGGCTCTTGTCCCGCGTCTCGCCACGGCTAAAGGGCGGTGGTGCCTACGCGTGGGTGTGCAGTTCGTGGGCTATCGCCCGAGTCGGCCGGACGACGCCGCGGCGCTCCTCGTCGCCAGTGAGGGCACCGTCGAGCGCGTCCCGCTCGAACCCGGCGTCGAACTCGCCTACACGCTCGGCGAGCGCCGCTGCGCGGGCACGGTCACCGACGACGGCCACGTCGCCTGTCAGAACGAGAAGGCACCGTACTGTCTCTCGCACACCTCGACGTGGGTCTGCGCGAAGTGTACGGGCGACTGTCTGAAGGACGAGATGGACTGCCACGAGTCCCACGCCGTCTACCTCGCGGGGTTCGCACCGGACACCGTCAAGGTCGGCGTCACGCGCGAGTGGCGCCTCCTGACGCGCCTGCGCGAGCAGGGCGCGGACGTCGCCGCCCACCTCCAGACGGTCGAGAACGGCCGTATCGCCCGCGAGATCGAGGCCGACATCGCGAACGAGATCCCGGACCGGGTGCGCGTCCCGACGAAAGTTGCGGGCCTCCACGAGTCGATGGACGAAACCGTCTGGGCAGACGCGCTCGCCGACTTCGACCCTATCGAGACGTTTGCGCTCGACTACGGCTTCGACGTCGAGAGTCAGCCGGTCCCCGAGGTGGTCGCGACGGGAACCGTTCGCGGCGTCAAGGGCCGCGTCTGCTGTCTCGAGCGCGCGGGGACGACGTACGCCGTCGACCTCCGGGACCTCGTGGGCTACGAGGCGAGCGAGGGGGCGAGCGGGCGCGACCTGCAAGCCAGCCTCGGCGCGTTCGGCTAAGTTTCGTCCCGAAAACACTTACCGGTGGCATGCGACTCGTCCCCGTGAACGTCGAGAAAGCCCTCCTCGGCGGCGCCGCGGCCGTCGTGGTGCTGTCGCTCGTCACCGCGCTCGCCGTCCCCGGCGCGCTCGCGCCGCCGGACCGGGACCGGCCGCCCGCGCACGTCGAGTTCACCGAGATGACCGTCGCACCGACTGCCGTCGCCGGCGACACCGTGACGCTCGGCGTCCGGAACTACGTCCGCCACCAGGGCGGCCCCGCGAGGAACGTCACCCTCCTGACGCGCGCCGTCGACCTCGACAGCGGCTTCGTCGCGACGAGCGAGACGGTGTCGCTCGGTGACCTCACCGCCGACGGCGAACGCTCGCCGCAAGTGAACCTCACCGTCGAACGCGAGGGCGGCTACCGTATCGAGACGGTGGTCTACGAGAACGGGTCGCGGGTCGCGACCGGCCACCGCTCGGTGCGCGGCATCGGCGCGCTCACCCCCGCCTACGCCCGGAGTCCGATTCGCTTCCACGCGTTCGACGGCGGCGCGATGCCGACCGTCTCCGTCGCCGTTCAGGAGGCGGGCGAGCAGCGCACGACCCTCGACGTCGCCGCCTACGTGACGAACACCGGCGGACAGAGCGAGCCCGTGCGCATCGAGTACGTCGCCCGACAGGCCGAGTCGAACCTCGTCGCAGACCGCGCGCGCGTCACCGTCGGCAGCGTCCCCTCCGGCCACACCGTCACGCCGAACGCGACGCTCTCCGTCCCGAGCGGCTACAACTACTACGTCGACGCGATACTCTGGAAGGACGGCGTCGTCATCGACTCCACGACCGCCGCCGCGAACCTCGACCCCTCGCGCACCATCAGCGTCAACCGGACCACCGAGGACGTCGCGTTGAACGTCAGCGACTTCGAGACTGGCGACGCGAAGTCCGGGGAGCGACCGGAGACGACTACCCGCACCTCCGGCGGCACGCCCGGGTTCGGCGTTCCCGTCGCGCTCGCCGCGTTCGCCGGCCTCGCCCTCCTCGCTCGGAGGTGGTCGGCGTGAGCGACCCGACGCGCGAGGACGATGCGCTCGACGACGCCGTCGAGCGAGTCGCCGACGCGGACGACACCGACGACGAGCCGGCGACTGACGGCCCCGACGCCACCGTGGACGGGACGGACGACCGCGACACCGACACCACCGAGATGACCACTACGACCTCCGAGACGGACGATTCCGCGACCGAGACCTCGGCGCGCTCGCTGTTGCGCGTCGCGCGCTGGGTCGGCATCGGCATCGCCAGCCTGCTCGCGCTCGTCGCCGCCGTGAACCTCTACACCACCGTCGGCACCCTCATCAGCGTCTGGGTGGGTGCACGCTACCAGCCGCTCTTCCGCGCGGGCTTCGACGTCGTCGTCCTGCTCGTCGCCGCCGCCGTCGTCGTCCGTCTCGCGCGCGAATCGGACGCGTTCTCGTAGCTGTCCGGGGTCACAGGTCTTTTCACGGCGACACGAGAAACCGGACGTATGGCAGAAGACGACCGAAACAGCGAGGACACCGACGTCGACGCCGACACCGAGGGGGAGGAGGAGACGAAGTCCTTCCGCGAGCGCGTCGAGGAGATCCGCGAGCAGCGCGAGGAGCGCGAAGGCGAGGACGGCGAGTCCCGCCGCGAGGAACTCCGCGAGCGCATGGGCGGCGAAGGCGGCATGGGCGGCGGTCCCGGCGGCGCCGGGGGCAACCCGTTCGCGCAGATGATGGGCGGCATGATGGGCGGTGGCGGCCCCGGCGGCATGGGCGGCGGGCCCGGCGGCCGTGGCGGCGAGGAATCCGGCGACTCGGGCGCCCAGAAGCGCATGGCGCGCGAACTCGAGGAACTCCGCAAGGAGATCGAGCGGACGAACAACAAACTCGACCGCATCGCGAACGCACTCGAGGACCGCGACTAACTACTCGAGCACGCGGGCGTACGCCGCCTCTAGCTGGTCGATGGCCCGCGAGACGCTCACTTCTTCACGCCGTTCGAGACACGTCTCGGAGAGCGACGCGACCTCCGCGAGCGCGCGCCGAATCGCGTCCCGGAACGCCGCGACGTCGCCGACCGGGAAGTGATAGCCGGTCTCGCCGTCGTCGATGGTCTCGACGAGCGCGCCCGCGTCCGCGCCGACGACCGGCGTCCCGCAGGCGTTCGCCTCTAAGGCGACGAGGCCCTCGGTCTCGACGGGGCTCGGGAACGCGAAGACGTCGAGCGCGCTGTAGAACGCGGGGAGTTCCTCGCGCTCGAGGAAGCCGAGGAAGCGCACGTCGGCGCCCACCTCGTGCGCACGCGCTTCGAGGTCGTCGCGGGCGGGGCCGTCGCCGCCGAAGACGACCGTCGCGTCGAGGTCCGCCGCGGCGTCCACCAGATCGCGGAGGCGTTTCTCGTAGCCGTGTCGGCCCGTGTAGCCGACGAGCGGGCCGTCCGGGAGATCGTGGCGCTCGCGGAACTCGCCCGCGTCGGTCGGCGCGAAGAACTCGACGTCGACGCCGTTCGAGAGCGCCTCCGTGGGCGTGGCGACGCCGAGGTCGCGGACGTGCTCGCAGGTGCGCTCGCTCGGCGCGAGCACGAGGTCCGCGCGCTCGAGGAACCAGCGCTCCCAGCGCTCGCTCACGCGTTCGAGCGGCGGCGTCAGGATATCGGGCGCGACGTACTCGACGTACTCGCTCGTCGGCGTGTGGTAGGAGACGACGAACGGCGCGTCATGTGTGCGGGCGTAGCGGTAGCCCGCGACACCCACCGAGAACGGCGAGTGGGCGTGGACGACGTCCGGCGTGACGACGCCGCGTGGGACGTAGGGGACGGCAACGCGATACCCCTCGTAGAAGGGGAAGTCGAGGCTTGCGACGGGGTGCTCGCCGGGCTCGGGGTCGTAGTCGGCGTCCGGGTAGACGACGTCCATCCGGCCGCCACGGGCCTGCCAGCGCTCGCGCCACGTCCGGACCGTGTACGTCGCCCCGTTGACGGTCGGGAGGTAGGTGTCCGTGAACGCCGCGACGCGTGGCTGCATACGCCCGACTGTGGTGTGCGGGCCTATCCGTCCATCGGTTCACGGCGTCCCCGCCTCATTGCTCGGGCGGCGTCTCCTCGTTCAGGAGTGCCTCGTAGACGTCCACGAGGCGCTCGCCGACGCGCGCGAGGCTGTGTTCGTTCGCCGTCTCACGTGCGTTCGCACCGAGGCGCTCGCGTAACGCGGGGTCGTCGGCGAGTCTGTCGAGCGCCTCGCGGAACTCCGCGCGCGTCTCGCACTTCAGGCAGTCGTGGCCGTCCTCGAAGAACTCGTCGAAGACCGGGATGTCCCGAATCACGACGGGCTTGCCCGTCGCCATCGCCTCCAGGACGGCAATGCCCTGATTCTCGTTCTTCGTCGGGAAGCAGTAGACGTCGCCCGCGCCGAACGCCATCCGCTTGTCGTCGACGAACCCCGTGAACGTCACGTTCTCCGGGGGGTTCTGCGTCCACGTTCGCACTTCCTCGCTCGCCGCCGGCCCCGTCTCGTAGTGACCGAACCACGCGAAGTCGTAGTCGGTCTCCTCGGCGAGCCGGCAGAACGTCGAGAGGCCCTTGCGCTCGAAGACTTCGCCGACGGAGAAGACGACCATCCCCTCAAGGTCGAAGCGCTCGCGCGTCTCCTCGCGGAACGACTCGTACCCCTTGAGACTCTCGACGTCCACGCCGTTCGAGACGGTGCGAATCGGGGCCTCGACCGGGTAGGACTCGAGGACGCGGCGGGTGTAGTCGCTCGGGCAGAGCACGACGTCCGCCTGCGCGTAGAAGCGCTTCAGGTAGCGCTTGAGCGCGGGGATGGCGGCCTCCGAGTAGCGGAAGGACTCGGCGAAGTCCTCGCCGGTCGTGTGCGCGTGCAGGACGAGCGGAATGCCCTCGCGTTTCGCGTGGCGGGCGACGGCGAGCGACCCGGGGCCGATGGTGTTGCAGTGTGCGACGTCGTACTCCTCGAAATACCCCATGCCCGCGAAGGCGGTGCCGAGCGAGCGCACCGGGTCGTCGGCGCGCCACGGCGACTCCACGACGTCCACGCCCTGCTCGCGGAGGGCCGCGCGCTGCTGGCGGGTCGCCGTGACGATGCCGCCACGCAGGCGGTCCTCGAATTCGAGGTAGTCGAGGGTTCGCATACCGGAGCGTGTGGCGCGCCGGCGAAAGACCTACCGGAACGGTTTTCGGTCGCCGTCGCCGAATCTCGGGGTATGACCGTCGCGGAGGAGCGCATCGAGAGACTCGCCACGCTCGCGAAAGCCGCCGCGCGCGACGGCGATTACGAGCGCTCGCGCGAGTACGTCCGCCTCGCGCGCCGCATCGCCGAGCGCAACCGCCTGCGCCTCCCCCGCGAACTCGTGCGTTTCACCTGCGACGCCTGCGACACCTACCTGATACCGGGCCGGAACGCCCGCACGCGCCTGCAGGACGGCCACGTCGTCGTCACCTGCGACTGTGGCGCACAGGCACGGTATCCCTACCGCTAACGGCCGCACAGCGCCCACGAGGCGCGTCGAAGGCCGAAGCTTCAAACCCTCGCCGCGAGTTAACGGGGACGTAATGACTGACTTACGCGCGAAAGCTCACGAGGCCGACGTGACCGTCTGGGTCGGGAAGGCCGGCATCGAGTCCGTCGTCGACGAACTCGGCGACCAGCTCGACGACCGGGACGTGGTGAAGGTGAAGTTCCTCCGGGCGTCCCGCGGCGGGACGACCACCGAGGAACTCGCCGAGGAACTCGCCGAACAGGCGAACGCCGACCTCTTCGAGACTCGCGGGAACACCGCGGTGTATACCCGATGACGGGGCCGCTCGCACTGCCGCTGCAGGCGGGCGCGTCAACCGGGAACGCCGTCGGGGACTACCTCGCCAACTTCATCGACGCCTCCTACGCGGGCCCGCTCGGGAAGGCGATTACCTTCCTCGTCGTCGCCGTCGTCCTCTACTACGTCGGGAAGGCCATCGCCGTCCCGCTGGTGAGTCGCGTCCTCGAACGCCGCGGCCTCGATGAGCACGCGAAGCGCCCGCTCCGAAAGGTCACGGCCATCGTCGTACTCTTCGCCGCCATCGGCGTCGCGTTCGCGTTCGCCGGCTTCGGCAACATCCTCACGGCCGTCGCGACCATCGGCGCCGCCGCGACGCTCGCCATCGGGTTCGCGATGCAGGACGTCCTCAAGAACTTCGTCGCCGGCGTCTTCATCTACACGGACAAGCCGTTCAAGATCGGCGACTGGATCGAGTGGGACGGCAACGCCGGCATCGTCGAGGACATCAGCCTCCGCGTCTCCCGGGTGCGGACGTTCGACAACGAACTCCTCACCGTGCCGAACTCCAACCTCACCGACGGCGTCATCAAGAACCCCGTCGCGAAGGACACGCTCCGCATCCAGTTCGAGTTCGGCATCAGTTACGACGACGACATCGACAAGGCCACCGACATCATCGTCGAGGAGGCCGAGAAGCACGACGACATCCTCGATGACCCCGGCGTCTCCGTTCGCCTCACCGCACTCGGGGACTCCTACGTCGGCCTGAAGAGTCGCTTCTGGATCGCGAACCCCTCGCGCTCGGACTTCGTGAAGACCCGCGGGGAGTACGTGCAGGCGGTGAAGGAGCGCTTCGACGAGGAGGGAATCGACATCCCCTACCCGACGCGCACCCTCGAGGGCTCGGTCACGGTCAACGGCGAAGCCGTCGACGCCGAAGCCTTCGACACCGACGAACGGTAACCCGATTCCTTCTTTCTGCGGTTTCTCGGCGTCGAAACCGACGCCTACGCGTGACGCTTGAGTGTGGGTTCGCGGAGCGGCGGCTCAGTGGCGTGTGGTCGAGAAGACGACTGGCGCCGTCGCTCGGGCGTCAGTAACAGCGATGAAGTATGAATGGTGGACGGGCCGAGGTCGCCCGACCGTTTCGGGCCGGATAGTCCCGGTCGCCTCCTCCACCCCGCGACCCTTCGAGCGACGAACGTCCGGTGCTCCGCTGCTCACTTCCGTGCCTGGCGGGTTCGCACCGACGAACCGTGCCACGACGCCCCTGCAGGCGCGTGTACGACGGACCGTCGCCCCCGAAGGACGAGGTTTCGACGTCGGCTTCCGGGGTCCGACCCGGGCGGGCCGGACTTCCTCGGCGTTCGGTCCCCGCTAATGACCATTTCGCGGGCAAGGGGCGGGGCCAAACCGCCCGACCTAGTCCACTCAACCGTAATCGGGTTTCACATAAGGGCCTTTCGCTAGTCACGGGACGGCATGACGGTGGGGGAAGACATTAGGACGGTCCCGGCCGAACGAACGGTATGGGACTCACGAGCACGGCGAACAAGGTGAGCAAGCTCACGGACCTCGCGGAGAAACTCTACAAGCGCGTGGAGGCAATTCGCGAGCAGATCCAGGAGGTCCGTGACACGGTCGGCGAGACGAACGAGCGCGTCGCCGACCTCGAGGACGAACTCGACGAGCAGCGCGCCATCATCGAGGCGCTCGCCGCCGAGTCCGGCGTGGACGTCGACGAGGTGTTGGCGGACGCCGGTGACAACGACCTCGACGACGCGGACACGTAGCTACGTTTTCAGACGGCGGTGTTCGACCTTCATACAGCGGTCCTGCACGACGAGGAGCCCCGCGTCCTCGGCACGCCGGGCGGCCTCGTCGTCGCGAATGCCGAGTTGCGTCCAGACGACGGTCACGTCGTCACGCGTGATGGCGTCCTCAACGATGCCGGCGACCTCCTCGCTCGGCCGGAAGACGTCCACGACATCGACGTCTTCCTCGACGTCCGCGAGCGAGTCGTAGGCCCGTTCGCCGAGCACCTCATCGGTCGTCGGGTTCACCGGGACGATACGGTAGCCCTGCGACTGGAGGTATTTCGGGACGTCGTGGGCGGCCTTCCCGGGCGTGCTCGAACAGCCGACGACGGCGATGGTGTCGTAGTCGAGTATCTCCGCGAGCGTCTCGTCGTCCTCGACGGGCATACGCGGGTCTTCGCGCGCCGGGCCGAAAAGCCTAGAGGTCGCGCCACTCGCCCTCGGCGTCACCCCCGACGCCGTGGAGACGGCAGCGCGGCCCCTCGTCGGTGGTCTCGACGCGGAGCGCGCCGTCGAAGAGGTCGGAGACGCGCGCGAGCTCCCGGTCGTCGTGGGCGTCCGGGTTGACGACGTAGAAGCCGACGCCGTCGACGCTTCGGACGCGGTTCGTGAAGACGTGGAGGAACCGGAAGGCCGCGCGCGGGTCGGCGTAGTGGAGGATGGTCGAGAGCGAGTCGATGGCGACGCGGTGGACGTCGCCCTCGCCGGCGTCGAAACGCGAGAGGAACGTCGAGGAACCGATGCCGATACCGGTGAGGTCGTCGGGGGAGGCGACGGACACGACGGTCGGCGCGCCCGACGGGGCGTCGCCGCGTTCGCTGGAGACGCAGTCGACGACGGCGGCCCGTTCCTCGGCGGCGTTTACCGGGTCGCAGTCGAGCGCGCGAAAGACGCGTTCGGGGCCGTCGTCCGTGGAGACGACGACGACGGGGTCGGCGGGGCCCCGGTCGGCGAGCGCGTCGAAGAGGAGCGTTCGCTTCCCGGACATCGGCGGCCCCGAGACGAGGAGGTTCGTCCCGCGCGGGACGGCGACGTCGTCGAACGGGCCACCGAGCGGCACGCGCTGGGTGGCTCCCGACGACCCGAGCGCACGAGAAGACTCCCCGGACATCATTGCATTCGCCTGACTCATCGTGAGGTGAAATAAGTTACCGCCGACGGCGATTAGGCGAACGCCCGGCCGGCGACGAACGCCGCCGCCGCGAGGAACATCCCGTACTTCAGGAGGCCCTGCGCGCGCGTCGGGTCCGAGAAGGAGAGATACGCCGCGTACGCCATCACGGCGTCCGCCGGGACGACGACGACGAGGTACGGGACGCCGAAGAGACCCGTGAGGTAGGGGAGCGGACTCGCGAGCACCGCGACGGCGAGGACGGCCGCCGCCACGAGGAGTGCGGGACGCTCGCCCACGGCGATCGGGAGCGTGTTCAGTCCCTCCTCGCGGTCGCCCTCGACGTCCTCGACGTCCTTCACGACCTCGCGCGCGAACGTCGAGAGCGCCGCGAGCGCTGCGAGGACGACGCCGGCGAACGGCCGGCTGACCGCCGCCGCACCGAAGAGGAACGTGCTCCCGCCGAGCGCCGCCACCACTGCGTTCCCCGCTCCCGGCAGGCCCTTGAAGACCGTCGTGTAGGCGAGGAGCGCGACGAGGTTCACCGCCGCGATGCCGATGGCGAACAAGGGGAGCAGCGCCGAGAGCGCGACCGCGACGGCAAACAGCCCGAGGCTGAACGCGAGCGCGCTCCGCGCCGACACCGCGCCGCGCGGAATCGGTCGCTCGGGCGCATTGATGGCGTCGATATCGCGGTCGAAGTAGTCGTTGATGGCGTTGCCCGCCGCCGTCGCCAACACCGTCACCACCGCCGCGATGAGCGCCTCCGTCGCGAACGGACGCCCCGCGACGTACGCCCCGATGAACGTCAGCACGCCAGCGACCACCGAATTCATCGGTCGGCAGAGGTCGAGGAATCCCTTCGCGCGCGCACCCAGAGACATACGGGCGCCACTCGCACACCCACGAGCATAAACACCCGCATCCCGCGCACGCCGAACCGCGGGACTTAAGCGCCACCACGGGAAAGGAATGCGTGCCGGGCGTTTAGCTCAGCTTGGACAGAGCACTTGGCTTCGGACCAAGACGCCGCGGGTTCAAATCCTGCAACGCCCACTTGCAGACCGCCCGAATCGGGACAAAACCGATTCTGGCGTTTCAGGTCGTCTTTCTCCACGCAGTAGCGTTTTAGCGTCGTTCGAGAAAGACGTATATTCTGATCTAAACAGCGGACCTTGCGCGCCCCTCCGCTGTCTGGCGATTACGTTCGCAAAGGCCGGCCCTTCAGTCTCCGCGCGCGGTCAGAATCTCGTCGATTACTGCTCGGCCAGCGCGAGCGCTGCGCCGCGAGCGCGGACGGTACTGCCCGGCGGTAGTATCTCGGTCTTCAGCTGTCCACCGCCTCAGTCCCGACCGGAGGGAGGGACCCCTCGACGGTTCTGCATCGGAGGTGATTCTCGTGTCTGATGCCTCCCAAGGGCCGAGCGATTCGCCGACACCTGGCGACCCGTACTCGCGCCCCTCCGCTGACGAGTTCCGCGCGGAGATCGAGGCGCGGCTCACTGCTGACCTCGATGCTGACCAGCGGAGCTACAAGTGTCGGAACTGCTGGACGCCGTGCCTCAATCCTGCCGAGTCGATTCTCTTCCGCGCACGGGTCTGCCTCGACTGTCACGCCCGGTATCTCTCGGGTGATACTCGATGAGAGAACCGGTACTCCCCGACGATACCATCTGCGCGAGTTGTCACTGTACTCGCCTCGAGCGCGTTGACGAATCGCAGGACAGCATCGCGTGGTGGCTGTCCTATCGGTGCCCGGACTGTGGTGCGACTGGTAAGGTTGAGAACCTCCGAGCAGGTGGCTCGCGCTATCACGGCGACGTGACGACGCCGCGTCGGGCCGACCTCGACCTTGCCTCATGGAGGGAACGGTGAACGTCGCGTACATCTGCGGCACCTGCGACGCCTACATCGTCGAGTACGAGCGCGACCTCGCCGTCCACCCCGGTAGCTGTCCCATCTGCCGTATCGGCGACTCTCCTTCTGATCTCGACCTATGAGTACCGGCCAAACAACCGGCGGTGCGGCTTGGCCAGCCAACCGGACTAACTCTTCGTCATCGGGTAGAGCGCTCAAAGCGGCGATTCAGCGCTACGGTCTGAACGACTTCGAGGACGTTGACCCGACACGCGATCTGCCCCACCCGGCGCACCGGCTCGCACAGATATGGGCCGAGTACGGCGACCGGCTGATGACGCCGCTGTCTGAGACGGACGGTCGGAAACTCCGTTCGGAGGTCGTCAACGAGACGTGGGTCGAGTACCGTGTCGAAGAGCCCGGCCCCACCGGTGACACCTTCAACGTGAGCGAGGTCGATGAACGGCGCGCCGTCACCTGGCTGGACGCGATTGCCGCGATGCTCGCGTGGTACGAACGTGCTCGAGGACGACAGGGACGACTCGCTCGTGGCTACGCCGGTGAGTCCGACTACGACGAGTTCCTGATCGACCTTGAAAACTCGTGGCAACCGAGCTACTGCAAGCGCGAAGTCGCCCGGCTGAAAGCGCTCGAACGCGAGACGGTCGGAGGCCAGCGTCCGTCTGGTGGCGAAGCAGACCCAGCGTACGAGAATCCGCACTCGGTGATTCTCACGCTCTCGGGTACCTCAAAGCCGAACGGCGACCGTATCGGCCCTGCCGACCACGACCGGGAGATCGCGGACTCGTGGACGAACGGCGTCTATCGAACCCTCCACTACCAGCTGGAGGAGAACCTCGGAATAACGGACTACCTCTACCACAAGCAAGGCGAACCTCACCCGGGCGACGGCCCGAACGTCGGATACGGCCATCACCACGTGATGCTGATGGTCGATGCCGCTCCGCTCGGTTCCGGCGACCAGACGCGCCGCCTCGAGTCTGCGTTCCGCGAAGTGATCGACAAGCACGTCGATGTGTGCGATCTCGCCGGCTCCGGCGCGCACGGTGACGGTGCGATTTCCGTCCGGCGTGTCGGTGACGACGACGAAGAAATCGAGTCGTGGTCCGCCTACGCTGCCGAATACATCGCCTCTGCCGAGGAGGACCTCCTCGAACGGTCGAACCAGTACATCATGTGGGCCGCGACCCAGTGGGCGACCGGCTCGCAGAAAGCGACCCGCTCGATGACTGCGAACAGTGCGATAGCTGCCGATTCCTGCAAACAGCGGTACGAGTCAGAACGGTCGAACCAGAACGTCGGGCATGGTGAGCGAATCGTTCGCTCATCCCGGCGCGGCGTCGATTTCGAGTGTTCGTGTTGTGGCTCGCCCTGGCAGATTCCGCAGCACTACGATACACTGACCGAAGCGCGTCGTGAAACCGGTGCTCGCGTACCTGCGACCGACGGGTCCGGCGACGACCTCGAGGACGATGACGAACCAGATCGGTGGGACGCTGAGAGTGTCGGTGACCGATGGCCGTCTGCGCGCGCGGCGGCCTCGGCCTCGACGAAAGTCGATCCACACCACGGCACTTGTGTAGAGTTCGAATCGACTACCCGTCCGCCGTCGTGGAGGATGGACGCCATCATCGAGTCGTCCGGCGAGGAGAAGCCCGCAACTGGCGGTGGCGTCGATATGCGTGCGCTACGGATACCGACTCGTCCGAAAACACGTGGCGAGATAGCTGCGTTCTTGAGTGATCCCGCGACGTACGTCGTCTGTCGCTGCGACGTGCTTGCGCGGTCGCTCGACTCCTGGCGTGGCGACGATCTCCCCGACGCCTGTGACTGCGGCGGTGACCAACTCCGATTCGCGAACGCGGCGGAAGACTGGTCGCTCGGCTCGCTGTCGGTAGACGAGTGGCTGTCGTTCCTTGACCCGGACCCGGTCGTCCGTGAGCTGTCCTTCGAAGAACAGCGCGAACTCGATGATGCACTCAATCGCGTTCGTCGGCTTGCTGAGAACACCTCACTCTCCCCGATGGGTGTCGTTGCACAGGCCGGTGTGCCGCCGGATCATCTGGAGACGGCCTTCGAGGAAATCGTACAGGTTCGCTGAGAAGGCTATGAGGCTGGGCCTACATTTTCAGACCCATTTGAAGAGATCATCGAGTAGTAAATTGCCACTAGCCGCCGTGTATATCGTGATCCATAGCTCCCGAATAGGTTTACTTCTACAAGTAGTATAAATACCATCAGTAGAGTGATGAGGAATAAAATCTGCGCTGACGCCATGCTCCGGTAAAGAAAACTAGAAATCAACATTCCTGCTGAAATGGCAATTGATAGGAATAGGTTGAGGGAAAAATGATACACAGTATGTTGGTTTTCACCAATTCGACCTAGTTCACTATTGGTTGCTCGTTCTAACTCTAACCAGAGCTCATCAAGATTATCAGGAGAAATCTCTATATCCTCTTGCTGCTCGAAGGCCTCGATAAATCCTATATCACAGTCTGAGAAGGCAGACTCTCGCCCGTATTCTGGGTTTTTGGAGATATTTATCTTCGGGACTTCATTCATCATGGATCCGATCGAGCTTCTGCGGATTTCTAATGCTACACGAGTAGGGAGCCGAAGGTACTGCTCATCTTTTGTTTCCTCATAGAGTATACGTCGCAGATAGGGAGGTGCAGTAAAAATATCGTGCTTGTGCAGATCGAGAAATGTTCCACAAGTGTATGAGAGTGCTAAGAACGCGATTAGAATAGAACTCGAATCTAATATTGATCGATCAAGCTGATATCCGCCAACGAAGAAAGCGGCGACTACAACAGCCCCAGGAATCCCTCTCGTGATTAGGTCATCAATAGTTGGTGTTGCTGTTCTCATATTTATGTAATCTCTGAGAGTATCCAGACCACAACTGAGGCAAGAAAAATCATTCCAAAGAGCGGTTGCGCGACGTCAGAAAAGGTCTGAATTACTCCGGATGGATCACCACCCTGCATCGTCGTATAGACAGAATAGAAGACCACCAGCAGGATGATAAGTATCATTATGTTTATACCCGTCTTAATCGGGTTGTCGCTATTCCGAGCCATTGTTTTAGTTTAGACGATATTTCGAGTAGTAGCTTACGGTAGGTGCTAAGAACTGGTATAAAAACCCTTCAGTCCCCCCGTAAGAGGGGCTCACGTCCTAGATGCAAGAGGGGTAATTTCCTCGTGTATGTCGCAAGGCAAGCAGCCCGGCTGGGACGACCTCTCTGAGGTCTCCACTGGTAACGACGACGAAGAGGACGACGACGTGCTGAACCTCGACCCCGGTGACTCGGTGGTTGCTGAAGTGCGTGCTATCGAGCGGGACGCGGACCGGTACGGTCGCGACCGGTTCCACCTGACTCGCGTCGACGGCGAGGAGCCGCGCTACGTCTCCTACTTCGCGAGTGCGTCCGTAACCCGTCCGCTGAACAACGCGGATGTCGGTCCCGGTGACGTCATCGGCATCAAGAAAGAGGAGGATTCGTACACCTTCACGGACGACGACGGCGAGGAGCAGGAGGCGTACGGGTTCGAGGTCCGCGTTCGGGACGGTGGTGACTGATGGCGTACTCGTCCTCGAGCGGCTGGTCGGGTGTGATCCGCGCCTACAGCCGTATCAGCATCCTGACCTCCATCGGTCTGCTCGTGTTCGCGCTCTGCGGGCTCGTGATGACCGGGCTCGCACAGGACGCGATCAACCTCCTCACGCAGTACAAGTACCTGCCGTGGGGTGCGTCGATGGCCGCGCTCTGCCTGATCTTCTTCTCGAGTTCGACTCGGGACCCACGGTACTACCATCCGAGCGAGTGGTTCATCGTCTTCGCCGTGATGCTCCTGCTGGCCGCGTATGCGTTCCTCACGCCCGTACAGGACATGATGGCGACGTACTCGCCGTGGTCGGACGGAATCGTACTCGGCCTGCAGATCGTCGTCGGTGCAATCGTCGCGAGATAGGAGGTGAAAGGTATGGAAACTGAACTCAAGAACGTCGATGGCCGCGTCATGTACGTCGTCGGCGCGCTGGCGACGCTTGCCGGCGTCGCTATCGCTAATGCGGGTGTTCTCGTGTGAGTCGGGTTCGCCGGCTCGCCGCCCTCGCCCTCGTCGTCTTGCTCGTTTCCTCGAGCGTCGCCGCGCCCGTCGCCGCTACTGGCCCGGCGTCGACGGACGCCGTCGCCTCGCCGGATGTCCAGCCGATGATGTTCTTCGACGCGACGGCTGAAGCCACGCAGATGGTGCTCGACCTGTTCATGAGTGCGAACACCACTGAGTCGCGCGTTGTCGACGACGGGATGAACCTCTCACAGGAGACTCAAGACCTGAAGGCGGCCATCTACTCGACTGGCGCGACCAACTACCAGCAGGACAAGAACACGCTCACCGTCATCGAGAACTACGCGCACGACTCGAAGAACATCGCCTGGATGAAGGCCAAGACCGCCGGGGTAGAGGCGCTGAACAACGGCTCCACCAAGATCGAGATGAAGAACGACATGATCGAGGCGGTCAACGACTACTACTCGAAGCGCGTCCTCAACCAGATCGCGCAAGTCGAGACATCGACGATGACCGTCCAGCGGATGCGGCATCGGGCCGCGAACGCCTCGAATATCTCGACGTCGTTCGTCCACTTCTATGGTGGTAATGTCGGAGCGTCGTCCTACACTCCGAATTGGCAGGGGACGAAGAACGTCACGTACACCCTTCCGAACGGCTCTACGACGACGTTCCAAACGATTTACTGGCAGGCAAAGTTCGAGGCGTCGGGTGGAAACACCTACTACAACTACTTCCACATCGGGCCGTCCGGTGTGGTGAAAGAGTCCCGGTCGAACGGGAACGCGATGAGTGGGACGACAACAGGAGTGAAGGTTGAGCCGCCGACGCCGCAGTACAACGCGACTATCGCGGCGAAGTGGTCGCACTTCTCGCAGTCCTACAGCGCGCTGAACGAGTCGCGCACGCAAATCCTCGCGAACATCGATTCGTTCGTCAACTCGACGTACGACTCCTATCAGGCTGGACAGATCAACACGAGCGATCTCGTCGATCCCTACATGCTGGCCTCCGAGTATTCGAGCACGGACGGCAGTAGTCGGTTCTCGTACTCGGCGGCGTCGCTCGCGATGATGGGTCTGCAGACGCCGAACCTCGACAACACGAGCGTGATGCAGGTCCGCTACCAGAATCAGACGTATAACGGCCTGTTGATGATGCACGCCGAACCGTCGGGTGGCCTCCTCGTCAACACGACCTACAACACGTCGACGTTCAACGGTACCGAGCATATCGTGACGACGACCGGCGAGTACATGACCCTCAATGACGGTGCGAACTTCACTATTCTGAGCGCGAGCACCGCTAACGGGGAGTCACTCGCGTCCGTGAGCTACCAGAGCTATAACGCACAGACCGCCGACGCCTCGAATCTCACCCAACAGTTGCAGATGCTCGCGGAGCTCCGTGACGACATCCGCGAGCGAACTGCTGCTGCTGGTAGTGGTGGTTCGTCCTCCGACTCGAGCGGGATGACTCCCGTGTACGTGCTGATCGGGTTGTCGGTGCTCGCGTTCCTCGCAGTCGTCGCTCTACAGAGGGATAGATAACGATGCCGCGCCCGCTGCTGTCCCTTGTGCTGATGCTGTTCGCGGTCTTCGGCGTCGCGGCTGCCATCGGTATGGCAACTGGCTGGTTCGATATCGGCCAGATCTTCGCTGACGCAGTGGGCCAGTCGGTAGATGCTGCGGTAGACTGGGCCGTTGGAGGTATCAAGTCGTTCCTGTCCGACGTAATCTCCTCCGCGTCGCCCTGGTAGCGCAGTACGCAGAGGCACAGCCTAATCCGGCTCCACGTGGAGCCGGGTGGTCGCCCGTGGTCGGCTTGCGTCGGTTCGATTCCGGCGGCGACCCTATGAGACGCTTCCTGCTGGTAGTCTTGCTCGTGACCGTCACGGTCACCGGCTCGGTAGCCGCAGCACCGAACGGGACGAACGCCTCGAGTCCGACAAGCGGCTCGGCTCCATCGAACTCGTCCTCGTCGAACACAACCGTCGTGACCGGCGGCCCGCTTCCCGTTGATGGAGTCACGACTGTCACCGGCTGGAAGTACGCGGACGGCGTGATGCGCGTGACGCTGAAGGTATCACAGTACCACGTCATTACGCTGTCTGGCTCCGCTGAACGGCAGGGTCGTGTTGCACACTCCGCGTTCCGTCGTGTAACGCTGCAGCGCGGCGAGACGACGACCGTCACAATCCCGGCTGACCGGATCGACGGCCGTGCCTCGGTCGGTATCACCACGTCTGCCTGTATCTCGTCCGGTAGCTGTCCGACTGTCTACTCGCGTGAGGACTCGTCCGGGTCGTTGCTGCCCGGTACGCCGTCCGGTAGCGACTGGATTGTGACGTTCGTCGCTGCCGGTATCGCGGCGCTCCTCGGCGCGCTCGCTGCTGGTCTCGGCTATAAGCGGTTCATCGGGGGTCGTCGCAATGTCTTCTGAAGAGCCGTCCGTCGGTGAGGCCTCGTCGTCGTGGCGCTCGAGTGCGACCGACGTACTGCGCGTCGCTGCGCTTCCCATCGGGATCGGCGTGCTCGGTATCCTCGCCGTGGCTGTCATCTGGTTCGCTGACGTTCCGTCTCGCGCGCTCGCGCTGAGTACGCTGGTGATGTCCGGCTTCGTGCCGTACGTCGCGACGCTCGTCTTCCTCTGCCTGTACGTCCTCGCTGGCAAGACCTCTCGTCCCGTGCTGTATGTCGATAAGGACCAGCAGGAGATCGGCCTGGAGTTCTGGAGTCCGTCGTTCTTCAGTACCGCCGAGACGGACGGGTCGCTCGACCGGCGTCACTCGACGCGTGACGGTCGGACGGTCCACATCGCTGAGGGCCTGCGTGTCGAGTCGCGCGACCGCGTCCAGGACGACGGCTCTGTCTCGCCCGAGAAGACTGTCGTGCTCGAAGGTACGTGGTCGGGTGCGGTGAGCTACTACCAGTTCCTCGAAGACAAGAGCGTCCTCGAGAAGCAGCGTGACGAGATGGTTCCGCTCGTGCAGTCCGCGCTACAGACGCGCGCGTCCGCGGACTCGAAGGTCGTTCGGAACTCCGTCTCCATCGGTCGGTCGCTGATCGCCGGTGCCGAGGCCGACGAGTTCGCTGTCGGGCTCGAGGACATGGCGAACCTCGACCTCGGTGTTCGTGACGACCTGACTTCGCTCGACGATCTCGCTGACGGTGCGCCGACGACTGACACGACGCGCCCACTCGACCAGCTGCGGGAGAACGGTGACCCCGATCTCTCGCTCGACCTCGATGAAGACCTCGGTGGCGACGTTGCCGGAGGTGCCGACGATGGACAGTAAGGCCGACGGCGTGACTGCTGCCGAGTTCCGCGAAGTGAGTGAGGGAAAGCTCACGTCGAATCGTCGAACGCTCCCGCTCGCTCCCTTCCTCCAGGGCGCGCCACTGCAGCGGTACGTCTGGTACAAGCAGCACTACCAGCAAATCCGTGACCATCATGCTGAGGTGGACGACGACGTAGATGTTTCTCTCCCGCCGACGTTCGAGGACACCCGATACTGTAAGCGGCTGATCGAGCGGTATGGGTCGGAACTCGCGACGTGGGCCGTTCGCGAAGGCCACCTCGCGACGCTGAACTACCTCTCCGGACTCACGTCTCGCGAGACGGACGTGTCCTCTCTGCAGGCGTTCGTGCGTGTTGTCGAGCGAATGCGCACGGACGGCTACCTCGGTCAGTTCGTCGGTGACACCGACGGCGGGAAGACGATGACCGCGCTCGCGATGGCCGAACTCGGGCTCCGCGACGACGACGAACTCGTGCTCGCGACGAACGTGACTTCGCTCGTCTGGCAGGACGATTGGCTCCAGGAGCGCACCGAGTTCGTCGAGGCGAAGAGCGAACTGCGCGCCGTCCTCGATGAACACGAGAAGGTCGTCGTAGTCCTCGACGAACTCTCGACTGTCCTTGACGGGCAGACGAACAGCTACGCCGCGAACGAACAGATGTACCCGCTGATCACCGGGAAGGCGAAAGACGGTGCGCGCTACATCCTGATCGGCCACCGGAAGGACGGCAAGGACATCATCAAGTCCGTCCGCGAGCACGCAGACGACTTCATCGTCCAGCACCGCGAGCGGCGGCGCGGCGACGACGACGTGTACTCCGCCGAGTTCTTCGACCGGCTCGATGACGACGCCGGCGCTGTCGATCTCAAGTTCCCCCTCGGTCACGTCCCGCCCATCACCGGCACCTACGAGCCCGACGAGAAATCGACCTTCGACCTCGAAGCCTGACGTGCCGGCAGGATGTTGTTCGTCCACTCGTCTCTGTTCCCACACTCCTCAACGCACCCAGAACAGCCACAAATATATTTATATACTTATGGGGGTACACCGATAGACAATAGTATTACCATGTTAGACGCATGTTCCCCGGAATTCTACAATATTGGGGTATCGAAACATTTATATTTGAAATTGCTCTGGAATTCTTTGTGCGTAGACGGACCTTCCTCCGTTCGGTCGGAATTGGCCTCGCCTCGCTACCAACAGTATCCGCTAGCTCCCAGGACTGCTCTCCAAAGGCCCCACAAACCCCCGAGATGGGTGACAAATGGACCATGACGGATGAGCCTATCTGCGTTTCAGAGAACTACAATCTACACCGGAGAACGTTCTCAAACGAAGATCTGAGAGAATCGGTGAAGACAGCAACGGATAGTCGTATTGACCGGCCAGTTCAATCGTTAACTGCGATACAACTCTCGCCGAAGGGAGATCTGCCTCAGAAGTCGGAACAGACGAAAGAATGTAGCGGGACTTTCGGTATTACGATCTATGGGTTCGGCCTCTCTCTCCCATGTAGCTGGGTTGAGAAAGGAGTTGGTATCAGTCCAGATCCAAACCCTGTCTCAGAATACGCTACAGAATCATTGAAGGCGTCCTTCCAAGACAAAATCAACGGTCTGCATAGTTTTGCTAATCAGAGAGACAGTGAAAGGCACCTTCAGCCTGTATCTTCCCAAACATGGCAGCCACTCGCATATTCAAAATCTGGGTATACAACCGTTCAATTCACGTATGAGCCAGAGTGGCAGAATAAGGAGGATGACGCACTCTGGAATGACCTCCAGTTTAGGGCATATCTGTCAGTCGAGACTGACGGTTCAAGCTTCCTCGCGGTAGGTGGTGTGTTCCCTGATGAGTCTACTCAGCGTATCTCCTCAAATGGTGATCTAGTCGGGAAGGTAGAATTTGGCCAAAAGAATATGCAAAAGGAGACGATAGAATTTATGAAGAGAACACTCATTCGCAGTTGAGCATTCTCTTAGGATCTAAATGAGGGTTCTACTATTTATCTCGGAGCCTGACGTGCCGGCAGGATGTCGTTTGCCCACCCGTCTCCGCGCGAGCGACCGCGCCCGCGGCCCTTAACGGGCCCCGGCACGGGCGCGCCGGTTTGTGAGAAGACCTTTTTATTGATTCAATCTAAGGACAGATATGAGGAAGCGAGCTAGCCAGTTGGTACTATTACTGGTTGTTGTGATGGTGACCATAATCCTCTGGTCAGTATATAAATCGTATCAGAGTACGGGTTTCACAAGCTCTCTGGCATCTACGTTGTCGACATTGGCTCTTGTCCTTCTAACAGGCTGGTATGCCTATTCAACGAAGGAGCTATTGAAAATTAACGAGAATCAGGTCGAAGCAGCAAGGGCGACGTATATGCCTGCATTAGATGCTCGATATGAATATGATGATGGTGAGATAAGTTTAGAAGTGCGGAATCGGGGCCAAGGTGTTGCCAGAAATGTCTCTATACTCATATCTATAGTCGGGCGTGGAATCGATACGTACAAGCTGAAGCTATCAGAATCACTACCACCCCAATATAGCTATCACACGCCAGAGGGTGACACAGTCGTATTTCGACCAAAGTTCTATACCGAGTATACTGATAAGCCATTGGGAGAACTCTTACAACTGGAAGAAGGTCCGGACGAAAATTTCCCCGAAGGTGATTTAGGCCGATCTGGAATTACATCTGAGGTTAGCGTCGATAATTTGTATGACTACATGGACAATGTTGGTACTTCAAAGGCGCTCTATTCGAACTTCCCGGCCGATGAAGGAACACTACCCGATATAATTGATAGACATACAAATGGGCGGCCAGATACATACTCACCCGCGATATATATGCAGATTGTATTCACAGATGTAATGTATGGACAAACTCACGCAGAAACGATTTTAGATGGTGTTTATACGGACCCTGATGAGCCCTCACTTGACAATTTTCTCCCTGGCGAACATACGGTTAAGCCGCGGTTTCGAAAAGCAAAGAACTTCAGAGATGTGCATGGGGACATAGTTGAGTCGGACATCCCATATATTGAAGAGTTAGATGTGTCTGTTCGGCCGAATGAGCCCCGTTAGTCGTTTTTCGTAATATGCTGAAATACAGTGGACGTAGCTAATTGTGCGCGCGTTCACTATCAATCTCGTCGGATTCGAATCGATACATGTTATCTGAGGGTGTACTCGGGTCGCTCGCTCTTCTTCGGTGGTGGTCCGACACGGACCGGCCCTGGTGCCGGCACGTCTTGGGCATTTAGCTGACCGCGGAGATAGAGTTCTCCGCTGGTGGTTATCTCATACATCCGTGAACCCGGCCAAAGTGGCCCGATAAGTCCGGACGACGAAAGCCGGTGGCACCGGCTTCTGACCTTTGCACGGGATTCAGTCGAGCAGAAAGTCGTGGTCATTGTTTCGGGCTCCGCCCACGCGACCTCGTGGAGGTGCTCAAGGATGCGTTCATCGAGCTGCACCATCCATGGAGCGGACTGACGCATGCCTTATCCCTCCTGCTCGCTCGTCTCCCCGCTCGTTTCCTCAATTCCGGCCGTTGCCGATTCGTCTCCGTCGGTGAGGTACTTCCAATTCTGCGTGTCGAGACGGCCTTCAAGATATGCCTCTCCGTCGTCAGTGAGGACGTACACGCCGTTTCCCAGGTCGCGAAGTAACCCTTTCTCAGCGAGTTTCTTGCATCGCTTGTGAATATACGGCCGCGAGTAGTGTATCGGCCCCTCTTCCTTCATCTTCGTTGGGGAACCGGAGCCGTGCTCGCTGATATACTCGAGGACACGGTCGTCCACGAGTGCCATCCAGTCCCCCGAGTGTCGCATATCGTTACTTGGGTATAGGACAGGTGTAGTGCTGACGTATCGTTCCGACCAGAACCCTATGTTCCCAGTAGCACCGTCGTTAACTATATGAACTAGGCGTCGTTGGTAGAACATGCGAAGCCGCCGCTGGTCAAAGATGACTCTTGTCGGTTGATGAAGAACGGGCGCGCTGGAACGCGCCCGAGAACGGCTTCGTGGCACCTGCAATGCCCGAAACCAGAATCGTGGGCGCGGTGGCCCACACGACGTTTTGTGTATCGCTAGCCGATAAACCCGCTGTCTCGCAGTGTGCAGTCTGCGGCGACGCCGCGGACGGGTACGACGCCGAACTCAGCCGGTCAGTCTGCCGAATGTGCGCCGAGCGCCTCGATGCGGAGGTGAGCGTATGACTGACCTGACCCCGATCCCCCCGGAGAAGGCCGTGGAACTCCACCTCGAGTCGATGAAGCAGGACTCTGCAGAGTGGACGCGGACGTCGCACGAGAGTCACCTGCGCGCGTTCGTGGAGTGGTGCCGAGAACACGGCGGCGTCGACAACATGAACGACCTCGACGGCCGCGACCTCTACGAGTTCCGCGTGTGGCGACGTAATGGCGGCTACTCGAAGGGGAAGGACGGCGAGATCGCGCCGAAGACCATCCACTCGGTGCTGACGACGGTGCGCTCGTTCCTCCGGTTCTGCGCGCAGATCGAGGCGGTCCCCGAGGACCTGTACGAGAAGGTGCCGCTACCGAACCTCTCGACCTCGGACGAAGTGAGCGATTCGACAATCGAACCTGACCGGGTGCCGCCCATCATCGAGTACCTGCGTCGCTACGAGTACGCGAGTCGCGACCACGTGATCTGGACGCTCGTCTGGCACACGGGCGCGCGACTCGGTGCGGTGCGCGCGCTCGACCTCCACGACTGCGAGCTCGAGGGCAACAAGCCCGGCCTCGATTTCGTCCATCGGCCCGGTACCGGGACGCCGCTGAAGAACGACGAGGACGGCGAGCGGTTCAACCGGATCAGTCAGGATGTCGCGCAGACGCTCCAGGACTACATCGACGGCCCCCGGAAGAACGTGCAGGACGACGCGGGGCGAACGCCGCTGGTGACGACGAAGTACGGGCGTGTCTCGCACACGGCGGTTCGAAACGCGTTCTACCGCTGGTCCCGGCCCTGTATGGTCGGTATCGTCTGCCCGCACGACGAGGACCCGAGCACCTGCGAGTACGCGCGCGAGGACGGAATGACGCGCTGCCCGTCGTCACGCTCGACCCACGACGTGCGGAAGGCGCGCGTGACGAAGTACCGCGACGACGGCGTGCCGCGCGGCGTCGTCTCCGATCGCCTCGACACCTCCGAGGCGATGATCGACAAGCACTATGACCGCGCCTCGAAGCGCGAGAAGGCAGATCGCCGGTGGGAGTTCCTATGAGCGACACCTGTCCGAACTGCGGGAGCGAGAACGTGCACAAGTCGGAGACGCCGAAGCGCGATGCCTGGTGCGGCGACTGCGGCTCGAGGTGGCTACGATGACCGTGGAAATTTCGCGCGGTCCGGTGCGCGGTGGCGCCGGTTTCAGAGACCTGCAACGCCCACTTGCGAACCGCCTGAACCGACGCAAAGCCGGTTCCGGTGACGGCGTTCTATTTACCGTCGCTCGTGTGTCCCCTTCGAGAGAACGGTATGTTCCGACGTGGAGGGGACTCAGAGGATGGCCCGACGTCCGGGTCGTGCGTCGTCGCGTTTCCGGTCACGTGACGGCGCTGAGGACCGCGTCGACGATTGAGAGGGTGACCTGCCCGCCGTTGAACACGAAGTCGAGCGCGAGTGTACCCAAGACGACGATGCCGGGAATTCCCCAGCCTTTCCCCTTTCCGATGATCTCCGACGCCGCGTCCCCGTCGGTGTCGATTTTCCAGGTGAGCGACGACCCGCCGCTCTCCCCCTGTCCGTCGTCCGATCGTGACATGTGGTAGCCTCGTTTGCACCTGCACATAAATCCGGGGTCGGGGACGACATCGTCAGTGGTCAGTCACGGGGCCGTCGCGTGACGGGTGAACGGCGGGCGCAGCGGGTGGCTCACCGGAGCGGACCATCAACCCTTTACGGGGTTCGCGAGTCACTGCGGGTATGGTCGGTACCGTTCTCTCACTACTTCCAGCGCAAGCGGGGAGTGCGACGGTGACACCCTCCATCGTGGTTGTGCTCGTCGTAGTCGCGCTCGCGCTCGTGCTCTTCGTGACCGAGGCGCTCCCCATCGACGTCACCGCCATCGCCATTATGGTGGTGTTGATGGTGCTCGGGCCGTGGACGGAGGTGTCCGTCGCGGAAGGTATCTCGGGATTCTCGAACCCCGCGACGATTACGGTGTTGGCGATGCTCATCCTCTCCACCGGCGTCTCGAAGACGGGACTCGTCCAGTCCATCGGGAAGCGGATGGCGTCGTTCGCGGGCGACGACCCGATGAAGCAGCTCGCGGCGACCATCGGCGTCACGGGGCCGGTCTCGGGGTTCATCAACAACACACCGGTCGTCGCCATCCTCGTCCCGGTCATCACGGACCTCGCGCACGAGGGGAACAGTTCGCCCTCGAAGCTCCTGATGCCGCTCTCGTTCGCGTCGATGTTCGGCGGGATGTTGACGCTCATCGGGACGTCGACGAACATCCTCGCGTCCAGCGTCGCCGCGGACCTCGGCGTGGAGGGCGCGCCGTTCTCGATGTTCGAGTTCACGTCGCTGGGCGTCGTCGTCCTCATCGTCGGCTCCATCTACCTGATGACGGTCGGCTATCGTCTCCTCCCGGAGCGCGTGCCGGCGCGCGACGACTACCTCGAGGAGTACGAGATTCAGGACTACGTGACGGAGGTCGTCGTCCGCGAGGACTCGCCCATCGTCGGCGAGACAGTGGCGCGCGCCATCGACGACGCGGTGTTCGACGCGGACATCCTCCAGATTACCCGGGACAAGGAGACGTTCTTCGAGGGCATCGACAGCAAACGCATCCGGCCGGGCGACGTGTTGATGCTCCGCACGGACCGGGACACGCTCGCGACTATCGCGGAACTCGACGGGCTCGACTTGACGGGGATGCCGCGAACGGAGGCCGAACTGGAGGAGGGCCGCGACGAGCAGTCGCTCGTCGAAGTCGTCATCCAGTCGGGGTCAGCGCTCGTCGGGGAGACACTCACCTCGACGTCGTTCCGCCAGCGCTACGACGCGAACGTCCTCGCGTTCCGCTCGCGCGGCGAGACGGTACGCTCGCGACTCGACAACGTCGAGTTGCGCATCGGCGACACGCTCCTGATTCAGGCGCCCGCGGACAGCATCGACCGCCTCGCGCAGAACCCGGACTTCATCGTCGCGCGCGAACCCGAGGAGCCGAGCTATCGGACGGAGAAGATACCGCACGCCGTCGCCATCATCGTCGGCGTCGTCGCGCTCGCCTCCCAGCCGTTCCTCCCGGTCAACATCGTCGTGACGGCGCTCGCGGGCGTCGTAGCGATGGTGCTGTCGGGCGTCCTCCGGCCGAGCGAGCTCTACGAGAGCGTCGACTGGGACGTCATCTTCCTGCTCGCGGGCGTCATCCCGCTCGGCATCGCCATCGAGCAGTCGGGGGCGGCCGCGCTCATCGGGCAACTCGTGGCTGCGAGCGGCGACGTCCTCCCGCTGCTCGGTGTCCTCTGGGTGTTCTACATCGTGACGGGGCTCGTGACGAGCGTCATCTCGAACAACGCGAGCGTCGTGTTGATGATTCCCGTCGCGGTGGACGCCGCGAACCGCCTCGGCGCGAACGCCTTCGCGTTCGTCCTCGCGGTGACGTTCGCCGCCTCGACGGCGTTCCTCAGCCCCGTCGGCTACCAGACGAACCTCTTCGTCTACGGGCCGGGCGGCTACAAGTTCAGCGACTACGTGCGCGTCGGCGCGCCACTCCAGTTCCTCCTCTCGGTGGTGACGGTGCTCGGCATCGTCTTCATCTGGGGCGTGCGCGCGTAGTCGCGCGCCGACTCGGCCGGCGAGGCAGTCGCTACCGTTTTATCGGCGCGTGGCTTCGGCGAAGACAGCATGGTGCGGAAGAAGACCCTGAGCCCGAGCGGGGCGAAGGGTGCCGACGGCGAGTACCACAACGCGCACGTGAACATCCACGAGGACGAACTCCTCGTCGCCGGTCTGGACATCGGCGAGGAGGTCTACGTGCGGACGCGCGACGGCCGCATCGTCATTCAGGCCGTCGACGCGGTGACCGACGACATCTAGTTACTGATACATGTTCGAGAGGGTGGGCGAGCGCTTCGTCGGCGCCGACTGCTCCTCGGCCGGCCCCGTCTGCGCGCGCCGGTACTGTTCGGCCATCTGCTCGAGGCGGTCCTCTATCTCGTGGGCTTCCGCCTCGAGCTGTGCGGTGTCGATGTCGAAGTCGACGAGCGGTTCGAGCGCGTCCTCGATGACCGCCTGTGCGGCGCGCGGGTCCGGTATGTAGGGGTTCGCGCGGACGACGAGCGCCGCGGCCGGGACGTCCCGATGGTAGCATTCGGCGAGGAGCGCGCCCGTCGCGCCGCCGACGAGGCCGGTCCCCTCGGCGAGGTCGATGCCGGCCGCCGAGAGATCGCTCGCGACGGCGTCCGTCGTCGCGATACCGGAGACGTCGCCGACTTCCTGCTGGGATTCGGCGGGCGCGCCGACGAGGAGGACGGCGCGGTCGAGGTCGTCGCCGATGCCGCCGAGGACGCCGTCAGCGAGGGCGTCGTAGGCGGACTCGGGGAACGGCACGTCGGACTGGAGCGTCATCACCGAGGGGTCGTCGCCCGCGTAGACCCGGACAGGATCCCGAACGCGGCCGTCCGCGAACGAGGAGACGGCGGGGAACGCGGGGGAGGTGATAGCTCCGTGCTGTTCGAGGTCGAGTTGGCGCGTGACGAGGTCGACGGCGATGGCCGCGACGAGGCCGTGGCCGGGCAGGCCCTCGACGAGCGTCGCGCGTTCGTCCGGGCTGTCCGTCAGTCGCTCGAAGGAGGCAGTCGGGGTCGAATCGGACATGTGGGTGTCCGTGCGTCCGCCGCACTCTTAGAACCACTCCCCGGACGCGCCGCTCGACGAGTCGAAACGCGAGAGAACGGACGACGGAGGCCTCCCCCCAGAGGGCACGCGCCGTCCGAAAGCGGGGCGGTCCAGACGCCGGAGGGTGGTGGTGGATAGTCGAACCGGCATCCGTCCAGGGCAGCGAGCGATTCGGCCACCCCGGTCCGACCTGCCCCACGGTCGGGCCTGACACGCAGGCATCGGATATAACGTCTCCACTCAAGTAGTGCTACCCCCTGACTGGCCAAGTCTTTTAGAAGGCAGAAGTGTGTTCGACGCCGTCCCGCGTGAGGTCGAGTCCCTAAGTGACGACGTCGAGTATCCCGAGACATGTCGGCCCTGGTCGCGCTCGTCTCCCTCCTGGTGGTCGTGTTCGCGTTCTACGTCGCCGGACGGTTCGTCGGCGTCCTCTTCGCCCCGTTCGCGCCGGCGGGCGACGTCTTCCACTTCGTGAGCGCCGGGACCATCGGCGTCGTCGGCCTCCTCGTCGGCCTCCTGCTCGGTGCGCTCGCGATTCACGGCGCGTCACTCGTCTTCACCGATGAGGAGAGCTACCTGCACGCGCTCTTCACCGCCGTGCTCGGCGAGGCCGTGCTGTTCGCGCTCGGGTGGATACCGTTCTTCGGGCCGATTCTCGCGCTCGTCGGCTGGTTCGGCGTCCTCAAGTGGCGCTACGAGGGCGGCTGGCTCGCCGCCGGCCTCCTCGGCGTCGGGACGTGGCTGGTCGCGCTCGTCCTCGACGGCGCGCTCGACCTCGTGGGACTGGGCTGGTTCCGCACCGCAGGCATCCCCGGCATCTAGGGTTCGGGGATGACGCGTCCGTCGCCGAGTTCCTCCCGGAGCACCCGGAGGGCGTTTCGGAGCGAGCCGTGCTCGGCGAGGTAGGTGAGGCCGACGCTCGACTTCACGACGTTCGCCGCCGACCCGCGGAGGACCTGCGGGCCGAGTTGTGCGACGGCGTCGTCGCCGACGCTGATGAGCCAGCCCGGCGTCTCGAACGCCCACTTCTCCAGATGCTCGACGGGTTTGTCGTTCCGCGCGGCCTCGAGGACGCGCGCGACGTTCGTCGCGACGGTCGGCGACGCCCGGACGGCCGCCTGCGCGCTCGCGGGCACCCGCTCGCCGTCCGCGTCCACGATGCGCGCGGCGTCGCCGACGACGAACGTCCGGTCCGCCAGCCGGAGGTCCGCGCGGACGTCCCGTCTGATACCGTCGAGCGCGTCCGGTCCGCGGACGCCGCCCGTCCACGCGAGCATGTCGTAGCGGAACGACCCGCCCTCGGTGACGACGTCGTCCTCCCGGACCTCGGTAATCGTCGTCCCCGTCTCGATGCGCACGCCGTACGCTTCGAGGGCATCGCGGGTCTCTGCCCGGAAGTTCTCCGGGAAGGACGGCGCGACGGTGTCGGCTTGCTCGACGAGGACGACTTCGACGGCGTCCCGGACGCCCTCCTGCTCGGCGAGCGCCGCGAACTCGCCGGCCGTCTGGACACCCGAGAGCCCCGCGCCCGCGACGGCGACCGTGCCCCCACCCGTCTCCACGACGTCGAGGAACTTCCGGCGGAGGCGAGCGGCGTGTTCGAGGCGCTTCAGCGGCGTCGCGTGCTCCTCGACGCCCGGGATGCCGTGGTCGGCGGTCTGCGAGCCGAGCGCGACCACGCAGGCGTCGTAGTCGAGCGTGCCGTCGTCGAGTTCGACCGTCCGCCCGTCTGTGTCGACGGCCGTCACCGTCGCCTCGCGCACCGTCGCGCGCTCCGTGAGGTCGGTGAGTGGGAGCGAGATGTCCTCGACGATGTCGGGATACCGGACGGCGCGGTGGAGTTCGTGCTGGACGAGGTGGTCGCCCGTCTCGTCGACGAGCACGACCTCGTCCTCGGGCGGAAGTCGCTCCTCGAGCTTGCGCGTGACAAGCAGGCCGGCGTAGCCTCCGCCGAGTACAGCGACGTGCATACTCGCGCTTCGAAGGCGTGGGCCTTCGGGTTTCGGGCCCGCTCAGAAGAGCGCTTCGTCCGCGTCGATGACGCGTGCGGGACCGCCGACCTCCCAGACGCGCGTGTTCACGCCCGTCTCGGCGATTGCCGCCTCGACGGCGTCGACGTGCTCGGCGTCCGTGTTCACGTAGACGGTCGCGCCGGTGTCCGTCGAGAACCACGCGGGGACCCCCTCGTCGCGGAGGTCACGGACGGTCTCGAACACCTCGAGCGTGTCGGGCTTCCAGTAGACCCAGCCGGCGGGCCCGGTCATCGTCGTCGCGGCGAGCGAGAGCGAGTCGTGTTCGGCGGTCTCGAAGACGCGCTCGACGTCGCCGTCCCGGAGCGCGGTGCGCATCTCCGCGAGTTGGTCCTCGACGTGGACGCGCCGCGCGTCGAACATGTGGCTGTCCTCGGCCTCGTCGTGGGCGGCCTGCGTCTCCTTGTACGCCGGCACTTCGGCGATGACGATGCGGACGTCGTCTTCCAAGGTCTCGGCGGCCTCGATGCGGTGGCTACGACACTCCGCGTCGCTCAGGCCGCCGCCGAGGTCGGAGTAGCCGCCGGTGACGGCGCGCGCGGCCGACGCTGAGCCCCGACGGGCGATAGTGGACATCTCGGGGTGTGAGAGGTCGAGGCCCGCGGCCTCGCAGGCGGCGACGGCGGCCGCGGCGAAGCCCGACGCGGAGGAGCCGAGGCCGATGTTCGTCGGGAAGTCGTTCTCGCTGACGAGCTTCGCGCGCGTCTCGATGCCGGCGCGCTCCCGGACTTCGTCGAGGACGCTCTCGATGCGTGCGGCCCCACTCCCCGTCACGTCCTCGCCGCCGATGACGTACTCATCAGCGTCGAGCGACTCGTCGAACGCGACGGTCGTCTTCGTGTGCGCGGGCGCGGTGCAGACGCTGATGCTGTCGTGGTACGGGTAGCGCGCGTCGTGGTCGCGCATCCCGTGGTACTTCACGAGGCCCTGAATCGGGTGGGCTTTCGCGGTGGCCTTCATACCACATCGGCCGGCGGACGCGGCCATAAAGCCCCCGAAACGCGGGTTTGGGTGAGTGTGAGAATCGAACCAGTGAAACCACACGCGACCCGACTCGCCGGTATGGGCGACTCACTCGACTCGCGGGAGGCACAGGCCGAGGAGGTCATCGACCGGCTCGAGGCGGAGTACCCCGAGCCCGAAATCTCGCTGAATTTCTCGAACCGGCTCGAACTCCTCATCGCCGTCGTGCTCTCCGCGCAGTGCACGGACGAGCGCGTGAACAAGGTGACCGCGGACCTCTTCGAGAAGTACGACGGTCCCGAGGACTACGCGAACGCGGACGTCGAGGAGCTCGCCGAGGACATCAACTCCATCACCTACTACAACAACAAGGCGGGCTACATCCACGACGCCTGCGAGACCATCGTCGCGGAGCACGACGGCGAGGTGCCGGACACCATGTCGGAGCTCACGGACCTCCCCGGCGTCGGGCGGAAGACGGCGAACGTCGTCCTCCAGCACGGCCACGACATCACTGAGGGTATCGTCGTCGACACGCACGTCCAGCGCATCAGCCGCCGGCTCGGCATCACGGAGGAGAAGCGCCCGGAGAAAATCGAGCAGGACCTGATGGACGTCGTGCCCCGCGAGCACTGGCAGAACTTCACGCACTGGCTCATCAGCCACGGCCGGGACACCTGTACGGCGCGCAACCCGGACTGTTCGGACTGCGTTCTCGAGGACATCTGTCCGTCCTCGAAACTCGACCACGACGTCGACCTCGCGGACGGCTCGGAGTGGTAGGCGCGTTCGTGGGGCCGCTCAGTCCTGCTCGTCGGTGACGGCGAGCGTCACGGGATCGCCGTAGCTGATGGCGACGGGCGCCCCGGGTTCGACGAGGCCGACGTCCTCGTCGTCCACGAGGAGCGCGACCTTCGTCTCGTCGCGTTCGACGGAGAGCGTCGCGGGGAGCGACACCACCCAGTCCGGGCATTCGACGCGGAACGGCGCGATGGGGACGACAGCGACGGCCTCAACGGTCGGCGAGAGGACGGGCGCGTCGTCGGTGCGGACGTATCCCCGGGTGCCCGCAGGCGTCGCGACGACGACGCCGTCCGCGCGTACGGTGTCGACGTGGACCTCGCCGGTCTCGCCGGTGGCGTCGATGGCGTATTCGGAGATGCGCGCGGCTTCCGCGGTGACGAGCGCGACGTCGGCGAGCGCGCGGTACTCCTCGCGGCGGGCGTCGACGGCGAGTGTCTGGCGCTCGCGCGTCGAATACTCGCCCCGGACGAGGCGACGGAGCGCGCGGTCTCGGTCGGTCGCGGGGACGGACGGGACGCCGTCCCCGGCGTTCACGGCTAGGACTGGCGTGTCGGTCGGGAGGCCGGCCCGCACGAGGTCGTAGAGCGCGGACTCGGAGAGCGCGGCGACGGCGTCGACGCGCTCCGCGAGGACGTCGGCGGCGGTGCCGACGTGTGCGTGGCCGCCCGCGTTCCCCACGACGGCGGCGGCGCCGTCGGCATCGGGGCCGACGAGCCCGACGTGTGCGTCGGTCATCGTCGGAGGGTCGCTTCCCGCGGGGAAAAAACTGCTGTCAGAACGGCCAATCGCCGGTTACCTTCATGCCCTCGGCGAGGTCCTGGGCCTCGCAGGCCGCCGCGATGTCTTCGGGGGCGGCGTGCACGACGGAGAACCCGTCGTCCGCCACGTCGACGGCGAGCGCGGCGAGCAGGACGGCCTGCTCGCGGAAGGTGCGTTTCTCCACCTTGTCGAGCGTGTCCGCGGCGGTGTGCGCCCAGCCGCGCCCGCTGTCGCCGGTGTCGCTCGCGACCATCACGCCGGGGACGCCGTACGCCACGTACTCCCAGTGGTCGGAGTGTGGGCCGAGCTCGGGGTTCGTCGTCACCGGGTGCCCGAAGCGCTCGCCGACGTCCTCGACGGCTCGCGTCAGCGCGTCGAAACCGTTTGTGGTGACTTCGAGGGTGCGCGCGGCCGCCACGACGTCGCAGTTCAGGACGGCGCGAATCGCGTCCCGGTCGCGTTTCGCGGCGTCGTACGCGGACCCGACGAGGCCGACTTCCTCCGCGCCGAAGACGAGGAAATGGACGCGGGTGTCGAGGTCGTCCTCGCGGTCAGCGAGTATCCGCGCGAGTTCGACGACCATCGCGGTGCCCGTCCCGTTGTCGACTGCACCCTCCGCGATGTCGTGGGCGTCGACGTGCGCGGTGAGGAGCACCGCCTCCTCGGTGTCGGGACCGAGTTCCGCGTGGACGTTCTGCGACGTGGCCTCGGAGAGCGTCGCGTCCACCGCGACGGTGACGTCGTCGCCGTCGAAGCGCCGCGAGAGGCGCGCGCCGACCTCCTTGGAGACGCCGACCGCCGGAATCTCTCCGACCGGCGACTCGGCGGTGCCGACGCTCCCCGTCGGCGCGAGACCGCCCTCGTAGTGGTTCCTGAAGACGAACGCCGCCGCGCCCGCCTCGACGGCGTAATAGTACTTCTCGCGGCGGTGGACGACCCGGTCGTAGTGGCCGGGGACGTCCGAGGAAACCATGACGACCGTCCCGGTGAGGTCGCGGCCCTCGAAGTCCTCCGGCAGGCCGTGGCCGAGGTCGACGAACTTGCCCGTCACCTCGCCCGAGGGACTGCGCGGGAGCGCGATGCAGTCCTGCGTGGTGTCGCCAGCCTCGATGTGGGAGGTGCCGCGCTCCCAGCCCTGAATCTCGAACTCGTCGAGGCGCGCGTCGCGCGCGTGCTCGGCGAGCGCGTCCCGCGTCGCCACCGCCGCCTCGCGCTCGCCCTCGCTCCCGGCCATCCGGTTCCCGATGTCCACGAGCGTCTCGAGGTGGTTCCAGCCCGTCTCGCTCGTGAACGTCTCGCCGATCCACTCCGACATACTCGGGTGTCGGCGCGCCGCCCACCTAAGCGTTGGCTGTCCGAGGCGGCTCACTCCTCGTCGTGCGCGCTCGTCACGTCGCGTACCTCCGGGACGCGCGTCCGGCCGGCCGCGTAGCAGAGCAGCGCGCCCGAAAGGAGCAGGAAGAGACGGACGAACGCCTCGACGCTGTCCGCGCTTCCGCGATACTCGAAGAAGGACTGCCGGTAGTGGTCGCCCTCGTAGGCGAGTATCGCGTGGGTGTGCGTCCAGAGCGCGTAGCCGGCGAGCGCGTGATCGGTGCGGACGCGGCCCCGTTCGAGGAGGCGCTGGGTGGCGGCCGGATAGTGCCGCGCGGACGTGGACGCGAGGTCGAGCGCGGTCGCGTTCGAGACCGGTTCGAGGGCGACCCCGACGCTGTTGTTGTCGTAGTGCGTAATGTTCGTCCGGTAGAACGGCCTGTCGCGCCCCTCGAAGATGACGAGCGCGAACCCGCCGTCGAGGGCGTACGCCCGCTCGTAGCGCACCTCGTGAACGACCTGCGAGCCGTTCGTGACGGCCTCGTGGGCGAGCGGGCACTGCTCGCGGGAGCAGTCCGCCGTCCGTTCGGGTATCTCCAGGACGTCGGCGAGGTTCGGACGGTCGGCGCTCACGGTCTCGACGTCGTACTGGTGGGTGTACGCGACGGCCGTCGACTGGACGGGCGCGAAGACGGCGGCGAGGAGGAGGGCGGCGCCGAGCGCGCCGAGGGCGAGGCGGCGAGTGCGGGGACTGAAGGAGGGCACACGGGGAGTATTGAGGGTCTGATACTTCTGCGTTTCCGTGGCCACCGTCGCGGTGACGCCCGCCGTTTAGGTGGCGCGCCCGCGTCCGGTACGGGTATGCCCGACACCGACCCGGAGCCGCGCGGGACGCCGGTGGACCGGGACGCGCGCACTCCGCCCCGCGAGCGCCGTCGCGACGGTGTCGACGGCGTGGAGACCCCGGAACGCGCGCCGCTCGGCATCAAGGTCATCTGCGTGCTCGCCGCGCTCTCCGCCGGCCTCGACCTCATGGGCGGCGTGAAACTCCTCCAAATGGGCGGGCCGCTTGATGCCGTCGCGGCGCTCGTCACCGTCGGCGTCGCCGCCGCCCAGCTCGCCATCGTCTACGGCCTCTGGACGCTCGAACGCTGGGGTTACGTCGGCGCACTCCTCGTCTTCGGCCTCTCCACCGTTGCGGCCTCGATCACGGGCGCCCTCGGCGCCGCCCTCGTCGGCGCCGTCATCGTCGCCTACGTCTGGAGCAACCGGGAGTACTATCCGCAGCCGTCGCCGGCCGACCGGGGCATCGACTCGCCGCTCGACGACCTCGACTGGTGAGGAACCCGTGGGACTATACGGTCGTGGCCGGCCAGAGAGACGTATGGTCGACTCACCGCGACGCGTCGACACGGTCTCCCAACTCCTCGCCGTCGGTGGCCTGCTCGCCGTCGCCGTCAGCGCGCTCACCGGTTACGCGCTCGTCGCGCTCGGAGACAGCACGCTCGCGGAATTCGCTTTGGGTGGCGTCGCGTTCGCCATCGCGCTCGCAGAGCTAGTCGCGTGCTGGATGCTCTACACCGGTCGGGACTACGGGCACGACGCCGCCATCCTCGCGTTCGTCCTCGGGATGGGACTGGCGTTCCTCGGGATGAACGTCATCGGCGTCGCTATCTGTGGGGTTCTCGCCGTCGCCGTCTACTGGCGACGCGACTAGAACTAGAGTTCGCCTTCGGCCTTTAGACCCGCGATGACGTCGTCGACGAGGCTCTCGACGTTCTCGTAGGGGAAGTCCTCGTGGCCGGAGAGGAGTTTCGCGAGCTCCATCGCGGAGTAGGTCGTCTCGCCCGCGCTGAACTTCGTCATCGGGCCGCGCGGGAGGACGGGCAGGAGACTCGTCATGCTGGTGACGGGATAGTCCGCGCCTTCGAAGGCCGCAGTGAGTTCGTCGCGGAGTTCGGCTTCTGCATCGCTCATGAGCGATGGTCGCCGACGGACCGGAAAAGGATTGTGACTGCTCGGGGGTGTGAGAACTCAACCTTTTTGCTCACCCGCGCGAATCCCGGGCTATATGTCCGACCCGCTCTCCGAGTGGCGGCCCGCGGTGGACCGCGAAATCGAACGCGTCCTCCCGCGCGCCCTCACCCAGGAGTACCTCCGGTCGTTCTTCGGCGAGGGCCGATACGAGTACGACGCCGAGGCCATCGAGGACGCCCTCTCCGTCCCCGTCTGGGACCTCCTCGACCGCGGCGGGAAGCGCTGGCGCGCCGTCGTCTTCCTCATGCTCGTCGACGGGTTCGGCGCGGACCCCGACGAACTCCTCCCGTATGCCGTCATCCCCGAAATCCTCCACAACGGCACCATCATCGTCGACGACGTCGAGGACGAGGCCGAGATGCGCCGCGGCGAGGAAGCCATCCACCGCCGCTACGGGCAGGACATCGCGCTGAACGCTGGGAACGCCCTCTACTTCATCCCGCTGAAAATCCTTGAGCGCGACCCCGGCGACCTCCCCCCTGAGACGCGCCTCGCTGTCTACGAGATGCTCACCTACGAGCTGAACCGCACCCACCTTGGGCAGGGGATGGACATCCGCTGGCACAACGACGACGCCGTCGACATCACCGAAGCCGAGTACATGGAGATGTCCGCATGCAAGACCGGCTGTCTCGGCCGCATCGTCGGCCGCCTCGCCGCCCTCGTCACCGGCCAGAGCGACGAGACCGAGCGGGCGCTCGCGGAGTTCATGGAGACCGTCTGCATCGCCTTCCAGATCTCCGACGACGTCCTCGACGTCGAGCACAGCGTCGACCCCGAGTCCACCGGCGAGTTCGGGAAGGCCGTCGGCAACGACATCAAGGAGGGCAAAAAGACGCTGATGGTCGTCCACACCGTCCGGAACGCGAGCGACGAGGACGCCGCGCGCCTCACCGAGATTCTCGCCGCCGACGACACCACCGACGAGGAGGCGCTCGAAGCCATCGACATCATGCAGCAGTACGGGAGCGTCGAGTACGCCCGCGAGCGCGCGCTCGCGCTCGTCGAGGAATCGCTGGACGCCCTCCACGAGGTGCCCGTCGACGAGGAGACGCGCGCCGAACTCGCCGCGTTCGCCGAGTACGTCGTCGAACGCGACGTGTAACTCCCGCTACTCGCTCGCCCAGTCCTGCATCCGGGTGTCCTCCAGTATCGTCTCGCGGACGACGTGTGCGTCCTCGATGAGGCGGTTCTGGAGGTGGATGCCGCCCGCGCTCCCCTTGTTTATCTTCTCGATCTCCACGACGCCGAGGAACGCCTGCTCCTTCAGGATGTCCCGGAAGCGCCGCACGGAGAGGACGTCCATGTCGAGAAACTCACAGACCCGCTCGTACTGGTCGTAGACCTGACTCGTGAGGAAGGCGTCCTCGCTCGCGTTGATGGAGAGTTCGGTGAGCGCGAGGAGCGCGGCCTTCGCCTGCGTCGGCGCGCCGCTGACGAGCTCGCGAAAGCGGTCCTTCTCGGCGTGCTGTTGGGCCTGCCGAACGTGGCTCTCCCGGACGGTGTCGGCCTCCTCCTCGAAGGCGACTTCGCCGGCGTGGCGTAGGATGTCGATGGCTTTCCGGGCGTCGCCGTGCTCCTGTGCGGCGAACGCCGCCGAGAGCGGGATGACGTCCTCGGAGAGCACACCCTCGCGGAAGGCGTCTTGCCGGTTGTACATGATTTCGCGGAGCTGGTTCGCGTCGTAGGGCTTGAAGAAGAGCTCCTTGTGCTGGAAGCTGCTCTTGACGCGCTCGTTCAGGTCGTCGATGTACTGGATCTTGTTGCTGATGGCGATGATGCCGATGCTCCCCTCGATCTTGCCGGCCTCCTCGGCGCGCGAGAGCTTCATCAGGACGCTGTCGTCGTTCATCAAGTCGACCTCGTCGAGGATGACGATGGTCGAGTCGTACTGGGCGTCGAGCGTCTCCCAGAGGAGCTTGTAGTACTTCGAGGTGCTGAGGCCGGTGTGGGGCACCGAGATGCCGGTCTCGTCCTCGTCGTTCAGTTTCGCGGCGAGCGAGGAGACGGCCTGCGTCTCCGTGTTGTCCTCCGCGCAGTCGATGTAGGCGGTGCCGATTGTGACGTCGCTTTGGGCGGCGTTGCGCGCGCGCTGACAGACGTGCCGGGAGACGAGCGATTTGCCCGTGCCGGTCTTCCCGTAGACCATCACGTTCTCCGGGGAGTAGCCGTGGACGGCGCCGTTGAGTCGCGTCGCGAGCTTCGAAATTTCTTCGTCCCGGCCGACGATGCGGTCGGCCTCGGGGACGTGGCCGGTCTTCAGGAGGTCCTTGTTCGCGAAGATGCGGTGGCCCGCGTCGAAGAGAGGGTCGTCGATGGAGGAGGAGTCGGGCGCCATTCGGGTGTCCGTCCAGTATCGACTCGCCCGGATAAACCTCGCGAAGTCGCCACCCCTCGTTTCCGACGTAATCCGAGTCGGCGAGGGGCGGTGAGGCGTGCGTATCGTGGCGAGTACGGCGATGTCGCGGTGCTCGGAATCCCCGTTCCTCCGCCGACGAGCGTGGAAACACAGGGAACCCACCCACCCCACGTTTCCGACGTATTCCGCGAAGCGGGACGGGGTGGAGGAGAAACGACGGAACGCCGGCGCACGATCGACGGTAGGGCGCGCTGGAGAGGAAGCTCGGGGCGGAACAGGAACAGCCGTGAGAACGTGTACGTTTCGGGCGTCTACACGAAGCACTCTTCGTTACGACAGTACACGAAGTATACTTACTGAACTATAACTCTACTCTCGTACTTCAAACATCCGGTTAGAGGCCGAGCGGCCCCGAGTCGAGTCAGCCCACCGCCGGAAGCACCGACGGCTGTGACGGCCACCCATCGTGACGGGCTCGCCCATCCCCGCTTCACCGGTATCGAGTCGGTGTGCGCGTCTCGCTGCTGTCGTCGGCCGTCTCCGTGCCTTCCTGACTCGCTCGCGCCGTCACCCCCTCCCCCTCTTTCGCGGCGCGTACGACGGAAACGTGGGGTGGGGGTGTCGCGGGCACCCCTCCTCCGCTCTCCCGCTCACTCGCCCGGGACGACGGAAACGTGGGGTGGGTGGGACCCGGCACCCGCCCGGACACACGCCGGAAACGACGGAAACGTGGGGGGTTCGGGAGGCCGCCCTCGGGGTGTTCGGGTGGGCGCACTCGCCGTCGAGGGTCCGGTATTTATTGCCGGGCCGACCCACCGAGGAGGTATGGACGCGAACTTCGACTTGCTGCAGGAACTTACCGAGGCGCACGGCGCGCCCGGCCACGAGGACCGCATCCGCGAGGTCGTCCGGCGCGAACTCGCCGACGTCGCCGACGAGATTCGGACGGACGCGATGGGGAACGTCGTCGCCACCGTCGAGGGGTCCGAGAACCCCGACTACGAGGTGGCGGTCGCCGCGCACATGGACGAAATCGGCTTCATGGTGAAACACGTCACCGACGACGGCTTCCTGAAACTCGACGCGCTCGGCGGGTGGGACCCTCGCGTCCTGCGTGCCCAGCGCGTCACCGTCCACGCCGCCGAGGGCGACGTCGAGGGCATAATCGGGTCGCCGCCGCCGCACACGATGAGCGAGGAGGAGCGCGAGTCGAAAGACGAAGTCGAGGACCTCTACGTCGACCTCGGGCGCGACGCCGAGACGGTCGAGGACCTCGTCTCCGTCGGTGACGTCGTGACGATGGACCAGGACACCCGCGTCCTCGGCGACACCGTCACCGGGAAGTCGATGGACGACCGGGTCTGCCTCTTCGCGATGCTCGAGGCCGCCAAACGGGTCGACCCCGACGTCACCGTCCACTTCGCGGCGACCGTCCAGGAGGAGGTCGGCCTCCGGGGTGCGAAGGCGCTCGGCGTCGACCTCGACCCGGACCTCGCCGTCGCACTCGACGTCACCGTCGCCAACGACATCCCGCAGATGAGCGACAAGTCGAAGTACGTCACCGAACTCGGGGAGGGCGCTGCCATCAAACTGAAGGACGGGAGCGTCATCACAAACCCGAAGGTCCACAAACGGATGCGCTCGGTCGCCGAGAGCGAGACCATCACCCATCAGCTCGAAGTGCTCCCGGCCGGCGGGACGGACACCGCGGGCTTCCAGAACACGAACGGTGCGAAGCCCGTCGGGGCCATCAGCGTCCCGCTGCGCTACATGCACACGGTAACGGAGGCCGCCCACGAGGCCGACATCGACGCGACGGTCGACCTCCTCGCGGCGTTTCTCGACTCCGAGAGCGGCGCGAACGACTACCGGCTCTAGTAGACGTCGACCCGGAGGTCGACCGCGCGGCGCTCGCCCTCGAGGTCGGCGACAACGCGCTCGACGACGCGCTCGCCCTCCTCGACGACGAGTTTCGAGGCTTTCTCGATGACCCAGTCCAGCGAGACGAACAGCGGCAGGTCGAGCGTCCCCTGTGCGGAGTCCGGGTCGTAGGTGACGACGAGGCGGACCTCACACGCCGGTCGCCCGTCGTCGGTCTCCCCCTCGCCGTCTCCCGTTTCCAGTTCCTCGACGACCCACTGGCCGGCGGCGTCGAAGTCCTCGACGACTTCCCAGTCGATTCGCTCGGGGCGCGTGACGTCGGTGACGCGCGAGTGGAGGGTGTAGTCGAGTTTCCACCACGCGAACGTGAGGTAGTAGTCGGTGCCGGGACCGCCCTCGCCGTCGGCGCGGACGGACTGGAGGTGCTTCGAGTAGTTCGCGTAGCCCGGGAAGTCGAGGAGGAAGTCGTAGACGTCTCCGGGTGGCGCGTAGACGGTGGTGCTGACCTCGACAGTCTTCACTACTCGAACGTGCGCGCGCGAGTGGCATAAGTTGTCGGTGCCACACGGCGGTGCCGTCACCCGACCGTCGCGCCGTCGTCCCGTGGTGCCACGGGTGGCCGTCGCCGCGTTCGCAACCGTTGTAACGGTGGGCGTCAACGACTCGGGCATGAGCGAACCCACTGACGCGCCGAGCGTCGTCATCGTCGGCGGCGGCGTCGCCGGCCTGAACGCCGCACTCTACACTGCACGCGCGGGCTTCGAGACGACCGTCGTGAACGCGGGCGAGTCCATCCTCCGACGGAACGGCCACCTCGAGAACGTCCCGGGATTCCCCGCGGGCGTGAACCCGCGGACGTTCCTCGACCTGCTCGAGGAGCAGGCCGCCGAGGCGGGCGCGGACCTCGTCGAGGACGAAGTGGTCTCGCTGCGCCGTGTCGAGGGCCAGTTCGTCGCGGACGCCGCCGGCAACGAGGCCTACGAGGGCGACTACGCCGTCGCGGCGACGAAGTCGAACCCCGGCTACCTCGACGGCTTCGACCTCGACCTCGACCAGCAGGGCTCGAAGACCTACGTCCGCACCGACGACCGCGGCCGAACCGACGTCGAGGGCCTCTATATCGCGGGTCGCCTCGCCGCCGAACCCCACCAGACCGCCATCGTCGCCGGCCACGGCGCGAAGGTCGGCCTCACGATCGTCGAGGACTCCGAGGTCCCCTACTACCACGACTGGGTCGCCCCCGAGGGCTACTTCACGGGCCGCGGCCGCGACGTCCCGCCGGGAGTCGAGGAAATCGACGAGCCGGAGCGCGAGGCGCGCGAACTCGACTCGATGGAGCGCATGCAGGACGCCTTCGCGGAGCGCCACCCCGACGAGCCGACGATGCACCCGAGCGTCGCCGAGGACGACGACGAGTAACACGTGGTCCTCTCGGAGACTGCCCGCTACGACCGCGAGCGCGTTTCGCCGGTCGGTGAGCACGCCGTCGTCCTCGGCGGGAGTATTGCGGGCCTCTGCGCGGCGCGCGTGCTCGCCGACGCCTACGACAGCGTCACGGTCGTCGAGCGGGACGTGCTCCCGGACGAACCGGTGGTGCGCGACGGCGCCCCGCAGACCCGCCAGCCACACATCCTGCTCGAAGCCGGCCGCGCGACGGTCGAGGACCTCTTCCCGGGGTTCTGCGAGACGGTACTCGCGCGCGGTGGCCTGCTGGTCGACGCCGCCCGTGACCTCTCGATGTACCGGGAGGGCGGGTTCGTCGCGGCCGCGGAGACACGCCTCTCGCTCTACTGCGCCACCCGGCCGCTCTTCGAGCAGGTCGCCCGGGAGCGCGTCCGCGCGCTCGACGACGTGACGGTCCGTGACGGGACGCAGTGGCTCGACTACCGGACGAACGCGGCCGGCGACGCCGTCACCGGCGTGGACGTCCAGACGCCCGACGGGGAGCACGAGACGCTCGCCGCCGACCTCGTGATGGACGCGACGGGGCGGACGAGTCGGACGCCGTCGTGGCTCGAGGAACGCGGCGACGAGGCGCCGGCGGTCGAGACCGTCAGCGTGGACGTCTCCTACGCGACGATTCGGGTCGAGCGCCCGCCCGACGACCGCCGGGTGCTCTTCGCCTCGCCGGGCGCGCCCCGGACACGCGGCGGCGTCGCGATACCCGTCGAGGGCGGCGCGTGGGTCGTTACCCTCCAGGGGATGCACGGGGACGAGGCGCCGACGGACCCCGAGGCGTTCGTCGCGTTCGCCGAGAGCCTCCCAGTTCCCGAACTCGGCCGCATCGTCCGCGAGCACGAGTGGCGCACGAACGAGGCCGTCGGGTACCCGTTCCCGTCGAGCCGCCGCTATCACTACGAGGACCTCGACGCGCTCCCCGACGGTCTGCTCGTCACCGGTGACGCGCTCGCGAGCTTCAACCCCGTCTACGGTCACGGGATGTCCGTCGCGGCGCTCGACGCGCTCCACCTCCACCACGCGCTCGCGGCCGGGACCGACGCGCTCGCGCCGCGGTTCTTCGAGCGCGCCGCCGACACCGTCGACGTCGTCTGGCGACTCGCCGTCGGCCCTGACTTCGAGTACGCGCAGACGACCGGTCCGAAGCCGCTCGGAACTGACGTCTTCAACCGCTACATCGCGCGCCTCACGCGAAAGGCACACGACGACCCCGTGCTCGCCGAGACGCTCGCGCGCGTCTTCCTGCTCGAGGAGTCGCCGGCGACGCTCTTCGCGCCGCGGACGCTGTGGCGCGCGCTCCGCCCGGGGGTGTCGCGGTGACCGACGAGCCGCCCACGCCCGCGGACGCGCCGCTCCCGGACGCCCCCTCGGCGACGAGCGAGTACCGCGAGGCGAACGGCGTCCGCCTGCACGTCGTTGCGGCGGGCGACCCCGACGACCCGCTCGTCGTCCTCCTGCACGGCTTCCCCGAGTTCTGGTACGGCTGGTGCGAGCACGTCGCGCCGCTCGTCGCGGCCGGCTACCGCGTTCTCGTCCCCGACCAGCGGGGCTACAACCTGAGCGCGAAACCCGACGGCGTCGGCGCGTACGGCATCGACGCGCTCTCGGGGGACGTCGCCGGCCTCGTCGCCACGGAGGGTCGGGACTCCGCGCACGTCGTCGGCCACGACTGGGGCGGCCTCGTCGCGTGGGACGTCGCCCGGCGGTATCCCGCCCTCGTCGACCGGCTCGCGATTCTGAACGCGCCGCACCCGACCGTCTTCACGCGCACGATCGCGTCGAACCCCCGGCAACTCCGGAAGAGCTGGTACCTCCTCTTCTTCCAGTTGCCGTGGCTCCCCGAGTGGACGGCGCGCCGCGACGACTTCGCGCTCTGGGTGGCGGCGCTGGAGGCGGCCCGCCCCGGCGCGTTCGACACCGCCGACCTCGAGCGCTACCGGACGGCGTGGCGACGCGACGGCGCGCCGACCGCGATGGTGAACTGGTACCGGGCACTCCTGCGCGCGCCCTCCTCGCCCTCGCGCGAGCGCGTGGTCACCCCGACGCTGATTCTGTGGGGCGAGGACGACCAGGCGCTCGTCCCCGAGTTGGCCGAGACGAGTCGGGACTACTGCGCTGCGGGCACGCTCGAGCGCTTCGGGGACGCGACCCACTGGCTCCACCACGAACACCCCGAGCGCGTCACGCGACGCCTGCGCGCGCACCTCGACGCGTAGGGTCAAAGGCGGACGCTTTTACTACCGCCGGCGAGGAGAGCACACCATGTTGGAGGGTGTGAACGTCGCGCTCGGCGTCACGGGCAGCATCGCGGCGGTGAAGGTCGTCGAACTCGCCCACGAGTTGCGCCGTCGCGGCGCGTCCGTCCGCGCGGTGATGACCGAGAGCGCGCAGGAAATCGTCACGCCGGCCGCCGTGACGTTCGCCACCGAGCACGACGTCGTCACCGACGTCTCCGGATGGGTGGAGCACGTCGAGCTCTGCGGGACTGAGGGGTGGGCGGACGTCTTCCTCGTCGCGCCCGCCACCGCGAACACCGTCGGCAAAATCGCGGCCGCTGTCGACGACACGCCCGTCACGACGACCGCGACGACGGCGCTCGGCGCGGGCGTTCCGGTCGTCATCGCGCCCGCGATGCACGAGCCGATGTACGACCACCCCGGCGTCCTCGAGAGCATCGAGCGCGTCGAATCGTGGGGCGTCGACTTCGTCGACCCGCGCGTCGAGGAGGGGAAGGCGAAAATCGCGAGCATCGACGCCATCTGCCTCAACGTCGCGCGCGCCGCCGGCGAGCGTCCCCTCGAAGGGAATCACGTCGTCGTCACCTCCGGCGCGACGAGCGAGCGCATCGACCCCGTACGCGTCCTGACGAACCGCGCCTCGGGGCGGACGGGTCGGGCGGTCGCGCGCGCCTGCTACGTCCGCGGTGCCGACGTCACGCTCGTCCACGACGGCGACGACGTCCCCTACGCGGACGTCGCGCACGTCGAGTCCGCCGCGGAGATGCTCGAGGCCGTGCTCGACGCCTGCGACGACGCCGACGCCGTGCTTTCGGTCGCCGCCATCTCCGACTACACCGTCGAGCCCGCGTCCGAGAAGATTCGCAGCGGCGGCGAGCTCACCCTCGAACTCGAGCCGACGCCGAAACTCGTCGACTCCGTTCGCGAGGCCCACCCGGACCTGCCGCTCGTCGGGTTCAAAGCGGAGACGAGCGGCGACGACGACGCGATGGTCGCCCAGGCGCGGCGCATCATGGCGCGCGCCGGCCTCTCGTTCGTCGTCGCGAACGACGCGAGCGTCATGGGTGCCGAGGAGACCCGCGCACTCGTCGTGCGCGAGGACGGCGTCGCGGAGTACACGGGGTCGAAATCGGGCCTCGGGTTCCGCGTCGCGGACGAGCTCGCGACGGAGCTCTAGGGCTGCTCGCGGCTCCGCCGCTCGGTGTTCGGTCGCCCTCCGAGCCGACCTACTCGCCCGGACTGTAGTTCGGCGCCTCGTCCGTAATCATCACGTCGTGGGCGTGGCCTTCGGTCTGGCCGGCCGAGGAGACCCGGACGAAGCGGGCTTCCTCCTTGAACTCGGGGATGGTCGCGGCGCCGACGTAGCCCATCCCGGACTGAATGCCTCCGACGAGCTGGTGGAGTTCGCTGGAGAGCGGGCCCTTGTACGGCGTCGCGGCCTCGACGCCCTCGGGGACGTACTCTTCGTCCTCGTCGTCCTCCTTGAGGTAGCGCTCGCCGCCGCCGGACTGCATCGCGCCGACGGAGCCCATGCCCCGGTACTGCTTGTACTTCTTACCGTTCATCGTGATGACGCGCCCGGGCGCCTCGTCGGTGCCGGCGAAGTAGGAGCCGAGCATCACGGCGTCCGCGCCCGCCGCGAAGGCCTTCGCGGCGTCGCCGGAGTAGCGAATCCCGCCGTCGGCGATGACCGGGACGTCGTACTCGGTGGCGACGTCCGCGACCTGCGAGACGGCGGTAATCTGGGGCATGCCGGCGCCGGAGACGACACGCGTCGTACAGATGGAGCCGGGACCGATGCCGACCTTGATGCCGTCCGCGAAGTCGACGATGTCCTCGGCGGCTTCGCGAGTGCCGACGTTCCCGACGACGATGTCCGCGTCGATGCTCGCCTTGATTTCGCGCGCGGAGTCGATGACGTTGAGGTTGTGTGCGTGCGCGCAGTCGATGAAGACGACGTCCGCACCGGCCTCGTCGGCGGCTTTCGCGCGCTCGACGTCGAAGGGACCGACGGCGACGCCGACGCGGAGGTGGCCGTCCTCGTCGCGGGCGGCGTCCTCGTGCTCGCGGCGTTCGAGGATCCCCTGCATCGTGACGAGGCCGACAAGGCGGTCCTCGTCGTCGACGATGGGGACGCGCTCGATTTTATGCTCGTACATGAGTTCGAGGGCGTCGCGGGCGTCGACGTCCTCGGTGGCGGTGATGACCTCGTCCGTCATCGCCTCGCGGACGGTGTCCTTCTCGCCGACCTCGAGGTAGGGGCGGATGTCGGTGCCGGAGATGATACCGAGGACGACGTCGTCATCGTCGACGACGGGCGCGCCGGAGACCCCCTCGTGCTCCATCATCGCGTCGACCTCCTCGATGGTCTGCTCGGGCGCGGCGGTGACGACGTCCTCGCGGCGGATGACGAGTTCGTCCGCGCGCTTCACGCGCTCGATCTCGGCGACGAGCTCGTCGTCGTCGAGATTCTGGTGGAGGACGCCGAGCCCACCCTCGCGCGCCATCGCGATGGCGAGCTCGCTCTCGGTGACGGTGTCCATTGCCGCCGAGAGGATGGGGACGTTGATCGAGACGTTCTTCGAGACGCGTGTGGAGACGTCCGCCTCGTCGGGTTCGACGCGGCTCTCGGCGGGGCGGAGCAGCACGTCGTCGAACGTGAGCGCTTCGGGGACGTCAAGCTTCTCGGAGAATGAACCTGTGGGTCGCTCGTCGTTCGCCATGTAAATCGTGTTCGCCCGATACGCAAAAACGTTGCGTAACTGGCCACAGACCGAGGCGAATTCTATCACGGTCGTGTATACTCAGAGGCAAGCGTTGCCGCCCGCGCACTCCACGTTCGCCCACGACCCGTGAACGAACGTGTACGATTCGGCGTTGCCGAGTGGATTTCCGAAGAATAAACGAAAATAGTGGTGATTTCCTGGAAATGGACCACTCTAACGCCCACATCGCGTGACGTATGGACGATATATGAGCACTCGTGTCACACAACGTTTATACCGATTCATCGGGAATGGTCACGTATGGACTCCCACGGTCCCATCGCAGTTCGCACCGCCGGTGACCAGCGTCAGCGCTCCGGCGACTTTACAAAACTCTGCGAGACCACCGGGACATTTACGGGAGCCACCAATTTCTGGCGGCGGCAGATGACGACCTCGTCATCGTCGCATCACCCAGTATATCGCCGTTCGGCCGGTGGTGACGGCCGCCATCGCTGAGCGATGAGCATCTCACGGCACCCTATCGCCCTTCGCTTAGAGCAGCGTGTCGGCGGCGCGACGCGGCTCCTCGCGACCGTCATGCTCCTCCCGCTCGTGGACGGTATCTTCGCTGCGCTCGTCCTCAGCGGCGCGCTCACCCAGACGACCACCGTCGGGTCGCTCGTGATACCGACGGGCGTCCTCCAGATCGGACTGCTCGTCTTCGGCGGCAGCGCCACCGTCGCCGTCGTCCTCGTCGAGATGCAGGGCGACCGGAGGGAGAAGGCCCAAGCCGTCCTCCTCGTCGGCGTCCCGCTCGTCCTCGGCGCCGCCGCCGTCGCCGCGCTCGCCCCCACCGTCGAGAGCCTCCTCGACACCGGTGTCTTCGAGCGCTTCGCCGCGTTCGTCGTCCTCGCCATCGCCGCGAAGACGGCGAGCACGCGCGTCGGCGACTACCTCCCGAGCCCCGCCGTCATCGTCGCACTCGGCCTCCTCGCCAGCGTCCGGCCGGCGTCCTTCGACCTCGTCGTCCAACTCCAGCCGGCCGTCATCGCCGCCGCCGTCGGCTCCGCCGTCGTCGCGCTCGGCTTCGCGCTCGGCGTCGCGCTCCTTGAACCCCACCTGCGCCGCCTGCTCGACATCGACCGCTTCCGCTTCGGGAGCGCCGTCGCGCTCGGGACGCTCGCCCTCTCGCTGTTCGGCATCGTCCCCGAAGGTGCCGCGCTCCCCGTCTTCGCGCTCGCCGGCCTGCTCGCCATTGAGCCCGGGCAGGACGACGCCGTCCCCACCGTCGAAACCACCGACGATGTCGAGGACGATCCCGCGGCCGCGAACGACGACGGCCCCGCTCCCTACGGCTACCCCGGTGAGGAGGGTGCCGACGAACGCGCCCCTTGGTTGTAGGGCGGAACGGAGCGCTTACCCACCTCCGGGCCACACGCTACGCGTATGCCCGACAACCGCGTCGTGCAGGGCCGCATGGTCACGCCCCGCCACCTCGCCGAACTCATTGAGGACGACGACGTCATGGAAGCCGAAGCCATCGAGGACGCGGACCGCGACTGTCCCGATTGTGGCGGCGACGTCGTCAAAGTCGGCTACATGCCCAGCGTCACCGAGTACGTCGTCGGCTACAAGTGCCAGGACTGCGACTGGAGCGACACCGACCGCGACTGACCGCGAATCGAAACCCATTTAGGCAGAATCGGCATACGAAACGATGCAAGGGGCTGTGGCCAAGCCAGGGATGGCGACTGACTCCAGAGGCCACGCGCCCGGGACGAAATTCCAGACTGGTATACCGAGCGACCGACTGATCATCGGCTCGCGACGACGACCCTCTGGAGTTCCGAGGCGCACCGGAGATATCAGTCGATCGGGGGTTCAAATCCCTCCGGCCCCATACTACATTTAACAAATTCGGAAGGTACTGCCTCCTTCCGTTTACCTCACGTAAGCACGGAGAGCCATCGCTGTTTCTCGGGGTGGTCCGCGTGAGCGAAGCCGTCACGAGCGGCGCGTGTGCGCTCTGTGGCGCGTCACACGGCGTCGAGCGTACCAAAACGCCACAACACGGCGAAGTGCCGCTCTGTCGCTCCTGCCGGTGTCTCTGGGGTGAGAGCGAATGAGTACCGACGCCCCGAGCGTCGGTGCCGACGCAGACGGCGACCTTCGCGCGCTCGTCGAGGATCTCGCCGACGAAGTCCGCGAACTCCGTGAGGAGAACGAAGAACTGCGCGAGCGCGTCGCCGATCTGGAAGCGAAGCGCGAGCAGGAAGCCACCGTGCGATGGGCGGGACCGAACCCCGCCGACATCGAGATCGTCGCCAGCGAGACGGGGAACGGCGTCTATCCGTATCAGGCGATCACGGACAAGGCCGACCGGCGCGACGTCGAGGATATCGAGGAGCGTCTCACGGACGTCGAGGAAGGCCGTGCAGACGTCGTAGTCCGCTCCGAGGCCGATCCCGACGCGCTCCCCATCGAGTCGCGTATCGCCCGCCAGCAAGTCGGTGACGACGGCATGACCGCCAACGAAGAGCGCGCCGCCGTCGTCTTCCCGACCTTCGGCGGGAAAGCACGCACTGTGGGCGGCATGAAGCTCGTCATGTCCTCCGACGATGTCCGGCAGGCGCTCGACGAGAAGACGGACGTCGACGCCGAGGACTGGCCCGACGAGACCGTCCGGCGCGTCATGCGCTGGACGGCGAAGCTCACCTCCCGGGACGACGACGGCGATCTCGATCCCCGCGACGAATCGAACCTGCTCACGCTCACGAAGCGGAATGGTCGCCTTGCGCTTCAGGCCGAGCGTGACGAGTGGATTGAGTGGAGCGAAGACGCTGCCGCTCGCCTCGACGGCGAAGGAGGGCCGAAATAACACCGTTGTGAGGACGGCCCGACGAAGGGCCGTGAGTGCCACCACGGGGCCGTAGCCGCTCCACTACGGGTTTCACGCCCAACCCGTACGCAAGCAACACTCCGCTACTGCTGGGTGTCTCTCTCCTTGCTGTCTCTCCTTGCTGTTTACGGCTCTTTCACCGGCGTAACAATCCTGTTTCTTCTCACACCCACTCTCGCGCCGGACTCACAACAGTGTGACTGAGGAAACCCATATTACATAAAACACTTCCCGTAAGGGTTAATCATCGAGATAGTTGAGATACTATGATGCTTGAAGCCTTCCGATCTATTGTAGACCACGTAGTCCCTCAAAGGATCCAGGGAGTCGTCAAGCGGCATTTTACGTGGTTTAGTAGTGCTCTTCTAGCGGTCTCTCTGTTCCTAAATCTCCTCCTTCTGATCATCTATGTTCCAGAGGTAACTGCGAACTCTATAATAAGTTGGACATTTGGTATAATAACTGCCGTATTTGGAGTTCTTGGAGCTATCGCTTCAGTTATCACAGTGAAGCAGTCGATATCCACCAGTCCAGTAGTCAATAAGCTAACCAGTGAAGAACCAGATATGGACACCGGTCTTTCAGATCCGGTGAGAGGCTTTGTCAAATCTGACGAAGAGCGGATTGAAGAGGCACTAAGAGAAATTCAGGGGTGGTTTACAATACACGAAGGTGGAGAGATTGAACTAACGCCAAAAGGGCAGGTTGGTGCAGATCATAAGGCTATGCTCTATGTTTTAGCAGCGTGGGCTGCTTCGCGTGCTGATGAGAGGAATCAGCCCACGGTTTCGCAGAAAGAGATTATGGATGAAATTGAATTTTCAGAGGCTTCTGCAGGTGTCTTTATTAGTAAGATGGACTACTTTCTCGACAAGGAATACGAACTGGGTGAGGGGCAGTACCTGAGCCAGTTAGATGCTAACGAAGTAGAGTTCAAACTAAACCCAGATCACATCTCAGATGTGGTCAAATATATTCTGACGGAACGCTCATCTCCCAATTAAAGGGAGATTCGGTTAGAATATGTCATATGGGCGTATCTTCGTTTCCTTACTGTCTCGATGCCCGCCGTTCGTGTACCACGTAGACACCGGAATCTGCGTCGCAGGAAGCATCTGCATCCGGAGTACGGTTAGCCCGCGCCCACGGCGGCGGTAGAGGACGAAGACGTACTTCCCGCCGGCGGCGGCGAGGCGGTCGTGGTACTTCTCGAAGACCTTGAAGCGCGGGTAGTCTCGAGTGGCGTCGGTGGCCTTGATTTCGATGGGGGTGCCGTCGCGATCGACGGCGTCGCGCCAGCTGGTGTGCACGCCCTCACGTCGAAGCCGGTAGCGTTCGCACGCCTTCCGTTCGGCGAGCGTCCCGTACCGATTCGCTCTCTGAGAGGGCATCGCTATCGCGCCTCGCACGCGTCACGCGTCTTATATATAGACTCCTCCGCCACTCGCGACGTCGCGCCCATGGCTTCGTTCGGCGCGATAGCGCCGGACGACCGCGGCTGTGGGCTATTACTAAAGGGTGTACCGTGGACGCGGATAGATGGACACCTGCCGGAGAGACGGCGAAGCGGGCGTCTCATGAGGTTATCGCACGCACCCTGTCCAGGGCGGCGTCGTGCTCGCCGTTCTCGAGTTCGACGGCGCGGTCACCGACCCACGACTTCGCGAACGGGACGTACTGGGCGGTCTCGCGGTAGGAGAGACCCATTCGCTGGCACTCGTGGACCGTCCAGATTGCGACGTCGCGAGCGATTTCGTCCGGAGACGGGTCCTCTTTCTCCTCGTCGTCTGTCCACGCCCAGTCGGAGGCCTCTTTCGTGTTATATCGCCAGTCAGTCGGCGGGATACCGGTGATTTCGGTGCGAATACCCCGGAGTTCGCCACCCTTCACCCTGTCCGCGACGACGGCGGTCTTCTGGGCCGTCTTCTTCACGATAACGCCGAGTCGCCAGAGGAGCGGGTGGATCGAGGATTCGTCGTGCGCGATGTAGATGAGCATCCCGTCGTACTTGCGGATCTTGTAGACGAGCGGCCCCATCAGTTTCCGCGTGAGATGGCCGGACTTCCCGGTGCCGTCCGCGTGTGAGGAGAACTCGTCGCCGATGAAGAGCTTCTGCTGCTGGTCGTAGGTGAGCGGATCGCCGTCCTGCTGTACCCACTCCTCGAGTGTCGGATAGTCGGGAACGAAGCCGTCGCGATGCTCGCCCTCGACGTCGGTCCAATCAGTCGTCTCCCGAAGCGACTGGATGTTGCTGGCGACCTGGTCGACGCCGAGGAGGTGCCGTGCGCGCTGCGCGAGGAGGCAGGCGAAGTCGGTCTTGCCCGCGCCCATCTCGCCCAAGACGACGATGACGGGCGCGGGCGACTCGATGAGTTCGTCGATCGTCTGCATCGCCTTCAGTCCGGAGACGTCCGCCTGCTGGCCGGCGTCGCCGGTGAGGTGCTTGAGCGTCGCCATGTCGCCGTTGTCGAGGGCTTCCCGACCGACTTCGGTCGCCTCGTTCTGCAGAATCGTCCGCGCAAGGTCGGTGTCCATGGCGTTTCCGGGCATCTTCCCTGGGGTTTCCGCGTGCGAAACCGGGTCGTAGCTGGCGTCGAGGACCGAGAGGAAGCGCGAAAGCGCCGGGTCACGGGTGAGTCCGGTGTGTCGCCGGGCGAACGGCTCGCGGTGCCCCTTCTCCTCCTGGTGTTCGCGGAACTGCGGCGGCGTGTACTGATCGCTGTCCTCACTCATCGCTCTCACCACCGTCCGTCGCGACGGCGTCCGGGCCGGCAGTCGGTGAACTCGCGGATATCTCGTCGACGACGGCACCCGTCGCGTCTTCAGGATCGAAGGGATCGACGTCGTCTTCGCGAAGGTCGGCGAGATCGTCGCCGGTCACTTCCTCGATGTCGTCTTCGAACTCCTCGACGACGGCCGTCACTGCGTTCTTATCGAGCAATTCGCCACGCTGCTTCGCTTCGGTGATCTTGTTCATGAGTCGGGATTGGAGGGCGGCGGCCATGTCCTCGAGATTGTCCTCGAAGAGATCGAGACGGATGTGCGACTGCTGGAGGGTATCGTAGACGCGGTTGAAGTGTGAGCGAGTGGTGAGGAGCTTCGTGTCCTCGAGCTCGGAGAGCCAGACGCCGCGGACGATGAGCTGGCCGTCCGGGCCGGCGTCGGGGAGCCACTCGTACTCGCGCACGACCCAGGTTTCGCCGTCGTTCATCGGGTACGGCGCGGGGCCTTCGACGGTCTTGTTCTTCCAGACGTCCGGTGGGACCTTGTACTCCTTCGCGACGTCCTCGACGGCGTTGATGTGCTGGACGTCCACCCAGTCGCGCCGGTCGAACCACCCGGCGAAGCGCACGCCCACCAGGAGGCAGGGCGGCGCGAGGACGAGCGACCCGACGAGCAGGTGGACGCTCCACGCGGGAAGGGCGGGTATCGAGGGCGAGAAGACCCAGAGGAGGACGCCGCTCGTGACGACGAGTGTGGCGACGAGTAGCTGGGCCTCGGCGAGCAGGTAGGTGAGGCGGTCCCACGCGTTCGCGAAGGTCGGACGGAGACTCATCAGCGGGCCTCCCGGGGTTCTGCGCCCCCGCGACGAACGACGTAGAGCGCGCCGGCGACCATCGAGAGGACGGCGATGCCCGCCCCGCCGAGCCACCCGAGCGTCGGCGAGCCACCGAACGGCGACCCGAGACTGGTGTCGTCGCTGTAGACGGTGGGACAGCTCCCCGACTGGATGCACGCACCGGTCGTTACGCTCACGCTCGCTTCGCCGTCGATACGGTCCGCGGGGATGGAGACGGTCTTCGACTCGCCTCCCTGGAGGACGACCTGCCGATATGGGCTGTGGGCGACCCGCCCGCTCGCTTTCGCCGACGCCGCGAGCGTCGCGACGTGATACTGCGAGGCGGTGAGCGTGACGTTGAACCGCCCGTTCTCGTACTCCCAACCCTGTATCGTCATCACGCCGTCGACGGCGACCGGGTGGCCGCCGGCGACAACGGTCGTGTTCGTCGAGGACGTCGTCGTTCCGTTCGGCGCAGCGGCCGCCGGTGCGACTGCGACACCGAGTACGGCGAGTACCAACAGTAGTCGTCTCATCTGAGGGCCGCCGCCGGAATCGAACCGACGCACGTGCCGACCACGGGCGGCTCCCGGCCACGATGGGCCGGGTTAGACGGGGTTGACGGCGTCGCCGAGTCGGTCGAAGAACCAATCGACGAGGCTCTGCCCGGCGTCCACGACGCCGTCGACGAATCCACCGATAGTCTGCGTGATGGCGTCGCCGACGATCGCCTGCATCGACCACCAACCCGTGACGTCACCGGCTACCCACGCGAGCGCGAGGAGGCCGAGGAAGACGAGCGCGATGGAGAGCAGCGGGCGAGGCATCGTCAGCTATCCCTCTGCATGACTGCCGCAGCGCCGATCGCGACGACGGCAAGACCGACGATGATGAGCGGGCCGGAGCCACCACCGCCACCGCCGTCGTCGGGGTTTGTGGCACCGCTCCCTTGCCGCGCTTCGACTTGGGCGATGAGGCGCTGAGTCTCGTTAATCTGTTCGAGCAGCTTCGAGACGTTCGCGGTCTGGTACTGCGTGCGCGTCGCAGAGACGTTCTGCATCGTGCCGCCGCTCTGGGTCGAGATGGTGCCGACGCGGAACTCGCCGGAGAGATGCACCGTCTTACCGCCGGTGGTGGCGAGCAGTGTGGAGTTGTTCAGCGGTGGCGTACTCGCGTTGTACGTCGTGTTTGCCCGCCACGTCCCGTTGGGGACCTGCGGGGCGAGCAGAAGGCCGTGATACTCGCGGTTGTTGTAGTAGACGGTCATGGTACCGGTGCCGTTCAGCGAGGGGGTTGCGAGGCCGAGGTTTGCGAGTGCAGCGACCGAGTCGTAGAGAGTTCCGTCACCGCCAGCGGTGCCGAGGTTGAACATCCGAGTTTCGGTCGAGAGGACTTGCGAGGCATTCAGACGGCCATCCTCGACAGCGGGATAGGTGTTGTTGACGTAGGTGGAGAACTCGGTTTTCAGATCCGTCGAGAGCGCGCTGTAGCGGTTCCAGACGGTTGCGTACTCGGTCGTGTCGAAGTACGTGAACTGGCTGATGTCGGAGCCACTGGGCGGGTTGACGACGATACGGAGGTAGTCGCCGGAGATCTTGGAGGTGGTTGCAGTCCCGTCAGGGAGCCGGACACCGTGGGCAATCTCGTGGTAGTTACCGGACCGGAGCCAGTGGCGGGTACCACCGAACGAGTAGACCGTTGTCGTCGAGCCGTTCACATAGGAGATGGTGGCAGTCTTGTTCCACTCAGGGACACCCTCTTTCTGGAGTGAGTCTGCGAGGCTCGAGTCAGGTTGGCCGTGTGGGACGATATCGAGAAGGGTGTCAGAGACGCCCGTTTCGTTGACGGCGCGCTGATGAAGTGCGTAGGCAGCACGAACCTGAATCTCCCAGCGCTGTTTGAGTGACATCTGCCGTCGAGTGAAATAGTCCTCGATGGCGCGCATCGCCTTTTCGCGCGCGACAGCCTTCGCAGAGCCATTTTGAATCGCCTTGTAGTAGGCAACTTCAGCGGCTGACCACGCGGCGTGGCGCGTGTCGTTGGCGTAGTTAGAGGCGGTCGAGAGGAATTGGTCGTCTGCGGCGGCTTGGGCGCTCGCAGCATTGTAAATTTGGAGCGCTGTCTGGTTGTCCTCAGCCTGCTTCACTTCCTCAACTTCGGAGGTAGTAGAGCCACTGAGACACTTGCCGATTTCCTGGGCGTCGTCGTAGGGATTCAGTGTCGCGAACGACGCCAACATATCCAACGCCGAGCAGCCATCTGTAGACGTTGCCGCATACCCTTCCGGCGAGGAGACAGCGTCTTCCCCGGTCGAGGCGGTTGTGCCGGCGACCGGCGCGGCGACGCTCGAGGAGACGAGGAGGACGACGAGCGCGAACGCGGTCAGCCGGCGAAACTGCGGCTTCATTGCCGTTCCTCCCGCCGGAGACTCTGTCCGGCGTAGGAGAGGCCGCCGACGTCACGACGCCCATGCCCATCGCGTTCGGGACGAACGAGTTCGTCCTCAGCACGAGGATGGCGGCGACGGTCGTAGCGAACCCACGCGACACAGGCGAAGGGAAGCGCGGCACCGATGAGCGCCGTGCCGTCCGCGCCCGTCACGGAGACGATCACCAGGAGGACACCGCTTGCGAGTGCGCCCTTCCAGAGCGTCGCGTCGTTCATAGCCCCACCCCCGGAAGCGTCGCGAGGGCGACGCCGGCGAAGCTGGCCAGCGCACCGAGGACGAACGCGAGACGCGCGTCGATTTCGCGCGTATGGGTGGCGTCGCTCATTAGCGACCACCGTCCCAGTAGGCGACAACGTAGTACGCCGCCGAGTTGAGAATCAGCACGAGCACGCCGATCCACTTCGAGCCAGTCACGACGTCGCGGACGAGCGGCACCAGCGCGACGGAGACGTTCGAGACGACCATCGCGCCGACGAGCGCGGCTTCCCACTCGCTCCACTCCGACCAGTCTACCGACTCGTTCATCACGTAGGCCGCCACCACGACGACGAGCGACACCACGAGCGAGACGGAGATCTGCGAGCCGTTCGCCTCGACGAGCGTGTCCGCCATCGAGACGCCCAGTGCGGAGAACTGCCCGATCCCCACGAGCACCAGCGTCGCGATCACGAAGAACGGCGACAGCACGCCGTCGATTACCTGTACCAACCGTTCACGGTCGAGATTGTACGCCATGCAGGCGTACGATGGCGGTATAGGTGTCTAGTGTCGTCTATCTGTCTGTAGTTTGAGCACCGAGATACGAATCGTAGATAGAAGACACTGTTAGTGAAATATCTGATTCCCTAGCACCAGCTGAGAGCTCCCTTGTCGAGTGAGAATACCTCAATGTTAATATGACTTCAGTCATTCTACAGCACTAATGGCAGACAATGACAAATTCACTTACGAAGGAACGCTGGTGTTTAATGGAATATATCGGACTATCTCTGTTGATTCTGACGACCTTGACGGTGAAAAACTCAGCGAGCTCACGTCTTTCGATCGAGGGACACCAGGTGAGGAGAAGTCGGGGTTTAAACAGATTGAATTAAGCAATTACTTTGATAGGTATGATGCAATTAAGCCGTCGCTGAAGAAGGTTGCCTCTGAAACACTTATCCAAGAATTCAAATCTGAAAGCTATAATCAGCCTGATGAACTAGTTGACGAAGAGGGGGATCCGACCAGTGGATGGGAACGATCGACCAATAGTTCCTACTTCCATTGGGATAACCCAGATTATGCCTTCTTTCAAGGAAGCCATGGAAAAGTAAGTGATCTCAAGGAGCGACTCCATGAAGACTGGAGTGGTGAGGTTGAACTGGAACCATTAACGATCAAACCCGACTTTCTTCTGTATCTTCTCAAGAAATATGATGAGGATGAGAGGTTAAACGGAATTAGCATCTCTAATCTCTCTGATGTGCGAATGTCTGGAGATATCGGAGCATATGGAGAAGAAAACGAAGTTCGTAATTCACTAAATGCCACTCATGCTCTTCCAGTCATTGCTGGGATCCTCCTTAACTACGAGATCCGCGAAATCGAGGGGAGATTCAGCTTTGAAGACTATGATATAACCGCAAATATACAGACGAATGTCCGGGACTACACAACTGGACGAATCCATGTCAAAGTTGAGAACTCGATTGATGACAGCCCTCACCTCATTCGGATGTTGCTCTCTCTCTATTTCCTGCGGCGTCTTATTCGATTATACGATGAGTGGACGAGTTTAGATCCTACAGAGAAATATGTAAGCCCAAAATTTTTCGCGAAGCTCCACCGTCGCGCTGCCGATCTACCTCAGTCTGCCGAGTATGACTTCCCCCTGAGTGAGTTAGTCACAGACTATGCAGAGAAGCGCGGTGAAGACCCGTCAAAGTATTCCGATCTAGAGTGGGGAAGCCATGAGGAGAACAATTAATATTCGTGCGCCACAAACCGTATAGTTCATCAGCACGATTTCCCAAGCATAAGTAGCTCCCATGACTGTAGACAGCGTTCGGCGGATCTCGAGTCAGCCCCCCGCTGAGCGTGTCGAAGAGCTTGTCTACGAAAATTTTGAGTTTGTCTTCGAGAACGAAGCAGAGAGGGAGATCCTAGTTTCTCCCCAGAATTATCCCTTTGACCAACCATACATAATCTATGGGACGTTCGAATACGAGTCTGAACCCCTCTTTGGATCGCCAACAGAATCGAGAGGGAGGTTCCAGATACGCCAGCATTCTCAGCTTATAATTTCCGAGTCAGAGAATAGTGTGCCAAACGCTAAGAAGGTATTAGAGGCGCTTGCAGAAGCTGTATCCAGCCAAGAGGATTCCGGTGACTTCTCGCCTGAAGAGATGGCAGAACTTCGCCCGAAGGCTTCCTCTATATCTGACTTCATTAATCGAGCTGATCGTCTAATTGAAGCGGAGATTCTGGATTCCAGGGGTGATCTTGTGACTATTGAAGACCCTTCTGATGGTCGTCTTGAAACGAACCCCATTGAGCGTCTACAGCTCCGTTTCACTAAGAAAGTCAATGGGACGGAGCATTCCACAACTGTCGTGTATTCGGACGATCAGATTAGAATTGATGACGAGTCTTGCGAAATTCGAGAATATGTATTGCAGCATTTTGAATCAGCATTTGCATCTGAATGATAAGCGATATTGATCTCCGAAGGACTCATTCCTATATAGGAGCTATTCGATTAGCCCTACAGAATTCAACTCGCCTTGAAGCAAGGTCAGATCAGCACAATGAACGGTGGTCTGATGACAGTATTCTTGTTACTGACCATACACCAGGCATAGCTGTACTGGCAGCGAAACAAGAAATGTCTGGAAGAACTCTTCGCTTAGATCTTACAGAGCCTTTAGTAGTGACGATATCCCAGACAAATAGATACTTTAACTATATTGAGGACCGTCAAGAGGTAGAATTCGAAGAACTCCCGAGTATGATCGTCATTCGTCTTAGAATTGAAATTGATGAAAGCTTTCGAGGCGAATGCTCAGGGTCAATTCGTGCTAGAGACCGTGGTACTAACATAACTCTTGCTAGTAATCCTATTCAAATCCATAGTCGTACATTTGAGTAGTCTAATGATCACCAGGGGGTTGGAATCCATACTCATCTTGGTCAGCGTAGAATGAAAATTCACCACGAACAGATTCACCATTTATGAGCAAAGATTCCATATCTGGCTGTGACCCGAGAGGTGCCCGAGCAGGGGGAAGAAAAGTTGATTCGGGACCCTCGGTCATATGTTGATCATATCTTATTTCTATCTGATAATATGTTTGATCGTACCCACCATCGGTTTGGCTTACTAAGGAGCTCAGAGACGCGCCCAGTAGCCGATCTAAATCTGGATTAGTGATCGAGCGGGTATGGATTTGTGCAGTCAGATTCGTCGATTCCCCTGCTGGGAGTTGGCCAATAGATCCGTACTTTGACTCTAATTTGTCAGCCCTATTTGAAGGAGGACAGTAAAAGTTAGACCCCGTATTGGAGTTGTAGCATAAAATGTGAACTGAAACACGCAGATTGCGTGCAATACCATTTCCCATATTCTTTAGCTTAACCTCAAGCCGATCGTCTGTCGCTGAAATATCCTGAACTTCGACGACTGGCCGAAGCTGTGCGTCCATAATTTGGGTCTGTGTATCCTGTATCCCTGTCTGATTAGATTGTATAGTTGACATTCTTCCGTATAGAGCGAATAGAGCAGCTGAAAGAGCAATTGAACCAAAAACCTTCACCACATCCAGATATGTCGGACTCTGTATGAAATTCACTTGGCGAAAGTAGACATATCCAACTAGTCCGACGATCGATAAACAAAACACCGTCCATCCTAAATATGAATAGACGATTTTTACTAGCCGTTCATAAGAACTCATGCTATCACCTAGTTAGATTCTTGTAGTTGTGTATTTGGATATTTCATCCGATAGATATTGTGCATATTCTGTGTAATCCCAATTAGATGGATTGTACACTTCAACGTAGCCGCTGCGTGCCGATGTCATTTTAACAGTTTCCCCCCGGAATTCATACTCTAATCCGAGCTGATTAACCTCTGATCTCTCTAAGAGATCGCCCATCTCGCTATCGTTAAAGACGTCTTCTCCATAAACGATGCCCTTCTCGGCTTGTCCAATATTTCCGAAGAAGCCTACCTGCCAAGGATCAACACCATCGGCAGAATAGTAATCTTCTGCAAAAGAATTAAGATCTAGTTTACTTTGAAGGACTCCAGCGGAAGGAACCGCTTCGGAAAGGAGATCGAACGCAAAGTCACCATCTGAACTGGCGACGACCATAATGTTATCTGGTATAATAATAAAACGGGTGTATTTACCCCGCCGTTCTGGTGCGGAAGTCACCGAAATATTCCCTGATTCTTCGTCAATCTGTACCGTTTGACTTTCATCCACGACCTCTATTGCTGCTTCTCCCTGATATACGGGTATACCAGATTCAAGGTGGTCATTTTGCCGTATTTGGAATGACCTGGTGAATGTAGTCCCGTCTTGGTGATGTGTCTGATGGAAAGATTGCGGATCTTCGAAGTCTCCTTGCACCTCTCCAAGAATACCAGCTTGCATCTCTATTCTATCAATTCAGGCAGATCTACATAAATCCATCCAGCGATGAGCGGCTTTATGCAGTTGCTAGGATCACCAACCTCACAGAAAATCATGCTATAATATTTTCTTAAGACACTTTCTCTCACCCCAACACGTACCCCTCCCTCCGCTCGTCAGGCTCTGGCACCAGCAAATCCGCTCTAACTTCGCCTTCGAGGTACAACTGTCCCCACACGGTCAGCTCGAACAGGTCGTAGTCGTCGTCGAGCGGCGCGGCGTAGCTGGCTTGGGCAAGTACCCGGAGTCGGCGGCGAACACGATGAACGGTAATCGGGTACTGGATGTCGCGGGCGATCTCGTGCGCGCCGGCGACATCGTGATCGCGGAGATACTCGAGGATGCGGTCGTCGGGGGCACGTTGCCACGCACCGGTCTTTCGCATTCGCATGGCTATGCTCCGTTTGCCTCCGTTTCCGCTGCGCTTGGTTCGCTCCCACCTTCCGAGTCGATGTAGACGCCCGCTTCGGCGTCGTATTCCTCATTGAGGTACGCCTCCCCTTCGTCGGTGATCGTGTAGACACCGTTACCGAGGTGACGAACGAGATCGTGGTCAGCGAGCTTGCTTAGTCGGCGGGACAACTGTGAGCGAGAGACGCTGAAATACCCGCTTTCCTTCATCTCCGTGGCAGTCCCCGTCTCGCATTCTCGAAGATACTCAAGAATCCGGTCGTCCCATACACTCTGCCACGACCCGGATTTTCTCATTAAGCGCATAATCTCTCTCAGCGTACGTATGAATAGGGTATCGGACTATAACTCACTAAAAACACCTTACAGCACTACCCGTGCATTTATGCACACAGAGTGTTACAGTACAGACAGACGCCCCAGTTGGTCGAAGATGACTCTTGTTGGTTGGTGAAGGCGGGCCGTGCTGGAACACGGCCCAAAAGGGCGTCTCACTCCGTAACCATGGATGAGACTGCCATTGTGCGGCCGAAGCCGCACGACCGACCGGAAGCACTGCCTACCGAAAAAGCCCCCGACACACCGTGTGAGGTGTGTGAAGCCCGCGCCGCCGTCGGCGTTCTGCCGGACGGCCGAGCGACCTGTCGCACGTGCGCGACGCGCGAGGGAGGTGCGGACGAATGAACCAGACGCACGCGTGGCACGACCTGACCGGGTTCCAGCGTGACATCCTGCTCGTCGCGGCGTCGCTCGAAGACGACGCCGAGAAGGTCTATGGGCTGGCCATCAAGCGCGAGCTGGAAGCGCGCTACGGCGAGGAGGTAAACCACGGTCGCCTCTACCCGAACCTCGACACGCTCGTCGAGGCGGGCTTCATCGAGAAGTCGGCGCTCGACCGGCGGACGAACGAGTACCGTATCACGCCCGCGGGCGCGTCGCTGCTCGACGTCGCCCACGACGAGGTGGCGGACGCTCGCGACGGTGCCGCCGCGCGCGTCGTCGCTGACGGCGAGGGTTCGGAGGGCGACGCATGAGCGGCGAACCATCGGAGCGGGGAAGCTACGAGCGCCACGCGCCAGACCTGCCGCGTCGCTACTCGGTCTTCGAGACGTCGACGGGCGGGAAGCACGTCACGCTGGCCGCGCCCGCCCTCGACGCGATCGGTGCTGAGGTGGGCGACGAAGTCACCGTCCGCCGGAACGACGCGGGTGACGTCGTCCTTGAAGCCGACCCCGCGGAGGAACGCGACGAGTTCGTCCGTGCGAGCGAGCTTGCCGACTGGATGGGTGACGACGATGAGTAGCGACCAGCTCTACGTCTGCCAGCGCTGCTCGGTCGTCACCTTCGACGACGTCGAGGAGTGTCCCGCCTGTGGCGACGAGCGCGAGCCGGACGTCCTCATGTTCACGCGGAGGGCCGACCGGTGAGCGACCGCGATTCGCGCCGCGACATCACGCCCGTGCAGGCCGCCGAGCGCTTCATCCGCAAGCGCGAGAACAAGAACACGGCGAACACCGTCCGGAGCTACCGCCAGCGGACGGAGGCGTTCGTGATGTGGGCGCACGAGCAGGGCATCGAGTCGATGCGCGAACTCGACGGGTGGCTCATCGACGAGTACGAGCGCCACCTGGAAGAGCAGGGCAACGCGCCCGCGACGGTGAAGGGCAAGTTGAGCGCGCTGAAGGAACTCCTGAAGTACTGCGCCGACATCGAAGTCGTCGACGAAGACCTGCCCGACAAGGTGACGCTTCCGCGTCTCTCGAAGGACGATCAGACGAACGACGATTTGCTTGCCGCCGACGACGCGCGCGGCCTCCTGAACTTCTACCGGGACAGCGTGAAGCACACGGGGACGGTCCAACACGCAGTCCTCGAAGTGCTCTGGCACGTCGGGTGTCGCACGAGCTGTCTCCGGTCGCTCGACGTGGGCGACTGGGACCCCGAGGAGCGCGTACTTCGCTTCCGCCATCGGCCGCCGGAGACGCGCCTGAAGGACGGGAAAGAACACGAGCGGAACGTCGCCGTCCCGAAGCCCGTCGCGGACGCCCTCGAGCTGTTCGTCGCACGCGAGCGTCCGGAGAAGCGCGACGACGCGGGCCGGAAGCCGCTCTTCTCGACGACGCACGGGCGCGCGAGCGAGACGAGCATCCAGTGCTGGGCGTATCAGGCGACTCAACCCTGCATCTACGCCGGGTGTCCGCACAACCGCCGTCGCGACACGTGCGAGTACACCCACCGCCAGCATTCGAGCAAGTGCCCGTCGAGTCGAAGCCCGCACGCGATCCGGACGGGCAGCATCACGTGGCAGTTGAACCAGGGACTCAGCTACGTGAAGGTCGCAAAGCGCGTGGCAGCCTCCCCGGAGACGATTCGGCGCTACTACGACAAGCCCGACCTAGAGGAAGAACTCGCGAGACGACGTCCGGAGACGGAGAACCTCGACATCATGAACGACCTGACGACGGAGGACGATGCCGATGAGTGAGCAAGCGATCGCCGAGGTAGGTGGGTGTGCAGAAACACCCCGCGAGCCCTCCGGCCCCATTCTCCTCGAAGTAACTCCGGTAGGGAGCTTCGGGTTTCCGTTTCCCACGTCTGTACTCGGAACGAGTCTCGCGTCCCGGCACGCTGTCGGCCAGATGATTTTTCCGAACACCCGCCATCGTTATGTCTGGTTATGGCCCGGAGGGACGATACGGGGTCAGGTGCTCCTTCTTCGAGTCGCCTGTCGGTTGAGTTCCGCGTCGAGAACGAGACGTATCCGTTCGTCGGGGCGTCGGCGGTCGAGTCCTGTACGTTCGAACTCGAGGAGATGATTCCGCGGGGCGACGGGGTCTACTCGGAGTTCTTCCGCATCGACGGTGCGGATACCGACCGCATTCTCGGAATCGCGGAGGAGACGCCGCAGGTCGAACCGACGCTCCTCCGCGAGGACGGCGACGTGAGCCTGTTCGAGTTCGAAGTCGCGGGCGGCTGTATCGCGGTGTCGCTCGCGGACGTCGGGGCGTATCCCCGTGTCGTCCGCGGGGAGAGCGGCGACGGCCGAGTCGTCGCGGACTTCCCGCGCGGGGAGGGTCGCTCGCTCGTCCGCCAGATCCTCGACACGCACGAGGGTGTCGACGTCGTCACGCGGGACGGGAGCGCCAGGACGCTCCCGTCGTTCGAGCACTCGGACATCTTCCGGAAGAGCCACGACGTACTCACGGAGCACCAACGCCGGGTGCTCGCGACGGCGGTCTCGGAAGGGTTCTACGCGTGGCCACGAGAGACGACGCTCACGGAACTCGCGCGCCTGATGGACGTCGACGAGGCCGTGCTCGACGTACGCCTCCACAATGCCGAGCAGACGGTCCTCGCCGCGCTGTTCGAAGACGGGACGCTCGATGAGGTGGCGGAGCCGACCCACCCCTTCATTGATGCGTCGGGTGCGGACGCCGAGACTGATTGACGGTTCGTCGGCAGTCGCGAACGCTCCGAGACGTAGCTATCGTTGCGACGATGTCTGTGCGCGGCGGCACCTACACCCGACCCTGAAACTTCGCGTCGGCGGAGGTGTGGCCGTTGTTGAACGACATGACCTTCGCGCGGATGACGTCGCCCTCGGCGACGTCGCTGGGGACGTCCTCGGTGAAGAGGACGAAGCCCTCGACTTTGCCCACGGCGACGCGTTCGCCGGAGTGGTGGTCGCTGAAGTCGGTGACGCCGAACTCGTAGGTGTCGCCGATGTCGACCGGCGGGTCGCGCTGCTGGGCGGCGTCGTGTGCGCGCTTCGATTTGCGTTTCTCGGCGGTGCGGCGACGCCACCCATAGCCGAGACCGAGGAGCGCGAGGACGGCCCCGGCGGCGCCGGCAAGGAGTGTGAGAGAGACCATACGGGTGGCGTGGGTCGGGGCGTACTTATGCCGAACGGCCCGCTCAGGCGGGGTCGTTCGTGAGGAGGACGGCACCGAAGGCGAGCTGGAAGAGCGCGCCGAGGGGGACGTGCAGGCCGCCGAAGCCAGTCTTGTAGATGGCGGCGGCGGCGACGAGGTAGCCGATGCCGGTGAGGAGGAGGGTGGCGCCGACGAGGCGCGCGGGCCGCCGCACGCGCGCCGTGACGGCTTCCTCGCGGAGGTAGAACGCGACGCTGAACGCGAGGAGCGCGAGGAAGACGACGGAGACGACGGTCCAGACGAGGTAGCCGGTGGCCATCGTCGTCGTACCCTGATACTGGTAGGCGCCGAGCGACGTGGCGACCATCGTGCTACTGCCGCCGGCGCTCGTGAGGTCGGTGACGCGACGGAGGTGGAAGAGCGGCCAGCGCACGAAGAGGACGGAGACGTTCGGGCCGGAGAGCGTCGCGTAGGCGACCTCCCACGGGAGCAGCGCGCTCACCCAGACGAAGAGGACGGCGAGCGGGTTCTCGTACTCGGGAGCGGTCCAGCGAGGCATATGCGTCGCCTACCGCCGACGGCCGTATAAGCGTGTCCGGTCAGGACTCGACGGCGTTACTCATTCTCGTCGGGTCCTTCCCACCCGGAGAGGACGGCGGAGCGCTCGCCGCCGTTCCAGACAAGTGTGGCCGTGGAACCGTTGAGGTGAAGTCTACCATCGTGTAGAGTCGACCATCCATAGAGGCTCGTGTAACTTTCAAAATCCGAGTAGTTCGCGGTAGCGGAGTCGCCAGCCTGCATCGTTCCATTATCGCCGATAACCTGTTTTGGACGCGCACGGAGGTACTGGTCATTACTGTCTCCGTACTCACCGTTTTCACCAGGAACCTGTACCGTCGCCCCAGTAGTGTTAAACGCGAGCTGCTCTCGCTTGATGGATTCTCCACCCGCGTGCATCACGGTCAGCGTGTCGCTCGTACTATTGTTGTAATCCCACTCGAACGTCGCCTGCGGCGCCGTCTGTCCGATATCGCCGACGATACCGAAGACCGCGGCGCCGATGACGGCGGCGAGGATGACGGTGATCGCCACCATGAGTATCGTGCCGACGACGGGTGAGACGGCCCGCTCGTCGCTGAAGACCCCCAGTACGTCCATAGTCACGTATTCATACAATACAACTTTACTGTTTTTATTGCTGTCGTCCACGATTTGGAATCATCGTGGCCGTGCCCACGTTGCCACATGCCCGATGGGACCCAGCGAACACGGGGAGAAGTGCCTGACGGCCGAGATACCGCGGTAGCGGCAGGCTATGCCGCGACGTGGTCTGCCTCGCTAAAGCGTAGCGAAGCGGCAAAAGTTCCGTCAGCCTTTATTGCTCGCGCGAGAAGAGGCGACATGGATAGACTGAAGCAGTCGCTGCTCGATGCGCCCATCATCGAGAAGGAAGGGTATCACTACTTCGTACACCCCATCAGCGACGGCGTCCCGATGCTCGAACCCGAGCTCCTCCGGGAAATCGTCATCCGAATCATCCGGAAGGCCGAGATTCAGGACGTCGACAAGATCGTCACGCCCGCCGCGATGGGGATCCACATCTCGACGGCGGTGTCGCTGATGACCGACATCCCCCTTGTCGTCATCCGCAAGCGTCAGTACGGCCTCGAGGGCGAGGTCTCGCTCACCCAGCAGACGGGCTACTCGGAGTCCGAGATGTACATCAACGACGTCTTCGAGGGCGACCGCGTGCTCGTTCTCGACGACGTCCTCTCGACGGGCGGCACCCTGCGCGCCATCACGGACGCCCTCGATCACATCGGCGCGGACGTCTCCGACGTCGTCGCCGTCATCAAGAAGGAGGGGCCGAACGAACTCGACGAGTCCGACATCGACGTGAAGACGCTCATCAACGTCGACGTCGTCGACGGCGAAGTCGTCATCACCGACGAACACGGCGACGACTGAGGTCGACCCGTCCGGCGGCGATTCCCACCGTATTCTCGGTGTTGGCGCCTCGAAGGCGGCAAGCACCACACCCGGAGTCATTGTTTTGCGTGCGACGGCCGAACGAACGAGCGCATGACGTCAGTCCTGTTCGTCGTTAGCGAAGAAGGATACTGGGGCGAGGAGTGTATCGAGCCGCTCACGACGCTCGACGAGCGCGGCGCCGACATCACGGTCGCGACGCCGACCGGCAACCCGCCAGTGGTCGACGAACGGTCGGTCGACCCGGAGAGCGTCGGCGAGGAAACCGCCGAGCGCGTCACGGAGATTCACGAGTCGGACGAGCGCCTGAACGACCCGGAGGCGCTCGCCGAACAGGACGCGAGCGACTACGACGCCGTCGTCTTCCCGGGCGGCCACGGCACCGCGTGGGACATCAACCAGGACCGGGACGCCCGACGCCTCCTCCGCGAGGCCGTCGCGGGCGAGGACGGGAAGGCGCTCGTCGTCTGTCACGCCGCCGGCATCCTCGCGTTCACGCGCGACGCCGACGGCGAGTTCCTCGTCGAGGGGCGCTCCGTCACGGGCTTCCCGAACGAGTGGGAGGAGGGCATCGTTGATGAGCGCGACCTGCTGCCCGATGGCCGCAAACTCCCCTACTGGGTCGAGGACGAAGTTGTCGCGGCCGGCGCGGACTGGGACGCCGAACTCGACGCCGACACCTCCGTCACCGTCGACGGCGACCTCGTCACCGCGCGTGGCCCCGAGTCATCCGTTGCCGCGGCCGAGACGTTCGCCGCGGAACTCGACCTCTGAACCGAGGGACAAATCCACATACGGCACCGGGCTTCGCAAGTCTTAACTAGCGCACCGCGTTATGAAGAATCAGCGGGATGGGATAGCCAGGAGATTCCGCCGGGCTCATAACCCGGAGATCGGTAGTTCAAATCTACCTCCCGCTACTTCTCCTGAACTCACGCCCTGAGAGCGAGTCGTCTCGCTCACCCGTCCGTTCTCCGCAACCGACCTACTTCTGAGACGCGTCGCTGTCCGTCGTTCGAGTCCGCTGAAGAGTCGCGAAAACCCGTCAGTCGAGCGTGAGCGTCGTCTGCTTCTCGCGGACGACGACGTCCTCGGCGTCGACGGTCTCGACGTCGAGCCAGTGGGGGATGTAGTTGCGTTTCTCGTAGTCCTCGTACTCCTCGCGGTCGCCCATAACGCACCAGAGCTGGACGCGCTCGGGGCCGTGCCAGTCGCCGTTGCGAGTCACGCCGAACAGGACCTTCTCGTCGCCGTCGCGCTCGATGACGGCGCCGTTGCGCACGCCGGGGTCCCCGTGGATGATGAGCCGCTTCATACTCGGGCCTTCCGCGGGACGCCGATTAAACGCTTCGCACTCCCGGCGCTATCGCTCGTAGCGCCCGGAGGCGTGGTGGAGGTAGAGGGCGATGGGGACGATGAGCGCGGCGCCCATCATGGCGACGATGATGGTGGCCGGGTGGAAGAGGCGGCCGACGACGGTGGTCGTCGCCGGGTAGAAGAGGACAGTCCCGACGGCGCCGACGAGTATTACGACGGTGAGCGAGACGCGACGGACGGTCTGGCGCTGGCCGGCGGTGACGTCGATGCCGTCGTGGCGCCTGTTGCGCATGAGTCTGAGGAGCCCGCCGACGGCGTAGCCGACCGGGAGCCCGTAGACGAGTGCCCAGCCGGTGCCGACGCCGAGCGACGGGAGCCCGTAGGCCGCGAGTATGGCGAGCTCGGCGGCGAACGTCGGGTTGGACGCGTCCGCGGGCGCGAACGTCATCAGGCCGGAGGCGACGGTGGCGTTGCCCGGACCCGTCGAGCGGTTCCAGCGCAGTGACGTGCCCGTCGAAGCCATCACGCCAGGGTGATCGACGATACGATAGCCCTCGGGCGCGTGAATCGTCACGTCGGCCTGCATCGGCGCGAGGTCGGCGACGTGGCGGTCGAACGGCGCGAAGAGGACGGCACCGCGGGTCCGCGAGGCGGCGTCGTCGATGCGGTAGGTGGCGACGACGGTGTCGTTCACGACACGCGAGCTGAGGTCGTGGGTGTCGTGACCGAGGCGCCGGTCGAAGCGCTGCTGGACGATCGTCTCGTAGACGCCCGGGTTCTCCCGGAAGACGGTCGCCGTCTCGTCGTTGACGAGCGTCGCGCGTTCGGTCCAGACGCTCGTGCCGTTCGCGTAGACGGCGACGTCGACGCTGACGTTCGTGACGGCCGAGCCGGCGTAGGAGTAGTTCCCGGGGCGGTACGTCCCGCCCTCGAAGCCGCCGGCGAACCCGGAGACGGGGTCCGGCTGGTCAGCGGCCGCTGCGGGCGCGGCGGCAACGCCGAGGCCGGCGACGAGGAGGACACACCAGAGGAGGGCGTGGCGGGCTGGGCAGTCCATACTGAACGTCCATTCACACGGACCAAAAACCTATGGACAGCCATGACGCCCGCCGCCGACGGGCGTGAGTCAGGGTGCGTGGCGCCGTGCGACGCCGTGAATTCCGAGGCCGAGGAGCGCGACGACGAGCGCGACGGGAACACCGAGGCTGAAAGCGACTCGGCCGAACGCGCCCCCGGTGGTGCTCCCCGTCGCGGGGTACTGCGCGACGGCGACGACGAGGCCGACGAGGAGCGGAGTCGCGAGTGCGACGCGGCGGACAGTTCGCCGGTCGTCGCGGACGAGTCTGACGCCGCCGGAGAGGACGAGGCCGAGCGGGAGCCCGAAGAGGAGAGCCCATGCGAGGCCGACGCCGACTGTTGCGGGACCATAGGCGGCGAGGACCGCGAGGTCCGCACGGGCGCTCGGGAGCGCCGCGCCCGCGGGCGCGAACGTCACCAATCCGGGCGAGACGCCGGCGGAGTGCCCGTCCGCACCCCATCGAAGGGTGTCGCGCTCGACGGCGCGCATCTCGTCAGGGTGGCTGACGACACGGTAGCCCTCCGGTGCATGAATCGTCACGTCGGCCGCGCCCGGGTAGTAGTCGTTGCGGTAGTCCGCGAACGGCGCGAAGAGGACGCCGCCGCCGACGCCACGGGTGACGACGCCGCCGAGGCGATAGGTGACGACGAGGGTGTCGTTCGCGACGCGCGAGGCCAGGTGGGTCGTCTCGCGGTCGAAGCGGTCGTCGAACCAGTGGGCGACGACGGCCCGGCGAAGGCTGTCGTTCGACCGGAACGCGGCGGCGGTGTCGGAGTTCGTGAGGGTCGCACGCTCGGTCCAGACGCTCGTCCCGTTCGCGTGGACGGCGACGTCGACGCTGACGTTCGTCGCGTCCGACGGCGGATATTCGCCGGGCGCGTACGTGCCACCGTCGAAGCCGCCGAACCCGGAGACGGGCTGTGGCGGCGGGCGCGCGACGGTCGGCGTGGCGACGACGGCGAGGCCGGCGACGAGGAGGACACAACAGAGGAGGGCGCGACGGCGGCAGACCATACGGGACGTGTGTCAACGAGCCGTAAATAGTTGCGTCAGAGTGCAGTCGTGCCTGTCGCGTCGCCGGGCCGAACCGTGTCCATTTTAAGCGTCGGAGTCGAACCGGTGAACAACAGAGCTGATTCGCTATGCAGATGCCACGACGCTTCAACACCTACTGCCCGCACTGCAACGAGCATCACGAACACGAAGTCGAGCGCGTCCGCTCGGGCCGCACCTCCGGCATGACGAAGGTGCAGGGCCGCCAGCGCAAGCGCCAGACCTCCCGCATCGGTAACTCCGGTAAGTTCAGCAAGGTCCCCGGTGGCGACAAGCCGACCAAGAAGACGGACCTCAAGTACCGCTGCAGCGAGTGTGGCAAGGCCCACCTCCGTCAGGGATGGCGCGCCGGCAAGCTGGAGTTCCAGGAGTAATACGATGGCTGGAAACTTCTTCCGTATCACGTGCCCGGACTGTGAGAACGAACAGGTCGTCTTCGAGAAGGCCTCCTCGCCCGTCTCGTGCGCCGTCTGTGGTACGACGCTCGCGCGACCGACCGGCGGGAAGGCCGACCTCGAAGGCGAGGTCGTCGAGACCGTCGAGGCCCGATGAAGTACGAGGGCTGGCCCGAGCAGGGCGAACTCGTCGTCGGGAAAGTCGACGAGATCGAGGACTTCGGCGTCTTCGTCGACCTCGAAGAGTACCGCGATAAGCGCGGGCTGGTCCACATCAGCGAGGTCGCGAGCGGTTGGATCAAGAACGTCCGTGACCACGTCCGCGAGGGGCAGACCGTCGTGGCGAAGGTGCTCGACGTCGACAAGTCCTCCCAGCAGATCGACCTCTCCATCAAGGACGTCAACGACCACCAGCGCTCGGAGGCCATCCAGGAGTGGAAGAACGAGCAGAAGGCGGACAAGTGGATGGAACTCGCCTTTGGCGAGGAGATGTCCGACGAGCAGTTCCGCGACGTCGCGGACGTCCTCGTCGCGGAGTTCGGTTCGCTCTACGAGGGCTTCGAGCAGGCCGCCATCCACGGCACGGAGGCGCTCGAGGGTCTCGACCTCTCCGAGGAGGACGTCGACGCCATCGTCTCCACGGCCCGCGAGAACGTCTCCGTCCCCTACGTGACGGTGACGGGCTACGTCCACCTGGAGTCGCCCGCGCCCGACGGCGTGGACGACATCAAGGAGGCCCTGCAGGCCGCCGAGGACGAGGACGAGGTCCCCGAGGAGGCGGACCTCGAGGTGACGTACGTCGGCGCGCCCGAGTACCGCATCCGCGTGGAGGCGCCGAACTACAAGACGGCTGAGGACGAACTCGAGGCGGCGGCCGCGCGCGCGACTGCGGACGTCGAGAGTCGCGGCGGCAGCGGTGAGTTCCACCGCGAGCGCCAGCTCGAAGAAGAAGCCTAGGCCCGTGCACTCGGACATCCGAGTCTGTCGCGAGCACGACGACCCCGTTTACACCCTTTCTGAGACATGTCCGGAGTGTGGAGAGCGCACGGAGAACAGCGCGCCCGCACCGTTCGACCCGGACGATCCGTACGGCGAGTACCGACGCAAACTTAAGCGCCGCGTCCGCGACTAGGACGCATGGACGAAGTCGACATCGAGGTCGTCGCGGACGTCGAGTTGGACGACCCTGTTCTCGTCGAGGGACTGCCCGGGGTCGGACACGTCGGGAAACTCGTCGCCGAGCACCTCGTCGAGGAGACGGAGTCGACGCTCGTGCGCCGCGTCTACTCCGAACTCTTCCCGCCGCAGGTCACGGTGAGCGAGGAGAGCGTCGCGTCGCTCGCTGACGCCGAGTTCCACGCCATCGAGACGGAGGGCCGCGACCTCCTCGTGCTGACGGGCGACCATCAGGCGACGGACAACCGCGGCCACTATCGACTGACGGACGCCTTCCTCGACGTCGCCGAGAAGTTCGGCGTCTCCGAACTGTACGCGCTGGGCGGCGTCCCGACGGGCGAACTCGTCGAGGACCACGCCGTCGTCGGCGCAGTGGGCGACGACGAACAGAAGGACGTGCTCGAGGACGCCGGCGTCGAGTTCCGCTCGGAGGAGCCCTCCGGCGGCATCGTCGGAACGTCCGGCCTGCTGGTCGGGCTCGGCACGCGCCGGGACTTCGAGGCCGCCTGTCTGATGGGCGAGACCTCGGGCTACCTCGTGGACCCGAAGAGCGCGCGCGCCGTCCTCGAAGTGCTGGAGAACCTGCTGGACTTCGAGGTGGACTTCGAGGCGCTGGACGAGCGCGCGGACGAGATGGAGGACGTCGTCGAGCAGATGCAGCAGATGGAGCAGGGCCCGAGCCCGGGCGGCGAGGAAGACCTGCGCTACATCGGATAGTCCCGAACGACCCTCTTTTGTCGCGGTCCTAGTCGTCGAGCAGCGCGTCGAGTCGCGCCTCGACGGCGGCGATTTCGCCGTCGGTGATTCGATGACCGGTATCGGGATAGGTCTCGACAGTGACGTCTCCGTCCATCGCGGCGAAGACGTCGGCGGTGCGCTCGACGCTCTCGACGTCGATCTTGGGGTCGTCCTCGCCTACACCGCAGAAGACGGGCGTGCCCTCGAGTGACCCCAAGTGATCGCGTTCGCCCGGCTCGCCGGGGAGCGCGCCCGCGAGGACGAACGCGCCGCCGTAGCGCCGCGGCTCTCTGCGGAGGTATTCGGCGGCGAGACAGGCCCCCTGGCTGAAGCCGAAGAGGACGATTCGCTCGTCGTCGAGTCCGGCGTCGCGCGCCGTCTGCACGGCGCGCTCGACTGCGTCCACGGCCGAAGTGAGCCACGTCTCGTTCGCCTCGACGGGCGCGTCGAAGCGATGAGGGTACCACGTGTACTTCGCGGCCTGCGGGGCGAGGAAGGCGATGCCGTGCCGATAGACTTCCTCGGCGACGCGTGTGATGCTCTGTGCGGACTCGCCGCGGCCGTGCAGGAGGACGACGGCGACGTCGGCGGCGCGGAGCGGCGCGCCGCTCGTGACGAGCGGTGTGTCGGCGTGTGGGTCCTCGTCGCTCGCCGGGAGGAAGCGCTCGCTCACGGCGTGTAGTCGAGGGCGGGGAGCTGGGAGGTGATGAGGTCGCGGTCCTCCTCGTAGTGGCCGGGGAGGACGAGGTCCTCGCCGAGGCTCTCGACGTCCTGGTCGACGGCGACGCCGGGGCCGTCGGTGGCGAGCTCGAAGAGGATGCCGCCGGGCTCGCGGACGTAGAGCGAGTGGAAGACGTGGCGGTCCTTCACGCGCGAGACGCGGAGGTCGCGCTCGGCGAAGAGTTCGCGCCATTCGTGAAGTTCGGTCTCGTCGGCGACGCGGACAGCGACGTGGTGGAGGACGCCCGCGCCTTCGCGGCCGAACGGGACGTCCCGGTCGAGGATGTCGACGACAGCTCCGACGTCGCCGGGCGCGCGATAGCGAATCCGATCGCCGTCCTGCGCGTCGAGGTCGTAGCCGAGCGTGTCGAGGACGCTCGCGGTCGCGTAGGGGTTGACCGAGAGGACGGAGACGCCGAAGAAGCCGCGAATCGCGGCCGTCTCGGGGACGCGACTCGTCCACGGCTCGATTGGCTGGTCGGCCTCGACGAGTTCGATGCGGGTACCGTCGGGGTCGGTGAACTGGAGGGCGCGTTCGTCCTCGAAGCGCGTTTCGGTCTCGTGGGCGACATCGAAGTCGGCGAGGCGGTCGCGCCAGTAGTCGAGCGATCCCTCGGGGACGGCGAACGCCATGCGCTCGGGCTGTGGCGGGCCAACGCGGCCGTCCTCGGCGCTCCGGGAGGGGAAGCTCGTGTAGACGGTGCCGGGCGCGCCGACGGCGTTCCCGAAGAGGAGGTGGTACTGGAGGATGTCCTCGAGGTTGACGGTACGGCGGACGAGGCGCAGTCCGAGCACCTCGGTGTAGAAGTCGAGGTTGCGCTGGGCGTCGCCCGCGAGTCCGGTGACGTGGTGGATGCCGGGCGTGTCGGTAAGCACTACCCGAAATAGGGGTTCGTGGGGTTTCCATGTTGTCCCCGGGGCGGTCTGCGACGGCGTAGACGGAGAAGGGCAGGGCTTAACGCCCGCCTCGCGCAACGTCCTCGCATGGAGACGAACGCGGCATTCGCGGGCGTGACGTGCACGGACTGCGCCGAGACGTTCGAGGCGGCGGACGCGCCGGGTCGCTGTCCGTCGTGTGGCGGCGTCCTCGACGTCGAGTACGACTACGACGCGCTGGACGTCTCGCGCGAGACGTTCGAGGACCGCGGCGAGCGCTCGCAGTGGCGCTATCGCGAACTCCTGCCGTTCGCGCGCGAGGCGGCGGTGACGACGGACGAGGGCGGGACGCCGCTCGTGTCGGTGCCGGCGCTCGCGGAGGAGTTCGGCGTGGAGGCGGTGTACGTGAAGGACGAGGGCCGAAACCCGACCGGCACCATCGACGACCGGGCGCAGTCGGTGGCGGCGACGGCGGCGCGGGAGGCGGACGCGACGGACGTGGCGCTGGCCTCGACGGGCGACGACGGCCAGTCGGCGGCGGCGTACGCGGCGCGCGCGGGCCTGGAGAGCCACACGTTCGTGCCGACGCGCGCGAGTTTCACGAACAAGGCGATGGTGAACGTCCACGGCGGGGACATGTCGGTCGTGGAGGGCCGTATCGGCGACGCGGACGCGGCGTTCGCGGACGCCGTCGACGAGCACGACGACTGGCACCCGGTGCAGGTGTTCTCGACGCCGTTCGCCCACGAGGGCCTGAAGACGACGTACTTCGAGGTGGCGGAGGCGCTCGACTGGACGGCCCCCGACCACGTCATCAACCCGACGGGCCGCGGCGCGGGCCTCTACGCGCTCTACAAGGCCGCGACGGAGGTCGCCGACCTCGGCCTCGTCGCGGACGTCCCGCAGGTCCACGCGGCGCAGGCGGAGGGCTGTGCGCCCATCGTCCGGGCGTTCGAGGAGGAGCGTGACAGCCACGAGCCGTGGGACGCGCCGGACACCATCTGCGGGCGCATCGAGATTCCCGATCCGGTCGGGAGTCCGCTCGCCCTCGAGGCGCTGCGCGAGTCCGGCGGGGACGCGGTGGCGGCGCCGGACCCGGAGATTCTGGAGGGAGCGACGTCGCTCGCGGAGTCCGCGGGCCTCGAACTCGGCGCGTCGAGTGGCGCGGCAGTCGCGGCGGCGTACGCGCTGCACGAGCGCGACGCCTTCGACGCCGACGACGTCCTCGTCCTGGTGAACGCGGGCGCGGGGAGCAAGGACGACGACATCCTGCGCTCGCACCTGATGGGCAAGGGCATCTAACGTGCGTCTGGTCGCCGGCAAAACTAAGGTTTAGACGCGTCTAATCACGCGTAGTGATGCTGAGTGACGTCATGGAGGACTACTTGAAGGCGATCTACGTCCTCCAGCGCGAAGAGGAACCGCCGGTGCGGACGTCGGCGCTCGCGGAATACCTGGGAGTGACGCCGCCGACGGTGACGAGTATGCTGGAGAAGCTCGACGAGCGCGGGCTCATCGAGCGCGAGAAGTACAAGGGCGTCGAGCTCACCGACGAGGGCGAGACGGTCGCATTGGAGGTGTTGCGCCACCACCGCCTCCTGGAGTCGTATCTCGCCGAGCACCTCGACTACGGGTGGAGCGAGGTCCACGAGGAGGCCGACGCCCTCGAGCACCACATCAGCGAGGAGTTCGAGCGCCGCGTCGCCGCCGCACTCGGTGAACCACGTGTCGACCCGCACGGCGACCCCATCCCCTCCGAGGACCTCGCGCCGCTCGCGGACGACGACACGACGGCGCTCGCGGAGGCCGAGGAGGGTGACACGGTCGTCGTCGCGCGCGTCAGCGACCGGGACGACGAGCACCTCGCCTATCTCGCGGAGCGCGGCGTCGAACCGGGCGCGCGCCTCGACGTCGTGGACGTCGCGCCCATCGACCTCATCACGGTCAGCGTCGACGGTCGGGACGTCCACCTGCCGACGAGCATCGCGTCCGCGATTCGCGTGCGCGACGTCGAGGCGTCCGAGGCGGACGAGGTGACGGCGTGAATGCTCGGCCTCCCACTCGCAGCCGGGAACGGGCTGGACGCGGTCGTTCGGCGCTACGCGGACTACGGGCCGTTCCTTGCAGCGTTCCTCGCGAACTTCCTCGCGACGTTCGGTGACAAGGGCCAACTCGTCGTCGTGACGCTCGCGAGCCGCTACGACGCGAAGCGCGTCTTCGCGGGCGCGATGGCGGCGTTCGCGGGGTGGAGCGCGGTGGAGGTCATGCTCGGCGCGTGGCTGACGCGCGTCCTCCCGAAGGGTGCCATCGGTACTGCGACCGGCGTCCTGTTCGTCGCGTTCGGGCTCTGGACGGCCTACTCCGTCTACGGGCGCTATCGGCGCGGCGGCGCGCCCGGCGCGTCCACGGACGGTGGGACGGTGACGTCGGCGGTGCTCCCGGACCGGGTCGCGCAGTACACGCGCGGCTACGGGCCGATGGCGACCGCCTTCTGCTTCATCGTCCTCGCGGAAGTCGGCGACAAGACCCAACTGCTCACCATCAACCTCGCGGCGACGTTCCCGGAGGCACCGGTCGCCGTCTTCTGCGGCGTCGTCGCCGCGCTCGGCATCCGGACGGGCATCGACGCCTTCCTCGGCGGGCGCGCGGAGCGCTGGCTCCCCACCGCCTACATCGAACTCGCGGCGGCCGTCGTCTTCGTTGCGTTCGGCCTCGTGGAGTTCGGTGTCGTCGGCGAGGACGTCCTCGTCGGCGCCATCGTCGTCGCGCTCGCCACCGTCGCCTACGGCCGCGTTCGTGAGCGCTGACGGGATGCGAACGCAGGCGTTTTCGCAATCTGGTGCCTCCGTGCGGGTATGGTGCTCCTCTCACTCCTCGCCGGCGTGGCGCTCGGCCTCTCGCTGGCCGCGCCGCCCGGCCCGATGAACGCCCTCATCGCGAACGAGACGGTGGTTCGGGGCTGGAAGGCGGGCTTTTGGGCCGGCCTCGGCGCGATGACGGCGGACGCGGTGTTCTTCCTCCTGGCGTACGGCGGCGTCGTCGCCTTCCTCCAGCATACCCCGACCCTGCAGGCCGCGATGAAGGTCGCGGGCGGCGTCCTCCTCTGCTACTTCGCGTACGGCGCGGCGAAGAGCGCGCACGCTGGCGCCGAACGCACCGAAGCGGGCGCGGGGTTCCGGAAGACGTTCCTCGCGGCGCTCGCGAACCCGATGCAGATCATCTGGTGGTTGACCGCGGGCGTCGCGCTGCTCGACCCGGGGACCGTCGAGGCGTTCGGTTACACGCTCACGGTGTCGAACGGCGTGCTCACCGTCCTCGGGTTCTTCTGTGGGATTCTGCTCTGGATAACGGGCTTCCCGGCGCTCCTGCGGGCGGCCGGGGAGAAAGTCGGGGCGTTGGAGCGCGTCGTCGGGTACGGGAGCGCGGTCGTACTCGTGGCGTTCGGCGTGCTGTTCGTCGCGGGGTCGCTGCCCGCGTTGCTCTAGTCCATCTCGGGGACTTCCTCTTCGAGCCATTCGCGGAACCAGCGCACGCGTTTGAGACGCTGGTGGGCAATGGACTCGGCGGCGTCGCTGTGGACGCGTGCCTTGGCGTCGCGGCCGCGTTCGAGGACGCGCTCGACCATCTCGGCGGCGTCCATGTGTGTGCGCGCCTCGTAGCCCATCCGCAGGAGCATGAGCGCGGTGCCGTTCGCGCCGACCTTATCGAGCATGTCGGCCTCGATGAGGCAGCGACTCTCCAGGTCGAGTTCGCCGAGTTCGTCGGTGTGTGAGTGGTGCTCGACGGCACGACAGACCCGGTCGACGAAGGACGCGGGGTAGTCGCCATGGGTTTCGAGATACTGCCGGGCGACGCGCGCGCCTTCCTCGGCGTGGACTTCCTGGTCGGCGTCGAGTTTGGCGATGTCGTGGAAGAGGGCGGCGACGCGCACGACGTCGACGTCCGCACCCTCCTTCTCGGCGATTTCGGCGGCGAGCTCGCGGACGTTGACGATGTGGTTGAAGCGGTACTCGGCGGAGTGCCACGGGTACCAGCGCATCCGGCCGCCGTCGTCCTCGTTCTCGACGCTGGCGGCGAGGTAGTCGTAGACGAACTCCTCCATCGCGGTGAGTTCGTCCTCGGAGACGGTCGATTCCTTTATCTCGACACCCATGCCGTCACCTCCGGTGGGGGTTCGTGTCGCGTTGTCATTGTTGTCTCAATAGAGGCTAGTTTCGCTCTTTAGCCTTTTGCAGACGCCGACCCGAGAAAAAATCAGGCGGAGACGTCGGCGCGTTCGCCGGGCTTGAGCGCGTCTTCGACCGCCTCCTCGCAGGTGAGCATGGCCTCCGTGCGGTTCTCGCCCTCGACGGTGACGCTCTCGACGACGCGCCAGCCGTCGGTTTCGTGGACGGCGCCCTTCACCCAGTCGCCGGCGGCGAGGATGAGCGATTCGGTGACGACGACGGGTTCGGAGTCGTCGGTGCGGACGGCCTCCTCGCGTTCGACGGGGACGACGAGGTCGAAGGCGTCGGCGTCGTTGAGCGCGGCGACTTCCGTCGTGGTGAGCGGCCGGTCGGGGAGCGACGAGAGCGTGGTCATACGGACGTGAAGGGGCCGAACGAAGAAAAGGCCCGCTACTCGAAGAGGACGCGCTCGTCGATGTAGAGGAGCGGCACGTAGATGCCGAAGGGGAGGAGCGCGAACTCGACGGTGGCGACGGCGGCGAAGAGGAGAGGCGGGAGCGCGAGGACGGTGTAGGCGTAGACGAGGACGGTCCCGCCGGCGGCGACGAAGCAGACGATGCTGGCGAAGGAGAAGACGAGGGCGGTCTGGCGGACGCGCCACGAGACGTTGTCCGTCTCCTCGAGGAGGCCGATGATGTGCAGCATCGCCGGGATGAACAGCGCGGCGACCTGAAACAGGACGAAGGCGAGGGTTGTGTACATTGGGGCGCGGAGGCCGTCGACGGGTCAGTGGAACCGGAGTTTCTGCTCGCGGTAGAGGACGTACATGAACGGCGGGAAGGCGGTGACGGCGATGAGGACGCATATCAGTCCGTAGGAGAGGAGCTGCGGGATGCCGGCGTTCCCGAGCAGCCACGCGAGCGTGAACGCCTCGCCGAGGATGAAGAAGAGGAGGGCGGAGACGGCGAGTCCGAAGGCGAACTGGCGGGTCCGCCACTCGATGTTCTCGGAGTTGCGGAGCATCTTGATGAGCACCGCAATCGGAGGTACGGTGAGCGAGACGAGTTGGATGATGGATAGCGCGACGTCTTGTGCACTCATGGATTGGTCTCCGTGCGTGGCTCGGCGGGTCGTGTCCCCACCGCCACATACATTCACATATTCAGTTTTGGAAAATAAAGGGCCGGCCGGACGGCATGCGGGGTGCCCGCATCCAACTCGGCCTGCTCACTCCTCGCGGTCGTCCTCGAGTCGCTCGGCGAAGGCCTGCCACTCGCGGGTGAACTGGCCGCGCTCGCGCAACCCCCAGACGTCGGCGTGCTCGACGTCGTCGCCGAGCCGGAGCGAGCGCAGCATGTTCCACACCCAGACGAGTTGGGCGAAGAGGAGGACGAACGCCGCCACCGTGGTGAGCTGCTGGAGGACGGTGTACGACTCCGGGTAGGTCGCCATCCGGCGCGGGAGGCCGTGCGCGCCGACGAGGAGCATCACGACGAACGTCGCCACCGTTCCGACCATCGTGAGCCAGAAGTGGATGCGCGCGAGCGCCTCGTTGTAGTGTTTCCCCGTGAGGAGCGGGAACCAGTAGTAACACCCCGCGAAGAGCGCGAAGACCACCATCCCGACGAGCATCAGGTGGAAATGCCCGACGACGTAGTAGGTGCCCTGCATCACGAGGTCGTAGGGGACGGCGGCGAGGAAGACGCCGGTCACGCCACCCAGAATGAAGTTCGAGAGCGCGCCGACGCAGAAGAGCATCGGCGTCGTCAGACGGATTTCGCCGTTCCACATCGTCGCCAGCCAGTTGAACGTCTTCACGGCCGACGGCACTGCGATGGCGAGCGAGATGGCCATGAAGGAGGCGACGAGGCGGGGGTTGAGGCCCGTCGTGAACATGTGGTGGGCCCAGACGCCGAAGGAGAGGACGGCGATGGCGAGCGTCGAGTAGACGACGAAGCGCTCCCCGAAGAGGTCCCGCCCGGAGAACGCGGGGATGATGAGGCTCAACAGCCCCATCGGGGGCAGGACGAGAATGTACACCTCGGGGTGGCCGAAGAACCAGAAGAGGTGTTGCCAGAGCATCGCGCCGCCGCCCTCCGCGGCGAAGAACGCCGTCCCGAGCAGCCGGTCGCCGAGGAGCATGAGGACGCCGGCGCCGAGGACGGGGAAGGCGAAGAGCGCGAGGCCGCTCGTCGTCACGATCGCCCACGTGAAGATGTCGAGGCGGCCCCACGGGAGGTCGCGTTCGGCGACGATGGTCGTCACGAAGTTCGCGCCCGACATCGTCGTCGAAATCCCGGAGAGGTGGAGCCCGATGAGGACGAGGTTGACGCCGGTGTTCGGCTTCTGGAGCGAGAGCGGCGTGTAGAACGTCCAGCCGGTCATCGGCGGGCGTATCTCCGTGATGCCCACCAAATCGGAGAGCAGGCCGATGCGGATGAGGACGAGCGACCCCGGCAGGAGCCAGAACGCGATGGCGTTCAGGCGGGGGAACGCCATGTCGTCGGCGCCGACGAGGTCGGGGATGACGTAGTTCGCGACGCCGAACATCACGGGCGTCGCGAAGAGGAACAGCATCGTGAGGCCGTGCGCGGTGAAGACGGCGTTGTAGGTCATCCGGCCCCAGACGTCCGCGGCAGGGGTGACGAGCGCGACGCGCAACATCAGGGCGTCGACGGCGCCCCAGAGGCCGGCGCCGACGCCGAGGGTGATGTAGAGGAGGCCGATGTCCCGGTGGTCGACCGTCGTCAGCCAGCGCCGGATGCCGGACGGTTTCTCGGAGTGCGTCACGCGAGACCACCCGGGCGAGGGTGACCCAGTCGGGTCGCAGATTCGACGTTGGTCACGCGAGACCACCCGGGCGAGGGTGACCCAGTCGGGTCGCAGATTCGACGTTGGTCACGCGAGACCACCCGGGCGAGGGTGACCCAGTCGGGTCGCAGATTCGACGTTGGTCACGCGAGACCACCCGGGCGAGGGTGACCCAGTCGGGTCGCAGATTCGACGTTGGTCACGCGAGACCACCCGGGCGAGGGTGACCCAGTCGGACCGCATTCGACGTTGGTCACGCGAGGTCCTCCACGTTCGCACGTGGACCAGTCGGCACATAGGTGCGACGGTGCGCGGCCGTCACGTCGTCGGCTCACCCCGCGGCTCGGTCGGCCGACGCGCCTCCACGGCGTCGACGAGGGTCTCGACGCCGCAGAAGAGCGCGATGCCGACGGTGCCGACGACGGTGGCGGCGACGAAGACGAACGACGGCGCGAGCGCGTAGAGCACGCCGCCGACGGCGGCGCTCGGGACGACGGCGACGTTCCGCGCGGTCCGGTAGGAGGCGACGGACTCCTCGCCGAGGTCGGCGAGCACTTCGCCGCGGGCGGGGACGGCGATGAAGCGGACGCCGAAGAGCGCGAAGAGTGCGGCGACGGCGGGGAAGACCGGCGGGGCGAACGCGAGGAGCGCGGGGAAGGCGACGCCGGCGACGAGGCCGGCGACGACGGTGGGGCGCGCACCGAACTCGGCGGCGAGTTCCTCGCCGGGGACGACGGCGGCGAGCGCGACGAACCCCTCGACGGCGAGGAGGACGGCGAAGGTGGCGGCGGGCGGGAGGGACACCCCGAGGACGGCGGCCTCGAGGGCGAGGTCGTTGACGACGAAGAGGACGAGGAAGACGTGGACCATCCCGAAGGAGAACTCGACGAGGGCGTCCCCGCAGAGGAGCGCGAACGCCTTCCGCGGGAGCGAGCGGACGTCGGCGCGGATAGTCGCGCTCCCGCGGAAGGAGGGCGGCGGGCCGCGTTCGTCGTGGTAGCGCAGGACGAGTTGGACGACGGTGACGACGAGACCGAGGGCGGCGGCGGTGGCGACGAGGACGTAGAAACCCGGCGTGAACGGGACGCTGACGAAGAGGACGACGAGGGGGAGGGCGGCGACGACGACGCCGAGGCGGCGGAGGCGCTCGGTGGTGTCGACGCCGGTCACGAGCGGTTCGTAGGGAACGCGGCGTTTGACTTCGGCGAACGCGGCGCCGACGCCCCGGACCTTCCAGGCGTGCAGGACGAACATGCCGACGAACGCCCAGACCCACGCGGGGAAGCCGTCGATGGTGGTGGTGGTGGCGCCGACGTGCGGCGCGCCGACCCAGAAGAGGAGGCCACAGGCGGAGAGCGTGCCGGTGACGGCGACGACGGCCCGGTCGTTCGCGGCGTCGGGGAGGCCGTCGCCGAGGAAGGGGTAGAGGACGGCGACGAGGTAGCCGAGGCTGGCGAACGCGCCGACGGCGACGGCGCTCGCGCCCATGTCGAGCATGTGGACGGCGACGAATCGGTTGGCGAGTTGGACGGCGAGGTCGTATCCGAGGACGGTGAGCGAGAGGAGCAGCACCTCGGGGCGCTGTGCGAGGAAGCCCCGGATGGTCGTGGCGTCCGCGATGGGGTGTGGTCGGTCGTCGCTCATGGTTCAGTCGCGGAAGACGCGGGCGGCGTCACCGAGGCGGCGCAGGAAACGTCCGATGGCTTCGGTGACGGTCTTGAACGCAGCCCAGAGTTCGACGAGGCCGGTGGTGACGAGGCTGAGGCCGTCGTTGAGTGTGCGGAGGCCGCTCAGCAGGTGGCTGCCGGCGGCGCTGAGGAGGCGGAGCGCCTCGGTGACGGCGGTGGCGAGGATGCTGAAGGCGTCGGCGGTGATGCGCCCGGCGCGCTTGGCGTCCGCGAGGCCGGCGGCGGCAAGCGCGGGTGCGGCCTCGAGGTCTTCCTGCATCTTCTCGGGCCCGTAGGCGACGTAAACCTGGGCACCGAAGACGGCGAAGGCGATGATGTTGAGGATGCCGGTGTAGTCGCTGGAGAGCGTCCCGCCGACGGTGCCGGACGCGGGAATCGCGCCGGCGGCGGCGAAGAGGTAGTGGACGAAGACGCCGGCGACGATGGCGGCGAAGCCGTAGGTGAGGAGGATGACGAACATCATCCGGGTGCCGTAGTAGCGCCGATAGGTGCGCAGGAGCGGCGGGATGAGCATGTCGCCGTAGATGAAGGACATGAGCGCGCCGAAGGGGACGCCGTTCGACCAGAGGACGAGGGCGAACGGGATGTTCCCCACCGAGCAGAGGAAGGTGACGATGCCGATGATGACGCCGATGGTGGCGGAGACGGTGACGGCGACGATGCTCTCGCCGGCGGGGAAGAGGGTCGCCCACCAGGTTGTCGGGACGAACGCGCCGAGGAGGCTGGCGATGACGAAGCCGATGGCGATGTCGTCCCAGAGCATGTCCCACTCCTTCATCGTGTTCCGGGAGGCGTCCTTCCAGCCCTTGAGGGAGGTGGCGTGTTCCTGCCAGCCGATTTCCTCGTCGGGGTTGCGGTCCATGTGTTTGTAGGCGTTCAGGCAACCGCCACAGCAGAAGTACTTGGTCGTGCCTGAGCGGGGGTCGGTCCACTCGGTGGTGTCGGCGTCCTCGGGGTCGGCGCTCATCCCGCAGGCCGCACACTGGACGTCCTCGAGGCTCATGAGGTGTTCGCGCGCGGCGTCGAACCAGGACTGCGGGACGACGTTCTTCCAGAGGTAGGCGATGACGCCGACGGCGAGGATGCCGCCGAAGATTTCGGCGGCGACGAACTGCCAGCCGAGGAGCGCCCACATGACGAGGAACAGTTCGGCGACGAGGTCGGTGGCGGCGAACTGGTAGGCGGCGATGCTGGACTCGGCGGACGCGCCCTTCTTGAAGAGGCTCTTGGCAGTGGAGGTTGCGGCGAACGAACACGAGGAGGAGGCGGCCCCGAGGACGGTGCCGACGCCGACGTCCTCCCAGTCGTCGCCGCCGAGGACCTCGCTCATGCGCTCTTCGGAGACGAACGTCTCGACGGCCCCGGTGATGGTGAACCCGAGGACGAGCGTCCACCACGTGTCCCACGCCATCCCGAAGAACAGCGTGACGGCGCTCTCGAGTTGTTGGAGCAGTTGTATTTGTTGGAGTACCATTGTCGGTGGCGAACGTGTCCGGGCCGAGACTATAATTCAACCCGGATTCATTCGGATTTTACTACTGCCGCATGCGGTAAAAAGGACTGGGCCCGCCATCTTCCCTCACCGCTGGCGTTCGAGCACCGTCGAACTCCCGCCGACGACGACCGCCGGATGCGTCGAGGACCCCAGCGTCGTCCCGTTGAGTTGCGCGCCCGTCGGCGAGTCCGCCTCCGTCCAGCCGTCCTCCGTGAACTCCCAGACGTGCCCGCCCTCACCGGCGACCACGCCGTCGCGACGCGAGCGCGACACCGCGTAGAGCGTCTTCTGCCCGATGTCCCGTCTGTCCCAGCGGAAGCCGTTGAAGTTGAACAGGTGGCCGTCGTCGCCCGCGACGTCGATGGTGTGGGTGCCGAGCGCCGCGATGTCGTAGAGCGCGCCGTCGTTGCCCTTGATGCCAATTTTCTTCCACGACTTCCCGCCGTCGACCGACTCGTAGACGGCCCCCGACGAGTCCGCGACGTAGCCGAAGCCGTTCGAGTCCGTGCAGATGGCGGGAATCGTCGTCCCTGAGCCGGGTTCGACGACCTCGTCCGCCCACGTCATCGACCCGGCGTCCATGCGCCCGCGGAAGAGTTCGCCCGAGGAGTTCACGAGGAAGACCCACTCGCTCCCCGCGAGGCCGACGACCGCGACGTCCGACCACGAGGAGGTATGCTCCTTCGGGAAGGAGTAATCTGTCACCTGCCCTGTGGGTATCTTGTAGACGCCGAGCGCGCCGCTCCCGCCCGCGAACCAGACGTGGCCGCCGTTGTCCGTGACGGCCGCGCCCGCGAGTTCGTTCTGCGCGGCGTACGGGCCGTTCTCGACGACCGTGCTCCACGTCCCGTCGCTCTCGCGGTGGAGGACGACGCCGCTCTCGCCGACGGCGTAGAGGCCGTCCTTCGCCGTCACCACGTCGTTCAGCGACGCCTCGACCGGAACGTCGGCCTCCGTCCACTCGGAGGTCCCCTCGGGGAGGTCCTGCGTGCCGTCCCCGTCGGTCTCGTTGCCGATGCTGGCGTTGTCCGGGTCGGCGGTGCCGTTGGCGTCCGCTGCCCCGGCCCGGCCGTTCCCGGAGAGGTATTTCTCCGCGCCGAGCGCGCCGAGCGCGCCGATCCCGAGCGCGCCGACGAACTCGCGTCTGTCGTAGTCGGTCATGATTACATCGTGAACGCGAGGCCGAGGTCGGGTTGGACGACGAGGACGAGGAGGCCGGCGAGGAAGGTGACGACGCCGGACGCCGTCGCGAGCTCCTCACCCCACGTCGGTAGCCGCTCGACGATGATGGGGACGGCGAGCACGACCATCCAGAAGAAGTTCATCTCCCCGACGAACGGCATAACGAGGAAGAAGTAGCCGAAGCAGACCGTACAGCAGATGACGCCGTGGCGCAACCCCTCGCGGGCGGCGTCCGGGACGTCGACGTCCTGCGGGGCGACGTGCGCACAGCAGTCACGGAGGAGCGACTGCTTGAACTCGGTGAGCTGGAAGAAGCCGGCGACCAGGAGGACGCCGCCGACGGCGAGGTGCGGGAACTGCTTCGTGAAGCCGTAGATGCCGCCGAAGCCGGCGACCTCCAGGAGGCCGTGCCAGAGGAGCGGGACGACTCCGCTCAGCGCCCAGACGAGACAGTATGCGCCGAGGAACGCCGCGACGGCCGCGGCGACGGCGGCGTTCGACCCGCGGAGCGCGCGGGCGTACTCGCGCGTGAAGCGCGTCATCGCGGGGAACATCATCGCCCACATCATCACGCCCCACATCAGGACGTAGCCGAGGACGGCGCCGACGCTCCCGACGTGGAAGACGCCGAGTTCCATCGCGCCGGGCGCGCTCATCAGGATACCCTGGTCCATCAGCCACATCATCCCGGGCATCGGGACGTGGCCGTCCATCACGAGCACCCAGAAGACGATGTCGAAGCCGACGAGCGCGGTGACGACGGTCTGGGTCCGGTCGGCGGGCAGATCGAGGGTGGGGAACGCGACGTCTTCGAGTATCTGTCGGTCGGATAGCGAACTCATTTCGTAGTAGATTAGTACGTAATTAAGTGCCTAAAAAGACCGACTTCACCCCCATCCGGCGTCGAACGAATCGCCGATCAGGGGAAGCGGCCCGGCCGCTCGCCCGGCGGCGTGAACGCGCCCGGTGCCGACGTCCGCTTGATGACCGTGGCGACGCGGACGACGTGCGCGAACAGCACCGAGAACGGGAGGAACGCGACGCCGAGCGAGACACTCACCAGCGCGAGCAGCGGCTCGGCGTTCACGATGGGTGGATAGCCCGAGGAGTAAATCATGATGACGAGCGTCGAGAGGACGAACGCGCCGATGCCCGAGTAGGCGATGTAGCGCGAGACCGCCGCGAGCTCCTGCTGGAGGTAGAGCACCTTGAAGTATTGGCGGGTGACGTCGAGGCTGACGAGGAGCTCCTGGACGTCCTCGAGAGCCTCCTCGGCCTCCTCGGAGAGCGCCTCGCGGTGCGAGCGCTTCACGCGGCGCGCGTGGTTGATGTCCCGGGAGTAGTTCTCGTTCACCATCGGCAGGAGGACGCTGAAGACGGAGGCGTCGCCCTCCGCGAGCTCCCGGTCGAGGTCGCCGACGGCGGCGCGGACGTCCCCCACGAGGGCGTGGACGTCGCCCTTCGTCCGGTCGGGGTCGTCCTCGACGGCGGCCTCCAGCGTGTCCACGCGCTCGTGGAGCGAGTCGATGACGAGTGCGAGGAAGCCGGCGGGGTCGGTGGGGGAGACGGTGGCCGAGGAGAGGTCCTCGACGCCCTCGCGGAACTCCTGGACCTCCTCGATGCGTTCGCGGAGCCCCTCCGGCGTGCCGAACAGGCGCGTGATGGTGAGGCTGTTGATGGAGACGACGATGGGGACGAAACTGAACAGCCCGGAGTTGATGGTGGAGAACATCGTCGTGACGAAACCCGACTCGCGCACGCCGATGATGTCCGCGAGGCCGAGGCTGAGCGCCATCAGGACGAAACTCCCCTCCATCGCGGCGACGATGTACCACCGGTTCCCGCTCAACAGGAGCCAGTGGAACGCCTCGCGGCGGCGCTCCTCGTCCGTGAGGAGGGTGAGCGCACCGATGACGCCCGCGCCGCCGAGGCGCGCGCCGACCCGGACGGCGACGACGCCGAAGCGCGCGAGGAGGTGCGCGCCGCCGGTGGCGAGCGAGAGGAGCACCGTCCCGACCTTCGCGAGTTTGACCTTGTCGAGTGCGGCCGACATCTCAGACCCCCATGAGTCGCGTGAGCCCACCGTGGCCGGCGAGCGAGGAGAGGACGACGGCGAGCGAGCCGATCATCCCGATGAGCACGAGCACGCGCTTGAGGATGGTGCTCCGGGTGTCCCGGAGGTCCGTCCAGCCGCGCGGGTGGTAGCCGAGATACCAGAGGCTGATGGTCGCCCCGAGGTTGATGCTGAGGAGGTTGACGAGGACGACGGCGCCGGAGCCGAGTGCAGCGGTGGGCTGGCTCCACGCGATGGCGACGCCCATGACGCCCATCGGCGGGACCAACGCCGCGGCCATCATGACGCCGACGAGTTCGACCTCGCCGCTCGTCGCGAGGCTGATGGCGCCGGCGACGCCGGAGCCGACGGCGACGGTGATGAGCAGGAGCGTCGGCTGTGCGTAGTTGTTCAACTGGAGGTTCTGCGTGACTTCGGCGTTCGGGACGAGTGCGGTCTGCTTGACGAACAACGCGAAGATGAGCGCGGTGACGATGGCTAACCCGATGCCGACGACCTGGAGCTTGGCGGCGCGTGTGAAGAGGCGCTGGTCGTCGAGGACGGTGGAGACGCTGGTCGCCATCGGCGGGCCGATGAGCGGCGCGATGACCATGGAGCCGACGAGGACGGACATCGACCCGAGGAGGACGCCGGAGGTGGCGACGACGGCGGCGATGGCGGTGAGGATGCCGTAGATGGTACCGTCCGGGAGCATGTCGGCGGCGGTGGAGTGGAGTTCGTCCCGGGAGATGCGTTCGGGGCCCTCCGCGCCCATGTTGCCGTACTGTTCGCGGACGTCGAGACGAGGGGAGACGACGGCCTCGGGGTCGGAGACGACGGTGTAGGTGTCGTTGCCGACGCCCATGTCGTCGAGCGCGCCGTCGATGCGGTCCTGTATCGGTTCGACGGCGTTCGCCGGCACCATGAAGACGACGAGCGCGGCGTCACCGCCGTCGCTGTGGTCGGAGACGGCGAAATCGATACCCTCGTCGTCGAGCAGGGTGGTGATGCCACTCAGGACCTCGCGGTCCATCACGACGAGCTCGACCTTCCGCATGTCTTCGCGTGCCACGTGTCAGGTCCTCCGTGTTCGCGTCCTCGTTCCACGGTTCTGCGCGACTGGCCGGGGCGCGTCGGCCGTCGGGCCGTCGTCCGAATAGAGGCGTGTAGAGTGTATCATATCCATTCCATTCCCGACCCTTGTTAGATTAATTAACGACACAAGGACGTAAAAAATGTGTGGCCGGGTTCGGACACTCCCCAATGTGTACAATGTCCCATGATGTGTACGTCGCTTTGTGCGCGCCAATCTGGTCGACCACCACGACGGCACACGCGAACTTATCGGCGCGCACACGTGGGCGCCCTCGCCCACGGCGAGTCCGTGCCAGTCATCGTCGCCCCCGCAACCGACGCCGGCGGCGCGCTTAGCGTCGTCGTGAACGTCGCCGCCCTCCCCGTCGTCGACCCCGCCGTAGCGTCCCACCCGACGACTGACGTCGGGGTGAGGGCGGCGTTTTACCGGCCGCGACACGCAACAGTTCTCGCGTGAGCGAGCGCCAACGACGACCGTGGCACGACCACCGCGCACCTATCGGCGGGACGCTCTACCGCGTCGTCCGCACGAAACACGGCGCGTTCGCCGTCGGCAGCGGCGGCACTGCACTCGCCCGGACCGCCGGGGGCGCGTGGCGCGTCGTCCTCGGAAACGGCCCCGGTGGCGGCGGAAACACCCTCTACGGCCTCGACGTCACCGACGACGGTACGCGCGTCTGGTTCGCCGGCGCGTCCGGGACGCTCGGCCGCTACGACTACACGGACGACGCGACGCGGAGCCACGTCTCCCCGCGCGCGATGACGAGCACGTGGAGCGCCGTCGCCGTCACCGGGAAAGCCGGCAGCGAGACGGTCTACCTCACGAACACCTCGGGCGAGGTGCTCCGCGGGCGCGTCAGCGACGACCACGTCGAGTGGACCGTCGCCTCCGACGACGGCGACGGCGACTCGCTCGGCAGCGGCGCGAGCATCACCTCCCTCGCCCTCGACGAGAACGGTCGCCCCGTCGTCGTCAACAGCGCTGGTCGCGTCTTCCGCGAGCGCGAGAGCGGCTGGGAGGCCGTCGGCATCGACGGCGCCGGCTCGACGCTGAACGACGTCATCGTCGCCGACCAGCAGGCGTTCGTCACCACGAGCGCGGGCCGCGTCTTCCGCCGTCGCGGCGGGACGTGGCACGGCACGAACGTCGCGCCCGGCGCGCTTCGGGGCATCGACGTCCGGAAGGGCCGCGTGGTCGCCGTCGGCGACAGCGGCCGCGTCTATCGGCGCACCGGTGACGGACGCTGGTCCCAGCAGGCGACGCCCATCGGGAGCGCGCTCCGGGACGTCTCGCTCGGCCATCCGGACCTCGCCGTCGGTTCGAGCGGTCGCGTCCTCACGCACGCGCCGCCACGCTCGAAGCAGCCGTCGAACCCACGGCAGTCGCAGACCGCACAGTCACAGCAGCCGAGCGGCGGGCGCAGTCGCTCCGCGCGCGACGGCCCGAAGAAGCCGTAGTGGTTACTCCAGAGTGAGTTCGGGCGGCTCGCCGTTCCAGCCGTAGGAGAGGACGACGAACGCGACGGCGAAGATGCCGGCGAACACGAACCCGGTCCGTACCAGTTTCCAGAGCGTTCGGAAAGCGCTCATATCCGCATGGGACAGTAACGAACCATATAGTCTGCACGGTCCGGCGCCGGCGACACGGCTATACCCTGTGGTCGCCGACACGCAGTCATGAGCACCGGGCACGAAACCGACGGCGACGCCGGCGTCGACACCGACGCCGAACTCCGCGAGCGCGTCGAGACGTTCCTCGCGCGCAACTTCCCGCAGATCTCGATGCACGGCGGCACCGCCGGCGTCGAAGCCGTCGACGCCGAGCGCGGCGAACTCTGGCTCGCGCTCGGCGGCGCGTGCTCGGGATGCGGCATCTCCCCGATGACTGTCCAGGCGATTCAGACCCGCCTCCCGCAGGAGATTCCCGAACTCGACACCGTCCACGTCGACGCGGGCGGCGTCGGCATGCACTTCTAGCGACGGGCGCGGCGCTCCAGCGACGTCGAGACTCGAGTCTATGTGACCGATTGATACCAGCTGTCACTACACGAGGAGGAGATCAGAACAGAATCCACTAGGAATTAGACTATGTCCGAAATTCGAGTAGTCCCGGGCGGATTCGAACCGCCGTCAACGGCTCCAAAGGCCGCTATGATTGGCCACTACACCACGGGACTCCCCACGTCGTTCCCGGTTACCCGACGTCGCTCTGCTCCGTCGGACACCACGGGACTCCGTCCGATACTCTGTCTGTGTCCTACTAAGGGGTTACTCTTCGGGACGGGCGCGACACGACAGACGAATTTGGCGCGTATCTCCGCTGGACGGGGTCCGTTTTAGCGAGCGCGGCACACGAGCATCGCGACTCGGGCGTCAGTCGCCCGCTTCGGCTTCCGCGTCCGCCTCGTCGAGTTCCTCGACGAGGTGCGAGCAGGCGTCAGCCTCCGCGTCGAAGCAGTTCGGGCAGTCCGGCTCGCGCTCAATGATCATGTCGAGGCGCTCCGCAACCGTCTCGTCAATGACCGCCTCCAGTTGGCCGGCTTCCCCCCGGTAGTCCTCGACGTCGAGGACGTTCGCGAGGAAGCGCTCGAGGATGCAGTAGGTCGCGAGCGCGTCCCGGGCGCGCGCCTCGCCGTCGTCGGTGAGCGTCGCGCCCTTGTACTTCTCGTGCTCGAGGAGGCCGCGATCGGCGAGCTTCCCCACCATCTCGTTCGCGGACGCCGGGCTAACGCCGAGCCGGTCGGCGAGCGCGCCCGTCGACGCCGGCCCGCCCTCGAGTTGCTGGACGAGGAAGACGGCCTTCAGGTACTGGTCGGCGGTGTTCACGATACGGCCTCCGTGGTGGTGTGAGCGTTCATGCGCGGGACTCCATCAGTGCAGCGACCGCCTCGACGCCCTTCGCTTCCGCCTCACGGATGTCACGGAGCGTCGAGAGCAGCAGTTCGCGTTCGATACTGAACCTCGCGTCGCTCGCCTCGACGGCCTCGATGAGGTCGTCGTAGAACTTGTACGCGGTCTCCTCGCCGTTCAGCTGGTCGTAGAGGACCCCGTCGAAGTCCTCGGGGTCCGTCCGACCGTAGTGTTCCTTCACGAGTTCGGCGATGTCGACCGCCGCCTCCTCGTCGCCGTTGAGGCGCTCCGCGAGGTCCTCGAGCGCGGCGCGATGCTCGGCGGACTCCTCGCGCGCCTCCTCCAGCAACGCCTCGATACGGGCGTCACGCTCCTCGTCCGGCAGTCGCTGGTAGTGCTCGTAGGCGCGCGCCTCCACGACTTCCTCCAGAACGATGCCGATCTGGAGGAGGCGGGCAAGCTGGCCGTCAGAGTCGACGCGCGGCGCGACGCTCACGGCGCTCCCTCTCCGTGTGCTCCCGGTCGCATACTCGATAGGTGGGGCGTCCAGTAAGTAAGTGCTTTCTACCTTCGTTCGACCGAGTGCCGAGGACGGCGGCGCCGCTCGGAGTCTAAAAGACGAGAGAGAAGATGGTGCGCGGGATTACGCGCGGAGGAGTTCCGCGATGCGCTCCTGGAGGTCCTCGCGGAGCTCCTCGACCTCGACCTCTTCGAGGACGGGGACGAAGAAGCCCTCCACGAGCATGTTCTTCGCGACGTGCTCGGGGATGGCGCGCCCCTCCATGTAGAAGAGGTCCTCCTGGTCGATCTGCCCGACCGTCGCGGAGTGCGACGCCTCGGTGTCGTGGTTGTTGATGATGAGCTTCGGCGACGCGTCCGCCTCGGACTCGTCCGAGAGCATCAGCGTGTTTTCGCGCTGGTAGGACGAGGTGTCCCACGCCTCGCGGCCGACGTCCTGCACGCCCTCGTAGACCGAGCGTGCCTCGTCGTCGATGACGCCGCGCGTCACGAGGTCCGCCGTCGTGTGCTCGGCGCGGTGCCAGACCTTCGAGTCGAGGTCGAAGTGCTGGTCTTCGTGGCCGAAGAACGCGCCGACGATCTTCGTCTCGGAGGACTCACCCTCCAAGAGCGTCGACACCTCGGTCTTCGTCAGCCGGGAGCCGAGGTTGCCCTCGATCCAGTTGACCGTCGAGTAGGTGTCGGTGACGCCGCGCTTCAGCGTGTAGTTGTAGGTGGACTGGTCGAAGTCCTGGAGCGAGCCGTACTGGACGTAGGAGTTCTCGCCCGCCGCGACCTCGACGATACCCGAGTAGTAGCGCTCGTCACCCTCGACGTCCTCACCGGTGTCCTGACGTTCCAGAATCGTGACGGAGGCCGAGGAGTCCGTGACGACGAGCGTGTAGTTGAACAGGGACTGCCCGTTCATCGTCGTCCGGATCTTCACGTCCTCGGCGTCGACGTTCGACGGGACGTAGATGACGGTCCCCGTCGTGAAGAGCGCCGTAGAGAGCGCCGTCAGGCGGTTCTCCTGCGGATCGACGACCGACCCGAAGTGCTCCTTGACGAGCTCTTCGAGGTCGGCGTCGTTCAGCGCCTCGTGGAACGGGACGACCGTCGCCTGGTCGTCCGCGACCCAGTCTTTCTCCTCGGTCTGGTCGAACGGCTCGACGAGCGCCTCGAAGTCGAGGTCCTCGAGGTTCGTCCACGTGCGGCCCGGCGTCCGAATGACGTCCGGGAACTCGAGGTCCGAGAGCGCCTCGAGCGCTTCGAGACGCTTCGCGCGGAGCCACTTCGGCTCGTTGCGCTCCTCGGCGATGCGCTCGACGGTCTCCGTGTCGATGCCCGCGTGGAACTGTGTAGCCTCGCTCATGTTACCCGAGACTTCCCTCCATCTCGAGCTCGATGAGGCGGTTGAGCTCGACGGCGTACTCGATGGGCAGTTCTTCTGTAATCGGCTCGATGAAGCCGGCGACGATCATCTGCTTGGCGTCGTCGTCGTCCAGTCCGCGGGACTGGAGGTAGAAGACGTCCTCGTCGCCGATTTTGCCGACGGTCGCCTCGTGGGCGACGTCCACCTTCGACTCGTTGATCTCCATGTACGGCATGGTGTCGCTGGTGGACTCGTTGTCGAACATCAGCGCGTCACACTCGACGGACGTGGAGGAGTCCTCCGCGCCGTCGGCGATGTGGACGAGGCCGCGGTAGTTCGTGCGGCCGCCGTCCTTGCTGATGGACTTCGACTCGATGGTGGACTTCGTGTCGGGCGCGTTGTGGTAGACCTTCGCGCCGGTGTCGATGTCCTGGCCCTCGCCCGCGAAGGCGATGGTGATGTGGTTGTCCGTCGCGCCACGACCCTTGAGGATCGTACACGGGTAGAGCATCGTGGCCTTCGAGCCCATCGAGCCCGAGACCCACTCCATCGTGCCGTTCTCCTCGACGATGGCGCGCTTCGTGTTGAGGTTGAACGTGTTCTTCGACCAGTTCTGGACGGTCGAGTACTGCACGTGGGCGTCCTCCTTCACGAAGACTTCGACGCCACCGGAGTGGAGATTGTGCGTGCCGTACTTCGGCGCGCTACAGCCCTCGATGTAGTGGACCTCGGACCCCTCCTCGGCGATGATGAGCGTGTGCTCGAACTGCCCCATCCCCTCCGAGTTCATCCGGAAGTAGGCCTGCACGGGCATCTCGACCGTGACGTCCTCGGGGACGTAGACGAACGAGCCACCGCTCCAGACCGCGCCGTGGAGCGCCGCGAACTTGTTGTCGGAGGGTGGGACGCACTTCGTCATGAAGTGCTCCTTGACGATCTCCTCGTGCTCCTGGACGGCCTCGTCCATGTTGCAGAAGACGACGCCCTTCTCCTCCCAGCGCTCCTGCATGTTCTGGTAGACGACCTCGGACTCGTACTGCGCGCCGACGCCCGAGAGCGCCTCCCGTTCCGCCTCCGGGATGCCGAGCTTCTCGAAGGTGTCCTGGATCTCGTCCGGGAGGTCCTCCCAGTTCTCCGCGCCGCCGCGCGTCTCGACGTCGGGGCGGATGTACGGGATGATCTCCTCGACGTCGAGCTCGGAGAGGTCGGGCTGGCCCGGCCAATCCGTCGGCATCGGCATCTTCTTGTACTGCTTGAGCGCGCGAAGGCGGCGCTCAAGCATCCAGTCGGGTTCGCCCTTGTCCTCGGAGATGAGTCGAATCGTCTCCTCGGTAAGGCCCTTCCCGGACTCGAACGCCGAGCTCTGCTCCTTCTTGAACTCGAAGCGTGCCTCGGTGTCTGTCTCCTGTAGGTTCTCTTCTGAACTCATGATGTGTATGGTTTAAGCCGCGTTGTAGACCTGATCGCGCACCCAGTCGTACCCCTTGTCCTCGAGCTTCTCAGCGAGCTCGGGGCCGCCCTCCATGGCGATTTCGCCGTCGAGCATGATGTGGACGGTGTCGGGTTCGACGTAGTCGAGGATGCGCTGGTAGTGCGTGATCTGCAGGACGCCGGTGCCCTGCTCGTCGCGGAGGGCGTTGATGCCGTTCGCGACGTCCTGGAGGCGGTCGATGTCGAGACCGGAGTCGATCTCGTCGAGCACCGCGATGGTGGGCTCGAGTAGGGCCGCCTGCAGGACCTCGTTCTGTTTCTTCTCACCGCCGGAGAAGCCGGCGTTGAGGTAGCGGTGTGCGAATTTCTCGTCCATGTCGAGGAGTTCCATCGTCTCCTTGAGCTTCTGCTGGAACTCCGCGACGCCGATTTCGCCCTCGTCGGCTGGGCCCTCCATCGGGGAGGTGTCGTAGCCCGCCTCTTCCTCTTCTTCGTCCTCCTCGTCCTCGCCGAAGAGGAGCTCGTCGCGCTCCTCGACCTTCGCGTTCAGCGCGGTGCGGAGGAAGTTCGTCATCGTGACGCCCTCGATCTCCGCGGGGTACTGGAAGGCGAGGAAGACGCCGAGCGCGGCGCGCTCGTTCGGTTCGAGTTCGAGGAGGTTCCACGTCCGGGCGTCCTCGGGGATTTCGTCGAGGTCGTCGAAGTCGTCGGCCTCGAGGTGGAGGAGGATTTCGCCCTCCGTGACCTCATAGGCGGGATGACCCGCGATGACCTTCGACGTGGTCGACTTCCCGCTCCCGTTGGGGCCCATCAGGGCGTGGATCTCGCCGGAGGAAACCTCCAGGTCGACGCCGTGGAGGATCTGCTCGTCCCCCTCGGCGACTTCCGCGTGGACGTTCTTGAGTTCGATCGTAGCCATTGGTTAGGTCGTCCTAAACAACGCACGCGCGCGGGATTAAGGTTACGCATTCGGCCCCCTCGTCTTTGCGGAGCGAAAAACGTTTTTCTGATTCTGGAAACTGGCGCCGGTTAGTCGCGCGGCTCGTCGTCCTCGAGCAGTTCGAGGAACTGCGCGATCCACTCGGGGTGGTCCGGCCACGCCTGTCCCGTCACGAGGTTGCCGTCGGTCGTCACCTTGTCCACCCACGAGCAGCCGGCGGCCTCACACTCCGGGCGAACGGCCGGGTAGCTCGTCACCTCGTAGCCGTCCAGGACACCTGCGGCGGCGAGTATCTGCGGGCCGTGGCAGAGCGACGCCACGGGCTTCTCCGTCTCGAAGAAGTGCCTGACGGTTTCCAGGACGACGTCGTACGTTCGGAGGTACTCGGGGGCGCGCCCGCCCGGGACGACGAGGCCGTCGTAGTCCGCAGGATCGACGTCGCTCAGCGTCGCGGTGAGCTGGAAGTCGTGGCCGCGCTCCTCGAGGTAGGTCTGGTCGCCACGGAAGTCGTGAATTGCCGTCTTCACCGTCTCGCCCGCCTCTTTCTCGGGGCAGACGGCGTCGACCTCGTGTCCGACCGCCTGGAGCGCCTGGAACGGCACCATGATCTCGTAGTCCTCGCCGAAGTCACCGACGATCATCAGGAGTCTCTTACCCATGAGTATTACCCACACGGAGAGAGGACGGGCGAGGGCTTAGGCGTTGCCCGAGGTCGCGTCGGACCGGACCCGCCTACATGAAGGAGCCGAGGCCGGTCTGGGTCTGCCCGCTCTCGACCTCCTCCCACGAGACGCCGAGCGCCTCCGTGATGCGCTCGATGGGGCCTTTGAGCGTCTTCTCGAGCATCGTCTCCCAGTCCACCTCGAAGGCCTCGGGAATCTGGTCGGCGTACTCGTAGCAGATGACGTCCGGGTCGCGCTTGAACTCGATGTAGAGCGGCTCGTCCTGCAGCTCGGGTCGTTCCTCCTCGAGCTCGCGGAAGAACTCGGGGTGGACCTTCTCGAGGTAGAGGCGCTTTGGCTTCGACCCGCGCTGGAAGTTCGTGCCGAGCAGGAGGTTCGCATACTTCGCGCCCCGGACCTGTGCGGTGTCCGTGTCGTAGTTGTCGAGGCGCTTCCCGATGCCGCCGGGAATGCCGACGTCGTCGAGGTCGACGTTCCCGTCGCGGAAGTCCTCGATGACGTCGTGGACGTACTCCTTCACGTCGTCCGTCTCCTCGCCGTGGACGATCATGTCGATGACCTGCTTCTGGACGTCCTTCGTGATGGGCGCGATGTCGCTCCGCTTGTACTCGAAGCCCGTGATGTCGATGTCGTCGACGTCTTTGCCCTCCTTCCAGACGATGTGGCCGGCGTAGCGCTTCTTCTTCCCGGCCTGGAAGAACCGCCGGTAGAGTTTCTCGAACTCGATTTCGAAGAAATGCTCCTCGGCGTCGAGTTCCTCGCGGGCGAACTCGTCGTAACGGCCGTTGATGTACTCCTCGATGTCGAAAGACTGCTCGATGGCGCCCTCAGTAGACACCTCCGGGCCGAGTTCGAGCATGACGGAGTCGGTGTCACCGTAGGCGATCTCGTAGCCGAGTTCGCTCGCGGCGTCGGCGGTGAACTCGATGACGTCCCGCCCCGTGGCGGTGACGGCGGCGCCCATCTCCTTGTCGTAGAGGCGGAAGCGCTCCCAGCCCAGCACGCCGTAGAGCGAGTTCATGATGACCTTCACGGCGGCTTGCTGGCGGTCGTAGCGCTCGTACTCGTTCGTCCCGGGCTCGTGTTCGTTGCGCAGGCCCTTCTTCTCCTCGCGCTCGCTGAGCGTCTCGTCGATGATTTCGCGGATGATGCCGTCCGGCTCCTCGCGGAAGTGGGTGCCGTTGGGCGCGCGGAAGGTGTCGCCGTCGTACTCCTCGGGGTCGACCTTCGTCTCCGGGGAGGCGTTGACGGTCATCATCGACATCGGGTAGAGGCTCTTCAGGTCGAGCACCGTCACGTTCTCCTTGACGCCCGTGATGGGGTCGAAGACGGCGCCGCCCTCGTAGTCCTCGGACTCCTGGCGCCCCTTCGAGGGGAGCGCGAAGCGCCCGTGGGCCTTGTGGAGGACGTAGACGTCCACCGCGTCGCCGGGCGTCGTCGCGTCCTCGAGCTTGCAGCCGACGAAGGAGGCGACCTCCTCCCAGAAGGAGACGACGTCCTGCTTGCGGTCGATTTCGACGCAGAGCTCGACGTCCCGAACGTTGTACTCCAGCAGGCGCTCGGGGTCGTCCTCCCAGAGGTCGCCGATGTCGCCGGGGTAGCGCTCCTTCCCGACGCCGAGTTCGGTCTCGGCGACGGCGTCCAACCGGTAGGAGTCGAGCTCGGAGAACTGGGTGCGCTGGTAGGCGTAGAGCAGGTCGAAGACGACCCGGCCCTTGACGTTCGGCCCCTGCCAGTCGGATCGCCAGACCTCGTTCACGCGCGAGAGGCGGTGATAGGAGAGGTCGTACTCGGTGCCGCCGTCGAGGACGTCGAGGCGGTCGATGAAGTAGGGGGCGTCGAAGTCGGAGAAGTTCCACCCGGTGAGGACGTCGGGATCGGTCTCCCCGATGTAGGTGAGGAAGGCCTCGAGCATCGCCTCCTCTTCCTCGAAGACGCGGACGTCGATGGTGGCGTCGGTGTCCTCCTCGAGGAGGTCGTAGCCGCCGAGGTCGTCAGGGCTGGGCGCGTCGCCCTCGGGGGCCTCGTAGAGCCACGCGATGTACTCGTCGCGGTAGGAGTCGTGGCTGGAGAGACAGACGATGGGCTCCTCGCCCTCCTCGGGGAAGCCGTTGCGGTCGTCGACCTCGATGTCGAAAGTGTTGACGCGGAGGTCGGCGTCGGCCTCGACGGCCTCGACTTCGTCGTGGCGGACGACGAGGGCGCCGTCGGAGTCGGCGCGCCGGGCGGGCACGCGGACGCCGCTGTTGATGCCCTTGTCGATGAGGAAGCGGTTGGGGAAGAGGATGTCCGCCTCGTAGTGGTCGTACTCGTCGCGGATGTTCCCGACGTCGCGCGGGGTCCGCCCGAAAATCTTCGTGAGCTCGTCGCCGCGGATGGACTCGTAGCCCTCCTCGTGGCCGGTGATGACGTCCTTCGCGAGGTCGTCCGCCGTGAGCGAGTCGGTGGGCGCGTAGAAGTACGGCCGGAAGCCGTGGACCCGGACGTGCTCGACGTCGTTGTCGTCGGTGCGGCCGAAGACGTGGATGACGGGGCGTTCGCGGTCGCCGGAGCCCTCGACGGTGTAGTCCACCTGCGTCACCATCAGGTCGACAGTGGCCTCGACGTCGGGGAGGGCGCCGGATTCGGCGTCGAACACCTCGCTGACGACGGGGTTGTCGTCGCCGGCGACGTATCGCGCCTCCTCGTCGGGCCGGGCGGCGCCGTCGTCGGCGTCGCCCTCGTCGCCCGTGGAGAAGTCCGTGAGGCTGGTGTTCGTCATTGGCGTCCTCTAGCGACTGCCGTCCTAAAAGCCCGCGCCTTCGGCGGCGCCACGACTGGCGAGCGCGAGCGTGTCACGAGGTTCCCGAACCGAAACCGCGTGACGGCGCGGCGTCTTGCGGGCGTCATTCGGGGAAAGGCATATAACGTGGTAACACATAGCACAGGACAGAGGTGAAAGACGTGTCCGACAACGCCACGCACGACGACGAGCGCGGGAACCACGTTCCCCAGCTCCCCGAAGGCGACGACCCCCGAGAAGGTATCGAGACGTACGAGACGAACGACGGGGTCGTACTCTACGACTCGGAGAACCCCCTTGCGTGGCTGAAGGCGACGCACGCGGTCCCCCTCGGCGACCAGCGCTGACTAGCAACGCTCTTTACGCTCCCCCCTCGTTCTTTCGCTCGTGTACAACCCGCTGAAGCCCGGGAGCGCCGTCCCCGACGACGACGACGAGGACGACGACTCCGTCGAGATAGACAGCGACGTCCAGCGCAAGTTCTGGTACCTCGTCGTCGTCTTCAACCTCGCCGTCCTCGCGGCGTCACTCGGCCTCCTCTTCCTCTACTTCCGCGGGCAACTCCTCCTCGGTGGTGGGCTTGCCGCCGTCGGCTTCGCCGGCCTCGCCTACGGGTTCTACACCTACTGGCGCGTCCAGCGCGAGTTCGCCGAGGAGGACGCGCGCGCCGACGCGGAGGCCAACGACGAGTCGGACGAATAGACGACAGCCCTATCCTCCCGACGCCCCACGTATCGAGCGATGCGGACCGTTCGCGACGCCGACGGCCGGACGTACCTCCTCGTGAAGGAGTCGAGCGAGAGCAGCCTCGTCCGCGACCCCGAGACGGGCGCGGAGACACACCTGCCGAACGACGAGCTGGAGCGGGCGGGTGGCGTCGACCCCCTCGAAGCCGCCGCACGGGCCGTCCCCGAACACACCCGGCGCGTCCTCACCGTCGCGCGCTCCGAGCGCGCGCTCGGCCTCCTCTGTGAACTCCACGAACGCGGCGCCCTTCCGGTCCGGACCGTCCTCGCCGAGTACGATCTCTGCGAGAGCGACGTCCACGGCCTCTTCACGGAATTCCGCGCCGCCGGCCTCGTCGCCGAGACGGAGGTCTACGGCGAGCGCGGCTACGAACTCACCGAGGAGGGAAAACAGGGCGTCGCGGCGTTGTGTGACTAGTCCAGCGTCGCCGCCGCCTCCGCCTCGACGCCCGCCGAGACGTGCGAGCGGTTCGACGTCGCGTCCTTCTCGACGTGCAGCAGGTCGTCGGCCGCACCGACGAGTTCGTCGTCGTGGCTCACGACGAGAATCTGCTCGACGCCGAGGTCGCGCATCGACTCCACGAGGTCCACGAGCCGCGAGACGTGTCCGGAGTCGAGGAACACGGTGGGTTCGTCGAGGATGAGCGGCGGGAGCGGCGCGGAGCCCTCGATGCCCTCCGCGAGCAGTCGGTAGACCGCACAGCGCAGCGAGAGGTTGAACAGCGCGCGCTCGCCGCCCGAGAGCTGGTCGGGGTCGAGCGTCTCACCGTCCTTCTGGTAGACCGTGAGCTCGTACTGGCCGTCGAGCTCGAGGCGCGCGTAGGAGTCGTTGCCGTAGACGAGGTCGAACGTCTCGTTCAGCAGGCGCTCGAGCTTCTCGACGTTCCGCTGGCGCAACTCCCCGCGGAGGTCGCCGTACATCGCCTCCAACTCCTCGGCCTCCGCGACCAGGTCTTCGAGCGCGTCCACGCGCTCCTGGACGGCGTCGCGGCGCTCGCGTAACTCCTCGAGCGTCTCGATATCGTTCTCGACGGCGCCGATTTTCCCTCGGAGCTCCGAGCGTTTCTCGTCGAGTTCCTCGAGTTTCGCCGTGACCTTCTCGAGGTAGTCCTCGGCGCGTGACTTCTCCTCGCGCGCGCTCTCCAGTCGCCCCTCGTCGAACTCCGACTCGAGTTCACGCTTGCGCTCGCGGACCTCCGCGAGACGCTCGCGGCGCTCGTCGTTCGTGCTCTCGAGGTCGGCGCGGCGCTCGCGGGCGTGCTCGAGGTCGTTCGCGGCGCTCTCGCGGTCGGCGAGCGCGTCCGCGAGCGCGTCCAGCGTCTCGATGCGCCCCTTCAGCGTCGAGATGCGGGCGTTCAGTTCGCCGAGACGCTCGCGGGCCTCGTCCGCCCGCTCGGCGGCCTCCTCAGCGGCGTCGAGCGCTTCTGCGGCCTGCTCCTCGTACTCGCTGGCCTCCTCGCGTTTCGCCTCTGCCTCCGCACGCTTCGACTCGGCGGCCTCGGCGTGCCCCTCGCGGAGTTCCGCGAGGTCCTGCTTGCGCGACTCGAGGCGCTCGACGTCGCTCTCGGCGTCCACGAGCGCCGTGGCGCGCTCGAGGCGCTCCTCGACGTCGGCTTTCTCCTCGCGGACGGCCTCCAGGTCGGCTTCGAGCGCCTCGACCTCCGCGCGGCGCTCCTCGAGCGCGTCCACGTGCGGAGAGTCCTCGACCGGCTGGCCACACTCCGGACATTTCCCGGCCTCGCGGAGTTCCTCCGCCTCCTCGACGCTGGCGCGCGCGGTCTGGAGGTCGGCGCGAATCTCGGACTCGCGCTCGCGGACGTCCGCGAGCGTCTCGCGGAGCGACTCGCGGTGCGCCTCGGCCTCCCCGACGGCCACGGGCGCGTCCGCGAACGCCTCGCGCTTCGCGTCGAGTTTCGCCTCGACGCCCTCGATGCGCTCGTCGGCTTCGGCGACCTTCTCGGCGGCCTCGCGGGCCTCCGCGTCGAGTTCGTCGGCGCGCTCGCGCGCTTCCTCGGCGCGCTCCTCGTACGTGGTGGCCTGCTCGCGCTTCGACTCGGCATCGCTCGCGTGCGACTGGATGGTCGTCCGGCAGTCGCCGTGTTCGTCCTGCACGTCGTCGCGCTCCTCGGCGACCGCGCTGCGGCGCTCGCGCACCGCCTCGACGTCCACCGCGTCGGGGTCGGCGTCGATGTCCGTCTCGACGAGCAACTCGGCGACGCGCTCGTCGAGTTCGTCGACGCGCTCGCGGGCCTTGGTGACCGTCTCCGCGAGGGCTTCGCGTTCGCGCTCGGTCTCCGCGATGGCTTCCTTCAGGTCAGTGATGGTCTCCTTGAGGTCGTCGAGTTCCCCGCGCTTGTCCGCGTACTGCTCGATGACGCGCTCGGCGTCCTCCTTCGTCTGCTGGGCCTGCTCGCGGTTCTCCTCGAAGTTCTCGATGTCGGACTCGACGTCCGCGAGCTCCGTCTGGAGGGCGTTCAACTCGGCGTGCAGGTCGCGCTCCTCGTACTCGGCAACCTGCTCGGCGACGGTGTCGAGGCGCTCCTGCTGGGCGTCGTGGACGGCCGTGACGCCCCGGCGGGCCTTCCGGGCGCGCTGGCGGTACTCCTCCAGCTTGCCGAGTTGGAGCAGGTCGTCGATCATGTCCTGGCGCTCCTGGGGCGTCGCGTTGATGAGTTTGTTCACCTCCCCCTGCCGGACGTACGCGCAGTTGACGAAGGCGTCCGCGTCCATCCGCAGGAGGTCGACGACGTAGTCCCGGACGTCGCGCGCACCCTCGACGACGTCGTCGGGCGTTTCGAGTGTGCAGTCCGCGGTCGTCGCCCGGTCGCCGGTGTTGCGGACGCGCCGGTGGAGGTGGAAGGACGCGCCGGCGTGCGTGAACCAGAGGTCGACTTCGGCCTCCTCGGCGCCGATGGTGACGATTTCCTCCAGCGTCCGGTCGAGTGGCGTCGCGCCGTAGAGCGCGAAGAAACACGCCTCGAGGAGCGAGGACTTCCCGCTCCCGTTGAGGCCGTGGATGACCGTGACGCCGGCATCGAGCGAGACGTCCGCGTCCGCGTAGCACTTGAAGTTCGACAGTCGGATTCGGTCGATTCTCACAGGTAGTCCTCCATCGTGGTCGTCGTCGCGTCGTCGGTCTCGGCCGGCTCGGAGACAGCATCGGCGGGCGCGTCACTGTCGCCGGTCTCGGCTCGCTCGCCGTCGTCGCCCGCCACCTCGACACCCCCCTCGTTTCCGGCGTCCTGCGCGGCGGCCTCGAAGGCGGCGAGGTCGCCGTCGTCCACGAGGTCGCTCACGCGCTCTTTCACTGTGTCTCGGACGTTCGAGTCCGCGACGTCGCCCTGCCGGACGGTGTCGTCGATGCCGCGCGCGGCCTCGCTTAGGCCGAGGTCCCGCACGCGCTCGCGGACGGCCTCGTCGGGGTCGGCGAACGACACCTCGTAGTCGGCCTCGACGTCGACCTCGCGGCGGTCGGTGACGCGCGTGACGAGCGCGCCCTGCTCGTCGCCGAAGCGCTCGACGTCCGCTGGCGTCACCTCGCCGCCCTCGCCGTCGATGGTGACGACGACGACGGCGTCCTCGACGTCCTCCTCGCGGATGCGCTGGCGGACGCGCTCGGCGCCCTCGGACTCGCCGAGTTCGAGGTCGATGAAGACGAAGTCACGGGTGTCGATGCCGCGCCGGCGGATGTGGACGCCCGTACCCGTCTCCTCGCCGGCGTCGGCGTTTGCCTTCTCCTCGGGGTCGAACTCGACGACGTTGTAGCCGCGGGGGTCGCGCTCGCTCGCGCTCGCGCGCTCGGTGGAGCCACAGTAGGTCGCCCACGTGCCGTCGAGGCGGACGGTGTCGGCGGTGTGGTCGTCGCCGAGGAGGACGGCGTCGAACGCGACGTTCGATTCCGCGAGGACTTCCTCGAGGTCCCAGTCGCCGTGTGGGAACGGCTGGAAGAGGCCGTGGGAGACGAGGGCGGTGTGGGTGGCGTCGCGCGCGGCGAACTCGTAGTCGAGTCGGTCGCGCTTGGACTTCGGGACGTGGTCCAGCCCGTAGAAGACGGTGTCGCCGACGCGCCGGCCGTCGGCGTCGAGGCGTTCGGCGAGGCCGAGGCGCTCGAAGAGGTCGAGCCACTGGGCGTGGCGGGTGCCCTCGTGGTTGCCGACGACGGCGAGGAAGGGGATGTCGGCCTCGGAGAGCGGGCGGAGGACGTCGATGGTGCCCATGAGGTCTTCGAGGCCGGGCGTGCGGTCGTGGTAGAGGTCGCCGGCGTGGACGACGGCGTCGACGTCGTCCGCGATGGCGTCCTCGACGACCCGCCGGAAGGCGTCGAAGAAGTCCTGCCGGCGGTCGGGGGAGTGGTACTGACGGTACCCGAGGTGGGTGTCCCCCGTGTGGATGACCTTCGTCATGCTCGACAATAGGTTGGCCAGTCGGTCATAAGTATGCAGCGCCGACCGGCCGACGGCGGGGCGGTGGAGCGCGTCAGGCGTCGAGGGAGAGCGTGTAGAGGCGCTTGCGGGCGTCGGTGAAGGAGAATCGGGACTCGACGACGTCTTCTTCCTCGAGGCGGTTCAGGGCGTACCGGACGGTTCGCGGCGGCAGGAGCGTCTCCTCGGCGAGTTCGCTCTGGGTGAGCGTGTCGTTGTACTCCAGCACCTTCGCCACAAGTTTCGCGCTCGGCGGGAGGTCCCGAACCCGCTCGAGGGTTTCCTCGTCCGCGGCCTGTATCGCGCTCATCACCTGGGTCGATGCGATACTCTAAGATAATATTTGTGCTTCTCTTCTATTACTTCTACGCATCAGTCGTGTCGGGCTCCCGTGAGGACGTGGTTCACCCGAAGCCTCTTATGAACTAACGCCCTAGCGAGTAGCGATGACTGACACCGTCGACGACGTCGAACTCCCGTACGAGGAGGGGGCGCCTCAGCAGGAGAAAATCGAGGCCCTCCGGGAGCGCCTCGACGTCCTCGAGGAGCAGAACGAGGAGATGCGCGACAAGCTCCTCGACGCGAACGCCGAGAACAACAAGTACCAGCAGAAGCTCGAGCGGCTCAACCACGAGAACAAGAAGCTCAAGCAGTCCCCGCTGTTCGTCGCCACGATTCAGGAACTCAACGACCGTGGGGCCATCATCAAGCAGCACGGGAACAACCAGGAGGCGCTCACCGAGGTCACCGAGGAACTTCGCGACGACCTCGAACCCGGTGCGCGCGTCGCCGTCAACAACAGCCTCTCCATCGTGAAGCGTCTCGACGACGAGGCCGACGTCCGCGCCCGCGTCATGCAGGTCGACGAGTCGCCGTCGGTCGGCTACGAGGACATCGGCGGCCTCGAGGACCAGCTCCGGGAGGTCCGCGAAACGGTCGAACTCCCGATGGAGAACCCCGAACTCTTCGACACCGTCGGCATCAACCCGCCGAGCGGGGTGCTGCTCTACGGCCCGCCGGGCACGGGGAAGACGATGATGGCGAAGGCTGTCGCCGCGCAGACTGACGCGACGTTCATCAAGATGGCCGGCAGCGAACTCGTCCACAAGTTCATCGGCGAGGGCGCGAAGCTCGTCCGTGACCTCTTCCAGGTCGCGCGCGACCACGAGCCTGCCGTCGTCTTCATCGACGAGATCGACGCCATCGCCTCCAAGCGCACGGACTCGAAGACGTCCGGCGACGCGGAGGTCCAGCGGACGATGATGCAGCTCCTCTCCGAGATGGACGGCTTCGACGAGCGCGGGGACATCCGCATCATCGCCGCCACCAACCGCTTCGACATGCTCGACCGGGCCATCCTCCGGCCGGGCCGCTTCGACCGCCTCATCGAGGTGCCCAAGCCCGACGAGGTGGGTCGCTCGAAGATCTTCGAGATTCACACGCGCGACATGAACCTCGCGGACGACGTGGACTTCGACGTCCTCGCCCGCGAGAGCGAGGAGCTCTCGGGCGCCGACGTGAAGGCCGTCACGACCGAGGCCGGCATGTATGCCATCCGCGACGACCGCACGGAGGTCCGGATGGACGACTTCCGCAACGCGATGGCGAAGCTCGACCACGACGACGAGCCCGACGTCTCCCGGACCTTCGCGTAAGCGAGGCCGGGGAGCGCGTCGCTCCATCTCGTTCTCGGCTTGTCGCGTCTCTCTCCCATTTTTCCGTTCGAGAAGACTTATTCTCGTTCGCAGTCCCCGTCACCCATGAGCGAAGCGGACGCGGTCGAGCGCTCCGAGGCGCCCGTGACGGCGGACCGACTCGTCGACGACTTGCGCGCACTCGGCGTCGAGGCCGGCGACGTGCTGCTCGTCCACTCCTCGCTGTCCAGCCTCGGCTGGGTGCCGGGTGGCGCGCAGACGGTCGTGGACGCCCTCCAGCGCGCCGTCACCGACTCGGGGACGCTCGTGCTGCCGACACACTCCTCGCAGCTCTGTAGTTCCGAGCTGTGGTCGAACCCGCCGATACCGGACGACTGGCTCCCCGAGGTGCGCGAGGCGATGCCGGCGTACGACCCCGACGTGACGCCGACGCGCGGGATGGGCGCGATACCGGAGTGCTTCCGCACTCACCCGGACGTCCGGCGGAGCGCCCACCCCTCGAACTCGTTCGCGGCGTGGGGCGCGGAGCGCGACGCCGTCGTCGACAACCACGGCCTCGACTACGGTCTCGGGGAGGAGTCGCCGCTCGCGGCCGTCTACGAGCGCGACGGGCGCGTCCTCCTGCTCGGCGTCGGCCACGAGGCGAACACGTCGCTCCATCTCGCGGAGGACCGCGCGGAGTACGATACGGAGACGGTGACGGAGGAAGGCCCGGTGCGACGCGACGGCGAGCGCCAATGGGTGACGTTTGAGGACGTCGAGCGTGAGACGGACGACTTCCCAACGCTCGGCGCGGCGTTCGAGGCCGACGTGGGCCTCCGTGAAGGGACCGTGGGGCTCGCGGACGCGAAACTGGCCGACCAGCGTGCGCTCGTCGACTACGCGACGACGTGGATGACGGAGAACAGGTAGCTACTCGAGGCGCTCGCGGCGTTCCTCGTACTCCTCGGTGGTGAGGTCGCCGCGGGCGTACGCGGCCTCGAGTTCGCGCAGCGCCGCCGAGTCGCGGCCGTCCTCGAACGAGCCGAGGAGCCGGGAGGCGACGTAGAGCAACCCGAGGAGGAAGGCGAGTGGGACGAGGAGCGCGAGGGCGATGCCGAGCGCCCTGTAGCCCGGCCCGTACATCCCCATGTCGCCGTACATCCCGCCCATGCCGCCGTACAGCATCGGCACGAAGAACGCCATCGCGAGCAGCGGTATGGTGACGAGGAGCGCCAGCACTGCGAGCACCGCTTTGAGCCAGTCGTCCATGTGCGGGTGTTCACCCGCGAGCGAGAAGAAGGTTAGCGGCCGACGATGTCGCTGATCTGGCGCGCTTCGCCGCTGAGCTGGGGGTCGTCCTCGACCATCCGGAGGACTTCGTGGTCGGTGACGTCGAAGTAGTCTTTCTGCGTGGCCTGCTCGACGAGGTCTCGTTCGAGGCGGAACTCCGTGCCCTCGTAGACGACGTCGACGCCGTCCTCGCTGAAGGAGAGCGTAGTCATACCCACCGGTACGTGGTCGGCGCGTAAAAACGGCGCGTCGGACGCCTGCGGACGGCGGTAGCTTGAAGGGACCGCTCGCCGTGGTATGGCGTACGATGTCCGCTTCCACCCATGTCTGTCGTGTCCTGGAAGCGGACAGTGCGTTCGGTGCGTGACGCGGGCGTCACCCACGTGACGGTCCGGCCGTGCTCACTCTGCTTCTCTCGACGCATCGTCGACGACTGATTGCGACACGAACACTAGATAGAGATGTTCCCCGACACCATCGAGACGGACAGACTCGAACTGCGGCGCCTCGACACCGCCGTCGACGTCCTCGACTACTACGAGGTCTGCGCGCACGACCCCGGCATCGAGACGATAACCGAGTACATGACGTGGAGCCCCCACGACACGCCGAAGGTGACGAAGGAGTTCCTCGAGCGCTGTCGCGAGCGCTGGGAGGCCGGCGAGGGCGCGGAGTACGCCATCTACGCGGACGGCGAGCAGGCGGCCGACCGACGGGCGGACGCCGAACACGCGAGCGGTGAAACCACGAGCGACCTCGCGGGTGCCACGGGTCTCCACGTCGACTGGGAGCGCGACCTCGGCACGCTCGGCTGCTGGCTCCGCGAGCGCTACTGGGGACGGGGCTACTCGGGCGAGCGAGCGGACGCCCTGCTCGAACTCGCCTTCGAAACGCTCGAGTTGGCGTGCGTCGAGGTGAGCCACCGTCCCGAGAACGAGCAGTCGGAGCGCGCCATCACGAAGTACGTCGAGCGCCACGGCGGCCGCCGCGAGGGCCGCCTGCGCAACAGCCTCGTTGACCTCGACGGCAGCGTCCACGACGAAGTCCGCTACACGATAACGCGAGCTGAGTACCGGGCGTCGACGTAGCGCTCCTGTCGGATACCCAACCGACGAGTCCTTTATGTCGGTGGGGTGGTTCCGTACGGCCGTGCTCGGTTCGGACCCCCTCGACAGGTTGCGAATTCCCGACGGAACGACCGTCCAAGAACACGACGTGGTGAACGACGGCGACGTCCTCGTCGGCGGCCAGAGTACGGTCGAGCTAGGGGTCCGCGGTCAGAACGTCGTCGCGGGCGAGCGCGCCCGCTTCGGCGGCGACATCGAGGCGGAGGGCGACGTCCGTCTCGACATGTGGTGCGACGTCGAGGGGAACGTCCTCGCGGGCGGCGACGCCTACCTCGGCGAGCGCGTCCACGTCTCGGGGCGCCTCGTCGTCGGCGGCGACCTCGACATCGGCGACGACGTCGAGATCGAGGAGGGGTTCGAGGCGAACGGCTGGATCGTCATCCGGAACCCGATGCCGACGGTGGTCTTCTTCATGGCCTACCTCGCCCAGCTCCTCCGGCTCGGCGAGGAAGCCGAAGCCCAGGAGCTCATCGACGAACTCTCGGCGGAGGCGGAGGCCGACCCGATAACGATTCCGCGCGGCGCGCGCGTCAGCGACGACGCGTGGCGGGTGTCGACGCCCGCGGAAATCGGCGACGACTGTCGCCTCCACGGGAACGTCCGCGCGACGGACATCGACGTCGGGAGCGACTCGAACCTCTTTGGGAGCCTGCGCGCGCAGGGCGACGTCGTCGTCGGGCAGGGGACGAAGGTCCACGGCGACGTGACGACGCGCGGCGGCGACGTCTACATCCGGGAGGACGCACTCGTCCTCGGTGACGTTTCGGGCGAGAACGTCGTCATCCACCCGGACGCGGACGTCGACGGTGGGATCCGGGCGCGCGGCGAGATGACGCTCGACCGGGACCCGACGCGCGACCCCGAGTAGACCACACGACGGGTGTGCAAACACACGAACGGCGAGCGACGGACCCGCGCCGAGTGAGTCAGCTATTTGCCCGCGAACGTCACACGTCCGCGTATGAGCGACAGCGACACGGCTCTCAGCGCGCACCACTTCGGCATCACCGTCTCGGACCTCGACGCGGCCGTCGCGTTCTACCGGGACGTCCTCGGCCTCGAGGTCCTGAGCGAGTTCGAGGTGTCGGGCGAGGGGTTCGCGACGGGCGTCGGCGTCGAGGGCGCGAGCGCGGCGTTCGCGCATCTGGACGCGGACGGCGCGCGCGTCGAACTCGTCTCCTACGACCCCGAGGGCGCGGACGCTCGCGGCGGCGCGGTGAACGACGTGGGCGCGACGCACCTCGGACTCGCCGTCGACGACGTCGAGGCGTTCTACGAGTCGCTTCCCGACGACGTCGAGACGCTCTCGGACGGGCCGCAGACGACGGCGAGCGGGTCGACCATCCTCTTCGTGCGCGACCCGGACGGCAACCTCATCGAAATTATCGAGACCTGAAGCGAAACGGCCTTTTCCGCCGCTCTGCTACGTCGTCCCATGCTCTCTCTGGCGCTCGCGGGCAAGCCGAACGCCGGCAAGTCCACCTTCTACACGGCGGCGACGATGGCGGAGGTCCAGATGGCGAACTACCCGTTCACGACCATCGACGCGAACCGTGGCGTCACGCACGTCCGCACGACGTGCCCGTGTACGGACCGCGAGGAGTCCTGTGACAGCGAGAACTGTCACGACGGGAAGCGCTACGTCCCCGTCGAGTTGCTCGACGTCGCCGGCCTCGTCCCGGGCGCACACGAGGGACGCGGCCTCGGCAACCAGTTCCTCGACGAGTTGACGAACGCGGACGCCATCCTGAACGTCGTGGACGCCTCCGGTGGCACGGGCCCCGAGGGCGAACCGGTCGAGGTGGGGACGCACGACCCCTTAGACGACATCGACTTCGTGGAGGAGGAGATGGACCTCTGGCTGGCGGGCATCGTGAACCGGAACTGGGAGTCCGTCGAGCGCCAGTCGCGCAGTCCCGGCTTCGACATGGAGGAGGCGCTCACGGACCTCCTGACGGGCTTCGGCGCGACGGAGTACGAGGTGATGGCGACGCTCCGCGAAATCGACTACCCCGAGGACCCCATCCAGTGGACGGACGAGGACCGCGAGCGACTCGCGCGCGACCTCCGCGCGCGGACGAAGCCTATCGTCGTCGTCGCGAACAAGATTGACGTCGCGCCGGCGGAGAACGTCGAGCGCCTCCTCTCACTCGACAAGCCGGTGATTCCGGCGACCGCGCAGGGCGAACTCGCGCTCCGCCGCGGCGCGGACGCGGGCGCGCTCGACTACGACCCGGGCGACGAGTCCTTCGACGTCGTCGGCGACCTGCCCGCGGAGCAGGCCGACCTCCTCTCCGAGTTGCGCGAGACGATGGCCGAGTACGGCGGCACCGGGATTCAGCGCTCGCTCGACTACGCGGTCTACGACCTGCTCGAGCACATCACGGCCTACCCGGTACAGGACGCCTCGAAGTGGACGGACGGCACGGGGACGATGCTCCCGGACGCCTTCCTCCTGCCCGACGGGTCGACGCCGCCCGACCTCGCGTACGCCGTCCACTCCGACATCGGCGACGGCTACCTGCACGCGGTGAACGCCCGCACGAGCCGCGAGGTGGGTGAGGACTACGAACTCGAGGAGGGTGACGTCATCAAAATCGTCAGTACCGCGAAATAGCGCGACGGTTTCGGTCAGTCCTGACGCGCGGGCGTCAGGCACCGCACGTCGGGCTCGGTGCGCTGTCGTGGTCGTCGTTCCCGCGGATGATGCGCCCGATGAGGTCGTCGATGTCGGGGGCACCACCGCGGCGGTCCGGTTCGTCGCTCGGGTACGTGGGTACTGGCACGGTGAGATCCCCCGTGATATACTTTCTGGTGGAATCCCGTAAATCTATCCCCGCCGACACGACTGTGCGCGGCTGTCGTCGGCTCCGTACCCTGCTTCCGTCGTCCGGCGTGCTCAGGCCGTGAGCTCGGCGACGCGCTCCTCGAGGTCGGCGAGCGCCGCCTCGACTTCGGCTTCGTCCTCGCCGGTGACCTTCAGGCGGTTTGGCCCCTCCCCGGAGGGGTAGCTCCCGACCGCGACGTCGTGGGACTCGCGGACGGCGTCGAGCACGGGGCCGAGCGCGCCCTCCGGGGCGCTCGTGTACGTGATTTCGGAGACGACGTCCCCGCCGAAGTCCTCGGCGACGAGGTCGAACATCGCGTGGACTTCGTCGGGGACGCCGGGAAAGACGTAGACGGCACCCGCGTCGCCCTCCGCAGGGACTTTCGTGCCCGGCGAGAGGCCCGGATCGTTCGGAAGGACACGCGCGTCCTCGGGGACGGCCGCCCATGCCTCGACGTCCAAGTCGAGGTCGAAGCGCTCGGCCTCCTCGGGGTTCGCGTCCCGGTAGGCTTGCGCGGCGCGCTCGACGGCCTCGCGGGACTCCTCGGGGACGTGCAGGGTCCGGTCGGTGGCGTCCGCGACGGCGTCCATCGTCACGTCGTCGTGCGTCCCGCCGAGGCCGCCGGTGACGATGACGGCGTCGAAGGCGTCGCGCCACTCCCGGACGTAGTCGGCGATAGTCCCCCGGTCGTCCGGGACGACGAGCACTCGACGTACCGACGCGCCGCGCGCGGAGAGTTGGCGCGCGAGCCACGTGGCGTTCGTGTTCTCCGTGTCGCCGGCGAGCAGTTCGTCGCCGACAGTGAGAATCGCGACTTCCATGCCCGAGTGGAGGACGGCGCGACGATTAAGCGGTGTGGCATCGGCGGATGAGGGGGCAGACCTGCCCGACCCGCGCACTCAGCGCGGGACGGTGGCGCGCATCACATAGTAGTCGTGTCGGGGTTCGCGCCCCCAGAGCGTCGCGTCCCGCAGATAGTCGTGCGTGACGTCGGCGAAGCCCGCGCGAGCGAGGACGTCGGCGAGTTCGTCGGGCGGGCGGCCGTCGTAGAGCGGTAGGGCCTCGTGCATCGCCTCGTACTCGGCCCACGGCTCGTCGTGGTCCCAGTAGCCCTCCACGAGGAGGAGTTGTCCGCCCGGGCGGGTGACGCGTCGCCACTCTTGGAGCGCCGCGTTCGGGTTCGGGAGCGTCCAGACGAGATGGCGTGCCGCCACGCAGTCGACGGCGTCCTCCTGCAGAGGGAGTGTTTCGGCGTCGCCGCGCACGAAGGCGGGCGCGTTCGCGGCGTCCCCGGCTTTCTCGCGTGCCCGCTCGAGCATCGCCGCCGCGAAGTCGACCCCGACGACGTCGTGCCCGAGTGCCACGAGGAGGTGTGAGACGACGCCCGTCCCGCAGCCGACGTCGAGGACGCGACGCGGTTCGTCGCCGACCCACTCGCGCAGGACGTCGAGCCATCGCTCGCGTTGCTCAGCGGAGTGGATACCGTGGTGGGCCGCCGCGTCGAACGTCGCCGCGCGGTCGTTCCAGTGCCGTCGGACGAGGTCCTTCACGGCGCCGTCCTGCGTCGAGCGTGTCACGAGTGCATCCCCCGGTCGTTCGGTCGTCCCTCCCGGTTCGACATAACCCTCCGGGTTCCCTCGCCGCGCGCTCGCGGCCCGAAATCACGACCCGCCGGCGCGCGACGTCCCACGTATGACCGAGTTCGGCTACGCGCTGTCCAGCGAGGAGCACGGCGGGAGCGACCTCGCGGCGCTCGCTGCCGAGGCCGAGGACCGGGGCTTCGACTTCGCGCCGATTTCCGACCACTTCCACCCGTGGGTCCGACAGCAGGGCGAGGCGCCCTACGTCTGGAGCAGCCTCGGCGCAATCTCCGAGACCACCGACGACCTGGCGGTCGGAACGGGCGTCACCGCGCCCATCAACCGCCAGCACCCGGTGAACCTCGCGCAGGCGACGGCGACGACGGCGTCGATGTTCGACGGCCGGTTCTTCTTCGGCGTCGGCACCGGCGAGCGCCTGAACGAGCACGTCACCGGCGAGAAGTGGCCACCCCACCACGTCCGCCTCGAAATGCTCGAAGAAGCCGTCACGGTCATCCGGGAGCTCTGGAGCGGGGAGATGGTGAGCCACGACGGCGAGCACTTCACCGTGGAGAACGCCCAGCTCTTCACACTCCCCGAGAAGAACCCACCGGTGTACGTCTCGGCGTACGGCGACCGCACCGCCAGGAAGGCCGCAGACTTCGGGGACGGTCTCGTCTGCGTCGGCCCGAACGAGCGCGTCGTCGAGACCTACCGCGACGCCGGCGGCGACGGCCCGACCTACGGCCAGCTCGCGGTCTGCTACGCCGAAACGGAGGACGAGGCGGTCGAGACGGTCTACGACTGGTGGCCGACCGGCGAACTCCCCGGTGGCGTGAGCTCGGAGCTCCCGACGCCTGCGCACTTCGAGCACGCCTGCGAGGACGTGACGCGCGCGGACGTCCGCGAGGGCCACACGCTCACCGACCCGGACCCGCAGGCGCACGTCGAGGCCCTCCAGGCGTTCGTGGACGCGGGCTACGACCACGTCTACGTCCACAACGTCGGGCCGAACCAGGAGGCGTTCTTCGACTTCTACGAGGAGGAGGTGCTGCCGTCGTTCTAGGCGTCCTCGCGGGCGTCGAGCGCGTCGAGGTAGGCGCCCTGCTCGCGGATGAGCGCGTCGCCGGCGTCCTCGCTCCCCATCCAGTGGCAGGTGTAGCGGAGGCCGTCGTCCTCGCCGCCGCCCGTCACCTCGTGAACCCACTCGTCGGGCGCGTCCGCGACGGCGACGTGGAAGAAGTGACGGCGGTAGGTCTTGGGCTTCGAGGGATGCGGCCACTCGTCGGTGGCGACGGCGGCGACGACCTCGGCGTCCGCGAGACCGGTCTCCTCGCGGAGTTCGCGGACGACCGCCTCGGCGGGGTCCTCACCCGGCTCGATGCCACCTTTCGGGACTTCGGGGCCCTCGCCGCTCGGCGGCTCGAACACCAGCAGCTCCGCGCCGTCGCGCCGCGTCACGTACGCGTACGCCTTCTCGACGACGCGCCGCCTCCCCTCGGACATACTCCGGAGGTTAGTCGGACGTCGGCTAAAGCCCTCCGGTCAGCGGGTTGACCTGACTAGCGCGTCGCGGCTGTCGCCTCGCGCATCGCGTCGAGCGCCGCCTCAATGTTCTCCATGCTCGTCGCGTAGGAGATGCGCGCGTAGCCCTCACCGCGCTCGCCGAAGGCGTCGCCGGGGACGACGACGACGTCGCGCTCCAGCACCTCGTCGACCCAGCCCTCGGGGACTTTTGGCATCGCGTAGAACGCGCCCTTCGGTTTCGGGACTTCCAGCCCCATGTCCTCAAGGCCGTCGAGCAGCACGTCGCGGCGCTCCTGGAACGCCGACACCATCTCCTCGACAGGGTCCTGCGGGCCGGTGAGCGCGGCCTCCGCGGCGTATTGGGCGGGTGCGGACGCGCAGGCCTGTGCGTACTGGTGGACGCGGAGCATCCGCTCGACGCGGTCCTCCGGGCCGGCGACCCAGCCGAGGCGCCACCCGGTCATCGAGTAGGTCTTCGAGCAGGCGTTCACGACGACGACGTTCCCCGAGTCGTCGAACTCCATCGGGGAGCGGTGTTCGCCCTCGAAGACGATGTGCTCGTAGACCTCGTCGCTGATACAGAGGACGTCGTGCTCCTCGGCGATGCGTGCGAACTCGCGCATGTCCTCGGGCGGGGACACTGCGCCAGTCGGGTTCGCCGGCGAGTTCACGACGAACGCCGCCGTGTCATCGGTGATGTGCTCCTCGACCGTTTCGGGGTCGAGCGTCAGGTCTTCGCGGAGAGGGAGCGGGACGGGATCGCCGCCCGCGAGCTTCGTCAGTGCGTCGTAGGAAACGAAGCCGGGGTCGGGGAAGAGCACTTCCTCGCCCTCGTCAACGTGCGCCTCGATGGCGATGTGGAGCGCCTCGCTCCCGCCGGACGTCGCGATGACGTTCTCAGGGGGAACCGTCAGGTCGTTGTCGCGGGCGTGTTTCTCCGCGATGGCCTCACGGAGGCTCGCCGTCCCCTTGTTCGACGTGTAGCCGTCCGTCTTGCCGGCCTCGATGGCCTCGATGGCGCCCTGTCGCGCGTGCTCGGGCGTCGGGAAGTCCGGCTGCCCGAGTCCGAGGTTGATGGCGTCCTCGCCCGCCGCCTCGAACACTTTCCGGATGCCGCTGATGTCGATGGCCTCCACGCGCTCGGAGAAGTCGCTCATGTGTGCGGGGGCGTCGCGCACCCGATTAAAACGCTCGGGTTCCGAGTCGCGCCGGCACGCGATGCGCCCGACTCGTCCGACGGCGCCGAGGCCGGCGCGTCAGTCGTCCGTGCCGTCGGGTCGTGCGTGGGTGGCTTCGTAGCCGGCGAACCGACCGAGCGGTGCGACGAGCGCGGCGAGCACCCGCTGGACGCCGACCGGGACGACGGCGGGGTACGCCGTCGCGTGCGGATACGCGTCCATCCAGACCGCTATCTGTAGCGCGTCCGGCACGCCGTTCTCGTCGGTTTCCCCGGCCTGCGCCAGCGCGTAGACGCTCTCGGCCCACTCCTCGTCGCGGAACGCCGGGCGGCGCTCCCAGACGACGCGCGCCGGCTCCGCGCTCGGGTTCCAGTGGCGGTGTGGCACCCTCGACGGCAGCGTCACCGACTCGCCCGCGCGCAGCGTCCGCGTCTCGTCGGCGTACGCGACGCGCAGCTCGCCGGCGACGACCTCCCAGCGCTCCTCCTGTTCCGGGTGGACGTGCTCGAAGTCGTTGTCCAACCCCCAGCGTTCGTGGGCGAGGTCGACACCCGGGTCATCCGCGTCGAGGGCGGGGTGGAGTGTGCTCTCGAAGCGGACGAACGCACCGTCGGTTTCCTCGGCCGTCGCTCTGACGAGGTGCGGGTCGGCGTCGACGAACGAGGGTGCGTCGTCGGCCATACGTGGCGTGTTCGAGCCCGACACACTTAGGGGTGTGTCACCACCCAACACGATTTGGGTGAAGCCGCGCGGCCGACCGGCTACTCGGACGAAGTCGGACGCGAAAAACGGCGAGAGCGGCTCTACAGCGAGTTCTTTATCTTCTCGAAGAAGCCCTGCTCGACGTCGACCTCCTCGCCGCCGGCCTCCGCGAAGGCCTCGAGAGCCTCGCGCTGTTCCTCGTTCAGCGACTCGGGCGTGACCACCTGCACGGTGACGTAGAGGTCGCCCTGCCCGCGACCGCGGAGGCGCGGCATACCCTTCCCGCGCAGTCGGAAGCGCTCGCCGCTCTGCGTGCCCTTCGGCACCTCGAACTCGACGTCGCCGTCGAGCGTCGGCACCTGCACGGTCGCGCCGAAGACGGCCTGCGGGAAGGAGATGGCGTGGCGGTGTTCGAGGTCGGTCCCGTCGCGCTCGAACTCAGGGTGGTCGGCGACGGACACCTCAATGAGGAGGTCGCCCTTCGGCCCGCCGTTCTCGCCGGGCGCGCCCTCGCGCTCCATGCGGAGGGTCTGGCCGTCCGCGATGCCCGCCGGAATTTCGACGGTGAGCGTCGCGTCGCGCCGGACCGTGCCCTGGCCGCTGCACTCGCCGCAGTTCTCGCTGTAAATCTGGCCCTCGCCGCCACAGCGCCGACACTGCTGGCGCTGCTGGACGCGACCGAGGGGCGTCTGCTGGACGCGCGTCGTCTGGCCTTGCCCGTCACACTCCGGGCAGGTGCGGACGTCGGCGTCCGCGGGGTGGCCGCTCCCGCCACACTCCGGACAGGACTCGGGTCGCGTCACCGTCACCTGCTTCGTGACGCCGTCGTAGGCCTCCTGCAGGTCGATGTCGACGCGCGTGCGGAGGTCCTGTCCCTGTCGCGGGCGGTTCGGGTCCTGGCGGCCGCCGCCGCCGAAGAACTGGTCGAAGATGTCGCCCATCCCGCCGGCACCACCCATACCACCAGCGCCGCCCATGCCACCAGCGCCGCCCATGCCACCGGCGCCACCGCTGCCGGGGTCGGCGCCATGCTTCTCGGCTTCCGTGTAGCGCTCGTGGCCGAGGCGGTCGTAGGCCTCGCGCTTCTCCTCGTCCGTGAGGACGTCCTTCGCCTTCTGGATCGTCTTGAACTTCTCCTCGGCGTCGGGCTCATCGCTCACGTCCGGGTGGTACTGCTTGACCTTCTTGCGGTACGCCTTCTTGATCTCGCTCTCGTCGGCGTCGCGGTCGACCCCGAGCGCGTCGTAGAAGTTCTCGCTCATCGGCTTCGTTGACAGACGGTAGTGGGTGGAAGCGGTTAGGCGTTCGCGTTACTCCTCGTCGTCTTCGTCGTCGACGTCCTCGAAGTCGGCGTCGACGAAGTCCTCGGCATCGACGTCCTCGGCGTCCATGTCGCCCATGCCACCCATACCGCCCATGCCAGCGCCGGCACCGGCGCCGCCCGCGCCAGCCTGGGCCTGCTGCTGGTAGGCCTGCTTGCCGATCTCCTGGAGGTCCTCGGAGAGCTGCTCCGTGGCGTCCTGCAGCTCCTCGATGTCGACCTCGTCCTCCTCTTCGAGGAGGGCCTCGATCTCCTCGATGTCGGCGTCGATGGTCGAGCGGATGTCGTCGTCGACCATCTCCTCGTTCTCCTCGAGGAGCGTCTCGGCGCGCTGAATCGCGGTCTCAGCCTCGTTCCGGGCCTCGATGCGCTCGCGGCGCTGCTCGTCCTCCTCGGCGTGCTTCTCGGCTTCCTCCTGCATCTGCTCGATCTCCTCCTCGGAGAGGCCGGCACCGCCCTCGATGGTGATGTCCTCGGAGTTCCCCGAGCCCTGGTCCTCGGCCTCGACGTTGACGATGCCGTCCGCGTCGATGTTGAACGACACCTCGATCTGCGGGGTGCCGGCGGGCGCGGGCGGGATGCCCGTGAGCTGGAACGCGCCGAGCAGCTCGTTCTCCTCGGCGATTTCGCGTTCGCCCTGGAAGACGCGAATCTGGACGGACTGCTGGTTGTCCACGGCCGTCGTGAACACCTTCGAGGCCTCCGTCGGGATGGTCGTGTTCTTCTCGACGAGGCGCTCGAAGAGCCCGCCCTTCACCTCGATTCCCAGACTCAGGGGCGTCACGTCGAGGAGGACGACGTCCTCGACGTCGCCGGAGAGCACGCCGCCCTGGACGGCCGCGCCGAGCGCGACGGCCTCGTCAGGGTTGACGGACTTCCGGGGCTCCTGGCCGATGAGCTCCTCGACCTTCTCCTGGACCTGGGGCATCCGGGTCGACCCACCGACGAGGACGACGTCGTCGATGTCGGCGGCGTCGAGACCGGCGTCCTCGAGGGCCTGCTCCGTCGGGCCGACGGTCCGCTCGATGAGGTCGGCGGTGACCTTCTCGAACGTCGCGCGCGTGATGTCCTGTTCGAGGTGGACGGGGCCGTCGTCGGTCGCCGTGATGAACGGGAGGTTGACGGTCGTCTCCTTGCGCGAGGAGAGCTCGATCTTCGCCTCCTCGGCGGCGTCCTTCAGGCGCTGGAGGGCCTGGCGGTCCTCGCGGAGGTCGATGCCGTGTTCGTCCTCGAACTCCTCGGCAAGGTGGTCGATGAGGGCTTCGTCCCAGTCGTCACCGCCGAGGTCGTTGTCGCCGTTCGTCGCGATGACGTCGTAGGCGCCGTCGGCGATTTCGAGGACGGAGACGTCGAACGTCCCGCCACCGAGGTCGTAGACGAGGACGGTCTCCTCGCCTTCCTCGTCGAGGCCGTACGCCATCGACGCGGCGGTCGGCTCGTTGACGATGCGCTCGACGTCGAAGCCCGCGATCTGGCCGGCGTTCTTCGTCGCCTGGCGCTGCTTGTCGTTGAAGTAGGCGGGGACCGTGATGACGGCCTTCTCGACGTCGTCGCCGAGGTAGTCCTCGGCGTCGCGCTTGATCTTCTGGAGGATGCGCGCCGAAATTTCCTCGGGGGTGTACTCGTCGTCGCCGAGCTCGACCGTGTAGTCCTCCTCGCCCATGTGGCGCTTGATGGACTGAATGGTCTGCTCGGGGTTCTGGACGGCCTGGTTCTTCGCGGGTTTGCCGACGAGGAGTTCGCCGTCGTCCCACGCGACCACGGAGGGCGTCGTCCGGTCGCCCTCGCTGTTCGGGATGATCTCGGGCTCGCCACCCTCCATGACCGCGAACGCGCTGTTCGTGGTACCGAGGTCGATACCGAGAATCTTCTGACTAGCCATCTTGGGAGAGAATGAACCGCTGTTTCGGTTTAAAGCTTGCTAGTGCGGACGCCGCTCGAGGGCGCCGACAGCCACGAATTCGGGCGTTTCGGGCCGTCAGAGAGCGAAAGAGCGCTGGATTTATGTTGAACCGGTAAGCAGGCGGCCGGCGCAACGCCGAGCAGCGCCGGGTGGCGCCGCCGCGAGACGCGTTACTCGTCTTCGCCACCCTCACCGTCGTGGCCGGACCCGTCGCTCACCGTCACCTGCGCGGCGCGCAGGACCTTCCCGCCCATCTCGTAGCCCGGGCGGTAGACCTCCGCGACGGTGCCCTCGGGTTCGTCGCTCTCGACCTGCAGCATCACCTCGTGGCGGTGCGGGTCTGTCTCCGTGCCGGGCTCGGGTGCGATCTCCTCGACCCCCTCGTCCTCGAAGACACGGTCGAGTTCGCGCTTCGTCATCTCGACACCCTCGCGCAGCGACTCGGTGTCGCCGGCCTCCTCGGAGAGCGCGCGCGTCATGTTGTCGCGGACGTCGAGCAGGCGTGTGACGAGGTCCTCGGTGGCGCGCTCCTCGGTCTCTTCCTGCTTGCGTTTCGCGCGCTTCTTGTAGTTCTGGAAGTCCGCCTGCACGCGCTGGAGGCGCTCGGTGAGGTCCTCGACCTCCGCTTCGAGGTCCTCGACGTCCTCCGCGAGTTCGTTCCGGTCGCTCACGACGTCCGCGACCTCCTCGGCGAGGTCCTCGTCGTACTCGGCGACGCGCTCGACGAGCGTCGGCCCCTCGGCTTCGACGTCCTCGGCGGGGTCGTCCGCCGCGCCGTCCTCGTCCTCGATTTCGACTTCGACTCCGTCGGCGTCGTCAGTCATGGGTGAGGGAAGCGGCCTTCGCCGTATAAGCGTTTCAGAAACCCCGCCGCGTCGACACGCGTGCCGCGCCCGGCTGCGGTGGCGTCTGTGTCCCCGACGTGTCGAAGTCGGCCGGGTGGCCGTCGCCCGAGAGGAACGACGATTTATCCCCCCGCGACCTACGTCGAGCCATGACCGTCACGCTCGACTACGAGGACGGCACGGTGCGGGTCGGCGGCGACGCCGACGTCTACGGGCGCCTCCCGTACGTCGAGCGGGACGACCGGACGGAGTCGGGCCGCGTCCCCGGCTACCGGTACGGCCCGCTGCGCGCACACCTGCGGACGCTCGGCACCACCGTCGAGGACGCCGTGCCCGAGTGGGAGCGCCTCGACGTCGCCTCCACCTACGACCTGCGGGACTACCAGCGCGAGGCGCTCGACGCGTGGGCGGCGAACGACGAGCGCGGCGTCGTCGAACTCCCCACTGGGGCGGGCAAGACCGTCCTCGCGCTGAAGGCCATCGAAGCGGTCGGTGAGACGGCGCTCGTCGTCGTCCCCACCATCGACCTCCTGAACCAGTGGCGCGAGGAGCTCGAGCGCGAGTTCGACTGCGACGTCGGGCAACTCGGCGGCGGCGAACAGGAACTCGGCGACGTGACGGTCGCCACCTACGACTCCGCCTATCTGCGCGCGGACGAACTCGGGGCCCACTTCGGCCTCGTCGTCTTCGACGAGGTGCACCACCTCGGCGGCGAGGGCTACCGGGACATCGCGCGCCTCCTCGCCGCGCCCGCGCGCCTCGGCCTCACCGCGACGTTCGAGCGCCCGGACGGCGCCCACGAGGTTCTGGAGGACCTCGTCGGCGACGTCGTCTATCGCCTCGACGTGGACGACCTGGCGGGCGAGCACCTCGCCGCCTACGACGTCCGCAGGCTCGAAGTCCCCCTGACGCCCGCGGAACGCGAGCGCTACGAGGAGGCCCAGAGCACCTTCACGGACTACCTCCGGCAGGCGAACATCACGTTCACCTCGGGGAGCGACTACCAGGAGCTCGTGAAGCGCTCCGGGAACGACCCGCGGGCGCGGGAGGCGCTCCTCGCCAAGCAGCGCGCGCGCACCATCGTCCAGGAGTCGGACGCGAAGGTCGCAGAACTCGAGCGCCTGCTCGACACGCATCGCGAGGACCGCGTCATCGTCTTCACCGCCTCGACGGACCTCGTCTACCGACTCTCCGAGCGCTTCCTGATGCCGCCCATCACGCACGAGACGGGCGCGGCGGAGCGCCGCGAAATCCTGCGAAAGTTCCGCGACGGCACCTATTCGCGGGTGGTGACGGCGAACGTCCTCGACGAGGGCGTGGACGTCCCGGACGCGAACGTCGCCGTCGTCTTCGCGGGCTCGGGGAGCGAGCGGGAGTTCACTCAACGCCTCGGGCGCGTCCTCCGACCGAAGGACGACGGCTCGCGCGCGACGCTCTACGAACTCGTGAGCGCTGACACGGCGGAAGAACGCGTCGCAAACCGTCGGCGCTAGGCGACGTCATCGGTGGCGCTGACCGCTCTACCGGACGTCTTCGAGGTAGGCGTGCATCTGGACGCTGCGCACGTCGCTCTCGCTGACGTCCGCGTAGGTCGTCTCGACGACGCGCGTCTCGTGGGTGGCGAGTTCGACCTCGACGCGGCGTTCGCGCGTCTCGCCGTTGATCTCGGGCGCGAAGACGAGCGTCGCGCCGTGGCGGGCGTTGCTGACGTTCGAGACGGTGGCGGAGACGACGAGCGACCCGTCGTCGGCGAAGCGGAAGTCCTCGCTCGCGACGAGGAGCGGCGACTGGCCGCCCCCCGACCCGGTACACCCAGCGAGCGCGGCGAGCGAGAGCGCCCCCGTCCTGCGGAGGAGCGTCCGGCGGTCCATGGTGGCCATGCGCTTCCCCGCACCTTTTATCCGCCGGTCGCCAACCCGGATTCGTGCTCACGAAGGACCTCCTGCGGGTGTCGCGCGCGGGCGGCGGCTACCGCCCCCAGTTCGCGAGCGGCGACGCCGACCGCGACGTCGCACGCCGGGTCCTCGCGGCCTACCGCGACGGCGTCGGCGACGAACGCCGACAGGTCGAGGCGGCGCTCACCGACCTCGAACGCGACGCGCCCGACTTCAAGCTCGTGCGGGGGTTCGCGAAACTCGCGGAGCGCGACGCCGACTTCGAGGTTCGGGCGGCCGTCGACCCCGCGACCGCGCGCCGCGTCGCCTTCGCGGCCGCCGAGGACGTCGGCGTCGTCACCGACGACGAACGCGAGGCGGCGCTCGCGGCGGCGGGCGACCGCCTCGACGCGACGCCCGAGGACGTGGCGACGAGCCTCCACGCCGACCGGGACTCCCGGGCGGTGCTCACGGAGTTCGACCCGCGGTGGGCGCCTGCGGACCTCCTCGCGCAGTACAACCTCTCGCTCGCGCAGACCGCGCTCTTCGACGCCACCGAGGTCCGCGTCCGCACCGACGACCCGCGCTCACTCGTCCTCGCCATCAAGCGCCTCGGCCTCCTCTACGAAGTCCACGAAGTCGAGGACGGCGCGGGCCGCGAAGTCGTCCTGACGGGACCGGACGCGCTCTTCAAGCGAACTAGGAGGTATGGCACGCGCTTCGCGCGCGTCCTCCGCTCCGTCGTCGGGCGCGCCGACTGGCGGCTCGAGGCGACCATCGACGACCGGGGCACCGAGCGGACGATGGTGCTCTCCGATTCGGACCCGCTGCGCGTCCCGGACGCCGACCCGGTCGCGGAGGTGTCCTACGACAGCGACGTCGAGCGCGAGTTCGCCACCCGCTTCGCGTCGCTCGACCTCGACTGGGACCTCGTGCGCGAACCCGACCTGCTCGACGCCGGCGACTACCTGATGGTGCCGGACTTCGCCTTCGACTACCGCTACGCCGACTTCCGCGTGTATTTCGAAATTATGGGTTTCTGGACGCCCGAGTACGTCGAGAAGAAACTCGCCCAGTTGGAGGCGACGGACGTCGAACTGCTCGTCGCCATCGACGAGTCCTTGGGCGTGAGCGAGGACGTCGCGGCCCGCGACCACCGCGCCATCCCCTACTCGGGGTCGGTGCGCGTGAAGGACGTCGTGGACGTCCTCCGCGAGTTCGAGACCGAGTTGCTCGCCGACGCGAGCGACGACCTCCCCGATGAACTCGCCCCTGACGCGGACGCGGTGACGCTCGGCGCCCTCGCCGAGGCGCACGGCGTGGCCGTCGACGCCCTCGAAGACCGGGCGTTCCCCGAGCACGAGCGCGTCGGGCGCACGCTCGTCCGGCCCGCCGTGCTGGACGCGCTCGCCGACGACCTCGAAACGGGGATGGCGCTCGGTGAGGCCGAGGACGCGCTCGACGAACGCGGCCTCTCGGAGACGAGCGCGGTGCTCGCCCGGCTCGGCTATCGCGTCGAGTGGGAGGGGCTCGGCGGCGGCGTCCTCCGCGAGAAGAATTAAAGGTCGCGCTGGCGGCCCTTCGGAATCATCGAGCGGAGTTCGCCGTGGAGGTAGAGGCCGACGCCGAGTGGTTCACGTTCGCCCTCGACCTCGTGGGCGGCGATGAGGTAGCCCCAGTCGCCGTCCCACTCGAGTTCCTGGTCCTCGCCGGCGACGAAGCGCTCGGCTTCCTCGCGCGAGAGGGTGACGACGCAGTCGGTAGCGTGGCGGCCGAAGCGCTGGGCGGCGTTCGTCGTCGGCTTCCAGTGCTCCTGGCGCGTCCGGAGGAACGTGATGCCGAGCGACTCGACTTCGAGGCCGTCCGGCACGTCGCTCGCGGACACCCAAACTTTGCCCGCGCCCTTCTCCCAGAACGTGTAGTCGTCGAAGACGTCCCGCGGGACGCCGAAGCGGTCCTCCCAGTAGTCGAGGACGGCCTCGCGGGTGGGCCGGCCCTCGACGTCCTTCTCCGCCTCGGTCGCAGGCAGGCGCTCGAAGCGGTGGCTGACGTTCTCGCTCATCGCGCCACCTCCAGTTTCGCGCAGAAAAATCCGCCAGTATCGTTCTGGTGGGGGTAGAAGCGCTTGGCCACCGACAGCGACTCGTCGTAGGTCTCGCCGTCCCACTCGGTGAGGCCGGGCGAGGAGTCGAGGCCGACGTCGAACTCGACGATATCGACGGGTTCGTCTTCGAGGACGGCGTCGACGACGGCTTCGTTCTCCTCGGGGGCGAACGTGCACGTCGAGTAGACGACGGTGCCGCCGTCGCGCGTCAACTCGATGGCGCGCCGGAGGATGTCCTCCTGCAGGGCGGCGATGTTCAGGCTGGCCTCGCGGCCGACGTCGTCGAGGGCGTCCGCGTTCTTCCGGATGGTGCCCTCGCAGGTACAGGGGACGTCGGCGAGGACGGCGTCGAACGCCTCGATGCCGAAGCCCTCGGTGGTGAAGCGCCGGGCGTCCTCGTTCGTCACGGCGACGCAGGTCGCGCCGAGGCGCTCGGCGTTCGAGCGGAGCGCGGAGAGGCGCCCGAGGTTGTCGTCGTTCGCGACGAGCAGCCCCTCGTCGTCGAGGCGGTCGGCGAGCTGCGTCGTCTTCGACCCCGGCGCGGCGCAAGTGTCCCAGACGGCGTCGCCCGGGCTCGGGTCGAGCGCGACGGCGGGCACCGCGGAGACCTCCTCCTGGCCGTGAATCCAGCCGTGGAAGTACGGCCACGTGTTCCCGGGCTTGCCCGTGTCCACCTCGAGCACGGTGTCGTTCCACTCGCGGCGCGTCACGGTGACGTCCTCGGCTTCGAGGGCCGCAACGGCGCGCTCCGGGTCGGCCTTGATTTCGTTCACCCGGACCACCGAGGGGAGCGGGCGCTCGCAGGCCGCCAAGAAGGCGTCGTAGTCGTCGATTATCGGCTCGTAGCGTTCGAGCGCGTCCATTCTCGTCTACCGTGTCGGCTCCCGCCCGCTTGTGGGTTGCGTTCGAGCGTGACCGGCCGCCCCCGGCTTTATACAGCGCCCGCGAGACGCCACACGCATGGCACGCGTCAGAGAACGAGCCGAGTTCGACCTGGACGACCCGGTGCTCGTCGAGGGGTTGCCGGGCGTCGGTCTCGTCGGAAAGATCGCGACCGACCACATCGTCGACCAGTACGACATGGAGCTCGTCGCCAGCGTCGACTGCGAAGGCCTCCCCGAGGTCGCCGTCTACGACGAAGACGACTACACCGCGCGTCCCCCCGTCCGCCTCTACGCCGACGAGGAGCGTGACCTGCTCGCGCTCCAGGCGGACATCCCCGTGAACCGCGTCGCCGCCGCCGAGTTCGCCGACTGCGTCACCGACTGGGTGATGGACGTCGGCGCGACCCCGCTCTACCTCAGCGGCTTCCCCACGCAGAACGAGGACCCCAGCCACGTCCCCGAGGTGTTCGGCGTGGCCACCGGCGACGGTTCGGACTTCCTCACCGAGCACGACGTCGAGACGCCGCCCGAGCAGGGCGTTGTCGGCGGCCCCACGGGCGCGCTCGTCAACCGCGCCGAGGTCAACGAACTCGACGGCGTCGGCCTCGTCGTCGAGTCCGATCCGCAGTTCCCCGACCCCGCCGCCTCCAAGCAGCTCATCGACAAGGGTATCGAGCCGATCGCGGACATCACTGTCGACACCGACACCCTCGTCGAGCAGGCCGAAGAAATCCGTGAGCAGAAAGAACAGCTCGCCCAGCGGATGCAGCAGGCCAGCGAGGAGGAGTCCAGTCAGGCCAAGCCGATGCGAATGTTCGAGTGAGCGCCTGACACGCCCGCCGGCGTGACGTGCGCGGCTCCCCGTCTCCTCTCAGTCCGCACGCTGTGCACGCTCCACGCCGGCGAACTCGAAGCGCGCGCCGCCCCCCTCACCCTCCGTGACGGACACCGTCCAGCCGTGCGCGTCGGCGATTTCGGCGGCGATGGCGAGCCCAAACCCGGTGCCCTCGGCCAGCGTCGAGTAGCCGTCCTCGAACACCTGCCCGTGCTCGTCCGCGGGAATCCCTACGCCGTCGTCGGCGACGTAGAAGCCGCCCTCGCAGTCGCCGACGCGGACAGTCACGGTCGGTCCGCCGTGCTCCACGGCGTTCCGAAAGAGGTTCTCCAGCACCTGCTGGAGCCGTGAGGCGTCCGCCAGCACCGTCGCCTCCGTCTCGACGCTGAGCGTCGCCGCGTCCGTCTCGACGTGTTTCCACGCGGCCGACGCGACGGCCCGGAGGGCGACGGGCTCTGGATCGCCGATGACCGTTCCGGAGCGCGCGAGCGTCAGCAGGTCGTCGATGAGTTCGTCCATCCGGTCGATGGTGTCCCACGCTCGCTCGAAGTGCTCGGCGTCACCGGTCTCCTCCGCCAACTCCAGCGTCCCCACGATGATGTTCAGCGGGTTGCGGAGGTCGTGCGAGACGATGGAGGCGAAGCGGTCCAGTCGCTCGTTACGGCGCTGGAGGCGCTCGTTCATCTGCCGGCGCTCGACCTCGTAACTCACCCAGCGACTCAGCAGGTCTACGAGCGTGACCTCCCACTCGCTGAACTGGCCGTCGCGCGGTTCGGTGTCGTAGAAGCAGAGCGTCCCGTAGACGCCCTCGTCCACGAAGACGGGCGCGCCGAGGTAGCACGCGATGCCCATGTCCGTGTAGCCCGCGCGGTCCGTCTGCTCCGGGGCGTCCCGCGCGACGTCGCCGAGGACGAGCGTCCGCTCCGTCGTGGCGGCCACCTCGCAGTTCGTCGCGGAGAGCGGGACGACCATCCCCTCCGTGACGCGGTCGTCCGCGCTGCTGACCACCTCGAAGGTGTACTCCTCGCCCTCGATTTTCGAGAGCGTGCCGTACGCGACGTCGAGTTGCTCGCGAGCGAGGTCGAGGACGGCCGACACTTGCTCCTCGAACGTCCGCTCGCGGTCAGACGTTATCTCGTAGATGCGCCGGAGGACGCGTTCGCGCTCGCGCAACGCTCGATGTGCGTCCTCGGCGTTCGGCTGGCAGACGCACGCCACGGCCCCCGCCGCGCTCCCCTCGGGAAGCGCGGCGACGGTGACGTGACACGGAATCCGCTCGCCGGCCGCGGTGACGAGCGAGGCGTCCAGCGTCGTCTCGCCGGTGTCGGGTGCGCCGTCCAGAGCTGCCCGGACGTCGGCGGCGTCCGCGTCGGCGAACAGCTCCGCCGGCGTCAGTCCCGCGAGGGACGCGTCGTCGTAAGCCAGCGACTCCCGGAGGGAGCGGTTCCACTCCACGGCGGCGAGCGAGTCGTCGAAGCCGACGAACAGGCCGTCGAAGAGGTCCAGTGCTGGAGTGGTGGTTGAGTGGCTCACGCGTTCGAGTCTTGAGAGTCCTAGGTCGTACGCAGTTATAACGTTGCGTACGGCGGGTCGACTCCCCCGGCGCCGCCCCCCGGCCGGGCCGAACCGCTTACGTACCCGACGCCGCCCACGAAACGTATGGTCGGCAACGCGGACCCAGACGCGGCGCGACGCTACTACGACCTCGTGGACGACGAGGACTACGAGGGACTGGTCGGGCTGTTCAGCCCGAACGTCGTCTACGAGCGCCCCGGACAACCCCCCATCGAGGGGCTCTCCGAGCTCCGGGCGTTCTACGAGACGGGTCGTCCGCTCTCGGAGGGCGAGCACACGCTCCACGCCGTCGTCGCGGAGGGGGACACCGTCGCCGTCCGTGGCTCCTTCGAGGGCGTGCAGGACGGCGAGCGCGTCTCCTTCGGCTTCGCGGACTTCCACGAGTTCGACGACGAGGGCTTCATCGTCTACCGGCACAGCTACACCGACCGCGACACGGTCTGAGGGTCGGACTGTCGGCGGCGGTCGCGTCCGACGTGCGCGTGACGCTGTCCGCCGCACCCACAAGCGCAATACCACCCCCGGTGCTACCTCGCGGTATGCGAGAGTTCGCCGACGACCCGCCGGTCGAGGAGCGCATCGGCGACGCGCTCCGCGAATCCGGCGACACCATCGCCACGACAGAATCGTGCACGGGCGGCCTCGTCGGGTCGCTCATCACCGACGTTCCGGGGTCCTCGGACTACTTCGACCGGACCTACGTCACCTACACCTACGACGCGAAACTCGACACCGGCGTCTCCCGCGAGGCCCTCGACTCGCACGGCGCGGTGAGCGAGCCGGTCGCCCGCGAGATGGCGCGCGCCGTCCGCGACGAGGCGGGCACGACGTGGGGCGTCTCCACGACGGGCATCGCGGGCCCGACTGGCGGTAGCGAGACGAAACCCGTCGGCACCGTTTACATCGGCGTCGCGCACGCCGGCGAATGGGGCGCCGACGACACCTACACCACCGTCGAGCGCTACGTCTTCGACGGCACGCGGACGGAAATCAAGGAGCAGATCGCCCGACAGGCGCTCACGGACGCGCTCGCCGCGATGGAGGCCCGCGAATGAACAAGAAGGACCACATCCTGAACGGCCTCCTCCTCGGCGCCGGACTCGGGTTCGTCCTCCACCCCGAGGGGAGCATGCAGACGCTCGTCACCACCGCCGCCGTCCTCGTGCCGGTGGTGCTCGGCGCGATGTTCCCCGACATCGACACCGAGTTCGGCAAACACCGCAAGACCCTGCACAACCTCTTCGTCGTCGGGATTCTCTACGGCTACACCCTCTACTTCGACAACCTGATGTTCGTGTGGATCGGCGTCGTGACGCACTTCGTGCTCGACGTCCTCGGGTCGAAGCGCGGCATCGCGCTGTTCTACCCGCTCTGGGACAAGGAGTTCGGCACGCCGGTCGGCGTCACGACGTCCTCGCAGTACGCCACCGCCATCACGGTCATCATCACGATAGTCGAACTCGTCGTCATCTACGCCCTCATCCACTTCCTGCCGGGCGTCGTCCCGAACGTCGACTTCGCCTCGAAGGTCCAGGGCCTGCAGGCACTGACGGGCTAATAGACGCGAACGTCGTCGAACCGACCCTCGTAGGCGATGTGGCGCGGATGGGTCGGCTCCATCCCGGAGAGCAGGATTCTGTCCATCTTCTTGTAGGTGTTCTCGTAGAGCAAGTCGAGCGTTTCGAGGCGACAGCGGAGGGTGTGCTTCCACCCGGTCCGGTGTTCAACGCGTCGGGGCGTGCCCTCCTCGAGCGCCGCGATGAGGTCGGCCTCGGTCTCGATGTCGCGCTCGAACGTCGTCCACACCTCGCCGACCGTCGCGTGCCGGTGGGCGTAACTCGACCCGAACGGCGGCAGGTCGAAGGCCTCGACGACCGCGCGGGCCCGCTCGTTCTGCCACGGGAGGTGTTTCGGGTTGTAAACTTCGCCGCCGGCGAGTTGGTCGCCGTAGCGCTCGAACTCGCTCGCGCCGAGGCTCACCGTCGCGAACTCCGGGTGGGGTGCAAGCACCGTCGCGTCCTGTCGCTCGAACTCCTCGAACGCGCCCTCGAGCGTGATGAAGTCCGGCACCGGCTCCGAGAGGCCGAGCGCGAGGACGTGCTTGCGGGTCTGCCACGGCCCGGTGAACACCTCGCGGGCGGGGACGACGAGCAGCTCGTCGTCGCTGAACGCCTCGGCGCGCTCGCGGATCTCGGGGAGGCGCACGAAGTGCGGCGCGTACACGAGGACGTCGATGCCGCGCGCCTTCGCGCGCTCGACGACGTCCGCGTCCAGTATCTTCACGTGGGGGTCGACCCGAGTCTCCGTCACGGCCTCGGCTACGCGCGGCGGGGTTTTAGGATTGTAGTTTCCCGCGCCGCTCTCGGACAACATTTATCCCCGCGCTCGCGGTATCGGGGTGTATGCCCGGCTGGGAGTGCGCAATCGGCGACTGTTCGGCGGTCTACGGCGACGTGACGGACCTGCTCGCGCACCAGGTCACCGAGCACGGCCGCCACGAGTGTCGCGTCTGCAACACCGTCGTCCCCGAGGGGTTCTTCGCCATCGCGCACTTCTTCGACGCGCACACCCGCGCCGACTACGTCCGCGCCTACGACGCCGACTCTGACGACATCCGCGTCCGCGAGGACGTGAAGGCGGACGTCGAGGACGCCGTCGACGTCGCGGCGGTCCGCGAGCGCCTCGACCTCGACGCCGGGGCGGACGACGCCGCGGACGCCTGAGCGGCCGGACGGTTTTTCCCGACGCCGACACACGCGACGAGTATGACCGACGACGAGTGGCGGACGGACGACGTCGACGCCGTGCTGCGCGTACTCGCACAGACGGCGCTCGGTGTTTCTCCCGGCGGTATCGCTGCGAACATCGACAGCCTCCTCGATGAGACAGTGGGACTCGCGGACGTCGAGGGTGCGCTCGAACTGCTCGCCGATCGGGACATGGTCGAGACGCTCGAGGACACGGAGTACTACCGGCTCACCGAGCGCGGCCGCGAGTACGCGAGCGTGGAGTTCGGCGAGGACGCCTTCGGCTACATCGACTGAGGTCCGGGACGCGAACGCCTATAGTCCGTGGGCGTCGTCCTCACACACGATGACGTCAACCACGGGTCGTCTCGCCTACCTCCGCGAGGAGCAGTCCGTCGAGATACGCGAGTACTCGGTGCCCGACCCCGAACCGGGCGCGCTCGTCACCGAAGTCGAGCAGGCGAACGTGTGTGGCTCCGAACTCCACATCTGGAAGGGGATTCACCCCGTCCTCGACCAGATGGTGCTCGGCCACGAGGCGCTCTGCCGCGTCACCGACGTCGGCGAGGGCGTCGAGACCGACTACGCCGGCGAACCCATCGAGGAGGGCGATTTGGTCGCGCCCACCTACTTCGTCGCCTGCGGGAAGTGCGACTACTGCGGGCGCGGCGACTTCCGCTCCTGCGAGAACGCCCTCCAGCACTGGCTGAAACACCCCGACGAGTGGCCCCACTTCCACGGGACGTTCGCGACGCACTACTACATCCACCCCGAGCAGCACTTCTACAAGGTCCCCGAGAACATCCCGGGCGGCGTCGCGGCGGCCGCGAACTGCGCGCTCACGCAGGTGCTCTTCGGCCTTGACGAGGTCGGCCTCTCCTACGGCGAAACCGTCGTGATTCAGGGCGGGGGCGGCCTCGGGCAGAACGCCATCGCCGTCGCGAACGAGTACGGCGCGGAGACGATTCTCGTCGAGGGCGTCGACGACCGCATCGAGCGCGCCCGCGAGTTCGGCGTCGACCACGTCGTCGACTTCCGCGAGTACGACACCGTCGAGGCGCGCGGCGAGCGTGTCGCCGAACTCACCGACGGGCGTGGCGCCGACGTCGGTGTCGAAGTCGCCGGCGTCCCCGACGCCTTCGCGGAGGGCCCACACCTCCTGCGCGACGGCGCACGCTACCTCGAAATCGGCAACATCACGCCGGGCCGGACCGCCGACGTCGACCCCGCGCTGTTCACGCGAAAGAACATCCAGGTGACGCCGACGATGCGCTACGACCCGTGGTACCTCAAGCAGGGCCTCGACTTCCTCGCGCGCACCGTCGACAAATACCCCTACGCGGACCTCATCGACGCCGAGTTCGACCTCGTGGACGCCCAGACTGCCCTCGAGAAGTCGGACGCGCGCGAGATTACGCGCGCCTCGCTCATCCCGCACGAGCACTGAGCAGTCGCGGGACGGGCCGGGGTTCGGTCAGCGTCCGCGCCAGTCCTCGCGCAGGAGGCCGTACTCCACCATGTCGCGGTGCGCGCCGTCGACGAACATGAACGCGCGCCGGCGGCCCTCCTCCTCGAAGCCGAGCGACTCTAGGAGGCCGCGCGAGGCCTCGTTGTAGGCGAACGCGCCCGCGCCAACGGTGGGCGTGTCGTACGTCCGGAAGACGTAGTCGAGCGCGAGCGCCACCGCCTCACGCCCGTAGCCTTCGCCCTGCGCGCTCGGCACCAGCCAGTAGCCGAGACGCGGGCGCTTGTAGTGGGCGTCGTCCACGTGGACTTCGCCGAGGCGGCGCACCTCGACGTCGTCCTCGGGTGCGGCGCGCTCCGGGTCCTCGCGGCAGACGAGGAACTTATCGGGGCCGTCCTCCTCGTCGACGTCCAGTTGCTCGCGGTTCTTCAGTCGCGTCCCGAGCGGGTGGCGTATCGCCGGGTCGGCGTTCGCGCGCTGGACGAACGGGACGTCCTCGCGCTCCACCGTCCGCAGGGACACCCGCTCGCCGAACTTCACGCGTGCGCCGGGCATACCTCCGACTCCGGGTGGGGGCGCAATGGGTTTTCCGTCATCCGTCGGCACGCCGAGGTGAAGTCGGCGTTTCACCGTACCGTACGGTTATTCGACTCTACACGATAGGCTGAAACGCATGGTCCCTACCCACCTCCACGCCGACCCTCCAGCGACACGCCGACCGCGTCTCGCCGTTCGAGCTGTCCGCCCGTCCGGAGGTGAACGATGAGGTGGCGGCCGGTCGCGCTCGCCCTCCTCGCGGCAGCACTCGTCGCCGCCGCCGGCTGTTCGGGGCTCGTCGCGCCGAGCGACGAGTCGCACCCGGAGCCGCCCTACATCGCACACGAGGGTGAGAACGTCACCGTCCAGCCCGCGAGCGGGCAGGTCATCAGCGGCGAGACGACGCTCGAGGCCGGCACGGAAGTCGTCGTCCGCGCGCAGTCCTCGAGTGGCTCGTCGCCCTTCATCGTGAGCACGACGACGAACGTCACCGAGGGCGGGGCGTTCAACGCGACGCTCGACTTCTCCGACGCGCCCAGCGGCGCGACGTTCGAGGTCGCCGTCCGCCACAACGGATCGTCCGTCGTCACCGCCGACGGCGTCGTCGCCTGACGCCACACCGCTCCTTTTCCCGAGCACTGCCGCTCGTCGGCAGTCGCATCACTCGGAAAGGAGTGATCGACGAACTGCCGTACGGCACGTCGTTCGACAGTAGGGGAGCGCGCGTTAGCGCTCTTCGGAATCGAGCACCCGAATCTGGTCGCCACGAACGGTGACCGGAATCGGGACGGTCGCCTCGTAGAGTTCGACGGTGACCTGGTCCTTGCCCTCGTCGATGCGCTGGACCTGCGCCTTCTCGCCCTTGAACGGGCCGGCGATGAGCTCGACGATGTCCCCCTCCGCGATCCCCTCGACGTCGGGTTTCGGGCTGAGGAAGTGCTCGACCTCGCTGATGCCGGACTCGCCGGGCACCATGCTACGGGCGTGCGGAATCTCCTCCAGCACGCGCGAGATGACGGCATCGTTGTCCGCCTCCACCATGACGTAGCTGGTGAGGGCGTCCGGCGCGAGGACGGCGTGAATCTCGTCCTCTTCGCGGTTCGCAATCATGCTCGCGACGGTCTGTTCCTGGCTCGCGGTCGTTTTGACGGCGTAAATGCTCATGTTAGACTCCCGTTCCCGGAACGACGCCCATAACGAGGAAGATGATGAATCCCATCAGGCCGATGAGGAGGATGCCGGCACCCGCGATGAGGGCGATCTGGGAGAACTCGTCCCATCCCGGGGTGCTGGCCAGTTTCAGCACCCGCATGTACGCTGAAAGCTCTAGGGGAACGTCCATAGCGTTCCTTCGACAGCGCTCCTTTTCTGTCTTTCGCACCGCCGTTCACGGAATGGCCCGGCTGATTACCCGACGAGCGAGAGCGCTGCGTCGACGGCGTCCGCGACGTCTGCGCGGGCGTCGGCATCGAGTTCGACGAGCGGCGGACGGACGGTATCGGTCGGGAGGCGGCCGCGTGCGCGGAGCGCGGCCTTCGTCGCGGGCGCGAAGCCGTACTCCGCGCAGTGGGCGAACAGCGGCTTGATCCCCTCCTGCTGGAGCTCGCGTGCGCGCTCGTCGTCGCCGGCGTCGAGGGCGTTGCGGACGGCGGCGTACACCTCGGGAATCGCGTTCGAGAGGGCGTTGATGCCGCCAGTCGCGCCCATCAGCCCCGCGGGGACGAGTTGGCCGTCGACGCCCTGGTAGACCTCGAAGTCGTCGGGCGCGGCGGCGAGGACGTCCGTGAAGTAGCCGAAGTCGCCGCTGGAGTCCTTCAGGCCGACGACGTCCTCGTGGTCGGCGAGCTCGACGACCGTGTCGACGGGGATTTCGTTGCCCGTGCAGGCCGGGATGTTGTAGAGGTAGAGCGGGATCGGGCTGGCGTCGGCGACCCGCCGGAGGAAGCGCGCGTTCCCGTCGGGTGCGTTCGCGGTGTGGAAGTAGGGGACGACGATGAGGCCGGCGTCCGCGCCGACGTCCGCGGCGAACTCGAGCGAGTCGACGGTGTCGGCGACGGACGTCGCGCCCGCACCGGCGACCACGGTGGTATCGTCGTCGACGCGCGCGAGGACGCGTTCGAGGACGGCGTGGTTCTCCGCGCGCGTCATGCTCGCGAACTCGCCGGTGGTGCCACAGGGGACGACGCCGTCGAGACCCGCCTCGAGGACGGAGTCGATGATGGCGTCGAGGGCGTCGAAGTCGACGTCGCCCGCCTCGTCGAACGGCGTGACGAGCGGCGTGAGGACGTGTGTCTCAGACATCAGCGACGCGTTCACCGCGCGAGCGTATAGTGTCTTCTGAGGGGGAGACGACCGCTGGCTGCTGAGGCGGCACGCGAGCGCCGTCCAGTCCTACATCCCCATGTCGGCGGCCCGCTCGGGGACGGGCAGGTCACTCGGGGAGACACCGAGGAGTTCGGCGGCGTGGTCGAGCGCCATGTCGAAGCCGTAGTAGCGTTCGAGTTCGTCGCCCTCGGCGGTCGGGCGGACCTTCAGCATGGCGTACCCCTCGACGTTCTGCGCGACGGCGGCCGTCGCGCCGTTCTCGCGCTCGAACGTGAGGACGCGCTCCTCGTCAGTCTCGTAGTAGCGCGCAGTGACGTCGTTCGCTTCGGCGGTGTCGGGGTCGTCGCTGGCGGCGTCGCCGTCGGCGGCGTCAGTCATACGCCGGCGGTTCTCGCGCCCGGTAAGTGACGCTGTCGGTCCCGCGCCTCAGGTCTCCTCGGCGTCCGAGAGGACGGACTTGATGCTCGGGGCGTCGTAGGACTCGTAGGCCGCGAGGAGTTCCTCGATGTCGTCCGCGAACACCACCATCTCGCGGTGTTTCGCCTCGACGAACCCCTCGTCGGTCTGGTGGTCGAAGAAGGCCGCGAGGTCGTCGTAGTAGCCCGCGACGTTCAGGAAGCCACACGGGTTCCCGTGGAAGCCGAGTTGCGCCCACGTGAGCACCTCGACGATTTCCTCGAGCGTGCCGAACCCGCCCGGGAGCGCGACGAAGCCGTCCGCGAGCTCGGCCATCCGGGCCTTCCGGGCGTGCATCGATTCCACGACCTTGAGTTCGGTGAGCCCGGAGTGTGCGACCTCCTTCGCTTCGAGCGACTCGGGAATCACGCCGTGGACGTCGCCGCCGGCGGCGAGCGCGGCGTCCGCGACGGCACCCATCATCCCGACGCGACCGCCGCCGTAGACGAGTGTCACGTCGCGCGCCGCGAGCGCCTCGCCGAGCGCCGTCGCGGCCTCGACGTACTCGGGGCGGTCACCGGGGCTCGACCCACAGTAGACACAGAGAGTGTCCATACTCGCGACTGTGCGCGTCCGGTGAATAAATATCACTGGCTCGCGACGGTGGCTCGCCACGGCGTGGTGGGGCGACGCTGACCCGGTGAGGGTTTAGGCCCGAACGTCTTAGCCCCGAACACGATGCCCGCCGCCGTCGCACCCACGGAACTCGCGCTCTTCGCAGTCGTGGGACTACTCGGCGGCGCGCACTGCCTCGGGATGTGCGGCCCACTCGTGACGACGTACGCCGAGCGAATGCCCTCGGACGGCCGGGGCCCCTCGTGGTTCGAACTCCGCCAGCACGCCCTCTTCAACCTCGGGCGCACCGCGAGTTACGCGCTCGTCGGCGGTCTCCTGGGATTGGTCGGCGCGGCGTTCTACGCCGGCGCCGACTTCGGCGGCGTCGGCGACGTCGTTCGCGGCGTTGCCGGTGTCCTCGTCGGCCTCCTCGTCGTGAGCGTCGGCGTCACGCGCGTCCTCGGGCGCGACCGCCTCAGCGCGCTCGTCCCCGTCTCGCTCGGCGTCGGCGGCCTCTTCGGGCGCGTCGCCGGCGTCGCAACCGCGCGCGTCGACGACTACGCGAACGGGCCGAAAATCGCGCTCCTCGGCGCGATACACGCCTTCCTCCCATGCCCGCTGCTCTACCCGGCGTTCGTCTACGCGCTCGGGCAGGGCGAGCCGTTCGCGGGCGCGCTGAACCTCGCGGCGCTCGGTGTCGGGACGATTCCGACGCTCTTCCTCTACGGCACCGTCCTCGGGTCGGTGCCGGCGGCGCGCCGCGCGGCCGCCCACCGCGTCCTCGGCGTCGCGTTCGTCCTCCTCGGCCTGCTCCCGCTCCTCCACGGCCTCGGCCTCCTCGGCGTGCCGGTCCCGATGATTCGCGTCCCCCACTACGTCCCGCCCTCCCTCAGACCATGACCGACGACTGCACCCTCTGTGAGCTGCCGATACGCGGCGACCCCCTGACCGACCCCGACACTGAGGGGTCCTTCTGCTGTCAGGGCTGTCTCGAAGTGTATCGCACCCTCGGCGACGTCGACCCCGAAGAGGTGTCGGCGCGCGACCTCGACGCCGAAGCCAGCGACGCCGAGGCTGTCGAGGTCCGCGACGACGCTGAGACAGCGTTCCTCACCGTCGACGGGATGCACTGCACGGCCTGCGAGGCGTTCCTCGAGTCGACGGCGGGCGACACCGACGGCGTCTACGACGTCGAGGCGAGCTACACGACGGAGATGCTGAAGGTCACCTACGACCCCGAGCGAACCGACCCTGAGGCCGTCGGGGAGTCGGTGAGCCGCCTCGGTTACCGCGCGAACACCCCGGAGGTCGGGACGGCCGCCGCCGAGGAGGAGCGCTTCGGCCGCGACGAACTCCGCACCGTCCTCGGCCTGCTGGGTGCGATGGCGGTGATGATGATCTACGTCCTGTTCGTCTACCCGTCCTACCTCGGGATCTACCCCGAGTCGTTCCTCCGGGAGTCCGCGACGCACGTGATGGTGTTCGTGCCGATACCCCTGATTTCGACGTTCGTCGTCTTCCTCGTCGGCTACCCCATCCTCCGCTCGGCGTACGTCAGCCTGCGCGCGGGCAAGCCGAACATGGACGTCCTCATCGCGGGCGGCGCGCTCGCCGCGTACGGCTACTCGATGTACGAGGTGCTGACCGGCGGCATCGTCATCTACTTCGACGTCGCCGTCGCCATCGTCGCCGTCGTCACGCTCGGCGACTTCGTCCAGCGCCGCGTGAAGCGCCGCGCGCTCGGCTCCGTCGGCGACCTCGACTTCGACCGCGTGACCGAGGCGCTCGTCCGCGACGAGTCGGGCGCCCACACGGTCGACGTGTCGGACCTCGAGCCCGGCGACGAGACGGTCGTGAAGCGCGGCGAGCGCGTTCCGCTCGACGGTACCGTCGTCGAGGGCGAGGCCGCCGTCGACGAGGCGCTCGTCACCGGCGAGTCCGTCCCCGAGACGAAGGAGCCAGGTGATTCGGTCATCGGCGGATCCATCGCCACGGACGGCCGCCTCGTCGTCTCCGTTGGCGAGAAGGCCGAGAGCACCTACGACCGCCTGCTCGCCCAGCTCTGGAACGTTCAGTCCGGATCTGGGGGGAGCCAGCGCCTCGCGGACACCATCGCCGCGCTCTTCGTGCCGTTCGTCCTCGGCCTCGCCGTCGTCGTCGCCGGCGCATGGCTCGCGCTCGGCGCGCCCGTCCGGGAAGCCGTCACCATCGGCGTCTCCGTCCTCGTCGTCTCCTGCCCGTGCTCGTTCGGCCTCGCGACGCCCGTCGCCGTCGCCGCCGGCGTGAGTCGCGCCGCCGACGAGGGCGTCGTCGTCACGAACACCTCCGCCGTCGAGTCGCTCGCGGACGTGGACGTCGTCGCCTTCGACAAGACTGGGACGCTCACCGAGGGCCGGATGCGCGTCACGGACGTCGCCGCGCCTGACACCGATGAGCGCGAGGTGCTTCGGTACGCGGCGGCCGTCGAGCGCGATGCGAACCACCCCGTCGCGGACGCCATCGTCGCGCGCGCCGACGAACACGCGAGCGACGCGAGTGGGCAGGCCGTCGCCGACGGCGGCGCGGTCGCCGACATGGAGACCACGGACCGCAACGAGAGCGAGGCAGACGACGGAGACGTCCCGCGCGTTACGGACTTCGAGGAACACCGCCGCGGCGCCTCGGGCACCCTCGACGGCACGCGCGTGCTCGTCGGCCACCCCGACCTCTTCGCGGAGGACTGGACGCTCCCCGAGTCGGTCGCGCGCGCCGTCGCCGACGTCCAGGACGCGGGCGCCATCGCCACCGTCGTCGGCTGGGACGGCGAGGCGAAGGGCGTGCTCGCGACGCGCGACACGCCGCGCGCCGACTGGGAGCAGACGGTCGAGGCGCTCGCCGCCGAGGGTCGGACAATCGTCGTCGTCACCGGCGACGACCAGTCCGAGGTTACCGAATTCGAGGCGCACCCCGACGTCGACGACGTGTTCGCGGGCGTGCTCCCGCAGGCGAAAGCCGCCGTCGTCGAACGCCTCCGCGGCGCCGACGGGACGGTGGCGATGGTGGGCGACGGGACGAACGACGCGCCCGCGCTCGCCGCCGCCGATCTGGGTGTGGCGTTCGCCTCCGGCACCGAACTCGCGACGGAGGCCGCGGACGCCACTGTCACGAAGGGCGGCCTGCGCTCCGTCCGCCGGTTGTTCGGTATCGCCGAGACGACGCGCTCGCGTGTCCGGCAGAACTTCGGGTGGGCGCTCGGCTACAACGTCTTCACGCTCCCGACGGCGGCGCTCGGCTTCATCGACCCACTCCTCGCCGCCGTCGCGATGGCTGCCTCCAGCCTCCTCGTCGTCGCGAACTCCTCGCGCTCCTTCGGCCTCGGCGACGATTAACTCAGACTGTAGTTTCGAATTTTGCCGATAGAGAGCGTATACTCCGAGAAATCGGCGGATGTTCGGAAAGGGTTAAGGCCGTTCGACGACCAGTACGTCGTGATGGCGACGCCCGACGTTGACGACGTGCTCGACGCGCTCGCCGCGGCCGCCCTCGAAGTCCGAGCGGGCTTCGCGGGCCGTCGCGAGAAGACCGACGGCCAGAACGCGTCCGGCGACCAGCAACTCCACGCCGACCTGCATGCCGACGACGTCCTCCAGGGCTTCCTCGGCGGCCTCGACGCCGTCGGCGAGTACGCGAGCGAGGAAGCCGAGACCGTCCAGGACGTCGGGGACGGCCCGTTCTCCGTCTCCGTCGATCCCCTCGATGGCTCCTCGAACCTCACCGCGAACAACCCCACGGGTACCATCGTCGGCGTCTACGACGCGCCCCTCCCCGCGCCCGGTAACGACCTCGTCGCCGCCGCCTACGTCCTCTACGGGCCCCTCACAACGATGGTCGTCGCGCGCGACGGTGACGTGACCCGCTACGCTGTCACCGAGTCGGGTCGGGAGAACCCCGAGTGCGTCGAACTCCCCTGCGACCCCACCGTCTACGGCTTCGGCGGCCGGACGCCCGAGTGGTCCGAGGCGTTCGCCGACTACGCCGACGACGTCGAGGACGACCTGAAACTCCGCTACGGCGGCGCGATGGTCGCGGACGTCAACCAAGTGCTCACCTACGGGGGCGTCTTCGCCTACCCCGGCCTCCGCGAGCGCCCCGAGGGGAAACTCCGCGCGCAGTTCGAGGCCGCGCCGATGGCTTACATCATCGAGTGCGCCGGCGGCGCGTCCACCGACGGCAGCCGCTCCGTCCTCGACGTCGAGCCGTCCGACCTCCACGAGCGCACCCCTGTCTTCCTCGGCAACGACGAACTCATCCAGCAGGCCGAGCGCGCGCTCCCCTGAGACGACAGCCGCGCCATTCCTGAGACGTAGCGGCGACCTCGCCAGCGATGGGGCCGTTCGGCGGGACGAGACATATGTGGTAATTATACCCATGGATGTATTATAAAGACACATAGGGCTCTTCAGCGATAGTGAGGTCATCTGATGCGGCGAGCGCGTGCCGCCCTGACAACTATATCCATAGGTTTATTTCTCAGACAGAGAGACCCACCCAGTATGGGTAGTGACGACAATCCGTTCGAAAACCTGCAGGAACAGATCGACGACGCGGCGTCGTATCTGCCGTCCGACGTAAACGACGATGTACTCACGCGCCTCAAGAACCCCGAGCGCGTCCTCGAGGCGAACCTCACCGTCGACATGGACGACGGGAGCCTCGAAACCTTCCGCGCCTACCGCTCCCAGTTCAACGGCGACCGCGGCCCCTACAAGGGCGGCATCCGCTACCACCCGGGCGTCACCCGCGACGAGGTGAAGGCCCTCTCCGGCTGGATGGTCTACAAGTGCGCCGTCGTCGACATCCCGTTCGGCGGCGGGAAGGGCGGCATCGTCATCGACCCCGACGACTACAGCGCCGACGAACTCGAGCGCATCACGCGCTCGTTCGCCAAGGAGCTCCGCCCGCTCATCGGCGAGGACCGCGACGTCCCCGCGCCCGACGTGAACACGGGCCAGCGGGAGATGAACTGGATCAAGAACACCTACGAGACCCTCGAGAACAAGACCGAACCCGGCGTCATCACCGGCAAGGCCCTCGAGAACGGCGGCAGTAAGGGCCGCGTCGAGGCGACCGGTCGCTCCACCGTTATCGCCGCTCGCGAGGCCTTCAACTACCTCGGCGAGGACATCTCCGACGCCACCGTCGCCGTCCAAGGCTACGGGAACGCCGGCTGGATCACCGCGAAGCTCGCCGACGAACTCGGCGCCACCGTCGTCGCCGTCTCGGACTCTTCGGGCGGTCTCTACGACGCCGACGGCTTCGACCCGAAGGCCGTCAAGGAGTTCAAGAACGAGACTGGCTCCGTCTCCGGCTACGGCGACGCCGAGTCGCTCACCAACGAGGAACTCCTCACGCTCGACGTCGACCTCCTCGTCCCCGCCGCCCTCGAGAACGCCATCGACGCCGACCTCGCCCAGGACGTTAAGGCGGACGTCATCTCCGAAGCCGCGAACGGCCCGCTCACGCCCGACGCCGACGACGTCCTCGCCGAGCGTGACGTCACCGTCATCCCGGACATCCTCGCGAACGCCGGCGGCGTCACCGTCTCCTACTTCGAGTGGGTCCAGAACCGCCAGCGCTTCTACTGGTCCGAAGAGCGCGTCAACGAGGAGCTCGAGGAGATCATCGTCGACTCCTTCGACGACCTCGTCGACGCCAAGGAGGAACTCGACCTCCCGAGCTTCCGCGTTGCCGCCTACGTCGTCGCCATCCAGCGCGTCGTCGACGCCTACACCGGCAGCGGGAACTGGCCCTAGCAAGCCGGCAGAGACCGGCGGTCTCTTCGGGTCCGAAACATCTTCGGTTTTCTCCGACCCGTCGGGCGAGACAACGTCTCGCCCGAACCCTTGCAGACTCCCACCCTGGCCATCGACGCACGCATCCGGGCGGCTGACGCCGCTCGAACACCTCGTAGAGCCAGACGGCGACGCGGGCACACCACTACTGCAGCCAGATCACGTCTCGCGCCACGACAGTGCGCCCGCACTCGCCGCCGCTGGTCGTGTCGGTGCTCGGCGTGCGCGTCAAAGAAAACGGTGTGGCCGCGTGAACCGCTATGCGGTCTTCTTCAGGGTCCGCTCGACTTTCGTGAGCAGGTCCCGCGAGCGCGATAGCGCGATAGCGCGGGCGCCCGAGGCGTCGCGTTCGGCACTCTCGAGTTCGCTGTCGAGGTTCTCGAACGCGTCTGCTATCGAGCTCGACCCCCACTCGTCGTCCGCACTGGAATCCGTCGACTGTGCAGACATGACTTCCACTGACACACTAGGTGTGTCCGGACGGAAAAAAGTCGGGACGAACTCGACAGGTGTCCACCCGGGCGGAAGGAACTATACGTCGGGCGGCCCTTCTCGGCGTATGAGCGTCCGGCGGTTCGTCCGCGGTACGGTCCCGTGGCCGGCCCTCGAAGCGGTCGCGCGGGAGGTCGCCGAGCGGTACGGCGAGGAATCCGTTCGCGTCGAGTTCTTGGAGGCGGACAACTGGTTCTCCACTCCGATGGTCGTCGACGACCGCTGGTTCTGTAAGGTCGTCTCCGCGCAGAACGCCTTCGTACACTCGCTGTTCACCGGGATGCGGAACCTCGGGGTCTTCTCCGCCGGCGAGGAGGGGTTCTTCGAGCCGTTCGACGGCCCCGTCGAGATGGCGGAGCACGAACTCGAGGCCACGCGCCGGATGCGCGAGGCGGGCCTGAACGTCCCCGAACCCGTCGAGGCCTTCGAAGTCGAGGGACTCGGCGTGCTCGTCATGGAGTACCTCCCCGAGTTCGAGACGCTGGACGACCTCTCGCGCGCCGAAATCGAGGTGCGCGCACCCGAGTTGTTCGGCGCGCTGAAGACGATGCACGAACACGGTCTCGCGCACGGCGACCTGCGTGCGGAGAACGTCCTCATTCACGAGGACGAACTCTACTTCATCGACGCGACGAAAGTCCGCGAGCGCGGCGGGCAGGAGACTGCGGGCGTCGAGCGCCCCGCACAGGCCTACGACCTCGCCTGTGCGCTCGCTGTCCTCGAACCCCTCATCGGCGCGGCGGCCGCCGTCCGTGCCGCCCGCGAGCGCTTCGAGACCGAGGAGTTGCTCGCCGCCCGCGAGTTCCTCGACTTCGTCGCCATCCGCCCCGACCACGACTTCGACGCCGCCGCGCTCCGGGGAGAACTCGAGGGCGCGGCGAGCGAGGGCGCACCAGCCTGAAACGAGCACGGCCTTCATCGCCCGTGCCGGGGAACTGACTGCATAGACGCCGCCAGCGACGCCGACGGCCGGGAACCGGTACACGTCGTGTACGTCGATGACGTCACCGACCAAGTAGTGACGAAGCAGGATACTCGAACGCATCCGCGCGAACCTCGAACTCACCGAGTCCGAGTTCCGCTCGCTCCACCAGACACTCACCCAACCGTCGAGCCCGTTCCGGTAGTCGCGACGAAGATAGCGGTCGCTCGACGGGGTGAGAGACGAAGGCGGGAGGCGATGGGGGTGGCCCCTTCCTGGTCGGAGGGGCCGGAGGTCGACCGGTGCGGGCGGGCCGGCCGACGGTGGGTCGGCGTGGAGACGAGGTGCGGACGTTGTTGTGCCAACACGCGACGAGAAAAGCGTCTCGCGTCGGCACTCCCTGGTTCGCCCTCCGAGCGTAAAAAGGTATCCACCGACGCAGCCTCCGAGCATGGCCGACGGTGCGGGGCACGCGGCGTCTCAGCGGCCCGGCGCTGCTACCGTGCCGGCCGCGTTGCCGTCACCGTCCGCCGGTGGGGACCGTCGGTCGCTACTCGCATTCCGCGTCGCGCCGGTCGGCGAGAGCGGGGAACTCCTCGCGGACGTCCGCGACCCGCGACGGGTCGAGGTCCGCGTAGACGACATCGGCGTCGTCGTCCGTCGTGGCAATCGGTGTCCCCCACGGGTCGTAGACGGTGGAGCGCCCGAGCAGTCGCGACTCGCCCTGCGCGCCGACGCCGTTGACCGCGCCGAGGTACCACTGGTTCTCGACGGCGCGCGCCCGCGAGAGCGTCCGCCAGTGCTCGACGCGGGGGTACGGCCACGCCGAGGGGACGAGGACGAGCGTCGCCCCCAACTCGACGAGCTCCCGGTAGAGTTCGGGGAAGCGGAGGTCGTAGCAGGTGGTCGCGGCGACCGTGAACCCCCCGACGTCGGCGGTCTCCAGTCGCTCGCCGGGGACGAGGAGGTCGGCCTCGGCGGAGTCGTAGCCGAAGAGGTGGTGTTTACGGTAGACGAGGCGCCGCTCGCCGGTCGCATCGAAAAGCACGCTCGTGTTCGCGTAGCCCGTCTCGGCGGGCACGGCGGCGTCGGTGTCGGCTGCCGTCGCGGCGAGGTCCTCGACGACGGTCCCCGCGAGGACGGCGACATCGTGCTCGTCGGCGGCGTCCGCGATACTCGCCAGCCGCTCGCCGGCAAGCGACTCGGCGGCGTCGGGGTAGGCCTCGAAGGCGAAGTAGCCGACGTCCCAGAGTTCGGGGAGCGCGACGACGTCCGCGCCGTTCGCGGCGGCCGCCGCGATGGCGTCGTGGGCGGCCGCGTTGTTCGCCGCGACGTCGCCCATCGTGGGGGCGAGTTGGGCGAGCGCGAGGCGCATCAGCGGTGGCCGCGCTCCTCGAGCTCGCGCTCGAGGTTGTCGAGTTCCTCGTCGAACTTCCGCTTGAAGAAGCCCTCGACGCCGGGGAACTTCCCCTCGACGACGAACGTGTTGGTGAGCGTGCAGCCGTCGCCGTCGTTCGCGGCGAGCTCGTGCTCGCCGGTGACGGTGAGGACTTTCGACTTCCCGACGAACTTGACGTACTCGCCGTCGCGGCGCTCGACGTCACGCGTTTCGACCTCGACGGTGCGGCGGAGGACGGGCAGTTCGACGAACCAGACGGTGACGTCGCCGCGCTCCTCGTAGCCGGTGACGACGCTGATGGCCGACGCTCGCTTCGTCGGGTCGGCGATGAACTCCCAGACGTCCTCGGGAGACGCGTTTAACTCGAAGGTGCGTTCGACCCGGACAGTCATACGCGGACGTGGACAGCGGCGAGCAAAAAACCGCCGGTGTCCGCTCGTTCAGGCGGGTTCGACCCGCCACGTCGTCGACTTCGAGCGCCCCCACTTCTCGATGTCGACGTCCTCGGTCTTCTCCGCGAGCCGCGGGAGACGTGACCCGACCTGCTTCGCGGTGAGTCCGAGCTGGCCGGCGATACTCTTCGCGCGGAAGTAGCGCTCGCCGGCCTCGACGCTCTCGTGGAGGTACTCGAGGATGCGGCGTTCTTCCTCGGTGTACTCCGTCATACTCACGTCTAGGTGCGAGTCGTGCTTAACCGTTTCCGCTCGTCACTCGAAGACGTGGAAGGCGGCGACGGCGAGCATCGCGAAGACCAGCGCGACGGCGAAACCGCTCGACGCCGCAATCTGGTGGTGGGCGTTGATGAGGAGGTAGAGTGCGCCGAGCGTCGCGACGGCGCCGCCGGCGAGTCCGATACCGAGACTCTTGTCCGTGGTGGATTCAGCCATACCACCGGCTACCAGAGGCCGTGACTTATCGGCTACGGTCGCGTCACGGTGTGCGCCGCCCGCGGCGGCCGGGCCGTGCGGTGCGCAAGGCTTTCGCCGGCGCCGCCCGCGCTCCCACGTATGGACCTGCGCGCACTCGCGTTCGGGAGCACGCTGAAGACGGCGCTCACCGTCGTTCTCGCCGGAAGCCTCGTCGTCGGCGGGTCATTCGCCGTCGGGCTGCTCGGCCTCCCGTCGGTGGTGGCGACGGAGAACGCCTTCGGCGACGTGAACGAGACGACCACCACCGTCGAGACGGCGATGACGGTGCACAACCCGAACCCCATCGCCGTCCGCCTCGGCGGCGTGAGCGTGAACTACACGGTGTCGATGAACGACATCGGGATGGCGTACGGCCAGAAGGAAGGCGTCGAAATCGGGACGGGGAACACGACGCTGCGCTTCGAGAGCTACCTGCGAAACGAGCGCATCCCGAACTGGTGGGCGAGCCACGTCTCGAACGGCGAGGAGACGACCGTACAGGTCGCGGCGGACGTCCGCTCGGGAACGCTCGGCCGGACTGTCCACGTCACGCCAGTGACGCGTACGGTCTCAACGAACATCAGCGACCAGTTCAACTCCACGGCGGACCGGCCGGTGAACGCGGGCTCGCCGCTCGTCGAGGACCCCGTGCTGGTCGTCCGCGAGACGCGCGCCCACTGGGGGACCGTGACGGCCACCGAGACGCCGCTCGAGACGTCATTTGTCGTCTATAACCCGAAGGCGACGCCGGTGACGTTCGGGTCGCTCGGCTACAACATCACGATGAACGGCGTCGACGTCGGCGAGGGCGAGAGCGAGCAAGCAGTCGTCATTCCGGGCGGCGCGACCCGCACCGTGCAGGCGAGCACCGTCCTCGAGAACCGGCGACTCGACGAGTGGTGGGTGACACACCTCCAGCACAACCAGACGACCGACCTCCGCATCGACTTCTACGCGCGCCTCTCCGTCGGTGGCGGCGAGTCGATTCGGGTGCCGCTGCGCGGATTGACCTACGAGAAGACGATTCACACCGACATCTTCGGGAACGCGAACGCCAGCACGAACGCGACGGCCGGCGGGTCAGGTGGTGGGTCGTCCGGCGAGGAGACGACGACGAGCGACACGACGGAGGACGGCACCACCTCAACGACAGAAGACGGCACGACGGCGACGACGACCAGTACGACGTCGACGACGGAAGGGGCGACGACCACTACCACGACGTCCGACGGCGGCCTGCTCGGCGCGGTGCGCGAGCCGGCCTGAGCGGGACGGCCCGCGCCGGCGGCTTATTCGATGGTGGTGTGTGCGGACTGTTCGTTGAGCGCGAGGTTCGCGGCGATTTCGGCGTTCCGCATCGCGTACTCGGCGGTCTGCTGGAGGCTGACGAGGACGTCGCGGATGCGGAGCAGGCGTTCGTTCTCCATCTCCGTGAGGTCGTTCAGCAACTCCGATTCGAGGTCGCCGATGTCCGCGAAGAGTTCGCGACACTGGACGTGCTTGTCGTAGTCGCGCTCGACGACGGCCTCGACGGCGAGCGTCGTCAGTTCGTCCACCTGGTCGGTGAACTCGCGGATGCGGCGCATCGTCGCGGAGTCGACGTCGAGGGTGTGGCTGTCGGCTTCGAGGACGATTTCGGCGATGTCCTCGGCGTTGTCGGCGGTGAGTTCGAGGTTCTTCGCGACGCTCCGGTAGCCGATGAGCGGGAAGCCGTCGTCGAGGCCGACGGCGCGCGCGAGGTTCGGGTTCTCGTAGGCGGTGAAGATGAGCCGCAGGCAGAGGACGAAGATCTTGTTCGCCTGCCGCTCGCGGTTGAGCGCGCGCTGTGCGAGATCCGGGTTGCCGTGCGCGAGCGCCTTCACGGCCTCGCCGCGCATCGTGCTCCCGGTGTTCTCGAGGCGGCTCAGGAGGTTGTTGAGCGTGAAGTCCTCGGGGTCGACCGAACACCGGATGGTGATGCGTTCGGGCGTCTCCTCGACGACGCCGAGACCCATGAGCTGGGTCTCGGCCTTGTAGACGGCGTTGATGTGCGCGCTGTCGAGCGTGTCCTTGTCGGTGACGTGGATGACGCGCCGGCCGAGGACGTACTGGCCGACGATGGCGCGCTCGACGGCGTCGGCGTCGAAGTTCTCGGCGTGAATCGTCGCCTCACTCTCGTCGTCGCGCGCGGACGCCGGCGTCACCGTCAGCGTCCCCTTCCCGCTCTCGCGGACCGTGACCTCGTCTCCCTTCTCGACGTTCTGCCCGCGTGCCCACTCTGCGGGTAACGTCATCGCCAGCGTCGATGGTCCAAGTCGCTGAACCTTCCGGCTCTCCATGGGACGCAGATAGCAACTCAACCACCTTAAACTTGCGCTCGATACATTATATTCGCTAAAGCGCGCCCGCCGCGAGACGCGCCGTCCGAGTGTTCCCACACCACGGTAGAGCGCCCATAGGGTGTACAAACGGTCAATAGTCCTGCTCGTGACGGCCCCGTATCTGGATGAACGTCCTTAAACACAGATTTCTGACTATTCGACCTTGACGAGTCGGCGTTCGTAGCGGCCCGTCCGGACCTTCACCCAGCCACGGAGCTCCTCGTCGAGTTCCTCGTCGCCGGTGTCGACGTGGAGGACGCCGATGCCCTCCAGTTTCGACGGCGACGCGACGACCTCGAGGTCGCACTGGCGCACGACCGCGGGGCTCAACTGCTGGTTCCCGCGCCCGAGGACGAACCCCTGCCCGCCAATGGGCGAGACGACGACGACGTTTCGCTCGCCGAGCGCGGCCAGAATCTCGCGCTCGCTCCCGTCGCGCACGAGCACCTCGCCGTCCCGCCAGACGTCCACGCCGAGCGGCGACCCATCGAAGCCGAGTTCGCGCTTGATGGTCCCGACCGTCCCACCGGGGCCGAGGACGTACGTCACGCCGTCCTCGACGCTCTCGGCGAACCCCGCCGCGAGCGCCTCGACGCTCCCGGAGGAGAGCTGCTTGCTCGCCTGCAGGGCCTCGGCCACCGGGACGGTCGCCACTGCGCGGAGGCGCGCGCGCACCTCTCCCTCCCGGTAGGCCGCCTCGTCGATGTCGTTCACCTCGCGGGCCTCCGTGCGCTCGAACGTCGCGGCGATGCGGCCCGCGTCCCGCGGCTTCACCGCGAACACCGACGAGTAGACCTTCACCCCCGCCGGTACGCCCAGCATCGGTGTCTCGCTCCCTAGGTCGTCCAATGTCTCGGCGACGTCGACGGCGGTGCCGTCCCCGCCGACGAACAGAATCAGGTCGACGTCGCGCTCGACGAACACCCGTACTGCCGCCTTCGTGTCCGCCGCGGACGTCGCCTCGTCCGCGGGCTCGCCGACGACGGTCGGGTCGAACCCGGCCTCGCGGGCTTCGTCCTCGCCCATCACGCCGCCGTACGCGAGTAGGCGGACGTCCTCGTTGCGCGCCGCCGCGCGGAGCGCACGCAGGGCTGCCACCGCCCGCTCGGGTGCGCGCGGCTCCGCACCGCGCTCGCGTGCCTCACTCACCTTCTCGTCGGTGCCCTTCAGGCCGACACGGCCGCCCATTCCCGCGATCGGGTTCACGACGACGCCGATGGTGCGCATTCGTCCGTGATTCACGCGCGCCGCGTATAGGCCGTTCGCCACGGCCGACGCGGATACTGAACTGTTAAGGGCGCGCCCGCAAAACCCGACGAGTATGTTCGTACCCCTCGCAGAAGCGCCCCTCTCGACGGGCGCGTACAGTTGGATCGTCCTCGTCCTCGGGATCGTCGTCGCCGCCGCGTGGTGGGCCTACGCGGTCCGCTGACGAGACGACTCGTTCTCGACGTTACCCCTCGACGCGCTCGCGGAGCCAGTCGGCTGCCTCGCGCACCGTCTCCGCGTCCGTCCCCTGTATTTTGAGGCGCACGCCGTCGCCCGGGTAGCTCCCGACATCGACGCCGAAGCGCTCGCGGACGGCCTCGATGCGGTCGATGAGCGCGCTCTCGGGTTCGGCCGCGTAGACGACCTCGACGTGCCGTTTCTCGCCCGCGAACTCGCCGGCTACCTGCTCGAACATCGCCTTCATCTCGTCGGGGACGCCCGGGAGCACGTAGCAGTTCGCCACGACGGCACCCGGCGCGACGCCCTCGTCGTTCGGGAGCATCCGTGCGCCCTCCGGGAGGTGGGCCGTCCCGTCCGTGAGGTCCGCATGCGAGTACGTGTCGTGGTCCGCGAACCAGGCCGCCGCGTCCGGGTGTTCGACCAGCTCGCGGTCGAACGCCGCGGCGACGCCGTCCATCGTCACGTCATCGTGCGTCGGCCCCAACCCCCCAGTGACGAGCACGGCGTCGTAGCGCTCCGCGAGGTCGCGGACGTCCGCCTCGATGACGCCGACGTCGTCCGGGACGACGACTACCCGGCGGACGGTCGCGCCCCGCTCGGTGAGACGGCGGCCGAGCCACGTCGCGTTCGTGTTCGTGGTGTCGCCCGCGAGGAGTTCGTCGCCGACCGTCAACACTGCAACGTCCATGGGCCGGCCTACGAGACAGGTCCTCAAAAAGTCGCGGCCGGCGGCGAGTCGCGCCCTTCCCGCGCTCGAGCACTCGAGGTTCCGAGGGAACCCCGGCTACTCGTGGACGTCGAGGCCGCTCTCCTCGCGCTCGCGTTCGAGGCGGCGAATCTGGATGCGGAAGTAGACGACCCCGCCGAGCGCGACGAGCGCCGCGAGCGCGAGCAGGCCCGCGAAGATGTAGATGTCGCGCTGGAGGTAGAACTGGACGTCGACGGTGTTCGCGCTCACCGAGTCCCAGTGGTAGTGCACGCGGTTGTCGACGACCGTCCGCTCGTAGCCGCCGGGACTGACGCTCCCGACTATCGGGACGTTCGCGCGCATCCCCGGCGGGAGGACGACTTCGTAGGAGACGTCCGAGAGGACGGCGGGGACGGAGAGCGAGCGCGACCCCATCGGCGCCGTGTAGGCGAACTGCCCGCGCTGGCCGGGGAGTGTCACCGTCACCGCGTCGCGGTCCTCGGAGACGCCGATGGCGGAGGCGTTCACGACGGTGCCGTTCGGGTAGCGGAACTGGACGGCCGCGATGGGGACGGGGCTGTCGCCCATGAACGTGCTCGACTGCGAGAAGCGCAGCTCCGTCTCGTTCGAGGCGCTGACGTTCAGCACCGCCTGATACTCGTCGCCGGTGGCGTTCACGTGTACCGTCGCGTTCTCCGCCGCCGTGGCGTTCCAGTCGTAGGTCGCGTTCCGCTGGAGTTGCTGGTCGCTCACCGTGCCCGTGCCCAGACAGCCCGCGCCCGCCGCGAGCGCGAGGACGGCGAGCGTGACGAGGAGCCAGCGCCGTCGCATACTCAGGGGACCACGCAGAGCAGTTCGGCCGGCACGTACTGCCCGATGCTCGCGAGCAGGCCCGGCGGGTCCGTCTCCTCCCGGCAGACGATGCTCTGCTCGAGGAGGCCGAGGCGCTCGACGGTGACGATGTCCCGGGCGTGGCCCGCGCGGTTCACGGTCGCGCGCACCTCGGCGCGCGTCGCCGAGTTCACGTTCACGCGTCCGGTTTCGGCGCGCGTCCAGTCGAAGAGCCGGTCCTGCGTCGCGGCCGCGAGCTCGTGGCCTTCCTCCTCGTCGTAGACGAACTCGAGGGGGACGTGCTGGACGAGGCCGAAGCGGGTGCGCACCTGCTCGGGCGTCCCGGGACCGAGGCCGAGGCCGTCCGCGGGAATACGGACGTCCTCGCCGGCGTCGAGAACGAAGCCGTCGTCGTCCCACGCCTCGAGCGTACCGGTGTAGGTCTCGCCGTCCTCGAACTCGGGCGTGATGGCTCCCCACTCCTCGCGGAGGAGGTTGCGTGCGACCGTCTCGTCGTCGCCGGCGACGGTGACGGACGGGAAGTCGTCCTCACGCAGGCCGATGTCGAACTCGACGTCGAGGTCGCCAATGTCGTTCCCGACGAGCGAGCGCAGCGAGTCGAGCGCGCGCTCGCGAGCGTCACCCTCGACGTAGATTTTGGTTGCAAGAACGACCATTCAGGCGATACCCAGTTCGGACTCGAGGTCTTCGAGGCGCTCGTCTATCGCTTCGAGCATCTCGTCGTTCCCCATCGCCTCGAGCGGCGAACCACACTCGGGGCACTCGAAGCCGAAGTCCATCGCCTCGCCGAACTCGAAGCGGATGGAGTCGACCTCACAGAGGTAGAACTCGTTGTCGCGCTCGTACTCGCGGCGCTCCTCGAGGGCCTCGTGGAGGCGCTCCATCTCATCGTGGAGGTTCGACGGGATGTTCTCGTAGCGGAACGTCCAGAGGTAGGTGAGCCACCCCGAGTCCTCGTCCCGGACCCGCCGATAGGTCGCGAGGTCGTTCTCGTAGAGGATGAACAGCGCGCGCCGGACGTCGTTCAGTTCGAGGTCCAGGCGCTCCGAGAGTTCCTCGTCCGTCACTTCCCCATCCGGGGGCGCCGCCGCAACCGGCATCCCCTTCGGGCCGACTAGTTCGTGGAGGTATTTCTGTACGACTGGGTCCTCCAACAGCCCCTCGAAAGCCATGATACGTGAAACTGGGGGTCGAACGACCCTTAATACCATCGGGTACGAGGCCGAGCGATAGCGCGGCCTCGGAACAGACGAACGCGGCGCGAGTGCCGCGAGCGGTGCGTGAGACGCGATACCGCGCGACGCACGCCGAGGACCGCCGTCCTTTTCGCTCGACGCGCGCAACGAGGAGGTATGACTCCGTCGCGGACGCTCGGGTGGCGGGCCGCCGAGGCCGTGGTGCTCGGCGGGGTCGCGTACGCCGTCGGCTTCGGGCTGTCGCTGGCGCTCGTCGTCGCCCTCCTCGCGCTCGGCGTGAGCGGCGCCGGGTTCGTCGGGGAGCGCTACGGCTATCCGATGGCGCTGCGGCACGTCGCGCTCGCGGTCGCGCTCGTCGTCCATACCGCGCTCGCGGTCAGCGCCGGCGCGCGCTGGTTCGTGGTCGTCGCGCTCCCGCTCGTCGCGTGGTTCCTGTTGGACGCGCTCGCGCAGGCGTTCGGCGCGGACGTGGGAGCGGGCACGGACGACTCACACGCCGCCGTCGTCGCCGACCCGGACTTGGCGGGCGAACTCCTGCGAGAGCTGCGCGCGGAGCCGCAGAGCCCCGCCCGGCTCGCCGCGACGCTCGACCGCTCGCGCCCCCGCGTGGCGCGGACGCTCGACGCGCTGGCGGCACGCGGCACGCTCGAGCGCGACGCTGACGGGCGCTATCGCGTCGCCGACGCGGGCGGGTTCGACCCGCTCGCGCTCCCGGCTCGGCTCGGCGAGCGCCTCCGCGAGCCGTTACGACTCCTCCTCTAGGTCTTCGGGCGGGACGACGGTCTTGCCCGTCTCCTCGGGGACGACGACCTGTTCGGCCCCCGCCCACTCCTGCTCGAGTTCGCGGCCCTCGAAGAGCCGATCGAGGAAGACGGCGAGGCCCGCGACCTCGGAGTGGGGCTGGTTCGTCACGCCGACGTTCCAGTCCGCGTGGTCGTACACCTCGAAGGGGACTTTCTCGCCGCCGACGACGACTAGGAGGGGGTCGTCGGCGTGCGCGTCTCGCACGTCCTCCTCGACGTCCTGCACGCGCTCGCCGTACATCGTGAGGTGGACGACCGCCCCCTCCCAGTCGCGGATGAGCGCCTTCTGCTCGTCCTCGAGCTCGGCCTCGAAGGGGCCGCCGAAGCGCGAGGTGATGTCGCGGACGGTCTCGAGGGACTGGCCGGCGTTGTCCGGGAAGACGACGCGGTCCGCGCCGAGCGCGCGCGCCGTCAGTCCGACATGGGTCGTCATTCGCTCGTCGCGCCCCGGCCGGTGGCCCAGCCGACAGACGACGACGTCGTGTTCGCCCTGCATACTTCCGGATTCGTGGCGCGCCGGGTAACGGCTTACGGAACGAGCGGCCGGGCGACAAAGGAAAGACACTTGCGCCGTCTCACGCACGACACGCTATGGACCTGACAGACAAGACGGTGGTCGTGACGGGTGCCGCCGGACTCGTCGGCTCCCACCTCGCGGAGCGCCTGCGCGAGGACAACGACGTCGTCGCCGTCGACGACCTCTCGAAGGGCTCTCGCGCGGCCGTCCCCGACGGCGTCGAGTTCGTGGAAGCGGACCTGCTCGACGAGGACGACGTCGCGGACGCCATCACGGAGGAGACGGACATCGTCTTCCACTTCGCGGCCTACACGGACACGAACTTCGACGACGACCGCAAGCTCTTCGAGGAGAACCAGGAGATGACGTACAACGTCCTCGAACGGATGGAGGAGGTCGGCGTCTCCAAAATCGCGTTCACGTCCTCCTCGACGGTGTACGGCGAGGCACCGATGCCGACGCCGGAGGACTACGCGCCCCTCGAGCCCATCAGTATCTACGGCGCGAGCAAGCTCGCGGACGAGGGTCTGCTCTCCGTCTACGGGCACTCCTACGACTTCCAGGTGTGGCTCTTCCGCTTCGCGAACATCGTCGGCCCGCGCCAGCGCGGCAACGTCATCCCGGACTTCATCGAGAAGCTCCTCGAGGACCCGGAGACGCTCGAAATCCTCGGCGACGGCCGGCAGCAGAAGTCCTACATGCACGTCGAGGAGACCGTCGAGGCAATCGAGTACGTCGTCGAGCACGCCGACGACGACGTGAACACGTTCAACCTCGGGACGAAGACGACGACGTCGGTGAACCGCATCGCGGCCATCGTCGCTGACGTCCTCGATGTCGACCCCGAGTACGAGTACACGGGCGGGTCGCGCGGCTGGACGGGCGACGTGCCGAAGATGCGCCTCAGCATCGAGAAGCTCGACGCGCTCGGGTGGTCGCCGAGCCAGTCGAGCGACGAGGCAGTCCGGAAGGCGACCGAGCAACTCGCCGCGGAGCTCCGGGCCGAGTACGAGGACTAACGCGACACTACCCACCGGGAGGTGTCGCACTGAGGCGAGCGGCGGCGGCCGCGAGCAGCCCGAACACGTGACCGGCGCGAGCGTCGCGCTGGCTCCTTCTGAGTGTCGGTACGTTTTACACCCCGCCGGGCAAACACGTGGTCCAATGGCGGAACCGTACGACGTCGGCGACGTTCTCCCCGTCGACTCCGTGCCGGCCGGGACGAACCTCATGGTGGGTGGCCCGCCGCTCACGGGGAAGGTCGACCTCGCGCTCTCGCTCGTCGAGGACGGCTGTCTGTGCGACGAGGGCGCGCTCGTCGTCTCGACGCGGGACAGCGCCGACCGCTTGCTCTCCCGCTCGACGCCGCTCAACGCGGCCGTCTCGGAGGGCCGGGCGGGTGTCGTGGACTGCGTGACGCGCGAGCGTGGCGAGGACGTCCGGGACTCCCAGTGGGTGCGGTACGCGTCGTCGCCGGGGGACGTGACGGACATCGGGATTCGGACGGCGGGCGTGTTCAGCGCGCTCGCGGAGCGTGACGTCGAGCGGGTGCGCTCGGGGCTCGTCTCGATTCCGACGATGCTGATGTACGCGGAGCCCCGACGCGTCTTTCGCTTCCTGCACGTCTACACGGGCCGGATTCAGTCCGGCGGGATGTTCGGTGTCGCGGTGACGGAACTCGGGGACAAGGAGGCGTTCAAGAAGTTCGCGCCGCTCTTCGATGGGATGGTGCAGACGCGGACGAACGAGGCGGACGAGCGCGAACTCCGGGTGGTCGGCGTCGAGTCGTCGCCGACGGAGTGGGTGAGTTACTAGCCGAACTGCTCCTCGACGGCCTCGTCGAGGTCTTCCCCGTCCTCCTCGGTGTCTCGGATATCGCTCTCCGGGGAGTCGATGTAGTCGAGGGCGACGTCGGTGAACGCGCCGGTGTCGACGACGCTGTCGCGGTCGAAGCCGACGATGACGCCGCTCCAGTCGCCGAGCGGCACCTGAATGACGACGACCTCGTGAAACCAGCGGACGCTCATATCGAGGTGGCCGAACTGGGAGAACTCGGGCTGTTCGAGTTCGTCGTCGAACCCCTTCAGAATCAGGTTCTTCGAGACCTCGTCGAGTTCCGCCTCGGTCTGTGCTTCCTCGATGTCGTCCCGAACGTAGACGACGTCGTACTCCTCCCCGTCGTAGGCGATGGCCCGGCGCATCCGCCCGACGTCGCTCGATTGGAGTGCCGAGACGAACGCGTCGGCTTCCTCGTGCATACCTACACAGTGGGAGTGGTGGGGGGTTAACGTTGTTCCCTACTCGCTCGCCGTGGCGACGTCGGACTGGTAGACGAAGTCGTAGCCGACGGCGGCCATCACGACGAGGACGAGCGGGCTGAGCATCCCGAAGAAGTAGTAGGGTGCGAACGCCCACGAGGACTGGAAGTTCATCGCGCCCGCCATGAAGACGGCGCCGGCGTGCCACGGGAAGAAGACACCCGTGGGGGTGCCGGCGGCCTCGATGGCGCGCGAGAGGTTCGAGGAGTCGAGGTCGAAGTCGTCGTAGGCGTTGCGCAGCGTCATGCCGGGGACGACGATGCTCATGTACTGCTGGGCGCTGAGGGCGTTGACGACGATGGCGGCGAGCTCGGTACCGACGACGAGGCTGCCGACGCTCCAGACGAGCTTCGTGAGGTAGTGCGCGAGGACGGCGAGGACGCCGGTGGCCTCGAGGACGCCGCCGAGGGTCAGCGCGAGGACGACGACGGTGATGGTCCACGCGCTCCCGGAGAGGCCGCCGGAGACGAGGAGGCCGTTGACGAGCTCCATCCCGGTCTTGGGTTCGGTGCCGCTGAGGAACACCTGCCACGCGGCGACGAAGCCGGTGCCCTGGAGGAAGACGGTGGTGAAGACGCCCGCGAAGACGCCGGCGACGAGCGTCGGGAGGGCGGGGTAGCCCCGGAGCGCGAGCGCGAACGTGACGACGAGCGGGAGGAACGCGACGAGTGAGAGGTCGTAGGTGGACGCGAGCGCGCCACGAATAGCCTCGAGTTGGCCGGCGGGAATCGCGCCGCCGGCGCGGAGACCGAGGACGGCGAAGGCGACGACGGCGAGGCCGAACGCGACGGCGGTGCCGACGCGCATCCGGTTGATGTGGTCGTAGAGGTCGGTGTTGGTGACGGCGGCGGCGAGGTTGGTGGTGTCGGAGAGCGGGCTCTGCTTGTCGCCGGCGTACGCGCCGGAGACGATGGCACCACCGGTCATCGCGGGCGGGATGCCGAGACCGTGGCCGATGCCGATGAAGGCGACGCCGAGCGTCCCGACGGTGGTCCACGAGGACCCGATGGCGAACGCGACGACGCCAGCGAAGAGCGCGGTGATGGGCAGGAAGATCTTGGGCGTGAGCAGGCCGAGTCCGTAGTACATGATGGCGGGAATCGTCCCCGCGCTAATCCACGTCGAAATGACTGCGTAGACGACGAAGATGATGAGGATGGCCTGTAAGCCCATGAGGAGGCTGCTGGCGACGCCCTCGTAGAGTTCCTCCCACGAGTAGCCGAGGACGGCGTACCCCAGAATCCCCGTGAGGACGATGGTCCAGAGGAGCGGTGCGTGCGGCGAGAGGCCGAGGTAGCCCGAGCCGATGCCGAGGAAGACGACGAGACCGAGCACGGGGACGAGCGCCCAGCGGAGGCTGGGGCGTCGCTCCGGGTCGAACTCCTCGTACCGGCGCGGGTCGACGTTCAACGACGGCATTCGTGCCCCGGCGTATGCTCCTCATGCATTAAAGCACGTTGAGATAATACCCATGAACATTCATCCGACTGGGGGAGGAAACGGCGCGACTCGCCGCGAGCCACGACACTGGCGAGCGGGACGCTCTTGAGGCGGGCGGACGGAGGGGACGTATGCACGCCGGAGTCGTCGTCGCGGGCGGGCGCTCCACCCGCTTTGGCGACGCGGACAAGGCCGTCGCGGAGCTCGCGGGTACCCCGATGGTTCGGCGGGTCGCCGACCGACTTGCCGGCCCCGTCGAGGAACTCGTCGTGAACTGCCGGGCCGACCAGCGTGACGCCGTCGCGGCCGCGCTCGCGGACTACCCACTCCCAGTCACCTACGCAATCGACGACGCGCCCGACGAGGGCCCGCTCGCCGGTATCGAGCGCGGCCTCCGCGAGACGGACGCCGAGCGGGCGTTCGTCGTCGCCTGCGACGTGCCGTTCGTCGACCCCGCGTTCGTCCGCTACCTCTTCGACCGGGCGGCCGCGCGCGACGCCGCGGTCCCGAAACCCGAGGCGTATCACGAGGTGCTTCACGCGGTCTACCGGACGGACGCCGCCGCGTCCGCGGCGTCACGGGCGCTCGAACGGGGCGAACGCAAAGCGATTGCCGTGCTGGACGGACTCGACTACGCTGTCGTCACGGCGGAAGAAGTGGAGACGCACGCCGCACCGGGGTCGTTCGAGAACCTGAACACGCGGGCGGCGTTCGAGGCGGCGGCAGAGCGCTTCGATGCCTAGTGTTTGCGCTCGGCCTCCTCCTCGACGAGTTCCTCGATGTACTGGTGCTCCCAGCTCTCGCGGTCGAGGATTTCGCGACGCCCACGTCCCGTCAGCGAGTAGGCGTTCGTCCGCTCGTCCTGTTTCTGTTTGTCGATGAGGCCTTTCTCGCAGAGCGTGTCGAGGTTCGGGTAGAGGCGTCCGTGGTTGATGGAGGTCCCGTAGTAGTCCTCGAGCTCGTCCTTGATGTCCAGGCCGTTCGGTTCGTCCAGACCGGCCGTCACGAAGAGGAGGTCGCGTTGGAACCCGGTGAGGTCGTGCATCGCTCGTGCGTGTAGGCGACGGCCGAACGCCGCTTAACTCCGGTGGCCACCCGGAGGGCGAACCGGGCCGCGCTACTCGGGGAGGCGACCGATGGCGTCGCGCCCGCGGGCCGTGATGCGATAGACGACTTCGCCAGTCACGGGTTCGAGGTGGCCGCTCCGGACGAGGGCCTCACAGCGCCGCTCGGCGTACGGCGTATGGATGCCGGTTCGCTGGGCGATGACCGCCGCGTACTGCGGCGAGCCGTCGTCGAGGAATTCGAGGATAGTCCGGTCGGCGCTCCGCAACTCGCCGCCACCAGGAGCGCTCGCGTCACTCATACACACAATATGTGGTGTGCTAACTCTTAACACTTTCTGTTCGACTGACGGGAGCGGCGACGTCACGCGGTAGCTCGCGCCCGCCAATCACTGCCACGTGCGCTCGATAATTGTCCCGCCCGCGCCGACTGCGGCGTCCACGTCGCCCACGCAGGCGTCGCGGAGGTCCGCCTCCGTCGGCGAGTCCAACGGCTGCCACGAACGACGCGGGAGGCGCTGATAGATGCGCCCGGACTCGCCGACCGCGACGAGCTCGCTTCCGCGCCGGTCCACCGCGTAGACGGCTTCCTCCCCGACCCGAATCGGCGTCCAGTTGTCGATGGGTGGGTCGTAGCGGAAGACGAGGCCGTCCTCGCCCGCGACCATCACCGTGTCCGGCCCCGCGTAGATGTCGTAGAAGTCCACCTGCGCGTTCCGAATGCCGACGCGACGCCACTCCGAGCCCTCTCGGCCGAACGCCCGCGCGAACGCGTTCCCGCTCGTGTCCACCGCGTAGCAGATGGCGTTCGCGTCGAACGCCGCCGCCTCGATGCGCGCGCCGGTATGGGGCTTCACCACCTCGTCCCAGTCCGGTTTGCCCATGCTGTCGACGTCGACGACGTCCACCCAATCGAAGGGGAGGTCGTCCCCGTCGGCCTCGACGAGCGTCGCGGAGAGAATCTCGCCCGAGGAGTTCGCGACGACGACGGTCTCGTCGTCCTTCGTCCCCGTGACCGCGATCGCCGACCACGACGTCGTCTTCTCCATCGGCGCCGTGTAATCCGTCTTCCGCCCCGGTTCGACGTCGTAGTAGCCGAGCGCGCCGCTCCCGCCCGCGAACCAGACGCGCTCGCCGTCGTCGGTGACCGCGACGTCGGTCAACTCCTTGTACTGTGCCGACGCCCCCGCAGGAATGGCGAGCGTCCATTCGCCGTTCGTCCGCACGACGACGCGCCCGGACTCGCCGACCGCGACCGGCCCCGATGCGGTCGTCACCACCCCGTAGAGCGTCTCCTCGACCGGTGACTCCACGGTCCGCCACTCGGGCGGCACGTACCGTCGGCTGTCGCTTCGAGACGCCATACCCACAGGGACGCCCGCCGCGCCGATAAAAAGGGTCGCTCGCCGTGACTGGCGCTCCGGTCAGCGTTCGACGATGGTGCCGCTGGCGCCGACAGCGACTTCGGGGCCGTCGCTGAAGCGGTTCAGGGCGACCTCGTTCAGGCCCGCGGAGGTACCCATGTCCATCTTCGTCCAGCCCTTCCCGGTGTTCTCGTAGCCGACGCCGGCGGAGCCGACGGCGACCTTCTTCGCGGACGTCCGTGCGATGGAGCGGAACGCCTTCGAGCCGAGCTGGACCGGCGTCCAGCGGTTACACGTACAGTCGCGCCGGAAGAGCCGGCCGCCGCCGGCCGCGATGTAGACGCGCTCGGCGGTGTCGGTCTTGTACGCGATGGTGTCGTAGAACTTCACCTGGGCGTTCGGGACGCCGACGTCCTTCCACGTCTCGCTGGAGTCGGACGTCTTGAAGCAGTTGCCGGAGGTGTCGGCGGCGAACCCGATGCTCGTGTTGGCCTCCTGGAAGTCGATAGAGGCGATTTTCGACCCGCTGCCCGGCTTGATGAGTTTGTCGAAGGAGACACAACCCTTGTCGTCGGTGTGGGCGTCGTAGACCTCTCCGGAGCCGTTCGTGACGTAGATACTCTCGCTCTCGCGCGTCCCGGTAACGGTGATACCTTCCCACGTGGAGGTGTGTTCGTTCGGCGCGGAGTAGTCGTACTTCATGCCCTTCTCGACGTCGTAGCAGCCGAGCGCGCCGGAGGAGCCCGCGAACCAGATGCGTTTGCCGTCGTCGGTCACGGAGACGGCTTTCAGCATGTTCTCGCGGGTCGCCGGCCCGTGCTGGACGACCTTCTCCCACGTGCCGTCGGAGCGTCGGGCGAGCACGTTGCCACTCTTCCCGACGGCGTGCGGTCCGGCAACGGTGTCCGAGACACCGTAAAGCGTCGCCGACGTCGGGGACGACACCGACGACCAACTCTGTGTGGCGGCGCTCGTCGTCGTGACTGCCGCGCCGCCGAGCCCCGCTGCCGCGACTGTGCCACCCGCGACCTTCAGGAACGTCCGTCTGCTGGAACCGCTCTCACCCATGGTCATTCACCTACCGTCACGTGGGCTGGGGAACTAAAGATATTTGTGGCTATTGAGTTAAAATTATGAAACGTGGCCATAAAATACTATACGGGTGGTCGGAATATTCGGGAGTGACGTTGGCAGACCGACGGTTCAGCGTTCGAGCAGGACGCCGCCGTCGCCGACCGCGACGTCCGGTCCGCCGTCGCGCCCGAGGGCGACGCCGTTCAGGTGGTTGCCCGTCGGGGACTCGTACATCGCGTACCCCGTCTCCGTGCGCTCGACGACGTGGCCGGAGCCGCCCGCACCGAGCAGTTCGCCACCGTAGCGTTCGAGTGCCGAGACGGTGTTGCTGCCCGGCTTGAACGGCGTCCAGAGGCTACAGGTGCAATCGAGGCGGAACACCCGCCCGGAGCCACCGCCGACGAAGACCCGATTCGGCTGTGAGACGACGGACTTCAGCGGCACCTGTGCGTCCGGAATGCCGACGTGCGTCCACGTCTGTCCGCCGTCCGTCGTCTCGTAGACCGCAGCGCCGTTCGTCACCGCGTGCCCGGACGTCGCGTCGTGGAAGTCGAGCGCCGTCACCGTATAGCCCCCGCCGGTGTCGTACTCCGTCCACGTCCACGACCCGGTGTTCTGGTGGCCGACGACGACGTCGCCGCCCGAGGTCGCGAGGTAGACGCGCTCCTCGCCGGCGGCACCCTCGACGGCGACGTCGTAGAAGGTGTTCCCCTCGCTCACGGGCTTCGAGAGGTTCGACGTCTCCCCCGAGGAGACATCGAGGTAGCCGAGCGTCCCGGACGCCCCGCAGAACCAGAGGCGCTGGTCGCCCGCCGTCACCTCGCAGGCGCGCAGCGTCTTGTTCCGCCCGGCGCCGTCCGCGACGGCTCTCGTCCACGACTGGCCGTCGCGGCGCAGTATCACGCCGCTCCCGCCCACGGCGTACGGCGTGCTACTGGCGTATGTGGCGTCGTAGAGCGCGTTCCCGGTGGGCGTCTCGACGACACTCCAGCCGTCGTTCGCCATCGCGTTCGACACCGCGCCCGCGCCGAGCGCCGTCGCCCCGGCCCCACCGAGGACGCCGAGCAACCGTCGTCGTGTGAACCCCGTGCCACCCATGGCTAACTGTCACCGTGTTCTCGTCTGTGGGGCAAAAGGACGTCGGCCACGTACCTAAATGAATGACATCTCTGGATGTAAATATATTTATACGGGGACGGCGAACGCCCGGCCATGCACGACCTCATCGGGTTTCAGCGCGACCTGCTGTACGTCGTTCACGGACTCGAGGAGCCGAACGGGCTCGAAGTGAAAGAAGAACTAGAAGAGTATTACGAGTCCGAGATTCACCACGGCCGCCTCTACCCGAACCTCGACACGCTCTGCGAGAAGGGACTCGTCGACAAGGGTCAAATCGACGAACGCACGAACTACTACACGCTCACCCGACGCGGCCGCCGCGAAGTGCAGGCCCGCCGCGAGTGGGAGAACGAACACCTCGAAGAGAACGAGCGCATCGACGTCCCCTGAACCGACAGACCGACACCGCTCGACTGCGTTCCTCCCCCTATGTCTGCATTCGAACTCCCACCTGAGGCCGTCCGCGAGCGACTCGAGGACGACGAGTTCACCCTCGTCGACATCCGCGACCCCGAGAGCTACGCCGAGGGCCACGTCCCCGGCTCGGAGCATCTCACCACGCGCGAACTCCAGTCCGTCGTCGCCGAGCGCGACTGGCCGGACTCGGTCGCCTTCCTCTGCTACGTCGGGAAGTCCTCCCGGCAGGCCGCGCAGTTCGTCGCGCAGTACGGCGACGTCGAGGAGACGTACAGCGTCGCCGGCGGGTTCGAGGCATGGGACGGCCCCGTCGAGACAGACGAGTAGTTTTTCCCCGCGCCTCCACGGAGGTGGTGTATGCGCTTTGGCATCATCAGCACCGCCGGCATCGCCCGCAAGTCGTTCATCCCGGGCGTCGCGCGCACCGACCACGACGTGACCGCCATCGCCTCCCGCGACGGCGAGCGGGCCGCCGACGTCGCCGCCGCCCACGACATCCCCGAGTCCTACGGGAGCTACGAGGCGCTCCTCGAGGCCGACATCGACGCCGTCTACAATCCGCTCCCGAACGGCCTGCACGCCGAGTGGACGAAGCGCGCCGCGGACGCCGGCCTCGACGTCCTCTGCGAGAAACCGCTCGCGAGCGACGCCGAGGAGGCTCGCGACGTCGTCGAGCACTGTCGGGACGCCGGCGTCACGCTCATGGAGGCGTTCATGTACCGCTACCACCCGCGGACCGCGCGCGTCGCCGAACTCCTCGACGAGATGGGCGACGTCGTCGCTGCCGAGGCAACGTTCGGCTTCCCGCTCTACGGGAATCCCGAGGACGTCCGCCTCGACCCGGATCTCGCCGGCGGGTCACTCATGGACGTCGGCTGCTACCCCGTCAACGCCCTGCGGACGTTCCTCGGCGAACCCGACGCCGTCTCCGCGAGCACGTACGACAGTCGGGACTGCGGCGTCGACACCCGCCTCGTCGGCACCTTCGAGTACGACGACGGCGCGCGCGCCACGCTCCGCTCGTGGTTCGACGCCCCCGAACGCCAGGCCTACCGCATCGAGACGACCGACGGATGGGTGGAGGTCCCCGACCCCGCGTTCAACGTCCCGCGCGAGGAACCCGCGAAACTCCGCTACGCCCACGACGGCCGCGAGGCCACCGAGACGTTCGCGCCGGTCGACCAGTACGCCCTGGAGGCCGAGCACTTCGCCGACTGCGTCGCGTCGGGCACGACCCCCGATACCGACGGCGAGGACGCCGTCGCGAACATGGACGCCATCGACGCCCTCTACGAGGCCGCGGCCACCGACGAGCGCGTTCGGCTTTGACGCACGCTGAAGCCAGACCTGTACCCTCCCGAATACTTATCTGTCGGTCCTGTGAGTGAGTATCTAGTCCGCGCCCTCCAGTCCCTCCACGGTGCTGTCCGCGCGGACGGATAGCCGATGCACACGAAAACGAGAACACTCGCAGTCGTGCTGGCCGTCCTGCTCTGCGTGCCCGCCGCGAGCGCGACGTTCGCCGGCGCACCCGGCGTGGGGACGCCGTCCTCAGCCGCGTCGGAGGCGCCCGCCGCCGCTGCGAGCAACGCCAGTACCGACAGCTCGAACAGTACCGACTACACCCGCCTCTTCGTCGAGGAGCGCTACCACAGCGCCGAGGTGAAACCCGGCGAGTCCACGACGTTCAACGTCACCGTCACGAACGCCGAGGACAGCGCCGTCACCGTCAACCCGCACGTCTACGTGCCGCCCATCGGTGACCGGCGCGTGAAGGCCGACTGGGTCTCCGTCGAGAGCGGCGACACGACGCTCGCGCCCGACGAGACGCGCACCTTCGAAGTCACCGTCGACGTCCCCGACGGCGCGAAACTCGGCTACTACCGCGGGTCGCTCGCCTTCACCAACGAGACCGTGAAGTACCCCGGCCGGCCCGCCCAACCCGTCCACGCCGTCGACTTCAGCGTCGACGTCTGGAAGGAGCCGACGCTCACCGTCGTCTCCGAGCGCTGGCTGCACAGCCAGGTGAAGGCCGGCGGCGAGCGCACGCACGAAATCGTCGTGAGGAACACCGGCGACAGCGCGGCGACGCTCGACCCGTCCGTGAAGACCCGTGACCGGGGCCACTACAGTCAGGACTCCGGGACGCTCGAACGCTCGTGGCTCACCATCGACGCGCCCCACCAGGTGCCCGCCGGCGGCACCGCCACCGTCGAAGTGACCGTCTCGCCGCCCGCCGACGCCGAACGCGGGACCTACCGCACCGAATTGACGCTCGGCCTGAACGACCCCGCGCGTCCGGACGACCAGCGCGGCTGGCAGCGCCTCACGCTCCGCACGGAGGTCTGGACGCAGCCCGAGAAGCCCTTCACCACGGAGTTCGGCGTCACCGAGAACACCAGTGACGTCTCGCTCGTCCTGAACGCCGGGAACGGCCGGAGCGCCGGCACGGACGCGAACGCGCCGTCCTTCGACGTCGCGTTCGTCGCCCCGAACGGCACCACCGTCACCGCCGAACGCACCTCCCTCACCCAGTCCGGCTACGTGAACCTCGGGAACGACCGCCCGCGCGCGACGAGCGGCACCTACGCCAGCGACGGTGAGAACCGGGAGTTCCGCTACGCGCTCGACGACCCCGCCGCCGGCGACTGGCAGGTGCGCATCATGCCGCACAACGCGATGAACTTCCAGTACCGTATCGTCAGAAACGAGACCGCGTAACGGACGCGACGCCCCTTTTTTCGCGCTCTCCACGCCGAGTCGATACCGCGGTCAGTCGTCGCTCGCCGTCCGCTCGGGGTCGATGCCGCGCGCCTCGAGGATGCGCTCGACGATGAGTTCCGGGTTCTCCGCAGCGAGCGCGACCATCGCGTCGTGGGCCTCCCGGCCCGCGAAGTCCCGAATCCCGCGGTCAGCGAGGCGGCGCTTCACCTCGAAGTCGATGGTGTCCTGGAGGGCCTGCCAGGACTCCTGACGCGGGTAGACGGATCGCTGGAGGTCGTTCGTGAAGTCGAACGCCGGCCCGCTCGGCTCCTCGGGGTCGTGCTCCTCGGTGCCGTTGTTCGGGTAGTCCTCGCGCTCGGGGTCGCCGCCCGCGCTCTCATCAAGTTGCTCGCGCAGGTCGCCGAGGGGGCTCTCCTCGCTCATCGGCCCACCTCCTCCTCGACCAGCGCGGCGAGCGAGTCGAGGTGCTCGACCTGGTCGTTGTTCGGGTCGTAGTGGGCGAGCGGCATCTCCTCGCCGAAGGCCTTCGTGAACGCCCCGCGGTCGCGGATGCCGGGTTTCGGGAGCGTGTCGTGCTCGCCGGCGTCGATGCGGTCGAACTCCTCGGGCTCGATGCGCGCGAACTCCGGGACGTACTCGGCGAAGTTCCGGTTGAGGTCCTCGACGAGCAGCCGGTCGCCGTTCTGCTGGTCGATACGCGAGGAGAGACGGTTCGGGACGACGGCGAGGATGTCGAGGCCGATCTGCTCGCGGATGGGCTTTATCTGGCGTTCGAACGTCCGCTCGAAGCCGGCGAGCGCCTCGTTGCCGGGCGTGAGCGGGATGATGAGGTTCTGCGTCGCGACGAGTGCGTTGTCCGCGAGTTTCCCCCGGTAGGCCGGCGAGTCCGTGACGACAAAGTCGTACTCGTCCTCGGAGAGGAGCGGTTCGACGAGGTCGCGCCGCAGGCGGACGTCGCTGAACATCGAGTTCCGCAGGCGGTCCTCGACCCGTTCGAGTTCGCGCGAGGACGGCAGGACGTCGAAGCCGAACTCCGATTCGTGGATGACGTCCTCCGGGTCGGCGTCGCCGTCGTCGAGCACGACGTCCCCGACGTTCGGCGACCCCTGCTGGTAGACGTCCTCGAAGCCGAGCCCCATCGAGGCGTGGCCGTTCGGGTCGAGGTCGATGAACAAGACGTCGTTGCCCCGCGCGGCGATTCGGTCGGCGAGGTTCACCGCGATGGTGGACTTCCCGACCCCACCCTTGAGTATCGAGACGCTCACCGCGCGTGGTGTCGAATCCGTGGATGACATAGTGTGTCGAGTCCGGACGCGGGGGGAGGAGACGAGGAGCCCGCACCCGGTTATGTGTCCCTGCGTACAACGTCGCACAGTATAAGACTTGGGTACACGGTTCGGACTGTTTGAAATTTGTACAAACTGACCCGATATCCGTTGAATACGCTCGATGCGGTTTCCGGCGGTGTCGTGGGCGCTCCCACCGATTCGGCGGCACACATTGTGCAATGTGTTACCGGTCGCGGCGGGTGGTTCGCCTGCCACAACGAACGTCCCCCTCCCGCCCCACGGTCGACGTATGGCGACGAACAGGCAGTTCGTTCTCGCACAGCGACCCGACGGCGTCCCGGACGACGAGGACTTCGACCTCGTCGAGGGCGACGTTCCCGAACCCGGCCCGCGCGAAGTGCTCGTCCGGACGCGCTACCTCAGCGTCGACCCCTACATGCGCGACCGGATGCGCGAAGGTGAGTCGTACGCCGAACCGTGGGACGTCGGCGACGTCCTCCGCGGCGCCGTCGTCGGCGACGTCGTCGAGTCCAATCACCCCGACTACGACGAGGGCGACACCGTGACCGGCAACCTCGCGTGGGCGGACTACGCGGTCGCCGACGCCGACAACCTCGTCGCCGTCGAGACCGGCGAACTCCGCGAGTCCGTCGCGCTCGGCGTCCTCGGGATGCCCGGCCGGACCGCCTACTTCGGCGTCACCGACGTCCTCGACCCGGACCCTGGCGACACCGTCGTCGTCTCCGCCGCCGCGGGCGCCGTCGGCAGCGTCGTCGGCCAGATCGCGAAACTCAACGGCTGTCGCGTCGTCGGCATCGCCGGCAGCGACGCCAAAATCGAGTACATCACCGACGAGCTCGGCTTCGACGCCGGCATCAACTACAGCGACCGGAACGTCGCCGAGGCGCTCGCCGAGGCCGCACCCGACGGCGTCGACGGCTACTTCGACAACGTCGGGGGCGACATCACGGACGCCGTCTTCGAGCACCTGAACGTCCGCGCGTCCGTCGCCGTCTGCGGCCAGATTGCCCTCTACAACGAGGAGGACGTCACGATGGGGCCGCGCAAACTCCCGACGCTCGTCGAGACACGCGCCAGCGTCGAGGGCTTCCTCGTCGGCGACTACGCCCCGCGCTTCGAGGAGGCGAGCCGGCGCCTCGCCCAGTGGGTCCAGAACGGCGACATCGAGTTCCGTGAGACTGTCGCCGACGGCCTCGAGAACGCCCCTGACGCCTTCGTCGGCCTCTTCGAGGGCGAGAACATCGGGAAGCAGGTCGTCCGCGTCGAGAGCGAGTTCGACAGTTCGTGAGAAGTACTGAAGACTGACGGCCGTTGTGCCCCGTCTCGGGGCCGTCAGCGGTCGCTCACGCGAGGTGTGGGCGGCCGTCGGAGGGACGACCGGGAGAAACGCAGTCGATCATCGGGCTCGCTCTCGCGGGTCGCGTGCGCTCCCCGCTCGCTGTTCGGTTTCGCCTGCGACGAAACCTACTCGAAGCCCATGGCTTCGATCTGTTCCTGATAGCGGTTGCGGATGGTGACTTCGGTGACCTGGGCGACGTCGGCGACTTCGCGCTGAGTCTTCTTCTCGTTGCAGAGCAGGCTCGCGGCGTAGATGGCGGCCGCGGCGAAGCCGGTGGGACTCTTCCCGGAGAGGAGGCCCTGCTCGGCGGAGATGTCGATGATCTCGTTGGCCTTCGCGATGGTCTCCTCGTTCAGGCCGAGTTCGCTGGCGAAGCGCGGGACGAACTGCTTGGGGTCGACCGGCTCCATCTCGAGGGAGAGTTCCTGAGCGACGTAGCGATAGGTGCGCCCGATTTCTTTCTGGTCGACCCGGGAGACCTCCGCGACCTCCTCGAGCGAGCGCGGGATGCCTTCCTTCCGGCAGGCGGCGTAGAGACAGGAGGTGGCGACGCCCTCGATGGACCGCCCGCGGATGAGGTCCTCCTTGAGCGCGCGCCGGTAGATGACGGACGCGACCTCGCGAACGCTGCGGGGGACGCCGAGCGCGGAGGCCATCCGGTCGATTTCGGAGAGCGCGAACTGGAGGTTGCGCTCGCCGGCGTCCTTGGTGCGGATGCGCTCCTGCCACTTGCGCAGCCGGTGCATCTGGGAGCGCTTCTTCGAGGAAATCGAACGCCCGTAGGCGTCCTTGTCCTTCCAGTCGATCTGGGTCGTCAGACCCTTGTCGTGCATCGTCTGCGTCGTCGGTGCGCCCACCCGAGACTTCTGCTGGCGCTCCGAGTGGTTGAACGCCCGCCACTCCGGCCCGCGGTCGACGTTGTCCTCCTCCAGAACGAGGCCACAGTCCTCACAGATGAGCTCCCCCTGGTCCGCACTCACCGAGAGGTTCTCCGACTCGCACTCCGGACATGTGCGGGTCCCCTCCTGCTCCGCGTCTGTCGTCTCCGCCTCGACGTCTCGCTCCTGCTGGCGGCTGGGGCGTACCATGTATCCCTATCAAGAACAACGATAGATTTAAGCCCTTTGCCCAAACCCCCATAGTACTCTTTCGGCGTCTCGCCGGGCGAGGGGCGCTCTCCGGCGGGGTTCGCCGATTTTGTCCCTTGCTCACACGGTTGTGAGCGGCTCTCGTGGGGTGTCGGTCGGGTGATGCTCGCGGTACGCGGTCGCACGCGCCTCGCGTGCGAGGCGGGCGCGCCTACGACGACTCGTTCGACCCCGATTGGGTCGTGGTGCCCTCGGTGTCGCGCACGACGATGTCCCCGACCATCCCCATGTTCACGTGGGGTTCACAGACGATGTGGTAGCGCCCCGGGACGGTGAACTCGTACTCGTAGGTGTGGCCTTCGCCGAGGATGTCGGGTTCGCCCTTCCAGTCCGACTCCGCGGGTTTCTCCTCGGGGACGACGTTGTGGCCGCCGGTCTTCCAGACGAAGCGGACGGTCGTCCCGGCGTCGATTTCGAGGGCCTGCTCGGTGCCCGGCTGGAAGGCGTAATCGACGAGGTCACACTGGACGGTGTTCGGCGGCAGCGTCGTCGTGGACGTCTGGGTCTGTGAGCCGCCGCTACAGCCGGCGAGGGCGGCTGCCCCAAGCGTCCCGAGACTCGCGAGGTACGTGCGTCGGTCCATACCGGTGGTTGGGGTGACGACAGAAAAGTCGTACCGGTCCGCTACTCCGGCGCCATCGTCGCGCCGTCCTCCTCGCCGGTGGTGTCGCGGTTCTCGTTCGGCGCCTCGATGATGGTGCCGGACTTCCCGACGGCGACGGCGGGTGAGGAGACGGCGCAGCCACGGAGGGCGTTGCTGTTCTTCGCACTTCGGGGCTTCCAGTCACCCGTGCCGCGCCGCACGAAGACGTCGCCGCTCCCGCCGACGGCGAGCGCGACGGAGCCGTCGGGCGCGAGCGAGAGGTCCTGGACGGTGAAACTCGCGAGGAGGTAGGGCGTCCACGTGTTGTCCTCGAGTTCGTAGATGCGCCCGTTCCCGCCGCCGACGATGAGCCGGTTGTTGTTCGCAGTGACGGCGTAGAGGCTGGTGCCGGCGTCCTCGAGGCCGATTTTCTTCCACCCGTCGTCGCGTGTCGTCTTGAACACGCCGCCGGAGCTGTTGACGCCGAAGCCGACGCCCGCGGGGTTGGAGGAGAGCGCGGTCATCGCGCCGCTGACGTCGCGCGCCCACTCCCAGTCGATGGTGTCGCCGCTCACGACGCCGGGGACGACGTTCCCGCTGCCGTCGGCGGCGAGCAGTTTCTCCGAGCCGCGCTTGCCGGAGACGGTGAGCGCCTGGAAGGTGTTCGTGAGGTCGTTCGGCTCGGAGAAGTCGCGGCGCTTCTGCGCCTGCAGGTCGTAGTAGCCGACGGCGCCGGAGGACCCGGCGAACCAGACCCGCTTGCCGTCGCCGGTGGCGTCGACGGCGTGCAGGTCGTTGTTATGGGCTTTCGGACCATGTTCGACGAGGACACCCCACGTGCCGTCGGACGCGCGGCCGAGGACGAACCCGTCGTTCCCCACGACGCACGGACCGTTGGCGCTGTGCGTCACGTCGCGAAGCGTGACGGAAACCGGCGACGTGACGCGCTCCCAGTGCCCGCCGTCGCCGGAACCTAGCTCCCACATAGATTCCACTAACGCACTAAGAAAAATAAATCACCGGCCTCGTGAGACGTAAATCCCTAAGCCGAGCGTGCGCTCTCGATGGCCGCCCGCACCGTCTCGTAGTCGTAGCCATCCGTCGCCTCGCCGTTCACGTACACCTCGGGGGTACCGTCGAGACCCATGTCCGCGCCCGTCTGTCGGTCCGCCTTCAGGACGGGGTCGTACTTCCCGCCCTTCGCCGCGCGCACCACCGTCTCCGCGTCCGCGCCGTGGTCGGCGGCCGTCGACCCGAGGAAGTCGTAGCCGGCGTCGCCCTGGTTCACGTACTCGCCCTGGTTCGCGAACAGGTCGTGGGCGTACTCGAAGAAGGCCTGCTCGCCGACGGTGTCCTGCACCGAGCGCGCCGCGTTCGCCGCCGCCCACGACCACGTTTCGCTCACCGGAATCGGGAAGTCGTGGTGCTCGTAGCGAATCGTCCCCTGGCTCGCGTAGTTCTCGAAGATCTTGGGCGCGACCTCCGTCGAGAACGTCGCGCAGTGCGGGCACGCGAAGTCCTCGAAGACCATCACCGTCACGTCCGCGTCCGCGTCGCCGCGCACCGGCGTCGGCATCGACTCCACTGTCTCGACATCCACCGACGACCCGCCGTTTCCACCGAGGCCCGCACAGCCCGCGAGCAGGCCCGCACCGAGCGCGCCCGCCGTCGCAAGGTAGTCGCGTCGCGTGATCATACCCGAGAGGATGGGATTCCGGCCCATAGTGTCACCGCTCCCGAGTTGCCCCACAGCTATATCCGTGTGTGGCAGAGACGGCCACCGTGGCACTCAGAGACGTCCTGGAGACGGTCCGAAGTCACCAGAAGACCCTGACCGTCTACGCGCACGCCCCGGCCATCGTCCCGGAGCTGCGCGACTACTTCGCCTCCCAGAACGTCGCCGTCCGGTACAGTCGCTGTCCCCGCGACGAACCCGAGCACGTCGTCCTCGCCGACGATGACGGCTTCGAGGCGGCCGTCAGCCTCGACGCGATGCGGACGCTCGTCGACCCCGACGCCCCCGCGAAACGCGTCGGCGAACCCGCGCCCTACCAGCGCGTCCTCGAGGGCCTCGACGGCGCGACGTTCACCTCCTACGACCACCGCCAGACCCTCCACGCCACCCGCGAAGTCGAGGACCGCGCGTGGCGCGCCGGCGTCGGCACCCTCCACGCCGGCTTCCAGTCCCTCTCGACGTTCCGCGAAGCGCGCGAGACCTACGAGTGTCTCGCCGTGAGCGACCTCGACATCCACGTCTACGGCGCGCCCGCCGACGACGCCACCGCCGCCGACGTCGCCGTCGACGGCGTCACCGTCCACGCGGACGACAGTCCCGACATCGCCGAGACGTGGTTCGTCGCCTACGACGGCGGCCCCGACGCCAGACAGAAGTCCGCGCTCGTCGCCGAGGAGCGCGACCCCGGCGAGTTCTACGGCGTCTGGACGTACGACGCCGCGCTCGTCGACCGGGTGCTCGCCGCGCTCGGAGACGACAGACGAACGACAAACTGACGCGGAGTTTCCGACCGTTGGGGACGGTTTATGTGACGTCCACCACAAGTCGCGCGCAGAGCCCCGACTACTCATGAAACGCGCACTCCTCGTGTGTCTCCTCGTCGGCCTCGTCGCCGCCCCAACCGTCGCCGTCGCGGACGAGCTCAGTCCCGCCCTCTCCGCGACGCTCGGCGACGACGACGTCTCGCCCGGCCAGGAGGCCACCCTCACAGTCAGCATCACCAACTCCCCGGAAATTTACTCGCTCCAGTACAGCCCGAACGCCACGCAGGCCCACACCACCGCCCGACACGTCAAGGCCACCATGAAGTCCGGGAGCGCACCCATCGACGTGAAGACCGGCACGAAGACCGTCGCCGGGACGCTCCCCACCGGCCAGACCGTCCCCACCTCCTTCCGCATCGCCGTCGACCAGAACGCCAAGCCCGGCACCTATCGGGTCCCCATCGAGGTGACCTACACCTACACGAAGACGCTCGGTCCCGACGGCCTCGGCAACTTCGTGCGCGACGACAAGACGGTCACCAAGACGATGCACGTCACCGTGCACGTCGAGGACGAACCGCGCTTCCGCGTCGTCGACACCGCGACGAACGCCTCCGTCGGCGACACCGGTCCGACCACGCTCACCCTCAAGAACGTCGGTTCCGAGCCGGCGAACGACGCGCGCGTCACCGTCAGCCCGCAGGGCACCCAGTTCGTCGTCGGCGGCGGCCAGCCGGTCACGTCCTACGTCGGCGAGTGGGCGGTCGGCGAGAACCGCAGCGTCACCGTCTCCAGCTCCGTCGCCGCCGACGCCGAGGCGCAGAACTACACGCTCGGCGCGCAGGTGACGTACGCGAACGCGAACGGCAACACCCGTCAGTCCGACAGCCTCGTGGCGTCCGTCCGCCCGCTCGCCGAGCAGACGTTCAGCCTCTCGGACGTCTCCAGCACCCTCCGGAGCGGCGAGGAAGGGACGCTGAACGCCACCGTCGAGAACACCGGCCCGAAAGCCGTCTCGAACGCCGTCGTCACCGTCTCGACGTCCAGCACTGGCATCGTCCCGAACCGCAACGAGTTCGCCGTCGGCACGCTCGAGGCGGGCGAGCGCGTCTCCGTCTCCTTCCCCATCGACGTCACCGGCAGCGCTGAGGCCGGCCCGCGGCAGGTCCAACTCGGCGTCCGCTACACGAACGACGCGGGCGAGACGCGACAGAGCGACAGCCTCCCCGCCACCGTCCGGGTCGCCCCCGAGCGTGACCGCTTCACCGTCGAACCCGTCGACGGGACGCTCACCGCCGGCGCGAGCGACACCGTCACCTTCCGCCTCACGAACAACGGCGACACGCCCGTGACGAACGTGAACGCGAAGGTGTACGCCGACTCGCCGGTCTCCACGGGCGACGACCAGGCGTTCGTCCCGTCGCTCGCGCCCGGCGAGACGACGAACATCACGTTCTCGCTCTCGGCCTCCGGGTCCGCGCTCGCGAAGACCTACCCCGTCTCGATGGACTTCCAGTACGACAGCGGCGGCGAAACGAAGCTCTCCAACTACTATCAGGTCCCGCTCACCGTCACGAAACCCACCGGTAGCGGCGGGCCGCCGCTCGGCCTCATCGGCGGCGTCGTCGCCGTCCTGCTCGTCGTCGCCGGGGGCTACCTCTACTACAAGCGTCAGTGATGGCTAGCTACGAGGACGTCATCGAGCGGATCGACTACCTCGTCGGGGAGCGACCCGGGACGGTCATCGTCGCGTTCCTCCTCGTCACGGCGCTGCTCACCGCGGGCTTCGGGAACATCTCGACGGAGTCCGGCACCAGCCAGTTCACCTCCGGGAGTCCCGCACAGGAGGCGCTGAACGACGTCGATCGCGTCTTCGGGCAGTCGTTCTCCGAGGACACCGCGAGCACGCAGCTCATCCAGCGCGACCAGAACGTCCTCGCCAAACCCGCCCTCCTGCGGATGTTGCGCGCCGAACGGGAACTCCAGGAGCGCCCGAGTCTCCGGGTGCAGAGCACGTCCAGCGTCGCCGACACCGTCGCGCGCATCCTCGACCCGCAGGCTACCACCGTCGAAGCGAAGATCGACGCCGTCGAGGGTGCGACGCCCGCCGAGATCGACGCCGCCGTCGCGCAGGCCGCCGACAGCCCCGGCTTCGCCTCCTCGCTCAGCGACGACTTCAACGCGCAGGCCGCGAGCGCGAGCGCCACCGTCGCCGTCGTCACCCACCAGATTCCGGGCGCTGGCGGCTCCTCCGCCGGCACCTCCGGCGGGTCGAGCCCCGTCACCACCGTCCAGCAGCGCGTCGGCACCGTCCTCGAGCGCAGCGGCATCCGCGGCATGACCGTCTTCGGGAGCGGCATCCTCTCCGCGGAGTTCGCGAACGTCATCGTCGACTCCCTCCTCATCGTCGTCCCCGCCGCCGCGCTCCTCATCCTCCTCTTCCTCGTCTTCAGCTATCGGGACCCCCTCGACCTCTTCCTCGGTGTCGTCTCGCTCGTGATGGCCATCGTCTGGACGTTCGGCTTCATGGGTATCGCCGGCATCCCGTTCAGCCAGATGCTCATCGCCGTACCGCCGCTGTTGCTCGCGGTCGGCATCGACTTCGGCATCCACGCAGTCAACCGGTATCGGGAGGAGCGCGCCGAGGGGTACGGCGTCGTCGAGTCGATGGAAATCGCGACCGACCAGTTGCTCGTCGCGTTCTTCATCGTCACCGGCACCACCGTCCTCGGCTTCCTCGCCAACCTCACGAGCAGTCTCGGCCCGATTCGGGACTTCGGTATCGTCGCCGCCATCGGCATCACCTTCACCGTCTTCATCTTCGGCGTCTTCCTGCCCGCCGCGAAAGTGTACACGGACCTCTGGCGCGAGCGCCACGACATCCCGCAGTTCGGCACTGAACCGCTCGGCGGCGAGGGCTCGCTCCTCGGGAAGGTTCTGCCCTACCCTGTCCTCATCGCGAAGAAAGCGCCCTACGCCTTCCTCCTCGTGATGGTGCTCACGACGACGGTGGCCGCCGGCTACGGCACCGGCGTCGACACCTCGTTCAACCAGGAGGACTTCCTGCCGCCCGAGGACACGCCGGCGTGGCTCGACGACCTCCCCGAGCCGTTCGCGCCCCACGAGTACCACGTCACGGGGACGCTGAACTACCTCGAAGAGCACTTCACGTCCGTCGGCGGGAGTTCGGTGACGATGTACGTCAGGGGGCCGTTGCGCCAGGACTACGCCCTGGAGTCCATCCACCACGCCGCCTACGACCCGCCGAACTCCTTCATCACGAAGGAGAACAGTCGGTACGCCGACACGAACGGCATCATCGGCGTCATCCGGACGTACGCGAACCAGAACTCGGAGTTCGCCGCGCTCGTCGCGCGCAACGACATCGACGACGACGGCATCCCCGACGACAACCTCGGGACGGTTTACGACCGCCTGCTCGAGTCGCCCTATCAGGACCAGGCGCGCCAGTACCTCTCTCGTGACATGCGCGGCACGAAGGTCGTCTTCTCTGCCGAATCCGGCGCGAGCCAGGCCGAAGTCGTCGACGACGCCGAAGTCGTCGAGGACCGCTACCGCCTGCAGGCCACCGCCACCGGCCAGCCCGTCGTCTTCGAGGACATCACGTCGAGCATCCTCGACTCCGCGCTGACGAGCCTCGCCGTCGCGCTCGCGCTCACCGCGCTCTTCCTGGTGCTCTGCTACTGGCTCTTCGAGGGCCGGCCGACGCTCGGCCTCGTCAACCTCTTCCCCATCGTGTTGACCGTCGCGTTCATCGCGGCGTCGATGCGCTACCTCGGCATCTCACTGAACGCCCTCACCGCGACCATCCTCTCCATCAGCATCGGCCTCGGCGTCGACTACTCCGCGCACATCGTCCACCGCTTCGGCGACGAGTACGGCACGCGCGACCTCTACGACGCCATCGACGTCGCCGTGCGCGGCACCGGCGGCTCGCTCACCGGGAGCATGCTCACCACCGTCACCGGCATCGGCGTCCTCGTGCTCGCCATCACGCCCATCCTCGGGCAGTTCGGCGCCGTCACCGGCCTCAGCATCTTCCTCTCCTACCTGATGTCGGTCGTCGTCACGCCCTCCGCGATGGCCGTCTGGGGCCACGCCGTCGAGCGCTTCGAGGCCGCCTGACCCCCGGTAACGCTTTTCCCCCTCACACCCCGTCCTTCCGACGTGTCCCGCCACGACCTCACCCACCCCCTCGAAGACGGCATGCCGGTCTACCCGGGCGACCCCGACGTGGCCGTCTCGCCCGCCGCGACGATGGCCACTGAGGGCTATCGCGTCACCGAACTCGCGCTCTCCACGCACGCCGGCACGCACGTCGACGCGCCCAGCCACCTGCTCGCCGACGGCGCGACGCTCGGCGACTACCCCATCGAGACGTTCGCGATGGACGCCCACCTCGTCGGCGTCGACGCCGGCCCGCGCGACCCCATCGGTCCCGACGCCCTCCCCGACGAGCGGTCGGCGGACGTCGTCGTCTTCCGCACCGGCTTCGACGCCCACTGGGGGACGCCGCAGTACCGCGACCACCCCTATCTCGCGCCCGAGACGGCCGACGCACTCGCCGAACGCGGCCAGCACGTCGCCCTCGACGCCGCGAGCCCCGACCCCTCGCCTCCGGCCGGCGGGACGGAGGACGCGGACGGTCCGGAGACCGACGCGAACGGCGAGCAGGCGGGCTATCCGGCGCACCGCGCGCTCTTCGAGGCGGGCCTGCTCGTCTTCGAGAACCTCAGAAACCTGGACGCGCTCCCGACGCGCTTCCGCCTTGAGGTGTTCCCGCTCCGCCTTGACGCGGACGGCGCGCCGGTCCGGGCAGTCGGCGTCGTCGACTAGGCGGCGCGCTACTCCGCCTTGAGCGTCACGCTGTCGAACGACGGCCCCGCGAGGTGTCCGGTCTGGTCCGCGGGCTGACACCGGTGGCGCCCGTCGCCTACGGACTCCGAGAGGAACAGCACGTACGACTCCTCCTCGTCGTCCACGACTTCGAACGCGCGCCGCTCGACCGTCGGGTCGAGGTCCGTGACGGTCACCGTCGTGACACCGGCGAACGGGTTCGACTCCTCGCTCCCCGCACTGACTGACGTGTCCACGACGCGCAGCGTGTCGCCTCGCTCGAACGGGATGTGGTCACTCACGACTCAACACGGTCAGTCAATCGACATAACTCTGTGGGTGGACGCGACGGCCGTCGTGCCCGGCCTACGCGCGCTCGTCGAGAATTCGGTCGATGATCGCGCCCGTCGAGAGCAGTTCGTCCTCGTACTTCGGGTCGCGCGCCGACGCCCGGCGGACGACACAGTCGAGGCCGCGCTCGCGCAACTCCGCCTCGATGGCGTCCGCGTCGTGGTGCTGGTCGTAGCCCAGCGCGATGATGCCCGGGTTGATCTCCTCGATGGGCGCGAAGATGTCGTCGGGGTGGCCGACGCGCGCCTCGTCCACGGCCGCGAGCGCGCCGACCATGTCGCGGCGCTGGCGGTTCGAGAGGATCGGTGTCTCCTTGTGAGTGACGTTGTCGCGGCGCGCGACGATGACGTGCAGTTCGTCGCCCATCGCCGCGGCCTCCTCCAGATAGTGGACGTGCCCGGGGTGGAGCAGGTCGAAGGTGCCCTGCGCGACGACGCGCGTCGTCATAGTCGGTCCTCCTCGTCGAGTTCCGCGTCGATGTCCGCCTGCGAGAAGTCGAAGAAGTCCTCGGGTGCGGGCAGCGAGACGTCGTAGACCTCGAGGTCAGTCGGCTCGCCCTCGCGGTCGAACGCGCGCCAGCAGTCGCGCTCGTAGGGCGCGCCGAGGATGACGTGAACCGAGCCGCGGCCGAACATCTGCTTGTCCGCGTCGCTCGGCCGGAGGACGCCGTTCGGGTGAGAGTGAATCGTCCCGACCGTGTGGCTGTCGTTCGGCACGAGGTCGGACTGGAGGGTCGCCTGCACGGGGCTCGAACTCGTCTTCGGGATGAAGAGGACGTCCGTAATCAAATCGCCCTCCCCAGCCAGGTCGTACTCGGCGGCCGGGGTGCCACGGAGGACGCCGAGGTACTCGTTCGGGTGCGTGTCCTCGGCCGCCTCGAGGGCGAATTCGAGGGTCTCCTCGGCGATGCCGAGCACCGGCCGCGAGCGAAACGCCATACGTGCAGGTGGTCGCCGGCGCGTGCTAAACCTTTCGAGGGCCCGCCGAGCGGCGGGCGTGGTGACCTACCGAGACACCGGCGCAAGCCACCTATAAAGTCTTAAACGCGCCGGTGCCGAACTGCCGGGCATGACTGACGGTTCTCCCGACGAGGGCGCCACCGACGCCCCCGTCGTCTACCAGCTCGCCCCCGAGTGTACCGTCGAAGACATCGAGGAGGGCGAGTACTACACCGCGACGGTGAACGGTGTGGTGGACTACGGCGTCTTCGTCGACCTCTCCGAGCACGTCTCCGGGTTGCTCCACGAGTCCGTCCTCCCGGCGGACTACGACTACGACGTCGACGACGACCTCGTCGTCGAGCTCACCGAGATTCGCGAGAACGGCGACCTCGGCTTCGAACTCGCCGACCTCGAGGATTATACGGTCGAGGAACGCGCCTTCTCCTACGAGCGCGCCGCCGCCGGCTCCCTCGACGGGCGCGTCGGCGAGACGGTCCATCTCGAAGGCGAAGTCGTCCAGGTGAAGCAGACAGGTGGCCCCACCATCTTCCGCGTCCGCGACGAGACCGGTGCCGTCCCCTGTACGGCCTTCGAGGAGGCCGGCGTCCGGGCCTACCCCGAGGTCGGACTCGACGACGTCGTCCACGTCGCCGGCGAAGTCGAGGAGCGCGACGGCGCGCTCCAGGTCGAAATCGCCGACCTCGAAGCGCTCTCCGAGGGCGAGGCCGCACACGTCCGGGACCGCCTCGACGCCGCCGTCGCCGAGCGCTCCGAGCCCGCGGACGTCGAGCCGCTCGTCGAGTGGCCCGCACTCCAGGAGCTCTACCCCGACCTCAAGGACGTTGCGCGCCGCCTCCGCAAGACCGTCCTCGAGTCCCGACCGATCCGGATGCGCCACCACGCCGACGGCGACGGCATGTGCGCGAGCGTCCCCGTCCAGCTCGCCCTCGAGCGCTTCATCGACGAGACCCACGAGGACCCCGAGGCCAAGCGCCACCTCCTCAAGCGCCTCCCGAGCAAGGCGCCCTACTACGAGATGGAGGACGCCACCCGCGACCTGAACTTCGCGCTCGAGGACCAGGCGCGCCACGGCCAGAAGCTCCCGCTCCTCCTCATGCTCGACAACGGCTCCACCGAGGAGGACACCCCCGCCTACGAGACGCTCACCCACTACGACATCCCCATCGTCGTCGTCGACCACCACCACCCCGACCCCGAGGCCGTCGACCCGCTCGTCGACGCGCACGTCAACCCCTACCTCCACGGGGAGGACTACCGCGTCACCACCGGCATGATGTGCGTCGAACTCGCGCGCATGATCGCGCCGAGCGTCGGCGACGACCTCGACCACGTCCCCGCGGTCGCCGGCATCAGCGACCGCTCGAAGGCCGAGGCGATGGGCGACTACCTCGAACTCGCGCGCGAGGCCGGCTACGACGAGGAGTTCCTCCACGACATCAGCGAGGCCCTCGACTACGAGGCGTTCTGGCTGCGCTACAGCGCGGGCCGCGACCTCATCAACGACGTCCTGAACGTCGGGAGCGACGACGAGCGCCACCGCGAACTCGTCCCGTGGCTCGCCGAGAAGGCCGAGCGCGACGTCGAACTCCAGCTCGACTCGGCGATGCCGCACGTCGAGCACGAGACCGTCGAGTCCGGCGCGCACCTCTACCGCATCGACGTCGAGAACTACGCTCACCGCTTCACCTACCCCGCACCCGGGAAGACGACGGGCGAGATTCACGACCGGAAGGTCGAGGAGACCGGCGAGCCGGTCATCACCATCGGCTACGGCCCCGACTTCGCCGTCCTCCGCAGTGACGGCGTCCGGATGGACATCCCCAACATGGTCTCGGAGCTCAACGAGGAGTTCCCCGGTGCCGGCGTCTCCGGCGGCGGGCACCTCGTCGTCGGCTCCATCCGCTTCGTGAACGGGATGCGCGAAGAAGTCCTCGACGCGCTCGTCGAGAAGATGGCTGACGCCGAAATCGACGAGGAGCTGCACAGCACGCTGTCGCGCTAGGGCTGCCAGCCGACGGCTGCATCAGCGGTCTCGAAGACGATTTCTCGCCGCACGTACCACGACGCCCCGACCAGCGCGCAGAGCGCGACGAGAGCGACCAGAACGGGGAGCGTCCAGACGCCCCCACGCCAGTCCGCTTGGAAAAGCCGCGTGTAGTACGCGCCGACTGCGCGGTCGCAGAGGACGAGTTCGGTCTCGCGGTTTCGGTTCACAGCGTTCTCGTTCCAGTTCACGCTCCCGACAAGCACGCGCTCGCCGTCCGCGACGGCGCCCTTCACGTGGAGCGTGCCGTAGCGCCCGCGCGGCGACGCGAGTTTCGCGCGCAGGTCGAGGCCGTCCCGTCGCGCCCGGTCGTTCAGCGTCTCGACGAGTGCCGCGTTCTCATCGCGGGCGTACCACGCCCCGCTGACGAGCACGCGCACGCGGACGCCACGCGCGGCGGCGTCAAGCGTCGCGTTCAGTAGTTCGGTATCGGTGCCGATACCCATCTGCTCGACGAGCAGGCTCTCGTTCGCGTCCCGGACGAACGTGAGGAGCGCGCGCCGCGAGTTGTCGGGAGAGACGACGAGCGAGACGTCGTCGACATCGATAGTGAGCGGCGCGAAGGCGGACGGGTAGGTCGCGTTCGACGGGTCCGGCGGCTGGAACGTCGCGTTCGTCCTATAGGTCCGCCACGGCACACCGTCCACCCATCCGGCGTCCGCACGATGGACGGCCGCGAGCGCGTCGGCGAGCGAGGCGTTCCGCACGACGGCACCCCATCCGCGCGTCCCGTGGCCGCCGACGCCGCTCGGCTTCCAGTTCTCCGAGGTGACGAGCACTGACTCGTCCACGACGGCGTACTTCGCGTGATGGAACGGGTAGCGGGCGTTCGGCCCGTCGAGCACGGTGACGGAGACGCCGTTCGCGACGAGGCCGTCGAGCAGTCGTGCTTCGCGTGCAGAGACGCCGCCGACGGGGCCGCCTTCCACGAGCACGTGGACGGCCACGCCGCGCGCGTCCGCGGCCGCCAGTTCGGCGGCGACTCGCTCGGAGGTGAAGGTGTAGCCGCCGAGCAGGAGGCGCTCGTCCGCGCCGCGGAGCGTCTCGATGACCGTCTCGGGGGCGTCCGGGAGCGCGAACACCGTCGCGTTCGCGTCCGTCACGCTCCGCACGTCGAACGCCGTCCGGCCGAGCGGCCGCCACGCGCCCTCCCGGTAGACGTCGCCCTCGGGGGCGTTCCGGTAGGAGGCGGCGTCGACGACGACACCCCCACAGAGCAGGGCGAGGTCCTCGCCGGCGTTCGCGAGCGACGGGAGCGCGCCACTGATGACGGGAGTGTCGGCGAGTTCGCGGGTACGGTTCGGCGCGGTGCTGACCGTCACCGACCCCGAGACGGTCCGGTTCGGGAGCGCGACCCGCGACTCGTCGTCCGCGAGCGCACACGACCCGAGGTCCGTCCCCGCGGGGAAGGAGACGGTGACGAACTCGCCGGCGTCACCGTCCGTGGTCGGGTTCGGGTAGACTGCGACGATGGTCGGCGTCCCGGCGTCTGACGCCGCAACTGGGACTGGAACGGCGAGCGACGCCACGAGGAGCAGACAGCAGACGGCGACTCGGGGAGACACGGGCCGCGGTGGGCGCCCCATCGCACAAGAGGGTTCGCCGCCGTGGCCGCCCGTCGCGTCCCTCGGTCGGCACGCTTTAGCCGTCCGCCCTCACAGACCGGCGTATGGTAGCGTTCACGCTCGTCGAATCCATCCGAATGGCGGGATACGCGCTCGCGACGCTCGGCATGCTCCTCGTCTTCCTCGAGTTCTTCCAGCAGCCGAGCTACATCAACTACGACCCCGACTTCGACAGTTACAGCGTCGACCTCTCTCCCCAAGAAGTACAGCAGTACACATGGATCGGCCGTACCGGCGCGCTGCTCGCGGGCGCCGGGTTCGCCATCCAGTTCCTCGCCTTCTTCCTCTAGTTCAGCGCGGCCGCGGCCTTCTCCGCTTCCGACTGCACGAGGAACGACCGGGTGTCCGTGTGCTCGGCGGCGGCCTCCAGGGCCTCCGCAGTCCCAATCTGGTAGAGCGCCCAGGCGGCGCTCGCGCGCACGCCCTCCGTCTCCTCGTCGTCCGCGAGCACGTCACGAAGCGGCGCGACGGCGCGCGTGTCGCCGAGCAGGCCGAGGGTGCGCGCGGCCTGACTGCGGACGTCCTCGTTCTCCGCGACCAGCCACTGCGCGACGTCCTCGGTGTACTCGGTCGCGCCGAGTTCGCCGACCGCTCGGAGCGCGGTCTTCTGGAGGTTCGGGTTGGAGTCGGAGTCGATGTAGTCCGCGACGCCGTCGACGGCGTCCGGGTGGCCGGTCTTCCCGAGTGCCTTCACGGCGGTGAGGTTGCGCCGCTGGGCTTTCTCCTTCAGCACGTCGATGGCGTCGGGGTTGCCCATCCGGACGAACGCCTCCAGACAGTGCTCCTCCATGTAGCCGGAGGTGAAGTGCTCCATGCAGAGCGCGACCATCTCAGCGTTGTTCCGCTTCGTCCACTCCTTCACCGCCGCCCACTCCGGCGGGTAGTCCTTGTGCTTGTTCAGCACGTCGTAGAACCCCTCGTACTGGAGCTTCTGCCGGGAGGAGAGGTCGTTGAACGCCTGCGAGTCATCAACACCGGACTGGAGGGTGTCCGTCGCCTCCAGCAGCGTGGCGATTTCGGCCTCGTCATCGTCGGCGTCGAGCTCGGCGTCAGTGACGGCCTCGGCGGCGGCGTCGAGCGCCGCGACGTCGTCGCCCGCAACGTCCGCATCGAGGACCTCCGAGACGTCGTCCGTGAAGGCGTCGATGGCGTCGGCGACCTGTTCGTCGCCAGTGTCCGTCCAGCGCGTGCTCTCGACGGTGGACTTCGCGCTCTCGATTTCCGAGACGACGTCCTCGCCGTAGGGTCCGCGCTGCTCCTCGAGGTCGTCCTGCAGGTCCTGCAGCTCGTTCGTCAGCTCCTCCTCGAAATCGAGCAGCTCCTCGGGCTCCTCCTCCTCCTCGAGTTCCTCCTCGTCCGGCTGGAACTCCTCGGGGTCGGTGAAGTCGGCCTCCTCGATGGCAGTCTCGATGTCCTCGAGGTCGGCCTCCACCTCGTCGAGGTCGTCCTCGGTCTCGGCGGCTTCCAGGGCCTCGCCTGCGGCGTCCAGGTCGGCGGCGAGTTCCTCGTAGCGTTCACGCTCGGCGGCACGAACGTCATCCTCCCCGGCGTCCTCCTCGCCGGAGTCGTCCTCGGCGTCCGTCGCCTCGGCGTCGGTGTCAGCCGACTCCTCGGGCGCGTTCGCCGGCTCTTCGGCCTCGGGCTCGTCGGGGGCCGGCGCGTCCGTCTCCTCGGACTCCGTCGGCTCTTCGTCCCCGTCACTCATACGTCGTCCTTCCGCCAGCGCGCCTATGAGCGTTTCCCTTCACCCGTGGCGCGCCAGTAGAACCCGGGGCCGAGGAGGAGATAGGCGAGCGCGAACGCGAGGAGGGCGCGCGGGAACAGCCGGCCGAGGGCGGCGGGTGCGAGGAGCGCGAGCGCCTGCACGGCACCCATCACGAGCGCGTCCCGGACGAGTAGGTCGGGGTACGGTATCGTCGTCACCATCGCGAGCGCGAGCAACGCGGTGCAGCCGACGACGACGAGCGGCGCATCGAAGCCCGCGAGCACCGTCGCCGCGAGGAGCGTGCCCGCGAGGGTCGTCGGCACGCCCTCAGTGTGGGCGTTCCCGACGTCGTTCGCCGTGTAGAGGCCGAGCCGAACGACGGCCATCGCGACGAAGGCGGCGCCGACGGCCACGGCGGCCCCGACCTTGAGCGGGTCACCGTCCCATGCGGCCTGCGCGGTGACGACGGCGAGCGCCGCGGGCGCGACGCCGAAGGAGGCGACGTCCGCGAGCGAGTCGAGGTACGGGCCGACAGCCGTGCCCCCATAGCGGCGCGCGAGCATCCCGTCGAGGGCGTCCGCGATGGCGGCGAGCAGGAGGACGCGCGCGGCGAGCGCCGGCGAGACGGTGGCGGCCGCCACCGCGCAGAAGCCGAGGCCGGCGTTCACCACCGTGGCGACGTCCGCGACGCCGAGCCGGCCCGTGAAGCGCGGGCGGAGCCCAGACTGTCGCTGACGGCCGTCCGCGGACCCGGAAGGCATACCCGGTCGAACGACGAGCGCCTCCTTACGTGTTTATATCGTCGCCGAGAGCGCGGGACGGCGCGGCCGCTGTGCTGTCGGCGTGGCGTCGCGAAAAACGGTGTGATCGGTAGTTCGGAGGGTGTCGGAGGCTTACGCCTCTTCCTCGACGTCGACCGCGGACGTCTCCTCTTCCTCGTGGACTTCCTCGGGGTGCGCTTCGAGCGTGGCCTTCTCGATCTCGACCCGGCGGAGCGGGTAGATGGTGTTGGCCTCGCTGTAGATGGCGCTGGAGAGGCGGCCCTCGAGGACGGAGTCGACGAGACCCTCGAAGGTCCGGTCCTCCGCGGCGTCCTCGACGAGGTCGATCATGAGGCGGCGAATCGCCTTCTGCTGGCTGTCGTCCGCGCTCTTCGTCGTGTACGCCGTCGGCTGGAGGCGCACGCGGTAGTCGTCGGTCGTCCGGACCGTCAGGACGACGCCGATTTTCGAGGAGCCGCGGCGGACGAGGCTGCGCTGGTAGTCGCGCGTCAGCTCGGACTTGACGAACTCGGTGTACGCCGAGTCGCTGCCCACGTCCGTCACCTGGAAGGTGAGCTTGAGGTTGTTCTCGCCGCCCTGGGCGTCCGTGAGGTCGCCGAGGGTAGTCTGGATGGTGCGGTCGAGCACCTTCTCCGGTTCGTCTGCGAGGGTCTCACCGAGCTCCGCCCGGTCGAACTGCTCGGGGGCGAGCACGGTGTACCATCGCTTCTGCTGGTTCCGCTTGGAAACTGAACGTTCGCTCATGGGTTTGGTGTCTTGTGTCGGTCGGCTAGCTGTACGACTTCCTCGGCTACCGTGACGTTCACCACGTAGTCGTCCGTCGTCGCCCGCAGGCCACCGGTGTCGTCGCGCTCGATGGTCGTGACGACGGCGTCGCCGTCGACGCGCGTCCGCATCGACTCGGTGTTGTCCGGCCGGACGCTCGCCGCGATTACGTCGGCGTCGGCGTGCTCGGTCCGAACGGTCGCCCGGCGCGGCGCGTCGCTGTCGGCGCTCATTCTGTGAGTGCCTCCTGGACGCCCTCGCGGAGCGTCTCCGTGTCGGTCGCGGACGTCTGTGCGCGCGTCGGTGTGCCCGCGACAGCCCCGTCGCCGACGGCCGCGGCCAGCACGTCGCTGGCGTCGGGGCCGTCGGGCGTGCTCGCGAGCGCCGCCCCCGCGTCGCCGACGACGAGCGCCAGCGGCTCTGGGGACTGCGTGTCGCGCACGAGGCGTGCAAGCGGCCACGCGGGCGCGTCCGCCTCGCAGACCACGAACCCGCTGTAGCGGGCGGGGTCGGCGTGCCGGAGCGCCGCGTGGGTCGCCGTCGCGTGCTCGCGCCACGCTTCGAGTGCGTCGGCGCGGTCCGCGACGCCGAGCGCGAGCGCGGCAGCGAGGCCGGGACGCCCGACTGCGAGGCAGTCAAGGACGTCGCCGTATCCCTCGGCCGTCTCGAACGGCGCGTCGGGGAGGCCGTGCGGGCGCAGGAGGCGCGAGAGCGCGTCCACCGCACGCGGTGCGACGCTCTCGGTCGCGTCAAGTGCGACCCGCGAGGCGAGTCGGCGCCGTGCGTCCGCGTTGAGGTCCGCCGGGAGTCCGAGCTCGGCGAGCAGCGCGCCCGCCTGCCGGTCGTCACCCGACCACGCCGCGTGACAGAGCGTCGTGTGCGCGAGGCCGTCGGCGAGGTCCGCGACGGGGAGGCCGACGCCGGGTCGGCGCTCGACTCGGTCGGCGAGCGTCCCCGTCGGGACCCCGTCCGCCGCGCGGACGCCCGCGAGTGCGAGCGCCACGCTCGGCGCGTCATCGAGCTTCCGGGCGGCGTCGAACGCCGTCTCCGAGAGCGCCCCGCCCGAGAGCGAGGCGTCCCCGAGGGACTCGAAGCCGACCGCGACCGCCGCGTCCGATTCCTGCACGCCGGCAAGTCGGCCGCTCGCGGCGCTGCGTGTCGCCGCGACGCTCACCTGGAACGGCGTGTCCGTCGCCGAACACGCGCGTCCGAGGAGGCCCGCGGCCGCGAGCGCGTCACCGTCCGCTCGCGCGACGACGCGGACGAACGCCGCCTCTCGGAGGCAGTCCGTCAGCGTCGCGGCGTCGGCGGACGACTCGGAGCGACCCGTGGTGGACATCAGGGTTAGTCTTCGAGGAGTTCGGCGGCGACGTCGTAGGAGTACGTGAAGTCCTCGTCGAGCTCGTCACCGCGGTAGTAGTCCGCCAGACGGCGAATCTTCGACTCCGTGTTCTGGAGTGCGCGCCGGTTCTGGTGGTCCTGGCCGTTCTCCTCGACGTGCTCGCGGAGACGGACGGCCTGCTCGAGCAGGTTCCGGAAGTCCTCGGGGAGGTCGGGCTTCGCGTCGTTCTCCTCGAGGATGGTCGTGATCTTCTTGTCCGTCACGAGCTTGACGTCGGGGATCGGCGTCCCCTGAACGCCCTCGTCACGGAGCTTCATGCCGATCTGGCTGGGGTCGTACCCCTCCTCGGCCAGTTCGACGACTCGCTCCTCGACGGCGTCCGAATCGACGTCGCTCCATTCCGGGGGTTCGTCTGCCGCCGGCTTGTCCGAACCGGACGAGCCGCGACGGCGGGTGTGCATTCGTGCCATAGTCTTCGAATTGGAACGACACGAACCGCTGTGCGGCGCTGGGCGCGGGTGTGCGCCCGAGCACTGCCACACTCCCGAGCCGCGCAAGCGCGCGGCGAGTCAGATATGCGGCCGTGCAGTTCCCTACAGACGAGTGCGTGCCTCGGCCGGTAAAGGGTTTCTACTCGGCGTCGGGGTCGAATCGAAGGGTTCAATTACGTCCCCCGGATACGAAGAGATGCGTTCGAGGGCTCGTAGATCAGTGGTAGATCACTCCCTTGGCATGGGAGAGGCCCCGGGTTCAAATCCCGGCGAGTCCATCCAGTTTTTCCTACACTTCTACGTTCCGTAGCGCCGTCGCTGGTCGTTCTACGCGTTCTTACGCCTCAAAAAACGACGGAGAGTTCGTTTAGTACCCGAGTTCGTCGGCAAGGTCGAGCGTCTCGTCGCCGTCGAGGGCGACGACGTCGGCGACGCTCCCGGTCGCGTCGACTTCGCGTTCGAAGTCGGCAACGTCCTGCTCGATGGCGGGGAAGGTGTCGTAGTGCATGGGGATGGCGTATTCGACGTCGAGCCAGTCCGTGGCGACGGCGGCCTGCATCGGGCCCATGGTGTAGTGGTCGCCGATGGGGACGGCGGCGGCGTCCGGTTCGAGGTAGGGCGCGATGACTTCGCGCATCTCGGTCTGGAGGCTGGTGTCGCCGGCGTGGTAGAAGGTCTGGGTCTCCTCGTCGGCGACCTGCGTGGGCTTGGTGTCGCTGACGACGAAGCCGGCGGGCATCCCGCCCGTCGCGCCGTAGTCGGTGTCGAGGCCGTTGGTGTGGTCGGCGCGCACCATCGTGACGAAGGCTTCCTCGGTTTCGAAGGTCCCACCGAGGTTCATGCCGGTGCCGTTCTGGATGCTGTACTCGTCGGTGAGATAACTGATGATCTCGGGCGTGGCGACGAAGTGCGAGTCGCGGAAGCGATCGACATCGCCGATGTGGTCGGCGTGGCCGTGCGTGATGAGGACGTAGTCGGGGTCGAGTTCTTCGGGGTCGGTGTCGGTCTTCGGGTTGTCGAAGAAGGGGTCGATGAGGAGCGACTCGCCGTCGACGTCAACGCCGAACGTGGAGTGTCCGTACCAGGTAATCTGCATGACGGGCAGGGCTACTCACGGCCGCCTCATAAACCCTACAGGCCGGGTGAGTCGCGCCGCCTCCGGAACGCCCGATACCGCGACCCGAACGGTTACGGGCGGCGCGCGTCCAGGGGCGCGTATGGACGAACGCACGCTCGGTTCGACTGGGTTCGACGTGACGCCGGTCGGCCTCGGCACGTGGGAGATCGGGAGCGACTGGGGCGAGGTCGGCGAGGAGGAGGCGCGCGAGGCGCTGCACGCGGCGCTCGACGCGGGCATCACCTTCCTCGACACGGCGGACGTCTACGGTGACGGCCGCTCGGAGCGACTCATCGCGGAGGTGCTCGCGGAGCGCGAGGAGTCCCCGACGGTGGCGACGAAGGCCGGTCGACGGCTCGATCCGCACCTCGCGTCGGGCTACACGGAGTCGAACCTCCGACGCTTCGTGGAGCGCTCGCGGGAGAACCTCGAGGTGGACACGCTCGACCTCGTGCAGTTGCACTGCCCGCCGACGGACGTCTACTACCGGCCGGAGACGTTCGCGGCGCTGGACGCGCTGAAAGAGGACGGCCTGCTCGACCATTACGGCGTCTCCGTCGAGCGCGTCGAGGAGGGCCTGAAGGCCATCGAGTACGACGGCGTGGAGACGGTGCAGATAATCTTCAACCCGTTCCGCCAGCGGCCCGCCGAGCGCTTCCTCGACCGGGCGGCCGAGGAGGACGTCGGCGTCATCGTGCGCGTCCCGCTGGCCTCCGGGTTGTTGACGGGCGCGGTGGACGCGGAGACGTCGTTCCCGGAGAGCGACCACCGGAACTTCAACCGCGAGGGCGAGGCGTTCGACGTCGGGGAGACGTTCGCGGGCGTCCCACAGGACGTGGGCGCGCACGCGGCGGACGAGCTGGAGGCGTACGCGCCGGCGGACGTGACGCTCGCGCAGTTTACGCTCCGTTGGATTCTCGACCACGACGCGGTCTCGACGGTCATTCCGGGGAGCACGTCGCCCGAGCACATCGAGGAGAACGTCGAGGCGGCGGAGCTCGCGCCGCTCAGCCACCGCCAGCACGGCGCTGCCCGGGACGTCTACGAGGCGTACGTGAAGGAGTACGTCCACCACCGCTGGTAGGACCGCGCGGAATCAGCACCTCGGCGTGGCCGCCGCGCGACGACCTACTTGCTGCCGCTGGAGCCGTCGTACTGCTCGCCGCGCCCCTCGTAGTTGTCGCCGTCGGGGCTCGTGCCGTCGCTCTCGTTCTTGCGCTCGGTGCCGCTCCCGTCGCGGACGATGATGCCGCCGCCACTGGTGACGCCGACGTCAGTCTGGCCGAGCGCGACGTCGCGAATCGTCTTGTTCGTCGGGGAGTGGAGGCGGTCCCAGCGCGGCACGTCGTCGCTCGGGGTGCGCTGGTAAATCTGCCCGCCGCCGCCCGCGACGAGCACGGTCTGGTCGTCGATGGCCACGGTTTCGAGGGCGTTCGCGCCGACCTGTATCGGCGTCCACGCGTTGTAGGAGTCGTCGTAGCGGTAGAGCTTCCCGGTGCCGCCGGCGACGTAGACCCGTCCGTTCGGGCCGGCGGAGATGTCGTTGAAGCCCACTTGGGCGTTCACGACGCCGATGTCCTCCCAGCCGTCGTCGGCGGTGGTCTTGTAGGCGCTCCCGGAGGTGTCGACGGCGAACCCGGTGCCGTCGGGCGCGGCGGCGAGCGCGGCGATGGTGGACCCCGACCCGGGTTTCGTCGCGGGCGCCCAGTCGACGTCGAAGCCGTCGATGGCGAACGGGAGCACGGTTCCCGAGCCGTTCGCGGCGAGGGCTTTCTCGCTGCCGGCCTTCCCGGCGACGGCGATGCCGGTCCACGTCGAAGTCTTTCCCTGCGGGAAGGAGTAGTCGTACTTCCGGTCGGTCTCGACGTCGTAACAGCCGAGCGCGCCGCTGCCGCCGAGGTACCAGACACGCTTTCCGTCGTCGGTAACGTCGATGCCCCGGAGGGCGTTGTCACGGGTCGCCGGGCCGTGCTCGACGACGGTCAGCCACTCGCCGTCGCGGCGCGTGACGATGACGCCGGAGGACCCGACGGCGAACGGCCCACGCGCCGTCTGGACGACCTGATAGAGGGTCTTCTGTGTCGGTGACTCGGCGGTCTGCCACTCCCGCACGGTCGCGCTGTCGCTCCACATACTCGGCCTGTTCGCCCTCGCGCCGGTTTAATACACTACCTCTCGACGGAAAAATACACCTCAGAATCGCAATGTTTAGTCTCCACGCGTCGAACGACCGGCGTATGCGACACGTCAGATTCCGCGACCCGGCGGGCGCAGTCCGCGAGGGCGAACACCACGGCGACCACGTCTCCTTCGGCGGCCGCGACTACGCGCTCGACGAGGTCGACCTCCTCCCCGCGAGCGACCCGAGCAAAATCGTCTGTGTGGGCCGGAACTACGCGAAGCACGCCGCAGAGCGCGGCGAGGACGTCCCCGACCGTCCACTCCTCTTCCTCAAGCCACCGAACACGGTCGCCGGCCACGGCGACACCGTCACGCTCCCCGAAGACAAGGAAACCGTCGAGCACGAGGTCGAACTCGGCGTCGTCATCGGCGAGCAGTGTCGGAACGTCGCCGCCGAAAATGCCGAGGACGTCGTCGCGGGCTACACCGTCGCCATCGACGTCTCGAACCGCGACGACCAGGACAGAGAGCAGAACTGGGTGCGCGGAAAGGCCTTTGACGGCTCGTGCCCACTCGGCCCGGTCGTCGCCGACCCCGAGGACGTCCCCGAGGACGCCGACATCTCCTTGCGCGTGAACGGCGAGACGCGGCAGGACTCGAACACCGAGCACTTCATCTTCAGCGTCCCCGAGCTCCTCGAGGAGGTCACGCAGTACATGACCCTCGAGGCGGGCGACGTCGTCATCACCGGCACCCCCGAGGGCGTTGGCCCGCTCACGGACGGCGACCACGTCGAGGCCGAGGTCGAGGGCGTCGGCACTCTCGAAGTCGACGTCGTGCAGGACTGACCGGCCACCACTGGACTCAGCCCCGGTGCCGAGACGGCACTCCGAGGCGGGGTCGGACGGACACCGCGAGAAAAGGTATTTTTCCGCTCGTTACGCTCCGAGGACGCCGATACCGCTGACGGGCACGCCGAGAATTCCGAGGACGGTGACGACGATGGCGGTGGCGACCCACGCGACGAGCGCGATGAGGATGGCGTTCACCCACCCGCCCTCGTAGCGCCAGTTGATGACCCAGACGTAGGCGACGAGCGCGAGCAGGCCGCCGATGAGGGGTATCCACGAGAGCACCGCCCACGCGACGGCGCCGATGACGGCGGTGACGACGGCGTGCGAATAGTCCTCGACGCCGGTGATGACGCGCGCCCCGGCGTAGATGCCGAGGCCGCCGACGAGCAGGCTGACGACGAACAGGATGAGTGAGCTGAGTGCACTTGCCATACGCGTCAGTGACTCGGCGAGAGCGGAAAAACGAGGGGGCCGACGGCGGCCTCAGACGCCGGCGACGAGGAGGCCGGCGTCGACCAGCAGGAGGACGGCGACGACGCTCGCCGCGCGGAGGAGCGTCGAGGCGTCGCGGGCGGGCGAACGGACCTTGTCGACGTCGAGACCGTCACGGAGCCGCGACGCCGCCATCTCGGTGAGCGCCGCGAGCGCGAGCCAGAGGACGACCATCGCCACGACGAGGTAGCCGGTCGTACTCGACCAGTACGCGGCCGTCGTCGCGACGCCCATCGGGCTCGCGAGCACCGCACCCGTGAGTAGTTGGAGGGAGGCACCCGCGCGCGAGACGGTGGTGAGCTTGCTCGTCGCGGATTCGAGGACGCCGACGGAGACGTCGCCTCGGCTCGCCACCGGGAGGTAGCTGTACGTGAAGAACACGACGCTCCCCGTCCAGAGCGCGCCGAAGACGAGGTGGAGCGCGTAGACGGCCGTGAGTGCTGTCGCCATGTCGGGACGTGCGGACGGCGACTCCTAATGCGTAGCGGTCTCGGGAGTGTGCGCCGGCGAAAACGCCCAAGTCCCGGCCGGGCGAACCCCGCCACATGACCACACACGTCCTGCTTGACGACGACCCGAAGCTCGAACCGGCGGTGTTCCGCGACCGCCTCGAGGCCGAGGTGGACGTCGTCGCGATGCCCTCGCCCGAGCGACTGCGCGAGGCGGTCCGCGACCGCGATGCCGACGCCGTCGTGACGAACGGCCGCGTCGAGCTCACCGGCGACGTCCTCGCGGGTCTCCCGTCGCTCTCCGTGCTCGGACAGACGTCCATCGGCGTCGATAACGTGGACGTCGAGGCGGCCGCGGACGCGGGCGTCGTCGTCCTGCACGCCCCCGATTACTGCGTGGACGAGGTGGCGACGCACGCCGTCTCGCTCCTCCTCGCGTGCGTCCGCGACGTCGCCGCGCAGGACCACCGCGTTGCCGAGGGCACGTGGGACACGTGGGCGGGCCGGGACCTCCACCGCCTCCGTGGGGACACGGTCGGCCTCGTCTCCTTCGGCGACATCGCGCGCGGCACGGCCGAGCGCCTCCGCGGGTTCGGCGTCGACGTCGTCGCCTACGACCCCTACGTCGACGCGGAGACGATGGCCGAGTACCGCGTCGAGAAAGTCGATACCGAGGAGCTCCGCGAGCGGGCCGACCACCTCTCCGTCCACGCGCCGCTCACCGAGGAGACGCGCGGCCTCGTCGACGCCGAGTGGTTCGACGCACTCCCCGAGCGCGGCGTCGTCGTCAACACCGGCCGCGGCGGCGTCGTCGACGAGGCGGCACTCCGCGAATCCCTCGAAAACGACGAGGTCGCGGCCGGCGGCCTCGACGTCTTCGAGACGGAGCCACCCCGGGACTCCCCGCTCCCCGAGCGCGACGACGTGGTGGCGACGCCCCACTCGGGGTGGTACTCCGAGGAGGCACGAAGAGAGGCGAACGAGACGGTCGCTCGCGACCTCGCGCGGGTCTTCGCCGGCGAGGAACCCGCGCACGACGTGAACCCCGACGGCTGGTGAGACCCGTGATTCCTCGCTTCGCTCGGAATCACGAATAGGCGAGCGCTGAACGATAGCGAGGCGCGAGCAACGCGATTCTTCGGGAACTCCGTGCGCGGTGTCCCGTGCCGACGCCACGCGCGCCGCACCGGCCCGTTTAAGTCGAACCGGCGGCTTCCACCGGACATGCGACCACGGGACCTCTCGGACCACGTCGAGTACCGCGCGGGCCGCGGCATCGAGGAAGTCGCGCGGGAACTCGGGCGTGATCCCGAGGAGTTCGTCAAACTCGCGTCGAACGAGAACATGTTCGGGCCGAGTCCGGCGGCCGCCGAGGTCATCGAGGCGAGCGCCGAGGAGGTCCACCACTACCCGACCGCCGACCACCAGGACCTCACGGACGCGCTCGCAGCGGACTGGGGCGTCACCGCCGAGCAGGTCTGGTTGGCGAACGGCGGCGACGGCGCGCTCGACTACCTCCACCGCGCCACCCTCGAACCCGGCGACGAGGTGCTCGTCCCGACCCCCGGCTTCTCCTACTACGGGATGAGCGCGCGCTTCCACCACGGCGACGTCGCCGAGTACGAAGTCACCGCCGACGACGGCTTCGAACTCACCGCCGAGCGCGTACTCGACGCCTACGACGGCGAGCGCGTCGTCTACCTCACCAGCCCCCACAACCCCTCCGGCGGGCGCTTCACGCTTGACGACGTCGAGCGCATCGCCGAGGAGACCGACGCGGAGACGCTCGTCGTCGTCGACGAGGCCTACGGGGAGTTCACGGACGCGCCGAGCGCCGTCGACCTCGTGCGCGACCGGGACGACGTCGCGGTGCTGCGCACGTTCTCGAAGGCGTACGGGCTCGCCGGCCTCCGCCTCGGCTACGCGCTCGTCCCCGAGGAGTGGGCGGACGCCTACGCGCGCGTGAACACGCCGTTCGCCGCGAGTTTCCTCGCGTGTCGCGCCGGCCTCGCCGCGCTCGAAGACGACGCGCACGTCGAGCAGACCGTCGAGACGGCGCGTTGGAGCCGCGAGTACATGGCCGAGCACATCGATGCGCCGACCTACGAGAGCCACGGCAACTTCCTGCTCGTCGACGTCGGCGACGCGACGGCCGTCGCAGAGGCGATGCAGGAGCGCGGCGTCATCGTCCGGGACTGCTCGAGTTTCGGCCTCCCGGAGTGTATTCGCGTCACCTGCGGCACCGAGGCGGAGACGAAGCGCGCCGTCCGCGAACTCAACGAGGTCCTCGCAGAATGAGGGTCGTCGTCACCGGCACCCCGGGAACGGGCAAGACCACCGCGACCGAGCACCTCGAGACCGACCTCGACGTCGTCCACCTGAACGACGTTGTGAAGGACGAGGAGCTGTTCACGGAGCGCGACGAGGCCCGGGACAGCCTCGTCGCCGACATGGACGCGCTCGTCGAGAAGTACGCGGACGCCGACGACGTCCTCGTCGAGAGCCACCTCGCGCACTACCTGGCCGACGTCGACGCGGTGGTCGTCCTGCGCTGTGACCCCGTGACGCTCGAGGGCCGTCTGACCGAGCGCGGCGAACCCGAGCAGAAGGCCCGCGAGAACGCCGAGTCCGAGGCGCTCGACGTCATCCTCTCGGAGGCCGTCCAGCGCCACGGCGAGGAGCGCGTCTACGAAATCGACACCACCGACCGGACGCCCGCCGACGTTGCCGCCGAAATCGACGCGGTGATTCGTGGCGAGCGCGAGCCGAGCGCGGGTGAGGTCGACTTCACGGAGTACCTACTGTGACGCTCGACCAGTTCCGCCCGCTGGCTTCGCGGTTGCTCCGGCCGTTCGTCGCCGTCTCCGTCCGCCTCGGCCTCACGCCGGACGCCATCAGCGTCGTCGCGTTCGTCGTTGCTATCGGCGCCGCGGGCGCGTTCTACCTCGGCACGGCCGCGGGCTACGTCCTCGGCGCGATTCTGGTGTTCCTGAACGGCTGGCTCGACCTACTCGACGGCGCCGTCGCCCGCGAGACCGGTGTCGACTCGAAAGGTGGGGACCTGCTCGATCACGTCCTTGATCGCTACGCTGACGTCGTCATCCTCGCCGGCCTCGCCGCCGGCGTCCGGTCGTGGCTGCTCGGCTTCGCCGCCGTCACCGGTGTCCTGCTCACCTCCTACCTCGGAACGCAGATTCAGGCCGTCGGCCTCGGCCGCCAGTACGGCGGGCTGCTCGGGCGCGCGGACCGCCTCGCGCTCGTGGGCATCGTCGGCGTCCTTTCGACCGTCATCCCCGTCGTCGGCGGGTTCAGCCTCATCGCGTGGCTGCTCGGCTTCTTCGCCGTCGTCGGGCACCTCACCGCGTTCCAGCGATTCTGGGGCGCGTGGGGGGACTTACGAGACGGCGCGTAGCGCCGTCTCGAGACACGCGAACGCAGTCCTTTCTCACCGAACGGGCGCGGGCGGGTCGGGAATCACTCGGCGTCGCCCCCGGCGTGTGCTTTATACCGGCGGCCCGGTAAGCAACGGTATGGTTCAGTGCGAGATGTGCGGGGCCGAGACGTCGACCCCCAAGACCATCAAAGTCGAGGGGGCAGAACTCGACGTGTGCGACGACTGTACCGACTTCGGTACGGAGGTCCGCACGGAGGAGTCTACCTCCTCTACGTCGACGAAGTACTCGACGTCCTCTTCCTCGGGCCAGTCTTCCGGGACGAGTGCGTCCGGTGGGTCCTCCAGCGGGTCGAAGCGCCGCCGGCGCGACATGTTCGACGAGATGCAGGAGCTCGCGAGCGACTACGACGAGCGCATCCGGAACGCGCGCGAGCAGATGGGTCTCAGTCAGGAGGAACTCGCCGGCGAGATGAACGAGAAGGCGAGCCTCGTCCGCAAACTCGAACGCGGCGACATCCTCCCGAGCGACGACGTCCGGAAAAAGATCGAGAAGAAACTCGGCGTCAGCCTCCTCGAGGCCACGGACGGCGACGAGGAGTGGGAGAGCGGGTCCTCCGAGGGCGGTCTCACCCTCGGGGACATGGTCAAGCGGAAGGACTAGCGTTTCCTACAGCTGTAGTTTCTTCTTGCGGCTTCCGTAAAGGGTAATCCGCGGGCGGCGAAACGGGGGCGTATGTTCGTTCTCGTCAACCTGAAGGCGTACCCCTGCGACCCGGTCGCAGTCGCCGAAGCCGCACACGACGTCGCCGAGGAGTCCGGCGTCCGCATCGCCATCGCGCCGCAGGCCGCCGACATCGCCGCCGTCGCGGAGACGGGCGTCGAGACGTGGGCCCAGCACGTCAGCCCGGTCGGCCACGGCAGCCACACCGGAAGCACACTCGCAGAGCGCGCGGCCGCCGCGGGCGCGGAGGGCACGCTCATCAACCACTCCGAGAAGCGCCTGAAGCTCGCGGACATCGACGCGTCCGTGGAGGCCGCCGAGCGCGCCGGCCTCGAAACCTGCGTCTGCGGGAACAACCCCGAGCAGATCGGCGCCGTCGCCGCGCTCGGTCCCGACTCGGTCGCCGTCGAGCCGCCGGAGCTCATCGGCGGCGACGTCTCCGTCGCGACGGCCGACCCGGACATCGTGACGGACGCCGTCGCGGCCGCCGAAGCCGTCGACGACTCCGTGGACGTCTACTGTGGCGCCGGCATCTCCACGGGCGACGACCTCACGGCTGCCGACGACCTCGGCGCGAGCGGTGTCCTTCTCGCGAGCGGCGTCGCGAAGGCCGACGACCCGAAGGCCGCCCTCGAAGACCTGGTCGCGCCGCTCCGGTAATCGGATGGTCTCTGCGACCCGCATCGCCCCGAGCGCGTAAGTCGCGGGCCTCGCTACTGGGACCCATGACGGAGCGGCGCTACCAGACGCTCGTCCAGTTCGTCTCGACGCGTGCACAGAGATACTTCCGGACGGCCGTTCACTACACCGAGGACGGCTGGGAGGCGCTCTATCGGCGCGGCGACCTGCCGGCCGAACGTGCGGAGCGACGCACGAGCGCAGTCGTCGAGAAAGCCCGAGCGCGCGACCCGCTCCGCGAACCCGATAGCCCGTTCGGTGACCTCGACGCGACGGTCGAACTCTACGAGAACGGCGTCTTCATCATCATCAGGGAGTCCGCCACCGAGGGCGTCATCGTCTCGCTTGAGCGCGATGCGGCGCGCAACCTCGCGGGGTTCGTCGTCGAGTGTGAGCGCATCGTCTCCGGCGACTAGAAGTCTCGGAGGCTCGCCTGTCCCTCCGGGTCTCGCTCGGAGGCGCGCTCGCTCGCCCGGTCGGCCGTGGGACTGTCGCGCACGTCGGTGTCGCCGTCGGCACCGCCCTCATCCGTGGCAGCGTCCTTGAACCCGCCGAGTTTCGCCTGTTCGTCCGCAGTGAAGGAGAGGTTGGAGACCCGAACGCCGACTTTTCGAACCGATTCGCCCTCGAACTCCGCGAGCAACTCCTCGGCGACCTCCCGTACGAGGTCCGGTTCGTCCACGGGCCCGGGGAGCGAGCGCGCGCGGGTGTTGACGTCGAACGGCGGCGTCACCACCTTCACGCCGATGGTCCGATAGAGGGCGTCCTTCCGGGTGGCGCGCTCGGCGACGGCGTCCGCGAGCGCGAGCGCCTGCTCGAGAACGCGGTCGTGGTCGTCTTCGGGGCCGTCGAAGGCGGACTCGCGGCTCAGGCTCTTCGGGTCACCCTTCGGTTCGACGGGGCGTTCGTCGCGCCCGCGCGCCCGCTCGTGGAGTTCCCGGCCGCGCTCGCCGAACGCCGCCGTGAGCTCGTAGGGGTCGGCGTCCGCGAGGTCGCCCGCCGTCTCGATGCCCATCTCGCGGAGTTCGCGCGCCCGGACGGGGCCGACGCCGTGGACGTCCGCGACGTCGATGGGCGCGAGGAACCCCGCGACGTCGTCGGGCGGAACGACGACGAGGCCGTCCGGTTTGTCGTAGTCGCTCGCGATTTTCGCGGTACTCATGTTCGGCGCGACGCCGACGGAGGCGGGGACGCCGACCTCGCGCTCGATGCGCTGTTTGACGTGGCGGGCGAATCCTTCGGCGACCGACCAGTCGGTGCGGTCGGTGACGTCCATGTAGGCCTCATCGACGCTGACCTCGCGAACGGTGTCGGCGAGGTCGTGGAGAATCGCCTTCACGTCCGCCGCGACGTCCTCGTAGTAGTCGAGGTCGACGGGCCGGTAGTGGGCCGTCTCGGGGTCCTCGGGGTGCTCGGCGCGTCGCGGGAGGCGTTCGAGCGCCGTCGAGATGGCTTGGGCGCTCTCGACCCCGAAATCGCGGGCCTTGTAGCTCGCCGTCGCCACCGCGCCCGTCGTCTCGCCGGCCTCGTAGCCCATCCCGACGACGACTGGTTCGCCACGGAGCCGTGGCTCGCGCTTGCGCTCGCAGGACGCGTAAAAACAGTCCATGTCGACGTGGAGGACGACGCGCTCCTCGGGGGTCGGCGCGCCCGGCAGTCTCTCCCCCTCGACCATGGGGGGAGCTATGGAACGGACGAGGGAATAGCTTCGCCTTAGTGGTCGGAGTCGCGGCCCTGCTCGTAGACGAGGTTCCAGAGGGCGCGTTCAATCTCGTCGTCGGAGGACTGCTCGAGCGCCGTGGCCAGGTTGTTCGGGACGTCGATTGACATCACTGGAGACCATGGCCGCCGAGAGTAAAAACGTGGTGTGAGTACCGAACGAGTACAAAATTAGGGAGTACGGTCTGAGTTAATTCAGACGTCGCCCTCGACCGTCGTCCCCTCCTCACGACATACCTCGAGCGCATGCTTCGCGGCCATCCCCGCGTCGGTCGCGGTGTAGCCGGAGCCGACACCGACCTTCAGCGACATGTTCGCCTCCTCGCGGACGCGCTCGATGACGTGCTCGTAGTCGGCGCGTGAGAGCTCCGGGCAGAGCGCGACGACATTGTCGCCGCCGACGAAGAACCCGAGACCGTCGTGTTCGTCGTGGAGGATGCGCATCAGCGCGGCGTACCCCTGCTCGATGCGGACGAACGTCGAGAAGGCGTCGAGTTCGTCGGTATACTTCCCAGTGGCGTCGTTCACGTCGAAGTGTGCGATGTGGACGTCGTCGTCGGCGCGCTCCTCGTCCGCGAGCGGCTGGCCGGAAAGCACCTCGCGGCGCTCGGCGTCCTGCGCGCTCCCCGCGGCCTGCAGATGTGCGGTGGCGTCGACGAGCGCGTCCGTCGGGTTCGGGCCCGTCCCGATGCCGAGGCTCACGGTAACGGGGTAGCGGTTCCGAATCGACTCCTGGATGCGGGCGTGGTCTTCGAGGTCCGCGCCGTTCGTCACGGCGATCATGTTGTCGAAGCGCGTGAAGAAGACGTAGCCGTCACGAGTGCCGAAGAACTGCGAGAGGTCGGCGTAGAGTCGCGACTGCATCGTTTGGAGGTCGGCCTCGCGGCGCGGCTCCGGCGTCACCGTCCACGGCCCGTAGTTGTCGAGTTGAACGAGAGTGACCTGAGCGTTCGTCACGGATACCCCATCTCGGGACCCGGCGCGCTTATCGGTTTTGAATCGCGTCTCAGAACTGAACGTCTCCCTAGTCGACCTGTTCGGAGCGCTCGATGTCGGCGAGCGCCCGTCGCGCGGACTCGCGCACCGCCTCCGGGGTCATCGCCTCCTCGTGCTGGTCGACCTCGCCGTTGAGGACGTAGACGCCGTCGCGGTCGTTGAACAACTCGGCGACCTCCTCGCTGGACAGCAGGCCGGGTTGTGCGACGTATTGCCCGGAGAGCCGGTACTCGTTGGTGACGTACGGCAACTCGACGGCGGACGTGCCACCCATCCGACCGGCGATCGACCCGCCCCACGCGGCCACCCGGAGGCGGTGCCCGTCCGGTTCCCGAGACTCGACTCTGAACTCCTTGATGCCGACCGTGCCCTCGCGCGAGACGACCGCAACGGAGGCGTTTCCCGCAAACCGGTGCGCGACACGCTCGGCGTCGAACTCCGACCACCGGACGGCGTGCACCAGCGGCGCACCGGAGAGGACGCGGCCGACAACCTGCCCGAGTGCGCGCGCCGGCATCGCCTCGGCCACCACACCGGCCCGCGCGCCGCGCTCGACGAGTGAATCGAGGACGGGGCCCGCCTCGGCGAGTGGACCGGTGAGTGAGACAGTGCGAGCCTCGACATCCGTGAGCGTCGCCGGGTCGAGCACGCTGTCCGCGCACGCGATACCCGCCTCGGTGACCGGCGCGCCCACGTGGACGAAGTCAGAGTCGCCCTCGATAGCCCGCCGGACGGCGTCCTGCGTCGGGTCGTCGGTCACGAGGTCGAACGGTTCGCGGACCTCTCGGTGCTGGTCGCCGAGGAGGACCGCGGAGAGGGCATCCGTCGCGTCCCCGTCGGCGCCGAGCAGCGCGACGCGGGCGTCAGCGACTTCCTCCGGTGGATTGTCGAGCGAGTGCTCGAAGGCCGCCGCTGACAGCCGTGTCGCGCCGTTCGGAATCGCGCCCCCGCTCTGCCCTGTGCACACCGCCGACGCCGGCGACGCGTCATCGTCGACACGTATCGGCGCCGGGAAGTCGAGCAGATGGGGCAGGAGCGGGGCGTCGTCGGCGTCGTCGCGGAGCACCGCGTCGTAGGTCCAGTGGAGGCGGTAGTCCTCGAGGACTCGGCCGTCGACTTCGAGGTACTCCATGAGTTGCTCGGGAATCGAGGAGTCGTAGAGTTCGGGCGGGTAGAAGGGCAACTCGCCGGCGACCGCCTCGTACTCCTGACGCTCCAGCGAGTAGTACCCTCCGACCCGCACCAGCGAGTCGAGGAAGAGACAGCGGGAGAGGAGTCGCCGACTCCGTTCGGTGAGCGATGTCTCAGAGCCATTGAGCGGTTCGACGAACCCGTTGGCGAGATGGAGTTCGGGCGACTCACCGGGGACGACATCGGCACCGAGGTAGTAGGCGAGTGGCGCGACTGTGTAGAGTGCGTCGTAGGTTTCGGGGACGGCGATGGTCACGCCGGTCTCTGGTTTCGAGAGATGTGTGGGAATGTCGAGTTCGTCGCCGCGTTCGATGCGGGGTGGGTGGCCACGAAGCGTCGGCCACGACCGCTCACACGACCACTCCTTCACACTTGACGCCAGATACGGCAGCGCCTCACGCAACGCTCCCGGGTCGTCCGGCACCGTTATCGTCGCCGCCGGCGTCCGGTGGCGCGAGCGCGCCCCCAGCGCCACCCGCGTGGGTCCGTCAAACGACAGCGTCGCCGCGCCCGTGCCGTGGTGGCGCTCCATGGTCGTTTCGAGGGCGGCGTCGAACACCTTCAGGTAGAGCTTGCAGTAGGAGTCAACCTCGACGTAATACGTCCCCGTCGGGTACCGCGTCGGCGACTCGCTCGGGAATCCTAGGACGTCACCGTCCTCCGAGCGGACGTAGACGCCGGCGTTCGCCGGGAGTTCGAGCGAGTCGGTCTCGAAGGAGACGGCAGCGTCGACGGGGAAGAGGAAGCGGTCCGTCGACACCCGATAGGGGTCGACCTCCTCGCCCGTCGCGAACACACATGACGACCCCGTCATCTCGTCGCGAACCGTGAGCGCCGCTCCCTCGACGTTGAACGCGACGAGCCCGATTCCCTGCGTCGTCACGCCGGTGCTACTCCGTTGGGCTACTTAGACTCCGTGGTCACTCGCATCGTCGCCGCCCCGCGTCGATGGGTTCCGGTTCCTCGAGTGCGCGCCGCGCGGAGCGCCGAACGTCATCGGCCGTTGTCTCGCGGTCGAATTGGCAGACGTCGCCGTTGAGGACGTAGACGCCGTCGCGTTCCGCGATGAGATCGGCGACCTCCTCGCTCGTCAGCGTCACGGGCTGTTCGAGCACCGTGCCGACGAGGCGGTTCGGGTGGACGACGTAGTCGAGTGAGAGGCCAGCCGACATCCCGTTGTCGCCGTCGAGACTCCACCATGCCCGCATCGAGAGGTCGTGGGCGTCCGTCGATTTCGAGTGAATCAGGTGTTCGGAGACGGTCGACCCACCGCTCCGGACGACCGGGCACGCCGCGACGTCGCCCGCGAACCGATAGGGGCCCTCGTAGTCGGCCCAGACGAGCGACTGGGCGAACGGCGCACCGGAGAGGACGTGGCCGACAACCTGCCCGAGTGCGCGCGCCGGCATCGCTTCGGCCACCACGCCGCGGGACGCACCGCGCTCGACGAGTGAATCGAGGACGGGGCCCGCCTCGGCGAGCGGGCCGGTGAGCGAGACGGTGCGCGCCTCGATATCCGTGAGCGTCGCCGGGTCGAGCACGCCGTCCGCGCACGCGATACCCGCCTCGGTGACCGGCGCACCCACGTGGACGAAGCCGTACGCCTCGCCGAGCGCGTCCCGAACCGCCGCCGTCGTCGGCAACCCGTGCTTGTGGTCGAGCTGGACGCGCTCGTACGACGATCCGTCCTCGTGGTCGGTGAAAGCCGCGGTGAGTCCGTTCATCACCGCCTCCTCGGTGCCGAGCAGGGCGACGCGCTCGTCGTCGAGTTCCCGTGGCGGGGCGTCGAGCGCGTGTTCGAAGCCCGCGACCGAGAGGTTCGTCGCCCCGCTCGGTATCGGCTCCGAACTATATCCCGTGTAGAGTGCGTCGTCCGCGGGTGTCTCGTCGCCTTCGATGCGGACGGGGGCGAAATCGTCGAGGAGATAGGGGACGAGCTCGGCGTCCTCGGGGGTGGGCCGCATCACCACGTCATATCGATACGGCGGGAGGTAGTCCGCGAAGACGCCGTCGTCGACTTCGAGGTACTCCATGAGTTGCTCGGGAATCGAGGAGTCGTAGAGTTCGGGCGGGTAGAAGGGCAACTCGCCGGCGACCGCCTCGTACTCCTGGCGCTCCAGCGAGTAGTACCCTCCGACCCGCACCAGCGAGTCGAGGAAGAGACAGCGCCGCAGGAGCGAACGCACCCCGGCGGCGAGCGACTCCTCCTTTCGAGAAATCGTGTCGGTGTATCCGTTGTCGAGCCTGATTTCGGGCGTTTCACTCGCGACGATGTCGGCGCCGAGGTAGTAGGCGAGTGGCGCGACTGTGTAGAGTGCGTCGTAGGTTTCGGGGACGGCGAGGGTCACGCCGGTGTCTGGTTTCGAGAGATTGGCGGGGATGTCGAGTTCGTCGCCGCGCTCGATGCGGGGTGGGTGGCCACGGAGCGTCGGCCACGACCGCTCGCACGACCACTCCTTGACACTTGACGCCAGATACGGTAGGGCCTCCCGCAACGCTCTCGGGTCGTCCGGCACCGTTATCGTCGCCGCCGGCTGCTCGTGGAGCGAACGCACGCCGGCGGCGACGCGTGCTGTCCCGTCAAACTCGAGCGTCGTCGGCGCAGGACCGTCCGTCGGGCCGTCGCTGAACGAGATGGCCGCGTCGAACACCTTCACGTAGAGTTTGCAGCCGGGCGTCGACTCGACGTAATACGTGCCGACCGGGAGCGACGACTCGTCGCCGGGCACGGACGCGACGACGTCACCGGCCTCGTTGCGGACATGAACCCCGGCGTTCGTCGGGAGCGTGAGTGCGTCCGTCTCGACGGCGACCGCGCCGTCGACGGGGAAGAGGAAGCGGTCCGTCGACACTCGGACCGGGTCGATCGGCCCGCTCGCGGTGAGCGTACACGTTACGCCCATCACGGCGTCGCGGACGTCGAGACACTCGCCGCTCGTCTCGAACGCGACCAAGTCGTCACGTTTCGTCACGACCCCGGGTACGTCTCGTGACTATTTACGAACCACGGTAGCGGCGCTCGTGCAGGCGTAAACGCGCCGCTGGGCGGGGTGCGTACCGAAAGGAGAGAAGACGAGTTTAGTGGTCGCCCGCGTCCTCGTAGACCCAGGTCGCAGTCTCCTGCTCCCAGTCGACGAGTTCGTCCTCGTCGAAGAAGAGGGCAATCTCGCGCTCGTTCGCGCCCTCGTCCTCGTGGTCGCTGCCGTGAATGATGTTGTGTCCGAGGTCGTTCCCGAAGTCACCGCGGATGGTGCCGGGAGCGGCCTCCTGTGCGTCCGTCGCGCCCATCATCTGGCGGACCTGCCGCGTGGCGTCCGCGCCCTCCCAGACCATCGCGAAGACCGGTCCGGAGGTGATGAACTCGACGAGACCCTCGAAGAAGGGCTTGTCCTCGTGCTCGGCGTAGTGCTCGTGGGCGAGCTCCTCGTCGATCTGCATGAACTTCCCGCCGACCATCTTGAGGCCCTTGTTCTCGAGACGGCCGACGATCTCGCCGATGAGGCCGCGCTGGACGCCGTCGGGCTTGACCATCACGAACGTCCGCTCGTCGTGGTGGCTCATTTATTCGCCCTCGCCGCCTTCGGCCTGGCCTTCCTCGGTCCATTCGAGCTCGCGCGGTTCGCGGCCGAGGTCGGCGTTCTTCTCACACTTCGACGAGCAGAAGTGGACGGTGCTTCCGTCGTTGTAGACGAACATCGTGCCCGTCCCGGGCTCGATGTCCGCCCCACAGTAGTCACACTCTCGGGTCTGGGGCATTACTGACCTCCGATGGAGTCGGCTTCGCGAGCCGTCTCACGCAGCTGGAGGACGTCGCCGACCCGCGTCGGGCCGAGGACGTTCCGCGTGATGATACGGCCCTGGTTGGAGCCTTCCTGAAGTCGGCACTTCACCTGCATCGCCTCGCCGTGCATCCCGGTCTTGCCGACGACCTCGATGACTTCGGCGGACGTGGAATCCTGAGTCTCCGATTCCTCGGCACTCATGGGTTTACTTCAGCTCCTCGACTTTCGCGCCGATGTCCTCGACGTCGTCTTCCGCGTCGCCCGCGTCCACGATGGCGGCGGCGGCGGAGCCGACTTCGAGCCCGGCGGCGACGCCGAGTTCGTCCTGCGTTTCGACGAAGATGTAGGGAATCCCCTTCTCGTCGGCGAGTTCGGGCAGGTGGAGGACGATCTCCTCGGGGGAGACGTCCTCGGCGACGATGACGAGGTCCGCGTTGCCGCGCTCGACTGCCTTGGTCGTCTCGTTCGTACCCTTCTTGACGCTACCGGTGTCGCGGGCGACCTCGAGCGCTTCGAGCGCTCGCTCCTGAAGGTCGGCCGGGACGTCGTAATCAACGTATACTGGCATTTTTACGTTCACCTACTCCCTCGGGCGGGCTTGCGCTCCGTCGCCGACCGAAGTCCCGTGGCGACTAGGAGCATCATGACCCCCCGAAGGCTGTAACACGTATTCCGAACCCCTCGGTTAAAAACGCTTTCAATGCCCGTCGGAGTGCGAACGCGAGACACGGCCCCCAACGCGGGGGCGACGGCCGGCGAACGGCAACACCCTTCGGCGTCGCGGACGAACCGGGAGTCGATGACCGTCAGGGACGTCGCGAGCAGACTCCGTGCGGAGGCCCGGTCGGTGAACGAACGCCGTCTGCTCGTCCTCGCGGGCGCGCAGGACGCGGGCTTCGACGCCGCCGGTGACGCGCTCGACGCCGCGGACATCGACCCGGCGAACGCGACGCTCGTCGGCCACCGCGACGCCCTCCGCTGTGAGCACGTCACGCCGCGGAACGCCGGCGAGCTCCTCGGGACCACCCGCGACGCCGTCGTCTACGATGCCACCGAGGAGTGTCGGCCGAACGCGCTCGGGCGCGTGACCGGTGCCGTCGACGGCGGCGGCCTCCTCGTCCTCGTGACGCCGCCGCTCGACGCGTGGCCGGACGCGCGCGACGAGTTCGACGACGGTCTCGCCGTCCCGCCGTTCGGCCTCGAGGACGTCACGGGCCGGTTCCGCGAACGCCTCGTCGCGACGCTCCGCGCACACCGCGGCGTCGCCATCTACGACGTCGATTCGGAGACGGTCGTTGACGACGGTCTCACGCGGCCCGCGCCGCGCCTCGCGTCCCCCGAGACGTCACCGCCCGCCGAGCACGCCTTTCCGGAGGCGGCGTACGAGGCCTGCCTCACCGAGGACCAGATGACCGCCGTCCACGCTTTCGAGTCGCTTTCTGATCCCGGGTCGGCCGTCGTCGCGGAGGCGGACCGGGGCCGCGGGAAGTCGAGCGCGGCCGGCATCGCCGCCGCCTGCCTCGCTGTCGAGGGGCTGGACGTCCTCGTCACCGCCCCGTCGTTCCGGAGCGTTCGCGAGCTCTACGCGCGCGCCGACGACGTCTGCGACCGACTCGAGGCCGACTACGAGCGCCCCGACCGGACGCGTCTCGACGTCGCGGACGCGGGCCGAATCCGCTTCGCGAAACCACCTGCGGCCGCCGACCTCCCGGACAGTCCGGACGTCGTCCTCGTGGACGAGGCGGCCGCGCTCCCCGTCCGCCTCCTCGGCGAGTTCCTCGACGCGCCGCGCGTGGCATTCACCACGACCGTCCACGGCTACGAGGGCGCGGGACGTGGGTTCGACGTCCGCTTCCGCGACGAACTCGCGGCGAGCGAGTTCGACGTCACCGACGTCCGCCTCGACGACCCGATTCGGTACGCCGCGGGCGACCCGGTGGAGGTGTGGGCGTTCCGCGCGCTCCTCCTCGACGCCCGCCCCCCGGTCGACCCGCTCGTCGACGATGCGACGCCCGACACCGCCGACTACACGGTGCTCGACCAGGCGACGCTCGCGGGCGACGAACACCGCCTGCGCGAGACGTTCGGCCTGCTCGTCGCCGCGCACTACCGGACCGAACCCGACGACCTCGCGCGCATCCTCGACGCGCCGAACCTCAGCGTGCGCGCCCTGTGCCACGACGACCACGTCGTCGCCGTCTGCCTGCTCGCCCGCGAGGGCGGCCTCGACGCCGAGACCCGCGAGGCGATGTACACCGGGAGTCGCGTGAAGGGCAACATGCTCCCGGACGTCCTGACGAGCCAACTCCGCGACCCGGAGGCCGCCGCACCCGTCGGGCAGCGCGTCGTCCGCATCGCCACCCACCACGCCGTCCGGTCCCGTGGACTTGGTTCCGCACTCCTCGAGGCCGTCCGTGCGGAGTTCGACGACACCGACTGGCTCGGCGTCGGCTACGGCGCGACGCCCGACCTTCTCGATTTCTGGGCGGCAAACGACTTCTCGACGCTCCACCTCTCCACCACCAGAAACGACACCAGCGGCGAGTACTCGGCCATCATGCTCGACCCGCAGAGCGACGCCGGCGCGGCGCTCGCCGAGCGCCACGAGTCGTGGTTCGCCGACCGCGTCGCGGGCGTGCTCGCGGACGCCCTCACCGACCTCGACCCGGACGTCGCGCGCGCCGCGCTCGCCGCCTGCGACGCGACGCCCAACCCCGGGCTCTCCGCCGATTCGTGGCGCGTCGTCGCCGGCTCGGCGTTCGGCTCGGCGATGTACAGCGTCGACCCCGAGCCGTTCCGCTGGCTCGCCGTCTGCGCGCTCGTCCGAGACGACGCGCCCGCGCTCGCCGACGAGGCCGACGAGGCCGTCCGCCGCGAGCGGCTGTTCGTCCTGAAACTCCTCCAGTGTCGGCCGTGGGACGATGTCGCCGACACCCTCGACTACCACTCGACCGGCCAGGCGATGCGGGCGTTCGGCGACGCCCTGCAACCGCTCTGCGAGGCGTGGGGCGGCGCGGCCGTCGAAGCCGAGCGGGAGCGACACGCCTGACATGCTCGCACTCCCCGACACTATCGCGTCCGTCCCGACGCCCGTCCTCGTCGCGTTCGCGCTCCTCGCGCTCGGCATGGTCGGGAGCGTCCTGCCGCTCCTCCCGAGCGGCATCACGTCGCTCGCCGGCGTCGGCGTCTACTGGTGGCACACCGGCGACCCCGGGACGCTCGCGCTCGCGGCGCTCGTCGTGCTCTGTCTCGTCGCAACCGTCGTCGACTGGTTCGGCGGCGCGCTCGGCGCGAACGCGGGCGGCGCGTCGACCCGGACGACGGTCGTCGCCGCTGCCGTCGGCCTGCTCTGCCTGCCGCTCGGCGGGCCAATCGGCGTCATCGCTGGCGTCGCCGGGACCGTCTTCGCCCTCGAATACCGGCGTCACGGCGACCGGGACGTCGGCCTCCGGACGGCGGCCTACGCGACCGCCGCCGTCCTCGCGTCGGCGCTCGTCCAACTCCTCCTCACCGGCGTCGTCTTCGCCGCCGTCCTGCTAGTCCACCTCCTCTGAGCGGGCTCCGGAGCGCCGGAGACGGCCGTAAGGCTGTTTACGAACCGCGCGTCTAGCGCCCGATGCGGTATGAAGGCACTCGTAGTCGCCACGGACGGCTTCGAGGACAGCGAGTTCAGCTATCCGTACTACCGCCTCCAGGAGGACAGCTGGGAGGTGGACGTCGCCACGCCGGACGGCGACGCCGTCGAAGGCGAATACGGGTACACGTTCGACGCGGACCATGCCATCGACGAGCGGTCGCCGTCCGCGTTCGCCGACGAATACGACCTCCTCGTCGTCCCCGGTGGAGACTCCCCCGAGGCGTTGCGCACCGAGGCACCGGAGGCCGCGGACGTCGTCGCCAGCTTCGACGAGCACGACGTCCCCATCGCCGCCATCTGCCACGGCGCGCAGCTGCTCATCAGCGCGGACGTCCTCGAGGGACGCCGCGCCACCGGATACTGGACGCTCGAAGTCGACATCCAGAATGCCGGCGCGGAGTACGTCGACGAGGCAGTCGTCGCCGACGGCAACCTCGTCACCTCGCGTGTCCCCGACGACCTGCCGGCGTTCATGGATCGGGCACTCGACCGTGTCGACCAGGCCGAGCAGGCCGAACGCGGCGAACCCGCCGTGCCAGCGTAACCGCAGCGCACCGCACCCGGACACTCGCCACGCGTCCCGCCGATCGGTCGCCGCGGGCGCGTCGACCTCCCGTGGTCGGTCGCTTCGCACCCGGCCCGCCGGGTGAGCGCGGCCGTTTATCCCGCACCTCCCCGTACCGGCGGGCGTGTTCCCCCTGAAGGCCTTCGGTGTGGTCGTCCTCGGCCTCGGCGTCGTCACGACGGCGAGCCCGCTCACGCCCGCCGGGACGGTGTCCGCCGCGGGCCTCGTCACGATGTACGCGCTCACCGAGAGCGGCGCGTTCGTCAAACAGGGCGTCCTCTCCGTCCCGCTCTTCGGCGCGTTGCTCGCTCTCTGCGCGCTCGCCGCCGTTACCGACGACTACGGCCACCTCGTCTCCGCGTACGACCCAACCGTCGCACCCCAGACGCTCGCGGCGACGGCGAGCCTCGCCGCGCCAGCCTACGTCCTCGTCGGGCCGATGGGCGTGCCTGCGGTGACGGCCGGCGCGATTGTCGTGGACGCCGCTCTCCGCGAGTACCAGCGGTTCAGAGAATATCGGCCGGCAGTCGGCGCGGCGATGGGCGCGCTCGCGCGGGCGACCGGCCCGCTCGTCTGCACGAGCGCCGTCCTCCTGCTCTTCGTCGTCGCGACCTAGGGGTGGGCGTAGTAGGCGACCGTTTCGTCGGCCGCCTCGCGGTCGTAGCGCGCGAAGCCGACGCGGACGAACTGCACGAGGTCGTCCGGCTCGTACGCCGCGTAGCCGGGCTCGGCGTAGCCGTGGACGTCACCCTCCATGCGGCGCATCCGGACGGGGACGTTGTTCTCGGCGGGCACCCAGTGGACGACGTCGACGCCCTCCTCGCGGACGACGTCGATGTCCTCGTCGGTGTACACGAAGCGCTCGCCGTCGTAGCGGACGGGCCCGTAGCCCTTCAGCCAGACGCGCTCACCCTCCGCAGGAACGTCGCGTGACTCGACGAGCACCGCGTCACCGACGGGGATGTCGCGCGTGCCGCGCTCCTCGTGGTTCGGGTGGACCGGCGGGTGTGCGGCGTCCGGACCGCCTTCGAGGGGGACCTCGACGGCCTCGAAGGTCGTCTCGGCCTCGGGGTCGCGGGCGTCGAAGCCGTCCCGTACGAGGAACGCGCGCGGCGTCTCCTCGTCCACGAGGTCGCGGTTGTTCGCGTAGATGGAGGACATCGCGAGGTCGACGTCGGAGGTCGAGGTGCCGAGTTCGACCATCGCGTCCACGATGGCCTGCCCGCGGATGCCGCGCCGGCGGACGCTCTGGAGGGTGGGCGCACGCGGGTCGTCCCAGCCGTCGAGCTCGCCGGCGTCGATCTTCTCCTTGATGGTGGAGGTGCTCATCTTCACGTCGTAGGCGTCCACCTGGACGTGGCCCCAGTGGACGACCTCGGGGTATTCCCAGTCGAAGTAGTCGTAGACGAACTGCTGGCGCTTCGCGGAGTCCTGCAGGTCGATGCCGCGGATGATGTGCGTGATGCCCAGCAGGTGGTCGTCGATTCCAGACTGGAAGTCAAGCATCGGCCAGCACCGGTACTCCGCGGCCTCCTCGCGCGGGTGCGGGGTGTCCACCATGCGGAACGCGACGAAGTCCCGGAGCGCGGGGTTCTTGTGCTCGATGTCGGTCTTCACGCGGAGGACCATCTCGCCCGAGGAGTACTCCCCGTCGACCATCGCCTCGAACTCCTCGCGGACGGTGTCGACGTCCTTCTCGCGGTGCGGGCAGGGCTCGCCGGCGTTCTTCAACTCGGAGAACTCCTCGCCCGAACAGCTACAGGTGTACGCGCCGCCGAGATCGATGAGTTCGCGGGCGTGCTCGTAGTAGGTCTCCATCCGACTCGACGCCTTCACGACCTTGTCGGGCTCGAAGCCGAGATAGTCGACGTCCTCGAGGATGGCGTCGTAGGCCTTGAGGTCCGGGCGCTTCGTCTCGGGGTCGGTGTCGTCGAAGCGGACGAGCATCCAGCCGTCGTAGCGCTCCTTGTACGTCCCGATGACGGCAGGCATGCGGCCGTGGCCAATGTGCCACGGGCCGTTCGGGTTCGGCGCACACCGCATCCGCACCTCCTCGTAGTCCTCGGCGTTCGGGAGGTCGGGGAGGGGGTGCTCCTCTCCCTCGTCCTCGGCTTCGAGTTCCTCGAGGCGCTCGGGCGCGATTTCCTCGAGGCGCGCGCGCTTCTCTGCCTCGTCGAGGCCGTTCACCTCGTCGACGACGGGCGCAACGACGGCCGCGACTTCGTCGCCGTGCTCGCGGAACTCGGGGTTCTCGCCCATCAGCGGGCCCAGGATGGCGCCGGTCTGGGCGTCGCTCCCGTGTTTCAGCGCGTTGAACAGCGCGTTCTCCTCGGCCTCCCGTCGAATCCGCTTTCGGAGGTCCTCGTCCATTACCTCCCGCTTACCGCGGTACGAGGAAATTCGTTTGGATTCCCGTCCCGTTCGGCGTCGCGCTCCCGAGCGACGGCGTGGCGGACGCGCACCGACCGGGAAGCCCACACGACTGCCGCCTCCCCAGCGACTTACCCCGCGCCGCCGCAACCGGCGCACATGGTCACGAACCAGAGCGACACCTTCGACATCGGCGGCGAACTGACCGTCCACCGACTCGGGTTCGGCGCGATGCGCCTCTGCGGGGAAGACATCATCGGGCGCCCCGAGAGCGAGCCGAACGCCCGCGACGTCCTCCGGCGCGCCGACGAACTCGGCGTCGACTTCATCGACACCGCGGACTCCTACGGGCCCGGCGTCTCCGAGCGCCTCATCGGCGAGGCCCTCGACACCACCCGCGACGACCTCGTGGTCGCCACGAAGGCGGGCCTGCTCCGCAACCGAGAGGGCGAGTGGCTCGCGCACGGCGACCCCGACTACATCAAGAACCAGGTGCTCACCAGCCTCGACCGACTCGGCTGTGAGTCCATCGACCTCTATCAGTTCCACCGCCCCGACCCGGACACGGACTTCGAGGAGTCCGTACAGGCGTTCGCGGAACTGCAGGACGACGGCCTCGTCGAGCACGTCGGCCTCTCGAACGTCTCCGTCGAGCAACTCGACACGGCGCGCGAGCACGTCGATGTCGCCACCGTCCAGAACGAGTACAACCTCGAGAACCGTGAGCACGAGGACGTCCTCAAGGCCTGCGAGGAGCACGGTATCGGCTTCATCCCCTACTTCCCCGTCGGTGCGGGCGGCTTCGACGACGAGGCGCGTGACGCCGTCGAATCCGTCGCCGATGCCCACGACGCCACGGTCTATCAGGTCGCGCTCGCGTGGCTTCTCGACCACAGCGACGTGACGCTCCCGATTCCCGGCACCTCCAGCATCCGGCACCTCGAGCAGAACGTCGCCGCCACCGAACTCGAACTCACCGACGAGGACCGCGAGACGCTCGACCTCGCCTGAGGCGACGCTCGGGGACACCCCCCACCGTTGCAAGTGTTCTTCTGGAGTGCAGGAAGAGACAGCCCCGTCGGCGGACGCAGGGACGCCCGCCGGAGTCCGCGTCGCGTTACTCGAAGCCGATGGGTCGTTCGCGCTCCTCCTCGCGCTTCGGGAGCGTGATGCGGAGGACGCCGTTCTCGTAGGAGGCACGGGCCTCGTCGACGTCGGCGCGCGCCGGGAGGTCGACCGTCCGATCGACCGTTCGGGAGCGCTCACGGCGGTGCACGCGCCCCTCGCCGGCTGCGTCGTCCTCGCGGTCCGCCCGGATTCGCAGGCGGTTCTCCCGTGCACGGAGCTCGATCCGATCCCGGTCACAGCCGGGTAGGTCGGCGAAGACGTGGACCTCCTCGGGCGTGTCGAGCACGTCCACGTCGGGGAGGCGCGGGTCCTCTCGGTCCTCGGGGCGTTCGGGTCGAGAGGGTTCACGCCGCGGCTCGGGGAGCGGCGTCTCACGCTCCTGCGCGCGGCGCGCGACGGACTCGGCTTCTCGGGGCGCCGGTTGCGGCGAGCGGGGAGCGGGCCGACGCCCGCGTCGCGGCTCCGCCCGGCGTTCGCGTCCGGACTCGGTCCGATACGCCCGTCGAGACTCGGCCCGGCGCTCACCGCGCGGTGCGCGCTTCCGTCGCGGCGCGCGCTCCTCGCGGGGCCGCTCGGCGCGCGGTTCACGTTCGCGTCGGGGTATCGGGTCCGCACGTCCTTCCTCGCGGCGCTCCGCTCGTGGCTCGGGCCGTCGTTCTCGTGTCCGCTCGCGACGCGGCTCACGCGCTCGTTCCGCCTCGCGGACGCGTTCCGCACGCCGCTCGCGCTCACGCCGGTCGAGCTCGCTCGGCTCGGGGGCGGACTCGGGAGGGCGACGCTCGGCGTCCCGGCGTCGGGGTTTTTCAGGGCGGTACTCCGCTCGTCGGCGTCGGTCGTGCATTGCGTACCAACTCCCCGTGGTACGTCTTATCGTACCACGTACTGTCGTGTTGTACGAAGAGCACCAAAAAGACCGGCCGTGACGGCGGGCGCCGGTCAGTCGACGAGCGTGCCCGGCTCCCCACCCTCAAGGAACTCCTCGAGGGCGGCGGGGCCGAAGACCGACACCGGAGCGTCCAGCGCGAGGAGCGCACGGACCTTCGCCGCCATCCCACCCGTGACATCCGTCGCCTCGCTCCCGCCGAGGTAGGCCTCGACGTCCTCGAACACCGAAATCTCGGGGATGACCTCGCCGTCGTCGTCCAGCACGCCCGGCACCGTCGAGCAGACGCCGACCCGGTCGGCCCCGAGGCCGCGCGCAAGCGTCACGACGAGCTGGTCGCCGCTCACGACGGTTGCACCCTGCCCGACGTGCGTCACGACGTCGCCGTGGAGCACCGGCAGGAACCCCTCGTCGAGCTTCGCGTCGACGGCGTCCGTCGGGAGCGTCAGCGTCTCGTCGCTGTCCCGGTAGCCTGCCGTGTAAGGGTGGTGGGGGACCGCCGGCACGTCGCGTTCCCCGAGCGCCGTGCAGACCGTCTCGTTCAGGCGGCGCATCGCGCCGTGGATTTCGCGCACCGCCAGCGCGTCGTGCGTCCCCTCGGTCGGGGACACCTCGTGTTCCGCCGCGTAGGGATGGCCGAACGACCCGCCGCCGTGGACGAGCACGACGTCCGCGCTGTTCGACGCGTCCGTGGCGGCCGCGAGGGCGTCCGCCGCGTCCGCCAGCGCCTCCTCGTCCACCGTCTCCGGTTCGTCCTTGCGCGTCACGACGCTCCCGCCGAGCTTCAGGACAGTCGTCACTCCGCACGCACCCCCTCGTGGGCGAGCGACGCCCGGAACGTCTCCACGCAGGCCGGCGTCAGCGAGAGCGCCATCTCCGTCGCGTCGCCCTCGTCGAGCGCGACGATACAGCCACCCCCGCCTGCGCCCGTCAGCTTCGCGCCGAGCGCGTCGGCCTCCCGGGCCGCCCAGACCATCTCGTCGAGCGACCGCGCGGAGACGCCGAGCGCCGACAGCAGGCCGTGGTTGAAGTCCATCAGTCGACCCAACTCCTCGACATCGCCGTCCGCGAGTGCGTCCTCGCCCTGCCGGACGAGGTCGCCGATGGCCGCGACGGTGTCCTGCGCGAAGTCGTACTCGTCCTTCAGCGCACGCACCCCAGCGACGAGTTCGCCCGTGTCGTGACTCGCGCCGTCGTAGCCCACGACGAACGGGAGGTCAGGCGCGTCCAGCGTCTCGCACGCGTCGCCCTCGACGCGCACCGCGCCGCCCATCGCCGAGCAGAACGTGTCCGCGCGTGAGGCCTCGCCGTCCTGCACCTCGTACTCCACCTCGTAGGCGCGCTCCGCGACGTCCGCCGGCGAGAGCTCACACCCGAGTTCGCGCGCCGCCGCATCAATGCCCGCGACCACGACCGCCGCCGACGACCCCAAGCCCGCGCCCAGCGGGATGTCGCTCTCAATCTCGACGTCGAACCCCGCGCGCGGCCGGCCCGCGGCCGCACGCGCCGACTCCATCGCCGCGTCCACGTAGCCCATCGCCGCCTCGATGAGCGGCGTCGGGACGTCCACGTCCGGGGACTCGCCGTCGACGCTGTACTCGACCGTGAACCCGTCCAGCGTGAGGTCGTCCGCGCTCACCCGCAGTCGGTCGTCGTCACGCTCGCGGACCGTCACGGACGCCCGGCGCTCGATCGCGCACGGCACCGCGGGTTCGCCGTAGACGACCGCGTGCTCCCCGAACAAGTAGACCTTCCCCGGGGCGCTCGAAGTGGTCGGCATACCCGAACACGCGGCGCCCCGACGTAAGTACCCTTTCGGAATCGCCTCGGATGCGGCCACGCTGCCTATCAGCGCGGGCGTCCAACCCGGCGTATGCGCCCGGTCATCGACCACGTCCCCTTCGCCGGCGCCGACCTCGACGCGCTCGTCGAGCGCTTCGAGAACGCCGGCTTCGCACCGCAGTACGGCGGCGAACACACCGGTATGGACACCGAAATGGCGTCGCTCGTCCTCCCCGACGGCTCCTACCTCGAACTCCTCGCGCCGACCGACGGCGACGACGCCGCCAGCCACTGGCCCGACTTCCTCGCCGCTGACGCCGGCCCCTGCGCGTGGTGCGTCGACGCCGGCAGCGTCCACAGCGAACTCCAGCGCGCCATCAGCCACGACATCACCGTCCGCGGTCCCCTCCGCGGCCGCCGCGAAACCGACAAGGGCACCGCCGACTGGGACCTCGGCTTCCTCGGCCCCCGCGACCGCAGTGTGCTCCCCTTCGTCATCTCCGACCGGACGCCACGTGAGTACCGCGTCCCCGACAGCACGCTCTACGGCTCGCCCGTCTCGGGCATCGGCCGCGTCCTCGTCGCCGTCGACGACCTCGAGGCCGCCGTCGAGCGCTTCACACGCTTCTACCGACTCCCCGAACCGGACCGCGACGTCGACGGCCGCTTCGGCGACCTCGCCGCCTTCCCCGGTCAGGACGTCGTCCTCTGCGAACCGACTGACGGGCCCGTCCGCGAGCGCGTCGACCAGTTCGGCCCCTGCCCGGCGTCCGTCCTCCTCACCGCCGACATCGAGGACGCCGCCACACGCCACCCGCTCGCGGATTCCCGTACCCTGTTCGGACGGCGCGTCCGCTTCGTCGAGGGCTTCGACTACCGGCTCGGCGTCATCGAACGCTGAGCGCAGCCGTCGCTACGCGGTCGTAGAACAGTGAAAGGGAAAGTTCGCCTCTAGATCTCGCTCTCGAAGTCCTCGAGGCTGTAGGACGGCTCCGCGCCGCGCCGGTCGAGGACTTCGTTCGCGAGCAGCCAGTAGACGACCGAGAGCGCACGACGACCCTTGTTGTTCGTCGGGACGACGAGGTCGACGTTGCTCGTGGAGTTGTTCGAGTCACACATCGCGATCACGGGGATACCGACCGTGATCGCTTCCTTGACGGCCTGGCTGTCACCGATCGGGTCCGTGACGACCACGACGTCCGGCTCGATGTAGCCGTCGTACTGCGGGTTCGTCAGCGTCCCCGGGATGAAGCGACCGGTCCGGGCGCGCGCCCCGACCGCGTCCGCGAACTTCTCCGCGGGGAAACGGCCGTACTGGCGCGACGACGTGACCAGAATCTGCTCGGGGTTGTAGTTCTCGAGGAAGTCCGCAGCAGTGCGGATGCGCTCGTCCGTCTTGGAGACGTCGAGCACGTAGAGACCGTCGGTCCGGACACGGTGGATGAACCGCTCCATGTCCTTCGTCTTCTGCTGCGTACCGATGTGGACACCCGCGGCCAGGTAGTCCTCGACCGGGATGAGGAGGTCGGCTTCCTCGTCGGGCATTACGTCTTCCGTCTGAGCGGCCGTCTCGGGTTCCTCCGTGGCGTCGGCAGACTCAGTCTGCTCGACGTCCGCCGCGGGCTCGGACTCCTCGTCCGCGACCTCGGCGACGTCCTCGGGGGCCTCCTCGAGTTCGGCCTCGCTGTCTTCGTTCTCGCTCATAGTGCCTCGTCCGCGATGCGGATGAGTTCGTTGAGTTTGGCGGTGCGCTCGCCCTGGACCGTCCCCGTCTTGATGAACGGGGCGTCGGTCGCCACGGCGAGGTGTGCGATCGTCGTGTCTTCGGTCTCGCCGCTCCGGTGGCTCACGACCGATTCGTAGCCGTTCCGGGTGGCGAGTTCGATGGCGTCGAAGGCGTCGGAGAGGGTGCCGATCTGGTTCGGCTTGATGAGGATGCTGTTGCCAGCGCCCTGCTCGATCCCCTCCTCGAGACGCTCGACGTTCGTGACGAACAGGTCGTCACCACAGATGAGCGTCTGGTCACCGACGCGGTCGGTGAGCTCGGCGAACGCCTCGTAGGCGTCCTCGTCGAGCGGGTCCTCGACGTACGCGAGGTCGTAGTCCTCGACCAGTCCGGCGACGTAGTCGATCTGCTCCTCCGTGGAGCGGACCTCGTCACCGTAGACGTACTCGCCGTCCTCGAAGGTCTCGGCGGCCGCCATGTCGAGGCCGAACTTGATCTCGAAGCCGACCTCGTCTTCGACCGTGTCGACGGCCTCCGCGACGAGGTCGAACGCTTCCGCGTCCGAGATAGCGGGCGCCCACGCGCCCTCGTCGCCCTTCGCCGCGGGCGTGCCGCGTTCCTCGAGCAGGTCGCCGATGGTGGCGTGGACCTGCGCGTTCGCGAAGACGGCGTCCTTCACGCTCGGCGCGCCGACAGGCGCGGCGAGGAACTCCTGAATCGCGGTGGCTTCCTGGGCGTGCTCGCCGCCGCCGACGACGTTCCCGAGCGGAACCGGGAAGTTGCCGCCGCGGAACGCACCACCGAGGTGCTGGTAGAGCGGCGCGCCGAGGACGTCCGCCCCCGCCTTCGCCGCCGCCATGCTGATCGCGACCGCGGAGTTCGCGCCGATCTCCGAGAAGTCCTCGGTGCCGTCGGCCGCGCGAAGCGTGTTGTCGACCTCGCGCTGGTCGCCGGCGTAGACGCGGCCTTCGAGGCGGGGCACCGCGTGCTCGCGGGCCGCCGCGATTGCCTCGTTGACCGGCAGCTCGATGGCTTCGTACTCACCAGTGGACGCCCCGGACGGGGCGGCCGCGCGGCCGAAGCCGCCGGACTCCGTGAGTACGTCCGCTTCCACGGTCTTGTTGCCGCGCGAGTCGAGGACTGCGCGCAGGCGGACGGTTTCGATTCGTGTCACTGTTTCTCCCTCCGGACGGTGAACGGGAGCGCGTCGGCGTCGTACTCCTCGGCGGCGATGAGGATCGGCTCCGTCTGGTCGGTGTCGACCAACACGGGTGCGCCGTAGGAGACCTGGAGCGCTCGCGCTCCGATGATCCGTGCTTTCTCGTAGCGGTTGAAGTCAGGCATACTACTGGTAGGGTGAGACCACGTCGACGAGGTCTTGGTGCGAGACGAACATCCGCCGGCAGCAGTGCCGGTCGAGACCGAGGTCGTCGAGGACTTCTGCTGGGTCCTCATCGCCCTCCTTGTTCGCGGCTCGCGCCTTGAATTCCTCCCAGTGTTCACCGATGACTTTCCCGCACGTGAAACACCGGACTGGTACCATCATGGTTTGTGTACCTCAGCGGTAGGACTTCTGATAGCGGGCGCGGGCGCCGGGCCCACCCCACTTCTTCGGCTCCTTGCGCCGGACGTCGTTGACCAGCAGCTGCCGGTCGAACTCCATGAACGCATCACGGAGCTCCGCGTCGTTACGGTGCTCGACGATGCCGCGCGCGATGGCGGTCCGGACGGCGTCCGCCCGACCGGCGTAGCCGCCGCCGTTCACGGTGACGTCGATGTCGACCTCGTCGCGAATCTCCTCGCCCGCGATGCGGAACGGCTCAAGCATCTTGAGCCGCGACATCTCGGGTTCGACGAGTTCGACAGGCGTGGAGTTGATTCGTACACGACCCTCGCCGTCCTTGACCGTCGCGCGAGCGACGGCCGTCTTCTTCTTACCGCTCGTGTTGGTTACCATGTCTTGTTAGCCCCCAATTCCTCGGAGACCTCTCCGAGGGTGACGAATTTGATGTTCGAGAGCCGGTCGAGCGAAGTGCCCTCGAGCACCTCACCCTCCTCGTCAGTCTGGTTACCGACGTAGAGGCGAACGTTCTCGAACGCCTCTCGACCGCGACCCGTCTTGTACGGGAGCATCCCGCGAACCGCGCGCTTGAAGATGCGGTCCGGGCGCTTCGGGTAGTACGGACCGCTGTCCGAGCCGAGCTCGGCGCGCTTGCGGTACGTCCCGAAGACGTCTTCTTTGCTCCCCGTGATGACCGCGTCCTCGGTGTTGACGACTGCGACCGTCTTGCCGTCGAGCGCGAGCTCGGCGACGTTCGAGGCGACGCGACCCATGATACAGTCACGGGCGTCGACGACGACGTCCGCGTCGAATTCTGCGGCGCTCATCGGATCACCCGGACGTTGGATCCTTCGGGGTTCTGTTCAACTGCCTGTGCTAACTGGACGACTTCGCCGTCCGCGTGTTCGATCTTCGTTTCCGCGCTGGACGAAAAGTCCACCGCGGCGACCGTCACGGACTTCCGGAGGGCACCCGAGCCGAGTACCTTGCCGGGGACGACGACTGTCTCGTCCTCGTTCGCATACCGTTCGATACGACTCAGATTCACCTCGGCGTGCGTCGAGCGGGGCTTCTCCAGCCGACCGGCGACGTCACGCCACACGTCCGCACCCGAATCGCGGGCGACGGACTTGAGTTGGGCGATGAGACTACTGAGTCTCGGGCTCGTCTTGCTCATGGTTCTGACTCCTGATGAGAGTATAAGGGTGTGGAGTGCAGGGAGCAGGATTTGAACCTGCGAACTCCTACGAGACAGCGCCCTGAACGCTGCGCCTTTGGCCAAACTTGGCTATCCCTGCACGCCCACTGAGAAGGCGTGGTCTTACCGACGATACATGGTTCCCGCCGCCCCGTAAAGGGGCTTTCGATTGCCCCCCGACGCACACCCGTCGCTACGGGCGCCGGGTGGACGTCGATGGTGGGGTGGCGGGACATGAGTACGTCTTACAGACTGACCTTCTCGCGTAGTTCGTCCGCGCGCATGGAGAGTGACTCCACACCGCGGAGTACCAGTTCGTCGACGGGCATCGACCCGTCGGACTCGACGTGGAAGACGAAGGCGTTCGGGACGTCTTCAACCGTGACCTCCTTCCCCGGGTACCGGTTCGTGAGGTCGTGACCGAACTCCGAGGTGGCGACGAGCTCGTCGCCGTCCTCGATGACGCCACGGACGATGTTCGGTTCGTCTTCGCTGTATTCGGACGCGTCGTCACCGACCTCGACGTGCTGGAGGTGTCGGTATCCGACGGCCACACCGCCTTGGAACTTCGCGTGGTCGCGACCCCGGCCGAGTTTCGCTTCGGCCTCGGCTTCCAGACGCTGCCCGTCCTTCAGCTCGATGAGGGGAATGTTCTCGTCGGCGGGTTCGACCTGCGGGTCCGAGGAAACCAGATCACCGCTGTAGGCGGTGTCCGGTCCCTCCACGTCGATGGCGAGGGTGACGACGTCGTCTTCGTCGAACTCGCCCTCCGGGGTCGTCAGCGGGACGAGTCCCATGCGGAGGGCGAGCACCTCGTCGAACAGGACGCTCGAGTTCTCCACGAACCGTACGGTGTCGATGGAGAGCGTCGGCACGTCCGCGAGGATTGCCCGGCGGATGCCGTTGGCGAACGCGGGCGTAATCCCTCGAACGAGGAAGCGCGCCTCACGGTCGCCCGTTTCGATGAATTCGACGTCGAAGTCCGTTGCCATGTGGTGTGGTTAGTAACCGCTGTTCTTCGGCGGGCGGGTCCCGTCGTGGGGAATCGGGGTGACGTCCTCGATGCGGCCGATCTCGAGGCCTGCGCGGGCGAGCGCTCGGATGGTGGCCTGCGCACCGGGGCCGGGGCTCCGCTGGAGGTTTCCACCGGGGCCACGGACGCGGACGTGGACGCCCTCGATACCCTGTTCTTTCAGGTCTTCGGCGAGCTGTTCGGCCATCTGCATCGCGGCGTAGGGCGACGCCTCGTCACGGTTCTGCTTGACGACGGCACCGCCGCTGGACTTGGCCAGCGTCTCGGCGCCGGTCTCGTCGGTGACCGTGAGCAGCGTGTTGTTGAACGAGGCGTGCACGTGTGCGATGCCCCATTTGCCGTCTGCGTCGTTCTCTGCCATTGGTTACTCCTGGTTGTCGGCGCGAGCCGGGTGGAGCTCGTCGCTGAGCGGGCTCGTCTCGTCGAACTCGATTGCGTCCTCGGTGGCGACGTCGACCTTCGTCGACGGAGCCGTAACGCGGCTGCCGTCGACGGTGACGTGGCCGTGGACGATGAACTGACGCGCCTGCTGCGGCGTGTTCGCCAGCCCCTTCCGGTAAGCGACCGTCTGAAGACGGCGCTCGAGGACGTCGGTGACGTCCAGCGAAAGGATGTCGTCCAGCTCGTCGGACTCGCCGAGAATCCCGAGACGGCGGAGGCGGGAGACGAACTCCTCGCCTTCCTCGCCCTCCTCGGTCACGCGACCGAGAAGTTCTCGGGCCTCGCGGCGGTAGGAACGCAGTTCGGACTGCGCTCGCCAGAGCTCCTCTTTGTTCTTCAGGCCGTAGCGCCCGAGGAGGTCGGCCTCCTCGGAGATGCGCTCGCCCTGATAGGGGTGGTTCGGCGTCTCGTAGAACTTGGTGTTCTCACCGGGAAGCGCCATTATTCACCACCCTCCTCTGCTTCTTCCTCTTCCTTCAGGGCCTCGACGTTGACACCGATGGTGCCTTCCGTACGCCCGGTGGACTTGGTGCGCTGACCGCGGACCTTCTGTCCGCGCTCGTGACGCACACCCTTGTAGGACCGGATCATCCGCATCCGGTTGACGTCCTGATTCCGGGTGAGGGAAACGTCGTTGCCCGTGATGTGTTCGGTCTCGCCGGTGTAGAAGTCGTTCCGGCGGTTCGCCAGCCAGTCAGGAACTTCGTCGGCGAAGTTCTCCACTGCCTCGACGATTCGTTCGATCGAGTCGTCGTCGAGGCGGCCGAGCGTGGCGGTTCGGTCCACGTCGGCGTTGGCGGCGACCACGCGGGAGACCCGGCGGCCGATGCCGTCCATCTCGGAGAGGGCACGCTCGACGGTCTTCGTACCGTCAAGGTCAGTCTGCCCAATTCGGACGAAGTATCGGATTTCCTCCTCTTCGTCCGTCTCCTCTTGTTGTTCTTCGCTCATGGTATGGTCGTGTGGAGAGGCGTCGTGGCGGGGATTTGAACCCCGGAGGCGGTGAGCCACAGAGTTAGCAACCCTGCGCCTTGACCAGGCTAGGCTACCACGACCCGCTCGGTGGTTACTGTCGCCCTCTCGGACTCGGGACCTCACGCCCCTACAGTGACTGCATCCTATCCGAATCACCGACCCTACTTAACTATCACGAATCGGCGGAGGTACGGTACTCATCGACGTGGGGGTGAGAGGACGGAGACGTGACGACACAGACAGTATCGAAGGAAGGAATAGCGACGAAACGTCCGATGTGTGCGATGCCGTCGGCGAATTCTCAGTCGTCCGCGGCCGTGGCGACGTCGTCGGGGGCATCGATGTACTTCTCGTTCACCTTCCAGCCGCCCTCGCCGTCGCGCACCATGTACTCGCCGTAGTAGGGGACGCGGTTCTCGACCGTCTCGCGGAAGGCGGACGCGATTTCCTCGCGGGTCATCTCGCCCATCGAGCGCAAGTCGTCGTTGCGATTGAGACAGCCCTTCAGGTAGCCTTCGTGTGTGACGCGCACGCGGTGGCAGTTGGCGCAGAACTCCTCGTTGCCGACGGGGTCGACGATTTCGACCATCCCGCCGTCGACCCAGTAGCGCTTCCGGTCGTGCATCTCCCGGACTTCGACGCGGTCGGCCTCGCCTTCGAGCCAGTCGTGGACGGCGTCGACGTCGACGGCCCACTCGGGCTTTCCGACTAACTCGGGCATGAACTCGATGAGTTGGAGTTGGAGGCCGTCGTTCTCGGCGACGTAGTCGACCATCTCGGGGACGTAGCCCTTCGTCTGCTCGAAGAGCACCATGTTGAGCTTCACGGGGTCGAGGCCGGCCTCGACCGCGGCCTTCACGCCCTCGATGACCTGGTCGTAGGCCCCGGACTGGGTGACTGCCTTGAACGCGTCCGCGTCGAGGGCGTCCTGTGAGACGTTCACGCGCTCGACGCCGGCGTCCACGAGGTCTTCGGCTCGACCGGGGAGGAAGGTGCCGTTCGTGGTGAGCGACACCTCCATCGAGTCGGGCGTGCGCGCGACAATCTCCTCAAGGTCGTCGCGCAGCATCGGCTCGCCGCCGGTGAACTTCACGGCGTCGACGCCGAACCCCTCGACGACTTCGAGGAAGCGCACGACGTCGTCGGCGCTCATCTCGTGGTCCCGGGGATCCATCGGGCCGCGGGTGTCGCCGAGCCCCTCGTTGTGACAGTAGACGCAGTCGAAGTTACAGCGGTCCGTGAGCGAGACCCGAACCCCTGTCACTTCACGGCCGAAGCCGTCCTCGAGCATACTTGTACGTGGCGCGCGCGGGCAGATAAGCCCGCGGGTCGTCACATCACGGCGCCTCCGTTCGAAAGCGGCGGCGCGTCCGGGCGTCACAACCCTTATTCACGCGACGACGCCTAACACTCCCATGAACGAAGCGGACGTCAAAGCCCTACTCCACGAGGTCGAGGACCCCGACCTCGGGGACGACATCGTCTCACTCGGCATCGTCAACGACGTCACCGTCGAGGACGGTGTCGCGCACGTCTCGCTCGCGCTCGGGACGCCCTACTCGCCGACGGAGTCGACCATCGCCGACCGCGTTCGGGAGGTCCTCCGCGCGGAGGACCTGGAGCCCGACCTCTCGGCCTTCCACCCCGACCAGGACGCGCCTGCGGGCGAGGACGCCGTCCTGCCGAACGTGAAGAACGTCATCACCGTCGCCTCCGGGAAGGGCGGCGTCGGGAAGTCGACGGTCGCCGTGAACCTCGCGGCGGCGCTCTCGAAGCGCGGCGCGCGCGTCGGCCTTTTCGACGCGGACGTCTACGGGCCGAACGTCCCCCGGATGGTGTCGGCAGACGAGGCGCCCCAAGCCACCGAGGAGGAGACGCTTGTGCCCCCCGAGAAGTTCGGCGTGAAGCTGATGAGCATGGCCTTCCTCACGGGCGGGGAAGACGACCCGGTCATCTGGCGCGGCCCGATGGTCCACAAGGTGCTGACCCAACTCGTCGAGGACGTCGAGTGGGGCTATCTCGACTACCTCATCGTCGACTTGCCACCCGGAACGGGTGACACGCAGCTCACCGTCCTCCAGACGATCCCCGTCACGGGGTCGGTGGTGGTCACGACGCCGCAGGACGTCGCCATCGACGACGCCCAGAAGGGGCTCGAGATGTTCGGGACGCACGACACGCCGGTGCTCGGCATCGTGGAGAACATGAGCACGTTCGTCTGCCCCGATTGCGGGTCGACGCACGACGTCTTCGGGAGTGGCGGCGGCGAGGCGTTCGCCGAGGAGAACGACCTGCCGTTCCTCGGCTCGATCCCGCTCGACCCGAGCGTTCGGGCGGGCGGCGACGAGGGTAGTCCGGTAGCGCTCGACGACGAGAGCGGCGTCGGCGAGGCGTTCCGAGACCTCGCGGCGAACACCGCCGACATGGCGGGCATCCTGAACCGGCGCAGCCTCGGAGAATGAGCGAGTTCGACGACGACACGAAGCGCGAGGTGCTGCGCGCCGTCGCCGACGACCTCCGGGCGGAGGGGAGTGAGGAAGCGGAGAAAATCGGCGCACTCGTCCACCGCGTCAGCGACCTCTACGACGAGGCCGAGGAGACGGACAGCGACGAAATCTACCGAAACATGCGGTTCATTCTCGAGGTCTCGGAGCGCGGCGGCCTCAAGCGATAGGGCACGTCGGCAACCGGGGGAGCCACGGGAACGGGTTTTCCGCCGTGCCACAATCGGCGGTTATCGTCACGTCGCGAGTTACGCGTGCGGCCTGCCCGTGCGCGTCCGTCGCGCGCACGACCACTGTGTGTTTTCCGGCAGGGAGAAGGAGCCGTTCAGCGAGCCGACGCTCCGTCCCGTCACCGTCCCCGAGGGCGACGATGACGCCGTCGACGGCGAGTACGACGCCGGTGAGGTCCGCACCGACGTCGCGGGCGGTGGCGTTCACGCGGAGTGCGTCACCGCCATCGAGTGCCGCGATGTCGAGTTCGGGCCCGGAATCGACGACGACGCGCGTCTCGTTTCCGGCGAACGCCCCGTAGTGTTCTTGGGTCGGCGTCCGCCACGCGACGTACAGGTCGTGTGCGCCGGTGTCGAGCGAAAGGTCAACGCTCGGTCCTTCGCCCACGGGGACGCCGTCGAGTAGCCACGTGACTGACGGCTGGACGGGATGGTCGACGACGTAGGTCCCTCGTGCGGGCGCGTTCCCGGTGAGCGTCTGCGGGCCGACGACGCGGAGGTCGGGGTCCCACGTGCCCGACCACGCTCGCGTGTCGCCCGACGCCGTATTCGACCCGCCGCCGAACGTCGAGTCGACGGTTACCGTGGTGCCGTTCGTCGCCGTCGCGTTGGCAGCGTCGACGACGGTGGCGTTCACGGTGTGTCTGCTGGCGTCGGCGAAGACGTGGGTGTATGCGACGGTGGCGGTCCGGCCATCGACGGGGAGCGTCCGGACGACGCGGCCGTCGACGCGCCAGACGATTCGCTGGAGGGACGACCCGCCGGCGGCCGCGGTCGCCCAGTAGCGGGCGGTCGTCCCGGCGTCGACACGCTCGGGGCCGGTCACGGCAAGTGCGGGTGTGCCGGCTTTCGTGCCGACGACGGCAGGGACGCCGACGTGGACGTAGAGGTGGTCGCTCGCGTGCTGCCCGTCGGCACCGGTGACGGTGAGCGTCGCGATGTAGTGGCCGTGGCGGCGTGGGACGAAACTCGTCCGCGCACACGAGTCACAGCCGACGGCAACCGCTGCTCCCTCGGGGCTCCGGACGCGCCAGCGGTAGTCCGTGAGCGCGCCGTCGGGGTCACCCGATCCGGTGGCGTCGAGGTGGACGGTCCGGTCGACGGCGGCGCGCTGGTCGAGGCCGGCGTCGGCGAGCGGCGCGCCGTCGGCGGCGAGGACGCCCACGGGGACGGCCGCGACCAACACGAACGCGAGGAGGAGGGCAGAACGCATCACCTTCGTTCGGCGACACGTACGGATAAACTAGCCGCAGGCCTGTAGCGTGTCAACGAACGTCTCGGCGTTCGTTCTGCCGATTCGGGCGCGGTTCGCTGGACGTTCGTCCGGCGCGCCACGGGATGTCCATCATCATTTTTCCTTGGTAATGGATAGCAAACGATTTAGTGAGTGACGTTCGAAGTCCCCAGCAGTGTCCCACGCAGGGGGCCAGGACATACACTATGACTGACGACGAACTCATCTGGCGAATCGCGGGAGGTTCCGGAGACGGGATCGACTCGACGAGCCAGAATTTCGCGAAAGCTCTGATGCGCTCGGGGCTCAACGTTTTCACGCACCGGCACTACCCCTCGCGCATCCGCGGCGGTCACACGTACGTAGAAATTCGTGCATCGTCGGAGGAAGTCAAGTCCCGTGGCGACGGGTACAACTTCCTCGTCGCCCTCGGTGACTCGTTCGCCCGGAACCCCAAGGAGAACGCCTACTACGGCAAGGAGGAGGTCAAACCTCTCGCCGAGAACCTCGACGAACTCCGCGAGGGCGGGGTCATCGTCTACGACTCCGGGCTCCTCGACACCGACGACATCGAGAACTTCGACGAGCGCGTCGAGGAGAACAACTGGCACGTCTACGACGTCGACCTCCGCGGCATCGCCAAGGAACACGGCCGCGAGATCATGCGCAACACCGCCGGCGTCGGCGTCACGGCCGCCCTCACGGGCCTCGACACGTCCTACGTCGAGGAGCTGATGTCGGACGCCATGGGCGGCGACATCCTCGAGGCCAACCTCAACGTGCTCCACGACGCCTTCGAGCACGTCCAGGAGGAGTACGACCCCGACGCACACGACGTCACCGTCCCCGAGGGCCAGCACGACGAGGAGCAGGTGCTCGTCTCGGGCAGCCACGGCATCGCGTACGGCGCCCTCGACGAGGGCTGTCGCTTCATCGCGGGCTACCCGATGACGCCGTGGACTGACGTCTTCACCATCCTGACGAACCTGATGCCCGACGTTGGGGGCATCAGCGAGCAGGTCGAGGACGAAATCGCGGCGGCCGCGCTGGCCGTTGGCGCCTCGCACGCCGGCGTGAAGGCCATGTCCGGGTCGTCCGGCGGTGGCTTCTCGCTGATGAGCGAGCCGCTCGGCCTCGCGGAGATGACCGAGACGCCGCTCGTGCTCGTCGAGTCGATGCGGGCCGGCCCCTCCACGGGGATGCCGACGAAGCCCGAGCAGGCCGACCTCGAGCACGTCCTCTACACGAGTCAGGGCGACAGCCACCGCGTGGTCTTCGCGCCCTCCAACCCGGTGGAGTGCTACGAGCAGACCCGCAAGGCGTTCCAGATCGCCTACGACTACCAGATTCCGGTCATGGTCATCTACGACCAGAAGCTCTCCGGTGAGCACCGGAACGTCCCGAAGAGCACCTTCGACCAGGAGCCAAACCCGGACCTCGGCAGCGTCCTGACCGAGGAGGAGCTCGAGGACCAGCCCCACGGCGAGACCGGCATCTACCACCGGTTCCAGCACGAGGGCGAGGACGGCGTCAGCCCGCGTTCCATCCCCGGTCAGAAGGGTGGGCGCTACCTCGCGACCGGCAACGAGCACACGCCCGAGGGGCACATCAGCGAGGACCCCGACAACCGCAAGGCGCAGGTCGACCGGCGCAACGAGAAGCTCGCGGCCATCCGCGAGAACCTCGACGCCGACGAGCGCCAGGAGGTCTACGGCGACGAGGACGCCGAGTACGGCGTCATCTCGTGGGGCAGCCAGTCCGGCACCGTCGAGGAGGCAGTCCACCGACTGAACGAGAACGGGCACAGCGTGAAGGGGCTCAGCGTCTCCGAGATGGCGCCGTTCCCCGAGGAGTTCCTCTCGGAGTTCATCGAGAGCGTCGACGAGGTGCTCGTCGTGGAGATGTCCTCAACGGCGCAGTTCCGCGGCGTCATCCAGAAGAACCTCGGACGGTACGGCGAGAAGCTCTCCTCGCTCCTGAAGTACGACGGCAACCCGTTCGAACCCGCCGAGATCGTCGAGGCGGTCGAACAGCACGGTAGCGGCGAGGAGCTCTCCTCGAACACGCGGTTCGAAGCCGCGGCAGGTGGTGACTAAACAATGAGTGCGTTCAGTGCAATCGGCGAGGAACGAGAGGTAGCGCAGGACGAGTTCACGCCCAGCATCGAGCCCCAGCCCACGTGGTGTCCGGGCTGTGGTGACTACGGTGTGCTCAAGGCCCTCAAGGGCGCGATGGCGGAACTCGGCAAGAACCCCGAGGAGATTCTGCTCGCGACGGGTATCGGCTGTTCGGGCAAGCTGAACAGCTACTTCGACAGTTACGGCTTCCACACGATTCACGGCCGTTCGCTGCCGGTCGCTCGCGCGGCGAAGCTCGCGAACGACGGCCTCGAGGTCATCGCCGCCGGCGGTGACGGCGACGGCTACGGCATCGGTGGGAACCACTTCATCCACACGGCCCGCGAGAACCACGACATGACGTACATCGTGTTCAACAACGAGGTCTTCGGGCTGACGAAGGGTCAGACCTCCCCGACCTCGCCGAAGGGCCACAAGTCGAAGACCCAGCCGAACGGCAACGCGAAGACGCCGATCCGCCCGCTCTCGATGAGTCTCACGGCGGGCGCGTCCTACGTCGCCCGGACGGCCGCGGTCAACCCGAACCAGGCGAAGGAGATCATCAAGGAGGCCATCCAGCACGACGGCTTCAGCCACGTCGACTTCCTGACGCAGTGCCCGACGTGGAACAAGGACGCGAAGCAGTACGTCCCGTACATCGACATCAACGAGTCGGACGACTACGACTTCGACGTCCACGACCGGCGCGAGGCTCAGGACGCGATGTTCGAGACGGAGAACGCCCTCTACGAGGGCGAAGTCCTCACTGGTCGCTACTACGTCGACGACGAGCGCCCCTCCTACCAGGAGGAGAAGCGCGCTCGCGGCGAACTCCCCGAGGAACCGCTTGCGGAGCGGTACTTCGAGGAGGGCGAGTGGGAGCGCTCCTACGACTTCATCGACCGGCACGCCTGAGAGGGTTTCCGGTTCGGAAGATATTTTTTCGCTGGCGTCAAAGTAACTGGTGTGAGTAGTGAATCGACGGAGGAACGAATCCTCGCGGCGCTCGAGGAGGACGCGCAGGCGTCGTACGCCGAGCTCGCCGAGCGCGCCGACGTCTCGAAGCCGACGGTCCGCAAGTACGTGAACGAACTGGAGGAGGCGGGCGTCATCGTCGGCTACACGGCCGAGGTCGACCCGAAGAAGCTCTCCGGGCAGTCCATCGCGATGGTCGGTATCGACGTCGAGTCGGAGCGCTACGTGGAGGCGACGCGCGCGCTGAAGGACCTCGAGTCGGTGCGCTCGCTCTACACGTCCTCGGGCGACCACATGCTGATGGCAGAGGTGCGCGCGGCGGACGGGAACGCGCTCGGCGACGTCATCAGCGAGGACATCCTCGGCATCGACGGTGTGACGGCCGCCCACCCCTCGTTCCTCCAGGAGCGCTTGAAGTAACTCGTCGAAACCGAGACGTTTTGCGGACGCCGCCCTTCTCGTCGGTATGACGACGTTCGAGCACGACTCGTGGGTACGCGCGCCGCTGGAGGCGGTGTGGGCGTTCCACAGTCGCGTCGAGGGCCTCGTGGCGTTGACGCCGGACTGGGCGAACCTGCGCGTCGAGCGCGTCACCGGTCCCGACGGCGGGGCAAACCCGGACGTCCTCGGGGTCGGCGCGCGCCTCGAGCTCTCCGTGCGGCCGTTCGGCGTCGGACCGCGCCAGCGCGTCGTCTCGGAGATAACGGCACGCGAGCGCGACGACGGGACGGCCTTCTTCCGGGACGTGATGGTCGAGGGGTCGTTCCCGGAGTGGGAGCACACCCACCTCTTCTACGGCGAGGGCGACCGGACGCTTTGTCGCGACCGCATCAAGTATCGCACGCCGACGGGGCCGTTCAGCCCCGTCGCGGACGAAGTCGCCAGAGCGGGCTTCGAGGCGGCGTTCCGTTATCGCCACCGGGCACTCCGCGGGCACGTCGAGTGAGCGCCCCGGAACGTCCGGGACAGCCGGCTTTGTTCCGAACTCTACATTCCTGACAGTATCCGATAGCCGACGGTTTCGAGCGGTGAGCCGACCGATGTTGTTTTGCTAACCTGTGGTCGTAGTGTGGGTATGAGTCGGTCCCGGGGACAGTCGTCGGTCGTAAGCGTCGCACTCCTCCTCGGGTTCACGCTCGTCGTGGTCGGGGCGGCGGTGGTCCTCGGTTACGGGGCGATTTCGCAGTCGACGGACGCGGTCGCCGTCGAGCAGGCGGGGAATGCCCTCTCGCAGTTCGATTCAGCGGCGAGCGAGGTGGCGCTTGGGTCCTCGAGTGCGAGCCGCGTCTCCCTCGGCGGGTCTGACGTGCGCGTCTCGGACGCCGGGACACTCTCGGTGACGGTGACGAACCTCTCGACGGGGGCGTCGTCGCCGCTCGTCGAGAAACGCCTCGGCGCCGTCGTCTTCTCGCGCGGCGCGCGCACGGTCGCCTATCAGGGCGGGGGCGTCTGGCGGGACGGGCGGGTCGTCTCGCCGCCCGAAGTCCACTACAACGAGGGGACGCTGACGCTTCCCATCGTGACGGTGGGCGGGGACGCCACTGGGAGTAGTCTCCTCGTCCGCCGTCACGGCGGGTCAACGCCTGTCTTCCCGGCGGGGAACGTCTCGAATCCCCTCACCGGGATGCGAGTGAACGTCACGGTCACGGGTCCGTACTATCGCGGGTGGGCGACGTTCTTCCGCGAGCGCACGGCGGGCGCGGTGACGGTGGACGACGCACGGAACGCGACGACGCTGACGCTGACGAACCCGCCGCCGCGGACGCCGGTCGACGCGGGCGTCATCTCGGGTGCGGCGGGAACGACGTTGCGCGGCGGCGCGGATATCGACGGTTACGACTCCCGTAGCGGCGACTATACGGCGACGAAGAACGACACGGGGCGCGTCTCGGTAGTCGGGAACATCGAACTCTCGAACGGCGGCCACCTCCGTGGTGACCTCACCGTCGGCGGGTCGGCGACGATCACCGGCGGCTCGTCGGTGACCGGCACGGTCCACTACGGCGGCGCGCGGCCGTCCGTCTCCGGCGGCGGGTCGGTGGGGTCGCTCTCGTCGGACGCGACGCCGCTCCGACCGGCGAGCACGGCGGGCGCGGTTCGACAGGTTGTCGAGCGAGCGAAGGCGACGAACGACAACGGCGAGGTGAGCGTCGTCGACGGCACGTCGCTGAACTGCACGGGCCAGCAGTGTACGATCCCGGCGGGCACCTACTACCTCACGGGATTCAACCCGGACTGGCACGACGTCGCGTTGAACACGACGGACGGGGACGTGACGCTCGTCGTCGACGGCGATTTCTACGTGGCGAACGGCGCGAAACTGAACGTCACCGGGCCGGGGCGAGCGAACGTCTACGTGACGGGGGACGCGGACGTCACGGGCGGCGGGCGAATCGCGGCACCGGGCGACGACGGGACGCGGTTCTGGCTCTACCCGCTGCCCTCGAGTGATGTGACGTTCCACAACGGCGTCCACTTCACGGGCGTCGTCTACGGGCCGGGCGGCGGCGACCGGGCGGGCGCGAACATCACCGTCCAGAGCGGCGTCCACGTCTACGGCGCGCTCGTCGGGAACGTCCGCCGGTTGGCGAACGGCGCGCACGTCCACTACGACCACGCCGTCGGCGCGGCGCTCCCGGACACGACGAGCGCCGTCGAGGACCCGCCCTCGACCATCTCCTACCTCCACGTCTCCGTCGAGCGTCTGAACGTCACCGCCGCTCAGGCTGGCTGAATCGGCCGCCGAACGCCCGCTGGACGACTTCGTTGAGCGCGGGATGGACGTGGACGGTGTCGCGGATGTCGGCGACGGTGCCGGTGCCCGAGCGCATCGCGACGCAGACTTCGTGGACGAGTTGGGAGGCGCGTGGGCCGACGATGTGTGTGCCGAGGATTTCGCCGTCGGGCGCGGCGAGCACCTTCACGAACCCGGGTGGGTCGCCCATCGCGAGCCCCATCGCGGTGTCGGCGAAGTCGTAGCGACGCAGGCGGTAGTCGTGGCCCTCGGCGCGGAGTTCGGCCTCGGTGTGGCCGACGCCGGCGACCTGCGGGGAGGCGAAGACGGCGTGGGGCATTCCGGTGTAGTCGATTGGTTCGCGGGCGTCTCGCAGGGCGTTCGTGATGACGGTGCTCGCCTCGTGGTTCGCGGCGTGCTTGTAGAGGAAGCGCCCGACGACGTCGCCGAGCGCCCAGACGTTCTCGGCGCTCGTCTCGAGGTAGCGGTTCGTCGCGACGTAGCCGTCCTCGGTGGTCTCGATGCCGGCGGTCTCGACGTTCAGCCGGTCGGCGTTCGGGGTGCGGCCGGCGGCGACGAGCAGGCGCGTGCCTGCGACGTCAATCGCGTCCTCGCCGTCGACACGCTCGGCGTGGAGAGTGACGCCGCCGTCCTCGTCGCTAACGCGCGTCGCCTCGTAGCCGGTGTGGACGTCGAAGCGCTCGCGGTACCGCTCGGTGAAGTGCTCGGCGACCTCGCGGTCCTCGTCTGGGAGGAGGACGTCGCGGCGGCCGACGATGCTGACGTCGCTCCCGAACGTCCCGAAGTAGTGTGCGAGTTCGGCGGCGACGTAGCCGCCGCCGAGAATCACGAGGTGCTCGGGCGGGTCGGTGGCGCGGAGCGCGTCGTCGCTCGTCCAGTAGTCGACGGTGTCGATGCCCTCGACGTCCGGTATCACGGGCCGGGTGCCGGCGGCGACGACGACTTTCTCGCCGCGAATCGTCGCGTCACCGACCTCGAGGGTGCGCTCGTCGACGAACCGCCCGGTCTCCTCGAAGAGCGTGTGCTGGGGCGAGGATTCGAGGCCGCGCCGGATGGAGTCGCTGTCGGCGTCGACGTGGCCGCTCACCTCCGAGACCATCCCCGAGAAGTCGACGTCGTGGACGCGCGCGTCGATGCCGAACTCGTCGGCCGACTCGACCGTCTCCTTGACGTCGGCGCGGTGGACGAGCATCTTCGAGGGGATACACCCGCGGTTGAGACACGTGCCGCCGACGGGGCCGTCCTCGACGACGGCGACATCCTTGCCCTGCTGGGCGGCGACGGCGGCGACGTCGAGCCCCGACCCGGAGCCGATGACGACGAGGTCGAACTCCTGCATACCCGACTCCCTCACGCGCCGCGCGGGTATAGCTTAGGCCAGGTCGACGACGACGGGGAGGTGGTCGGAGGGGTAGCGCCCGTCGTCGTACTGGTCGCTGCAGGCGGCCCGCCCCTTAACGGTCCACGCGTCGTCGACGAAGACGTGGTCGATGGTCCAGTCGGCGATGAGGCTGCGGAAGTCGGTGCGCGAGGTGTTCGGGCCGTGGTCGTGGGTGGCGCACGCGCGGGCGTCCCGGAAGGAGGACGTGAGCCGCTCGTAGGGCGGGTCGCCGGCCTCGCAGTTGAAGTCGCCGAGGACGACGACGCGGCCGTTCGGGACGCCGACGGCGCGTTCGCGCACGAGTTCCGCGCCGTTGCGCCGGGCGGTTCGGCCCTTGTGGTCGAGGTGGACGCAGAAGACGACGACGACCTCGCCGCTCGCGCGCTCGCGGAGGGTGGCGCGCGTGCAGACCCGTGGGTGGGTGGCGTCCCAGCCGACGCTCCCCTCGATGTCGGGCGTCTCGGAGAGCCAGAAGGTGTCGTGGTTGCGCAACTCGAAGCGCTCGGGGCGATAGCCGATAGGGACGTACTCGCCGGCGGCCTCGGCGCTGGCGCGCGACTGACCGACGAAGCGGTACGCCGGCAGGCGCTCGCGGAGGTCCTCGAGTTGGGCCGCGAGCGGCTCCTGCAGGCCGAGCACGTCGGGGGCGTGGTAGCGGACGGTCGACGCGACCGCGTCACGACGGTGGCGCCAGACGTTCGCACCGTCCTCGGGCGTGTCGACGCGGACGTTGTACGTCATGACGCGAACGGGGTCCATCTGTGAGTGGGTTCGCCGCCGACCCCTAAATAGACGGCGCGACGGGGGCCGCGTGATATCAGGAATCACATGTAACCGCTCGACAAAGTCGGTGTCAAGCGTCGAACTCTTGGTCGTCCGCTGATAAGCACGGCCGATGACACTCATCGCGGAACTCCGCGTCTCGAGTCGCGAGCTCCCGCTCGTGACCGCGCTGGAGGCGTCGCCGGAGACGACGCTGGAGGTGGAGTCCGCGATGGCGGGCGACCCGAACCGTCCCGCGCTGTTCATGTGGGCGAGCGGCGGCGACCTTGATGCCTTCGAGGCGGCCGCGGACGAGGACCGCGCGGTCGGCGCCGTCGAACGGCTCGAAGACCTCGGCGAGCGCCGCCTCTACCGCGTCACCGTCGCCGAGGGCGCGCCGGTCGTCCTCTACCGCGAGACGGTGAACGTCGGCGCTGCGCGCCTTGACGTGCAGGCGACCGTCGAGGGCATCGAGACGCGCATCCGCTTCCCCGACCGGGAGGCGCTGGTGACGTTCCGCGAACGCCTCGTCGACCGCGGCGTCGACGTCACCGTCCGGCGGCTCTACTCGGAGCGGAAGGCGGACGGCGACGAGCACGGACTGACGGAGAAACAGTACGAGACGGTCGAAACGGCGCTGGAGGCGGGCTACTTCGGCGTGCCACGGGGTGCGACGCTCTCTGAGGTCGCGGCGGAACTCGGCGTCTCCCGGCAGGCGGCCTCCGAGCGCATCCGGCGCGCGATGGCGACGCTCGCCGCGGACGCCGTCGAAGACGCCGACCGCGACTGAGTCTCAGCGCCCGAGGCGCGCGCGGAGCCCCGCGACGAGGCGGGCGACGCCGACGAGCACGGGATAGACGAGCGCGTAGGCGAGCGTGAGCGCGAGCGTCACGAGGGCGGCGAGCGCGACGACGGCGAACGACCCGACGCCGCTCGTAATCGTCATTGCCTCCTCGAAGAGCGTCGGGTCCTCGGAGTACGACTCGTTGAGGTAGGGGCGCAGCGCGGCGTGTGGCCGTCGGAGGAGGGTGCCGGAGAGGCGACGGCCGACCGCGAGCGGTCCGGGAATCGACATACCCCGTCCTGCGCGCGCGGCGGACAAAAACCCGGGTGGCACAGTCCGGCGGCACTCCGGCGACACGGCGCGCGTCCCGACGCCGGGCTATTTGGCGGCGGCGCGCGAACCGCGGGACGTGAACGCGATAGAGACCGAGGACCTCCGGAAGTCCTACGGCGACCTGACGGCGCTCGCGGGGCTGACGCTGGCGGTGTCGGAGGGCGAACTCTTCGGGTTGCTCGGACCGAACGGCGCGGGGAAGAGCACGACAATCCGCATTCTCACCGGCCAGCTCCGGCCGGACTCGGGGTCGGCGTCCGTGCTCGGCGTGGACCCGGTGGCGGAGCCCGTCGAGGTGCGCGAACGCATCGGCATCCTCCCCGAGCAGGAGTCGCCACCGAGCTTCATGACGCCGCGCGAGTACTTCGACTTCGTCGCGACCGTTCGGGACCTCGACGAGTCCGTCGTCGCGAAGCGCGTGAAGACGTGGGCGGAACGGCTCTCCTACCGGGAGAAACTCGACACGCTGAACACCGACCTCTCACGGGGCCAACAGCAGAAGGTGATGATTACGGGGGCGTTCCTCCACGAGCCCGACCTCGTCTTCATCGACGAACCGCTCGTCAACCTCGACCCCATCGTGCAGGAGTCGCTGAAGCGCTTCCTCGAGTCCTACCGGGACGACGGCAACACGGTGTTCCTCTCGACGCACGACATCGACGTCGCCGCGGAGCTCTGCGACCGCGTCGGCATCGTCAGCGAGGGGGACCTCGTGACGACGCGCCGGCCCGCCGACCTCGCGGAGGGCGAGCGCCTGCTCGACGTCTTCCTCCGGGAGGTCGGACACGACGAGGGCGTCGCGGCGGGTGAGTCGGGCCGATGAGCACGGCGCGGACGGTGCTCGCGGCGATGTTCCGCGAGGAGTGGCGACTGCACACCGAACTCTTCGGTGGGCGGCGCTTCGCGGCGTTCCCCGTCTTCCTCGCGCTCGTGGGCGGCCTGACGACGTGGGCGCTCGGGACGACGGACACCGACGTCGCGACGGTGGTCGGGGGCGTCCACGTCCTCGTCCTGCTGTTCGGCCTCCAGACGGGCACCGTGGGCCTGCTCGGGCAGGACGCGATGGAGGACCTCCTCGGCGACGTGACGCTCGTCGTCTTCAGCGCGCACACGCTCCCGGTGAGCGAGCGCCTGCTCCTCGGCGCGTTCCTCGTGAAGGACGCCGTCTACTACGCGATACTGTTTCTGGTGCCCATCACGGTGGCGTTCGCGCCGTTGCTCTCGCTCGCCGCGCTCCCGCTCCTCTGGGTGACGCTCGCGTGGACGTTCGTCCTCGGCCTCCTCGGGACGCTCGCGGGCGTGGCGTTGACGACGCGCGGCCGGCCGGGGACGGTGCTGGCGCTCGCCGGTGTCGCCCTCCTCGTCGCGGCCTTCCTCGGCGGCTATCCGGTGGTGGAGGCGACGCCCTACGCGGTGTTCCTCGCGCCCGGCCTCCGCTCCGTCGTGCTCGCGCTCTTCCCGCCGCTCCTCCTCGCCGGCGTCGCCGCCGTCACCTACGACTCCGAGTACGAACCGCCCGCACGGACCGTCGAGAACGAGTTCCGCGCGTGGCGTCGCCGGGTGCCGGCATGGGACGACCCGGTCTTCGTGAAGACGATGCTGGACGTCGAGCGCTCCGCCGGCGGCTACTGGAAGGTGTTCTTCTCCGCGGGCGTCCTCTTCGTCGTGAGCGCGTTCCTCGTGGACCTCGCGACGGGGCTCGTCGACCTGCCGGTCCTCCCGGGCGTCGCGTTCGGGTCGATACTCGGGCTGACGGCGTTCACCACTTACAACTGGTTGACGCAGTTCGACAGCCTCGACACCTACGCGCAGTTCCCCATCGACGCCGGCGAAATCTTCCGCGCGAAGGCCCGGGCGTTCGCCGTCCTCGGCCTGCCCGTCGGCGTCGCCTTCTACGTCGGCGCCGTCGTCTGGCAGGACGCCGCGCTCCTCGATGCGCTCTGCGGACTCGCGCTCCTCGTCGGCCTGCAGGGCTACCTCTTCGGGCTGACGGTGGCGCTCGCGGGCTTCCGGCCGAACGAATTCCTCTTCGACACCGTGCTGTTCGCGACGTTCACGCTCGCCATCGTCGTCCCGCTCGTCCCCGTCCTCGTCGTCGGCTTCGTCGCCGCGCCACTCACGCCCCTCCCGGCGCTCGGTCTCGCGCTCGTCGGCGTCGCCCTCGGCGTCACGGGTGTCGGCCTCTACCGACGGGCGGTGCCGCGGTGGCGTGAACGCCTCCGAGAGTAGCATTTCGGAAACAATACTCGACATTTAGACATGTGTAATTGGTGTCTACGGTCGCTAACAGTTTCGTAGAATGGTGTTTCAACAAATTATTCTCTGTACCAGTCAGCTCGATGTAGTTTCATATCGGCCAAAATATGTAACAGGAAGCCGAGCGGAGTGTCGCCCGCAGTATGTCCAGACCGACAGCCGTAGCGGCCGTGACCGCCCTCTTCGTCCTCGGTGCCGTCGCCCCGTCCGCCGGGGCGGCCGCCGTCGCGCCGGGGTCGAGTACCCCCGCCGTGCAGGAGACAGCCACCAACACGACGCAGGTGGCACTCTCCATCACGGCGTCACCGTCCAACGCGACGGTCGGGGACGACGTCACGTTCACCGTGACGAACGCGAGCGGGAGCGCCGTTTCCGACGCCACCGTCGCAGTCGCGAACACCACGCTGACCACCGACGCGAACGGCACCGCCACCTACTCGTTCGCCTCGGCCGGCACGTATACCGCGACTGCCTCGAAGCAGAGCACGACCAACACGACGTACGCGAACGACTCGACCACCGTCACCGTCGAGTCAGCGAGCGACGCCACGACGCAGGTGGCGCTCGACCTGAGCGCGACGCCGTCCAACGCGACGGTCGGTGAGAACGTCACCTTCACCGTCACCGCGAACGGGACCCCAGTCCCGGACGCCACCGTCGCAGTCGCGAACACCACGCTGACCACCGACGCGAACGGCACCGCCACCCACGCCTTCGCGACGGCCGGTGACTACGTCGCCACCGCCTCGAAGCAGAGTACGAACGACACGACGTACGCGAACGACTCGACCACCGTCACCGTCGAGTCCGCGGCCGACACCACGACGCAGGTCGACCTGAACGTCAGCGCGACCCCGGCCGACGCGACGGTCGGCGAGACCGTGACGTTCATCGTCACCGCCAACGGCAGCGCCGTGGAGAACGCGACGGTCGCCGTCGCGAACACCACGCTGACGACTGACGCGAACGGCACCGCCACCTACGCCTTCGAAGCGGCCGGCGACTACACCGTCACCGCCTCGAAGACCGACACGGAGTCGGTCTCCTACACGAGCGCGCAGACCACGGTGAGCGTCGCCGAGGCCACGTCCATCGTCGACCTCGGCATCGCCTACACGCCCTCGTCGGACCTCACGCCCGGCGAGACCGTGACGTTCACCGTCACGAACGCCGACAGCGAGCCCGTCCCGAACGCCACCGTCCGCTTCAGTCCCGACAAGTTCGGGACGACCGGACCGCAGGGGCAGGTGTCCTACACCTACCTTCAGTCCGGGACGTTCGACGTGAGCGCGACGAAGGAGAACACCTCGACGACGTCGTACGTAGACGCGCAGACGACGGTGACAGTCGCCTCGAAGGTCATCCCGCTGAAAGTCGCCGTCACGTCCGGGTCGACGCCGTACCGCCCGGGTGAAACCGTCCAGTTCCAGGTGAAGAACACGAGCTCGTCGAACCCCGCGCCGAACGCCACGCTCTACGTGGACGACGAGCGCGTCCCGCTGAACGACAACGCCGTCGGCTCCTACACGTTCTCTGAGGCGGGCACCCACACCGTCGTCGCCGCGATGGAGACCCACGACGGCCTCGCCTACGAGAACGACTCGAAGACCCTCGAAGTCGAGAAGTACACCACCGACCTGAAACTCACGAAGGTGCCGGACTCCTCGCCGGTCCGGCCCGGCCACGACGTCGCGTTCACCGTGAAGAACAGTAACGGGAACGCCGTCGGCGCCGGCTACAACGTCACGGACGCAGCGACGAACGAGACATACGTCACCGATTCGGCCGGCCAGGTCACCATCAACTTCACCGCCGAGGGCACCCACACGCTCACGGTGAACCCGGCGGACAACCGGACGCACGCCTTCCTCGGCGACGAACTCGACGTCGACGTCGAGCGCAAGACGATTCCGCTGACGCTCACGAAGGTGCCGGACTCCACGCTCCGGCCCGCGACGCCCACCGAGTTCCGCGTGAAGAACGGGAACTCCGGGAACGGCCTCGCGAACGCCACCGTCACCGTCGCGAACGAAACCTACGTGACGGACGCCGACGGGTCGGTGACCGTCACCCTCCCGTCGGCCGGGAACTACACGCTCGTCGCGTCGAACGAGACGACGCTCACCACCGAGTACACGAACGCGACGATGAACGTCACGGCGACGAAGGAGGACGTCGGGCTGAAGCTCTCGAAGATACCCGACGCGACGCCCGCGCCGAACGAGTCCGTCGCGTACAAGGTCGTGACGGCGAACGACGGCAAGCGCGTGCCGAACGCCACCGTCTCCGTCGCCTCGACGAACGCCGCCTACACGACGAACGCGAGCGGCGAGGTCGCCATCGCGCTCGCCCACGAGCGGACCTACACGCTCACCGCCTCGAAGGCCGCCAATGCGACGACCACCTACGGGAGCGACACGCTGAACGTGACGGTGGACGACGGCATCCCGCCAGTCTACCTGAACGCCTCGTTCCCCGGTGAGGGTGCCGGCAACGTCGCCGTCGACGGCAACGGCACGATGAACCTCACGCTTGAGCGCGCGCCGAACGGCCTCTCCGGACTCACCGTCCGCCTCCACGCGGAGAACGGCACGGTGACGTTCGACGAGAACGCCACGCAGTTCGTCACGGGCGGCACCGAGAACATGTCCTTCACGTCCGTGAACGTCACCGACAACGGCTCGACGCTCACCCTCTCGATGTCCGACGTCGGGACGGACGTCCAGTCCGGTGACAGCGACGTCACGCTCGCGACCATCGGCGTGAACGGCGCGGCGAACGGGAGCGGGCACGTCTCGCTCACCGGCGTCCGCGTCCAGAACGAGAGCGGGTCGCAGATTACTGAACTCGTGACGCTCGGCGACGACGTCGCCGTCACGAGCGCGCCCACCGTCGCCGGCAACGCGCCGACGAACCTCGACGGCGACGCCGCCTACGAGGACGTCGACGGCGACGGCACGCTCACGTTCAGCGACGTGAACGCCCTCTTCCAGAGTATGGGCAACGACGCCGTCCACGAGCACCCGAAGGCCTTCGACTACAACGACAACGGGCAGACGGACTTCGCGGACGTCGTCTCGCTCTACCAGCAGGCGCGCACCTGACGCGTCCCGCAGTTTCGCTCTCTTTTTTCGCGCGTCGCCACGCCTATGCCCGCGTAGACCCTCCACTCGTGTATGAGCGAGCACGCGAGCGAACGCGACGGCGAGCGACACGACCTGCCGGAGACTGACGAGGAGTGGCGCGAGGTGCTGAGCGAGGAGGAGTATCGCGTCCTCCGCGAGCAGGGCACCGAGGCGAAGTTCACCGGCGATTTCATCGGGAAGGACGACGACGGCGTCTACCGCTGTGCGGGCTGTGACGCACCGCTCTTCGACTCGGAGACGAAATTCGACTCCGAGGGGTCGGGATGGCCGAGTTTCGACGACGCCATCGAGGGAAGCGTCGAACTCCGGACGGACACGAGCCACGGGATGGTCCGGACCGAAGTCGTCTGCGCGGCGTGTGGCGGCCACCTCGGGCACGTCTTCGAGGACGGCCCCACGGAGACGGGCAAGCGCTTCTGCATCAACTCGTGTGCGCTCGACTTCGAGGAGGACGGCGACAACTGAGGGTGAACGAAGGCGTCGCCACTAGTCGAGCGCTGAGCGACGCGAGGCGCTCGCCGACACCCACCCCAACCGTCGGAAACGCCTATCCGGCGGGCGCGGGACTGGTGGGTATGGCGAGCGAGAAGGAGAAGATGCTGCGCGGGGGGCGCTACGACCCGAGCGACCCCGAACTCGTGGCGGCGCGCGAGCGCGCCCGCGAGTTGACGGCGCGCTACAACGACGCCGGGCCGAACGCGGACGACGAGCGACGGCGAATCCTCGAAGAGCTGTTCGGGTCGGTCGGCGAAGGGGCGCACGTCGAGGCGCCGTTCCGCTGTGACTACGGCGAGCAGATTCACGTCGGGCGGGACTTCTACGCGAACTTCGACTGCGTGATTCTCGACGTCTGCCGAGTGGAGTTCGGCGACGACTGTATGCTCGCGCCGGGTGTCCACATCTACACGGCGACGCACCCGCTGGACGCCGCCGAGCGCGTCTCGGGAACCGAGTACGGGAAGCCGGTGGATATCGGCGACCGCGTCTGGCTCGGCGGGCGCGCCGTCGTGAACCCCGGGGTGACGATTGGCGACGACGCCGTTGTCGGGTCGGGCGCCGTCGTCACCGAGGACGTGCCTGAGAACGTCGTCGTGCAGGGCACCCCCGCGCGGGTCGTGAAGGAACTCGACTAGCTATTCGAGGCCGACCGGCGGCAACACGACGCAGGGCACCTCGACGTGACCGACGAGGCCGGCGGCGGTGCTTCCGAGGCCGCCTTCGGCGCCCGAGCCGGGATGGTGTGCGCCGAGAACGAGTTCGTCGACGTCGCCGGTGTCGAGTTCGTCGCGGAGTTCTTCGAGCGGGTCGCCGTCGCGCACGGCCGTCTCGACGTCCGGGACCGCGAGGCGCGCCGCCGCGACGTTCACCGCGTCACCGGCATCACCAGAACGCGGAGTGTTCTGGGTGGCGAACGAATCGCTCGGCGATTCGTGAACGTCCCGCGAGCCGTCTTCGGAGACGGCGACGACGCGGACCACGTCGTCGCTCGTGAGTCGGTCGCTGAGATAGTCGCAGGCGGCTGCGGTCGTGTGCACCGAGTCGGTGGCGAGGAGGAAGCGCGTCATATCGGAGTTCTCAGTCGCCGCCGGGAAAAGCTACTCGGCGTCGGTGTCGTCGGCGGCGTCGTAGCGCTCGAAGAGCGCGCGGGCGCGCTCGCTCTCGCCGGCCTCGGCTTCGACGCCCTCGTCGACGGCCTGGAACTCGCGGTCCTCGTGGCCAGCCCACTCCTGGAGTGCTTCGTTCGCCTCCTGAGCGTAGTCCTCGGCGGCCTCGATGTCCTCGAACGACTCGCGGTAGACGACCGTCCACTCGTCGGCCGCGAGGTCGAAGCCGACGCCGTGGACGACGCCGTCGCGGACGAGGACGAGCGCGGAGACGAGGCGTTCGTCGCGCCCGCGGGCGGTGTGCGCGCTCGCGGGGGCGACCATCCGGAAGGCGTCGCTGCGGTGGAGCGCCCGGCCCTCCGCGATGGTGAGCGGCCGGGACGGGAGTGAGTGCATCCCCATGCGGGGAGCGAGGACGTCCACGTTCAAGAGCGGGCCGGTCCCGCACGACTCCGCGAGGATTCGGGAGTCTTTATCGGGCGTGGGTGCCCCTTCCCGGACGTGTCACTCGACGCGTCGCGGTCGCTCGGCGTCGGCGCCGCGCTCGGACTGGTGGTCGGGGTGTCGGTCGGCGCGCTGACGCTCGTCCTCGATTCGGGAGCGACGGCCACGTACGCCGTCGGATTCGGCGCCGCGCTGGGCCTCGTGCTGGGCGTGGCGAGCGGGACGCTCTGTGTCCCGCTCGCGCGCTGGAGCGCCGACCTCGCACAGCCGGTGACGCCGCTGCTCGCCGGCGGGACACTCGCCGGCCTCGCCCTCGGCCTCCTCGCGGGCGTGCTCGCGTGGTGGGCGGTGGACGCGTCGCTCCTCGTCGCGGGATGCTGGGCGCTCGGCGGCGGCCTCCTCGGGTTGCTACTCGCCGGGGCGCACGCAGTCACGCCGGACTGAGCGGTCGCTCGTCGGTGGTGGTGTCGCGAAAGAAAATACGGGTCGTGCGCCGTGAGGCGCGCTCGGAGTCGACTTAGACGCGCGTGACGTTGGTCGCGCGGGGGCCCTTGGGGGCGTCCTCGATGTCGAACTCGATTTCCTCGCCCTCCTCGAGGTCGGGGCCGCCGATGTCCTCCATGTGGAAGAACACGTCCTCGTCCGCGTCGTCAGTCGTAATAAATCCGTAGCCGCCAGTGTCGTTGAAGAAGTCAACTTTTCCGCTTGCCATTACAAACAATTGTAGGGCCGAGTCGGGGATAAGGGTTCCGCGAGTCGAGCTATCACGGGGGTCGGCGCGGCCGTCAGCGGTGGACGGCGCGCGTCAGCGTGAAGAGGAACAGCGAGATGAACAGCGCGCCGACGATGCTCTCGGCGACGGCGACGCCGCGCAACACCCACGTCGGCATCGACGCGACGGGCGGGTAGACCATCGCGACGAACGCCTCCCCGGAGAGCAGGACGAAGTTCAGCGGCGCTGGCGCACCCGTGTAGGGCGCGGGCGCGGCGACGAGCGCGAACCCCGCCCAGTAGAGCAGGCCGAAGACGCCGATGACGCCGATGAGGACGCCGAGGAGGCGGTGTGGGTCCTCGGCGTACCGACAGAGGAAGTCGAACGCGCGGTTGTAGCCGTAGTGGACGACGTTCGTCGTGCGCTCGAGCGGGTCGTCGGCGCGCCGCGCGTGTGCGCGGAATCGCTTCCCGCGGGCGCGCATCTCGCGGACGAAGAACCCGGACATGCAGCGGTCGTCACCGACCTCGTCCGCGCCACTCTTGGCCTTCATGTACGTAATCTCCTCGTCGCGCGGACTCAACTCGACGGGGTCGATGTCCGTCGGGACGTCGAAGGAGTGGATGTCGAACTCGGGTTCGAGGTAGGGGCGAAAGCCCGTGAAGTCGAACTCGTCGAACGTCGTCGTGACGAAGCGCATGTAGGCGATGGCGGGCGTGTCGTCGCCCTCGGCGCCGGTGACGGTGACGGGGCCGAGGTAGGCGTCTCGGAAGTCGTAGAAGACGCGCCCGTCGGCGGGTTGGCCGAGCGTCCCGTTCTCCATGTGGGTGCGCTCGGCGACGACGCGGACGTCCTCGGTGACGGAGTCGGGCGTGAAGCGAAAGCCGCCGCCGCAGGTGACGTCGGTGAGGGTGACGTCGTCGCCGAACGTCGCGCCGTCGAAGTCCGCGGGGCCGTCGAAGTCGAACCCCTGGAAGTCCGCGCCGGCGTCGAAGCGCACGCCCGCACAGTCGAAGGCGTCCTCGGAGACGCCGTCGGCGAACGTCGGCTCGATGGCGAAGCGCGCGGACTCGTAGCCGGAGTGGATGTCGGCGTCACCGAAGTGGACGGCGGCATTGAAGCGCGTCGAGCGGAAGTCGGCGGTCCCCTCGAAGTCGGCGTCGGCGAAGGAGGCGACGTCGACGAACTCGGCAGAGCGAAAGCGCGCGTCGTCGGGGAAGGCCGCACCGCGGAAGAACGCCCGGCCGTCGAAGTGCGCGCCGGTGAACTGGGCGTTGGACGCGAAGTGTGCGCCGGTGAAGACGGCGTCCTCGTCGAAGGCGGCGCCGTTGTCGAAGGCGGCGGTGTAGGTGAACGTCGAGCGCGCGAAGACGACGCGCCGGTCGAAGCGCGCGGTGCTGGCCTTGACGACGCCGTCGAACGTACAGTCGTAGGCGGTGAGGTCGTTCTCGAAGCGCGCGCTCGCGAAGTCGAAGCGCCCGTGGAGGTGGCTGTGTGAGAGGACGAGTTCGTCGACGACGTGCGCGTTCCGCAGGCGGAGACGGCCCGCGAACGTCGCGTGCCGGAGGTTTACGGGGAGGGAGTTTCCGGACTCGAGTTTCCGCCCGCTCAAGTCGAGGGTGTCGAAGTGCGCGCCGACGAACTCGTTGTAGACGTCCGGGGTCGCGCGGATTGCCTCGATGAAGGCGTCCCGAACCTCGGCGTCGCTGACGTCGCGGGCCGCGCACTCCGCGGGCGAGAGGTGGAAGACGCAGCGCTCGGCGTCGGGGTGTGCGTCGTGCGGACACGACCACTCCTCCTCGACGGCGTCTCCTCCCTCCGCGGGGCCGTCTTCCCCGGGTACGTACGTGTAGGCACAGACGTTTTCACCATCCATTCAATGGTGAAACTAACGTGGCGGGACGGGAAAAGTGCGGGTGCGGACCGTGCGCTAGGCGGCCCCGTGGCGCACGCGCTCCCTCACTGCGCGCCCGGCGTCGGATCGAGTTCGACCGTCCGCTCGACCGTCAGCGTCGCAGTTTGCCCGCCGAGTTCGACCGTAAAGTCGCCGGCTTCGACGACCGGTGCGGAATCGCCCGGCATGTCGCCTGGCACGACCGCGAGCGCGGCGAGCGGGAACTCGACGGTGACGCGCTTGGACTCGCCACCCGCGAGTTCGACCTTCGTCGAGCCGAGGCGCTTGCGACGCGGATAGTTCACCGAGCCGTAGGCCTCCGTGTAGAAGGCTTCCGCGAGCGCCGTGCCCGTCCGGCCGCTCGTGTTCGTCACGGTGACGGTGGCCGTCGCGGTGCCCGTCTTCCGCGCGTCCCGAATCGAGGACGGCGAGACGGTGAGGTTCGAGAACTCGAAGTCCGCGTAGCTCTCGCCCGCGCCGAACTCGAAGAGCGCGTTCGCGTTGTCCTTCGCGGGATGGTACTGGTTGTAGTAGTTCGGCACCTGGCCGACGCCGTCCGGCCAGCGGAAGGCGAGGCGGCCACCGGGGTCCGCGTCGCCGTAGAGGACGTCCGCGACGCCGCCGCCGGCACTCCCCGGGTAGTAGGCCATCAGGAAGCCATCGAGCTTCGCGAGCGTCTCGCTCGTCCCACGCGGTCGGCCAGCCACGAGCAGGCCGACGACCTGCGTGTCGTCGCTGACGGCGTTCGTCACGGCGTCGACGAGTTCGCGCTGGGCGTCCGGGAGCGCGAGGCGGTCGGTGTTCCCGAACCCTTCCGCGTAGGGGCCTTCGCCGAGCGCGAGCACCACTTTGTCGGCGCGCTTGGCGTCCCGGACGATGGTCTCCTTCGTCGAGTCGGCGAGCGACCACGTGTCGTCGCTCCAGCGGTTGAACGTGTAGCCGGTCTCGTGGACGGTGACGATGCCGGAGGCGCGGTCGCGCACGGCGTCCGCGATGGTGGTCGCCCACGGTGTCGCGTCGTCCTCGTGGAGGCCCTGCCAGCCGACCGTCCACCCGCCACACTGCGTGCGGACGTTGTCGACGTTCGGCCCAGCGAGCAGGACGCTGTCCGTGTCACCGAGCGGGAGCGCGCTGTTCTCGTTCTTCAGGAGCGTGAGCGATTCGCGGACGGCCTCGCGAGCCGCCTTCTTCGCTCCGCCGACGGTGTCCGTGGCCGCCGACGCGTCCACGTAGGGGTCCTCGAGGAGGCCGAGCGTCGCCTTCAGTTCGAGCACGCGACGGGCCGCCTCGTCGATGCGGGACTTCTTCACCTCGCCCTCGTCGACGAGTTCCACGAGGTTGTTGTAGAACTTCTCGACGTTCTCGACGCTGGAGAGCATCGCCATGTCGACGCCGGCGTTCACGCCCTTCTTCACCGCCGTCTTGAGGTCGGGGGCGTACTGGTGCATGTTCACCATCCGCTGGAAGTCGTTCCAGTCGGAGACGGCGACGCCCTCGAAGCCCATCTGGTCGCGCAGGACGGTCTGGAGGAGCCACGAGGAGGCGTGGGCGGGCACGCCGTTCACCGAGCCGCTGTTCACCATCACGGTGAGCGCGTCCTCCTGAATTCCCATGTGATGGGGGACGAAGTGGTTCTGGACGAGGTCACGCGTCGGGATGCGCGCGGGACTCCGGTCGTCGCCGTTCTGCGGTTGCGTGTACGCCGCGAAGTGCTTCACGCTCGCGGCGACCCCGTCGTGGTCGCCCGCGCCCTCTTGGAGGCCGCGGACGGCGGCGCTCGCGAGTTCGCCCGTGAGGTGCGGGTCTTCGGAGAGCGTCTCGTAATAGCGCCCCCAGCGCGGGTCGCGCCCGAGGCCGCTCGTCGGCGCGAACCCCCAGTGGGCGCCGATTGCGGCGGCGGACTCGCCGGTGTGTTTCGCGGCGGCCTCCATCAGATCGGGGTCGCGGGTCGCGCCCATCCCGACGTTGTGCGGGAACGCCGTCGACCCCTCGACGGTGACGTTCCCGTGGACGCTGTCGATTCCGAAGACGAACGGGACGCCGTTCCCCTTACCGATGGCGAACTCCTGGAGGCTGTTGATGCCCTCCGCGAGTTCGGTGGGGTCGCGCGCCGGCGGATACGCCGCCCCGGTGAGCAACGACCCGACGTGGTACGTCGTGAACAGCGACTCGATGTCGCTGGGGTCGACGGTGGAGACGTTCGCCTGAATCATCTGGCCGATCTTCTCCTCGACACTCATCCGGGCCAGAATCTTCTCCACCTTCGTCTCGGGCGGCGTCGGGCGCGACCCGTCACCGTACTGTTTGAAGTCCTCCGCAGTGGCGGCGTTCGCGCCACCGGCGAGCGCGGCGGCACCGAGCGCACCGGTCGCCTGCAGGAACCGACGACGCGAATCGTCCATTCTGTCTGCCATGTCCGGATGAACGATAATCCTAGATGGTGGAAAAACATTACTATCTTCGTGAAGAATGTTTGCCGACGGCGACGGGGTGTTCTGTTTCGGTGGCGTCGAGTTCACCGGCGAGTGCTGACGTCGCGTCCGTCGGTGAAAAGGAGCGGCGTGAAGACCAGTGAGAGGCGGCGGGAGGCTGCGGCGAGAGGGGACGAAACGACGGCGAGAAACGGAAGCGGGTGGGGCCGACTAGGCCAGCCACTCCTCCGGTTTCGTGTCGTAGTCGACGGCGTCGGCCTGCAACTCCGATATCTCCTCCGCGTCGAGTTCGACCTCCTCGAAGCCGTCGCCGTCGAAGCGGAGTTCAAGGCCGACCTCTTCGGGGTCGGGCTCGACGCCCTGCCGGCGCGCGCGTTCGAGTTCGCTGTCCGAAACCTCCGTCACGACGGTTCGGAGGGCGACCGGCCGTCCCCAGAGGTCGAAGACGCGTTTCAGCACCTCCCGGGCCTGCGGGACGTCGAGGGCGACGCCGTTGTAGCGGTGGCCGAGGAGGAGTTCGCCGCGGTTGCGGTGGTTCGCGTCCAGCGCGACGATCGTCGGCTTCCCGAAGTTCGCGAACTTCAGGAGGAGTTTCTTCTTCACCGCGTCGGCGTCCGTGGACGTCGCGTGGTACTGGCCGGTCGAGCGCGCGAACTCGTAGGCGAAGTAGCCGTTCGCGTCCACGAACTCCTGCGTGAGGAACTCGTCGATGAACGTCACGTCGTTGTGGCTCTCCCGGACGGCGTACAGCCGGTCCCAGCCGGCCGCGAAATCGACGTCCGCGAGCGCCGCCTCCACCGTCGCGTAGCGCGACTCGTCGAAGAGGTAGCGCGCCGTCCGTTCGAGTTCCGCGCGCGACACCGAGCGCAGGAAGCCTCGGTATTGGGGCTTCGCGAGCGAGTAGTGCCGGCGCGCGAGCCCCTCGTAGGTGAGCACCTTCCACGGATGCGTCTCGACGTCGATGTCGCCCTCTTTCGCGCGTATGAGCGCCGCCGAATCGACGTACTCGTCGGGCAGGTCCGCGAGCGCGTCGAGGCTCTCGGCGTCGATGCTGTCGAGTGCCGCCGGTGGGTCGAGCGCCGTCTGCACAGCCGCGAAGTCGACGGCGTCGTGGAATGTCCGCCACGTGACGCCCTCGACGCGGAGCAGGCGCTCGACGACCTCGCGGCGGTTCGCGGTGTTCTCGACGTACTCCCAGAGTTGCTTGCCGAGCGAGTAGGGGTTGAGGCCGGGCGAGTTCAACACCCGCGCCTGGTGGTCGGCGTAATCCACGAACTCGTCCGCGCCCGCGAACGCCTCCTCGCCCATCATCAGCGACTCCCAGTAGGCCGCCCACCCCTCGTTCATCACCTTCGTGGTCTTCTGGGGCGCGAAGTAGTAGGCCTCGCGGCGGAGCGCCTCAAGGACGTCGCGCTGCCAGTCCGCGTAGTCGACGGCCTTCCCGGACTCCTCGTCGTAGGCCTTCCCGTGGCGCGCGAGGAACGCGAGCAGGTCCTCGGCGGGTTCGGGGTCGCGCTCGGCGGCCTCGGCGTGCGCGTCCAGCCAGTCGTCGTCGAACACCTGCCGCTTGACGTCCTCGGTGAGCCCGAGGTCCTCAAGGCGGTCGGCGAGCTCGTCGCGCTCGGCCTCGCCCGCCGGCAGGTCGTCCGTGTAGGGGCGGTGCTGGTCGATGACGTCCTCGACGCAGAGCACGCTGTCGATGAATTCCTCGACGTCGCTCCGACTCACCTCGGGGTCGCTCATGTGGCCCTCGATGAGGTCGGCGTGGCGCTCGAGCGTCGCCGCCGCGTCCGGGTCGTCCGCGTAGAGGCCGAACCACTGGTTGTTCGCGAAGAAGTCCGAGTGGGCCTCGACGTGCGTGATGACGGCCTTCTGGTCGGCGAGCGTGTTCGACTCCTGGAGGAACGCCGCCGCCGGGTCGTCGTTGTTGACGATTTCGAACGCCTTCCCGCCGAGGTACCGGCTCTGCTTCTGCTGGCGGTCGTACTGCATCCCCCAGCGCCAGTGCGGATAGCGGGTCTGGAAGCCGTTGTAGGCGATGAGCTCGTTCATCTCGTCGTGGTCGACGATCCAGTAGTTGACGTCGTAGGGTTCGAGGCCGAGTTTCTCGGCGAGCGCCCGGGCGTCCCGGGCGACGTCCTCGAGGTCGGCGGCGACCCGTTGCTTGTCGCGTCTGTCGGTGTCGGTGGTCATTCTTCGTCACCCGTCTCGGTGGTGAGGATGGTCTCGATGGCGTCGAGGACGTCGTCGTTGTCGTGGACGCGCGCGACGGCGACGTCCTCGGACTCCTCGAAGGCGTCTTGGACGACGTCGCCGTGGTGGCTTCGGCCCGTCGTGCCGGGCTGGACCTCGACGTAGGCGTGGAGGTTCGCGTCGATGTCCGCCATCAGGGGGACGACGCGCTCCTCGCTGTCGTTGTGGCTGTTCTCGCCGTCACCGGCGGCGAAGACGTAGCGGTTCCACTCATCAAAGGGGTACTCCTCGAGGAGGTCGGCGGCGAGTTCGTAGCCCGAGGAGATTCGGGTGCCGCCGCCGGACTGGAGGCCGAAGAACTCCGCGCGCTCGACCTCCCACGCGTCGGCGTCGTGCGCAACGTAGAGGAAGACGGCTTCGTCGTACTTCCCGGTGAGGTACCAGTCGAGCGGCGTGAGCGTGCGCTCGACGAGGTCGCGCTTCTCCTCGCGCATCGACCCGGAGACGTCCCGGATGTTCACGACGACAACGCTCTTCTGCTGCTCCTCGACGACTTCGGGGTGCCGGTAGCGCTCGTCGTCGCGGCGGAACGCCACGTCCTGCACGCCCTCCCGGCGGACGCGTGCGGCCGTGGACTCCATCTCGCACTCGGCCTCCATCGCCTCGATGGAGTCCCAGCGCTCGGCGTCGTCGAGTCCGTCGGCGCGGGCATCGAGCCACGCGCGCGAGACCGGAATCGATTGTCCGCGCGCCCAGCGGAAGACGTCGTCGACGTCCCAGCCGGCGACGCGCAGCGCTTCCATGACGTACTCCTCGTCGAAGTCCGTCGCGAGCGTGCGCTTCAACCCCTGCTTGAAGAGGCGCTCGAAGTCGAGCGTCCCCTTCGGGCCGTTGCGCGCGACGTCGTTGAAGTCGCCGGTGGTGCGCTCGCGGACTGTCTTCCCCTTCGGGTCGAGGTCGAGGCCGAGCTCGTCGTCGAGCGCCTCGGCGAACTCCTCGGGGTCCATCTCGTAGTACTCGTGGTCGGCGTGGCCGTCGCCGGCCTCGTCGCCGTCACCGTCGCCCTCGCCGGGCTGGGGTTCGCCGACGGGTTGGCCGGGCTGGGGCTGACCGCCCTCGGCTTGACCGACGCCACCCATGTCGCGCCGGTCGTAGGCGAACTCGGGGAGGTCGACGAGCTTCACGGGGATACTCACCGAATCGGGCCGTGAGGCGCCGAGGTCGCCGTACTGGACGAACTCCGCGAGGTCCTCGCGGGCCTCCTCGCCGACCTCGCGGTAGCGTTCGAGGTCGTCCCTCAGTCCCATCGGTGACTCACCCCCTCCATCACGGCGGTGCTCGCCAACTCCGCCGACGCGCGCGTGTAGCCGCGCTCGTCCACGAGGTAGTCGACGGCCTTCGCCTTCAGTTCGGCCGTGCGCGTCTCCTCCGGCGGGTCCGCCCACTGCGTCGGGTCGAACTCGGGGTAGCGGCGCGTCACGTCGTCCCAGTCGGTGGCATCAAGCACCGCGGTCACGGCGGGTATCTCGGCGAGGTCGACGTCGCCGGCGTGGAAGCCCTCGTCGCGGCGCTCCCACGCGTGGCGGTTGAGCGCGGTGACGACCTTCGCCGTGCGGAACTCCTCGACCGTCGAGGAGGGGTCGGTGCCGTCGTAGTCGTCCTCCGCGAAGCGCCCGAGGTGCTCCGTCTCGAACACTTTCATCAGCAGGGGATCGGGGGCTTCGGCGCCGCGCGGCGTCTCGACGGTGTCGTCGGTCGCCCACGCGTAGACGTGTTCGACGTACTCGGTGACGGTGTCCTCATCAACAGTGACGTCGTGCGTCAGCGCCTCGATGACGTCGTCCTCCTGTGTGGCGAACGCGTAGTCCTTCGCGAGCACGACGCGGTCCTCGTACTCCGCGGCCTCCGCCGTCGAGAAGACGGGCGCATCGTCGAGACCGGAGGCGAGCGCGTCCAGCACGTCCTCCGGCATCAACACGCCGGAGACGTCCACCTCGTGGTGGTGGCGGTCGGGCGGGTCCGCGAGCAACTCCGCGAGCACGTCCCGCGTGTACGTCACGGGGATGCCGGCCTCGCCGTCGTGGCCGCCGTCGAACTCGTAGTCCTCGCGGGTGCGCTTCTCGTCGCCCTCCCGGAGGTAGCCCCGGTCGTAGAGGACGGCCTTGTCGACGAGGTCGAGGGTCGCGGGCAGGTCGTCGGCGTCGAGGCGCGTCACGACGCTGTACATCGCCGCTGCCTCGAGTGCGTGGGGGGCGAACTCCACCGTCTCCGCGGGCTCGCCGGCGTCGCGGCGTATCGGCACGCTCGCGCCCGCGGCGACGCGCGCCTCGACCTGCTCGCGTTCGGTGTCGTCCCAGACGTCGGACTCGCCGAGCAACTCGCGGCGAAGCAGTTGCGTCTCGAGGCTGTAGTTCGTCAGGTAGCCGAACTCGTGGCGGTCGAGGCGGCGCTTCAGGGCCTTCAGCGGGTCGGCCTGCGAGCGGTCGGCGTGCTGGTCGAGTTGCGCCTCCAAGTCCGGGTTCGAGATGACGAGCAACTGGGTGTCGACGTCCATCCCGATGCCCTTGTCGAGTTTCACGGTGCGCTCGTCGGGGACGTTCAGGAGTTTCCGCAGGAGGTCGGCGTGCTGGCCCGCGTCCTCAACGACGGTGATGCCGCCGTTCCCCTGGCTCAGGACGCCGTCGTAACTGAACGCTTGCGGGTTCTTCCGGCCCCGGCTGTCGAGTCGCGAGAGCATCTCGGGCATCCACGAGCCGACGAGGCGCTCCTTGGGCGAGCCGGCGTCCTCGGCGTGTAGGACGCCGACGCCCTGCCCGACGTCCACCACGTAGTTCGTCACCCGGCAGTGTTTGGGGTCGGTGACGTGGCTGAACAGCTCGTCGCCGGCGCGCTCGCGGTATTGGTCGGCAAGGTAGTCGTAGGCCTCGCGGCTGAACGGGTCGAGGTCCGTCTCGACGCGCGAGGGGACGTCGTCGCCAGTCGCGTCGGCGGCGTCCGCCAACACCTGCTCGCGGACGGCCGTCGGGAACGCCGCGAGCGGGTTGATCTGCACGGGCGACTCGTGCCAGTCCGCGTCGTACTCCGGGGCGGCATCGCCGTAGGTCAGCGCGTCGTCGGTCGTCGTCCCGGCGATGTTCCACTCGAGCGTGTAGCGCCGGCCCTCGGCGGTCTGCGAGAACGCGCGCAGGCCGTCGATGAGACAGCGCTTGAACTCGGACTTGCCGGTCGCCGTAGGGCCGCTGAACCAGCAGATTTTCTCGGTTTTCGCGCGACCGGCCGCGACCGCCCGGAGGTCGTCAACGAAGCCGTTGAGGACGTTCGTGTTGCCGAGGACGGCGTGCTCACCGTCGTTCGCGGGGTCGTCGAAGAACCGGTAGCGCGTCTTCTCCTCGCCCTCCTCCACGACGGTCCGGGTGCCGAAGGACTCGATGGCCGCGAGGAGGTACTTCGACGCGTGCGCGGCGGCGAGCGGGTGTTCGACGACGTGCTCGGCGAACTCCCCGAGCGTCATCGGTTCGTCGAGGGCCGCGTCGAGTTCTCGGTCCGCCGCGGCGACGTACTCACTCATCCCGACACCTCAGGCCCCCTCCAGTTCGGACTTCGCGACTTCCGCGCCGGCGAACTCCAGGACTTCGAGGGCGCCCTCGCGGGAGTACCCCCGGTCACGGAGAGCGTCCACCCACGCGGAGCGCTCCTCGCCGAGGTCGTTCGCGGACACCAGCGCGGAGAAGTTGATGTTGTGCTTCTTGTCCGCCCAGAGTTTGCGCTCGAGCGCGCGGCGCAAGCGGTCGTTGTCCTGCGGGTCGAACGCCTCGCCCTCACGGGCGCGCCGGGAGACCCAGTTCGAGACTTCCTGCCGGAAGTCGTCCTTGCGGTCCTCGGGGACGTCGAGTTGCTCCTCGACGGCGCGCAGGAACGTCTCGTCGGGGTCGACGGGCTGGCCGGTGAGGTCGTCCTCGACGGTGTCGTCGTCGATGTACGCCATCACGTGGTCCATGTATTTCTCGCCCTGCTGGCGGATTTCGTCTACGTCGTAGGCGAGCGCGTGGCGGACGTCCTCGATGGCGCGGTCCGTGTACTCCTCGCGGACGAGTTCGAGGTAGCGCTGGTAGCGCTCGAGGTTCTCCTCGTCGATGGAGCCGTGGCCGGGGAGGTGCTCCTCGAAGTGCGTGAAGACGAGCAGCGGCGAGAGGTACGCCCGACCGCGGTGGGTGGACTCCATGATGGCCTCGGCGATTTCGTCGCCGATGAAGCGTGCGCTGACGCCGTCCATCCCCTCGCCGAGGTCGGTGGCGTCGTCGCCCTCCTCGCGGAGTTTCTTCGCGTCCGCGTCCTCCAGTTCGTCCGTCTCGCCGTTGTAGACCTTCGCCTTCCCGACGAGATCGACGGTTCCGTCGTCGGGTTCGGTGATGCGCGTGAGGACGCCGAACAGCCCCGCCATCTCGAGGGTGTGCGGTTCGACGTGGACGTCGGGGACGTCGGCGTTCCGGAGGAGTTTCTCGTAGATGCGGGCTTCCTGCTCGTACTCGAGGACGTAGGGGAAGTCGACGCGCTTCGTGCGGTCGTTGAACGCCTCCATCTTCTCGTCGCCCTTCTTCTCGCGGTACTCGGGCATGTTGGTGCGCCCGACGATGACCTGGTCGATGTCGATTCGGGGGTTGTTCTTCGGCTTGATGGTCTGTTCCTGGGTGGCGTGCAGGAAGTCGTAGAGGAACTCTCGCTGGAGTTTCAGCAACTCCTCGCCCGAGAAGAGACCGCGGTTGGCGTTACAGAACGCCCCGGAGTAGTCGAAGGCGCGCGGGTCGGACTCGCCGTAGACGGCGATTTTGGAGTAGTCGACGTCGCCGGTCAACTCCGTCTCGTCCTGGTTCTTCTTGTCCTTCGGTTCGAAGGTCTCGACGCACTGGCGTTTGTTCTCGTCGGCGACGAGCCGGACGACTTCGACGTGCTCGCGGAGGACGGCCGCGAGGTCGTCGTCGTACTCCTCGAGGAGCGTGTCCATGTAGAACTCGCTCTCGGGGTCGAGCGACTGCTCGTTGCGAATCGTGTAGGGTTCCTCGAGGCTCGCGTTCACCTCCTCGATGACGGCGTCGCGCTGGTCCTGCGGGAGCAACACGAGCGGGTCCTGGTTCATCGGCGAGCGGACGACGTCGTCCGCGGGGTCCTGGTCGGGAATGACCTCACAGAGGTCCGTCCAGCGGAAGGTGTACATCCGACCGGCGTCGCTGAGGGTGTAGTCCTCGAAATAGCGGCGAACCTGCTTGTCGAAGTCGGACTTCCCAGAGCCCACAGGCCCGAGGAGCAGGAGAATCCGCTTCTCGGGGCCGAGGCCGCGAGAGCCGGACTTGACCTTGTTCACGAACTCGTGGATGGCCGCGTGTATTTCGCGGCCGTAGAACGTGTTCGCGCCGCCGCCGAGCGGGTCCTCGGTGGCGAGTTCGTACTCGACGAGGCCACGCGACTCGTCGTAGCGCGTCCCGTAGTGGTCGAACATGTCGGCGAGCCGCTGGTGGGCGTTACGGGTGACCTTCGGGTCCTCGCGCACGAGGTCCAGGTACCACCCGTAGTCGTGGGTCTCGCGGAGGTCGTCCGGTATCGTTTCCCGGTACCGTTCGGAGAGCGCGTCGAGGGTGGTGTTGTCGCCGGTCATGGTGTGTCTCGGGTATCGGAGTGCGACCCATTGTTGTGTGCTACCTCCGCACACACTTTGCGCACGACCATCCCGTCCGAGTGCCTGCGTGTCACACGCGTCTGGGGAGGGCGAGTGGGGGGTCAGTCGGATTCCGATACTGTTACGGTATACCGTACCACAGCGGTTAAGGGTTTCGCGCACGACGGCCGGACATCCGGCGCCGTCGCGCGGTTTCGCCGTTCCGTGCTAATGACGTTCGCCCGGTACGAGCCCCCTCAACGTCGTTCTCGCCATGTGGTGGGTGACCGGTTCGTTCGGCAGACTGCCGCGAGCGCCGTGGTTCTATTGGCCCCTCGATAGCGAAACGTATTGGTTCGTAGACACGACTAAGGGGCGTGCGGCCCCAGACTCACGCGCGCCCATGCCCACACCCGAGTGCCCCCACACCCCCCAACGGTGGTCGCCGTGACGCCTCGACCCGGCCCCGTCCTCGCGCGCTTCGCCCGGCCGACCGGCCCCGAGACGACGCTCGCCGTCCTCGCGGACGTCCACGCCGACGCCACCCGCGAAGCGGGCGCGTGGAAGTGTTACGAGCACGCCCTCGACCGCCTGCACACCGCAGTCGACGACGCCGGACGGCACGGCGCGGACGCCGTCGTCGTCGCCGGCGACCTCACCCGTGACGGGAGCGACGCCTCCTTCGCCGCCATCGACGACGCCTTCGAGGGCTTCGGTGGCGACGTCCTCTGCGTCCCCGGCAACCACGACGTCCCGAAGGAGTACCGCGACGCCCCCTCGGTTCATGCCTTCCGCGAGCGCTACACGCCTGGCGTCCTCCCCTACGTCCGGCGCGTCGGGGACGTCCACATCATCGGCCTCGACACCGCGAGCGCCGTCGCCGACGGCTCGCACGGTCGCGTCACCGACGACCAGCTCGCGTGGCTCGACGCCACCCTCCCCACGGTCGAGGACCCCATCGTCGTCGCCCACCACAACGTCGCCGACGCGACCAGCCACGCCTCCCCCATCGGCATCGAAGCCCACGCCACCGTCGGCAACGCCGACGAACTCGCGGACGTCCTCGCCGCCCACGATGTTCCGCTCGTCGTCTCCGGGCACGCCCACTGGCCCGCCGTCGGCGGCGTCCCGGGCGGCGTCAGCGAACTCCTCGCACCGCCCGTCTGCTCGTTCCCGCAGGCCGGCCTCCTGCTTGAGGTCACACCCGAAGGGACGACGGTGACGCTCCTCCCGCTCGCCGACAGGGTCGGCCTCGAGACCGCCTACGCCGCCGCGCGCGACGGGACGCCGCGCTCGCGACGTATCGCGGAGAACTTTCGACAGGGCTACCTCGCGCACTTCCCGCTGGTGGACGAGCACGTCGAGTCAACGGACGGGGAGAAGAGCCGGATGCGCGTCGCCTTCGAGCGCTAGCGGCGCCGCGTGATGCGGAGCGCCACGACGAGCGCGGCAAGCGCGACGAGGCCCGCGAGCGCGCCGAACCCGGGCACCGTCGAGGACGTCGTGGTCGTCGGACTCGCGCTCTCGTTCCCGGCGAGCGACGGCCGGATGTCGTTCACCGCCGCGACGTCCGGGCCGTTCACGATGGCGACGGTGTCGCCGTTCTGGACGACGCGATACGCGCCCTGATAGCCGTCCTGCTTCGTGACGACCCAGGCGCCGTTCTGCTTCGTCGCGTCGTGGGCCTTCAGCGCCAGCACGTAGGCGTCCGCGAACGCGCTCGCGTTCGACGCGTCCGTCCAGCGCGACTTCCAGACGAAGCCATACTTCCCGCTCTTGTGGTAGGGGAGCACCTTGTCGCCCGCCCACCCGGTGGTCGCCGCCGCGCTGTAGTGGTAGGCGCGGTACTCGCCGCTGGAGCGAATCGCGTCCTTCGGCACGGCGTTCGCGCCGAACTGGAAGCCCTGCCACCAGAGCCCCATGAACGCCGACGCCTCGCCGAGCGTGTCCGTGCCGTTCACGCCCTGATTCGGGAACGTCTTCCAGCCGTTCGTCGCGACGTCACGGTCGACGGACACCGGCTTCGTCGCCGGCGCCTCGCCGTGGATGACCTCGGTGGTCGTGTTCGGCGGGGTCGCCCACGCCTCGTCCACGGCCGCCCAGCCGCCCTGCTGGATGAGAGTGTGGACGTAGCCGGGACCGCTCGCGTACGGGAAGTAGAGCGTGAGCCGCAGGCTCAGCGGCGGACTCGCGCTCGCACTCGAGGACTGTGAGGTGGTCGTGGTGGTCGTCGTGGAACTCGAGCTGCCCGAGACGCTCGCGGAGGACGGCCCCGCGACGCAGTCCCACTCGCCGCTCTCACACTTCTCCTCGTACTTCGACTCGACGTAGCGCGCCTCACCCTCGACGAGGCCGGACGTCGCGAGCTGCGTGTCCTGCGTCTCGCCGCCATACTTCGCGGAGCTCAGGTTGTAGTACTGGTCCTGGAGGGCGTGCTGGAGCTCGTGACTGAGCGTCGAGTACTCCATGTAGGCCTGCTTCCCGGACGGAACGATGATCTTGATGGCGTCGCTCGAGGGCGAATAGAAGCCCAGAACGTTGTTCGAGTAGTAGGACTGCATCGCCGCCGAGAGGTTCGTGTTCGACCCGATGACGAGCGCGGCCTCCCACACCTGCTGGTTCCACTGGCTGTGCGAGGAGTTCGAGGCCCCACGGGACTGGTTCGCCTGGTAGGCCGAGCGGGACATGACGTCGACGGGCACCGCGTGCTTGAAGTTGTGCTGGCGGAGCACCTCGACGCGCGCCATCGTCCGGCGGACGTACGCCCGCGTCTCGGCGTCGCTCAGGCCGTCGTCCTGATTCACGGTGATGTTGGAGTCGTACCAGTAGCCATCGAAGTAGCCGATGGTCTCGTTCTCGGCAGTGCCGTTGTGGCCGGAGGACTGGGCCACCGGTGTCGAGACAGACGCGGCGGGCGCGGACGGAGAAGTCGCCGCCGACGTGGACGCGCCAGTCGTGGCGGGCGCGGCGAGCGCCGACCCGACGGGCGCGAGGAGGAGTGCTACGACGAACACGGAGAGGAGTGTGCGCGAGGGCATTCACTCCCCGGTTGGAGTGGCCGCCACAAACCGTTGTGGGTCAGTGGCCCCGTTCGACGCAGAGGGCCTTCGACGCTCGGACGTGCCCCGGGAACGGGGCGCGACGCGCGTCCACGAGGGCGCTCTCCCACCTCAAAGCGCCCGTCGAGCGGGTCAGCGGCGACGACGTGCCGGTCTCGCCGTTCGCGTGCGAAGAAGTCGACCTCCCGGACGCCGACGAGGTCCGGGCAGCCATCGAGCGCGTGCGCGCCCGACTATTCGGGTTTCACCACGTCACCACACTCGGGACAGTCGGCGTACGCCGCCGTCCCGTCCCCGTCCTCGTACTCGATGAGCACCGCGCTCTCGGGGATGCGCGCGCCACACTCCGGGCACCGACCGAGGGTCCCGTCGGCACTGTCGGCGTCAGTCATTCAGACACGTGTAGGGATTCACTGGACCGACATAACTGTTCGCCGCGATACCGTATTCGCCGCCTCAGACGACGTCCTCGACGACGACGCGCTCCGCCTCGACGTCCTCCAACACCGCGCCGAAGCCGCCGACGGTCACCTCGCCGTCGTCGGTCGCCACGACGAGCGACGTCTGGCCGGCGAGACTCTGGAGCGAGCGCGGGCCGTCGTTCTCGTCGTCGCGACCCTCGTAGGCGATGTCGACGACGCAGCCGGCGAACTCGCAGGCCTCGCCCGTCTCGACGAGATGGCCGTCGACGGAGACGTAGACGTCGTCGCCGTTCTGCAGGTGCGGGACGAGTTCGTGGGCGGCGCGCCGGATGTCGATGTAGGTCCGGGGGAAGCTCCGGTCGTCCTCGACGAGCGGCTCCCAGAGTTCCCAGACGCTGCTCAGGTAGTACCAGATGAAGACGGCGGCGTGCGTCCGGTCGTTGACGACGACGCCGTACTCGCGGGGGCCGCCGACGTGCTCGGCGTAGCAGACGCGGTGCTGGTCGACGATGGCGAGGAAAGGCGCCTCGCGCTCGCGCCAGCGCGCCTCCGTCGCGACGTCCGCGAGCGGCAGGGAAGTGGCGACGTCGCGCGAACAGGAGTGAATCGACACCTGCACCGCGACGCCGCGTTCGAGCGCGCCGGTCAGCGCGGAGTAGAGGTCGCGGAACTGCCCGGGCGTGACCGAGAGCTGAACGCGGTGGTCGGCGCTCCCGATGAACGCCTCCGCGCGGTTGCACAGCGTCTCGAAGCGCGACACCACCGACACCTCGTGCTGGCGGGGTTCCGGGCGCGTCCAGCGCGCCTCCACCTCCGAGGCGGCCGCCTGGAGTTCGTCGACGCGGTTGCGGAGCGAGGAGACGACGGCCTCCGGGGAGGGGACGCGAACGTGGAGGTTCTCCTGTTCGTACGTCTCGACGTAGCCCTGCTCTTCAAGCGCGCGCACGACGTCGTAGATGCGGGGTTGGGGGACGCCGCTGGCGTCCGCGAGCCCGCTCGCGGAGACGGAGCCGAGTTCGAGGAGCGCGACGTACGCGCGGGCCTGGTACGGCGAGAACCCCTCGCCTTCGAGGACGGACGCGAGCGCCTCGGTATCCATACTCGTACTCTCGCGTACGGGTACGTAAGACCCTTCCGCCGGCTCAGTCGGCGTATTCGGACTCGCCGTCGAGTTCCTCGGCCGTCCGCGTGAGGGAGCGCTCGCGGAGGTCGACCTGGACCGCCTCGAGCGAGCGCCCCTTCGTCTCGGGGATGAGCCGGTAGCTGAAGACGAACGCGGCGACGGTGAGGACGCCGAGCATGAGGGCCATCCCGGCGAGGCCGTCGAGCAGGAGTGTTCGGTGGCCGGCCTTGTCGACGAGCAAGATGGCGACGACGGTCACCGCGACGTTGACGACGGTGGCGATGATGGAGGAGGCGGCGCTGAGGCCGGCCTGGTTCAGGATGGTGGGCGCGAGGAGACAGGGCCTTACACCGCCGTCGACTTCGGTGAGACATGCACGGAGTCGTCCGGGCCGACACCGACGCGGCCTACGAGGACGCCCTCACCGTCCGTTACGCTGTCTTCGTCGACGAACAGGGCGTCCCCGAAGAACTGGAGGTGGACGAACACGAAGGGCGCGCGACCCACTACGTCGCCTACGCCGACGACGCCCCGGTGGGTGCCGCGCGCTGGCGCGAGTACGACGACGAGACCGTGAAAGTCGAGCGCGTCGCCGTCCGCGAGACACACCGTGGCGAGGGGTGGGGCGCGCGCCTCATGGACGCCGTCGAGGACGACGCCCGCGATGCCGGCTACGAGCGCGCCCGCCTCCACGCCCAGACGCCCGTCGTCGACTTCTACAGCGCCCGGGGCTACGAGCAGCGCGGCGAGGAGTTCGAGGAAGCCGGCATCCCGCACGTCGAGATGGAGAAGCCGCTCTAGCGGGACCGGGGAGTCAGGGGAGCCGTCACGGCTACGGGCCTCGCGGTGACACACCCACGCATGAGCGACGAAACCGAGGGAGCCGAACCAGTCCGGGGTCGTCTCGACCCGGCGCGCGCCGTCGAGTCCGCCCGCGCGTTCCTCCGCGACTACTGCGAGCGCGTGGGCGCCGAGGGGTACGTCGTCGGCGTCAGCGGCGGCCTCGATTCGGCGGTCGGCGCGACGCTCGCCGCGGAGGCCGTCGGCCCGGAGAACGTCCGTGGGCTCGTCCTCCCGGGCGCGCCGAGCGACCCCGAGAACATGCGCGACGCCCGCGAGCTCTGTGAGTCCCTCGGCATCGAGTGGGCTGAGGAGTCCATCGAGGGACAGGTCGCGGCGTTCCGTGAGGCGGACGCGACCCTCGACACCGAAGCCGTCGGGAACGTCCGCGCGCGCGTCCGCATGGTTCGGCTCTACGCGGCCGCGAACCAGCACGAGATGCTCGTCCTCGGCCCCGACAACCGCTCGGAGTACCTCCTCGGGTATTTCACGAAGTACGGCGATGGCGCCGTCGACGTTGCGCCGCTCTGCGACTGCTACAAGACGGAAGTGGTCGCGCTCGCCCGGTACCTCGACCTCGATTCGCGCTTCGTCGAGAAGGAACCGACCGCCGGCCTCTGGGCGGGCCAGACGGACCGCGAGGAGTTGGGCGCGCCCTACTCGGAAATCGACCCCGTGTTGCGCTGTCTCGTCGACGACGGCCTCGGCGTCGAGGCGACGGCGGCACGCGTCGCGGCCGACCGGGAGACGGTCGAGCGTCTCGCCGAGTTACACGAGTCGAGCGCACACAAGCGCCGCGAACCCCCGACGCCCGGTCTCCGTTAGAGTTCGACCTCGGTCGCGCTCTCGACGTCGAAGCGCGTCCCCTCGACATCGCCCGCGAGGAATTCCGGGAGCTGGTTTACGAACGACTTGAAGTGCGCGCTCTCGGTGTGCGCGGCGAGCGCGGCCTCGTCCTCGTACTGCTCGAAGACCCGAACCGTGTGCTCGTCCTGAATATCGACGGCGGCGCGGTACTCGATGACGCCTTCTTCGGCGTTGGAGGCCTCCACGAGTTCCTCGACGGCCTCGAGCGCCGTTTCGCGTTCGTCCGGGTCGACCTCGAAGTGGACGTGATTGACGATCATCGCGTAAGACGTGTCACGGAGCCACCAAAAGGCGTCGGGTAGCGGTGGAGATACCCGGCGATGGGGTGGCAACGTCCCGACGGAGAGTCAGACCTAAGAACGGACCCTCCCACCATGAGGGTATGGACGACGACGACCGCAGACGCGTCCTCGACTTGCTCTGTGAGGACGCCCGCTACACGCCCGAGGACGTCGCTCGACAGTTGGACCTCACGCCCGAGGAGGCCGAGGCACACATCGAGGCCCTCGAGAACGAGGGCGTGCTCCGTGGCTACACCGCGGTCGTGGACTGGGCGGCGCTCGACGACGACGTCGTCGAGGCGAAAGTCGAGTTGAACGTCGAACTCGACCGCGAGACGGGCTACGAGGACATCTCGCGGCGCATCGCGAAGTTCCCCGAAGTCGTCGCCTTCCAGTTGGTCAGCGGCGACTACGACTTCGCGCTCGAAGTGCGCGCGGACTCGATGAACGCCGTCTCGCGCTTCGTCTCCGAGGAAATCGCACCCATCCCCGAGGTGACCCAGACGGTCACGCACTACGTCATGGAGACCTACAAGGCCGACGGCATCGAGTTCGGGGACGGCGAGGAGGACGACCGGCTCTCCTACTCGCCATGAGCTACCTCTCCGAGCGCGCCGAGCGAACGCCACCCTCCGGGATTCGGCGCTTCTTCGAAATCGCCGAGGAGATGGACGACGTGGTGTCGCTCGGCGTCGGCGAACCCGACTTCAGCGCGCCGTGGCCCGCCCGGAAGGCCGCCATCGAAGCCCTCGAGCGCGGCCAGACCTCCTACACGTCGAACCGCGGCCGCCGTGACCTCCGCGAGGCCATTTCGGACCACGTCACCCGCTACGGGCACGACTACGCGGCGGACGAGGAGATTCTCGTCACGACGGGCGTCAGCGAGGCGATGGACCTCGCGATGCGCGCGCTCGTCGACCCCGGCGACGTCGTCGCCGTCGCGGAACCCGCCTACATCTCCTACGGGCCGGACGCCTCCTTCTCCGGCGGCGAGGTGCTTCCGGTGCCGACGCGGGCGGAGGAGGAGTTCCGCCTCACCTACGACGCCCTCGAGCGCGCGGGCGCGGAGCGCGCGGACGTGCTCGTCTTCTGCTACCCGAACAATCCCACCGGGGCGGTGATGGACGCGACGCACCTCGCGGAAGTCGCGGAGTTCGCGCGCGAACACGACCTCTTCGTGCTCGCGGACGAGGTGTACGCGGCGCTGAGCTACGCCGGCGAGCACGACAGCATCGCCACCCAGCCCGGGATGCGCGAGCGCACGCTCGTCTTCAACGGCTTCTCGAAGGCCTACGCGATGACCGGCCTCCGGCTCGGCTACGCGATGGGTCCCCCCGAGGTCATCGACGGGATGAACCGCATCCACCAGTACACGATGCTCTCCGCGCCCACTACCGCGCAGGCCGCGGCCATCGAGGCGCTGGAGTCCTGCGACGAGGAAGTCGCCGACATGCGCGAGCAGTACGACCGGCGCCGACGCTTCGTCCTCTCGCGCTTCCGCGAGATGGGGCTGGACTGCTTCGAGGCGAAGGGTGCCTTCTACGTCTTCCCGTCCGTGCCGGGCGACGACGAGGAGTTCGCCGAGGAACTGCTGCGCGAGGCGGAGGTTGCCGTCGTTCCGGGCCGCGTCTTCGGCGAGGGCGGCGAGGGCCACGTCCGGGTCTCCTACGCGCGCTCGCTCCCCGAACTCCGCGAGGCGATGAACCGCATCGAGGACTTCCTCGCGGACTACTGATGGCCGCCGGGCACGCCGAGGACGGTGCGGTGGCGCGAATCGCCGACTCGCTCGCGGACGCGGGGACGGCCATCGCGTTCACGGGCGCGGGTGTCAGTACCGCCTCTGGCGTCCCGTCCTTCCGGGGCGAAAACGGCGTCTGGAACGACGCCTTCGACCCCGCCGACTTCCGCATCGAGCGCTTCGAACGCGACCCCGCGGGGTTCTGGGCGGACCGCATCGACCTCCACGAACGGATGTACGGTACCGCCGGGCCGAGCGACGGTCGGAACGACGGGGAACCGAGCGCGAGCAAGCGCGGTGAGCGAGACGCGAGCACCGTCGCGCCGAACGCCGCCCACGACGCGCTCGCCGAGTTGGAGGCCGCGGGCGTGTTCGAGGCCGTCGTCACGCAGAACGTCGACGGCCTCCACGCGGCCGCCGGGACGGAGTCGCTCCTCGAAATCCACGGGAACGCCCGGCGCAGCGTCTGCGTGGACTGCGGGGGGACGACACCCACCGAGGACGTGCGCGAGCGCGTCCGCAACGGCGAGACGCCGCCGCGCTGTGACTGTGGCGGCCTCCTCAAGCCGGACGTGGTGCTGTTCGGCGAGCGTCTCCCGCCGGTGTTCCGCGAGGCGCGCCGGCTCGCCCGCGAGGCCGACGCCTGCCTCGTCGCCGGGTCGTCGCTGACCGTCGAACCCGCCGCATCACTCCCGGAGCGCGTGGCACGCGGCGGCGAGCTACACGTCGTGAACTTCGACGCGACGCCGCTCGACGACGTCGCGACGACGGTCTGTCGGGCGGACGTCACGGCGGTTCTCCCGGCGCTCGCGGACCGGCTCGTCGGCTGACTGGACTTTCCTGCCGGCCAACATACTTACCGGTCCGTAGTCCCGATTCGGACATATGCCTGAGTGACCCATCCGCGGTCAGCTCGGCTCCTCCGGCATCGAGAGCAGGCAGCGACAGCCATCCCCATCACCATGACACGAAATACCAAGTCGCTCGCGTTGAGCGCACTCCTCGTGGTCTCGGTGTTCGCGACGGCCGGCGTCGGCTTCGTCGGCACCGCCGCGGCCACCCAGAGCGCGACCATTACTGCGACGCCGTCCAACGCGACAGCGACCGCGACACATCACGTCACGGCCGTACCGGACTCGAACGAAGTCGGTAGCTCGTTGAGTGCAGTCAAAGTAACGTACGAGGCGTCCGACTCCGGCAACGTCAGCGGCATCGAGGACGCCTACATCGTCCGCGACAGCAACCGAACGAACATCACCGACGACTTCCAGGCCGTCACGCACAGCAACAACGGCAAGACGGTGACGTTCGACTTCGGCGGCTCCTACGACCTCGAGCAGGGCGACACCATACACGTCGTCTACGACGACGTCCGGAACCCCTCGTCCGCCGGGACGTACGCCGTCGAGGTCGACCTGAACCCGCAGTCCTCGGGGGCGCCCGCGAACGCGACGCTGAACGTCACGTCGGCGCCGCTGAACTCCTCGCTGTCCGCGTCGCCGAACTGGGACGGCGTGAACGCCACGCACACGCTCGACTTCGTCCCCAGCTCGGCCCAGGACAACCAGACGCTCCGTAACCTCTCCGTCGACTACGGGTCGAACGGCACGCTCTACCCGGTGAACGCCTCGAACGTCACGGCGTTCGCCGACGCCGACAACGACGGCACGTACGACAGCGGCGAGACGAGCCTGAACGTCACGAACGTCACGACGCAGAGCGGTACCGTGACGCTCGCGTTCAACGGGAGTTACACGCTGAACGACAGCGTGCCCGTCGTCGCGCGCTACGGGCCGGTCGGGAATCCCGCGAGCGCCGGCACCTACACGGCCAGCGTCGTCGCGAACGGTGACGCCGCGAACGCGACGCAGGTGAGCTTCGACATCGTCGCGAGCAGCACGACGTCGAACGCGTCCGTCGTCCCGAACCCGCCCTACACGGGTGCGACGAGCGTTCACACCGCCACGGGGACCGTCGGGTCGAACGACGCCTCCGACTCCCTGAACAGCTTCCGCATCGACTACCACGAGAACGAGGACGCGACCGACGTCTCGAACGTCGGCCTCAGCGACGTCCGGCGCGTCGGCATCGACACGAACAGCGACGGCGAAATCGACACGAACGTCTCCGACGACCTCTCTTCGGTCTCCATCTCGAACAACGGCCACACGCTCGTCCTCCAGTTCGGCGGCGACTACACCCTCTCGCAGGGTGACCGCGTCATCGCCGCCTACGGCGACGTGCAGAACCCGACGAGCACGGGCACCTACACGACCGCTGTCGGCATCAACGTCCAGAGCGGCGACGCCGACACGGCAGTCCAGTTCGACATCACGAACCGGCCGGCGAACGCGACGCTGAACGCGACGCCCGCGTCGGACGGGGCGAACGCGACTCACCGCCTCGCCTTCCAGCCCGGCACCGTGCAGTGTGGCGTGAGCGTCACGTCGCTCGCAGCGAACTACTCCGCGAGCGCCGCGACCGTGGGCGTCGGGAACGCCACGCTCTCGACGGCGTTCATCGACGCGGACGGCGACCGGACCTACGACAACAGCGAGACGCGCCTGAACGCCAGCGGCTTCACGGCCGCGAACGGCACCGTCGAGGCGACGTTCCCCGGCGCGCACAACGTCTCCTGTGACGAGCGCGTCGTCCTCGTCTACGACAACGTCACGAACCCCGAGTCCGGGACCTACGGCGTCCCGACGGCACTGAACGGTGACTGGGCGAACGGCACGGACGCGACGCTCGCGATTCACGCCGACACCGCGGTCACGAACGCGACGCTGAACGCGAGCCCGCCGTACCCCGACGCGACGAGCACGCACACCGCGACCGTCGAGGTCGCGCCGAACGACGACTCGGACTCCCTGAACAGTATCCGCGTCGACTACGCGGCGAACGAAACCGCCACCGACATCTCGAACGTCGGGCAGGGTGACGTCGTCGCCGTCGGCATCGACACGAACGGCGACGGCGAAATCGACACGAACGTCTCCGACGACCTCGGCGAAGTCGACGGGTCGAACGACGGCCACACGCTCACGTTCGGCTTCGGCGGCTCCTACAGCCTCCAGCAGGGTGACACGGTCATCGTCACCTACCAGGACGTCCAGAACCCGTCCACCACCGGCACCTACCACGCGACGGTGGACGTGAACGTCCAGAGCACCGCGAGCGCCGTGCCCGCGAGCTACGAAGTGAACGCGCGGGAGTCCACCGGCGGCACCAACATCGGTGACGACGGCGGGAACACCGGCGGCGGTAGCTGGAGCGGTGACACCGGCGGCACCGACAGCACGAACGATGGGACGAACGACGGCACCGACACGACGACCACGACAACCACGACGACCACGCAGACGACGAGCGTGACCAGCACGACGAACACGGCCGATGGCGGCGAGACGTCGACCACGACGTCCGAGCAGGACGCCACGGCGCCGACCACCACGTCGAGTGACGACGGCGGTATCGGCCTCCTGCCGACGAGTCCCGGCGCGGCCGCTATCGCACTCGTCCTCGCAGGGAGCGCCGTCGTCGGCGGCGGCTGGGTGCTCAGAGAGCGGCTCTGAGCGTCAGAACTCGTAGTCGTCGCCGAGCGAGCGCTCGCTCGTCTCGCGCATCTCCTCGCCGAACCGCTCCTCTTCTTCGCCCTCGGTGCTGACGTCGTAGACGTTCAGCCCCGTGGAGAGCAGTTCTTCGACCGCTTCCTTCCGGTTGAGGAACTCGCCCTCGTCGACGAGGCGGTCGATCTCGACTTCGATATCGCTCGGGAGGTCGACTTCGGCGGTCGGCATATCGATGGGAGATTTCAGGGCGAGACATTTCAAGACTGCGGCCGCGACACGCGCGCAGGCCACCCGAGCGCTCTTTACCTCGTGGTGGCGTACCGCACGCGTATGCACGGGGAGTCGTCGGTGAAAGTCCCGAACGGGAAGCTCGTCCGGGCGTCGGTGACCTACGAGGCACACGTCCAATCGGTGGAGATACGCGGGGACTTCTTCCTCGAACCGCCCGAGGCGCTGGCGGCGCTCGAACGCGCCGTCGAGGGCCTGCCGCGGGACGCACCCCACGAGGAGTTCGCACAGGCCGTCGACGCCGTCGAGGCCACCCTCGTCGGCTTCGACGCCGACGACGTCGCCACCGCAGTCCGGGAGGCGATGGCCTGATGGTGGAGGAATCGGCGCACGACGGCCTGCGCGTCGTCGACCCGGTGGCGTTCTCCGAACCCGTCCACCACGCGCTCGACGAGGTGTTGACCAACCGCCTGAACGCCGGCGAGGCGCCGCCGACCCTGCGGGTGTGGCGCCGCGAGACGCCCGCGGTGCCGTTCGGCCGCTTCCAGTCGTTCAGCGACGAGGTCGAAGTCGAGTACGCCCGCGAGCACGGCGTCGTCCCGGTGCGGCGGCTGACCGGCGGCGGGTCGATGTACGTCGCGCCCGGCGACGTCGTCACCTACTCACTCTACCTGCCCGAGGAGTGGGTGCCCGAGGACATCGAGGAGAGCTACGCGGACCTCGACGCACCCGCCATCGAGGCCCTACAGGAGTTAGGGCTCGACGTCCGGCACGAACCGCTGAACGACGTCGAGCACGACGACGGCAAAATCGGGGGGTCGGCTCAGTTGCGCTCCGGCGGGACGGTGCTCCACCACACGACGATGAGCTACGACCTCGACACGCGCGAGATGCTCCGCGTGCTCCGCATCGGCGAGGAGAAGGTCTCCGACAAGGCCGTGCAGTCCGCGGAGACGCGCGTCGCCGTCATGACCGACTACCTCACCGAGTCGCGCGACGCCGTCATCGACGCCATCGTCGAGGCGTACGCCGAGCGCTTCGGCGGCGAGCGGGGCGAGTTGACCGCCGACGAGCGCGAGGCCGCGCTCGAACTCGCGGACGCGAAGTTCTCGACGCCCGACTGGAACGAGAAACTGTAGTCAGCCCACGACCGCGCGGGTGCGACGACCGCGAAGAATGAGCGGCGTGTCGCGGGACCGAACTACGCGAAGAGTACCCACGCGAACAGCATGACGGTGACGCCGACGGCGACGAACGGCGCGTACTCCCGGTAGACGGACTGTGGGTGGTCGGGGACGACCCGTTCGCCGTCGATCTCGTAGAGGTCGTAGGACGTCCCTTCGAAGGTGTAGTCCACCTTCGTCCCGGGGATGGTGAACGTCTCGACGGTGCGACGGATGACGCCGCGGCCGCCCTCGATGGGCGGGTCGAAGGTGTGCGTCGTCTCGTCGCTCCGTCGGCCGGCCGCGCGCTCGACGCGCTCGATCGGGAGAGTGTCCGCGGCCGCGGTGACGTCCTCCTCGATGGTGTAGTCGACACTGCCGGCTTTGGCCTCGTAGACGTGGCCTTCGGCCTCGCAGGTGTCACACTCGACTTCGGCACTCCCCTCGCAGACCGGACACTGCTGGCGGCCGTCGCCCGCACAGTCCGGACACTGGAAGCGCGACTGGCCGTCGCAGGTCGGGCAGCGGAACGTGCCGTCGCCGCCGCAGTTCGCACAGTCCGCGGGGCCGCTGTTCGCGTGGACTTCGCCGTGGCCGTCGCACGCCCCGCAGGCGACGGTGCCGTCGGCGCAGTCGCAGTCGCGGATGCCGTCGCCGCCACACTGCGGGCAGTTCACCCGGCCGTCGTGACACTCCGGACAGGTGACGGTCTGACCGCCGTTGCAGTCCGGGCAGGGCTTCGAGGCGACGTCGTGTTCGACGAACGCGACGGTCTTCTCGGTGTAGTTGTGTGGCGCGTACTCGTGGCGCTCCGCGAACGCGACGCGGTCGCGGCACGCGGCCTGATACTCGCTCTCGGCGTACTGGCGGCGTTCGACCGTCTCGGTCGCGTGGAGGGCGGTCTCGATTTCCTTCGTGGCGTCCTCGGTGACGACCTCGTCGATGGTCGCCTCCCGGGGGAGTTCGTCGGGAACCTTCCAGTCCTCCGCGAGGGCGGCGAGCAGGTCGACGCCCCGGCCGCCCCGCCGGTCGTGACCGTGTCGGTGACTGCCGTGGTGGTCGCGGCCGGCCGACGGGGACGGGGCGCGGCGCCCGGCGCGTCCGGACGTCTCGCTCGGCCCGTCCGCCCCGCTCCGCGTCGTCGGTCGTCCGCGAGGGTCGCTGGACATGGCGCTCGTATCCTACGACGAATGGCTGTAAAAAAGGTTGAGCGCACCCCTGACGGGCCGCCGACAGGACGAACCGGTCGATATCTAAGTGGCGGGCGCCAAGCAACGGGTAGCCCATACGGGGCCAGAATGAGCGCATCAGACGACGACCCCGACCTGACGCGCGTCCTCGACGCACTCGACGACGCGGACTGTCGGGCGTTCCTACGTGCCCTCGACGAACCAATGACGGCGAACGAACTCTCGGAGACGTGTGACGTACCGCTCTCGACTACCTACCGGAAACTCGAGCAACTGACCGAGGCGACGCTCGTCGCGGAGGAGACCGAAATCCGCCCGGACGGACGGCACCGCTCGCGCTACCGGGCGGCGTTCGACGCCATCGAGCTCTCCTTCGACGACGACCGCGACCTCGTCGTGGACCTCGAACGGCCGGCGCGCGGCCCGTCCGAGCGCCTCGCGGACATCTGGTCGGAGGTGCAACGCGAGACATGACGCCGACAGGACTCGGCCTCACGACGCTCGTCACGCTGCTGAAGACGGTGACGCTCCTGCTCGGGGGTGCCATCACCTATTTCGCCTACGAGGCGTCCGTCCGCACCGGCGCGCGCTCCATCCGCCTGCTCGCAGTTGGTTTCGGCGTCGTCACCGTCGGCGCCCTCGTCGCCGGCATCGTCGACACCCTCCTCCACGTCGGCACGATGCTCGCGCTCGTCGCCGAAGGCTCCTTTACCGCTATCGGCTTCGCCGTCATCCTCTACTCGCTCTACGTGGAGGACTAGCGCGGGCCTGTACGGAGCGCGACTGCCCCTTCGTCCTCGCCTGGTTTCGTGTCACGCCGTCACGGAACACGTACCGTATCCGCAGATTCAAGTAATACCCAGAGAATCCTGGACTATGAACGAAGTGCGGACTGACGACCATGGCGGGGCGTTCGAGGGCGAACGAACCCTCCGCGTCGGTGCCGAGCGGCCCATCCGCATCAGCGCCGGCCACCGCCTCCTCCACCACGACGGCAAGTGCGCACGCCCGCACGGCCACAACTACGAGATCACCGTGACCCTCCACGGCGAACTCACCGAGGAAGGGTGGGTCGCGGACAAGGGCGAGGTGACGGACGTCATCGACGCGTGGGACCACCGCTTCCTCGTCGAGGACGGCGACCCGCTCGTCGAGGCGTTCGAGGCGAGTGGCGACGCCGACTCGCTCGTCGTCCTCGAACGCCCGCCAACGGCCGAAGTGATGGCCGCGACGCTCGAAGCCGAACTCGCCGAGACGCTCCCCAAGACCGTCAGCGAGATCGCCGTCTCGGTGCGCGAGACGAGCGAGCTCACCGCCGCCGGGGGCGGGACGCCGTGCCGGTGAGCGACGAAGCGGGCGAGGCGTCGCCCGCCGACGCGCCCGCAGACAGCCTCCCCATCAACGAGCTGTTCCACTCGCTTCAGGGCGAGGGCACGCTCGCGGGCGTCCCCTCGACGTTCGTGCGGACGTCGGGCTGTAACCTCCGGTGTTGGTTCTGCGACTCCTACCACACGTCGTGGGAGCCGACGGGCGACTGGATGAGTCTCGACGACGTCGTCGCCGCCGTCGAGGAGAAGCCGGGCGACCACGTCGTCCTCACCGGCGGCGAGCCGTTCGTCCACGAACAGTCCGTCGAACTGCTCGAGCGCCTCGCCGACCGGGGCTACCACCTCACCGTCGAGACGAACGGCACCATCTATCGGGACGCCCCCGTGGACCTGCTGAGCGTCAGCCCCAAACTCGCCTCCAGCACGCCCACCGAGGCGAACGCCCCCGAGGACGTCGATCCCGGCGTCTGGACGGAGCGTCACGAGGAGCGTCGGGTCGACACCGGGACGCTCGCCGACCTCGTCGAAGCCTACGACTGCCAGTTCAAGTTCGTCGTCACCGACGAAGCCGACGTGCAGGACGTCGAGGCCCTCCTCAGCGACGTTCGGGCGGCGGCCGGGTCGGCCGGCGACGATATCGACGTCCTTCTCATGCCCGAAGGACAAACACGTGACCAACTAGACGAAACCCGGGAGACAGTCGCCGAACTCGCGATGGAGTACGGCTACCGCTACACGCCGCGCCTCCACGTCGACCTCTGGAACGACGCCCCCGGTACCTGAGACGATGACCGACGGAACACAAACCACCGACACCGAGACGCGCGACGATCAGCCAGTCGACCACGAGCAGCTCAGCCACGCCACCCGCCTCATCCTCGACGCGGTCGGCGAGGACCCCGAACGCGACGGCCTCGTGGACACGTGGGAGCGCCGCGTACCCGACGCCTACAAGGAACTCACGCAGGGCTACCGCGAGGCGGAGAAGCCGACGATGCGGACGTTCGACGCCGAGGGCGAGGACCTCGTCGTCAAGACCGGGATTCCCTTCTACTCGCTCTGCGAGCACCACCTCCTCCCGTTCCACGGCGAGGCCCACGTCGCCTACCGGCCGGACGGGCAGGTGGTCGGCCTCTCGAAACTCGTCCGCTACGTCAAGTGGGCCTCGAGGCGGCTCACGATTCAGGAGCAGCTCACGCGCGACATCTCGGAGGGCCTCGCGGAGGAAATCGGCGCGGACGCCGTCCTCGTCGAGCTCTCCGCCACTCACATGTGTGAGGCGATGCGCGGCGTCGAAGCCCACACGACCACGACGTCGCGCGCGAGCGTCGGCGAGTTCGACGACGACGAACGCCAGCGCTTCCGCGACGCCATCGCGGCGGAGGGCCGGCGATGAGCGAGCAGAAACGGGCCGTCGTCCTCGCCTCAGGCGGGATGGACTCCGCGACCGCCATCGCCGTCGCGAAGGACCGGGGCTACGACGTCTGCCTCCTCCACACTTCCTACGGCCAGCGCACCGAGGACAAGGAGTACGAGTGCGCGAAGGCGCAGGCCGAGTATTACGACGCCACGGACTTCCTCCACCTCAATCCGGACCATCTCGCGACAATCGGTGGCTCCGCGCTCACGGACGACGACATCGACGTCGGGGACGCCGACATGGAGAGCGAAGAGGTGCCCGACACCTACGTCCCGTTCCGGAACGCGAACCTCCTCGCGATGGCCGTCTCCTACGCCGAAGCCCAGGACTGCGAGGCGATCTTCATCGGCGCGCACTCCGAGGACTTCTCGGGCTACCCGGACTGCCGACCCGAGTTCTTCGAGGCCTTCCAGCGGGTCGCCGACGTCGGCACCAAGGACGACACCCACATCAGCATCGAGGCGCCGTTCACCGAGTGGTCCAAGACCGACATCGCCGAGAAGGGCCTCGAACTCGACGTCCCCTACGAGCTCACGTGGAGTTGCTACCGCGACGAGGCGCCGGCGTGCGGGACGTGCGACGCCTGCGCCTTCCGCCTCGAGGCGTTCCGGAACGCGGGCGCCCGCGACCCCATCGAGTACGCCGAGCGCCCCGACTACTGAGCGATGGAACGTGACGTCGCCGGCACGACCGTTCGCGGCGTCGACGTCGACGCGGAGACGCGCTGCGTGCACTACGACACCGACCGAGACGTCGTCGCCATCCGTGCGGCGTGCTGTGACACCTATTACCCCTGTCACGCCTGCCACGACACCCTCACCGACCACGACTGGCGCGTGATTCCCCGCGACGCGTTCGACGACCCTGCCGTCCTCTGTGGGGCGTGCGGTGCGACGCTCACCGTACGCGAGTACGCCGACTGCGACGACGCCTGCCCCGTGTGCGGCCGCGCCTTCAACCCGGGTTGCAAGCGCCACTGGGGACGCTACTTCGTCCCGCGCGAGTGACGCGACGACCGCGCCCGGCTCCTCCATCGAAACCCGCTACTGAGCCCTGCATAGCGCGAAAAACACTTGCAATGGTGGGGTGTGAGCGGCCGGTCCGGCGCAGTCGCTCACCGAGTGGAGGAAAATGCACACCCGTGGAAGGGTGCGGAGAGAACGTGTGCGAGACGGAGCGTCTCGCCGAGTACGGTCGCTTACGCTTCCGCGAGAACGTGGGTGGAACCAACGGGTTCCGCTCGCACTTGCGTCGGCTTACGCCTCAGCAAGGACGTCGTCGAACTCGCCGGCGTCGACCTTCTCCTTGAAGCCGCGTGCGTCCTCGCCCTCGATGGTGACACCGAGCGAGACGCAGGTGCCCGCGACTTCCTTCGCAGCGTTCTTCGTGTCGTACGCGAGCAGGTCGGGCTTCTTCTGCTCGGCGATGGACTTCAGCTGTTCGATGTCGAGGTCCGCGACGAAGTCCTCCTGGGGCTCACCGGAACCGGTCTCGAAGCCGGCCTCGTCCTTGATGAGCTCCGCCGTCGGCGGAACACCGACTTCGATGGAGAAGGAACCGTCCTCCTCGTACTCGATGGTGACGGGGACTTCGGTGCCGTCGAAGGCCTCAGTCTGGTCGTTGATCTCGTTGACGACCGCCTGCACGTCCACGGGCGTGGGACCGAGCTCGGGGCCGAGGGGCGGGCCGGGGTTGGCCTGCCCGCCGGGCACGAGCACTTCGATGGTATCAGCCATGCGTGAACGAAGTTTCGCGGCGGATTTAAACGGTTCGAATCGCGCTCATTCGAACGCGGCTCGACTCGGAGGGGTGGAATCAGGGGAGTGTGATGCCCTGTCGGGCGAGGAAGGAGCTGGCGTCCTGTATTTCGACCGGGCTCCCGATGACGCGGACGGTGTCGCCGCGCTCGAAGACCGAGACAGTGAAGCGCTCGGTAAGTTCGTCTTCGACGCCGTCGAGCGCACCGGCTGGCAGAACGATTTCCGTGCTGTCGCGGTACGTCGACGGGTCCGCCATGTCCCGTACTCTCGGGAGGGGGTCTATGAACGTGTCGAAACCCGTGACGTGTTTGTTCCGCGGGGACACACCGGACGAAAGTGCTTTCCGGCGAGACGGCCCAGTTCAGGGTAATGGGACTGGAGGAGGAGATCGAGGAACTCGAAGAGGAGATTGCGAACACTCCGTACAACAAATCCACCGAGGCACACATCGGCCGGTTGAAGGCAAAGCTCTCCGAGAAGAAGGAGAAACTCGAACAGCAGCAGTCCGGCTCCGGCGGTGGGGGCGGCTACAGTGTCAAACAGCAGGGCGACGCCACCGTCGCGCTCGTCGGCTTCCCCTCGGTGGGGAAATCCACGCTCGTGAACGCGCTGACGAACGCCGAGAGCGAGGTCGGCGCCTACGAGTTCACCACGCTCGACGTCAACCCCGGCATGTTGAAGTATCGGGGCGCGGACATCCAGATTCTCGACGTCCCCGGCCTCATCGAGGGTGCGGCAGGCGGCCGCGGCGGCGGGCGCGAGGTGCTCTCCGTCATCCGCTCGGCCGACCTCGTGGTCTTCGTGCTCTCCGCGTTCGAAATCGATCAGTACGACCGACTCTACAACGAACTCTACGACAACAAGATCCGCCTCGACACGGAGCCCCCGCACGTCCGCATCTCGAAGAAGATCAAGGGCGGCATCGACGTGAACACCTCCGGCGACCTCGAACTCGACCACGACACAGTTCGAGAGGTCCTGCGCTCGCAGGGCTACGTGAACGCGGACGTCACCATCCGCGGGAACCCGGACGTCGACGAACTCGTCGACGGCGTGATGGACAACCGGGTCTACCTCCCGTCGCTGACCGTCGTGAACAAGGTCGACCTCATCGAGCCGTCGTACGCGGAGACCGTGAAGAGCCAGCTCCGCGAGCGCGACATCGACCCCGACTCGGCCGTCTTCATTAGCGCGCACAAGGAGAGGGGCCTCGACGCCCTGAAGGACCGCCTCTGGAACGAGCTCGACCTCATCCGGGTCTACATGGACAAGCCGGGCCGCGGCGTCGACTACGAGGAGCCGCTCGTCCTCCGGCGCGGCGAGACGGTCGACGACGCCCTCGACAAGCTCGGCGGCGACATGGACGACCGGTTCCGGTTCGCGCGCGTCTCCGGGCCGTCCGCGAAGCACGACGACCAGCAGGTCGGGCGCGACCACGTCCTCGAGGACGAGGACGAACTCCGCCTCATCGTCCGGCGCTGACCCCTCCACGCTCCCTCTTCGTCCCGGATCGAAAGACCCTCACACGCCGGCGCCGAGTCACCGGACATGTCCGTGCGCCGCGCCGCCGTCCGTCGCCTCCTCGTTCTCTGTGCCGTCGGCCTCGTCCCGTGGACGGTCATCCGCTGGACAGATGCGGGGCGCGCCGACTATGGGGCCTACTTCGCGTACGGCATCGGCGACGTCGCCGGCCCGCTCGGCGCGCACATCACGACGCTCCCGACGTACGTCTCGCAGGCCGTCCTTGATGCCTACTGGTTGCAGGCGTGGCCGACGGCGGCGTTCCTCTTCGCGTGCGCGCTCGCGAGCGCGGCGCTCGGCCTCCTCGGACGGGAGGACCGGCGCGTGACTGCCGGCCTGCTCGCGATGGCGGGCGCGAGCGCTGGCCTGCACGCCGCCGGGCTCGCCGTCCACAACGGCCGTCTCGTCGTCCTCCCGCTCGGCACGCTACTGTTGTGGAGCGTCGCGCTCCTCGCGTATCCCGACGCGCTCAGGCGTCTCGTCTTCGTCCGGCCTCCCCCGTAATCGGCCGCCTCCGGTACGCTTAACGCGCGCGCGGTCCACCACTCGTCCATGAGCGAGAGTGACCACGTACTCGACCACGTGATGATTCGCGTCGGCGACCTCGAGGAGGCGATGGACTGGTACCAGACCCACCTCGACTACGTCGAATACAGCCGCTGGGAGGCCGACACGTTCACGAACGTCAAGCTCGGCCCCGAGGACATGAGCGAGGACGGCGCGCTCCTCGAACTCACCTACAACCACGGTCGCTCGGAGTACGAGATGGGCGACGCGTGGGGCCACATCGCGGTGCGCGTCGAGGACGTCTACGATGCCTACGAGGAGCTGATGGACGAGGGCGTCGAGGACTACCGTGACCCCGAGTCCTGTGGCGGCTCCTACGCCTTCGTGAAGGACCCGGACGGCCACGAGGTCGAAATCGTCGAGCGCGATTACGGCGCGAAGTGGAGCCTCGATCACACGATGATCCGCGTCGAGGACGCCGACGAGGCCATTGGCTACTGGGCGCGCAAGTTCGAGTACGAGCCCGCGGGCCGCTGGGAGTCCGACACCTTCGCGAACTACTTCATGGCACCGCAGGGCGACCATCAGAACGCGATGACCGTCGAGCTCACCTACAACTACGACGGCCGCGAGTACGACCTCGGCGACGCGTGGGGCCACCTCGCCGCGCGCGTCGGCGACCTCGAGGAGGACTGGGAGACGCTGATGGAGCGGGAGTCCGAGGACTACCGCGACCCCGAGTCCTGCGACTACAACTACGCGTTCACGAAGGACCAGGACGGCCACGAAATCGAACTCGTCACCGCGGACGTCGAGGAGCGCGTCGGGGAGTAAACGGTTTTCGCAGACACGGCTGGTCGGTGGCGTCGCACGACGGCGCGAACTGCCGCCGTAGTCAGACCCAGCCGTCCCGATTTCCGCATCGAGCAGTCGCTTACGGAGTGGGACGCGCGTCCGGCGTCGCTAGTTCTCGATGTGTGAGCGAACCCAGCGTGTCTGGCGGTCGAGCCATTCGCGGCCGGCGTCGGTAATGACGTAGGCGTTCGTCCGACCGTCGGCGTGGTGTTTCTCGACGAAGCCGCGCTCGCAGAGCGAGTCGAGGTGGTGGTAGAGTTGCTCGCTGCGAATCGTGGCGTCGTGATACTCCTCCAGTTCCCGTTTGATGTCCTGCCCGCACGGGTCGCCGTAGTCGGCGACGAGCACGAGCATCTCGCGTTGCAGGGCGTGGAGCGTCCGCATCGAATACTCGATAGCGGTGCGTGGTAATCAACTTGTTGCGATTGGGAAGCTACCAGACGCCGCCCGCGAGTTCGAGGACGACGCCGTCCTTCCCGACGACGACGGGCGCGGGCGTAACGGTGGCGTCGAGGAGGCGGGTGCCGGTCGGCGTGGCGGCTTTCACCCAGTCCTTGTCGGTGCGCTGGTGGACGGTCCCGCTCCCGCCGACGGCGATGGCGCCGTTCGCATCGCCGGAGACGCCGTAGATGGTGTGGCTCCCGAGGTCGTAGGGCGTCCACGTTCCGTCCGTCGGGTCGTAGTGGGCGGCGAAGCCGCTGCCGCCGGCGACGAAGAGACCGTCCGCGAAGCGCGCGGCGGCGTGCCAACTGTCCGTCGAGGCGTCGGGGACGCCGACCTGCTTCCAGCCCTGATGGGCGGTGGTACGGTGGAGGCCGCCCGACCCGGTGAGGATGTAGCCGACGCCGCTCTCGCGGGAGAGCGCGGCGGTGACCGAGGAGGCGTTCGCGGGGTGGAGGCGCGCGGCGAGCCGCACTGTCGTTCCTTCGGCCGTCGCGGAGACGACGGTACCGGCAGAGGACCCGACGAGGAGTTTCTCGGACCCGCGCTTGCCGAGGGCGGTGATGGCGCGGAAGCTCTCGGTGAGGCCGAACGGCTCCGAGGCGTCGTGGCGTTCCCCGGACGGCAGGTCGTAGTAGCCGAGCGCGCCGTCGTCACCGCAGAACCAGAGGCGTCGCCCGTCGCCGGTGACGGCAACGTCGTAGAGGTTGCTGTCGTCGGCGCTGGGGCCGTGCTCGACGACGTGGCCCCATTTCGCGTTCGCGCTGCGGCCGAGGACGATGCCGCTGTCGCCGACGGCGGCCGCGCCGTTCGCGGTGTGCGTGACGGCACGGAGGTTCTCGTTCGTCGGCGTCTCGTGTAGTTGCCAGTCGCCGGGCGCCTCGGATTTTGCGAACGACCACATAAGTGAAATAAACAATAGGGTGACACCTAAAACGCGGGTGTCACGCGCGGTGTCGAGGCGGATGCCGCTCGCCGGCGCCTCAGCGTGGCAGGAGGTCGTCGGGCGCGTCGGCGAGGCCGCGCAGGGCGTCCGCCTCGACGTGGTGGAGGTCGCCGGGCACGAGGAGCATGTGGAGCGGGTCGCCGAACTCCTCGTCGGCGAGCGCACCGAGTCGGTCGGCGTGGACGACGGGGTCGGGACTGCCGGCGCGCGCGACGACGACGCCGAGGGCGTCCGGGTCCCACGCCTCCGCGAGCAGGCCCGCGGCGTAGTCCGCGCTCATGTACTCCTCGAAATCGGGGTCCTCGCCCTCGGGGCCGCGCCCGACTTTGATGTCGAGGTAGCAGAGCGTGTGGAGGCCACGCTCGCGGTTGGCCTCGATAGTCTCGGTGACGGAGTCGGGCACGACGTCCGCGCCGTGCGCCCACTCGAAGGGGAGCGTCGTCGCCTTCCCGAAACGGTAGTTCTGCAGCCCGGTGAGCGAGGACGCCGCGGACTCCGCCGTCGGCGCGTGAATGACGCGTGTCTCGATGCCGCGTTCGTGCGCCCGGAGGCGCAGGTCGACGTGCGTCGTCGAAATCATCGTGTCGCCCGCGGTGAGGAAGACGGCATCGCCGTCCGCGGCGGCGTCCAGAATCGGGTCGGGGTGCTGTTCGACGCCCGCGCGGTCGCGCATCTCGATAGTGGTGTCGTGGTAGTCCTCGAGGTCCGCGACGTCCGCGCCGACGAGGTGGCTCGTGTAGAACTCCGCGAACGCCCGGTCGGCGTCCGCGATGGCGTCCCGTCCCTCGACGGTAATCGAGCGTTCGTCGTAGAGGCCGAGGCCGACGAAGGTGAGCATGCGCGCTACTCGGGAGGCGGCGCGGATACCGGTTTCGCTGCCCGCCGACGGCGAACGCCAGCGGTAAGGCCGAGCAGGCCGCCACTACGTCCATGAACGCGCCCTGCGTCCGCGTCCCGACCGAAGCGGGCGAGCGGACCCGCACGCGCCTCGCCGAGGCCGACCTCGTGGCCGAGGACCTCGACATCGTCGTCGAGGACGGCGACCTCTACATCCCCGTCACCGACCCCGACGCCGTCCCCGACGACCTCGACGTCGTCGAGCACGACGTCCCCGAGCGAGACACGCAGACGACGCCCGCCGACGTTCTCGGCTTCGAGCCGTCCTACGAGCGCCTCGGCGACGTCGTCATCCTCGACGAGGACGACCCCGCCCGCGCCGCGCGAATCGCCGACGCGGTCATGGAGTCCGACCTACGCGCGAAGACCGTCGTCAACCGCGCCTCCAAGGTCAAGGGCGAGACGCGCGTGCGCGACTGGGACGTCCTCGCGGGAGACGGCACCGAGACCGTCCACCGCGAGTACGGCTGTGAGTTCCACCTCGACATCGCCGAGGTGTACTTCTCGCCGCGACTCGCCACCGAGCGCCACCGCGTCGTCAAGCAGGTCGCCGCGGGCGAGCACGCCTTCGACATGTTCGCCGGCGTCGGCCCCTACGCGATTCCGATGGCGGAGGCCGGCGCGGACGTCGTCGCCGCCGACATCAACGAGGAGGCAATCGACTACCTCCGCGAGAACGCCGAGCGCAATGGCGTCGCCGAGCGCGTCACCGCCCACTGTGGGGACGTTCGGGCGCTCGCCGCCGAGTACGAGGGGTGGGCCGAGCGCCTCGTGATGAACCTCCCGCACACCGCCAACGAGTTCCTCGACGCCGCCGTCACCCTCGCCGGCGACGACTGCGTCCTCCACTACTACGACATCCAACACGAGGACGAGCGCTACGCGCCCGGCGAGGCCGCCATCCGCGCCGCCGCCGAACCCGAGTACGACGTCGACGTCGAGACGCGCCACACCGTCCGCTCCTACGCCCCCCACGAGTACAACGTCTGTCTCGACGTCCGCCTCACGCGGCGGTGAGACGTGCCCGGCGTCGCCGACCGGCCGTGCGAGAACGCGCCACGCGAACTCCGATTCGCAAGCCTTATTTCTCCCATCCGGCTACGATAGAGTGCACACACGGTGCCTGACGGCGTGGAGACAGGCCCGCTGCGTGCCGGTGTAGCTCAGCTGGCAGAGCGATTCCTTCGTAAGGAATAGGTCGAGGGTTCAAATCCCTCCACCGGCTCTTCTACTTTCGTCCAAATCCGAGAGCGCTGGCTCTACCGTTCTCCCGACACCCCTCGAAACAGTTGCAACGGTGGTGGGGGTACCGTCTCGTCGACAGTCGACCGGCGGCCGATAGGCGTCGACGGACGGTTTTATCGGGGAGGGAGCGAATGAACGGGTATGGACAACGGGTGGGTCCGGGACGCCATGCTCATCGTGGTGACGTACTGCGTTCTCGGCCTGGGCCTCGGCGTCGCGGGCTACGTCGGCCTCTCGTGGGTGGCCGGCGTCGCGGGTGTCGTGGACGATGCGGTCACGAACGTCGTCTTCCTGCAGAGCGTCGTCGCCGTCTTCTTCGCAGGGCCGACCGTCGCTGCGCTGGCGGGGCTCGCTGTCGGCCGCGTCACCGAGGAGTCTACCGAGGCGGCGTGGACGGCGGGTATCGGGACCGTCGTCGGCTTCTACCCGATGGTCGCCCTCGCCGTCGTCGTGTTGTCGACGGCGATCGGCGCGACGACTGGGGGGTCGGGTGGTCTCACACAGTACGTCGGGCTGCTGGCGTTCGCGGCCGCACCGACAGGTCTCGTCGGCGCGGCCTGCGGCGTCCTCGGAACGCGCGTCGCCCCGAAACGCCGCCCCCGATTCACGGGGCGCGCCCTCGCCGAGTAGGGAGAGTGTCGAGGAGCACATCGTCGCGTCAATCGGCTGAGAAAACGCGACGACGTCCGCCGGCTTGCGCGGGAACTCGTGACGAACGACGGAGGGCGACGTGCTCGTTCAGTACTCGTCGACGTGGAGGACCTCGTCGACACCCCGGCGCGGGAGGCGCTCGACTTCCTCGCCGCCGCTCGGGCCGACGGCAATGAGGACGACGGGCACCTGGTCGTCGGGGATGTCGAGGAACTCCGCGACGCCGTCGAAGTCGACGCCGCCCATCGGCGTGGCTTTCAGACCGCGGGCGTGCGCGCTGAGGAGGAAGTTCTCGGTGGCGAGGCTGGCGTTCCGGACGGCGAACTCGCGGTCGGGCTCGCTCTCCATCGCCTGCTCGATGCGCTCCTCCGCGTCCTCCTCGGTGATGCGTCCGGCCTCCGCCCACTCGCGATAGACGCGCTCGGCGTTCCGCTCGGGGGTGGTGTGGCCAGTGACGACGACGCCGGTGCCGGCGTCCCGGAGGTGCTCTTGCCCGTAGGCGAGTTCGACGAGGCGATCGAGACGCTCGTCGTCGCGGACGGCGATGAACTCCCACGGCTGGAGGTTGAACGCGGAGGGGGCGTACGTCGCGTCGCGGACGAGTTCGCGCAGCGTCTCCTCGGAGACGTCCTCGTCGGGGTCGAAGTTGTGTCCGGATCGGCGCGTCCGGATGGCCTCGACGGTTTCGGGGAACGCGGCGTCGTGTGCGACTTCGTCGGCGTCGGCGAACGTCTGGTCGGTCATACCCACGATAGGGGCGAGTCTCTATATTCGCGCCGGGGTTGTCTACGGTTTCGCCGATTTGTGCGAGGCAAGCCAGCATACGTCAACCCGCCGACGGTGGTGACGGACGGCCCCGCGGGCGAGTGGGTCGGACGGCGAGCGTGGCGGGTGCGCGACGACGCGGGTCGCTCAGAAGAGGTCGCGCCGGTCGGCGATGACGCCGTCGACGCCGCGCGCGGCGAGCTGTTCGGCGTCGGCGACAGTTCGGACGGTCCACGCGTTCACCTCGAACTCACGGTCGTGGGCCTGCGAGACGACGGGCGTCGAGACGCACTGCTGGACGCTCGGGTGGACGGCCGCACAGTCGAGGTCGGCGGCGACGTCGAGGGGCCTCTCGACGCCGTCGTCGAACAGGAGCGCACGGGGAACGTCGGGTGCGGCGTCGCGGAGTTCGGCGAGCGCGCCGGGGAGGAAGGAGGAGACGACGGCGTCGTTCGGGTAGTCGGCGAGGGTGTCGGCGACGTCGGCCGCGAGCCTCGGTTCTTTGAGTTCGACGTTGAGGCCGACGGACGCGGGGACGGCCTCGCAGACGTCGTTGAGCGTGGGGACGCCGTCACCGGTGCCGAGGACGTCGCAGGCGGCGAGTTCGTCGTAGGTGAGGTCGGCGACGTGGCCCGTACGGTCGGTGACGCGGTCGACGGTGGCGTCGTGGATGACGACGAGTTCGCCGCTTGCACAGCGTCGCACGTCGAGTTCCACCATGTCGACGTGGTCGGCGACGCTCTCCATCGCCCGAACGGTGTTCTCGGGGAACTGTTCGGCACACCCCCGGTGAGCGATGGTCCTCATCGGCGCTGCTCCGGGCCGCGGGTGCGTGGTCGCCGCGTGCTCGGCGTCGTGGTCGTGACTGGGGGGGTCATGGCCGTTGACTACGGTAGCCACGGGGTTGGAGTTTGCTAATTGTAGTCCTGAGGGTTGGTGAGCGCTCCGGAGTGCTCAGGTCGCCTGTGGAGTGGAACCATCGGACGGGGACACACCACCGCTGCAAGTGTTTCGCCGTGCGAGGGGCGGCCGGTCGTGTCGACCCGGGGGGACGCCCATCCCCCACACACCACTGCTGCAAGTGTTCCACCGAACGAGGTGTGTGGGGGAGACAACTTGACCGGAGGAGCGTCCGAGGAGCGACGTCGGGTGACGGTCTGCCGGGCGAACGCGGGGAGGGGGACACCACCGCTGCAAGTGTTTCGTCGCGAGGGATGGGGTGGGCGTTCGAACGGAGCACCACCTGCCGGGACGGTCACGTCGACGCCGAAGCAGCGACTAACGGCGAGGACAGACTCCACAGGGCAGAATCGAGACAGACGACTCTTCGTTCTTTCTCTCTTCTCTAGCTAGGTGCTAGCTAGAGCTAGTAGTAGAGTTTATTGCCTATGTCCAAAGAGTTATTCGTTATTGAGAATCCGCCTCGTGTCTCGTTGGGCTCACACGCTATATCTGTTCGTTCATCCGGTCGTGTCTAGTATTGCCTCTCCCCACGCGTCCCTGTCCGCTACCCAACTCTGCTATCTTTCAATGCTCTCGAAAACACGTCTCCGACCCGGCCGGTGCCGTCCCGTCAGGTCGGGTCAGTCTGGTCGAGAAGCCCCTGTCGTTCGGCGGCGGCGCGAAGGCGGTCGGTCTTGAGGTTCTGCGTGATGGCGAGCCCGTCGAGCGTCGTGACGACGGCGTCGACGGCGACGCCGAGTTCGTACTCGTAGTAGGCGCCGCCGCTCCGGCCCTCGTTTCGCTCGTGGCGCTTCAGAATGCCGAGCATCACGAGGTCCGAAAGGTGGGCGTGGAGGCTCCGCATCGCGAGCGGGTCGTGGCCAGTCGCCTCTGCGACCTCCTCGTAGCGGTCGTAGATGGTCTGGCGGCGCACCGGCATCTCCTCGCCGAACACCGTGAGGTAGGCGATGGTGTAGAGCGTGAGGTGGTCGTGGCTCGTCAGGTCCTTCATCGACTCCTCGATTTGGCGCTTCTCGAGGCGCGAGCGTGCGTCCCGGACGTGGTCCTCGGTGACGCGTCGGTCGTCGCGGCGGCGTGCGAGGTCGCCGGCCTCGAAGAGTAAATCGAGGGCCTGCCGAGCACTCCCTCTGTCTTGGGCGGCGAGCGCCGAGCAGAGGGGCACGACGTCCTCGGAGAGTACGCCGTCCTGGAAGGCCAAATCGGAGCGCTTCTCGAGGATGTTCCGGAGTTCGTTGCCGTCGTAGGGCGGGAAGTGAATCTCGCGCTCACAGAGGGTGTCCTCGACGCGCGGGTCGAGTTGCTCGCGGAACTTGAAGTCGTTCGAGATACCGATGATGCCCACTTTCGCGTCGTGGAGGTTCTCGTTCGAGCGTGCTCGGGGAATCTGGTAGAGGAGGCTGTCGTCGTCGCCGATGTAGTCGATTTCGTCGAGGACGACGAGGATGGTGCCCCCGACGTTCTCCAGTTCCTCCCAGAGCATGTCGTAGACGGCGTCGCGCGGGTAGCCCGTGGTCGATATCTGCTCGCCCTCCTCGCGGAGTTCGTTCACGAGGTTGACCGCGACGCGATAGGAGGAGGTGAGGTGCTCGCAGTTGAGGTAGACCGTCGTGATGTCGAGGTCGTCGTAGCGTTGCGCGTCGCGTTCGAGGTGCGAGAGGAGGTATTTGGTGGCGACCGTCTTCCCGACGCCGGTCTTCCCGTAGAGGAAGATGTTTCGGGGCTGTTTGCCGTTGATGACGGGCTGGAAGTACGCCTTGTACTCCTCGAGTTCCTCGTCGCGCTCCTCGATGCGCTCCGGTTGGTAGTCATCGCGAAGCACGTCCTCGTCGGCGAAGATGGCGTGCGTCCGCTCGAAGACCGTCATGGCGACTCGGTAGTCGCCCCGTTCGGTTAAAACCCACCGATGCGAGTGTTGCGACTGTTGCACCTGTTGCGTCTGTTGCGTGAGCACGACCGACGGCGCACAATCGCCCCGCCACGACGCCACTCTCTCCCTCGCGTGGCAGAACACTTGCAGCAGTGGTGTGTGGGGGTGGGTGACTTCGACTACTCCACTCCGTATCTATGTCCCCACGTCCGTTGGAACACTTGCAACGGTGGGGCGTGGGGGGCGGTCACTCGAATTCCCCTCACCGCTCCCCGCCCGTTCGGCGGAACACTTGCAGCAGTGGTGTGTGGGGGTCGGTGCCTGCCGGGTCGGCACTCCCGTCGGTAGTATCCCTCGCGACGAAACACTTGCAACGGTGGTGTGTCGGCGCGCCGGCACGCCGCTCCTCTCTCCTCCCTCCTCGCGTGGCAGAACACTTGCAGCAGTGGTGTGTGGGGGTCCCTCAGAGCGTCGGCCCGCCGACCACCGGCTTGAGATGCGCGCCGTCGACCTCCTTCTTGCGGTTCTTCGGGAGGCTGAAGCGGAAGTAGAATCGCTGTTTCTCCCCGCTGTTGAGGTGGTTGAGCGTCTGCGAGCGCTCGGCGACGATGCTGTCGTCGTCGCGGCGCAACTGGCACTTCATCGTCACCTCGTCGATGGCGTGGTGAGTCTTGTTCGTCACCGACCCCGTGATGGTGACGTGGAACGCGCCGCCCTCCATGTAGCTGTCGTAGTGGTACGTCCAATGCACGTCGGCCGCCGACCCGCTGAGACAGCCACTGCCGATGCCGAGTGCCGCCGTCCCCGCGGCCGCGAGGAACGTCCGCCGGTTCATACCTCCGGCTTCGTCCCCACGGTGGTTAAATAACCAATCTCACGGCGAGGAAAAATCGAACGAACGCCGCCCGTCTTGCCCGCCACACGTCGCTCGTCCCGTGTTACGCGTACTCATAGCGCGCGAGGACGGTGCCGTTCGCCGCGCGGACCGTCACCGCGTCGCCGCCGTTGTTCCAGACGGGACTGGAGGCGCCCCAGTAGTAGTCGTTCGCGGTGTCCGTCCCACTCCCGGTGTGGAGTGTCAGCGTCGCGCCCGCCGCGAGCGTCGCCCCCGACGGGAATGTGTAGGCGTGCCCGGCGGCGTCCGTCACCGTCGCGCCGCCGAGGGCGAGCGATTCCTCGCCGGTGTTCTCGAGGACGACGTACTCGTCGTTCAGGTTCTCGCCGTCCGGGCCCGCGGCGTCCGCGTTCACGGACGCGACCACGAGCGCGCTCGACCCGGCGCCCGCCGTGGTCGTCGAGCTGGCGGTAGTCGACGTGCTACCGCCGCTCCCGTCCCCGGTCGCACAGCTCCACAGCCCTTCGCGGGCGTCGTAGGAGGCGTTCATCGCCGCGGAGAACCGCGGCTGGCGACTGAACCCGCTCTCGTAGACGCGCGCGAACCCCTGCTCGATGAGCGCGTAGTTGTGGTTCGTCCCGTTCACGTAGACGTAGGCGAGCAGGCGGCCGTAGTAGCCCCGGCGGTCGGTGTTCGGGTCGAACGCGAGCGTGACGTGCGCGCCCGCGAGGCGCTCCTTCGTGTAGTCGCTCGCGCGCTCACCCCAGGTCCGCAGACACTCGCGGCCCGCCGCCGTCGAGGGAACGCCGCGGAACTCTTCGGGTGTGTTGTCCGACCAGACTTCGGGCGTGTCGATGCCGACCAGTCGGACGGTGTCCGTCGTCCCGTTCGCGAAGCGGACGTCCACCGTATCGCCGTCCGCGACGTCCACGACGGTGGCGTTCAGCGTCGCGCCGCGCGGGGACAGGTTCGCCGCGTCGCCGGTCGTCGGCCCCGAGGCGGTCGTCCCGTCAGTCGCCGTCGTCTCGGGTGTCGGCGACGACCCGGGCGAGACGCACCCAGCGGTCACACAGAGCAGGCAGAGACAGAGGGCGAGGAGCGTCGGTCGCTTCACGACCGGTGGTTCCGCCGGCCGAGCCTTAACGACCCCGGCCGCGTCCGGGCCGGGAGTCGCGTCCTACTCGCGGACGCGTCGGCCGGCGAGCAGGACGCCGACGAGGACGCCGAGCGCGCCCGCGACGGGCCCGAACCCGGGGACGCCCGGGATGGCGCTGCCGCCGTTGACGCGGACGGTCGCCGTACGCTCGCCGACGCGAACCGTGTGCTCGCCGCCCGATTTGAACGTCACCGTGAACGTCCCCGTCACCGTCCCGTTCGGCGCGAGGTGGGGCGACCACGACCCGGTCGTGCGACCGTCGACGGTGATGGCGTAGGTCGTGTTCGCGGGATGGGGCGTCGGGTTCGCCACCGTCACGGTCACGCCGACGGGCTGGCTCGCGTTCACCGACGTCCGGTTCACCGAGAGCGAGCGCACGACCGGCGTCGACGGCCGGACCACCTCGACGGGGATTTCGCGATAGCCGAGGTCGAGGACGTATTCACCGCGCTCCGTGACGGTCGCGCTGAACGAGACGGGCGCGGTGCTCCCGCCGTCGACGCGCCCGCTCGTGGACGCGACGACGGTGTCGTTGCGCCGGAGCGTCGCCTCGTAGCGCCCCGCGTGGTCGCCGAGGTTCCGCACGGTGGTGTTCAGGACGAGCGTTTCGCCCGGTGCGAGCGTCAGCGTGCCGTCGAGTGCGTCGACCGTCGTGTTCCGCCACGGTCCGCGCACCGAGAGGGTGCCGCGGTCGAGCGCGAACTCCATGCGCGGCGGCGTCTCGCCGAACACCCGCTGGTGGGTGGCGTACGACCACATCTCGGGTACGGCGTCCGTCTGCGTGTATCGGGCGGCGGCCGAGCGCGTCTCGGCACTCCCCGCCGCCTCGACGGCTGCGAGGAACTCCGTCTGCGTGACCGAGTCCGAGTCCGCGTTCAACTGCGCGAGCACGTCGTTGTAGCTCCGCCCGCCATCGGAGGCGGTGCGAATCCGCCGGTCGAGCGTCCCCGAGACGAGCGCGCCCTTCAGGTAGTTCGCGAGGCGACTCCACGTCGAGGGCTGGGCGAGCACCGCGCTCGCGTAGGGCGAGCGTGTCCCCCGCGCGAGGTACGACCGGAAGTCGTCGTAGGTAATGTGGCCCTGCTGGAGTGTGAGCAGACTCGCGTAGTACTCCGCGCCGCCCTCAAGCGTCCACTTCGTCGCGTTCGTCGTCGCGTAGGCCTGTCGCGTGTGGACGTACTCGTGCAACCAGACGTTCTCGGGGACGTCGAGCCGGCTGTTAGCGCGCACCCACGCGTCGCTCCCGCCGTACTCGAGGCCGGCCGGCCCCCAGTCGACGCTCGTCGGCGCGGCGACGACCCGAATCTCCCGGTCGCGCGCGCCGACGGTCAGTGACCCTGACGCGGCGGCGAAACTGTCAAGTATCGCTTCGGGCGACTCGCGCAGCGAGGCGGCGGCAGGGACGACGAGGCGGAGGCGCTGGCCGTGTGCGCGGCGCTCGTAGGTCCGGTGTGGCCCGAGATAAGCCATCGCGTTCCCGGCGACACCCTCCCCGGCGACGGCGGTCTGGCGCTCGAGGCCGACGTGCTGTGCGCCGCGCCACGACCAGTGCGTGCCGAACTGCGGGATGGGGACGATGGCCCACGACCCCGTGTCGACGAAGGAGTAGCCGCCGTCCTCGCGCGCGGCGTTCGCGCCGATTCTGGCGTTCGTTCTGCTCGCAGTCGGCGTGACGGCGCTCGCGTTCACGACGCCGCCGGCGCGCGCGCTGTGCGGACCCGTGACGGTCACGTTCCCGGAGCGCGCCCGCACGCGGTCCAGCGACCGGCTCCCCGCGAACGTCCGGTTTGCGGGCACGCGCAGCGTTATCGAGGGGTTCGTCGTCTTTCCGTCCCACTTGTAGCTGTTCCCCTCAGCCGACGCGAACCCCGACGTCCCGACGACGCGCTCGCGTGACGGGACGGTGACGCTGAGCGCGGTGACGCTCTCGGGGAGGTCGTAACTCACCGTGGCGGTGACCTCCCCCGACGTCTCGGGCGTGAGCGCGAGCGTCGTCGTCTGCGTGATGGTCGTGGTGTGCGACGCCCCCACCTGCTCGACACCGACGCCCACGCCGGCGATGGGCGCGACGACGAGGAGCACGCCGAGGACGAGTGCCCGTGTCTGCATACTCCGAGTCCTCGGGTGGGTCTCTGAAAGGACTGTCTACTCCGCCGTCGCTCCGCGGTTCCAGAGGATTCGCGTGTCGGTCGCCCTCTCCCTCCCGCTCGCCTTTCCGCGGTTCCTCTGGAACCGCGTTGTCCGACACTCTTTACCCGACAGGTCGGCTACATCGGGTATGGTCGAGAACGTCATCTGGCCCGCCTACTTCGACGCGACGCTCTCCCGTCGCGAGGGCCGCCGCGTCCCCCTCTCGCTCGCCGTCGAGGAGCCGACGGTGGACGAAGTCGCGAAGGCCGTCGGACAGGTCGGCTACGACGCCGTCATCGAGCGCGAGAAGGCCTACCCCCGACAGGGATGGACGGAGTCCGGGCGCGTCCTCGTGAAGGACGCCGACGACGCCGGGAAGTCCGACCTCCTGCAGGCCGTCGGCGCCTACGTGTCGACGCTCCGCGAATGAAGCGCGCGGGCGACGTCGTCCGGAGCGCGCAGGGCCTCGCCATCGTCCGCTGCGTCGACGAGAACCACCCCGACATGGGCGCGGAAGTCGTCGACGAACGCCTCAGCGACGTCGGCCGCGTCGTCGACGTCTTCGGGCCCGTCGAGAAGCCCTATCTCGCGGTGTCGCCGGATGAGGCCTCCCCCGCGTCGCTCCTCGGGTCGAAAGTCTACGTCCGATAGGGCGACGCCTCCGGGACCCACGCTGCTGAACCCGAAAGGGCGAAGGCGCGCGCGCCAGTCGTCTCGCGCATGGACCAACGCAAGGGCGTGCTCGCCGCCTGCGGGGGCATCTTCCTCACCTTCCTCGCGATACAGCTCGGCGCGCTCGCGCTCGTCGAGCCGTTCAAGCAGGCGGGCTACCAGACCGTCCAGGACCCGCAGAACCCCGCGAACAGCGCGCTCTACCTCGCCGTCATCCTCGTCGCCACCGCGTTCATCCTCGTTGCGTTGAAGTACGGCGGCGACCAAGTGTTGCGGGCGTTTATCCTCCTCACCGGCGCGATGATTACGGTCTACGTTTTCGGCGTCCTCCCCGGCCTCACGGTCGCCGGCGTGAACGTCGTGCCGTGGCTCGCCGCCGGCGTCCTCCTCGCCGCGCTCCTCGCGTACCCCGAGTGGTGGGTCATCGACCTTGCCGGGGTCATCATGGGCATCGGCGCGGGCGCGCTCTTCGGTATCAGTTTCGGGATTCTGCCCGCGGTTCTCCTCCTCGCCGCGCTCGCCGTCTACGACGCCATCAGCGTCTACGGCACCGAGCACATGCTCACGCTCGCCTCCGGCGTCGTCGCGCTCAAACTCCCCATCCTCCTCGTCTACCCGACCACTCGGGACTTCTCCTTCCGCGAACGCGCCGCGGAAGTCGCGGAAGGCGACGAGGAGGCCGTCGACGCCGAGAACGACGACGCGGAGACGTCCGACGCGGACGAACCCGAAGCCGAGACGCACGGCGAGGAGGGCCGGGACAGCATCATGATCGGCCTCGGCGACGCCGTCATGCCGACCATCATGGTCGCCTCCGCCGCGTTCTTCCTCTCCGACGTGCCGACCGTCGCCGGCGTCGCGCTCCCCGCCGTCACCGCGCTCATCGGCACGATGCTCGGCCTCGCCGTCCTCCTCCGCATGGTGCTCCAGGGCCGCGCGCACGCCGGCCTCCCCCTGCTGAACGGCGGCGCGATACTCGGCTACCTCGTCGGCGCGCTCGCCTCCGGCCTCTCGCTCGTCTCGGCGCTCGGCCTCACCCCCTACGTCTGACGGGCCGGCCCGACGCCGTGGAGGCCGTCCGCGGCCGCGACGTAGACACCGCCTTCGACTGGTGCGACGCCGTCGATACCGCGGACGATTGTGTCCTCGCGCTGTGCTGATCCCGTTCCGTATGACCAGCGCTGGCTCCCGTCCGTGACGTCGAACGCCCGGAGCGTGGCCGAGTCGACCGCGTAGAGGGTGTCGCCGCGGCGCGCGACCGGCCGCCCGCGCTCCGCGAACGCGACGGTGGTGCTCCCGTCTGCCGGGTCGAGCGAGACGAGGCGGTCGTCACCGCTGACGTGGACGGCGTCACTCGCGACGACCGGGGCTCCGTCAACGTCGGCATCCCCGAGCGCGCGCCAGCGTTCCGCGCCCGTCGCCGCGTCGAACGCCACAACGCCTCCGGCGGCCACGACGTAGACCGTCCCGTCGGCGACGACCGGCGTACTGCTGCGGGCGTCCGGGAGCGTGCGGTGCCAGCGCTCGTGACCGCCGTTCGTCGCGTCGAGCGCGTGCAGACCGTCCCCGTCCGCGAGGTAGACGGTGTCGTTCGCGACGGCGACCGGCGGGGCGAGCTGTCCCGCCGTGCCGTGCCGCCAGCGGGTCTCGCCCGTCGCGGCGTCGAGCGCGCGCAGGTGCGGGTCGGTCCCCTCTGCGCCGCCCGTGCGGACGTAGACGACGCCGCCCGCGACGGTCGGCGGCGACTCAACACCCGGCATCGCGGGGCCGCGCCACCGAACCGCGTCGCCCGCCGCGTCGAAGCGGTACGCCCGCTCGAAGGTCGTCCCGTAGACGCCGTCTCCCGTGACCGTCGGCGCGCCGGTGACGCCGTCGTGGGCGACCGACGTGCGCCCGACTGCTTCGGCCGTCGCCGGGTTGCGCCGCGTGAACGCCGTCGCCCGGCGGTTCCGCGTCGCCCGGCGGTTCCGCGTCGCCCAGTTGTAGAGCGCGCCGTCGGCGACGACCGGCGGACCGCCCGCGTCCAGTATCCAGTAGGTCTGAATCTCCGTGAGGCCAGCGCCGCCCGCGGCGACGGCGGCGTTCGTGGCGTCGTAGCGGTGACTCGGCCACTCGCCGGTGACGTCAAGCGCGGGCGACCCCGGCGGCGTCGCCGTCACACCGCCGTCCGTCGACTCGCCGCCCGCGCCACAGCCCGCGAGACCGGCGAGCAGGCCGGCGCCGAGCGTGCGGAGGGCGCGCCGACGCGTCGGTATTCGTGTCACGGTACCCACGTCTCCGGGCGGAGGCAAGTGTCTTCGGTCCCGAGAACCGCGGGGAACCAAAGGGTGTATGTCACTCTCGTCTCCTTCTGAGTGACAATGATGAGCACGAGTCGCACCACGACGAGCGGGGTGGCCGGACGTGTCTGAGGCCGTCGCCGCGGACGCAGAGCGCGCGCGGGCGCTCGCCGCGGACGCAGAGCGCGTCGTCGTGAAGGCCGGGACGAACTCGCTGACCGACGAGGACTCGAACCTCGACGACGCGAAACTCGACAAGCTCGTCGACGACATCGCCGCGCTCCGCGAACGCGGAACGGACGTCCTCCTCGTCTCCTCGGGGGCCGTCGGCGCCGGCCTCGGCATGATGGCGCTCGACGAGGACCGGGAGACGGTCGAGGAGTCCCAGGCGCTCTCGACGGTCGGGCAGGGTCGGCTGATGCATCGCTACACGGAGAGTTTCGCGCGCTACGACACGCAGGTCGCCCAATTCCTCCTCACCCAGCACGACCTCGAGGACCCCGAGCGCTACACGAACCTCCAGAACACCATCGAGACGCTCTTCGAATGGGGCGTCGTCCCCATCGTGAACGAGAACGACGCCGTCGCCACCGAGGAGATCCGTATCGGCGACAACGACATGCTCTCCTCGTCGCTCGCGGTCGGCATCGACGTCGACCTGCTCGTCACCCTGACGGACGTCGGCGGCGTCTATACGGGTAACCCGAAGCACGACGCGGACGCCGAGCGCATCGAGGCGGTCGGCGAGAACTACGGCGAGATTCAGGCGCTCGTCGACGAAACGGCGACCGGCGCCTTCGGTGGCATCCAGACGAAAGTCGAGGGCGCGCGGAAGGTCGCCGAACACGGCTCCCCCGCCATCATCGCGGCGTCGGACGCGCCGGACGTCCTCGAACGCGTCGCCGAAGCCGAACCCGTTGGAACAATATTCCTCCCTGTGAACGGTGTCGACAATGAGTGAGCAGTCCACTGAGGAGCAGGTCGCACAGGCCGAGTCAGCCGCGCTCGACCTCGCGAACGTCCCGGACGAGGAGCGCAGCGCCGCGCTCCACGCCATCGCGGACGCCATCGAGGACGCCGAGGACGAAATTCTCGCGGCGAACGCGAAGGACGTCGAGGCCGGCGAGGAGAAACTCGAGGCCGGCGAGTACTCGCAGGCGCTCGTCGACCGCCTGAAGCTCTCGCCGTCGAAACTGGAGAGCATCACCGAAATGGTGCGTAGCGTCGCCGAACAGGATGACCCGCTCGGCGAGACGCTGGAGGCGCGCCGCCTCGATGACGGCCTCGAACTCTACAAGGTCGGCGTCCCCATCGGCGTCATCGCTACCGTCTTCGAGTCCCGGCCGGACGCGCTCGTCCAGATTGCCGCGCTCAGCCTCAAATCGGGGAACGCCGCCATCCTGAAGGGCGGGAGCGAGGCGAGCCACTCGAACCGCGTCCTCTACGAGGTCATCCGCGAGGCCACCGACGACATGCCCGACGGCTGGGCGCAGCTCATCGAGGCCCGCGAGGATGTCGACACCCTGCTCGGGATGGACGACTCGGTCGACCTCGTGATGCCGCGCGGGAGCTCCGCGTTCGTCCAGTACATCCAGGACAACACGAAGATTCCCGTCCTCGGGCACACTGAGGGCGTCTGCCACGTCTACGTCGACCGTGACGCCGACCTCGACATGGCCGCGGACGTCGCCTACGACGCGAAAGTCCAGTATCCCGCGGTCTGCAACGCCGTCGAGACGCTGCTCGTCCACGCGGACGTCGCCGCCGACTTCCTCCCCGGCATCGTCGAGCGCTACGCAGACGCCGGCGTCGAACTCCGTGGCGACGAGCGCGCTCGGGACGTCGTGGACGTCGACCCGGCGAGCGAGGCGGACTGGTCGCAGGAGTACGGCGACCTCGTGCTCTCGCTGAAGGTCGTCGATTCGCTCGACGACGCGGTCGACCACATCAACACCTACGGCTCGAAGCACACCGAGTCCGTCCTCACCGAGACGTCCGACCGCGCGGGCGAGTTCATGCAGCGCGTCGACGCCGCGTCCGTCTTCCACAACGCCTCTACGCGCTTCGCGGACGGCTACCGCTACGGCCTCGGTGCCGAGGTCGGCATCAGCACGGGGAAGATTCACGCCCGCGGCCCCGTCGGCCTCGACGGTCTCACGACCTACAAGTACTACCTCGAGGGCGACGGTCACCTCGTCGCCTCCTACGCCGGCGAGAACCCGAAGCCGTTCCTCCATGAGGAGTTCGACGGCGAGTGGGTGCCCGGACACCTCGCGTCGGACCAGTAGGTCCGACGCGGGACGGTGAACGGGGAGGAACGACCCGTGAACGGGCGGAGCGACGAGTAGTCGATCCGCCGAACGTGCGAACGCTGAACGCTAGTGAGGCGTTCGCAGGCCCGGACGAACGCGCGAGCGAGGAATCCGTGAACCGGGTCGAGCGACGCCGCTTCCTGATCGCTACTCGCCGGTGAGTGCCTCGCTCGCGGGCGCGAAGTCGATTTCCTTTCCGCGCCCCTCGTCTTTTGCGCGCTCGTAGAGCATGTTGGCGGCGGCGACGGTCTCGATGGCGGTGCCGCCGGAGTCGAAGACGGTGATCTCCTCGGGACTCTCCCGGCCGGCGATGCGGTTGACGATGACGTCCCCGAGTTCGCCGTGGATGTCGTCGTCGGTGACGACGCCCTCGTCTCTGGCTTGGATGAACGCGCCGGCGTCGGTGTCGGCGCGCGCCTCGAGGTCGAGGACGTAGGTCGCGCGTTCGAGCGTGCGGGCGTCGAGTTCGCGCTTCTCGGGGTCGTACTGGCCCATCGCGGTGACGTGCGTGCCGGGTTCGAGGTGGTCGCCGTCGAAGACGGGTTCGGAGGCGTTGGTGGCGGTGACGACGATGTCGGCGTCCTCGACGGCGGCGGCGCTGGAGGCGACGGCGGCGACGCTGGCGTCGAGGGCCTTGTTCATCTCGCCGGCGAAGTTCTCGCGGTGCTCCTTCGTCGGCGAGTAGACCCAGACGGTCTCGAGGTCCCGGACGGTGTCGATGGCGCGGAGCTGACCGCGGGCCTGCGCGCCGCTGCCGATGACGGCGAGTGAGGAGGCGTCGGGGCGCGCGAGGACGTCCGTACCGACGGCACCGGCGGCCCCGGTCTTGAAGGGGTTCATGCTCGCGCCGTCGAGGAGCGCGAGCGGCTCGCCGGTCTCCGAGTCGAAGAGCGGCGTCATGAACCACGCGTCGCGCTCGCCGAAGCCCGCGCCGTACATGTAGCCGCCCATCGCTCCCGTCTCGGGGAGGACGGCGGCGTACGTCGTGAACATCCCCGGTGGCTCCTCGTTCAGGAGTTTCGTCCGGGGTTCGGCGGGCGCGCCCTCGCCGCGCTGACGGTAGGCGTCGCGGACGACTTCGACGTAGTCCGCGGGCTCGGCGAGGTCCGAGACGTCGTCGCTCGTGAGGAACAGGGCGTCGGTCATACTCCCGGGTTAGGGGAGGGACCGGAAAAGGGTTGAGGCGTCAGTCGGCGGCCGGGGCGGGACTCCGGTCGTCGGCGCGACCGGTGATGTGGGTGGCGTGCTGGGTGGTCGCACCGACGTCCGCGACGTCGTCGACGGGGCCGTTGACGAAGAGCGCGTGTCCGACGAGCACGACGGCCACTCCGCCCGCGATGGGTATCGCGACCGCCGGCTTGAAGCCAGTGAAGTGCAGGGTGGCTGCGATGGCGGCGAACGCGACAGGGATGAGTCCCAGGATGTGGTCGTAATAACTCGTCATAATCTATCACGTACTATGCTGGATAGTCATATAAGAGTTTTCCATAGACAACTCGTAGGCAACTCATAAGTTATAGAGGTGGTATCCATCACGTCGTAAAAGAGAGTGAGCGCGGCGTTCAGCGTGACGCCGCGAAGAAGGTGACGCCGCGCGCGATGCAGAGGAAGAGGCCACCGAACACCGCGACCACCACCGCGAACACCTCGTTGAAGTCGATTGGGAAGATGCCGGTCAGCAGGAGTCCCTGTGCGAGGGCGTCCGCGACGACCCACGAGAGGAGCGTCCACCCGATGAGGCCGCGCCACGACCGCGCCCGCGTGCTGTACGCCCGGAGGACTGACGCCGCGACGGCCCACCCGACGAGGAACGGCGCGACGACGCCGAGAAAGCGCAGCGGGTGGGTCAGCGTGTACGCGAGCATCTCGTGTTGGTATTCGCCCACGAGCACGAACGCGAGTATCGCGACGAGGTCCGGGAGTACGAACAACCGTACTGTCCGCCGGTCGACGTCGAGAAGTGACATACGCGCGGGTTGGGTCGGTGGCGTTATTCTCGTACCGGTTCGTCGCTCCCCGTCGTCCGCGCGCCGCCCAGTTTCACCCCGGCGAGCGCGTACCCGAACCCGGACCTGACGCCGTGTGACCGCAGGCCGGCCTCCTCGAAAACGGCGGCGAGTTCTCCGGGCGCGTAGAACGACGACTCGAAGCCCGCGAGGTGCTCGCCGGTGACGAGCGCCCGCCCCAGTACTCCGCGCGGGTCGAAGTCGCACGCGACCAGCACGCCGCCTGGTCGAAGAACCCGGGACGCCGCCCGTATCGCCGCGGGCGCGTCGAGATGGTGCAGCGCGTCTGTCACCACCACCGCGTCGAACGACTCGTCGAGAATCGGGAGGCGCGTCGCGTCGCCCTGCACGACCCGGAGCCCCTTCGCGCGCGCCTCCCGGAGCATCCCCGGCGCGGCGTCCAGCACCGTCACGTCGTATTCCGGTACTGCGGCGGCCGTCCGACCTGTCCCGCCCGCGAGGTCGAGCACCGTCTGGACGTTCCGCTCGGCGTACGCGAACCCCGCGCGGACGTCGTCGGGCGACGCCGAGGGGGCGAGCCAGTCGTAGACGGCGGCAAGTCGGTCGAAGTGCGCGACGTCGCTCACACCCGCACTCGCCGCGCCACGATATTAGAGCCTAAGGCCGTCCGCGCGCTCGCGGACGTATGGAGTTCGCCGTCCTCGGCTGTCCGCCCGACGCCCCCCGTATTCGCCTCGACTGGGAGCGCTTCCGCTACGCCGGGAAGTTCGTCACGCGCGACGCCGGGAAGGCCGTCGCCGTCGCGGACGGCGTCCGCGACCGGGAGAGCTGGCCGCCGGACGCCCGCGACGCCGAGGCAGCGGGCGTCGTCGGTGCCGTTTCCTTCAGCCCGGACCGCGAGGACTCCGATACCGTGGTCCTCCGGTACGTCACCGTCCGCGACGACCGACGCGGCGAGGGAATCGGCGCGCGCCTCTGTGCGTTCGCCGCCGACTGCCTGCTTGCCGACTACGAGCGCGTCCGTATCGACGTCAACAACCCCTACGCCTACGAGGCCGCGTACAAGGCCGGCTTCGGCTACACCGGCGCGCAGGTCGGTCGCCACGAACTCGCCCTCGAACGCCCCTGCGAGGCCCGCGCCGAGCGCTACGGGGAGGGACTCGCCGTCTACCGCGAGCGCGACCTCACCGACGCGGAAGTGGCGTTCCTCGACGCCCGCGACGGCCCGCCAGCCGTCGTCGACGCCCCGGAAGGCGAGTGTTAAGGCCCGCCGTCCGCTAGCCCGAGTATGGGAAACGCGGACCTCCGCCAGCTCGCCGTCATCGAGGAGGTCGCCTTCGACGAGCTGGAGGGTGACGTCGTCGCCGTCGACGCGCACAACTGGCTCTACAAGTACCTCACCACGACCGTGCGCTTCACGCGCGACGACGCCTACACGACCAGCGACGGGACGGAAGTCCCGAACCTCATCGGCGTCGCGCAGGGCCTCCCGAAGTTCTTCGAGAACGACCTCACGCCCGTCTTCGTCTTCGACGGCCGCGTCGTCGGCCTGAAGGACGAGGAAGTCGAGTCACGCCGCGAGGAACGCGAGAAACGCGAGGCACAACTCGAGGAAGCCCGCGAGGCCGGCGACGCGCTCGAAGTCGCGCGCCTCGAGTCGCAGACCCAACGCCTCACCGAGACCATCCACGAGACGACGCGCGACCTCCTCGAGTTGCTCGACGTCCCCGTCGTCGAGGCGCCCGCCGAGGGCGAAGCGCAGGCCTCCTACATGGCGCGCACCGACGACGACGTCGACTACGTCGGGAGCGACGACTACGACTGCCTCCTCCTCGGCGCGCCCCTGACGCTCCGGCAACTCACCAGCAAGGGCGACGTCGAGCGCATGGACTTCGCAGCCACCCTCGAGGAACACGACCTCACGTGGGAGCAACTCGTCGACGTCGGCATCCTCTGCGGCACGGACTTCAACGAGGGATTGAGCGGGTACGGCCCGAAGACCGCCCTCTCGGCCGTGAAGGAGCACGGCGACCTCTGGGGCGTCCTCGAGGCCGAGGACGAATACATCGACAACGCCGACCGCATCCGTGAGCTCTTCCTCGACCCCGACGTCACCGACGACTACGACTACGACGAGTCCATCGACCCGGACCTCGACGCCGCCCGCGAGTATCTCACCGAGGAGTGGGAGATTCCCGCCGACGAAATCGACCGGGCCTTCGAGCGCATCGAGGACTCCGTCGTCCAGACAGGTCTCGACGACTGGATGTAGTTCAGGTGAGGGCGAGGCCGCCGTCGGCAGGGCGACACCTTTGCCACCGCCTCCGCGTCCCTTTTACTCTCGCGTGACCACTCTCGACGTATGGAACCCGAGGACGTCGAAGCACTCATCGAGGACGGACTCCCCAACAGCACCGCGGACGTGTCTCGTGCACGCGGCGAGCACGACGACGACCACCTCGCCGCCGAAGTCACCTCGCCCGCCTTCGAGGGCGAGACCCTCGTCGACCAGCACCAGATGGTCTACGACGCGCTCGGCGACGCGATGACGAACGAGATTCACGCGCTCGAGCTGACGACGAAGACGCCCGACGACGCGTAACTACTCCTGCTCGCGGCGTTCGAGGTACCAGCCGCCGACGCCCAACCCGCTCCCGAGGAGGAGGGCGAGCGCGGCGCACCCCCAGAGCGCCACGGACGTGCCGAAGACCGGACTGCCGTCGACGCTCACGGTCGCACGCACCCCGTAGACGGTGTCGTTCCGCTCGACGAGGAGCGGCGTCTCCGGCACCGCCTCGCCCCGATAGGGACGGTAGTACCCGTCGCTCGCGAGTATTTCGTCGACGGTCGCCCGCTGTGCCGCCGAGAGCGACGACCACGCCACCGTCTCGTTGTCGAGGACGGCGCGCGCGACGCGCGTCCCGTTCCGCTCGTCGAGGCGGAGCGTCGTCGCGCTTTCGTTCCCTGTGACGGTCATCGCGTAGTAGGGTCCACCCTCCGCGCCTTCGAGGTAGGCGTAGCGGGCGTCGAGCGCGCGGAGGTCCATGGCGACGCTCGCGTTCGTCGTGGTGGCGGTGCCGTCGCGGAGCGCGCGCTGGATGGCGTCGTGGGTCGCCGCGGGCGCGCGGTAGTCGTAGTCGGTGTAGGCGTGGCCGACGGCGTCCGCATCGAGCACGACGTCGCGGCCGTAGGCGTTCACCAGTAGGGTGCGATCGGTCGGGTTCGTGGCGTTCATCGCCGTCGCCTCGTAGCCCGTGGGGACGCGCTCCGGGCCGGTGAGCGCGCCGACGTAGAGCGGGTTCGCGGCGAGCACGGCGGCAACGAGCAGCAAGGCGACGCCGAGCTTCGAGAGGCGGTGCATGCCAGAACGGCCCGGCGGCAGGAAGAAGTGTCTTGTCGCCGTTACAGCGAGAAGTCCGCGTTCTCCTCGTCGAACTCGCGGTTGCGCAGCGCCTCCCCGCTGTGCCGGTCGAAGAAGTGAACGGCCTGCTCGGGGATGCGCGCGACGACGTCGTCACCCTCCTCGACCGGGGTGCGGCCGTCGACGTTCGCGATGAACGTCTCGCCCGACCCGTCAGACAGGGTGAGGTAGACGTTGTTCTCGTCGCCCATCGGCTCGACGACGTCGACGGTGACGGCGAAGTCGTGTTCGCCCTCCGCCTCGGCGACGAGTTCGATGTCCTGGGGGCGGATGCCGAGGACGAGCTCGTCCGTCGTGAGCTTCTCGCGGACGGCCGCGCTGACCGGGTAGTCGAGGCCGTCGCCGACGACGGACTCGTCCTGCAGGTCGACGTCGAAGAAGTTCATCGACGGTTCGCCGATGAAGCCGGCGACGAACTGGTTGGCGGGTGTGTGGTAGGCCTCGAGCGGCGTCGCGACCTGCTGGAGTTCGCCGTCGTTCAGGATGGCGATGCGGTCGCCCATCGTCATCGCCTCCGTCTGGTCGTGCGTGACGTAGACGGTGGTCGTGTCGAGGTCCTCCTGGAGGCGCTGGAGTTCCGTGCGCATCTGCGCGCGGAGCTTCGCGTCGAGGTTCGACAGCGGCTCGTCCATGAGGAAGACCTCGGGTTCGCGGACGATGGCACGCCCGAGCGCGACCCGCTGTTGCTGGCCGCCGGAGAGTTCTGTGGGCTTGCGGTCGAGGAGGTCGGAGATGCCCATCGTCTCCGTCGCGGACTCGACGCGCTCGGAGATTTCCGCGTCGCTGAGGTCCGTGGACTCCTCAAGCCCGAAGCTCATGTTCTCCCGGACGGTCATGTGCGGGTAGAGCGCGTAGGACTGGAACACCATCGCGATGTCCCGGTCGCGCGGCTTCGCCTCGTTGACGCGCCGGCCGCCGATGCGGAGTTCGCCGTCCGTGATGGTTTCGAGGCCGGCGATCATCCGGAGCGTGGTGGATTTCCCACAACCGGACGGGCCGACGAGCACGAGGAATTCCCCGTCCTCGATGTCGATGCTGGCGTCGTCGACGGCGACGATAGTCTGGCCGTCGTCGTCGAAGTGCTTCGTGATGTTGTCTAGTTCGAGTCGAGCCATAGTGTTAGGTAGCCACCCCTTTCGCGAACTGTTCGCCGAACAGGACGTAGACGATGATGGTCGGGAGCGCCGCGACGAACGCGCCGGCCATCCGGATGCCGAAGCCGACCTCGGAGAGGCTCGCGCCGAGTTGGCTGAGCGGCACCGTCACGGGTGCGCCGGCGCCCGGTCCGACGAGCACGAGCGCGAACAGGAGGTCGTTCCAAATCTGCGTGAACTGGTAGATGAGCGTCACGGCGAACATCGGCACGGAGAGGGGCAGGATGATGCGCCGATAGATGCGGTGCGTCGTCGCGCCGTCGATGCGCGCGGCCTCCACCATCTCGTCGTTGAAGTCCTTGTAGTAGGTGCGGAAGAGCAACGTACAGATGGGGATGCCGTACGCGACGTGCGTGATGATGAGGCCGATGAGGTCACCGACCCACCCCGCGAGGCCGACGTAACCCACGAGGTCGCTGATCGGGACGATGGACGCCCAGAACTTCGAGAGCGGAATGAGGACGGCCTGGTACGGGATGAAGATACCCGCGATGAACAGCATGAGCACGGGCACCTGGTAGCGCCAGTCGAGCGTCGTCAGCCCGTAGGCGGCCATGCTCCCGAGGAGCGCGGAGAGGATGGTCGCGGGGACGGCGAGGATAAGGCTGTTCACCAACCCGCCCGCGAGCGCGTTCGCGGCGCGCGTCCAGTGGATGGTCGTGAACCCGCCGACGCTCGGCGGGAGGAACGGTGCAGTGGCAAGGACGTCAGCCTTGATGGACGCCATCAGCCCCGTCCAGAGGGGCATCAGGTAGAAGACCACCAGTAGGACGAGGGTGGCGTAGAGCGCCGTCCGACGCCAACTGTTGCCAGCGAGTGAGTTCTGTGTGTCAGTCATAGTTCACCTGCGCGGTACTGGTAGAGGAGGTACGGTGCGATAATGACGAGCGCCAGCGCGAACAGCATGATACCGATTGCAGCCGCGTAGGCGCGGTTGTTCGCGACGAACGCCTGCCGAACCATCATCGTGGCGAGGATGTCCGACCCCTTCGGCGGGTAGTAGCTCCCGGTGAGCGAGTAGAGGAAGTCGAACGCCTTGAGGGCGAACACCATCAGGACGACCGACGCGGAGATGGTCGCCCCCTTCAGCTGGGGGACGATGACGCGCCAGTACATCCGGAGGGTGGTCGCGCCGTCGACGCGCGCCGCCTCGAACTGCTCGGTCGGGATGGCTCGCAGCCCCGCGAGGTAGACGACCATCGCGTAGCCGCTGAACTGCCAGATGAGCGCGAAGACGACGGCGCCGAGGACGAGCGACGGGTTGCCGATCCACTCGTAGGGCCCGAGGCCGAAGACGCCGAGGACGATGTTCACCAGCCCGTTCTGCTTGTTGTACATCCACAGCCAGAACTGGGCGGTGACCACGAACGAGAGCGCCATCGGCAGCAGGTAGATGGTCCGGAAGGTGTTCTCGTAGCGGATGCCCTGGTCGACCAGGACGGCGACGAGCAGCCCGACGACGAGACAGAGGAGGGTGAACGCGATGAGGAGCGCGAACGTGTTCTGGAGCGCCCCCATGAACACGGGGTCGCCGAACGCCCGCGTGTACATCTCGAGGTCGAGGTTCGCGTAGTTCGGCGTCTGGAACCCCGCGGTGTCCGTGAAGCTCAGGAGGAGATTCCAGAGGATCGCCCCGTAGACTGCCAGCCCCATGAGTATGAACGGTGGCAGCCAGTACGGGAGCGAGGAGGTGAACTCGTCGCTCAGGAGCCCGTCGGAGCGGGTGGCGTCGGCACTCGCCACCTCGCCGCCGTCGGCGCGGACTCGCTTCCGGCGGAGTGCTCGCCGGACGAACGTCGCTATCTTTCCACGCATCGGTCGTTAGTTGCTGTTGAACGCGTCGACGAATGCCTGTGCGGTCTTCTCTGCCGCCGAGTCGCTGTATCCGGAGTAGTTCTGGCTGATGGCGGTCTTGAGGGAGCTGAGCACACCGGGCGTCGTCGCGAGGCCGTGCGCGACGCTCGGCGGCTGCGCCGAGGAGTCCTGGAAGTCGCTGTACTGGTTCGTCTGGAACTCACTGAACTCGTCCATCGGGACGTCCGACCGCGGCGGAATGGAGCCCTTTTTCGTGTTGAAGCGAATCTGGGCGTCCTTCGTGCCGACGTAGGTGAGCCACTTCTTCGTCTGCTCGGGGGACGGGTTGTTGGACGGGTAGACCCACGAGTCCATGTTCATCGCGTAGTGGCCGTCCGTGCCGGGGAAGACGGCGTGGTTCCAGTCGCTCTTGTACGCGAAGTTCTCGGTGCCGGAGTACATGCCGGCCGCCCAGTCGCCCTGGTGGAAGAAGCCAGCCTTCCCGTTGATGAGAAGGTTGTTGGCCTCCTGCCAGCCGACGGTGCCGGCGTCGCTGTTGAAGTACTCGCTGTACTCGTTGATGGTCTTGAAGGCGTCCGCGATGGCCGCCTTGTCGCCGTTCCCCTCCATGAACGCCTGGTAGGCCTCCCAGCCGGACTGCCCGAGGAAGACGGACGCCCAGAGCTGGAGCGTCGTCCACGGGGACTGACTGGACTGGGCCATCCCGATGGCGTCCGTGTTCTCCTCGACCTTCTGGAGCGCCGCGGTGAGGTCGCTCGGCGTCTTGATCGAGGAGACGTCGACGCCGGCCTCGTCGATGACCGTCTGGTTGTAGAAGAGGTTGTTCATCCGGTGGATGTTCGTCGGGACGGCGACGTACGTACCGGCGGGCTTGGCGGCATCCTTCGGGCCCTGCAGGTACGCCTCCTTCATGTTGTTCTTGCTCCAGACGTCCTCCTCGATGTCGCCGAGGAGGTCGGCGTCGGTGAACTGAATGAGGTTCTTGCCCGGCCACTCGGCCCACGAGCTCGGCGGGTTGTTGTTACCGAGACGCGTGTTGATGCGCGTGTTGAGGCTGGTGTTCCCACCGCCGCCGATGGCCTTGTCGTTCACCGTGACGTCGGGGTAGGCCTCCTTGAACCCCTTGAGCATGCTGTCGAAGGCGGCCGCACCGTCGCCGCCGCTCCAGCCGTGGAGGATTTCGAGTTCCTTCGAACCGCCGCCACCACCCGCACAGCCGGCGAGGGCGGCGACACCAGTCGCGCCCGCCGCAGTCAAGTATCCGCGCCGTGTAACCGATTTCGTAGTGTTGTCGTCAGTCATGGTCAACTGTTCCCAAGAGTACCTCAGTCGTTGGCACACTAAATAGTTATTATTAATCACAGTCCGAGTAAACTCTGAGAGGGGTTGTCAAACTTGCCAGTCGGGGCGGGTCTGGACCGGTGGGTTTTACGCGGGGCGCCGCGAGACACCCGCACATGAGCGACGACGAGGAGCACTACCGTATCGAGTCCGACAGCCTCGGGGAGATGGAAGTTCCCGCCGACGCCTACTGGGGCGCACAGACCCAGCGCGCCGTCGAGAACTTCCCCATCAGCGGGCGCACCTTCCAGTCGCGCTTCGTGCGCGCGCTCGGCGTCGTGAAGAAGGCCGCCGCGCAGGCGAACCGCGACCTCGGCACGATTCCCGAAGACAAGGCCGACGCCATCGTCCAGGCCGCCGACGAGGTCATCGCCGGCGAGCACGACGACCAGTTCCCCGTCGACGTCTTCCAGACCGGCTCGGGCACGTCCTCGAACATGAACGCCAACGAGGTCATCGGCAACCGCGCGACCGAGATTTACGGCGGCGACGTGGGCACGCGCGAGATCCACCCGAACGACCACGTGAACTTCGGGCAGTCGAGTAACGACGTCATCCCGACCGCGATGCACGTCGCCGCGCTGGAAGCCGTGGAGAAGGACGTCGTCCCCGGCCTCGAAACGCTCGTCGAAGCCCTCGAGGAGAAAGAAGAAGAGTTCGACGGCGTCGTCAAGACGGGCCGCACGCACCTCCAGGACGCGACGCCCGTCCGGCTCGGCCAGGAATTCGGCGGCTACCGCACACAGGTCGAGAAGGGGCTCGCGCGCGTCGAGAACACGAAGGCCCACCTCCGCGAACTCGCGCTCGGCGGGACGGCGGTCGGCACCGGCCTCAACACCCACCCCGAGTTCCCCGAACTCGCCGCCGAGTACATCAGCGAGGAGACGGGCATCCAGTTCCGCGAGGCCGACAACCACTTCGAGGCACAGGCCGCCCACGACGCGATGAGCGAGGCCCACGGCGCGCTCCGGACGGTCGCAGGGAGCCTCAACAAAATCGCGAACGACCTGCGCCTGCTCGCCTCCGGGCCGCGCAACGGTCTCGGGGAAATCGAGCAGCCCGAGAACCAGCCCGGGTCCTCCATCATGCCCGGCAAGATCAACCCGGTCGTCGCTGAGGCGGTCAATCAGGTTCACAAGCAGGTCGTCGGGCACGACGCCGCCATCTCCGCGGGCGCCGCGGAGGGCCAAATCGACCTGAACCTCTACAAGCCCGTGCTCGCGTTCGACTTCCTCGAGTCCGCGACGCTCGTCGCGAACGGGAGCGAGGTGTTCGCCGAGAAGTTCGTCGCGAAACTCGAGGCGAACGAGGAGTACTGCGAAGAACAGGTCGAGCGCTCGATGGCGCTCGCGACGGCGCTCAACCCCGCCATCGGCTACGACAAGGCCAGCAAGGTCGCGAAGAAGGCCATCGCGGAGGGCAAGACCGTCCGCGAAGTCGCCGTCGGCGAGGGCTACCTCACCGAGGAGGAGGCCGACGAGGTGCTCGACCCGGAGAAGATGACGCACCGGGGCATCCTCGGCGACGAGGAGTAACGCAGTCGCTCCACGCCACGTTCGAGCGCCAGCCCACCGCGTCCCGCCGCCGTCCCCAAATTGCCGTCACGGGGACGCTCCCGGGCAAACAGGTAGAATAATGCCGGTGGTCGCCGAACTCACTCCTATGCAGCAAGCCGTACGCACGGAGGGACGGGACTGGCTCCGATGCCGCGCGTGCGACGCGGTCTTCCCGGAGGGCCGCGCGACGACGGACGGCTGGCACTACGCCTGCCCGGACTGCGGCGAGTCGGGACTCGGCGACGGCCTGAAGCGTATCGAGCGCTGACGCGAACAACCCTACTTCTTTCCGGGTTCACCTCGGAGGGCACGTATGGAAGAGCTTCATCCGCGCGCGCTCCTGCTGTGGTCGGCGGGTGCGGCCATCAGCGCGGCCGTCCTCGGGGCCGTCGCGGGCGTTCTGTCGTGGGTCGGCCCCGTCCCCGTCTCGCCGGTCCTCGCGGCCAGCGGGGTCTTCGGCGTCGCGCTCGTGCTCGGCGTCGGCTACGCGAGCCTCCGCTATCGGGCGTGGCGCTTCGAGGTGCGCGAGGACACCCTCTACATCGAGCGCGGCGTCTTCACGCGCGTCCGCACGGTCGTTCCGTACGTTCGGGTCCAGCACGTCGACAGCCAGCGCGGGCCCCTCGAGCGCGTGCTCGGCCTCGGCACAGTCGTCGTCTACACCGCGGGCTCGCGGGGCGCGGACGTCGCCATTCCCGGCCTCGCCGCCGAGCGCGCGAGCGACCTCCAGGAGCGCCTGCGCGCGCTCGCAATCGAGAGCGAACCCACGGACGCCGTATGAGACTCCACCCGCTCTCCGTCGTCTACCGCGTCGGGACGCGCATCGCCGGCGTCGCGTGGGGGCTGGCCATCGCGGTGTTCGCGGGCACGACGGCGGTGCCGTTCCTCAGTACGCTGCAGGTCGCCGCCATCGCGGCCGTCGCCCTGCTCGCGTTCGTCGGCTACGAGGTGGCGCGCTACCGGCGCTTCGAGTACGCGCTCACCGACTCCACGCTTGACGTCTCTTCGGGCGTGTTCGCGCGCCGGGAGCGCGAGATTCCGCTCCGTCGCGTCCAGAACGTGGACGTCTCGCGGAACATCGTCCAGCGCGCGCTCGGCATCGCCACCGTCCACGTGGAGACGGCGGGCGGCGGGAGTACCGAGGCCGTGTTGGAGTGCGTGAGCGTCGCGGAAGCCGAGCGCCTCCAGTCGGAGATTCGGCGCCTGAAGCGCGCCGCCGAGCGCGCCGAGTCCGACGAGACGACCGAGGAGGGCGCGGCGACCGCCGAGGGTGAGACGGCGGTGGCAGACGTCGAGGCCGAGGAAGACGTGTTCGTCCTCGACAGGCGCCACCTCCTCTTGGCGAGCGCGCTCTCCTTCGACACGCGCCTCGTCTCCGTGGTGTTCGTCGCCCAACCGTTCATCTGGCCGGTGCTCGCGCCCGTCCTCGGCGACCTGAACCGCGTGGCGCTCGCCGCAGTGAGCGTCCTCGGCGTCGTCGCACTCGTGTTCGGGCTCTGGGTGGCGAGCGCAGCCCGAACGTTCGCGCGCTACTACGACTTCCGCCTGACGCGCGTGGGCGACGACTTGCGCTACGAGCGCGGCCTCGGCGAGCGCTACACGGGCACCATACCCCTCGAGAAACTCCAGACGGTTGTGGTGCGTGAGACGGCGCTCCAGCGATACTTCGGCTACGCGTCGCTCACCGTCGAGACGGCGGGCTACGCGCCCGGCTCCGGTCCCTCGGGTGGCTCGGAGGCCGCGGTGCCGCTCGCCGCCCGCGAGGAGGTGTTCGCCCTCGCCCGAGAACTGGAGGCGTTCGACGTCCCCGAGCTTGAGCCGGCGCCGACGCGCGCGCGCCGTCGCTACGCCGGCCGGTACGCCATCGGCGTCGGCCTCCTCCTCGCGCTCGCGGGCGTCGTGAACTACGCCGTCGTCTCCTACCCGTTCTGGTGGGCGCCGGCCGTCTTCTTCGCGCTCGTGCCGGTGGCCGCCCACTACAAGTGGGTCCACCTCGGCGTCGCGGTGGACGACGACCACGCGTTCACCCGCGCGGGCTTCTGGACGCGCCGAACGCACGTCGTCCCGCACTACCGCGTGCAGACGCTCATCGAGCGGGCGTCGCTCTTCCAGCGCCGCTGGGACCTCGCGTCGGTCGTCGTCGACACCGCGGGGAGCGGCGGCCTGCTCGGCGGTGACGCCGTCGCGCTCGACATCGACGCCGAGCACGCGGCCGCACTCGTCGAGACGGCGGGCGAGCGGATGCGCGCGACGCTCGCGGCGCGACGTGGTGAGTCTGGTGACGACGCGGGCGAGCGCGGGGCCTCCGAATCGGCCTCGCACTAAACGGTTTTTTACCCTCCCTCGCACAAGAGGCGGGTAATGACTGACGGCGATTTCGACTACGAGGAACTCGGGCTGGTCGCCGGGCTGGAGATTCACCAGCAGCTGGACACGGCGACGAAACTCTTCTGTGCGTGCCCGACGACGCGACGCGAACCCGAAGAACACGACCGGACGTTCACGCGCTATCTCCACCCGACGAAGAGCGAACTCGGGGAGATCGACGAGGCGGCCCTAGAGGAGTCGCAGGTCGAGCGCGAGTTCGAGTATCTCGCCTTCGACACGACGTGTCTCGTCGAGGAGGACGAGGAACCGCCCCACCGGCTGGACGAGGAGGCGCTCGACGTCGCCTTAGAGGTGGCAAACCTGATGGACATGACGGCGCTCGACCAGGCGCACGTGATGCGGAAGGTCGTCATCGACGGCTCGAACACGAGCGGCTTCCAGCGCTCGACACTCGTCGCGCAGGACGGCGAAATCGAGACGAGCGAGGGGCCGGTGGGCATCGAGGACATCATGCTCGAGGAGGAGTCCGCGGCGCGCGTCGAGGAAACGGAGTCGGGCACGAAGTTCGCGCTCGACCGCCTCGGGATTCCGCTCGTCGAAATCGGTACGGACCCGGACATCCGGAGCCCCGAGCAGGCCCGCGAGGCCGCCGAGCGCATCGGCATGCTGCTGCGCTCGACGGGGAAGGTCAAGCGCGGGCTCGGCACCATCCGCCAGGACGTGAACGTCTCCATCGCGGACGGCGCGCGCGTCGAGATGAAGGGCGTCCAGAGCCTCGACGACATCGACGACCTCGTGCGGTACGAGGTCCAGCGCCAGGTCCGCCTGCTCGAGGTCGCGGAGGAGCTCGAGGCGCGCGACGCCGAGGTCGGCGAGGTGCAGGACGTGACGGACGTCTTCACGGAGACGGAGTCCTCGGTCGTTCGGGGCGCGCTCGACGCTGACGGCCTCGTGTTCGCGGTGCCGCTCTACGGCTTCGACGGGCTCGTTGGGAGGGAGCTCCAGCCGGACCGTCGGCTCGGCACGGAGCTCTCCGACCACGCGAAGCGCCACGGCGCGGGCGGCATCTTCCACACGGACGAACTGCCCGCGTACGGCGTCACGGAGGACGAAGTCGAGGCGCTCCGCGAGGCCGTCGGCGCGGGCCCCGAGGACGCCGTCGCGATGGTCGCCGCGGACGCGGACGTCGCGCGCGGTGCGACCGAGGCCGCCGCGGACCGCGCGCGCACCGCCATCGAGGGCGTCCCCGAGGAGACGCGCGGCGCGCACGACGACGGCACGACCGAGTACCTCCGCCCGCTCCCGGGTGCGGCGCGGATGTACCCCGAGACGGACGTGCCGCCGGTCGAGCCCGACCCCTCGGCAGTGGAGACGCCGGAACTCCTCACGGAGAAGGTCGAGCGCTACACGGAGGAGTACGACCTGAACGAGGACGTCGCCGAGCAGGTGGCCTACGGCCGTCGCTGGCGGCTCTTCGAGGACGCCGTCGAGCGCGGCGTGGACCCGAACCTCGCGGCGCGCACCGTCGAGTCGACGGTGACGAGCCTGCGCCGCGACGACGTTCCCGTCGAGAACCTCACGGACGCACACTTCCACGGCGTCTTCGACCTCATCGCCGAGGACGAAATCACCCAGGAGGGCGTCCCCGAACTGCTCGAAGCGCTCGCGGAGGAGCCCGACCGGACAGCTGCGGAGGCCGCCGAGGAAGCGGGGCTCGGCTCCGCGGACGAGGACGTCGTTCGCGAGGCCGTCGTCGAGGTCGTCGAGCGCAACGAGGAACAGGTCGAGGAGGAGGGCATGGGTGCCTTCTCCGGCCTGATGGGCGAGGCGATGGGCGCGCTCCGCGGGAAGGCCGAGGGCGACCTCGTCAGCCAGATTCTCCGCGAGGAGATCCAGAAGCGCGCGTAGGCGCGCTCGACTATTCGCGACTTCGGGCGACCGTCGTCTCGTTATGCGGTCGATCCGCTGGTCGACCCACTCGTACTACCCGAGGAGTCACTCGTGCCACCGGACGAGCCGCCCGTGCTGCCGCCGGACGACGCGCCGTCCTGCTCGGAGGCGGGGAGCCTGTCCATCGAGTCGTTGCTCCGCTCGACGATGCGCCCGCCGTTGCCGACGGCGACTTCGGGGCCGTCGCCGACGGCGACCGAGAGGAGGTCGGTGGAGGTGAGCGTCCAGCGCTCGTGCCACTCCTTGTTCTCGCGGCGGAGAATGGTCCCGTCGTCGCCGACGGCGACGAGGACGTCGCCGTTTCGATCGATGTCGTTGATGGCGGTGTCGGAGACGCCGAGCGGCGTCCAGTTCTCACATTTCGGCTCGTACTTGTAGAAGCGCTTGCTGGCGGCGACGAGGATTTCGTCGCTGTCGACGTAGACGTCGCGGAAGGTGCCTTTGGCGTTCTCGATGCCGATTTTCGTCCATCCGCCCGAAGCGGTGCGGAAGATGCTCCCGCTGGTGTTGACGGCGTAGCCGTCGCCCGTGGGGCCGACGGCGAGCGAGCTGATGGACGCGCCGGAGCCGCCGGATTCGCCGCCGCCCGGTTTCTCGACGGGCCCCCACTGGGGGCAGCGGCCGTCGACGAAGCCGACGAGGACTTCGCCACTGCCGTTGGCGACGAGGAGCTTCTCGCTGCCGGCCTTCCCGCCGACGGCGATGGCTTCCCACGTCGATGTCTTGCCGCGCGGTGCGCTGTAGTCGTGTTTCGTGCCGGTCGTGAGGTCGTAGTAGCCGAGCGAACCCGAAGAGCCCGCGAACCAGACGCGCTCGCCGTCGTCGGTGACGGCTGCGTCGAGGAGTTTGTTGTCGCGGGTCGCGGGGCCGTCGTCGAAGACGGTAATCCAGTCGCCGTCAGATTGGCGACGTATCAGGGTGCCGCTCCCGCCAACGGCGTAGGGCCCGTCGGTGGTGGAGACGACGCTGTGGAGGGTGTTGCTCGTCGGAGACTCGACTGCGAACCAGAGGCCGGCGTCTGCTTGGGGACCGAGATGCCACATCGGGCGTGAACCTATCACGTCGCCGTTATTAAAATCACCCCAAGACTAGGTGAAAAAAATCTATTCGGGCGGCTGGTCGACGAGTTCCTCCAGGAGGGTGTCGAGCGAGTAGGTCTGGAGGGGACGCGTGACGTCCTTCGTGCGGGAGGTGACGAACGTCGAGTTCGTCCGGTCGACCTCGTCGATGGCCTCGAAGTCGGTGATGAGGCGCTCGACGGCGTCCGAGTCGGGCAGGCGCGCGACGACCATGAAGTCGTACTCGCCCATCGTGAAGAACACCTGGGTGACGCCCTCGATCTCCTCGAGCTCGGCGGCCACGCCCCGATAACTCCCGCTGTAGGTCGTATAGACTTCGAGGACGACGGTGACGCCGAGGCCGAGTTCGTCCAAGTCGAGGTCGTAGAGTTCGTTCTCGATGACACCCTGCTCGCGGAGGTTGTTCAGCCGATAGTGGATGGTGGAGACGGGGATGTCCGTCTCCTCGTGCAGTCGCTCGGGGCTCCCAGTGCCGAGGTCGGAAATAGCTTTCAGGAGGCGTACGTCCCGGTCGTCCATGTTTCGGCGTTCGCGCGGCTGACCTAAATACTCCACCGAAGCCACCGCCGTTCGCCGTCGCTCCTCGCCGCGCAGTACGCCACCCGCCTGCGACGCCGCCGCGCGGCCGACTCGTCCCGCCACCGACAGCCGTGACACGTCTTGTCGCTCATAATCGTGCATGGAGTTAGAGATTACTCTGGAAATACAGTCGAACCTTGTAGACAAGTTTAACACGGCGCGCACAGTAGAGTGAGACAGACCGATGTCTCTCACAGATACCCTTCGCACTCCGCGCGGCACCGCCGCGATGTTCGTGGCGCTCGCGGCGTTCTGGGGGACGTCATTCGTCGCCATCGAGACGGGGCTGCACGCCTTCCCGCCCCTCCTCTTCGCGGGCATTCGCTACGCGGTCGCCGGCGGCATCGTCCTCCTCTACGCCGTCCTCACGACTGACCGGTGGATCCCCAGAACCAGAGCCGAGTGGCTGAGCGTCGGCGTCAGCGGCGTCTTCGTCATCGCGCTCTACCACGCCCTCCTCTATCTCGGCGAACTGAACGTCTCCGGCGCCGTCGCCGCCGTCGTCGTCTCCACCGCGCCCGTGCTCACCGCCGTCTTCGCGAGCGTCCTCCTGCCCGACGAGTCCGTCGGACCCGTCGAACTCGTCGGGTTCGCGCTCGGCATCCTCGGCGTCGCTGTCATCGCCGCGCCCAGCAGCGGCGGCTTCGGCGTCGCGTCCCTCATTCCCGTCCTCCTCATCTTCGGTGGCGCCGTCGCGTTCGCGCTCGGCGGCGTCCTCACGCGCCCCCTCCGCACGACGCTCCCGCTGCGCTCGATGCAGGCGTGGACGATGCTCCTCGGCGCGGGCGTCCTCTTCGCGGGGGCCGCCCTCCGCGGCGAGTCCGTCGCCGCCATTCACTGGACGCCGAACGCCATTGCGTCGCTCGCCTACCTCACCATCGTCTCGGGCGTCGTCGCGTTCTTCATCTACTTCGAACTGCTCGACCGCACCGGCCCGAGCACCGTCCACCTCATCAGCTACCTCGAGCCCGTCGTCGCCACCGTGATGAGCGTCGCGCTCCTCGGCGACATGATCGGCGCGCGCGCGCTCGTCGGCTTCCTCGCCGTCTTCGCCGGGTTCGCCGTCGTCGAACGCCACCGCTTCGACGACCAGTTGGCAGTCGCTCGTGCACGTGCCCGCCTCGCGTACGTGCGACTCATGCGCCGTGAGCACACCGTGCAGAAGCGCGGCCGCCACGACTACTCCGAGACGTCCGACTGACCGAATCCGGGAGGGCTTATCGGGACGGCGGCCCCACACACGAGTATGGTCTCCACGCGCACGCTCCTCGCTCTTCTCGTCGGCCTCGCGATTCTCACACAGCCCGTCGTCGGCGATCCGCCCGGCCTCGACACCCAGTACACCTACGAGACGACGCCGGTCACCCTCGAGGACGGCGAGGCCGTCGAGTCGCTGTACCACCTTTCCGCTGTCTCCTACGGCGTCGACGCCCAAGTCGAGGTGACGCGGCAGGCCGCCAACGAGTCGGTCTCGCGGCCGGTCGGCGACGTCCCGCCGGAGGTCGAGCGACTCACCGACTACCGCTTCCTCGCGGACGACGCCGGCGACCAGTACTACCGCGTCGACGCGCGCGTCGCGGACGGGACGTTCCACGTGAACGCGACGCGCGTCTCGCCGCGCGACGTCGCCGCCGCGCTCGCCGTCGCGCCCGCGGACGCCCCGACACCCGTTCGGGACGCGCTGGCGGGCGACACGACGAGTCGCGAACGGGTCGGGGCGACGCTCGTCGACACCGAGGACGGCTACGTGCTCGTGCGGGTCGCTGGGACGACGCAGGTCGCCGACCCGCTCACCATCCCGAAACTCGCGGCGTACGCGCTCGGCGTCTCGCTGCTCGTCTGGGCGGCGCTCGCGCTCTACCGCGAGCGCAGCGGGGCGGAGTGAGAGAAACCCGGGTTACTTGCTGTAGTCTTCGTCCTCGACGGAGTCCTTCCGGCCGTTCCCCTCGATGTGCCAGCGGGCGCGGCGCAGGATGCCGTGGAGGGTGTTGACCTCGCGACCGGTCGGGTGCGCGCGCCCGAGAATGCGCCGAACCATCCGGCCGGTCTTCGCCTGCTTTTCCTCCGGGTAGTCGACGAGTTCGAGGAAGTCCTCGAAGTGGTCGTAGAACGCCTCGATTTCCTCCTCCTTCGCACGGTGGACGGCGACGTCGGGCAGCTGGGTCTCGTCGACGGTGAGCGTCCGGAGTTCGTAGAGCGCGACGGTCGCGGCCTGCCCGAGGTTGAGGACGGGGTAGTCGGCGCTCGCGGGGATGGAGCAGATTTCGTCGAGACGCTCCATCTCGCTGTTGTGCAGGCCGACGCGCTCGCGCCCGAAGATGAGGCAGGTCGGGGCCTCGACGTCCGCGAGGCTCTCGGCGAGCTCGGCGGGCGTGCGGAACGGGAAGCGGACGTGCTTCGTCGCGTCCTCGTTCGTGATGGCGGTGAAGCCGACGGTGTGGAAGTTCTCGACGAGGTAGTCGAACTCGACTTCTTCGGCCTCGGGGAGGATGTCCTCGCGGGCTTGGCCGGCGAAGCCGTAGGCCTCGGACTCCCGGGAGAGGTCCGGGGGGTCGACGAGGTAGAGGTCGCTGAAGCCGAAGTTCTTCATCGCGCGGGCAATCGTGCCGACGTTCCCGGACGTCTTCGCGTCCACGACGGCGACGGCGGGCGCACTGTCTCCCATTGCGTCCGGTTAGCCGCCGCACGAGTAAAAGCCGCGCGTCACGCCGCGACGGCCGTCGACTTTATTCCGCTCTACCCTGTCAATCATACTATGTCGACTGTCCCCCCATCCGTCACGCTCGAGCGCGGTCGAACGGACGACGACAGCGCCACCGCTGTTCCGAGTCGCGCCATCGTCTACGTCATCTACGCCGTCATCGCCCTCGGCGCCGCGTCGCTCGCGCTCGCCGCCGTCACCTTCCTCCTCAGCGTCCTCGTCGCCGTCGCCGGCACCCTCCTCTGACGGGTCCGGACCGCGGGTTCTATTGCGATGGCCCTCCCCCACTCGGATATGCACACCGTGGACGCCGCCGGCCTGCAAATCGGCGACGACCACCCCCCGCGAATCATGGGGGTGTTGAACGTCTCGAAGGAGTCGCCCTACTCGCCGAGCGTCTTCGACGACCCCGACGAGGCCGCCGCCTACGTCGACGAGGAACTCATCGGCGAGGGCGCGGACATCGTCGACATCGGCCTCGAATCCGCGAACAAGCGCTTCGAGGTCCTCAGCGCCGAGCAGGAACTCGACCGGCTCGACACCGCCCTCGAGACCATCGAGCGCGTCGACGGCAACGCCGTCTTCAGCATCGAGACGCGCTACGCCGAAGTCGCCGACGCCGCCCTCGAGGCCGGCTTCGACATGGTGAACGACATCTGCGGGTTCGCCGACCCCGAGATGCCCGAAGTCTGTTCGGCCCACGACGCCGCCGTCGTGAAGATGGCGTCCCCGCCGGACCTCGAACGCCCCGGCGCCATCGAGGACGTCGACGACATCTACGACGCCCTCTCGCGCAACGGCTTCACCGAGAAGACCATCGTCGACCCCGCCTTCGGCGGGTGGTCCGAGGAGAAGGCCCTCGAGGACGACCGCGAGACCTTCCGCCGTCTCCGCGAGTTCAGAGGATATGGCCAGCCGATTCTCGTCTCCATCAACCGGAAGAACTTCCTGCGCGACGTCGCCGGCCGCTCCACCGAGGAGGCGCTCCCCGTCTCGCTCGCTGCCACCGCGATGGCCGTCGAGCGCGGCGCGCACGTCGTCCGGACGCACGACGTCGCCGAGACGCGTGACGCCGCCCTCATCGGCCACGAGTTCGGCCGTGAGCGCCACCGCGACCGTGCCGTCGAGGAACTCGACGTCACTACCCCGAAGGAGGCCGAGCGACACATCGACCGTCTGAACGGCGACCGCGCGGCCGCCGAGGCGAGCGTCGCGCGCGCCTACGAGGTCCACGCGCCGGCTGACAGGCGACAGACGCTCGTCGACGTCGCGGCGGACACCGGCGTCGTCTGTACGGGCGGTGAAGACCTCTTTATCGCCGGCACCGTCTCCGACCTCGAAGTGTTCGCCGACCGCATTACCCGCGCCTCGAAAGCGCTCGCGGGTGTCGCCGGCGAAATTCGCTCCAGTCTCCGCTAACGGGAAAGCTTATGCCGAAAGCAGCGCAAATCCGGGTTGGAGGCCGAGACCCCGCATCGGTAGGGGTACACTACAACTGCGGGGACTCGGCTCGAACCACCAGGTTCCGGATTTTTCCTGCAGCCAGACTGGTGAGCCGATAGTGCAGTTTCCCGAGTGGGAGCCGGCCTACGAGGCCGTCCTCCGCGATTTCGGCTACGACCGCGCGGGCGACGAGGCGGCCCGTGAGGAGTTGGCAACGCTCGTCAGCGACTTCGACGTCTCGCGCCTCGACGCCACCGGTCAGACGGTCGCCGTCGTCGGCGCCGCGCCGTGTCTCGCCGACGAGCTCGCGGACGTCGAGCGGGCCGACCGCGTCTTCGCCGCCTCCACCGCCGCCGACGTCTGCCGCGAGCACGGCATCGCCGTCGACGTCCACGTCACCGACCTCGACAAGAACCCCGGGACGAGTCGCGCGCTCACCCGCGAGGGGACGCCGGTCGCCGCGCACGCCCACGGCGACAACCGCGACCTCGTCGCCGACTGGATACCCGAGTTCGACGACGACCACGTCCTCGGGACGACGCAAGCCCGGCCCGTGGACGGCGTCCACAACTTCGGCGGGTTCACGGACGGCGACCGCGCGGCGTTCCTCGCCGACCACGTCGGCGCCGAGTCACTCGTCTTCGCTGGCTGGGACTTCACGAACGCCCCGAGCGAGACGAAACGCCACAAACTCCGGTGGGCTGCGCGCCTCCTCTCGTGGCTCGAGCGCCGACGCGACGAGACCTACGAGGTGCTGGACGGCTATCGCGACACCGACTGGCTGGACGCCCTCGACTGAGAGGGCGCGACCCTCTCCGCGGCCTCGCCGCTTATCCGCACGACGGCGCTTCGGTCGGGTATGACCGAGACCACGGACGCGGTGCGGTCGCGGAGTAGCCTCGAAGGCAAGACGGCCGTCGTCACCGGCGCCTCCTCGGGTATCGGGCGCGCCATCGCCGAGGTGTTCGCCGCCGACGGCGCGGATGTCGTCATCTGCTCGCGCACCCTCGACGACGTCGAGTCCGTCGCCGACGAACTCGCCGACCTCCCGGGTACTGTCGAACCCGTCGAAGCGGACGTCACGGACCGCGACGACGTCGCGGCGCTCGCGGACGCCACCGTGGACGCCTTCGGCGGCGTCGACGTCCTCGTCAACAACGCGGGCGGCGGCGCCGGCATGGCGCCCACCGACGAAGTCGACCCCGAGACGTGGGACGGCGTCGTTGACGTCAACCTCACTGGTGTATATAACGTCTCCACGGCGTTCGCGGACGCCCTCCAGTCGGGTTCGCCGAGCGCCATCGTGAACGTCGCGAGCATGGCCGGCGAGTACGGCGTCGAGAACATGAGCGCCTACAGCGCCGCGAAGGCCGGCGTCATCGCGTTCACTCGCTCGCTCGCCCGTGAGTGGGCGGAGAACGACGTCCGCGTCAACGCCGTCTCCCCCGGCTTCATCGCTACCGAGAAACTCCGTGAGGGCTTCGGCCTTGATGAGGAGATCGAGCGCGCGAACGCCGACCGGACGTGGGGGACGCCCGCGGAAGTCGCGGACCTCGTGCGCTTCCTCGCCAGCGACGCGGCTTCCTTCGTCGACGGGCAGTCCGTCCGCATCACCGGCACGCCGAACACCTACGAGGCGCCGTAGGCCCGCCCCGTTCTGCGGTCCCGCGCCGCAGGCCGAAGCGTTATCCGCCGCGCACGCGACGCCCCGGCCATGCAGGTGTTCTGGCACCGGCGCGACCTCCGCCTCCACGACAACCGTGGCCTCGCCGCGGCCGCCGACGCCGCGAGCGGCGACGACGGCGTCGTGTCGGTGTTCGTCTTCGACGACGACGTCCTCCAGTACGCGAGCGACCGCCGCGTCGCGTTCATGCGTGATGCGCTCGCCGAGTTGCGCGCCGCCTACCGCGAGCGCGGGAGCGACCTCCTCGTCAGACGCGGCGACCCCTCGGGCGTTCTCCCGGACGTCGCACACGAGTACGACGCCGACGCGGTCCACTGGAACGCCGACTACTCCGGGCTCGCACAGGAGCGCGACGAAGTGGTCGCGGACGCGCTCTCCGCGGAAGGTGTCGCGACCCACCAGTACCACGACGCGGTGCTGCACGAACCCGGCGCGATTCGGACGAACGCCGGCGACCCCTACAAGGTCTACACCTACTTCTGGAAGAAGTGGCGGGACCGCGAGAAGGACGACCCCGCGGAGCCACCCGCCGGCGACGCGCTCACGGCCGTCTCGGGCGACCCGCTCCCCGACAGCGCCGACCTCGGCTTCGAGGACCCGGACATCGACCTCCCCGAGGCGGGCCACGACGCCGCCGTCGCGCGCTTCGCTGACTTCTGCGAGGACGACGTCTTCCGGTACGCGGAGGCCCGCGAGTACCCCGCGATGGACGCGACGTCGCACGCCGCCCAGGACTTCCACTTCGGGACGCTCGGCGTCCGAGAGGCCTACGAGATGACGGCGGCGGCGATGCACGAAGCGGACGGCGAGGACGAACGCGAGAGCGTTCGGGAGTTCCAGAGCCAGCTCGCGTGGCGCGAGTTCTACACCCAGGTCCTCTACTTCAACCCCGAGGTGGTGACGACGAACTACAGCGACTACGAGAACGCCATCCCGTGGCGCAACGACGCCGAAGAGATTCGCGCGTGGAAACGCGGCGAGACCGGCTACCCCATCGTCGACGCGGGGATGCGCCAACTGCGCGCGGAGGGTTACGTCCACAACCGCGTGCGGATGGTCGTGGCGTCCTTCCTCACGAAGGACCTGCTCACGGACTGGCGCGTCGGCTACCGACACTTCCGCGAATACCTCGTCGACCACGACACCGCGAACGACAACGGCGGGTGGCAGTGGGCGGCCTCCACGGGGACGGACGCCCAGCCCTACTTCCGAGTCTTCAACCCGCAGACGCAGGGCGAGAAGTACGACCCGGACGCCGAGTACGTCCGCGAGTACGTCCCCGAGTTGCGCGACGTGCCCGCGGACGTCATTCACGAGTGGCCGTCGCTCGATACCGCGGAACGCGACGAGCACGCCCCCGACTACCCCGACCCAATCGTCGACCATGGGGAGCGCCGGGAGGCGGCCATCGCGGCGTTCGAGGCAGCGCGCGGCGACGACTAGCGACCTCTCGGGATTCTCGAGATTCTACTTTGCCGATACCGACCGTGGCACCGCTATGGGTGCCCCCCAGCGCCTCTCCGCGTTCGTGGTGCATAGCTCGCTGTTCCTCGGCCTGTCCGCGGCGGCGGAGGCGTACGCGGCGTGTGCGCTCCTCGGCGTCCAGCCGAACGCCGCACTCCCGGTCGCCTTCCTCGCCACCGTGGGCGTTTACAACCTCGACAAGGCCAGCGACGTCGCGGCGGACGCCGTCACCTACCCGGAGCGCGCGGCGTTCGTCGGCGCGCACCTGCGTCCCTACGCCGCCCTCTCGGGGGTCGCATACGTTGTCGGCGTCGCCCTCGCGATTTGGCGCGGCGGCCTCCCGGGGGCGGCGCTGACACTCTTCCCGGCCGCCGTCGGCGTCGCCTACAGCCTCCCCGTAATTCCGGGGCCGGGCCCGACGCGCCTGAAGGACGTCTTCGTGGTGAACACGTTCGTCGTTGCGCTCGCGTGGGCGCTCCCCGTTGCGCTCCTCCCGGCCGCCGTCGCGTCCGGGCGTCCGCTCCGCTCGCCGGCCGTCGGCGTCGCCGCCGCGTGGTACTTCCTGCGGAGCGTCGGCTCCGTCGAGGTGCACAACGTCCGCGACGTCGCGGGCGACCGGGCGGCGGGCGTCGTCACGCTCCCGACCGTCATCGGCGCGACGGCGACGCGCTACGTCCTCTACGGCGTTGACGCGCTCTCGGGCGTCCTCGCCGTCGCCGCGGTCGTGATGGGCATCGTCCCCGCGTTCGTCGCCGTCGGCCTCGCGCCCGCGCTCTGCGTCTCCGCGTGGCTCACCCGCTCGCTCGCCGTCCCGGCGCGCCCAACCGAACACCTCTGCACGCTCCGAGACGCCGAAGGGCTCGTCATGGCCGCCGGCGTCGTCCCCGCGTACCTAATGTTGTTTACATTATAGTCTTAGGATACGTTTTTGGCGACCGGTTCAGTATCAAAGGCTATGATGGGGGAACGCCGAACGGTCCGATATCGTGCCGAGGCGAGACGGCCGGCGGGGCCCGGATGAACGTCCTCACCGCGCTCTTCCTCGGGGGGCTCGTCGTCGCAGCGCTCGTCGATGCCGCCGTCGCCGTCTACGCGTGGTGTCGCCGGCCCGCCGCCGGGTCGCTCTCGCTCTGCGCGCTCACCGTCGCGAACGGCTGGTGGGCGCTCGGCTACCTCTTCGAGCTGCTCGCCGTCGACCTCCCGACCAAACTCCTCTGGGCGCGCCTCGAATGGCTCGGCGTCCTCGCCGGCCCCGTCGCGTGGCTCTGTTTCGCGCTCACCTACACCGGCCGCGACCGCTACGTCACCCCCGGTACCGTCGCCGTCGCCAGCGTCGTCCCCGCACTCGCGTACGTCGCCGTCTGGACGAACCCGCTCCACGGCCTCATGTGGACGGCACCGGCCGTCGCCCCTCTCGGCGTCCTCACCGTCCTCGACCTCGATTGGGGCGTCGGCTACTGGGTCGCGCTCGGCTACAGCTACCTCCTCATGGCGCTCGGCGCCGCCGTCCTCGTCCGGACCGCGCTCGCGCTCCCGCGCCTCTACCGCGTGCAGGCGAGCGTGCTCGTCGTCGGCGCCGCGATGCCCCTCCTCGGGAACGTCGTGAGCGCGTGGCTGGCCGTCCGCGGCGCCGCCCTCGACATCACACCCATCGCGTTCGTCGGCGCCGGCATCGCCTGCGCCGCCTCGCTCGCCTACCTCGACCTCCTCGACGTTCGCCCCGTCCCCGCCTCCGTCGCGCGCGAACACGTCGTCGAACACATGCACGACGCGGTCATCATCACCGACGTCCGCGGCTGTGTCACCGACGTCAACGAGGCCGCGACGGGGCTCTTCGGCGCATCCGTCACCGCGCTTCGTGGCACTCCCGTCACCACGCTCCTCCCACACAGACCCGACGGGAGCGGCGCGACCACCGTCGAACTGCCGGTCGACGGGTCGCCGCGCTTCTTCGACCTGAACGCGAGCGACCTCGAGGATTCACACGGCCGACTCATCGGCACCGTCCTCGTCCTCCGCGACGTCACCGAGCGCCGCCTCCACCTCCAGCGCCTCGAAGTGCTGAACCGCGTCCTCCGGCACAACCTCCGCAACGAGATGAACGTCGTCGCCGGCTACGCCGACATGATTGCGAGCGCCGCACCGTCCGACCGCGCCGACCTCGTGCGCTACGCGGAAGCCATCTCCCGGAGCGCGAGCGACCTCACCGACATTGCGGAGAACGCCCGCGAGGTCGAGACGCTCACCGACCCCACCACCGACCAGCACGTCGTCTCCGCCCGCCGCGTCATCGTGGACGCCGTCTCCGCCGTCCGCGACGCCTACCCGGACGCCGAAGTCGTCGCCGAGACACTCCCCGACCCGTGCGTTGCCGTCCCGTGGTCGCTTGAGTCCGTCGTCGCGAACCTCGTCGAGAACGCCGCCGAGCACAACCCAAAGCCGACCCCGCACGTCTCGGTCGCCGCGGAGGCCGACGACGACTGGGTCACCGTCCGCGTCCGCGACGACGGCCCCGGCATCCCCGCGACCGAGCGCCTCACCTTCGAGGCGAGTCGTGAGACGCCGCTCGTCCACGGCAACGGTCTCGGCCTCTGGCTGGTCCGCTGGGGGACACAGGCCGCCGGGGGTACCGTCTCCTTCCACGACCTCGACCCCGGCACCGAAGTCGTCGTCCGCGTGCCTGTCGTCGACGGCGACCCGGCGGACGGCGGGGAGTGACGCCTCGCGTTTCGCGTGCGCGCCTCAGAGGAGGGAGTCGACGTCGCCGAGGTCCTCAATGACGTGCGTCGGCTCGACGTCGGAGGCCGCGACGTCCTCGCGCGAGGAGACCCCGGAGAGCACGAGCGCAGTGTCCATACCCGCGCGCTCGCCCATCAGGATGTCCGTCTCCAGGTTGTCGCCGACCATCAGGCAGTCGTGAACGTCGACGTCGGGGCCGACCCGGCTCGCGGCGAGCTCCGCCATCCGCGTCTCGGGCTTCCCGACGACCACGGGGTCCTGCTCGATCATCCCCTCGACGGCGCTGACGAATGCGTTCGCGCCTGGGACCGGCCCGCCCTCCTCGGGCGTGACGCGGTCGCGGTTCGTCGCGACGAACACCGTCCCCGGTTCGAACGCGCGGAGCGCCGCGGTGAGGCGCGCGAAACTCACGCGCTCGTCGTAGCCCACGACCACGACGTCCGCGGGCCCCTCCGCGGTGACGGTGAGCCCCGCGGCTTCCAGTTCCGCCTCGACGGTGTCCTGCCCCATCACGTGGACGTCGGCGTCCGGACGATGCTCGGCGAGGTAGGCGGCGCTCGCCCACGACGCCGTCACGACGGGCTCGCCGTCGTAGTCGAGCCCGATACCGTCGAGGCGCGCGGCGATTTCGTCCCGGCGGACGCCCGTGTTGTTCGTGAGGAAAACGACCGGCACGCCAGCCTCGCGGAGGGCGTGCAGGCCACGAGCGGCGCCCGGGATTGCCTCCCGGCCGCGCCAGACGGTCCCGTCGAGGTCGACGAACGCGGCGGCGTACGACACGGCATTCGGGTTCGCGGGCCGCGACCTAAACCCCTGTGTGTGACTGAGCACCAACCACGCCTCAAGCTTTAACACGTGTCCGAGCACAGCAATATCCGGAGGAATCTACCATGAGCGACTACGAACTCCCGCCGCTTCCGTACGACTACGACGCGCTCGAACCGTCCATCAGCGAACAGGTGATGACGTGGCACCACGACACGCACCACCAGGGCTACGTGAACGGCTGGAACTCCGCCGAGGAGACCCTCGCGGAGAACCGCGAGGAGGGCGACTTCGGCTCCTCGCCGGGCGCCATCCGTAACGTCACGCACAACGGCTCCGGGCACGTCCTGCACTCCCTCTTCTGGGAGTGCATGGGGCCGAACGGCGGCGACGAGCCCGCCGGCGCGCTCGCCGCGGCCATCCAGGAGGACTTCGGCAGCTACGACGCCTGGAAGGGCGAGTTCGAGGCCGCCGCGAAGGCCGCCGGCGGCTGGGCGCTCCTCGTCTACGACACCCACAGCAACCAGCTCCGCAACCTCGTCGTGGACAAGCACGACCAGGGCGCGCTCTGGGGCGCACAGCCCATCCTCGCGCTCGACGTCTGGGAGCACTCCTACTACTACGACTACGGTCCCGCCCGCGGCGACTTCATCGACGCCTTCTTCGACGTCGTCGACTGGGAGACGCCCGCCGACCGCTACGAGGAAGCCGTCAGCCGGTTCGAGTAACGCGGTTTCGGAGAGACCGCGGAAAAACGAGCGGGCACCGCGTCGTAGCGACCCACCGTATTTTCTTTCGCGCACCGCCCCGAGGAGACGGGCGTCTCGCGACTGCCGGGTCGTACCCCTATTGACGACGGAACGACGCATTGACCGTGAACGTTCGGTAGAGCCACCTTACCGACGATTACGCCGACGACAGCACCGGTACCCGATCGGACGCGAGACGTGCCGAACAACAGGTTGGCCAGCATATACTTACTGTGTGTTACGTTAGATGGCACCATGGAAGAGTTGGCTGAGGAAGTCAGAGAGGGGATCTGCGAGGCAGTTGGGGAAGAGCCACTCGTCGGCGTGAGCTATTACACGGGAGAACGAGTCGGGCACGTGTATCGAAGCGACTGGGCCGAGGAGAAGTACGAGCCAGGCCAAGTCGACGAAATCGTCCGTGATATGCAACTGGAAGCCATCGGGTATGGGGCCCACGAGCAACGACAGGAAGAGCAACTACACGCGACCGTCCGTATCTACGACGACCTACTCGATATCGCCGTCCCGATCGACGGGTCTCAGGGCGTCGGCGTCGCGTTGGACCTCCAGGGGGAGTACTCGATCCGGAAGACCGTCGCACTCATCGAAGAGACCATCGAGGAGTCCAGTGTCGCGTCCCGCGAACCGGTCTTCCGAGTGTAGTACTGCTGTTCTCAGTCGGGCGCAAGCCGTCCGGGGTCGCCGCCGGCGAACTCGCGGAGCATTGCGTCGAGCCGGCCGTAGTCGCGCGGCTCGTCGGCGTCGAAACTACAGAGGACGCCGACCTGCGCCCCCTCGAAGAAACACCGGAACACCTCGACACCGTCGAACCCGCGGACGGTGTAGTGGTAGGACGCGGGGTGGAGCGAGTCGTAGATGTCGCGCGTCACGAAGCCGTAGCGTTCGTTGTGGAGGAAGCCCTCGACGTCAATGGCCGAGAGCGGGACGTCCGCGCGGACGTAACGGCGCTGGTGGGTGTCCGGGTCGAACGTCCAGCAGGTACGGAGTGACGACGCGTCGAACTCCCGGACGACCGACAGCAAGTCCTCCCCGTCGCTTTCCTCCCCTGTGTGCGTGCGGTCCCCTGCAGACATGACGGAAGGTTTCTCGCGCCCGTCGTGAAAACCCACTGTCCAGTTCGGCTGTCGTTTCGGGAGGCGAGTCGTTTTTGAGGGGCGGCGCCGTCATCGCTGACCATGCCGCGCCCGAAAGAAGAGTTCGACGCGCTCTACCCCTGTGACTTCTACGCCCCCGAGGAACTGCTCGAGCCCGACCAGATGTACACCGTCTACGAAATCGCCCGCCTCCTGCAGGACCTCGACCCGGACGAAGCGCTCGAACCCGGGACGGAGGACGTCCTGCTCGACTGGGCGATTCCGTGGGTGATGCGCAACAGCGAGGACCTCGTCGTCGCCGAACCGCCCAGCGAGGAGGAACCGGGCTACTACGGCCTGAAGACCGAGTAGTCAGGCGCTGAAGCGCGCCGCGCGCAGCGAGGACTCGACGCCCGCGAGCGGCGCCTCGATGGCCGGCCCGTGGCCGGTGTGGAGGACGTCGATACTCTCGTCGAGGGCGTTCTGCAGGCGCTCGATGCTCTCGACGAGTTTTCGGGCGTCGCCCTCCGCGAGGTCGGTGCGGCCGAACGCGCCGTTCGCGAAGACGAGGTCGCCGACGAAACCGACGCCCGCGGCCGGCGAGTGGAAGACGAGGTGGTCGTCCTTGTGTCCGGGCGTGTGCAGCGCCTCGTAGGAGTGGTCGCCGAGTCTCACGGAGTCGCCGTCCCCGATCTCGTGGTCGACGTGCTCGCGTTCGGCGTCGAAGCCCCACGTCTCCACGTCGAACGCCTCGCGGAGCGCGGGGACGTTCTCGACGTGGTCGTCGTGTGTGTGCGTGAGGACGACGGCGTCGAGCGTCTCGGTGTGCTCTCGAGTCGCGCTCACGACGTCGTAGTTCGCGCCCGCGTCCACGAGCACGGTCCGGTCGCCGGTAACGAGAAAGACGTTCGAGGTGAACGCCTCGATACCGTGCGAGAGGTTGCTGACCATGCCCGCGATAGGCGGGCACGCACCAAAAGGCGTCGCGTCTCTAGACGGGCGCGCTGACGAGGACGAGCTGCGAGAAGTGGTCGCGGTTCAGAATCTGGCGCTCCTCGTCGGGGCTGATGCGGACGGCTTCGTCCTCCTCGAGGGAGACGGTGCGGTCGCCGAGGTCGACGTCGACGCCGCCCTCGACGACGTAGTAGATTTCCTCGCGGTCCTCCTCGATGTGGTCGTGGCTCATCGTCTCCTCGTTCTTCTCGAGGGCGAGGACGGTGAAACCGAGGCTCTCCGTGTTGAGGACGTCGCGCATCATCCACATCTCGCCCTTCACGTCGTCGGGCAGGACCGACTCTGCGTCGCTGGCGTGTGCTTTCGTGTACGTCATGTCCCGACCTGCGTCCGGCTATCCCTTCAAGCTACTCGCCGAACCCGCGTCAGCGAAAAAACGAGCGACGGAAGCGGGACGGGCTGTGTCAGTCGCGCCGCGCGAGTAGGGCGGCCGCGCCCGCCGCGAGGAGCGCGACGAGGGCGCCGAAGCCGGCCGAACTCCCGGTCGTCGTGGTGGTCTGCGTCGACGTGCTGGTCGTCGTAGTCGTCGTCGCGTCACCGGTCTCGTCGGGCGACTCGGCCGTGGACGTCTCCGTCTGCGTCGTGGTGGTCGTCGATGTCGTGGTCGTCGTGTCGCTCGAGGAGTCGCCGGTGTTCGCCGTGTCGTCGTCGGTGTCGCTCACCCCGCCGCCCCAGCCACCGCCGCCGGTGTTCGTGTCGGTGTCGCTGGACTGCGTCGACACCGCGACGGACGCGCGGGCCTCGGCATCGTTCACCTCGACGGTCGCGCTCGACTCGCCGGAGGACGGGTTCTGGACGCCGGCGAGCGTGAGGACGACGCGGTCGCTCGAGCTGACGCGCGTGTCGCTCGTCAGACGTACGTCGACCTCGCCGTCCTCGACGACGGCGTCGTACTGCCCGGGAGCGATCGTCGCGTCCACGGAGCCGTCGCCGCCCCGGTCGATGGCGAGCGTGGCGACGCTCGCGTTCGCGAGCGACGTGTCGTTTCCGTACTCGACTTCGAGCTCGGCGAGCACGTCGGCGGCGTCACCGGGCGCCACCGTCGCACTGACGGTGTGGTTCGTCGTCGCGTTCGGCGACGTCTCGGTCGCGGCGAGCGAGGCGTCCGTCAGCGAGGTGTTCGGGGCGACGTAGACGCGCGAGTCCGTGTAGTTCGTCGCCGCGCCGTTCACCGTGACGTTCGCCCAGTAGATTCCGGCCGTCGTCGGCGCCGTCACGTCGGCGTAGCCGACGGCGACGACGTCACCCGGCGAGAGCGTGTAACTCCCGGCGAATGTGACGGTCACGCTGTCGCCGTCACCGGAGACACCCGTCACGTCGAGCGTCGCGGTCTGCGTGCCGGTCGCGCGGTCGTAGACGGCCGCGCGGAAGACGTCGCTCGCCGTGACGTTCGAGAGGTCGCCGTCGAAGGCGTACTGGGTGCCGTCGTAGGTGACGGTCATCTCGGAGAGCGTCTCGCCGTCCTGCGCGGTTCCCGGGTAGACGACGACGCCCTGCGTGGCGTTCGACGAGGCGTCCGCCGGCTCGCCGACGACGGTGGCGGCGAGCGTGTCGTTGGTCACGTGGAAGCGCGCGTAGGCGGGGCTGTCCGAACTCTGGACGTTCACGCCGACGGCGACGTTCGTCGCGGTGGTCGCGTTCACCGCCGGGTTCTGGACGTCGTCGAACGCGACGAGGAGTTCGTCACCCTGCTGGAGGCTGTAGGAGCCGCCGAAGCCGAACAGGAGCGTCTCGCCGTCGTTGCTCGCCGACACCGAGGAGAGGTCGTCGCTGACGTTGATGAACGACCCGTTTCGCAGGATGCCGACGCGCTCGACGTCGTTCTGGTCGACGTTCGAGACGTCAGCGGGCGCGGAGCCGACTGCGTAGTCGACTTCGAGTTTGTTCAGCGAGTCACCGACGTCCGCCGCATCGAGCTGGTGGACGTGGACGAGGTGGGTGCTGTTCACGCCGCTCGTCGGCGGTTGGGCATGGACGTGGGCGCTCCCCCAGTCCTTCCCGTCCGTGATGGTGACCGTATCGGAGGCAGTCGGGCCGCCGTTGAAGCGGGCGTCGACGCCGAACTCACCCGTCGTCTCGGGGTTCGAAGCGACGTAGCGGAGGACGACGTCCGTGCCGCTCTCCAGCGTGTAGTTGCCGTCGAACTCGACGGTGACCGTACCGTCGGACACGGTGAGGGCCGTCGCGTTCAGCGCGCGCTCGTCCGCGTCGTACTGGGCGTCGCCGTCCGCGTCGACGAACGCCGACGGTGTGCTGCCCCACTGGACGCTATCGACCGCCCAGCCGTAGGCGACGGTGACGTTCGAGAGCGACGTGTTCGCCGTCTCCTCGCCGGGCGAGGCGACGACCGTGTGGTTCGCGAGCGTGCCGTCAGTGGCCGGACTGACCGAGACGTTCAGCGCCTGCACGGCCGGCGTCACGTTGTAGGTGACGTTCGTCGCCCCCGCGCTCTGCGGGTTCAGGCTCAGCGCCACCTCGTAGGTGCCGGCGCTCGAGGGGTTTTGCACGTCGCCGTATTCGACGTGGACTGTGTCGTTCCGGTAGAGCGAGTATGAGCCACCGAAGCCGAACGTGACCGTGTGTCCGTTGTTCTCAGTGTTTACGGAGCTGAGGTCGTCGCGAACGTTCACCCACGTGCCGTTCTCGCGGACGATGGAGACGTTCTGTACGTCGGACTCGTTGACGTTCGAGACGTCCGTCGCGCTCGTGTTCGCCGCGTAGTCGACCTTGAAGCCGGTCAGCGAGGAGGAGTTGAGGTCCGACCCGACTGTCGCGTTCGCCGTGTGTGTCGCCGTCTCGCCCGCGGTCGACGGCGATGCCGATACCGACCCCGTCGCCGTCCCGGCGGCCGCCGCGCCGCCCGCGAACGCCGCCGTCCCCGCGACGACAGAGGCGACGAGCAGTGCCGACAGCGCGAGCGCCCGTGAGGCGTCCGTCACGGCGCCTCACCTCCCGTGGCGCCAGTCAGTCGCCGATACCGGTGTCGCCCGCGTCTGTCTGACAGCATATCGAGTGGCTAGGGTGTTCCCGGGATAGTGTTGATGGCCGAATAGTTCGGGCGCGACCAACCAGTCAGATTTTACCCCGTGGGGGGTCTCCGAGTAGTCAGCATGAAGGTCGAACTTCTGGAAGCCACACCCGACCCCGAGGAGGTGATCTGTCGCGCCGCCCGCAACGACTACATGAGCGAGTACGGCGCCGACATGTCCTTCGAGGAGGTCATGGCGGACGTCGAGGGCGACACGCTCGAGGAGCGGAAACGCACCCTCATCGGCCACCTCCTGAACCACGGCCACTTCGGCCCCTTCGAGCACGCACAGGCCACCTTCCACGTCGAGGGGATGAGTCGCTCCTGTATGGCCCAGCTCACCCGTCACCGCCACGTCTCCTTCGACGTCCAGTCGATGCGCTACGTCGCCTTCGACGACGTCGACCCCGCGGACGTCGCCGAGGGCGAACTCGTCGTCACTCCGCCCTCCGCGAGCGACCCGGACTGGGTCGGGCGCAACCAGAAGGGCGGCGCCGTCGACGAGGAAACCGTCGCGAAGCGCGAGGAGGTCTTCACCGAGTCCGTCCGGCGCTCCGTCGAGGACTACCAGGAGCTCCTCGACCTCGGCATGCCCCCCGAGGACGCCCGCTTCGTCCTCCCCATCGGCACCGAGGTGAACGTCGTGATGAGCCTCAACGCCCGGATGCTCATGCACGTCGCCGACATGCGCGCCGCCGCGGACGCCCAGTGGGAGATTCGCACGCTCACCGAGGACGTCCTCGACCTCGCCGCCGACTGGTGCCCTCTCACTTTCGACTACTACGAGGAGCACATGAAGAACCGGAAGAACCGGCTCGCGCCGTAACAGAATTCTGCCGCCTCCTCTCGGGGTCGCACGCCGCGCACCCCTTTGCGATGTCCGAAACCCTTTCTTTACCGAGCGATGAGGTGGCAATATGGTCCGGTCGGGAGCAGTCGTCCTCGCTGCTATCCTCCTCGTCGCGTCCGTGGGTGCGGCGCCGCTCGCCGCCACCGCTGGCGCGCCGAGCGACGCCGAACGCGCCGTCGGGACGCCAGCGGCCGCCACCGACAGCCCGAGTTTCTCCTCGACGCACTTCCGCATCACCGTCCTCCCGAACGGCTCGGCGACGTGGACGTTCCAGTACCGGACGCACCTCGCCAACCAGACCGAGCGCGAACGCTTCCGCGAGTACGCCCGCACCTTCGAGCGCAACGAGACACAGTTCGTCCGGCAGTTCCGCTCGAACGCCCGCTCGCTCGTCGCGGACGCCGAGAACGCCACCGGCCGCGAGATGACCGCCACGAACTTCGAGCGTTCCGCGTCCACACGCGGCCTCAGCGACGACCTCGGCGTCGTCGAACTCTCCTTCACGTGGACGAACTTCGCACGCAGTCAGGGCGCGCGCCTCGTCGTCGGCGACCTCTTCGAGGGCGGCCTCTATCTCGGGCCGAACCAGCGCCTCGTCGTCACCGCCGACCCCGCGCTCTCCTTCGCGTCCGTCTCGCCGACGCCGAACGCGACGTCCGACCCGTCGCTCACCGCGAGCGACAGCGTCACCTGGCTCGGCCCCCGCGAGTTCACCGACGAACACCCCCGTGTCGTCCTCGTCGAGAACACCACCGGGACGAGCGGTGTCGGGAGCGAAACCGGCCAGACGACCGCCACGACCGACGGCACCGACACCAGCGGTAGTTCGGTCGGCCCGCTACTGGGCGGCGTACTCGCTCTCCTCGCCGCCGTCGGCCTCGCCGTCTACTGGCAGCGCGACCGGCTCGCCCCGTACGTCGCGGACGTCACGCCGAGCGAGGCGACCGAGACGACTGACGCCGCCACCGCGGAGGGCGAACCGGTCGACTCCGGGGACGACCGAGCGCCGGACGCCGCCACGCCGGTCGGCGAACCCGCCGTCACCGACGAGGAGATGCTCGCCGACGACGAGCGCGTCAAGCGCCTCCTCCGCGACCACGGCGGCCGGATGCGCCAGGTCTCCATCGTCGAGGAGACCGACTGGTCGAAGTCGAAAGTCAGCATGCTCCTCTCCGACATGGAGGAGGACGACGAGATTTCGCGCATCCGGGTCGGGCGCGAGAACGTCGTCAGCCTCCCCGGCCACGAACCCAGCACCTCCGCCGACGAGGAGTAAACGCCGTATGCGGACACGTCTCAGAGTCGGTCCGGTTCAACGAGTTTTTATACACCCGGGCCTTCCTATCGAATGGAGACGCACGATGCGTGCGTCGGACCACCGTGCTCTGGTGGTGTAGTCCGGCCAATCATCTTGCCCTCTCACGGCAAGGACCAGGGTTCAAATCCCTGCCGGAGCACTTTTCCAACACTCAACGACCGAGGAGAGACGTCTGTTCTCTCCCGGTCGTATTTCTGCGTCCCACAGTTCGACAGCGCGCCGTCCCGAACACGTTCGGCACAACTGCTCTCCGCCCAGGATGCCGACTAGGGAGTAATGGTCGCTTCCGCCGGACGACGCACTCGCCGTCGCCTCCCTATCGTCCTCGGCGTCGCCGCGTTCACGACAGGAACCGCGCTCGTCGGTCTCGACGCCGGCGCGGTCGCCGCCACGGTCACTTTCTTCGCCGCGAAGACCGCCGAGAGCCTCGCCGCCGCGACGCGATAGCGCGCGTCGTCAGGCGTCGTCGGGGCGCGCCGTCGCACCCGCGAGCGGAGCGGCATCGTCGCGCTTCGTCCGGTCGCCAGCGAGTGCGCGCGTGCTGTTCGCGACGACGAGCAGGCTTGACGCACCCATTGCGACGGCGGCGAAGAGCGGATTGAGCAGGCCGGCGAGCGCGAGCGGCACGGCGACGGCGTTGTAGCAGAACGCCCACGCGAGGTTCTCCCGGACGCGCCGGCGCGTCCCGCGTGCGACGCCGAGGAGGTCGGGGAGCGCACGCAGGTCGCCGGTCGTGACGACGGCGTCCGCTGCGTCGACGGCGAGCGCGGTGCCGTCCCCGAATGCCACGCCGACGTCGGCGGCGGCGAGCGCGGGCGCGTCGTTCGTCCCGTCGCCCACCATCGCAACTGTCCCGTCCTCGCGGAGGCGTTCGACGACGGCCGTCTTCCCCTCGGGCGGGACGCCGGCGAAGACGTCGTCGACCGCCGGGTGTTCGCGGAAGCGCTCGGCTGCCGCGCCCTCGTCACCAGTGAGGACGACGACACGGCAGTCCGCAGCGACGTCGTCCGCGACCGCCTCCCACTCGGGACGCGGGTCGTCGCCGGCGAGGACAACGGCGCGCGCGACGCCGTCGATGCCGACGACGGCCGGGACGTGGCCGTGTTCGTCGCCTCGCGTCGCCCGCTCTTCGAGGTCGTCAGGTAGCGTCCAGCCCTCGCTCTCGAAGAGCGCGGGCCGGCCGACGAGCACGCGCTTGCCGTCGACGGTGCCGCTCACGCCCGTGGCGTGGCGCTCGATTTCGGTGACGGCGTGCTCACCAGTACCGGCGACGTGCGCGCAGACGGCGTTCGCGATGGGGTGGTCGGCGTACTGCTCGAGCGCGGCCGCGACGTCGAGGGCGGACTCATCGCCGGCGACGTCGTGGACGCGCATCTCGCCGGTCGTGAGCGTCCCGGTCTTGTCGAACGCGACGACGTCGACGTCGGCGCCGCGCTCGAAGACCGACGCGTCCGTGACGACGGTGCCGCGGGCGAGCGCGCTCCGGACGGCGTTCGAGACGGCGAGCGGCGTCGCGAGGCCGAGCGCGCACGGACACGAGACGACGAGCACAGTGAGCGCGGTGAGGAGCGCGGTCTCGAGCGACGCGCCGAGCGCGAGGTACGCGGCGAACGCGCCGCCCGCGAGCACGAGCACGCCGGGGACGAAGACGCTCGCGATGCGGTCGGCGAGCTGCTGGACGCCCCCGTGCGTGCTCTGGGCCTCCCAGAGGGTCGCGACGACGCGGTCGAGCGTGCTCTCGGCGGCGTCCGCGACTTCGACGGTCACGCCGCCGGCGGCGAGGACGCTGCCGCCGACGACGTCGTCGCCGGGTTCGACGTCCCGGGGTGTCGACTCGCCGGTCACGAGCGACTCGTCGACCGCGCCATCGCCGTCCACGACCGTGCCGTCGAGTGGCACGCGTTCGCCCGTCGCGACGACGACCGACTCGCCGGGCTCGACCGACTCGATTGGGCGCTCCGCGGTGCCGGCGTCGGTGACGACCGTCGCGGTCTCGACGCCGTCGGCGGTGCGCTCGGCGAGGCCGGCGCTCGCGCGCTCCTTCACCTTCGTCTCCCAGTGCTCGCCGGCGGTGACGGCGAGGACGATGACGACGGGGATGTCGAAGTAGACGTCGACGCCGCCGGTCACGAGGACGGCGAGGCTGTAGACGAACGCGGCGCAGGCGGCGAGCGCGACGAGGAGGTCCATGTTCGGCCGGCCCGCCCGGAGGCTGACGAGCGCGCCCCGGAAGACCGGGTAGCCACAGAGCGCGGTGGCGGCCCCCGAGAGGACGGCGACGTTCCAGAGGAGGTACTGCCCGCCGACGCCGTGCGGGTCGAAGAACGGGATGATCGGCCCCGCCCCGAGGTAGACCGGGTAGAGGAAGAGGACGTACCAGAGCATCACCATCATCCCGAAGAAGCCGCCGGCGAGCAGGCGCATTCCGGTGGTGAGCGTCTCCTCGCACCCGTCGGCGGCGTCGTCAGGGTCGGCGACGCGGTAGCCGTAGCCGGTGAGCGCGTCCGCGAGCGCGCCCAACTCGACCGTCTCCGGGTCGTAGGTGACTTTCAGCGCGTCGTTGGCGTAGCTCGCCGCGGCCTCGTAGACGCCTGCCGCGTCCGTCGCCTCCCCTTCGAGGAACGCCTCGCAGGTCGCACAATGCATGCCCTCGACCGCGTAGTACGCCGTTTCGGCGGTCTCGGGGACACCGTCTGCGGCGTCGTCGTCCCCGTCGTCGGCGCGGAGTTCGTCGCGCACGGCGTCCGGGTCGGCGGCCGCGACGTCCGCCGTGTCGAGGGTGCGTGCGACTTCGAGGCAGCCCCGACAGCAGAACGTCCCGTCGACGTCGTCGTCGGTGACGGGCGTGTCGGGCGTCGGGAGGTCGCAGAGCGTGCAGCGCGTCTGGTCAGACATGGCCTATTGGCTCGGGATGGGGGCGAGCTGGACGGTCTTCTGCGAGGGCTGGTTGCCGATGGTGACCGTCGTCTCGACGGACGCGGGCGTCGCGTCCGCCGGGAGGACGTACTCCGCGGTGAACGACGTCGTCTCACCGGGCGACACGGGGTCGGTGGTGTAGCCGCCCTCGACGGTCTCGCCACCGTCGGTGGTGACCGCGCCGAGGCTGAGCCGGTAGGGCGCGTCCGCGGTGTTCCGGACGGCGACCGCGAGCGTGAGACGGCGGCCGTCCTCGATGTCGACGAGCGCGGCGTTCTGCAGTTTCTCCCGCGTGTCGAGGTCGGGGCGGAGGTCGCCGCCGATGCCGACCGAGACGCCCGTGGGTTGGTCCCACGAGCTGTCCGGGCCGAAGTCGTTCTGCAGCAGGCCGACGAACGTCTGCGTCTCGACGGCGATGGGGATGGCGATGCTGACCGGTGCGAGGTAGCGGACGAACGAGCGCCGACTCCAGACGTCGGTTTCGTCCGCGGTGTCGTCCGTCGTGGGTGCGTGTTCAGTCATGGGTTAGGCAGGGATGGGGGCGCTTCCGGGTGCGAACAGGCCGTTCTGAACCATCGCGGCGAGTGGCGGGCCGTAGGCGATGAGCAACAGGAGGACGGTGAGCGCGACCCAGACGCGGAAGTCATCAAGGATGCGCGGGCTGTGCTCGGGGCCGGAGAGGGCCTCGGGGATGTGGCCGTTGACGGCGAGCGGTTCCGCGCCGCGCTCGCCGAGCCACGTCGCGACGACGACGGCGAGGAAGCATAGCAGCGAGGCGAACAGGATGAACGCCCCGCCGACCGTCTGCAGGTGCATCTCGCCCATCGTCGCGATGGGGGTGTTGAAGACCACCTGCTCGTACTGTGGCTCGGAGGTACGCCGCGGGACGCCCGCGAGGCCGACGCGGTGCATCGCGTTCGACATGAAGACCATGCCGACGAACCAGAGGTATGGTTGAATGGCGGCGAGCGTCCGCAGGCGCAGGCGCTTGCCGGTGAGCTGCGGGAGCAGCCAGTAGGTGATGGCCATGAAGGTGAGCGCGACCGCGGTGCCGACGGTGAGGTGGAAGTGGCCAGGCACCCACATCGTGTTGTGGACGAGGGCGTTGACGTTCAGCCCGGCGTTGACCATCCCGCCAAAACCGCTCGCGGCGAACGCGAGGCCGGCGAGCGCGATGCCCGAGAAGGACGGGTTCTCCCACGGGAGCGCGCGGAGCCAGCCGACGAGCCCGGTGCCGCCGCGCTGGCGAGCGCCGTGCTCCATGCTCGCGACGACGGTGAACGCGGTGAGGAGGCTCGGCAGGAGGATGAAGTACGTGCTCGTCATCTGCACGAACTTCAGGCCCTGCGAGAGCCCGGGGTCGCCGTATTGATGGTGGACGCCGACTGGCGTGCTCAGCACGAGGAAGAGCACGAAGACGACGCGTGCGAGCGGGTCGCTGAAGAGCCGCCCGCCGGAGAGTTTCGGGAAGACCGTGTACCAGACGAAGTACGCGGGCAGGAGCCAGAAGTAGACGACGGCGTGCCCGAAATACCAGAAGAGCGTCCGGGTGAGCAGCGGGTCGACGCGGGGGATGAGCCCGAGCGACCACGGCAGGAGGAAGAACACGACCTCGACGGCGACGCCGAGCGTGCAGACGACCCAGAGGAGCATCGTCGAGACCGCCATGAACGTCTGGAGCGGGATGCGCTCGTCCGGGTGGTCGGCGCGCCAGTCGAGGAGCGCGCGGACGTAGTCGACGCCCGCGCCCCACGAGCCGACGATGAGGAGCGCGAGGCCGAGGTAGAAGGTCGGGCTCGCCTCCAGGGGCGCGTAGAACGTGTAGAGGACGGCGGCGTGCGTCGGGATGAAGCCGACGATACCGCCGAGGATGGTGAGGAACGACAGGAGGGTGCCGGCCGTCATGAGGCCGAGCCACCCCCACGTGAAGCGCAGGTCGCGGAAACCGGTGTCGAGGCTCCGCGTGACGCCCCACGTGAACAGGCCGACGATGAAGAACGTCGTGAAGACGAGCGCCATCAGCACGCCGTGTGCGGTCAGAATCGAGTAGTAGTCGACCGCGGAGAACAGCGACCGATTGACGCCCGTGCGGAAGAGCGCCTGCAGGACGCCGAGCGCACCCCCGACGCCGATGGACGCGAACGCGATGGCGAACGCCGTGCGGACGACGCGCGCCTCGCCGGGGAAGTCATCAACGTAGCTCATGCGACCACCTCCGGCGCGGCGACGGCCGCGCTCGTGTTCCCGGTGCCGTTCGTCGCCGTGGCGTTCGTACTGGTCGCGTTCGCGCTGGTGGCGTTACGCGGCAGTTCGTCCGCGGGCACGACGACGAGCTGGCCGGCCATGCTCTGGTGGCCGGCGCCGCAGTACTCGTGGCAGACGATGCCGTAGGTCTTCGGCTCGTCGAACTCGGTGGTGAATTTCGTGACCTGTCCGGGGATGACCATGGCGTTCAGCTGCGTGCCGACGACGTCGAAGCCGTGGACGACGTCGGGGCTCGTGACGTAGAACGTCACGGTGGTGTTCGCGGGCACCGTAATCGGCTCCTGGGTGCCCGGCTGGAAGAGGAACTGTCGGGCAACGACGTGGACGACGTAGTGGTCCTCACCCGCCCAGTGGCCGCCGGGGTCGGCGAACGCCGTCCCGTCGAGCGACGACGGGTCGACGGTCTGTCCGGTGTCGCCGACGGTGCCGACGCCGGCGCCGGCGACGCCGTAGACGATCGAGGCGATGAGTCCGACGATGAGGACGAGCGATACGGCGAGCCAGATCTTCTCGAGGCGATGTATCTCCATTGTGTTAGCCGAAGATGTGCGGGCCGGTTCCGAGGAATTCGACGAAGTACATCAACGCCCACGCGAGCGAGATGATGACGAAGTAGACGGCGAGCAGCGCCGCCGTCCCCCACGGGTCGTAGTCGTCGTGCGCGATCTCGCGCTCGGGCGTCGTGGGCGGTGCCTCAACGGTCTCCGGTGGGGTTTCGCGCTCGCCGCGCTCGAACAGGTCGTCGAACGCGCCGGCGCGGTTGTAGTCCCAGAGGAGGTAGGCGACGCTGGCCGTCGCGGTGACGAACGCGGGACCGGCCATCCACGCGACGTTCCCCCAGTTGAGGTCGGGGACGAGGCCGCCACCACCGCCGCCACCGCCGCCGGCGTTGCCGGTGACGAAGATGCCGGCCTTCATGCCCGCCGACAGGTGGGGTGTACAGTAGTAGAGGTAGGTGCCGCTCGTCTCGAACGTGTGTGAGTGCGTGAACCCCTCGTTCTTGATGGAGGTGACGCCCCCCCAACTCGAGCCGGCGGGTTTCGACTCGACCTGAATGTCGTGAGTGTTCGAGACCCACTTGAACGTCACCTCAGTGCCCGGCGAGATTTTCACCGCTGGTGGCGCGTAGGCGTACGTCCCGCCGTTCCCCTCCGCGCCGACTTCGACGGTGACGGAGTCCTGGCCGGTCTTGTCGACGGTCGATCCGTCGTAGTTGCCGACGGCGCCGCCCCGAGCGGAGTCGGTGAACCAGTCGCCCCACTCGGGGCTCGCACCGCCACCGCCGCCGCTCCCGACGACGATGGCGCCCTTCATCCCCATCGAGAGATGGGGCGTGCAGTAGTAGAGGAAGGTTCCCGCCGTCTCGAACGTGTGTGAGTGCGTGAACCCCTCGTTCTTGATGGAGGTGACGCCCCCCCAGCTCGAACCGGAGGGCTTGGCCTCCACCTGTATATCGTGGGTGTTCGAGACCCATTTAAACGTCACCTCGGTGCCCGGCGAGATTCTGACGGCCGGCGGCGCGTACGCGTACGGGCCACCGTTCCCCTCCGCACCGACCTCGATAGTGACGGAGTCCTGACCGGTCTTGTCGACGGTCGTCCCGTCGTAGTTCGACGTCGTCCCGCCCTTCGCGGAGTCGGTGAACCAGCCGTCGTACTGTGACGCGCCGGCCCCGACGCCGGCGCCCGCGCCGAGTGCCAGCGTGGCCGCCGACGCGTCCCGGAGGAAGCGCCGGCGGCTGTACCGCCGCTCAGACACCGTACTCACGGGCCGGGGTCGACCCACTGCTCGCTGTCGTCACACCCACCACGGGTCGCAACGCGTGCATACTCGCCCATCGGGTGAGCACCCACTTATCGGACTCCAGCGTTCCCACCCGCTGGGAACGGCCGATAGGCCCTATCTACTCCCGAAACTACCGCCGCGTATGGCAGACGTTCCACTCCAGTGGCTCGCGGCGCTCGCGCTGCTCGCGGTGCTCCCCGCCGCCGTCTACTTCGCGGTGAACACCGATCTCGTCGTCGTGCTCACGTTCGTCAACGTCGCGCTCATCGCCGGGATGCTCTACCGCTTCTTCCTCCCCGACGAGCAATCGACGGCGGACCACGCCTGACAGGGAGTTTCCGGGCGATAGGCACTCTCAATCCCCGGAGGGCGTGCGCTGTGGCTCGACGAGGAGGTAGTCCCGCTTCGCGTCGACGCACTCGGCGGGCACGCGCAGGTCGCCACTTTCGCCGCGGTCGAAGCCGCCGGTCTCCTCGCCGTCGGGGTCGACGTAGAGGTACGCGAGCGCGCCCGTCTCCGGCTCGACGGTGATACGGTCGAACGTTCCGAGTCGCCGGCCGTCGGTCGTCATCACGTCGCAGTCGTGGAGGGTGGATGCGAGGACCGAATCCATACCGCGAGTACCTGTCTCTTCGCTAATAAATGTGGGACTCGCTCGGCCGCGAGCGGCGGTGGGTGAGAGTCGACACCGGCACGGCCTGCCTCAGTTCCCACCGACCTTGGTGGTGACGCGGAACTCGCCGGGCGGATTGAGGATGCCGACGATGGTGCCGAGGGAGTGAACGACGGTGATGACGGGCGCGAGCGGCGCCGCGAGGAGCCACGAATACTGCTCGCCGCCGTAGTAGGCGACGCCGCGCAGATACCAGAAGACAGTGAGCGCACCGAGGGCGAGCGAGAGGAGGCCGAAAAGGCCGGTCGCGCCGATACCGACGCCGAGGACGGCGAGCGGGACGACGAGGAGCGTGACGATGGGGGAGAGCGCCCACGCGTAGTTGCGGACGCGGACGAGCGCCTGATAGCCACTCGGGAGTTCGAGCGAGGCCTCGACGTTCCCGGCGGCCCAGCGCCGACGCTGCTGGACGATGTCGGTGAGCGTCGGGGGCGCTTCGTTGTGGCAGACGGCCGTCGCGAGTTCGAAGCTGAACGAGTCGAGACGACGGGCGGCCTCCCAGACGAACGCGGTGTCCTCGACGAGCGTCTCGCGGTCCCACGTCACCTCGTCCTCGACCGCCGTCCGGACGGCGATGCCGCCACCCCACGCGAAGAGCGGGATGGAGAGGCGGGCGAACGCGCGCTGCTCGATCTGGACGCCCATCCGGTAGACGTCGGCGAGGTAGGAGAGGAGCGAGCCGGTGCGGCGCGGGCGCTCGCGGAGCTGGACGACGTCGGCGTCCGGGAGGCCCTCGAAGGAGGCGACGCGGCTGTCCTCGTCGAGATATAGGACGAACTCGCGGTCGGTGCCGAGCGTGCGGCGCGCCCACTCGATGGCGCGGCCCTTCCGGACGGCGTCACACGAGAAGTCGTCCGGAACGGCGTGGACGGCCGCACCCGCGACGTCGATTGGCTCCTCGGCGATGACGTGGACGTCGTCGAACTCGTCCGGGAGCGTGTCGACCGTCTCCTGGACGACGTCCTCGGCGTCGACGGTGAGGATGCGTACGTGGATGTCGTCAGGCCCGTGCTCGGGCACGGGCGACTCGTAGCCCGCGCCGACGACGTACGTCAGGACGACCCACGTGAGCGCCGTCGCGGTGAACAACCCGGTCGTCGTCCACAACAGGAGTTCGAACACCCGCTCCCACGCGACCAGCCCGAGCGTCACCGACGGGACGACGACGGCGACGGCGGCGAGCGCCAGGAGCGCGCCGACCCCGGTGAGCGTGACTCGTTCAGTCTTCATCTCGTTTCCCCCATGGGGCTTCACACCCTTCAACCGTGACAGCCGTCGCCTCGTCTAGCGCCCGAATTTGGCCGAATTAGTCCGATTTAACGGAATAGTCGTTTCACGAATGCTGTCTCACGCAGAACAGTTGCGGAAGACGGACCCTCAGTCGCTCCGCGATGTCGACTCGCGTGCGGGGCCGTGACCGACCGCCGTCCCGGGCACCGAAGCCGTCACCGTCAGGTCACCGGAGCGAAACCTTCATTGTCTAGTTATATTTTGTCGAGAAGTGTGATGCAGCCACAGACGTTCACCGAAGGCGCGGAGTACGACGTGCCGGGCCACGAGGAGTCGCTGACGTTCCGACGGATCGACTGGTCGGCGTTCGGGAGCGATTGGGACGCGGTCTTCGAACTGGAGTCCGGCCTCGAAATCGGTATCAACCGCAGTCAGCTGGAGGCCCGCGACGTCTACCGGGTTACTAACTGACTGCCACGCCGGACTACGGTCCGTGGTAACGCTCCTCTCGACACATTCATAATGGTCGTTCACGATAGATCGGGTTGTAATGACGCTCCGAACGGCGACCGACCTGCTCGAAGACACGACCTACCCGGCGACCACGGCGGACCTCCGTGAGGCGTACGGCGAGGTGCGTATCGAGCACCCGAACGGCGAGGAACGACTGGGTGACGTCCTCGAACGCACAGGCGAGGACGAGTTCGCGGACTCGACGGCGGCCGTGCACGCGGTCATCGGCGCCGTCGGGCAGGACGCCGTCGGGCGCGTCGGCTACTCGGACCGCGACCCCACCCCGATGGGCGTCGACGGCCCGGAACCCGTTTCCTTCTGAGGCGCGCGGGGCGCGGCCCGAAGGCCGTTGAACCCTCCGTGTGACGCGTTTCCGTGATGGCGACGTACGAAATCGGCACCTGTGGCTACACCGGCTACGACCCGGGTGCGGACTGGCAGGAGGCCTACGAGAGCAAGCTACAGGCGTACGCGGCCGACTTCCCGGCCGTCGAGTTGAACCAGCCCTTCTACGAACTCCCACAGGTGTCGACCGCGGAGCGCTGGCGCCGCGAGGCCACTGGTGGTGACGCCGACTTCACGGTCGCGCTGAAGGCGTGGCAGGCAATCACGCACCCCTCGCGGAGTCCGACGTGGAACAGCCACCGCGACGCCGAACCTGAGGGCACGAAGGGGTACTTTCGCCCGACGGAGACGGTGTTCGAGGCGTGGGCGGCGACGAAAGCCCGTGCCGAGGCGCTCGAGGCCGACGTCGTCCTCCTGCAGACGCCCGCGGGCTTCGACGACACCGAGGAGCACGCCGAGAACCTCCGGACCTTTATCGACGAGATCGGGCGCGACGGCCTGACGCTCGCGTGGGAGCCGCGCGGCGACTGGAAGGCGAACCTCGACACCGTCGCTGACCTCTGTGCCGAGCTCGACCTCGCGCACGTTACCGACCTCGGGCGGCGCTTCCCCGTTTCGACGGGACGGGACGTCGCGTACGTCCGCTTCCACGGGCTGAACGACGACCCGTACGACTACGACTACGACTACAGCGACGCCGAGTTGGACGACCTCGCGGCGCGCGTGGAGACGCTCGGCGAGGAGTATGAGACGGTGTACGCGATGTTCAACAACTACGCGAAGTTCGACAACGCACAGGGCCTCCGCGAGCGCCTCGACGCGGCCGCCGGCGAGTAGGCTGAAAGGGCCGCCGGCCGAGGCCTCCCGTATGCACGCGAGCGAGGTGTCCCCCCGATGAGCGACGCGACGGCTGACTCTGACCTCCGAGCGCGCGTCCGGGCGCGACTGACGCCCGAGCCGGCGGCCGGCAGCGACGTCGACGTCGCCGTCGTCGGCGCCGGGCCGGGTGGCCTCTATACGGCGTGGCGCCTCGTGACGGCTAAGGCGTCACCTTACGGCCCCGACGACGTTACGGTCCTCGAGCAGTCCGCACGCGTCGGCGGCCGCCTCGACTCCATCCGGCCGCCGGGCCTCGACGCCGAGGGCGAACTCGGCGGGATGCGCTTCGAGCCGGACGCCCACCGCATCGTCGACGCGCTCACCGCGGACGTTTTTTCGGGTGATCTCGACGTCGTGGACTTCCCGCTCGGCGAGCCCGAGCACCACCTGCGGTATCTCCGCGGCCAGCGCTTCCGCGCGGACGCGTGGCGGGACGCTCAGGTGGCGGGCGAGACGTTCGAGACGCGCTACCACCTCGACAACGAGCATCGGGGGTTCAGCCCCGGCCAGCTCTTCCGGAAGGTCATCTACGACGTCCTCGCCGCTGACCCGTGGTTCGTCGAGCAGTACGGCGACTCCATCGAGCGGGAGAGTCGCTACGAGCACCACATCGACCTCTCGCGGCGCGAATGGAACGAGGTGAAGCGGGAGCTCACCTACGAGTTCGCGGGACCCTACGAGGGCCTCCCCGTACAGGAGATGGGGATGTGGGCGATTCTGGAGGACCGACTCGGCCACGAGGGCTACGAGTTCCTCACGGACGCGATGGGCTACTACGCGCTGACGGCGAACTGGAACGCCGCGCAGGCGATGGCGGACGTCGCGGCGGACTTCGCGGGCGACCCCGACTTCAAGACCCTCGCCCGGGGCTTCGACCGCCTGCCGTACGCGCTCGCGGACGCCTACCTCGACGCCGGCGGGACGATTCGGACCGAGAACGCCCTCCGGTCGTTCCGACGAACGCCCGCCGGCCCGCGACGCTACGCGCTCGACGTCGAGCACGACGGCGGGCAGGGGACGGTGACGGCGGACCGCGTCGTCCTCGCGCTCCCGCGCGGCGCGCTCGAGGACCTCGACCAGTACAACTTCTTCTTCGACGACCCAGCCGTCCAGCGACACCTCGAGTCGGTGTTCGCCCAGCCGGCGCTGAAGCTCCTGATGGCGTTCGAGGATCCGTGGTGGGAGCGCGAACTCGGCGCGCACGCCGGCGCGAGCGTCACCGACCTCCCGATACGCCAATGCTACTACTTCGGGACGAACGCGGGCGACGAGCGCTCGCTCTTCCTCGCGAGCTACGACGACGAGCGCGCCGTGACGTTCTGGTCGGACCTCGCCGCCGACGGCGCGGGCGACCGCGAGACCGAGAGCGGCGAGACCGACGACGAACTCCGAGCCACCGAAGCGCCCGAGCGGATGGTCGAAGTGGCGATGGCACAGGTGCGCGAACTCCACGACGCCGACGTTCCCGACCCCTACGCGGCCTACTACAAGAACTGGGGTGACCCGCCGTACGGCGGCGGCTACAACCACTGGAAGCCCGACGTCTCGATTCGCGACGCGATGCGCTTCATGCGCGACCCCGACCCCGCGGAGGCCGTCCACGTCGTCGGCTCGGCCTACTCGGGCCGGCAGGGCTGGGTCGAGGGCGCGTTCTGCACGGCGGAGAAGGCGCTCCAGGAGTCGTTCGGCCTCGCACGCCCGCCATGGCTCGATTCCGATTACTACCTCGGGTGGTAATTCGTCTGGCCAGTCGTCTTTTCAGTCGTGGCGGACAAATTCGTCGTATGTCTGAGGAGTCCGACGCCGCGGCGGAGACCGAGGCGGGCTCATCGTCCTCGCTTTCCCGCCGGGAGTTCGCACTCGGCGGCGCGAGCGTGCTCGCCCTCGGGAGCGCGGGCGCGTACCTCTCGACGAGCAGCAGCACGAACGACTCGTCCGAGCAGTCCTACATCCTCCAGCAGGGCTACCTCCGCTGGGAGGTGAACCCGCTCTCCTATCAGGGGCAGAACGTCAAGCAGTTCTACAACTACCAGACGTCCGGAGCGTCCGCGAACCCACTCGTGGACGTCACGAGTGACCCCGCGGCGTCCCGAATGTTCGTCTACGAGGGCCCGGTCGGGTCGTCGCTCGTCTTCCTCCACGGGAGCCGCTCCGTGGACCACGGCGGGACAGCCGCCCTGAAGGTGTCGGGGCTCTCGCGCTCGAAGGGCGAGTGGGCGGTGCGCGACGACCCGGTGAGTGTCGACGACGACTTCGAGGCGTGGGAGAACGGTAACGCGAAGGTCACGTGGCAGTGGGACGCCGGGAAGACCGATGGGGGTGCGTTCTGGGGGGTCGATGACGCCCAGACGGTGAAGATTACGCCGAAGACCCTGCAGGGCGTCGACGCGTGGCGCTTCCTCTCCGGCGAACCCGGGAACGTCTCGACGTACGACCTCTCGACGGCGAAGCCCGCGAAACTCAAACCGTCGACGGGCAAGAAGTCCGTGAAGCGCGCGAACATCGAGATTATGCCGGGGAGCGACCCGAACCAGTTCGACCCCTACGCGAAGTCCGACCTCACCGTCGCCATCAAGTCGCCCCCGTCGGGTGCGGACGCGAGCGAGTGGGTCACGCCGAGCGACGTCGACCCCGGGAACTACTCGGTCGTGTTCGGGTCGAAGGACTACCTCGCCGGGCAGAACGGCGCGTCCCCCCAGAAGTACTTCCGGAAGGACGGCAACCTCTTCCTCCAGTACAAGACGAAGAGCGCGCACTTCTCGCTCGACTCCGCCTACGGCTACCTCGTCGGGAAGACGGGCTCCTACACGTGGTTCCGCGGGCGCGACACCGTCCAGCCCGGCGGGTTCAACAACGCCGAGACCGAGCAGCCACAGCTCGTCGTCACCGACCTCAACGTCGACCCGCAGGGCGGCGACGCCCAGCACCTCACGAAGGAGTACGTCGAGTTCAAGAACGACGGCGACTCGACGCTCGACATAACGGGCTACACCATCGAGGACGCCCAAGGCTGGCAGTTCCACATGCCGGACGGCTTCACGCTCGACCCCGGGACGCGCTTCCGCCTGCGCACCGGCTCCGGCCAGTACGACGAGGACGACCTCTACTGGGGGCTCGACACTGCTGTCTGGGCGAACGACGGCGACACCGTCCGCGTCCTCGACGAGAACGACGAACTCGTCCTCCAGTACAGCTACCCGCGGAGCTAATCCCGCAAGCCACTCCTTTCGCGCGGCCTTTTCCTCGCGCGTGCTCCGCGTCTGCGACGACCACGGCTATTTCGACGGCGAGACGTGTCCCGACTGCGGCGCGTGCGGCGACGCCGTCCTCGTGGAGGAGCGTCGCACCCGCCTCTCGAAGTTCGTCAGCGGCGCGCTCAGACACTTCCCCGACGACGCCGGCATCAGCCTCGACGACGCCGGCTGGTGCGACTTCGACGACCTCGTCGACGCGGTCCACCGAAAATACGACTGGGCGACCCGCGAGCACGTCGCGGCCGTCGTCGCCACCGACCCGAAAGGTCGCTTCGAGCGCGAGGGCGGGCAGGTTCGCGCCGCCTACGGACATTCGGTGGACGTGACGCTCGACGCCACCGCCGACGCGACGCCGGACGTCCTCTACCACGGCACCGCGCCGCGGAACGCCGACGCCATCGCGGCCGAGGGCCTGAAGCCGATGGGCCGCCAGCACGTCCACCTCTCGGAAACGCGCGAGGACGCCCGCGAGGTGGGGCGACGCCACACGGACGGCGACACCGGGCCCGTGGTGTTCGCCGTGGACGCCGCCGGCCTCCGCGACGCCGGCTACACGGTCTCGAAGCGCGGTGACGCCACCTACACCGTCGCGCGCGTGCCGCCCGAATACCTCGACCGCGAGGACTAGCGCTCAGTCGCGCACGCCCGCGTCGCCGCGCGGCGGGACGTAGAGGCTGAGACTCTCCATCGCCTCGGCCTCGCTCGCGCGGACCTCGTGCGTTTCGCCGGCCTCGACGACGAGCAGGTCGCCCGCCTCGACGGCGACCGTCTCGCCCTCCACGACGACCTCGCCCGACCCCTCTGTGACGTAGAGCCACTGGTCGCTGTGCTCGTGGACGTTCGTCGGGCCGCCCGTCACCTCGCCCGCCTCAAGCGTCATCACTGCGGCCTGTGCGTCGTCGGTCTCCAGCAGGACGTCGAACCAGCGCTCGGACTCGACTCGCGTCCGCTTCATGCGCGGCGCTTCGGCCACGAGCGACAGAATCCTTGCGGTCGGGCCCGCGGGGCGAAAAGACACTTCCGTCCGCTGGGCGAACCACGCGAGCGAGCCATGCGCATCCTCATCGTCGGCGGCGGCGAGGTGGGCACGAGCGTCGCGAGCGGCCTCACCGATGCCCACGACGTCGTCGTCCTCGAGCGTGCCGCGGAGCGCGCCGAAGCGGTCCGCGGCACGCTCGACGCGCTCGTCGTCGAGGGGGACGCCACCGACCTCGACGTGCTCGCGGACGCCGGCGTCGGGGACGCGGACGTCGCCATCGGCGCGACCGACGACGACGAGACGAACCTCGCCGTCTGCGCCACCGTCAGCGAGGTCAGCGACACGTTCACGCTCGCGCAGGTGACGAACCCGAACTACGTGCGGACGTGGCGCGAACACCACGGCGCGTTCGGCGCGAACTACCTCGTGAACTCCCGGCTCCGCGCCGCACACGCCATCGCCCGCATCGTCGACCTCCCGATGGCCCACGACCTCGAGACGTTCTCGAACGGCGTCGTCCACCTCGTCGAGTTCGAACTCGACGCGGAGAGCCCGGTCGTCGGCGAACCGATGGCCGGCCTCGGGACGGACGAACTCGTCCCCGTCGCCGTCCTCCGCGAGGGTGACGTCCACACCGATTCCGAGGCGACCACGCTCGCCGCGGGCGACCGCTTCGTCGTCGCCGGCACCCACGAGGCCGTCATGGACTGCTCGGCGCACCTCACCCCCGAGGCGTACGCCTCCTCGGTCGACGACATCGTCCTCTTGGGTGGGTCCGAGACAGTTCGGCACGTCGCCACCCACCTCGAAGCGCGCGGGTGGGCGCCCCGGATGGTCGTCGAGGACGAGGCCCGCGCCCATCGCCTCCGTGACGACCTCACGGACACCACGATTCTCGTCCACGACGCCACCGACCCGGAGTTCCTCGAGCGCGAGCACGTCGGCGACGCGGACGTCGTCGTCGTCGGCTTCGCGGACGACCAGCGCGGCCTCCTCGGATCGATGCTCGCGCGCCAACAGGGCGCCGACCGCACCATGACCATCGTCGACGCCGCCGAGTACGACACGCTCTTCGAGGCCGCGGGCGTCGACGTCGCCGTCCACCCGCGTGCCGAGGCCGCCGAAGCCATCTCGCGCTTCACTCGTGGGCGACACGCCGAGAACGTCGCCATCGTCGAGCGCGGCGTCGCCGAAGTCTTCGAAATCGCCGTCGAGGAGGGGAGTTTGCTCCTCGAACACACCGTCAAGGAGGCGGAGGAAACCCTCCCCGAGAGCCTCGTCGTCTGCGCCATCACGCGCGACGGCGACTACCACGACCCGCGCCCCAGCGTCGAGTTCCAGGAAGGTGACCGCGTCGTCGCGTTCGCGTCCGCGGACGTGAGCGACGACGTACTCGGCCAACTGTAGATGGTCGTCCGCGTCGACTGGCGCGTCAGTCTCGGCTACGCCGCCACCGTCCTCCGGTGGATAGCCGGCTGTCTCCTCCTGCCGCTGTTCGTCGCGCTCCTCACCGGCGCGGACGTCCTCGCGTTCAGCGTCACCGCCGTCGTCGCGCTCACCGGGTCGTTCCTCCTTGATGCGGTCGGCGAAGACGGCGACCTCGGCGGCCGCGAAGCCGTCCTGCTCGTCTCGCTCGTCTGGGTGCTCGCCGGCCTCGTCGGCGCGCTCCCCTACGTGCTCGCGGGCGACGGCACCGTCGCGACGCCCGCGAACGCCGTCTTCGAGAGCGTCAGCGGCTTCACAACCACCGGCGCGACCGTAATGGCGGACGTCTCGCTCGCCGCGCACTCGCGCGCCGTCATGCTCTGGCGTCAGGAGACCCAGTGGCTCGGCGGGATGGGCATCGTCGTGCTCGCCGTCGCGCTCTTCGAGCGCCTCTCCGTCGGGGGGTTCCACCTCGTCGAGGCCGAGTCGCCCGGCCCCGAACTCCACAAGCTCACGCCGACGATTACCGAGACGGCGCGCACCCTCTGGCGGGTCTACGCGCTCGTCACCGCCGTCGAACTCGCCCTCCTCTACGCCCTCCACCTCGCCGGCCTCGCCCCGAAAATGACGTTCTACATGGCGCTCTCGCACGCCTTCTCGACGCTCGCCACGGGGGGATTCTCGCCCGCCGCCCAATCGGTCGCCGCGTTCTCCGCCGCCGTCCAGTGGGTCATCATCCCGTTCATGGTCGTCGCCGGCGTGAACTTCGCGCTCCTCGCGGAGGCGCTCGGCGGTGACACCGACTCGCTCCGCGCCGACCCGGAGACGCGGGTCTACCTCGGCGTCCTCGCCGCGCTCGGCGCCCTCCTCTTCGGCGCGCTCGCCGTTGGCGGCCAGTACCCCCTCCTCGGGAGTCTGCGCCACGCCGTCTTCCAGGCCGTCTCCATCGTCACCACCACCGGCTACGCGAGCGTCGACTTCAACACGTGGAGCGACGCCCTTCAGACGCTCCTCGTCGCCGCGATGTTCATCGGCGGGAGCGCGGGCAGCACCGGGAGCGCCGTCAAAATCATCCGCTGGGTCGTCATCGCGAAGTCCGTGCGGCGCGCGCTCTTCACCACCGCCCATCCCGCCGCGCTCCGCTCGATTCGCGTCGGCGGCGAAGTCGTCGACGACTCGACCGTCCGGGACATCCACGCCTTCACCCTCCTCTACCTCGGCCTCTTCGCCGTCGGCACGCTCGCCGTCCTCGCCGCCGGCACCGCGGGTGCGGGCACCCTCACCACCCAAGAAGCGATGAGCGCCGTCGCCGCCACCCTCGGCAACGTCGGGCCCGGCGTCGACGTCGTCGGCCCGATGAACAACTACCTCGTCCTCCCGCTCGGGTCGAAACTCCTCCTCTGTGCGTACATGGTGCTCGGCCGCCTCGAAATCCTGACCGTCCTCGTCCTCCTCACCCGCGAGTTCTGGCGGGTGTGAGTCGGCGCGTCAGTAGCCGAGCGCGTCGAGCGCGTCGCGGACGCCCGCGACGTAGCGGTCCGCGCCGAAGTGCCAGAGGTGGTCGAGGAGCGGCACGAGGACGTAGCAGTGAGAGCGCTCCGCGAACCCCGGGTCGATGGCTCGATGCGCCTCGTAGGCGTCGAAGAACGCCTCGGAGAAGCCGGCGAAGCGACAGTACGCGAGTTCGTACTCCGCATGCACGTACGCGCACGCGGGGTCAAGGAACGCCGCCACGGTGCCGTCGCGGACGACGACGTTGTTCGCCCACGCGTCCCCGTGGACGAGCGACGCCGGCGGGGACGACGGCAGGAGCGTGTCGACGTCGTCGGCGAGCGTGCACACGCGCTCGTGGAGGGCGTCGGGGAGGACGCCGTCGGCGTGCGCGTCGGCCGCGATGGGGCGTAAGCGCGTCTCGCGGAAGAACGTCGGCCAGTCACCGAGGCGAGGGTTCGTGCGGCGATGGCGGCCCGACCACGTCGGCGTCGGGTAGCCGTAGCGCGCCGCGGTGGTGTCGTGGAGGCGCGCGAGGTGGCGGGCGACGTCACGCTCGGCGGCCTCGTCGAACGCGCCGTCGCCCGCGATATAGTCGAGGACGAGGCAGTCGTCGTCCGCGTGCACCACCGTGGGAACCGGGAGGCCCGCGCGTTCGAGGTCGGCGAGCATCCGGGCCTCGACGGCGGGCGGCGTCCCGCCCTCGGCCGCCTTCGCGACGACCGTCCGGCCGTCCGCGAGGTCGAGGCGGCTGACCGTCCCGATTTCGCCACCGTCGAGCGTCATCGAGTCGACGACGGCGGTGTCGAGGGCGCGGGCGACGCGGGTGTGGAGGGCGTCAGACACTCGTGGCAGTAGCCACCGGACGGGTCAAAACGATTCCGTCGTCGCGGCCGTCCCGTCGGACGCCAGAGTGGGCGTCGCGGCCGCGGCGCTCAGCGGCGCCGCAGCAGGAACGCCGCGAGTGTCGCACCGAGCGCGAGTGCGACGCCGAACCCGGGCGACCCACCGCTCGTCGTTCCGGTGGTCGTCGGGGTCGGCGTCGACACCGTCGTCGACGTGGTCTCGGTCACCGGTTCGACGGTCTGCGTGGTCGTTGCCGTGGGTGTCCCGCCGACGGCGAACGTGGAGAACCCGGGCGTCGAGGCGACGTAAGTGCCGCCGCCGCGGTGCTCGGTCGGGAGCGGAGTCCACGTCCCGCCGTGGTAGCGGTAGAGCGTGACGTCCTCGGGTGCCGTGCCGCTCGGGAGTGTGCGGTCCTCGACGGTGAACCGAACCGTCGCGCCCCGGACGTCGGCGTCCGCGGCGTCCGTCTCGATGCCGAAGTAGCTCACCGCGGCCGCCGCATCGAGCGCCGGCGTCCCGCGCGGGGCGGAGGCGTTCGGCGCTCTCACTGTGACGGTGAGGCGACTGACGGTGTCCGTCACCGAAATCGTCGCGCCGGCGACAGTGACGCCACCCTCCGCGCTCTCGTTCGGGAGGGTGACGGTGGCCGTCCCGTTCGTCACGGGCGTCGAAATCACGGTCGTCGTCGCGTTGACGGACACCGTCGTCTCGTTCCGCGTCGGCGTCGTCGTTGTGGTGGTCGTCGCGTCGGCACCGCCGCCACCGCCGCCGACGAAGCCGCCACCCCCACCACCGCCGGTGAAGCCACCACCGCCGCTACTGCTGGTCGTCGTTGTGGTGGTCGTCGTGGTCGTCGTCTTCGCCTGCACGGTCACTGTGGCCGTGGCGTTCGCGCGCTGGTCGCGCGTGTCCACCACGGTCACCGTCGGCTGGTAGGTCGCCGCCGACTGGTACGCGTGCGTGATGCTCGGCGTGGAGGCGTTCGTCGTCCGCTCGACCGTCCCGTCGCCGTCGACGTCCCAGCGGTAGGCGGTGACGCCCTGCGGGTCCGCCGACCCGGTGGCCGAGAGCGTCACCGACTCGCCCACGACCGGGGACGACGAGGAGACCGTGAGCGCCGCCGTCGGCGCCGAGTCGACGACGCGGACCGTCGTCTCGTTCGAAACCGCGTGGCCGCCCGTGTCCACCACGGTGTGGTTCAGGGTGTAGTTCCCGAGCGCCGTGTAGGTGTGCGCGACGACGGACCCGCTCGCGGTCGTGTTGTCGCCGAACTGCCAGCTCTGGGTGGCGATTCCGAGGTTGTCCCACGAGGCCGTGCCGTCGTAGGCGTACGACACGTTCGCCTCGACCGGGCCGGACCGGTTCAGCCGGAAGCGCGGTTCCGGCGGGACGTCGTGGACCTCGAAGGCGTCAAAGGTCGTCAGGGTCGCCGCGTTACCGTCGGCGTCCGTCGCGTTCACCGCGACGCTCACGTTCCCGACGTGGCCGGTCGTGTTCAGCGCGACCGCGTAGCGGGTCAGCGCGCCGTCTCGGGTGGTGTCGAGCACCATGGCGTTCTGCCAGCCGCTCGCGTTCCCGTCGAACGGCGTGGTGCTCGCGCCCCCAGTCGCGTACAGCACGCTCGCGTTCGCGAGCGACGAGTGGTCCGCGACGGTGAGCGTCACGACGGTCGAGCCGTTTGGCGCCTCACTCGTCGCGTCGAGGCGCTGGGGCGTGACGGCGAGGAACTGCGGCGGGACGTTGTCCGTCTCGGCCGCGTAGGTCACGTTGTACGTCGCGACGGTGCGACTCGACTGCGCGAAGCCGTCGTTGCGCGCGTCCGTCCGGACGGCCACCGTCTCGCTCTCGTTCACCGAGACGGTTCCGTCGACGCGCGCGGCGGTCGTGTTGTAGGACGCGACGCGCGTGCCGTTCGTCCAGACGGTGACCGTGTCGTTCGCCGTGTCGGCGTACGTCGTGTCGATGCCGTCGGCGTCCTGCGTGGCCTGCGGGACGACGGCGACGGGGCCGTCCCCGCCGCTGAGGTTCCACCGCACCCACGTCGCGACGAGCGGCTGGCGGAGGACCGTCCGCTCAGTCGTCGACCCCGAGTTGGCGACGCCAAACGCACGGGTGCCGGTCACCCACGTGCCGTTCGTGCCGCGCACGGCGAACCGCAACTCGCTCCCCGGCGTGCGGTAGACGGACTGGACGAGCTGACCGCCGAGCGATCCGTTCGCCAGCGGCCGCCGGTACGCGTCGCGGAACGAGACGTTATAGGTCGTGTTCGCCTCCGCGCGGGTGTACGTGAGGTCGGTCCGCACGAGGTCGGCCGTGCTCACGTTCCACGTCGCGTTCCCGGCGATGCCGGTGACCGAGTGTTGGAGGTAGTAGAGCGACGGCGACCCGAGTCCCGGCCCGGGCGTGCTGCTGCGGAGTCGGGTCGTCCGGAGCGTCAGGTCCGCGTCGGGGCTGACGTAGACCGTCCCGACGCCGTCCGCCCCCGTCGCGTGTGACATCGAGTAGGTGTCGACGTCGCCGTACGGGGAAGTCCATGGCGCGCCGCGCTCGACTGCCGTGGCGCGCAGATGGCGGTTGGTCGTCGTCGCGTTCGTGACGGTCGCCGAGCGCGCGACCGTCGCGCCCTCGTCGAGCGTCACCGTCGTACTGCCGTTGACGACGACTTCCTTCGAGGTGATGATCGGCTCGCCGGTGTTCTCCTCGGTCCCGACCGACAGCGCGTTGTAGGTGCCGTTCGCGATGACGTAGCGCGTCACGTTCGCGCCGGAGAACGCCATCCGGTCGAGGGCCGCGACCGGCCCCGTCCGGGCGAACGTGCTGTCGTTCTCCGCGAAGAGGAGCGCGAGGTCGTCCGTGACGTTCGTGCTCTCCATCGGGCGTTTCTCTATCGTCACCGCGTACGCGCGTGCGAACCCGAAGACGCCGGTCGCCTCGCTCGCGTTGAACGAGAGGCGCCCGGCGTACGCGCCGACGACCGTCCCCGTCTGGACGGTGACGGCGAGGGCCGCGCGCTCGCCGGACGCGAGCGTGAGCGTCGAGCGGTTCAGCGACACCGACGCGTCGCCCTGCTCGGGGTTGACGACGTTCGTGACGCTCGCGTTCACGTCGAGCGTCGCGTTCGACTCGCCGTAGTTCGCCACCGTGACCGTCCGCGTCACCGTCGTGTTCGAGGTGTACTGGCCGAAGTCCGTCGAGCCGGGCGACACCACGACGTCCGGCCCGAGGTCGTCCGAGGTGGTCACGCTCGCGGCCTCGAGGGCGTCGGTCGCGTTGATTCGTCCCGCGCCCTGCGTGTACGCGTCAGTCGCGTTGAGCGGGTCCGCGGTGGAGAGGAGCCGCGACTTCACCTCGCCCGGCGTGAGTGCGGCGTTCTTCGAGAGCATGAGCGCGACGACGCCGCTCGTGACCGGCGTCGCCATCGAGGTGCCGCTCATCTCGACGTAGGCCGACCCCTCCTCGTAGAAGGCGTTCGCGCTCACGATGTTCACCCCGGGCGCGACGACGTCCGGCTTCAGGAAGTGACCGCGCGGCGTCGGGCCGCGTGAGGAGAACGCGGCCATCGCGTCGTGCTTGTCGGTCGCGCCGACCGTGATGGCGTTCTCGGCGATGCCCGGGCTCCCGACGGAGAGGTACTCGCCGTTGTTCCCCGCGGCGACGACGACCGGGATGCCAGCGGCGGTCGCGTTGTTGATTGCCTCGGTGTACGGGTCGTTCGAGCGGAGCTGGTAGGCCGGCCCGCCGAGACTCATCGAGATGACGTCCGTCCGGTTGTCCTCGACGGCGTGCTGAACGGCCGCGATGACGCGACTCGTCGGCGCACCGCCCGTGCCGAAGACTCGCAGGTCGAGCAGGCTCGCGTTCGGCGCGATGCCGGCCTGTGAGCGGTTGACGTCGCCCTCCCCGGCGATGGTCGCGGCGACGTGCGTCCCGTGGCCGATGCGGTCCTGCGCGTCGGTGTCGTTCTCGACGAAGTCGTACTCGCCGACGACTTTCCCGGTGTCGTTCAGGTCGGGGTGTGTCTGGTCGATGCCGCTGTCGATGACGGCGACGGTGACGTTCCGCCCGCTGACGTTGTACGTCCGCTTCGCGCGCTCGCCGTCGACGATGCGGTCCGCGTCGGCGTTCGCCACGTGGTACTTCACGTCGAGCGAGACCCGTCCGACGTCTTCGTCCGCGCGGAGGCGCTCGGCGACGGTGCCCGCGTTCGCCTTCGCGACGTGCGTCGAGGCGGCGTCGATGAGGCCGAGCCGACGCTCCGTGGTGACGCCCGCGACGGAGTCGAGAACGTCCGTAGTCGCCGTGCCGGCCGTCGAGCGCTGCGGTCCCGCCTCGCCGTCCGCGTCGCTCACGATGAGTGGGAGCGACGTGCTGTTCGCGTCGTCGTAGCCCTGCGCGAGAAGCAAGTCGACGTTGAACAGCGAGGGGTCGAACGTCTCGAAGTCCACGCCGGCCGGAACGACGTACGTCCCGCGCGGCGTTCTGACCGTGTACGTCGTCGTCGACGCGTCCGTGTAGTACCGCGTCGTCCCGTTGTGTGACGTGACGTGGACCGTCTGCCCCGTGAGCAACGTCACGTTCGTACCCGCGGTGGAGGTCGCCCCGCTGGGCGTCGCCGTGACGTTCGAGACGTTGCCGGGGAGCGCGTCGAGCGGCGGTGCGGGCGCGCTCGACACGTCGGGCGCTGTTCGTGTTGGTGACGTCGTTGCTGCTGCCGGCGCCACCACACTCCCGACGACGAGCGCGGCGACGACGAGCGCAGCCAATGCACGAGGATTCATGCTAGAGGAACTGTCACTCGAAAACGAGCGCTAGGGACAAATAATCACGGACTCGAACACTTCCGAATCCGCGCTCGCCGCCTTACTGCCGGCGGGCGCGGAGGATCGACACGTCGCCGTTGCGCGTCGTCGGTGTGGTGCGTCGGACGTGACGACGGCGCATACGGCCGGGGAAACGACGGTTTTAAGGACGGCATACCCCTCGTCTCAGACGAGACAGGCGTAGCCTGTTTCACTGACCCGTAGGAGCCCCCTGACGGGGCAAGTACACTACGGAGGTGAAAGATGGCAGACAATATAGAAGAGGCAGTCGCGCAAGCGATCGAGGAGGCCCCAGAGCGGAATTTCCGTGAGACGGTGGACCTCGCGATCAACCTCCGTGACCTCGACCTCAACGATCCGTCGAACCGTGTCGACGAGAGCGTCGTGCTGCCGTCGGGCACCGGACAGGAGACGAATATCGTGGTTTTCGCCGAAGGTGAGACAGCCGTTCGCGCCGAAGACGTCGCAGACGACGTCCTCGGTGGCGACGAGCTCGAAGACCTCGGCGACGACGATGACGCTGCGAAGGACCTCGCCGATGAGACCGACTTCTTCATCGCCGAAGCGTCCATGATGCAGGACATCGGTCGTTACCTCGGTACCGTCCTCGGTCCGCGCGGGAAGATGCCGACCCCGCTCCAGCCCGACGACGACGTTGTCGAGACCGTCAACCGAATGAAGAACACCGTGCAGCTCCGGTCGCGTGACCGCCGCACCTTCCACACGCGCGTTGGTGCGGAGGACATGTCCGCCGAGGACATCGCGTCCAACATCGACGTCATCATCCGTCGACTGCACGCCGACCTCGAGAAGGGTCCCATGAACGTCGACTCCATCTACGTGAAGACGACGATGGGTCCCTCCGTGGAGGTGGCCTAAATGTCCGCAGAATCCGAGCGCACGACGGAGACGATTCCCGAGTGGAAGAAGGAGGAAGTGGCGGAGATCGAGGAGTTCCTTGAGTCCTACGATTCCGTCGGCGTCGTGAACGTCGCCGGCATTCCGTCGCGCCAGCTGCAGGACATGCGCCGTGAGCTTCACGGGAGCGCCGAGCTCCGGATGAGCCGGAACACGCTCCTGAAGCGCGCACTCGAGTCGGTCGACGACGGTCTCGAAGACCTGACCGAGTTCGTCTACGGCCAAGTCGGGCTCGTCGGGACGAACGACAACCCGTTCGGCCTCTACAAGGAGCTCGAGGCGTCCAAGACGCCCGCCCCCATCAACGCTGGGGAGGTCGCCCCGAACGACATCGTCGTCCCCGAGGGCGACACCGGTATCGACCCGGGTCCGTTCGTCGGCGAACTCCAGCAGATCGGTGCGAACGCACGTATCCAGGAGGGCTCCATTCAGGTCCTCGAGGACAGCGTCGTCACCGAAGAGGGCGAAGTCGTCTCTGACGACGTCGCGAACGTCCTCGGCGAGCTCGGCATCGAGCCGAAGGAGGTCGGTCTCGACCTCCGGAGCGTCTTCAGCGAAGGCGTTCTGTTCGACCCCGAAGACCTCGCGATCGACGTCGAGGAGTACCGCGCGGACATCCAGTCCGCCGTCGCCTCGGCGCGCAACCTCTCCATCAACGCCGAATACCCGACCGCCGCCACCGTCCCCGACATGCTCCGCAAGGCTGCCGGGGAGGCGAAGAGCGTCGGTCTCGAGGCCGCGATCGAGAGCCCCGACCTGATGGACGACCTCGTCAGCACGGCCGACGCGCAGGTCCGCGCGCTCGCAGCCAACATCGACGACGAGGAGGCACTCCCCGAGGAACTCCGCGGCGTGGAGGCACCCGCCGCCACGGCCGAGGAGGAGTCCACGGAGGAGTCCGAGGAAGAACAGGCTGAAGAAGAAGAAGCCGAACCCGAAGACGACGGCGACGACGACGAAGACGCCGGCGGCGAGGGTCTCGGCGAGATGTTCGGTTAAACAACTACGAGGTTCACAACAATGGAGTACGTTTACGCTGCACTCATCCTGAACGAATCGGGCGAGGAGATCAACGAGGACAACGTCACGGCCGTTCTCGAGGCCGCCGGCGTCGAGGTCGAGGAATCCCGCGTCAAGGCGCTCGTCGCCGCGCTGGAGGACGTCGACATCGAGGAAGCTGTCGAGTCCGCCGCGGCCGTTCCGGCTGCCGGTGCGGCCGGCGGCGCTGCCGCCTCCGAGGAGTCCGAGGAAGAGGAGTCCGAGGAGTCCGAGGAGTCCGAGGCCGCCGAGGAAGAAGAGGAAGCCGAAGAAGAGGACGAGGAGGCCTCCGGCGAGGGTCTCGGCGACCTCTTCGGTTAAACTCGACGGACACCCAATCCACGTTTTTTCTTTGGCGCGGCCAACCGAGTAGTGACGACGCCGCGGAGACACGAACACCGAGCGCCAGCGAGGCGTGAGTAGCGCGACAACCGAGTAGCGACGGTGCCGGCGGGAGCGACGCCGACGTTCAAGTAGGATGCGGTGGCCACTTCGTCGGAATGTACGCGTTCGGCGTCCGGGTCGGCTTCGAGACGGGGTCGGCGCTCGTGTTGCTCGGATTCGTGGCGCTCGGCGTCGCGCTCGGTACCGTCTCGGGGTTGACGCCGGGCCTCCACGTCAACACGCTCGCGGCGTTGCTCGCGGCAGCGGTGCCGGTCCTCCCGGGGCCGGCACGCGGCGTCGCCGTCGCAATCCTCGTTGCGGGCGTCGTCCACTCGATTCTCGACGTGGTGCCGGCACTCGCGCTCGGCGTGCCCGACTCCGCGATGGCCCCCTCGACACTCCCCGGGCATCGCCTCGTACTCGCCGGTCGCGGCCGCGAGGCACTCAGACTCTCCGCGCTCGGCAGCGGAGCGGCCGCACTCCTTGCGTGCCTGCTCGGGTGGCCGATAACGCAGGTCGTCCGGCCGTTCGCGCCACTCCTCCACGAACACCTCCCGGTGGTGCTCGCGGCCGTCGTCGTCTTCCTCGTGCTGACCGAGCGGACGCGCCGACAGCGCCTCGGCGGACTCGTCGCCTTCCTGCTGAGCGGTGCCTTCGGCGTGCTCGCGCTCGACCTGCCGACGGCGCCGCTGCTCGGGAACGGGGACCTCTTGATGCCGGCGTTTGCGGGTCTGTTCGGTCTCCCGATACTTCTGGAGGCGACACGCGGCGGCGGCCCGCCGAAGCAGGGCGACACCGCCATTACGGCATCACCACGGCGAACGCTCCTCGCGGCGCTCGCCGGTGCGGCCGCGGGTGCGGCGGTGAGCTACGTCGCCGGTGTCTCCAGCGCCGTCGCCGCCGTCATCGCACTCGCGGCGCTCCCGCCGCATGCGGGCGACGGCGACCGCTCCTTCCTGGTCGCGACGAGCGGCGTCAACACCTCGAACACGATCTTCGCGCTCTTCGCGTTCGTCACGCTGGACGAGGCGCACACGGGTGTCGTCGTTGCGCTCGACCGGAGCGCAGTCCCGCTCGACCTGCCGCTCTACGTCGTCTGTCTCCTCCTCGCGGCGGCACTCGGCGTCGTATTGGTGCTCGTCGTCGGCGACCGGTATCTCGACGCCGTCCGATTTCTTCCGTATCGGGCGGTGTGTACGGCGGCGTTCGCGGTCGTCTGCGTGCTCGCGTTCGTGCTCGCCGGCCCGGTCGGTCTCGCCGTCCTCGCGGGCGGGACGCTCGTGGGGTTCGTGCCGGTTCGGTTCGGCGCGCGCCGCGTCCACCTGATGGGCGTGCTCATCGTGCCGCTGGTGCTCACGGTCTGACGGCAGAAAGAACGGAAAGGGTGTGTCAGGCGCTGCTGTTGCCGTGCTGGACGCCCTGCATGAGCGTCTTCACGCGCGGCGCCTCCTGGTCGTCGATACGCTGTGGGTAGACGGCGACGGCGACGACGTAGTCGTCACCGTCCTGTACCTTCGTGACGTGGACGTAGACGTCCATCGACTGGCCGCCCTTCAGCGTGGCCTTCGCGCTGAACTTCCCGACGCTCGTGTTATGGCCGAGCATCGTCGTCGTGTAGTTCGACTGATGCTGGATGCTATTGACGCTCTGGTAGTTCTGCTGGAGGAGCATCACGAGCTGGGTGTTGTTGTACTTCGCGACGGGGTTGAACGGCCCCTGCCCGAGCACTTTCACTTGCGGGGTGGCGACGGCGCTGAAGACGGCGGCGCGCTGAGAGCCGAGCGGACCGAGGTCGACCGTCCGGTCGTACTGGGCGACCCAGTTCGTCACGGTCACGTTCTTCGACTGGCCGGCGGCGCTGAACGTCCGGTTGATGACCTGCTCGTTGACGGAGACTTTCTCGTAGTTCGTCTCGGAGAGTGCCTGGTCGCTGACGGTGGCCTTCTCGGCGCTGAACGTGACGGGCCCGGAGAGCATCGAGCACCCCGAGAGCGCGACGAGTGCGGCGAGCGCCACCACTGCAAGCTGCTTGTTGCGCATGCTACGCGCGACTATTCGGCGCCCCCGAAAAAAGCCACCGGCCGTTAGAGCCTGTATGTCGGCCCGCTGTCAGTATCTTCGACAGTGACACCGAGCGCCTCAAGCTCGTCTCGAAGCCGGTCTGCGCGCTCGTACTCACCCTCTTCTCGCGCCTCCTCTCGGAGTTCCAACACGAGTTCGACGAGGTCCTCTGCGACGGTGACGTCCCCACCCTGCTCGCCGCCGAGCGAGAAGCCGAGGACGTCGCCGCCGTACGTCTCGAACGTCTCGACGGCGCGCTTGAGGCCGCGGTAGTCGTACTCCTCACGCTCGGCGAGGTGGACGTTCACAGCGGAGACGAGCTCGAAGAGCGCGGTGAGCGCCTCGCGGGTGTTGAAGTCGTCGTTCATCGCCACCTCGAAGTCCGAGGCCGCTTCCGCCTCGGCGGCCCGTAGGTCCTCGTCGGCGGCCTTCGTGTGGGCGTCGACGCTGTCGAGAGCGGCAACGGCGTCCTCGTAGCACCGGGAGAGTCGCTCCCAGCGCTCGACGGCCTCCTCGATGGCCTCCTCCGAGTAGGTCTGTCGGCTGTTGTAGGTGCCCGAGACCATGAAGAGCCGGAGGGCGTTCGGACCGTACTCCTTGACGGCGTTCTTCACGGTGATGAAGTTCCCGAGGCTCGAACTCATCTTCTCCTCGTCCATCTCGAAGAGCGCGCAGTGGAGCCAGTAGTTCGCGAACGGCTCGCCGGTCGCGGCCTCCGACTGGGCGATTTCGTTCTCGTGGTGCGGGAAGACGAGGTCCCGGCCGCCGACGTGAATATCGAGCGTCTCGCCGAGGTGCGCCATGCTCATCGCGGAGCACTCGATGTGCCAGCCGGGTCGGCCCTCACCCCACGGCGAGTCCCACGTCTGGCCCTCGGGGTGGGCAGGCGTGCCCGGGTGGTCGTGGCCGCGGTGGCGCGCGATGGCGTCCGCGTCGACGCCGTCCGCCTTCCAGAGTGCGAAGTCCGCGGGGTTGCGCTTCTCGGACGCCTCCTCGGGGTCGCCCTGCTGTTCGATGTTCTCCAACTCCTGGTTGGAGAGTTTGCCGTACTCCTCGAAGGTGGTGACGTCGAAGTAGACGGAGCCGTTCGACTCGTAGGCGTGGCCCTCCTCGATGAGCGTCTCCACGAGGTCGATGATTTCGGGGACGTGCTCGGAGACGCGCGGGCGGACGTCGGTGCGTTCGAGGTTGAGGGCGCGCATCGACTCGAGAATCTCACCGATGTAGTGCTCGGCGACGTCGTTCTCGTCCTCGCCGTCGCGGCCGACGCGGGCGACGATTTTCTCGTTCACGTCGGTGAAGTTCTCGACGTGCTGGACGTCGTAGCCGAGATGGCGGAGCCAGCGACTCATCACGTCGACGTGTACCCACGAGCGGGCGTGGCCGAGGTGTGGCGGGTCGGACGTCGTCAGCCCACAGTAGTAGAGGCGGACGTCGTCGGGGTCCTGCGGGACGAACTCCTCGGTCTCGCCGGAGAGCGTGTTACTCACGCGCAGCGTCATTACTGGCGGGGTAGGGCGAGGCCCGACGTTAAACCGTTGGTCCGCCGCTCACGCGGACGTGGGCACGCCCTCGAGCGCGGCCTCGACCGCACGGAGCGCGTCCGGGCCGTCCCTGCGCCCGACGACGACGAGTAGCGCGTCGTCCACGACGCCCGCGGCTTCCACCCCGACATCCGCGACGTCGAGGCGCCCGAGGACGACGCCGAGCGCGCTCGCGTCCACGTCCCCGACGGCGAGCACACCCGTCAGGGGGCCCTCGCCGGGCGCGAAGCCGGTGTCGTTGACCGTGAGAACCGCGTCCGTGTCTTCGCCGCTCTCGACGCGACCGAGACGACTCTCCATCGTGACGCGGGCGTCGCGTGCGTCGGTGTCGTAGCCCTCGAGGTCGTCCGCGTACCGTCGGAGCGCCGTTGCCGCTGCGTCCACGTCCGCGTCGTCGTCGAGGCCGAGGAAGCGCGCGGCCGCCGCGTAGTTCACGACGCCCGCGCGGAGCGCCGCCACGAGGAAGGGATAGTCGCGCAGCGCCGCCCGGACGTCCGCAGCCAGCGTGTCACTCATGGGTGAGCGAAGGGACAGCGACAGGATAACGCTTCGTGGTTCGTCGCCGGAGACGGTGACCATAAGGCCCGCGCGCGCCAACGCGCGTGTATGCAAGCGCTCGTCATCGTCGCGCACGGCTCGCACCTCAACCCGGGGTCGAGCGAACCAACGTTCGCGCACGCGGACACGATTCGGGCGACTGGGGCGTTCGACGAGGTCCGCGAGGCCTTCTGGAAGGAGGAGCCGTCCTTCCGCGAGGCGCTCCGGACCGTCGAGTCCGAGGAGGTGTACGTCGTGCCGCTGTTCGTCTCGGAGGGCTACTTCACCGAGGAGGTCATCCCGCGCGAACTCCGCCTGGAGGGCTGGGACGTCTCCGACTGGAACTCCGACGGGACGGACGCCGAACACGTCACGCTCCAGGCCGCGGACGTCGGGAAGACCGTCCACTACTGCGGGCCGGTCGGCACGCACGACTCGATGGGCGACGTCATCGTCGAGCGCGCGAAGTCCGTCACCGGCGACCCGGACGTCGGGGACGGGTTCGGCCTCGCCGTCGTCGGCCACGGCACCGAACGCAACGAGAACTCCGCGAAGGCCATCCACTACCACGCCGACCGCATCCGCGAGTCCGGCCGCTTCGAGGAGGTGAAGGCGGTCTTCATGGACGAGGACCCCGAGGTCGACGACGTCACCGACTTCTTCGAGGCCGAGGACATCGTCGTCGTGCCGCTGTTCGTCGCGGACGGCTTCCACACCCAGGAGGACATCCCCGAGGATATGGGCCTCACCGACGACTACCGGACGGGCTACGACGTCCCCAGCGAGGTCGACGGTCACCGCATCTGGTACTCGGGTGCGGTCGGCACCGAACCGCTCGTCGCGGACGTCATCCTCGAGCGCGCCGGTGACGCGGGCGCGGACGTCGCGCGCGCCATCGAGGCGGTGCGCGAAGAGACGCGCGAGAACGCCGGCGACACCGCGGCCGCGGGGGACTGAGCGATGGCGGACGGTGTCGCCGCCCTGATGGAGGCGGCCACGGACGGTGTCGACTTCGACGGCCTCGTCGTCGAGAACACCGCGTACGGCTATCGCTTCGAGGCCCCCGAGGTGTCGAAGCGCGGCCTCGACGCGGGCGAACTCGCCGCACTCGCCGACGGCGACCCCTACGTCGAGAACTGGCGGTACTGGGAGGAGACGGTTGGGGGACACGGCACCGCGCGCCGCGCGTTCCTCCGCTGGGTTGAGGGCGCGGACGAGACGGCGGACGCCGACGGCGACGAAAGTGACGCCGAGGAGGAGTCCAACGGCGAGACGACGGCGGACGAGACGCATCCCGTGAAGGCCCGGATGGACGACCTCCGCGAGTCTGGACGCACGCGGACGTGGGGCGAACTCCGGATTCGGGTTCGCATCGAGTCGGGCGGCAAGCGCGTCTACGACGTTCGACACCACGAGGACGCCGACGTCGACCCCCGCGACCTCGACACCTACCGGGACCCGCTGGACGCGCGCGAACTCGTGAAGCACGACGACGACGGCCGCTATCGCCCGCTCTCGACGGCCCCGTCGCTCCCGCACGGCTGGCGGTTCGTCGACCTCGACGGGCGCGACCTCACGCAGACCGTCGACTTCGTCTACCCCGCGACCGTCGCGAACTGGCACCGTGAGCGCGAGGGCGAACTCGACGTCACGCACTGGCGCGAGACCGCCGAGCGCCAGACCGGTATCTTCGACGTCGTCGAGGACCTCCCCGAGGAGGCGCTCGCGTGGGCGGCCGAGGCCTGCTGCGTCGACAGCCAGTGCCTCAAGCGTCGCGAGTGGGACCACGACGAGGACGCCGAACTCGACGTCCCGCGCGGCGACGGGGAGTTCCCCTGCCGGGAACCCTGCTCGCTGTTCGTCTCCGCGGCGCGGAAGTTCACCTACCTCGAGAAGGAGGACGAGGAGACCTACGAACTCACGCTCACCGAGAGCGAGCTGGAGCAACTCGGCGACCTCGTGGACGCCGTCGCGGACGACCGTGTCGACGAAATCCGGGAGGCGGACCTCGGTGACGGCGCGAACCGCTATCGGGCGCGCTACCTCCGCGCGAAACGCGGGAGCGACTTCGCGGAGTAACTAGCGGTTCACGTAGTACCACGACCCCGCGGTGCAGGCCGCCGCGATGAGCGCGATGGCGAGCGCGGCGTACCCGTTCACGAAGAGGACGGCGAGCACCGCGCAGAGGACACCGATGACGGCGACGACGGCGGGTGCCGCGGGACGCAACTGGTCCGCGAGCGACACCTCCTCCTCGTGGTGTTGGACTTCGGCGAGCGACTCGTCCACCTGGACGTGCTGTGGCGTCTCGGGCTCGACGACGCGGATGGGGATTTCGAGGCGTTCGGCGCCGTAGCCGGAGACGACTTCGAGCGTCCCGGTGATGGGCCGCGGCCCGTCCGGGTCGACGGACACCGGCACCGTCTCCGCCCCGCCCTTCGTGACGTAGTGGTTGCCGTCGCCGATGCTCGCCACCCGCGAGAGCGCGTCGTCGAGATGAACGTGGACGTGGCTCGCAGTGCCGTGATTGGCGAGTTCGACGGCGAACGACCCGTCGACTTCGAGCGATGACGGGTCGGCGTCGAGCGCGTGGATGCGCTCGCGGTTCAGGTCGACGGTGAGGGTCCGCGGCACAGTACGGCCGGGGAGACGACGGCCGGGAGGAAAAAGGTTCGCCGTGGGGTCTACGCGGGAGTCTCCTCGCGCATGTCCGGCGGGAGGAGGTTCGGAATGCCGTCCTCGATGGGGTAGGTCTCGCCGCAGTCCGTGCACGTCAGCGTCCCGGCAACGACCTCGTCGTCCTCCTCGTCCTCGACGTCGAGTTCGAGGTCGTGTTTGTCGAGCGGACAGCAGATGATGTCCATGAGGTCCCGCTTCATGTTTCGAGACGTGGGTGGCCGCCGCCCAAAAGCCTACGGGTTCCTCGGCGTGAGCGGCCCGGCTTTTCCGCTCCTCCGTCGTAGACTGACGCGATGGCCGACTTCGACGCGAGCAACCCCCTCCCGTTCCTCGTCGAGCAGGCGTTCTACCTCGGCGGCGTCCTCCTCGTGTTCTTCGTCGCCGCACACCTCCTCGGCCTCGTGCTGGCCGCCAACGGTCCCGGCGGGACGCTCGGCTCGCTCCTCGGCGTCCTTCCGGAAGTCGTGCGCTACACGGGGCTCGCTGTCGCGGGTATCTATGCGGTGGCACGCGGGACGCAGTGAAAAAACGACGGACGCGCAGAGGGCGCGCTACTCGAAGGGGTTGGTGCGGACGACGGTTTCCTCGCGCCCGGGGCCGACGCCGAGCGCGTAGGCGGGGACGCCGAGTTCGTCCTCGATGTACTCGACGTACGCCCGTGCCTCGGCGGGGAGTGCCTCGTATCCCTCCTCGGCGACGACCTCGGAGTCGAACTCCGCCCAGCCGTCGAACGTCTCGAAGACGGGCTCACAGTCCGCCCAGCGCTGGGTGGTCGCGGGAATCGTCTGAATCTCCTCGCCGTCGAGTTCGTAGGCGCGCCCGACCTTCACCTCGTCGAGGCCGGCGAGCACGTCGAGGTGGTTGATGACGACCCCCGTGAAACTGTTCACGCGCGTGGAGTGACGGAGCATCGGGAGGTCGAGCCAGCCGACGCGGCGCGGCCGTCCCGTGACGGTGCCGTACTCGCCGCCCTCGTCGCGGATGTAGGTCGCGAGCTCCTCCGCGCGGCCCTCGCCCTGCGTGTAGCCGGGCGTGTCGCCCTCGACGCCGCCGAGTTCGGTGGGGAGCGGGCCGCTGCCGACGCGCGTAAGGTAGGCCTTGACGATGCCGACGACGTCGCCGTCGCCGACGACGCCGGGACCGAGGCCGGTGCCGGTCGCGGCGCCGCCCGCGGTGGGGTTCGAGGACGTAACGTAGGGGTAGTTGCCGTGGTCGATGTCGATGAGGGTGCCCTGCGCGCCCTCGAACATCACTTCCTCGCCGGCGTCCAGCCGCTCCGCGAGGAAGTCGCCGGCGTCGACGAGCATGTCCCCCTCGACGAGGCGCTCGGCGTATTCGCTGTACTCCTCGTAGAGCGCGTCGACGTCGAACTCCTCGCCGACCTCGACGCCGAAGACGTCCTCGGCGAGCGCGCGCTTCTGCGGGACGACGTACTCCAGTTTCTCGCGGAGGACCTCCTCATTCACGAGGTCGCCGGCGCGGATGCCGCGACGGCCGGCCTTGTCCTCGTAGGTCGGGCCGATGCCGCGGCCGGTGGTGCCGACTTCTTCGCCGTCCTCGCTCTTGGCCTCCTCCTCGATGCCGTCGAGGACGCGGTGGTACGGGAAGATGATGTGCGCGCGGCGCGCGACGCGGACGTCCGGGTCGAGGCCGCGCTCGCGGAGCGCGTCGATTTCTTCGAAGAGCGTGGCGGGGTTGACGACACAGCCGTTGCCGAGGACGCCGGTCTTGCCGCGGACGGCTCCGCTCGGCACGAGGGAAAGCTTGTACTCCTCGCCCTCGTGGACGACGGTGTGGCCGGCGTTGTCGCCGCCCTGATAGCGCGCGACGACGTCGACGGCGTCGCCGAAGATGTCGACGACGCCGCCTTTGCCCTCGTCGCCCAGCTGCGAGCCGACGATGGTGACGGTCATACGGCGGACGTTTCGCCGCCTCGGTGAAACCCGTTACGGTCCCCAGCCCCGAAAATATGCACTGACGTGTACACTAACTGCGTGGCGAATCGAGTCGGTGCCCACGAACGACGCCATCGCCGTCGGCAACGCCGGGCAGAAAGACGTATATCCACCGGGTGCGAAATCGCCGCAGAGAGGCGCCTTTGGGGACCGGGCGGCCGTAGGACAACCTTTAAAGCCTGCCCGGACAAGTTAACAAATGCCATGATAGACCGACTTGAGAAAGAGGTCGATATGCTCGAACGCCACCTCGAAGTGCTCCGAATGGTCATCGAGAACGAGCCCATCGGCATCGTCAAGATGTCCAACGAGACTGGCTATCCCCACCACAAGGTCCGCTACTCCCTGCGCGTGCTCGAAGAGGAAGACCTCATCGAGCCGTCCAGCCAGGGCGCCATCACGACTGAGCGCACCCACGAGTTCGTCGACGAACTCGACGAGAAGGTGGACGAGATCGTCGACAAACTCGAATCGATGAAGATCGAGTCCGCCGAGGAAGCCGAAGCCGAGAACTAGAGTTCGGGCACGGTCACGTGGAACGACCCGTTCCGGTCCTCCACGAGACAGAGGTGGTATCCGCGTTTGCGCGAGACTTTCACGTAACTCTCCTTCTCGCTTCGACGTAACAACCCGCCGGAGGCCGCCGCCTCGTCGGCGACTTCGAGCGCGTCCGGTTCGAAGAACGACGCCGTCACGTAGAGTGCCGCACCCAGCGACTCCGCGACTTCGCCGACGGCGGACGCCGACTCGGTCAGCGTCTCCATCTCGTCGCCCGTTACGGGGTCACGCGACGTGTTGAGCGCCGCGACGGCGAGCGGGTCGCCCATCCGGTCGCGGAGCACGACGTCGAAGTCGCGCCGGACCGTCTCGCCCTCCTCGTCCGAGAGTTCGACGGTGCCGCCGAGTTCCGCGCGGTCAACCGACGGAATCGCCTCGTAGAGGTCCGCGAGGCCCTTCCGATGACCCGTTTCCAGCACCTCGACCGGGAGTTCGCGTACTGCCCACGAGACGAAGCGGTAGGCCGCCGTCCCGTGGAGGAACGCCTCGTAGGGTTCGCCCTCGACGGTGGCGTCCGCGGCGTCGAACGTCGTGTGGTGTTCGAGCGTGAGGTTCGCGTCGATGGCGGACGGCTCCGCCTCGCCGAGGTCCTCGAGCGTCGGTTCGGCCTTCGACTCGTAGCGCACGAAGAGGTTCGTCCCCGCGATTGCCTCGACGGGCGAGAGGTCGCCCGCCCCGGTCTGCGCGCTCTCGCGTGCGGCCTCGAGGTCGGCTTCGAGCGTCGCGATACGCTCCTCCAGTCGGTCGACGGTCTCCCGGAGGTCGTCGCGCTCCGCGCGCACGTCCTCGAGGTCGCGCTCGCGCGCCGCCACGTCATCCTGTGCGGACTCGAGGCGCTCCTCAAGCGCCTCGATACGCTCCTCGCGCGCCGCGAGTTCGCTCTCGAGCGTTTCGAGGCGTCCGTCCCGCGCGGGTTCAGCCTCGACCGTCTCCTCGCGCGACTCACGGGACGTCCGGGACCGCGCCTCAGCCGTCTGCGCCGCCCGCGTCGGGCGCGACGCCGTCGCACTCCCCGTCTCGGCCGCCTCGGCACCGGCCGCCGACGAGTCCTCTGCCTCCTCGTCGGGCGCGAGTGTGGGGACGCGCGTCGTCTCGCGCCACGCCTCCTCCTCGTGGAAGACGTCGGACGACCCGGTCGCCGTCTCGGTCGTCTCCGAGGTCGGCTCACTCGTCGACTCCCGGGTCGCGCGCGCTGTCGGCGTCTGCTCGACGGCTTCCGCGCCGGGCGACTCCACCGACGGCCGCGCGGACGACGTCTCGCCCGTCGGCTCTTCCGGTTCGGTGTTGGCGGCGGTGACTGTCGCGTCAACACCGTCGGTGTCCGCCGTGGCTGCTGTCGCGTCCACCTGGTCGTCGGGTTCCTCAGACTCGTCGGCGTCCTCCTCGTGCTCGGCGGCCGCGTCGCGTTCCTCGGTAGCACCCGCGTCGACGGTCACGCCGGCCCCATCCTCGGTCGCTTCCGCTTCGTCCGCGGTGTCCGCAGTGTCTGCTTCCGACGCCTCGACGGCTCCGCTGGTGTCGGCCGATTCCGCTGCCGCGTCGTCCACGGTAGCCGCGTCGGTGTCCGTCTCGGGCGTCGTGGAGGGTTCGGTGACGCCGCCGTCCGACGACTCCTCGGACGGCCCCTCGCGCGTCGCGGCGCTCGCTGACGTGGTGCTCGCGGCCGCAGCGGCCGCCGAGTCGGACGCGCCCGAAGTCGTCGTCCCCTCGTCGGCGTCGGGGAGGTCGGGGAACTCGAGGTCGACGGAGACGACTTCGTAGAGCCCCACCTCGTCGGCGGCGCGCTCGAAGGCCTCGTCGCCGGTCAACACCTCGGGCGTGTTGCCGACGAAGGCGGCGGGGAGCGGGCGGCCGCCGTAGTAGGCGACGTAGTAGTCCCCGCTCAGGACGTTCTCGGAGAGCTCGACGTAGCCGGTGAAGCCCGCGTTCTTGAGGGTGTCGTCGGTCTCCGTGAGCGGCGTGTCGTTCGTGTAGTAGCGTGCGCGCGTCTCGCCGTCGGCCTCCTGCATCGCGAAGAGGAGCGGGAGCGCGAGGTCGGGGGCCTCGTAGACCGTGCCGGACGCGGCGGCGGCGACGTCCTCGGTCGTGCCGCCGTAGACGCCGACTGGGCGGCCGTTGACGAAGAAGAGCCAGACGTCGTCGGCGACGACGGCGCCGGAGAAGTCCGCGTCTGCGAGCGACGTGAGAGCCGCGGCCCCACCCGAGAACGGTCGGGTGTCCCACGTCTCCACGCGCTCGACTGTACGTGTCTGCATGTGCGTGACGTGGCGACAGCCACGTAAAACGTTTTCCGGCGACTCAGTCCGGGAGCCCGCTCGTGTCGCCGGCCTGTCGTGTTCAGAAACGAGTCCGCGGCGTCCGGCTCAGAGCTTGCTACCGGCGTCGTCAGCGAGCTCCTCCATGCGCTTGCTGATGCGGCCGGCGTTCGAGAACTCGTCCTCGCTCATCGCCGTCGCGAGGGCGTTACCGAGCACGAAGACGGCGTGCTTGTGCTCGCTCTTGGACTTGTGGACGTGGGAGGGGTCGATGTCGAGTTCGTCGTAGGTGTCGAAGACGCTCGCGTCGACGTTGTCGTACTCCGAGAACTTCTCCTTTATCTCCACCATCTGCTCGTGGAGTTCGAGCAGCTCGTCCTTGTGCATAGACGAGTTTGGGTATAGGACGGGTTAAACCTTGCTCGCCAGCGCGTCACACACTCAAAAAGGCAGTTAGAAGACGTACTCGTCGTCGTGCCCCATCATGCCCTCGTCTTCGAGGCCGGGTTCGTCGTCTTCCATGGGGCCGCTGGTCTTGTACGCCTTGATGCCGGCGGAGAGGAGGTCCTCGATGGCGTCCTCCCGCGTGAGGAACTCGCCCTGCTCGACGAGTTGGGCTATCTGCATCTCGATGTGGTCGGGGATGTTGATTTCCACCTTGGGCATTCGTCTAGCCCGAGTTTTGGTGCCTCCCGGTATAAACTTGGCGGGGTGATTTTTCGGTACAGAAACTATTCCTTCCACAGACCGAAAGTTACTTTCCCTATTCTGGACGGTCGGTTTCTCGATACCGGTACCCTCAGGGTCGCCGACGCACTACTCGAGCGTATGAGCGTGAAGGACGTCACGGACCTCTACCGGGAGTTCGGCGAGGAGCGGCTCCCGCCCGGACAGACCGAGACCACCGCCTTCCCCGTCCTCTCCAAGAGCGGGACGCCCGACTGGGACCCCGAGACGTGGACGTTCAGCGTCCGAGGCGCCGTCGCGGAGGAGTTCGACCTCTCGTGGGAGGAATTTCGCGACCTCCCGAGCGAGACCCAGCGACAGGACTTCCACTGCGTCACCGGCTGGAGCAAGCTCGACTGCGAGTTCACCGGCGTCACCTTCCCGACTGTCGCCGAGCGCGCCGGCGTCACGTCCGACGCCGTCCACGTCATGTTCCACGGCCTCGACGGCTACACCACCAACCTCCCGCTCGACGTCGTGAACCGCGAGGAAGTCCTCTTCGCGTGGGGCTACGACGGCGACGACCTCCCTCGGGAGCACGGCGGGCCGCTCCGCGTCGTCACTCCACACCGCTACGCCTACAAGAGCGCGAAGTGGGTCGACGGCGTCACCTTCCTCACCGAGCCCGAACGCGGCTATTGGGAGAAACGCGGCTACTCGAACACCGCGAACCCGTGGAACGAAGAGCGCTATAGCTAGACGCGTCTTCTCGCGCTCGTCCGTCGCTCGCTGGAAAAGGTCGTAGGGGCTAAGGCGTGCCCACTCCGAGTGTGAGTAGATGGATTCACGCGAGGGCGTCGCGCGGGCCGATACCGCGGGACTCGTCAGTCGGACGGTCCGATTGCCGGACGCGTCGCTGTCGGGGCTGCTGCGGACGCTCGGCCGGCCGAACGTCGTGTGGTCGGCCCCGGGCGAGCCGTCGTTTACGGGCTACGGTGCGGCGGCGCAAGTGACGGCGGACGGTCCCGACCGGTTCGCGGCGGTCCGCGAGCGTGCGAGCGACGTCTTTTCATCCGTCGACCGTCCGACCGACGCGCCAGCGGCAGCGCGCCCGCGCTTCGTCGGCGGGTTTGCGTTCCACGACGGCCACTCGGCGACCGAAGACTGGGCCGGGTTCCCGACGGCGGCGTTCGTCCTCCCGCACGTGCAGGTGGTGACCACCACGGAGGGGACGTGGCTGACGGTGAACGCCTACGGGCCGCGCGCGAGCGAGCCGCGCGTCGAGGAGACGCTGAACTCGGTGCGCGAGCGGTTCGACCCGGACGAGCGGACGGCGGGCCGGCCGCCGGGCGTCGCGGCGACGGCCAGAACGACGAGCCGCGCGGAGTGGCGTCACCAGGTTGAGGCCGCCACCGAGCGGATTCGCGCGGGCGAACTCGAGAAGGTCGTGCTCGCCCAGGCACTCGACGTGACGCTCGAAGCGCCGTTTTCGCTGCCGGACGCCCTGGACCGACTCGGCGCGACCTACCCGGAATGTTTCCGGTTCGCGTTCCGGCCGACGGACGGCGCGACGTTCTTCGGGGCGTCCCCGGAGCGCCTTGTCTCGCGGCGCGGGCGCGACCTCGAGACGGGCGCGCTCGCGGCGACGGTGGGGCGCGGCGAGACGCCGGACGTCGACCAGCAACTGGAGGCGGACCTGCGCTCGTCGGCGAAGTATCGCCACGAGCACGAGGTGGTCGCCGAGCGCATCCGCGAGCAACTCCGGGGCGTCGCCGGGGACGTCACGACGGGGGAGCGGACGGTCCGCAAGCTCGCAACGGTCCAACACCTCTTCACGCCCATCGTCGGCGAGACGGACGAGCACGTCCTCTCGCTCGCGGAGGCGCTCCATCCGACGCCCGCGGTGGGCGGGCTGCCGCCGGACGCGGCGCTGGACGTGATTCGGGAGACGGAGACGTTCGACCGCGGCTGGTACGCGGCCCCGGTGGGGTGGTTCGACCGGGCGGGCGACGGGACGTTCGCGGTGGCGATTCGGACGGCGCTCGCCGAGGCGGAACACGTCCGGCCGTTCGCGGGCGCGGGCATCGTCGCGGACTCCGACCCGGACGCCGAGTGGGAGGAGGTCCAGTTGAAGTATCGGCCGATACTCGACGTCTTCGAACGCGAGGAGGGCGAGCCATGACCGACGACAGCGGCGACGCCGCGCCGAACCGAGCGACGCTCCACGCGCGCGTGCTCGTCGACGAACTCGTGAAGGCCGGCGTGTCCGCCGTCTGCGTCGCCCCAGGGAGTCGCTCGACGCCGCTCACCGTCGCGTTCGACGCCCACGAGGGCGTGACGACCTACTCGCACCTTGACGAGCGCTCGGCGTCCTTCTTCGCGCTCGGCCGGGCGAAGCGCGCCGGCGAGCCGGTGGCGCTCGTCTGCACGTCGGGGACCGCGGCGGCGAACTTCCACCCGGCGGTCATCGAGGCGAACCAGTCGCGCGTGCCGCTCGTCGTCCTGACCGCGGACCGCCCGCCCGAACTCCGGGACAGCGGCGCGAACCAGACGATAGACCAGGAGAAGCTCTACGGCGACGCCGTCCGCTACTACACGGACCTGCCCGAGCCCGCCGTCGAGGCCCGGACGCTCCGCTCGGTGCGCGTGACCGCCGACCGCGCCGTCGCGGCCGCCACCGGCACGCACCCGGGCCCGGTCCACCTGAACGTCCCGTTCGCAAAGCCGCTCGAACCGACCGAGACGCCGGCCCCACCCGAGTCGCCCCACGGCGTTCCGGATGGTTGGGAGAGCGAGCACGCCCTCGCCGCACAGGGCCGCGACGGACCGTTCGTCGCGACGGCGCAGGGTCGCCTCGCGCCCGACGACGCGACGCTCGCGGACCTGGCTGACGCCGTCGAGACGGCCGAACGCGGCCTCATCGTCGCCGGACCGACCGACCGGGACGATACTGGGGCAATCACGTCGCTCGCGGGCGCGACCGGCTTCCCGATACTCGCCGACCCGCTCTCCGGGCTCCGCTACGGCCCGCACACCGACGACGTGCCGGTCTACGGCGGCTACGACGGCTACCTCGACCCCGACGTGACCGCCGACTGGCCGGACCCGGACCTCGTCGTTCGGTTCGGCGCGTCGCCGACCTCGAAGCCGCTCCGCCGGTACCTCGCACGGACCGGGACGCGGCAGGTTGTCGTCGACCCGGCGGGCGAGTGGCGCGAGGCGACGTTCACCGCGACGGACCTCGTCGTCGCCGACCCCGGCGTGTTCGCCGACCGACTCGCCGCGCGCGTCGAGACCGAGAGCGCCGACTGGCCCGCGTTCGCCGAGGCCGAACGCGTCCACGCCGCGGAAGTCGAGGCCGCCGAGGCGTTCTTCGAGGGAGCAGTCGCGCGCCGCGTCGTCGCGGACGCCCCGGACCCTGCGACGCTCTTCGTCTCGAACAGCATGCCCGTGCGCGACGTCGACCGCTACGGCGCGGTGCGCGACGCATCACTCTCCGTCCTCGGCAACCGGGGTGCGTCGGGCATCGACGGTATCACCTCTAGCGCGCTCGGCGCGGGAAGCGCGACCGACGACCCGCTCGTCCTCCTGACGGGCGATTTGGCGTACTACCACGACATGAACGGCCTGCTCGCGCTCGAACGCTGCGGCGTCGACGCCACCGTCGTCCTCGTGAACAACGACGGCGGCGGCATCTTCCACATGCTCCCCATCGAGGCGTTCGACCCGCCGTTCGAGGGCCAGTTCAAGACGCCCCACGGCCTCGACTTCGCGCCCACGGCCGAACTCTACGGCCTCTCGTTCACCCGCACCGAGCACCTCGAGACGTTCGAGAACCTCTACCGGGCGAGCGTCGAGAGCGAGGGCACCCAGGTCATCGAGGTCGCCTCGGACGCCGAGGCGAGCCACCGCGTCCGCGAGCAAATCGCCGCGCGCGTCCACGAGCGCCTCGCCTGACGCCCACCCACATCTTTTTGCACTCGCGTACGAGAGCGTCGGCCGATGCCCTCCACGAACGCCCGCACGGTACTCAGCGCTGGCCTCGTTCTCGTCGGCGTGTTCGCCCTACTGTACAGCTTACTCGTCGTCGCCCAGGTCCTCGTCGGCGCGGGCGCGTTCGTCGGCCTGCTCGCGCTCGCCGGCCTCGTCTACTACGGCGGCGCGACCCGACGGACGCTCGTCCTCGCGACGATGGCCGTCACGGTCGTCTACGGCGCGTTCACCCTGCAACTGCCCGCCGCCGTCGTCGCCGCCTGCGTCGTCTACCTGACTGCGTGGGTCACCGGCCACGACAGCCCGCTGGACGCGCCGGACACGACGCTCCTACCGGTCGGAACGGCGACAGATGCGGACGGACGCGAGCCCGAGACCGCGGACGAGACGCGCGAGCGAAACGAGCGCGGGTAATCAGACCCGCGTCCCGTGTTCCGGTCGGCCAGCGTCCGCCCAGTAGCCGCTGTAGGCCGCGGCGCCCGCGACGACGACGCCGGCGAGCGTCACCGACCACGTGACGGCCCCGACCGGGCCGAGCAGAACGGCCGTGGCGGCGGCGAGTGCGCCCGCGACGGCCATCGTCCCGGGCGCCCACGGATGCGGGACGGCGTCGCCGGACGTCAGGACGTAGTCGTAGATGGCGAGCGACACGACGACGCCGCCGGTGAGCAGGCCGCTCCACGCGGCTGGCGGCGGCGCGTCCGTCGCCGTCGGTGCGGCGAGTATCCAGAGGCCGAGCACGAACTCGACGAGTGTCAGTCGGCGAACCGTCGTGGTGTCCATGACGCGCTCCCCACCCCCTCTCGGGAGTCGTATAACTAGGACGTGCTCGCGCTGAAAAAAGGTGGTGCTGGCCTGTAAGGGGCTTTTCGTGGGGGCGGGGAGAGGAAGCTTTTAGCGCGCGCCACCCCGCCACACGCACATGGATTCGGTCTCCGAGGTTTTCGACCCCGAGCGCTGGGAGGCAGTCGAGCGGTTCGACTTCGACGACATCACCTACCACCGCGCGACGGACGTCGGCGCGCTCCGCATTGCCTTCGACCGCCCCGCGGTCCGCAATGCCTTCCGGCCGCAGACGGTGGACGAACTCGCCACCGCGCTCGACCACGCGAAACGCCAGGCGGACGTCGGCTGCGTCCTCCTCACCGGGAACGGCCCGAGCCCGAAGGACGGCGGCTGGGCGTTCTGCTCGGGTGGCGACCAGTCCGTCCGCGGGAAGGAAGGCTACGAGTATCACGAGGATGAGGACGGCGAGGAAGTCGAGAAGGCCGAAGCGGGCCGCCTCCACATCCTCGAAGTCCAGCGCGCCATCCGCTTCATGCCCAAGCCCGTCGTCGCCGTCATCCCCGGATGGGCGGTCGGCGGCGGCCACAGCCTCCACGTCGTCTGCGACATGACGCTCGCCTCCGCGGAGCACGCGAAGTTCCTCCAGACCGACCCCGACGTCGCGTCCTTCGACGCCGGGTTCGGCTCCGCCTACCTCGCCAAGCAGGTCGGGCAGAAGAAGGCCCGCGAAATCTTCTTCCTCGGGAAGACCTACGACGCCGAGGAGGCCGTCGAGATGGGGATGGCGAACGAAGCCGTCCCCCACGAGGACCTCGAGGAGACGGCGCTCGAGTGGGCCGAGCGGATGAACGACAAGAGCCCGATGGCGATGCGGATGCTCAAGTACGCCTTCAACGCCACCGACGACGGGATGGTCGGCCAGCAGGTGTTCGCCGGCGAAGCCACGCGACTGGGGTACATGACCGACGAGGCACAGGAGGGCCGCGACGCCTTCCTCGAGGGTCGCGACCCCGACTTCGAGGACTACCCCTGGTACTACTGAGGGCGCTCAGTCCTCTTGGGCTTCGACGACGGCGACGCTCGCGAGGTTGACGATATCGCTTCCACCTTTTTCGCCCCGAGGGGGCGAAAACCCTGGAGGGAAAACCGCTCAGTCCTCTTGGGCTTCGACGACGGCGACGCTCGCGAGGTTGACGATGTCCTTGACCTCGTCGCCGCGCTGGATGACGTGGACCGGTTCGTCCATCCCGACGAGGATGGGGCCGACGGCCTCCGCTCCCCCCAAACGCTGGAGGAGTTTGTACGCGATGTTTCCGGCTTCGAGGTTGGGGAAGACGAGGCAGTTCGCGGGGCCGTCCAGGTTCGCGAAGTCGTAGGTGTCCTCGAGGACGCCCTCGAGGACGGCGGTGTCGGCCTGCATCTCGCCGTCCACCTGGAAGTCGACGGCCGGGTCGTCATGGAGCATCGCGACGGCGTCGCGTGGCTTCGCGGTGCCGTCGGTCTCGACGCTCCCGAAGTCGGAGTAGGAGAGGAGCGCCGCGCGCGGTTCGACGTCGAAGCGCTTCGCGAGGCCGGCGACGTGACGCGTGATTTCCGCGAGTTCGTCCGCGCTCGGCGACGTGTTGACGGTGGTGTCGGCGCAGAAGACGACGCGGTTCTTGAACGTCAGCATGTAGACGCCGGCGACGATGTCCGTGTCCGGTGCGGTACCGACGACTTCCAGCGGCGGGCGGAGCGCCGAGGGATAGTGGTTCGTGAGGCCGGTGAGGAAGGCATCGACGTCACCGGTTTCGAGCATCGCGCTCCCGAAGTAGTTCGTGTCGCGCTCGATGAGTTCGCTCGCCTCGCTGCGCGTGACGCCCTTGCGCTTGCGGAGTTCGTAGAGGCGCTCGGCGTAACGGTCGGTCGCGCGCTCCGCGGGGTCGAGGACGTCGGGGTCGAAGTCGAGGCCGAGGTCGTCCGCCACCGACCGAACGGTCTCCTCCTCGCCGAGCAGGACGGGTTCGGCGATGCCCTGGTCCTGCATCTGGTAGGCGGCACGCACCATCTTCTCGTCGTCGCCGTCACCGAGCGCGACGCGCTTCGGGTCGTTTTCGGCCTTGTTGAGGACGACGCGCATCATCTCGCGCGACTTGCCGAGGCGGGCCTCGAGGCGCTCGCGGTACGCCGCGAGGTCGACCTCGTCGCGCGCGACGCCGACTTCCATCGCGGCCTCAGCGACGGCGGGAGCGATCTCGAAGAGGACGCGCGGGTCGAGCGGCTTCGGGAGGATGTACTCGGGGCCGAACTGGAGGGGCTGGTCGCCGTAAGCCTTCACGACCTGGTCGGGCACGTCCTCGCGCGCGAGTTCCGCGAGCGCCTCGGCGGCGGCGACCTTCATCTCCTCGGTGATACCGGTCGCCCGGACGTCGAGGGCGCCCCGGAAGATGAACGGGAACCCCAGCACGTTGTTGACCATGTTCGGATAGTCCGAGCGCCCGGTCGCCATGATGACCTGGTCGTCGCGGGCCGCCTTCGCTTCCTCGTAGCCGATTTCGGGGTCGGGGTTCGCCATCGCGAAGACGATGGGGTTCTCGGCCATCGAGCGAATCATCTCCTGGGAGACGATGCCGCCGACCGAGAGGCCGACGAGGACGTCCGCGCCCTCGATGGCGTCCGCCAACTCGCCGGGTTCGACGCCCTGCGCGAACGGCTCGGCGTGCGGGCTGAGGTCGCCGGCGTCCGCGCGCTCCTGTGAGAGGACGCCGTCGATGTCGCACATCGTGATGTTCTCGTGGGGGACGCCCAGCGAGGCGTAGAACTTCGCGCAGGAGACGGCGGCCGCGCCCGCGCCCGAGAAGGCGACTTCGAGGTCCTCGAGGTCCTTCTCGACGAGTTCGACGGCGTTCAGGAGCGCCGCACCGCTGATGATGGCGGTGCCGTGCTGGTCGTCGTGGAAGACGGGGACGTCCATGCGCTCGCGGAGGCGTTCCTCGATTTCGAAGCACGCGGGCGCGGCGATGTCCTCGAGGTTGACGCCGCCGAACGTCGGCTCCATCGCCGCCACCGACTCGACGAACGCGTCCACGTCGTCGTGCTCCAACTCGATGTCGAAGACGTCGATGTCGGCGAAGCGCTTGAAGAGCACGCCCTTCCCCTCCATCACGGGCTTCGAGGCCTGTGCGCCGATGTCACCGAGACCGAGGACCGCCGAACCGTTCGACACCACGCCCACGAGGTTCCCCTTCGCCGTGTACCGGTAGGCGTCGTTCTCGTCGTCCGCGATGCGCCGACAGGGCGCGGCGACACCGGGCGAGTACGCCAACGAGAGGTCCCGCTGCGTGTTCGTCGGCTTCGTCGTCGCGATCTCCAACTTTCCGGGTGGCTCGCGCTCGTGGTACTCGAGCGCGTCTTCGTCCAGTCCCATGCGAAGTGGTGGACGCGCAGGCGCAAAAAGACAACTGAGACAGTCGAACGTGAACCGCCGACGGGGCAGGGGCGACGGCGGCCACATGGCGAACGCTCTTGTGCGCGCCGCGCGAACCTCGCGCCCATGTCGATGCGCGCCGACGACTCCGACGACGACTTCGAGGAGCACGGACGGTTCGCGGGCGGGACGACGTGGCTCGCCCACCCCGAGGAGCCGATGCAGCGCGCGAGCCACGTCCTCGACACCGACGCCGGCGTCTTCCTCGTCGACCCCGTGGACGCACCCGGCACCGACGAGCTTGTCGCCGAGTTCGGCGAGGTCGCCGGTGTCGTCCTCCTGCTCGACCGCCACGAACGCGACAGCGCCGCCGTCGCGACGCGCCACGACGTCCCCGTCTACCGGCCGTCGTTCCTCACGCGGGACGTCGGCGTCCAGACCGAGCCCTTCAGCGGCATGCTCCCCGGCACCGACTACAGCCTGATTCGCGTCCTCGACACGCCAGTCTGGCACGAGGCCGCGCTCTTCGACGGCGAGACGCTCGTCGTCCCCGAAGCCGTCGGGACGGCCGACTTCTTCCGCGGCGCCGACGAGCAGGTGGGCGTCCATCCGATGCTCCGCCTCACGCCGCCCTCGGCGCTTCGTGGCCTCCGGCCCGAGCGCGTCCTCGTCGGTCACGGTCACCCCGTCCACGAGGCAGCGACCGACAGCCTCCGCTACGCGCTCGAGCATTCCCGCCGGAACGCGCCCGGCGTTCTGGTGAACACCCTCCGGAACGTCCTCGGCTAGTCGTCCTCGAGGCGGCGCAGCTGCTCGCGGTGGAGCGTGACGAGCAGGTCGGAGAGGACGCCGAACATCAGGAGTTGAACGCCGAGTAGAATGGCGAACGCGGAGAACACCGCGAGCACTTCGTGGGAGACGTTCTGCGTCACCCACTCGACGGCGACGTAGACCGCCATCAGGAGGCCGACGAGCGTCGACCCGAAGCCGATGCTCCCGAAGTAGAAGAGCGGGTTGTTCGTCTTCGCGAGCTTGTAGAGCGCGAAGATGATGCGCGCGCCGTCGCGGAACGGCCGGAGGTTCGTGTCGGAGGCCTCCGGGCGTTCGAGGTAGGTGATGTCCACGACGCGCGTCGTGATGTCGAGTTTCGCGCACTCGACGGCCATCTCCGTCTCGATGGCGAACCCGTCCGCGGTGAGGTGCATCCGATCGAAGGACTCCGTCGTGAACGCGCGATAGCCGCTGAGGATGTCGCGGAAGTCGTGGCCGTGGATGAAGGAGAACGCCCGGTTGATGATCGAGTTCCCGATGCCGTTCAGCGTGCTCATCGCGCCCTCCTCCATGTCCGCGAACCGGTCGCCGATGACGTGCTCGGCGCGCCCCTCGAGGAGCGGTTCGAGCATCGCGTCCGCGTCCGCGGCGCGATAGGTGCCGTCGCCGTCCAGCATCAACACGTAGGGCCGCTCGACGTAGCCGACGCCTTCTCGGACGGCCTGTCCCTTCCCCGCGCCGGACTGCTCGACGACGCGCGCGCCCTTCGCGCGCGCAATCTCGCGAGTGTCGTCCGTCGAATGGCCGTCGACGACGAGGAACTCGTCGAAGCCCTCGTCTTTGAAGGACTCGATGACCTCGCCGATAGTCTCCGCCTCGTCGAGCGTCGGGATGAGGACGCAGACGTCCGAGTAGTCCGGCATCGACTCAAACGCCACGCGGAGAGGGAAAAAGCGTTCCGTGTTCGGTCATCGAACGTCGCCGCACCGACACCAGCGCCCGAGCCGTGTCGACAAGGGGAGAACAGACTCGCTGACGCTCGGCGTCGCCTTATTCCTCGCGGCTCTCGCTGAGCCGCTCCCAGATTTCGGTGCAGCCCGCACCGTCTTCGACGTCGTCCAGGTGTGTGTCGTCTCGGTTACTCATACATCGAGTAACTCGGTTCTCGAAGATAAACGTTGTGCCACTCGACCGCCACGTTATTGCGCGACAGCCCCCCTACGTGGCAGTATGACCGGAGACGACGCGCCCGCGGCCGTCCTCGAACGACTCGAGTTGACCGAGTACGAGGCGACGGCGCTCGCCGAACTGCTCGCGCTCGGCCGGACGACCGCGCCCGACCTCTCGGAGGCGGCCGGAATCCCGAAAGCCCGCATCTACGGCGTCCTCGACGCCCTCGCCGACCGGGGCTATGTGAAGATCATCCCCGGCCGTCCGAAGCACTACCAACCCAAGCCTCCCGAGCGCATCCTCGAGCGCGCCGTCGAGAACGAACGGCAGGCCTTCGAGCGCTACCGGCAGGACGTCGAGGCGATGCGCGAGGAGTTCCTCGAGACGTTCGAGCCGATGTACGAGCAGGCGAGCGAGGACGTCACGCCCACGGAGGAACTCTTCTGGGTGGTGGACGTCGGCGAGCCCTCCGAGGAGGAGACGCGCTCGCTCTACCGGAACGCCGAGGACTCCGTCTCGGTCATCACGAAGTCCTTCGAGTATTTCGAGCGCGTGGAGCCGGCGCTCGCCGACGCGCTCGAGCGCGGCGTCGACGTCGACGTCCTCTTCCTCCATCCCTCGCACCTCGACGAGTCGAACCGGGCGGTCCAGCGCGACATCGTCGCGTACGTCCGCGAGACCTATCCCGAGGTGGACTTGCGCTTCAGCCGCGAACAGCTGCCGTGGCGCGGGACGTTCGCGGACCCGAGCATGGACTACGAGACGGGCCGGGCCATCCTCCTCGTCGAGGAACGTGACGTCCCGCTCTCGATGCGGCAGGCCGCGGTCACGGAGAACGGGTCGTTCGTCGCGGGCCTCGAGCGCTTCTTCGAACTCGTCTGGGAGTACGAGGCCACCGACCCGGACGCCGTCCTCGACTGAGGGGCGCGAATCGCCCTGAAGTGGCGCGTGACGGCGCCGTGCGAACGGACGGAAGACTTATGCCCGTAGTTACTCACATTCTGAGTAACCATGACGGTACTCCTCACCGGTGCCGACGGCTACGTCGGCTGGCCGACCGCACTCCGACTCGCAGAGCGTCTCGACGACCGCATCGTCTGCGTCGACAACGGCTATCGGCGCGAGTGGGTCGCCGAGTCCGGCAGCGTCTCCGCCGTCCCCATCGAGGAGCCCGAGGAACGCTTCGAGGACGTCGAGGGGCTCTCCTACGTCGAGGGTGACCTCGCCGACCGGGAGTTCGTCGAGCAACTCATCGAAGTCTACGAGCCCGACACCGTCCTCCACGCCGCCGCTCAGCCCTCCGCCGTCTACGCGGGCATCAACGGCGAGCGCGCGCTCTTCACCCAGCGGAACAACGTCTCGATGACGCTCAACCTCCTGCACTGCCTGCACGAGGCCGGCCTCGACGACACGCACTTCATCGAGACGACGACCACCGGCGTCTACGGCGCGCCCGAGTTCCCCATCCCCGAGGGCGAGGCGGAGATGTCGAACGGCGGCGAGTCCGACGACGTCCCGTTCCCCGCGATGGGCGGCTCGTGGTACCACCAGACGAAGGCCTTCGACGCCGGCAACATGCGCCTCGCGAGCAGCGAGTGGGACATGCCCATCAGCGACGTCCGCACTGCCATCGTCTTTGGCACCGAGACCGAGGAGACGAAGGCGCAGGACTCCCCGACGCGCTTCGACTTCGACTACTACTTCGGCACCGTCGTCAACCGCTTCTGCGCGCAGGCGGTCGCCGGCTACCCCATCACCGTCTACGGGAAGGGCGAACAGCGCAAGCCGATGGTCACGCTCGAGGACACCGTCGAGAGCCTCGTGACGCTCGTCGAGGAGGGCCCGGACGCCGAGGACGACGTCACCGTCTACAACCAGGTGAACCGGCCCGTCGCCATCGTCGAGCTCGCCGAGACCATCGCGGAGGTCGGCGAGGAGTTCGGCCTCGACGCCGACGTCGAGCACTTCGAGAACCCGCGCGAGGAGGACGAGGAGCACAAGATGGAGATGGACAACGAGAACTTCCAGTCGCTCGTCGACGACGAGATGGGTCTGGAGGCGGGCATCCGCCAGGTGCTCGGCACGCTCGTCGAGCACGAGGAGCGCATCGCCGCCCACGAGGACCGCTTCCTGCCGGGGGTGCTCTCCGATTAACGTCCTCGTCACCGGCGGCGCGGGCTACATCGGGAGCGCGCTCGTCCCCCACCTCCTCGAGGCGGGCCACGACGTGCGCGTCCTCGACGACTTCAGCCTCTCCAGTCCGCGAAACCTCATGGGGACGTCGCTCCCCGACGTCGACTTCCACCGCGGCGACATCCGCGACCCCGACGACGTCGAGGCCGCGATGGACGGCGTCGAGGCGGTGATTCACCTCGCCGCCGTCACGGGCGCCGCCCAGTCCCACGAGATGCGCGAACGCGTCGAGGACGTCAACGTCCACGGCACCGAAGTCGTCGCGGACGCCGCCGAAGCCGCCGGTGTCGAGACGTTCGTCCTCGCCTCCTCCTGTAACGTCTACGGCGACACCTACGCGGAGGAACTCGACGAGGACGCCGAACCCGCACCCGGCAACCCCTACGCCGAGTCGAAACTCGCCTGCGAGGACATCGTCGCCGAGCGCGAGTGCACGGACGTGAGCCTGCGACTCGCGACGAACTTCGGCTACTCGCCCGGCGTCCGCTTCAACCTCGTCGTCAACACGTTCGTCTTCCGCGCGCTCGCGGGCGAACCGCTCACCGTCTACGGCGACGGGACGAACTGGCGGCCGTTCCTCCACGTGACGGATGCCGCGCGGGCGTTCGCCGCCGCGCTCGACTGGCCTGCCGGCACCTATAACGTCGGCCTCGACAACTTCCGTATCGAGGATATCGCCGAGGCCGTCGCCGACGTCGCCGAGCGCGACGTCGAGACCGATTACCTCGCGGGGGAGGACCCCGGCCCGTCCTACCACGTCCGCTTCGAGAAGATGCGCGAACGCGGTTTCGAGCCGACCCACGACCTCAGCGAGGGCATCGCCGACCTCAAAGAGCGCTTCCAAGCATGACCGAGACACACACCATCGGCGTCACCGGCGCCGCCGGCTACATCGGGTCGCGCGTCACGCGCGAACTGCTCGCCGACGGCCACGACGTCGTCCCCGTGGACGACTTCAGCAACGGTGACGTCACCGAAATCGACGGCCGTACAGTCCGAGAACTCGACGTTCGCGACGAGGCGGCGCTCCGCGACGCCTTCGACGACGTGGACGCCGTGATGCACCTCGCCGCCATCAGCGGTGTCCAGTCCTGTGCGGAAAACGAGCGCAAGGCGTTCGACGTGAACGTCCGGGGCACCGAGACCGTCGCGTGGCTCGCGCGCGAACGGAACCTCCCGCTCGTCTTCCCGTGCAGCATGGCCATCCTCGGCGAACCCACGGAGTTCCCCATCACCGCCGACAACCAGCGCGCACCCGTGAACCACTACGGGCTGACGAAGAAGATGAGCGAGGACGACATCCACGACCTCGCGCGCGGGGAGTTCCCCGCCCACGTCTACATGAAGTCGAACCTCTACGGCCACCACGAGATGAACGGCCGGAGCATCGGGAAGAACACCGTCATCAACATCTTCGTCGACCGCGCGAAACAGGGCAAGCCCCTCGAAGTCCATGCGCCCGGCACGCAGTCCCGCGACTTCGTCCACGTGAAGGACGTTGCACGGGCGTATCCGCTCTCGCTCGAGGCGCTCATGGATGCCGACGCCGGGGCGACCACCCTCCCCATCGCGAGCGGCGAGGAGTACTCCATCCTCGAAATCGCCGAGCTCGTCCAGGACGCCGCCGCGGACGTCCTCGACCGCGACATTGACGTCGACATCGTGGAGAACCCGCGCGGCTCCGAGGCCGCCGGCGAGGACTTCACCGTCGACACCTCGAAGACGGAGGACGTCATCGGCTTCGAGGCCGAACACACCGTCGAGGAGACCGTCAGGGAGCTGTTGGCACAATGAAGGCCGTGATTCTCGCGGCGGGCGAAGGCACCCGCCTCCAACCGCTCACCGAGACGCGCCCGAAACCGATGCTCCCCGTCGGCAACCGTCCGCTCCTCGAGCACGTTGTCGACGCCGTCGCCGAGGCAGGCATCGACGACATCGTCCTCGTCGTCGGCTACCGGCGCGAGCGCATCCAGAGCTACTTCGGCGACGGCGACGACTGGGGCGTCGACATCGAGTACGCCGTCCAGGAGAAACAGCTCGGCACCGGTCACGCCGTCCTGCAGGCCGAAGAGTACGTCGACGAGCCGTTCGTCGCGCTGAACGGCGACCGCATCATCGAGGCCGACGACATCGCGCGCGTCGTCGACTCCTTCGAGGAGAGCGGGGCGACGACGCTCGCTGTCGCGCGCGCCTCACGCCCCAGCGACTACGGCGTCGTCACCCTCGAGGGCGACACCGTCGTCGACATCGTCGAGAAACCGCCGCGCCACGCGACCCCCTCGGACGTCGTGAACGCCGGCATCTACGGCTTCACCGCCGACGTCTTCGACGCGCTCCGCGAGACGGACTCCGAGGGCGAGCTCGCCGTGACGGACACCCTCGAACGCCTCGCCACGGAGGACACCGTCACCGCCGTCATGCTCCGCGGACGGTGGCTCGACGTCTCCTATCTCTGGGACCTGCTGCGGGTGAACGACCACGTCGTTGAGGCGGCGACCGCCGACTCCGCGCGCGTCTCCGAGGACGCCACCGTGGTTGGCGACGTCGCCGTCGGTGCCGACGCCCGCGTCCGACCGGGCGCGCGTGTCCTCACCGGGACGTCGCTCGGCGACAACGTCGACGTCGGCGCGAACGCCGTCGTCTCGAACAGCGTCGTCCTCCCGGACGCCACCATCGGCGCCGGCGCCGTCGTCCGGGACGCCGTCGTCGGCGAGAACGCCACTATCGCCGCGAACGCCACTATCGAAGGCGGCGAGGCCGACGTCGCCGTGAACGGCCACGTCCACGAGGACGTCCGGCTCGGCGCCGTCGTCGGCGACAACGCCCGTATCGGCGGCGCTTCGACGCTCGCACCCGGCACCGTCGTCGGCAACCGCGTGGACGTCGAGACGGGCGCACACGTCGACGGGACGATTCCGTCGGGCGCGCTCGTCCGGAGGGCCTAACCCATGTGCGGAATCGTCGGTTACGCCGGCCACCGCGACGCCCTCCCGCGCCTCGCCAGCGGCCTCTCGAACCTCGAATACCGGGGGTACGACTCCGCGGGCGTCGCGCTCCGCGAGGGCGACGACGTCACCGTCTACAAGACCGTCGGGGAGGTCTCGGAACTCCGCGCGTCGCTTCCCGAGTCCTCCGAGGCGACGGTCGGCATCGGCCACACGCGCTGGTCGACCCACGGCGAACCCACGGACACCAACGCCCACCCGCACACCGACTGCACGGGCGACGTCGCCGTCGTCCACAACGGCATCATCGACAACTACGACGCCCTGAAGGAGGACCTCGAAGCGACGGGCCACACCTTCGCGAGCCAGACCGACACCGAAGTCGTCCCCCACCTCGTCGAGGACGAACTTGCGGACGGCGCGTCCGCGAAGGAGGCCTTCGCGGCGGTCGTCGAGCGCCTCGAGGGCAGTTTCGCGCTCGCGATGGTCGTCGGCGACAGCGAGGAAATCTTCCTCGCGCGGCAAGACTCGCCGCTCTGCGTCGGCCACGGCGACGACGAGACGTTCGTCGGGAGCGACGTCACCGCCTTCCTCGAGTACGCCCGCGAAGTCACCTACCTCGAGAACGGCGACGTCGCCGTCGTCACCCCGGACGGCGTCACCGTCGAACACGACGGCGAGCCCGTCGAGCGCGGCGTCGAACAGATTGAGTGGGAGGCCGACGCCGCCGAGAAGGGCGGCTACGACCACTACATGCTCAAGGAGATTCACGAGCAACCGCAGGCGCTCCGCCAGACGCTCTCCGGGCGCGTCGACGAGATGCAGGGGACCGTCGACCTCGACCTCGAACTCCCCGAGGAGTACCTGCGCTCGCTCGAGGAGATACAGATCGTCGCCTGTGGCACCTCATACCACGCCGGCCTCTACGCCGCGAAACTCCTCGAGGAACACGCTGACGTTCGGGTCACCGTCCACGTCGCCAGCGAGTACGAGTTCAAGGGCGGGCGCGACCCGTGGCGGACGCTCGTCGTCGCCGTCACCCAGTCCGGCGAAACCGCCGAGACGCTCGGTGCGCTCCGCGACGCCGCCCGCACCGGCGCGCGCACGCTCGCAGTCACCAACACCGTCGGCTCCTCCGTCACCCGGACCGCCGACGAGACGCTCTACATCCGCGCCGGTCCCGAAATCGGCGTCGCCGCCACCAAGACGTTCGTCTCGCAGGTCGCGACGCTCGCACTCTTCGCCGTCCACGTCGGTCGCCAGCGTGACGCGCTCTCCGCGACCGAAGCCAGCGAGATACTGGGCGACGTTCGGGGTCTCCCCGGTGCCGTTCAGCAGGCGCTCGACGCCGACGCCGGCGTCCGCGCCGTCGCCGAGGAGTACGCCGACTCCGAGGCGTTCTTCTTCATCGGCCGCCGCCTCGGTCACCCCGTCGCCTTAGAGGGCGCGCTCAAACTCAAGGAAATCAGCTACGACCACGCCGAAGGCTTCCCCGCCGGCGAACTCAAACACGGCCCGCTCGCGCTCGTCACCGACCAGACGCCGGTGCTCGCCGTCCTCACCGAGGGCGCGCGCCCCGACGCCACACTCAACAGCGTCAAGGAAGCCGAATCCCGCGGCGCACCCGTCATCGGCTGCCACTCCGCCGGCCACGGCGAGAAGTTCATCGACGCCGCGTTCGACATCCCCGACCTCGGCGAGATGGAACCACTCGTCGCGAACGTCTACATGCAACTCTTCGCCTACCACGTCGCGAACCTGAAGGGACGGGCGATAGATAAGCCCCGGAATTTGGCGAAGAGCGTGACAGTGGAGTAGTCGCTACTCGTCGACGTAGCCGAGCGAGCGGAGGCGTTCGGTGACGTCCTCGTCGGCACCGCTGCCGCGGAGGTCGGCGAGCGACGCATCGGGCTCGTACGTCCGCTCGTCCTCACAGTCGCGGACGTCCCACGGCACCTCGCGCACGGCGCGGAACGGAACGTACGCGCGATGCCCCCACAGGTTCCACTCCCCGAGCGCGTTCGCGTGGTCCGCACTTATCACCACGCGCCCGTCGACGTTCTCGAGCAGCGTTTCCACGTACTCGTAGACGTAACGGAGGTTGTCGTAGTATGCCTCGATTGCGTCCTCCGCCTTGACCTCGCCATCCTGTACCATATGCCAGACGTTCTGACTCTCCTCCCCTTCCATTCCGAACCCGGCCCGCCCGAGGCGGCCGAACTGTTCGCTCCCGATGAAGGGGAAGTGGGGTTGCATGTAGTGGAGGACGACGCGGTCGAACTGCTCCGAGCGAGCGGCCGTGATACCGTGGTCTGTGACGGGGCCGGCGGGTATCGTCCCAATATCGTCGTCCCAATGCTCGCGCCATACGTGATCGACGAGGCCGAACTTCGACTCATCGAGGCGCTTTGAGAACGGGTTCGCAGAGATATAGGCTAGGTCGTCGAACTCGTCAGCGTGTCGGTCGTCGAACGTTGTATCCATCCACTCTGTCGACGTGCTCGCACGTGAGAGGACTGCCTCACCACGCCCGATAATGTCTTGGTACATGTCGTACCGACAAGCGTCCAGGATGACGAGGACGTCCCAGTCGTATTCAAGAACGTGACGTCCCTTCCTGAGGCGGAGTTTCCGGAGCGTTCGAAGGCCGGTATCGATGGTGTTCCCTGGGAGGAGCGAAAGGACTTGACCGAGTAACTGGCTCATACTCGAAGAATGGTGACAACCCCATTAATCCTAATGTCTGCGTGCTAACGGAGGAAGCGTGCAGCGATTTTGACCGGGCCGAGGTCAACGTCGAACCGCTCCTCGAAGCTGAGAACGAGTCGGACGTCTTCTGCATCGAGTCCGAACCGGACGGCTGCTACCCCGTATATGATGAACGCGAACGTGAGGAGGCAGACGATTGATACGAACGAGCCGTTCCAGTACAGACGGAGAACGACGAACCCGCCCCAGAGAGCAGCAGCGCCGACAACCGGGGCGATAACCAGACGACGGGTGAACGGCTGGACACCCGTTCGCCGGTAGAGTTGGAAGGAGTAGAGGGTGTTTAGCAGGGCGTAGGAGAGAGTAGTAGCGACGGCGGCGCCGAGGAGCCCGTAGTCCGGAATGAGGAGGAGGTTGAGGACGACGTTGCAGGCAGCAACAGTAGCGTCGTCGATCATCACGAGACGGGTGTAGCCCAGTGACGTGAGCGCGTTCTTGTTCAAGCCGAAGGCGGTGTGACCGAAGAACCCAACTGCCAGCACTGCCAGCGCCGTTGCCGACGGAACGTATTCCGCACCGAACGTGTACTGGATGGTCCATTCGGGGAAGGTGACGAGGACGAGGAAGAGTGGGAACATCGCGAACACGATCCACTTCGTCACAAGCTGGTAGAGGTTCGACATCTGCTCGGTGTCACCGCTCGCGTCGATCTCCGACAGAACGGGCATGAAGAGAAACCCAAAGGCACCGATACCTACCGTTAGCAGATTTGCGAGTGGATAGGCGACGTTGTAGAGGCCGACAGCACCTGTCCCATCGAATATACCTAACATATACATATCGAGGTCGGCCAGAATGATGCTCATCGCACTACTGACGACGAGTGGAAGTGAAAAGGAGAGTAGCTCTCGCGTGCTGTTCTCGACGGGGATGTCAGTGTCGAACAGCGTGGTTCGCGTATAGAGATAGTAGATGCCACCCGCGGCCGCACAGATATACGACGCGAGATAGGCGTAGGAGACACCAATCGAACCGAGTCCGAAGAGCACCGCGACGATGATACCGAGAAAGCGCACCGACGGATACGTGATATTCTGGATGGCAACCTTCGGAAGCGTCCGCTGTGACCCTTGTACTGCTCCAAGGGCGAGATGCATCACGACGCCGAACGGAACGGCGATGACGAATATTCGGAGTATCGGCGCCAGACCTGGATCGTCGAAGACGTACCTGGCTACTGTCGGTGCAACCAGTACCCCCAGCGTGGCGACGGAGATAGATGCCGGAATTGCCACCCGGAACGACGAAACGAGAATCGAGCGACGTTCACTGTTGGCAGTATACCGCGGGAGGTAACGCCCGATACCCTGCCTGAGCCCGAGTGTAAGGAGTATCGAACCGATTGACGCTGTCGTGATGCCGAGCGAGACACCTCCGTAGTCGACAGGACCGAGTTCCTGTGCGATGATGAGTTTACCTACGAAGGAGATGCCGAGCTCGAGAATGAGGCCGACGAAGATGATTCCGCCGCCCTTGAAGACCGTCCGAACGGAGTTGAACGCGTCGGACGTACTCAACTCGTCCGTCGAGTCTCCCTTCTCGTCACCCATTATGGGGAGTCAATGCGGTGTGAACTTCAGACTCTCGCTTCCCACTCAGAACTTGTAGCGTGGGATGTTCTCCGGGTCGAACCCACTCGTGTTCCAGTCGACGTCTCCGCGGACGACGCGATTGTACGCGTAGAGGACGGCGATACCGTTCAGTAGTTGCTTACGCGTCGGGCCGACGATGACGTCCTCGTCGACGCCGCCGCGCAGAGCGAGGTGGGCGACCCAGTAAACGACGACGGAGAGCGAGAAGACGATTGCCGAGAGCGCTGCGAGCGTCGGCGAGACTGAGAGGAAGCCGACAGTGCCGACTGCGCCGAGGACGGACGCGAGACTGAGCCCGTCCGAAATGACGTGCGAGGGGTGGAAGCGCGCGTACCACGGCCCGTACTTCGAGAGGAACGTCACCGAGGTGGGTTTTCGCTTCGCCTTCGAGAGCGTGACGTAGGGGTCGTCAGTCCCCTGCTGCCATTCGTAGCCGAGCTCAGTCTTCGCGTAGACGCGCGTCCCCGCGCCGGCAAGACGGATGCGCATGTCCCAGTCCTCCCCACGGAGGAAGTTCGGGTCCCAGCCGTCGATACGCTCAAGTACGCCGGCCTTCGCAGAGAAGTTCCGTCCGACGTAATACGGCCGCTCGTCCGGCTCGACCTCGCGGTCGGTCGGCTCATTTCCCTTGTAGTCACCCATAACCATGTCTATCTCAGGGTGCTCGGCGTGTACGTCGAGGTGATCTTCCAGCCACTCGTCGTCGACGATGAGGTCCGTCTGGACCGTGGCGAAGACGTCGTATTCGCCCTGAATGTGATTCAGTATCTCGTCGTACGCGTCTGCGACCCCGTCACCGGACTGGCCGATAACCTCGATAGTCGTGTCGCGATCCGAGTCCGCGTAGGATTCGATCTGTTCGCGCGTCCCGTCGGTGCTCTTGTCGCAGAACACGAGACGGTCCGGCGGCCGCGTCTGCCCGAGCACCATCTCCATCGTCCGATCGATGGTGTCGACATTGTTGTAGGTGGCAATGCCGACGACCACCTCCGAAGAGTCCGCCATTGACATACGACTCTCGTCTACCGCGCTTCAACGTGACGATTGCCCGCTGCCCCACTAGGACTCCGTGATGTCGTCGAGAACGCCCGCAATGCGCTCAGCGCTCCGCTCGCGGGTGTACTCCTCGAATACCGAGTCGTCCGGCGTGAATTCGTAGTCGTCGCGGAACGCAACGAGAGCGTCCGCGACGGCGTCGGGGTCGTCCACGTCCGCGACGAGGCCGAGACCGTGTGTCTCGATGAAGTCGGCAACGCGGAACGACGGGTCGACGACGGCGAGTATCGGACGCTGAGCGCCGACGTAGTCCCAGAGTTTCGACGGGAGGTTCAGACGATTTCCGGGGTCGTCACCGCCGACGTAGAGGAGGACGTCCGTGCCTTTCAGCACGGGGACGATTTCCTCGTGGGGGACGAAGTCGTGTGTCTCCACGAGGTCCGCGACGCCAGCGCGTTCGACGGCGCGCTGATAGTCGTCATTCCAATCGCCGTAGAACTGGGCGCGGAGATCGCGCTCACCCGTCCGCTCGACGTACGTTTCGAGCCCGTCGATGAACGTGTACGGCTCGATCCATCCCTCGTAGAACGACCCGGCGTACGTCACGGTGAACGTCTCGTAGTCGGCCCTGCCCGCGGCGTCGAACTTCGCCTTCTCGTAGCCTATTGGTGGGAGTTGAACGACTCGCTCGTCGGGGACGTCATAGCGTTCGAAGTAGTCGTCGGGAAGTTGGATGCCGTCGAACCAGACGACATGGTCGGCTTCGCGGACGACGAGACGTTCGACGGCCTTCGCCGCCCACGTCACCGGCGAATCCGGGTCGCGGTCCGGATGCGTGGCGATGGGATCCCGTATCTCCGCGAGCCACGGCGTTCGGAGGGCGCGACTCGTGAGGTAGCCGAGGAGATGCAAGTGGAACGGGTTGTTGATGGAGACGACGGCGTCGACGCCCTCGCGATATCCGGTGCGGAGACAGCGGGCGAGCGCTTCGGGGAACCCCGAAACGTACGGTTCGGGCGCGTGCGCGACGACGACGTGCCATCCGTGGTTCTCCAAGAGGCGTTTGCGGGTGGCGACTTTTTCCGCACGGCCACCCGAGTCCGTCGGGCGTCGGTTAGAGACAAGGAGGACGGTGCCGGACATAGTTCTCAACCGACACCGACTCGGCATAATTCTGCTGGAACAGGGGAACAACGACTTAATGCCACCAGCATTACGCGGGTGTATGAACTTCCGGTACGCCCTCTCAGAGATTCGGAAACACGGCGCTGATCGGACGTGGTGGCGAAAGCGCTTCCTGACGCACGCCGTGAGCCGCTACTTCACCGGCCCTGGCCGCCCCGACGCCGACCCAGTTGTCGAGGAAGACTGGGACCACCTCGTCGTCCTCGACGCCTGCCGGTTCGACCTCTTCGAGGACGTGTACGAGGACGACCCACTTCCCGGAACGCTTGACCGGCGGACGAGCGTCCAGTCGGGAACGCCGGGATTCCTCGCGGAGAACTTCGGCGACGGTACCTTCCACGACATCGTCTACGTCACGGGGAACCCCTACGTCGACACGGATCTTCCCGAGGGGACGTTCCACGCCGTCGAGTCCGTCTGGAAGGATGGGTGGGACGACGACCGCCAGACTGTCACGCCTGAGACGATGGCTGATCGTACTCTTGACGTCGCCGAACAGTATCCTGACAAGCGCATCATCAGCCACTTCCTCCAGCCCCACGCGCCGTTCGTCGGCGACGTCCGACTCGGTGAGCGAGACACCGTTGCTATCCGCGAGCAGGCACTCGGGAACGAGGACTCGACACGGCGCCAGCGGACGCCGTTCGAGATGCTGGAGGCGGGCGAGGCATCCTACGAGGAGGTTTGGGAGGCGTACCGGGCGAATCTTGAGTACGCGTGGCCGTCCGTTCGTCTCCTCCTCACGGAACTCGACGGCCGCATTGCCGTGACGTCGGACCACGGGAACGCGATGGGCGAGCGCGCGTGGCCGTTCCCGGTCCGAGTCTACGGCCACCCGCTCGGCGTGTTGATTCCGGCACTCACCGACGTCCCGTGGCTCACGCATCAGAACGGGGAGCGCCGGTCCGTGACGGCCGAGGAGCCGACGCGCACGGACCGCGAGGTGAGCGAGGAGACGAACGAGCGCCTCCGAATGCTCGGCTACGCCGAGTAGTCCACGGTCCCGTACAGATACCCTGCACCGACGAGCGCCGTGAAGACGTAGAGCATCACGAACTGTGCGACGCTTGCGAACGACGGCTGCCGGACGACGTCACGAGCGTGTGCGGGCGTCGCGTCGGTGACGAGGTGTTTCAAGAAATCTCCCTCCTCGCCGCCAGTCTCGGGCAGGATGGTCTCCATCGCGCGCTTCGAGTAGCCCTGCCAGAACGCCCGGTCGGCGAGCCAGCGCGGGTCGGTGCGGTAGTCGAAGACCTTGTGTTCGACGACGGCGTCGGGGTTGTACCAGACGCCCTCGCCGTACTCCTCACGCATGCGCGCGCAGAGTTCGGTCTCGCCACCCTGTAGGTTCTTCTCGCCCTTTCGGCCACCGATTTCGGGGTCGAAGCCGCCGAGCTCCCCGAAGACCTCCGCACGAAAGGAGATGTTCGACCCGAAGGTGTTCCGGACTTCGCCCTCGCCGTCGGCGAAGCCGCGATGGGTGACGCCGACGAGCCAGTAGAACTCCGCGGGGAGGAAGGCGGGCTTGCCGGCGACCCAGCGCGGCGTCATCTTCCCGCCAACCGCGATGGCGTCGTGGGCCTCGTAGCTCGCGACGAGTTCGGCGGCCCAGTCGGGTGCGGCGACGGCGTCGGCGTCGATGAACGCGACGACGTCGCCGGTGGCGTACTCGGCGCCGCGGTTACGACTGACGAGTAGGCCCTCGTTCTCGTCGTTGCAGTGGACCTGCACGTCGGGGTGGTCGCCGTAGTCGTCGGCGACGACGTCATAGACGTCCTCGTAGCCGTCGACGACGACGACGAGTTCGACGTCCTCGTGGGTCTGGGCGAGCACGCTGTTCGCGGCCTCGCGGAAGTGGTCGTACTCCTCGAGCGTGTAGGTGCAGAGGACGACGGAGACGCGCATCGTTTCCTCCACCTAATGGAGGGGTCGACAAAGGGATTTCTACCGCCGTCGGGCGAGTGAAGAATCCGGACACATCGTCTGACGGACGTGAGACGGACGGGTTCCGCCGTAGGCATATGACAAGGCTTATCCTCACTTTGCGTCTCCACGAACACAATGAGCGACGATACCGACCGGTCCGGCGGCCCCTCCATCGCCGGGCGCTCGGTCCTCGATTTAGCGGCGGACTGGTACCAGGTCCCCGTGCTCGCGCTCCTCATGGCGTTCATGCTGTGGGTCCGAGCACAGTCCTGGCAACAGTTCGTTCGGAACGGACAGGTGTTCTTCGGCGGGAACGACCCATGGTACCACTACCGGAACACCATGTACACGGTCAAACACTGGCCGCAGACGATGCCGTTCGACCCGTGGACGGAGTTCCCGTATGGGACGAGCGTCGACCAGTTCGGCACGCTGTTCGACCAGCTAATGGCGACGGCCGCCCTGATTCTGGGGCTCGGCAGTCCCAGCGAGCACCTCGTCGGCCTCACCGTCCTGTTCACGCCCGTCGTCGTCGGCGCGCTCGTGGCGATTCCGACGTACTATCTCGGGAAGCGTCTCGCGGGCCGCTCCGCGGGCGTCATCGCCGCCGCCGTCCTCGCGGTGCTCCCCGGGATGTTCCTCCAGCGCAGCCTCGTCGGTACCGCCGACCACAACATCGCCGAACCGCTCTTCCAGGCGTCGGCGGTGGTCGCCCTCCTCGTCGCGCTCCACGTCGCCGAGCGCGACCGTCCTGTCTGGGAGCAGGTCCTCGCACGCGAATGGGCCGCCCTGAAGCCCGTCCTCGGCTGGAGCGCACTCGCCGGCATTATTGCCGCACTCTACATGTGGGCGTGGCCACCCGGCGTCCTGCTCGTCGGCATCGTCGGCACCTTCTTCCTCGTGAAACTCGCGAGCGTCCACTACAACGGCCGGAGCCCCGACCACCTCGCGTTCGTCGGCGTGACGAGCATGGCGGTCGCGGGCGTTCTGATGTTCGTGCCGTTCAGCACCGTCGGCTTCGTCGCCGTCAAGTACTCGCTCCTGCAGGTCGTCGGCGCCCTCGGCGTCGCCGTCGCCTGCGTCTTCCTCGCGTGGCTCTCACGGGAATTCGAGGCACGGAACGTCGACCGCTCGCTCTACCCCGTGGCTGTCTTCGGCATCGTCCTCGTCGGCGCAGGACTCGTCTCCGTGGTCATGCCCGACGTCTTCAGCGGCCTTGTGAAGAACCTGATGCGGTTCGTCGGGTTCGGCGGCACGGCCGCCCAGCGCACCGTCGGTGAGGCCCAACCGTGGCTCTCCAGCCTCTCGCGCTACGGCGGGTCGCGCTTCGCGATGTTCTTCAGCTACTACGGTCTCGGCTTCTTCGCGATGCTGGGCGCGCTCGCGTGGCTCATCTGGCGGCCATTCTACGGCACCGGGAACGACCGCGAGCGCTGGTTCGCAGTCGTCGCGTTCGTCGTCACCGGCATCGTCGTCGCGGTGCCCAGCCTCATTCCGGGCATCGTCGGCTGGCTGAACTCGACCGTCGCGGGCGGCGCGCTCTCCCCGACGATTGCGGGGCTCGTCATCGTCGGCGGGCTGTTGCTCGCCTCGCTCGTCCTCGGCGACCACGACGCCGAGCAGTCTTTCGTCGTCGTCTGGACGCTGTTCCTCATCGCGGCGGCGTTCACGCAGATCCGTTTCAACTACTACCTCGCAGTGCCAGTCGCGGTTCTCAGCGGCTACGCCGGCGCGACCGTCCTCCACTCGGAGTACGTCGATCTCGGCTCGGCCCGCGACGCCGTGCAGAACGTGGAGTCGACGCAGGTCATCGCCGTCGTCGCCGTCCTGCTGTTGCTTGTCGCGCCGCTCACGATGTCCGTGAGCCTCAGCACGCCGCAGGGACAGCTTCAGACGAACACCGCCGCACAGGTGGGTGGCTCCGCTCAGCCCGGGTCGGTGCTCGGGTGGAACCCGATGCTCGACTGGATGCAGAACAATACCCCCGAGGAGGGGAACCTCGGCGGCGCCGGTAACGCGGCGCAGCTCGATTACTACGGCACCTATCAGGAGACCAGCGACTACGCCTATCCGAACGGCAGTTACGGCGTGATGAGCTGGTGGGACTACGGGCACTGGATTACGGTGCTCGGCGAGCGCATCCCGGTCGCCAACCCGTTCCAGGGTAACGCGCGCTACGCCGCAAACTACCTGCTCGCCGGCAACGAGACGACGGCGAACAACATCCTCGACTCGAAGGGCGCACCGAACGAGCGCACCCGCTACGTCGCCGTCGACTGGCAGATGGCGTCCGTCTACTCGAAGTACACGGCGCCCATCGTCTTCGCGGAGAACGCGAGCCAGTTCGAGTTCTACCACCCCATCTACCAGGGCAACCGGACGGCCGGCTACAGCCTCCGGACGTACGCACACACCCAGAAGTACTACGACTCGATGATGGTCCGCCTGTTCCGCTATCAGGGCTCCGCGATGAGCCCGCAAGCGGTGGTCCTCGACTGGGGCCAGACGCAGGGTGACCTCTATGTCGCCGACAGCAGCACGCAGGTCGTCAAGCAGTTCAACTCGACCGCTGAAGCTCGCGCGTACGTCGCGAACGACTCGACGTCGCAACTCGGTGGCGTCGGGCGCTACCCGAGTGAGTACGTCCCCGCGCTCCAGCACTACCGGCTCGTCGGCCTGAGCGACCAGGCGATCTCGCTCCAGCAGCGCCTCGGTGGCTCGTACTTCCAGGAGCTGCCTTACTGGGCGAAGCTCTACGAGCGCGTCCCCGGCGCGACGGTGCACGGCACCGGGCCCGCGAACGCCACCGTCACCGCGTCCGTGACGATGCAGGCGACGCAGGTGGGTTCGAACTTCACCTACACGCAGCGTGCGCAGACCGGCCCCGACGGCGAGTTCACGATGACGCTCCCGTACTCGACGACGGGCTACGACCAGTACGGCCCGGAGAACGGCTACACGAACGTCAGCGTGCGCGCTGAGAGCCCCTACCAGTTCACCGCCATCGGGAACGGAAGCTACTGGACCGGCTCCACGCACGTCTCCGAGGGCCAGGTGAACGGCGCGAACGAGACGGACGTCACCGTCTCACTCCAGCAGCGCCAACTGCAGACGGTCGAGCGGAACGCCTCAACGCAGTCGCTCGCCGAACCGTCCGTCTCGCCGAGCGAGGCAGAGGCCTGAACGCGCGATGACGGCGCGCGAGTGGCTGGGCGTCTACCTGCGGGGCGTGGCGATGGGCGCGGCTGACGCCGTCCCGGGCGTTTCGGGCGGCACCATCGCGCTCATCACCGGCATCTACGGCCGGCTCGTCGCCGCCGTCGCCAGCCTCGACCCGCGAGCGTGTCTCGCGCTCGTCGGCCCGGCCGTTCGCGCGCCCGTTGACGCGGAGGCCCGCGCGACGGTGCGCGGGGAACTCGTCCGGATGGACGTCCACTTCCTCGCCGTGCTCGGCGTTGGCCTCGTCTCGGCCGTCGTCACCGTCGCGAACCTCGTGCAGTACTTCCTCGACACCCATCCAGTCGCGACGTACGCGTTCTTCTTCGGCCTCGTGCTCGCGTCCGTGCTCGTCCTCCTGGACGAGGTGGACCTCGAGACGCCACGGCGCATCGTCGTCGCCGTCCTCGGGTTCGTGCTCGCGTTCCTCGCGAGCGGCCCCGCGCAGAGCCAGTTGCCGACGGGTCCCGTCGTGACGTTCCTCGTCGGCGCGCTCGCCATCTGCGCGATGGTGCTCCCGGGCGTCTCGGGGTCGCTCATCCTCCTGACGCTCGGCCAGTACGACCGGATGACTGGTGCCGTCCACGAGGCGACGGGCGCCGTCCTCTCGGGGAACCTCGGCGCGCTCGGCGACTCGGGTACGACGCTCCTTGTCTTCACCGTCGGGGCCGTCGTCGGCCTCCTCTCGTTCGCACGCGTCGTCGCGTGGGCGCTTGAGCACTACCACGCGGCGACGCTGACCTTCCTCGTCGCGCTGATGGCGGGCGCGCTCCGCGCGCCGATTCGCCTCTCGCTCGCCGACGTTGCGACCGTGGACGTGGGCGTCGCCCTCGCGTTCGCCGGGCCGGCGCTCCTCGGTATCGTCGTCATCGTCGCGCTCGAACGCGCAGGCGGCGGCGTCGTCATCGACTGACGGGGCGGCGAACGCCTCAAGGTCGTCGAGCGCCTTCGCTCCTGTATGTCCGAGCCGAACCCTGAGACGCCGGTGTCGCGCGCGACCGTCGAGGCCGTCGCGGCCGATGCGCCGCTCTCGGTCGCCGACCTGTCCGACGCACTCGGCGCGCTCCAGTCGCTCGCGAGCGACTCGCCCGGCGTCGAGAGCGTCGACGACCTCGTCTACGAGTGGCGGACGGCGTTCCGCGACGACCCGCTCGTCGAGCGCACGTCGGACGCTTACTACCTCTCGGTGTCCGGGCGCGTGTGGGCGGACTTCGCGGACCGCCTCGACTGGAGCGATGAGGAACGCGCCGCCGCGGAGGCGGCGCACGCCGCGGCGTTCACCGACGACCAGGCGGACGACGTCGAGGACGTGCCGCTCGTCCTCGGGCGCTGACGCGGCGCGAAAAGGGGGCTACTCTTCGGAGCTGTAGTGGATCCAGTTTTCGAGGGGGACGAGCTTCTCCTCCCCGCAGCCCCCGCACGCCTCCGGAGGGTCGAAGCGTCGTTTGCCCGCCGGCGTCCGGCTCGGTGTGCCGGCGTGCACTAATTGACAACTACTACAGATGTAGCGCGCCACTTGCTCCGGTGAGTGAGACATGGTATGTGGATATAACCATAGATGCTTAAGGTTTTCCGCCGTTCGGGGTTCCGCAGAGAGCGCGCTCGCTGGTGTATTCTTTACTGATACTTCGGACGTGTGACGGCGCGGACGGACCGGGGTGCGCTACTGGCGGAGGTCGTAGAGTTTCCGGAAGGCCGTCGGGGAGAAGCGGAGCTCGACCCGGCTCGGCGAGCGCCCCTTCCCGGGTCGAGCCGTCGCCTGCACGCGCTCGACGATGCCGACCTCCGCCATCTCGTAGAGGTAGCGCTTGATGGTGCCAGGGGAGAGGTCGACGTCGGGGGCAGCCGAAATCGCCTCCGTGGTCGCGGTGACCGAGCGGCGCTCCTCCCGGTCGAGGTCCACGAGCGTCCGCAGGACGAGTTGCTTGTTCGTCGAGAGCGTCAACACGACGCCGAGCGACGCCGAGGGGTGCGGGACGTCCTCAATGGCGGCCGAGACGTCCGCCTCGACGAGGTGGTCCCGGTCCGCCCGCTCGGCGTGGTCGACGGCGACGAACAGCGCCGCGAGCGCGTCGTGAGCGTTCCCGTCCGCCCACCCGGCGAGACGGCGGGCCATCGGGTGGTCGAGCGCCTGTCGTGTCAGGGCGTTCGACGCGCGCGTCATCAGGACGTCGATGAGCACGCGGCGCTGGTAGGACTCGATGCCGATGTCGCGCGCGGTGTACTCGCAGAGCGCGACCTCGGCGGGGTGGCCGCGGCCGACCGCCAACCAACTGACGTTGCTCGGGAGGCCCGCGAACCACTCCACGAGGGCGGCGTCCTCGACGTCGGGCGCGTCAATGTGGTCAACCGCGATGACGGCGCCCGTCCGGGACTCCCCGAGGACGTCGTGGAGGCGCGAGCGGATGTCGTCCGTGCCGACGCCGTGCTCCGGGACCGTCTCGTCGACGAGGGCGTCGAGGACGCGGTGGTAGAACGCGAACTCGCTCGACGTCTCGCGGAGGTCCACGTAGACGAACCACGGCGTCGCCGAGGAGCGCGCCCGTGTCGTCGTGTAGATGGCTTCCCGAGACCGTGTCGAGTGTCGCCCGAGGTGCTCGAAGAGCGCGCTCACGACGGCGCTCTTCCCCGAGCCGAACGGCCCGTGGACGTACGCGTTCGGCGGGAGCGTACCGTCGAACACCGGGTCGAGATGGTCGAGCAGTCGCTCGACGACCGGTCCGCGCCCGGCCGGCTCGTCGGTGTGGGCGACCGGCGAGAGCGCGTCGTAGTCCCGCACGAGCCGCCGGGAGTCAGCGCCCTGTCGTCGCCGCCGTATCCTCGCGTCGATGTCCATCGTGAGTTGTTGTCTTGGGTATCAACTGCGTGGTGAAAAGGCGATGGGTACCGGCTTAGAGGCCCAGATAGCCTGCGTTCGGGAGCACGCCGACGATGTAGAGCACGCCGACGACGAGCATCATCGCGGCGATGGCCATCGCGGGCGGGTCCACGTGCGTCCCGGAGTGGGAGTAGAAGACGCGCTGGGAGGCCTCGCCGACGACGCCGGTGAGCGCGCCGAACGCGCCGGCCATGACGAGCGCGACGAACGGACTGCCGAACATCGGCATCGCGAGCACCGCGCCGACCGACCCCAGGAGCGTGATGTGGTGGGTGACCGGGATCTTCGCGACGCCGAGGTTGAGGAAGAGCAGGCTCATCGCCGAGATGGCGTAGCCGAGGAAGATGCTCTCCGTCTGGAGCCAGATGTAGCCACCCAGGATGCCGCCGACGACGCCGATGACGGCGACGTTCAGCCACTTGTACTGGTGGGGGAGCCACGGTTCGACGGCGAGGCGGCCGGCGTTCCCGTCGGGCACGTCCTCGGGTTGGTCGCGCGGCTCCTCGCGCTCGAACGGCCCCATGTCGAAGTAGCCCTTCCCGGCGGGTTTGCCGAGGATGGGGTAGCCGAAGACGACGCGCGCGATGACGGCGGTCAGGAAGACGGAGAGCGCGATGCCGTCGGTCGGGAGGCCGAGGCCGCCGCTCACGCGCGCGATGAGCATGCCGAGGAGGCCGAATATCGCGCCGACGGCGAGGATGTCCGGCTTGGTGCCGTAGGCCTCGGTGATGTTCTTCCCGAGGTGGTAGTCCCACCCCTTCGGGTTCATCTCGGGGTACTTCTTCCCGACGTAGGCGGAGGCGGCGACGCCGCCGGCGAACGCGATGTGCGGGCCGGTGATGGCGCCGAAGCCGATGACGCCAGTAATTCCGGCGGCGAGTTCGCCCTTCGGAATGACGTCGAGGCCGCCGAGCTCTCGTTCGAGGATGGCGATGCCTTCACCGAGGAAGACGACGAAGCCCGTGAAGACGAAGGACGGGAGCGCGCCGAGTGCCGCACCGAACGCGCCGCCGGCGAGCGCGGTGAGCGCGAGCACGAGGAACGACTCGAGTTCCATCCCGATGACCGGGACGGTTTGGAGTGGTACGAACATCGATTATTCCTCCTGCGCCCAGTCGAGCGAGCGTTCGACGGCGTCGTCCCAGCGGCCGTACATCCGGTTCGCTTCTTCGGGCGCCATCTCGGGTTCGAACTCGCGGTCGATCTGCCAGTTCGAGCGGAGTTCGTCGATGGTGTCCCAGTAGCCGACGGCGAGGCCGGCGGCGTACGCGCTCCCGAGCGCGGTGGTCTCGTCGACTTCGGGGCGCGCGATGTCGGTCTGGATGATGTCCGCCTGCAGTTGGCAGAGGAAGTTGTTCTTCACCGCACCGCCATCGACGCGCAGACTCGTCGTTTCGACGCCGGAGTCCGCCTCCATGGCTTCGGCGATGTCGCGGGTCTGGTAAGCGATGGATTCGAGGGTCGCACGGACAATGTGCTCCTTCTTCGTGCCGCGCGTCATGCCGACGATGGTGCCGCGCGCGCGGCCGTCCCAGTGGGGGGCGCCGAGGCCGGTGAACGCCGGAACCATGTAGACGCCGTCGGTGGAGTCAACGGAGCGTGCGAGTTCGGCGGTCTGGGCGGCGTTGTCGATGAGGTCGACGTCCTCGAGCCACTCGATGGCGGCCCCCGTGATGAAGATGGAGCCCTCGAGGGCGTACTGGACGGGCTCGCCGGACATCTGGAAGCCGACGGTGGTGAGCAGGCCGTGGTCGGACTCGACGGCCTCCTCGCCGGTGTTCATCAGGTAGAACGACCCGGTGCCGTAGGTGTTCTTCGCGTCGCCGGCGTCGAAGCAGGTCTGCCCGAAGAGCGCGGCCTGCTGGTCGCCGAGCGCGCCGGCGACGGGGACTTCCGCGCCAAGGAAGCCGTCGGGGTCGGTGTGGCCGTAGTAGTTCTCGTCGGAGGACGGGCGGACCTCGGGAAGCATCTCCGCGGGGACGTCGAACTCCGCGAGGAGTTCCTCGTCCCAGTCCATCTCGTGGATGTCGAAGAGCATCGTCCGCGAGGCGTTCGTGACGTCCGTGATGTGCTCGCCGGTGAGGTTGTAGATGAGCCAGGCGTCGATGGTGCCCATCAGGAGTTCGCCCTCACGGGCGCGGTCGCGGAGGTCCTGCGTCCGGGAGGACTCGAGTTTGAGCGGCTCGGCGTTGTCGAGAATCCACTCGGTCTTCGTCGCGGAGAAGTAGGCGTCGGCCTCGAGGCCGGTCTTCTCGCGAATCCACTCGACTTTGCCCTCGGCTTCGAGTTCCTCGACGCGGTCGGTCGTCCGGCGGTCCTGCCAGACGAGCGCGTTGTGGACGGGTTTACCGCTCTCGGCGTCCCAGACGAGCGTCGTCTCGCGCTGGTTCGTGATACCGATACCCTCCAGTTGTGTGGCCTCGAGGCCCGCTTCCTCGAGCCCGCGCGTGACGACTTCCTTCGTGTTCTCCCAGATCTCGACCGGGTTGTGCTCGACCCATCCCGGTTCGGGATAGATCTGCTCGTGTTTCTCGTAGGCGTTCGCGACGACCTCGCCGCTGTGGTCGAAGACCATGAAGCGAGTCCCGGTCGTCCCCTGATCGATCGAACCGACGTATGTGTCTGCCATGGGTTGTGTTCCGTCGGACGGCAGTTTCTTTACCACCATCGCCGCCCTAGTGGTCAATACAAATTAACAATAATAAAGATTACTGCTGCTGCGCTGCCGTCGGTACAGGTATTTCCTCATACACTATCGCGCGTCGGTGGAGACGTCCGGCCGAGAAAACGTGTCGTTCAGCCATCGTCACAGCGGGACGGGGTCGGTCGTCGAGTCGTCCGGCGACCGCTCCGTCGTCAGTCCGTGCGCGACGTCGATACCGTCGCTCCGGCGTCGCCGATAAACCCCTCAGAAATCGGGCAGGTCGTCGGGGGCCTCGTAGTCGGCGTCCCAGTCGACGTAGTCAGCCTTCAGGCGGTCGGAGACGATACGACCCAGCTCTGTGAGTTCGGCGTTGATGGCCGAGACGGTGCTCCACGAGTCGAGGTCGGGGTGGAGGTCGCGCTCCTTCCAGTCCTCGGGGAGCCCGGGCGCGTGGTAGCCCACGCGGTCCGCGAAGTCGTCCCAAAAGAAGTCGAAGTCCTCGACGAGCCCGAGGTCCTCGACGATTTGCCACTCCGCCTCGTCGAGGTCGCTCTGCTCGGCCCACTCTGCGAACCCGTCCTCCCACGCGCCCTCTTGGAGGAACGCGTCAAGGTCGTCGCGGTGAGTGTCGTTCGCGCCGGCGACGTCCACGTCGTCGTAGTCGCTCAGGTCGGCGTCGGTTTCGAGTTCGGGTGGGTCGGGTGTCTCGACGTCGAGGCTCATACCGCACGAAGGGCGCGCTGGCCGAAGTAGGTTGCCCTCCCGGTCGTTTACTCGCACCCCCGAAACAGGGGTAAAGATAAGGTGCGTGAGTGTGACGTACGCACGAACTGTATGGGAACGCGAACGGAGGTGCTCGTCATCGGCGGCGGCTCCACGGGCTGTGGCGTCGTCCGCGACCTCGCGCGACGCGGCGTCGACGTGACCCTCGTCGAGAAGGGCAACCTCACTAACGGGACGACCGGTCGGATGCACGGCCTGCTCCACTCCGGCGGCCGCTACGCCGTCTCCGACCAGGCCAGCGCGCGCGAGTGCATCGAGGAGAATCGCGTCCTCCGGGACATCGCCGGCCACTGCGTTGAGGAGACCGGCGGCCTCTTCGTCAAGCGCCCAGAGGACTCGGAGGAGTACTTCCAGGAGAAACTTCAGGGCTGTCGGGACTGCGACATCCCCGCGGAAGTGCTCACCGGCGAGGAGGCCCGCGAGCGCGAGCCCTACCTCGCGACGGACGTCGAGAAGGCCATCGCGGTGCCGGACGCCGCCATCGACCCCTTCCGTCTCTGCGTCGCGAACGCCGTCGACGCCGAGAACCACGGCGCGCGCGTCGAGACGCACGCGGAAGTGACCGACCTGCTCGTCGAGGACGGCGAAATCGCCGGCGCGGAGGTGACGCACGCCTCCGGGAAGGGGCCACGCGAGCACGGGACGCCCGGCGAAGTCGAGGAGATTTACGCCGACCACGTCGTGAACGCCGCGGGCGCGTGGGCGGGTCGCATCGGCGACCTCGCGGGTCTCGACGTCGCCGTCCGGCCCTCGAAGGGCGTGATGACCGTGATGAACACCCGGCAGGTCGACACCGTCGTCAATCGCTGTCGGCCGAAGGGTGACGCGGACATCATCGTCCCCCACGAGACGGCCTGCATCCTCGGAACGACCGACGAGGAGGTCGGCGACCCCGAGGACTACCCCGAGGAGGAGTGGGAGGTCGATTTGGTCATCGACACCCTGAGCGAACTCGTCCCCATCCTGCAGGAGGCGCGGACGATTCGCTCCTTCTGGGGCGTCCGGCCGCTCTACGAGCCGCCGGGGACGGGCACCGAGGACCCGACGGACATCACGCGCGACTACTTCACGCTCGACCACGAGGAGCGCGACGACCTGCCGGGCATGACGAGCATCGTCGGCGGGAAACTCACCACCTACCGGATGATGGCCGAGTCCATCACCGACCACGTCTGCGAGAAACTCGGCGTCGAGGCCGAGTGCGACACCGCGGACGTCCCCCTCCCGGGCAGCGAGAACCCGGGCGATTTGGAGGCGGCGATGGAGCGCTTCGGCCTGCGCTCGCCGGTCGCCCGCCGGAGCGCCCAACGGCTTGGCTCGCGAACCGAGGAAGTCCTCGAGTCGGCCGACCCGAACCCCGTCGTCTGCGCTTGCGAGGCCGTCACGCGCGCGGAAGTGCAGGACGCCATCGAGCAGGCCGGCACGGACCTGAACGCCGTGCGCATCCGGACGCGCGCGTCGATGGGGAACTGTCAGGGTGGGCGGTGTGCGCACCGGATGGCCGCTGAACTCCACCCCGAGCACGACGAGGCGACCGCGCGCGCGGCGCTCGACGAGCTCTGGCAGGAGCGCTGGAAAGGCCAGCGCCACGCGCTCTGGGGCGAACAGCTCTCGCAGGCGATGCTCAACCACGCGCTCCACGGCGCGACGATGAACCGCGACAACGACCCCGCGGCGAGCGGCGAGACGGTCGACTGGGACGCCTTCGACGGCGGCCCGGAGGGCGAGCATGGCGATTGAGGACGACGTCCTCGTCGTCGGCGGCGGCGTCGCCGGGATGACCGCGGCGCTCGCGGCGGCCGACGAGGGTGCGTCGGTCCGCCTCGTCACGAAGAAGCAGAGCACGCTCCGGCACGCGAGCGGCCTCGTGGACGTCCTGGGGTACTCTCCCGACGGCGAACTGCTCGCCGACCCCTTCGAGGCCATCGCGGACCTCCCCGCCGAACACCCCTACTCGCTCGTCGGCACGGCGGCGATTCGGCGCGGCCTCGAACGCTTCGACGCCGTCGCCGGCGACCTGTACCGGGGCGGACACACGGAGACGAACGCCCTCCTGCCGACGCACGGCGGGACGGTGAAGCCGACCGCGCGCTACCCCGCGAGCGCCGCCGCCGGCCTCGCGAGCGACGACCGGGACGCCCTGCTCGTCGGCTTCGCGACGCTGACGGACTTCGACGCGCCGCTCGCCGCCGAGCACCTCGGTGCGGCGGGCGTGCCCTTCGACGCGCGCGGCGAAACGGTGGCGTTCCCCGGCGACCTCCGGGCGGACGCGAAGGTGACGCGTTACGCGCACCTGCTCGACGAGAACGCCGACGGCGAGCGCGAGCGCCTCGCGCGGCGCGTCGCGCGCGTCCACGACGGCGAACCGCGCGTCGGCTTCCCCGCCGTCCTCGGCTCGGACCACCCGACCGAGGTCCGCACCGCCCTCGAAGCCGAACTCGACGCCGACGTCTTCGAGGTTCCGATGGGGCCCCCGAGCCTCCCCGGCATCAGGTTGGAGTACGCCTTCCGCGCGGCGCTCGAGGACGCGGGCGTCCACACCGTCCGCAACCCCGTCGTCGACTACGAGACGGACGATGACGGCCGCCTGACGGCCGCCGTCGTCGAGCGCAACGGCCAGCACATCCCCCACTACGCCGACTCGTTCGTCCTCGCGACGGGCGGGTTGGTCGGGAAGGGCCTCGACTCCGACCGCGAGGCGGTCCGCGAGCCCGTCTTCGACTGCCACGTCCCCCACCCTGCGGACCGCTACGAGTGGTTCGTCGACGAGGTGTTCGGCGACCAACCCTACGCGCGCTTCGGCGTCGTCGTGGACGACGAGTTGCGGCCGCGCGACGACGAGGGACGCATCGAGTTTGAGAACCTCCGCGCCGCCGGGAGTATCGTCGGCGGCTACGACTTCGCCGCGGAGTGCTCCGGGACGGGCGTCAGCCTCGCGACGGGCGACGCCGCCGGACGCGCCGCGGGCCAAGAGACACAATGAGTGACGCAGAATCCCCAGCAGACGACTTCGACCCGATAGAGGTATTCCCCGACGAGGACTCGCCCGACCTCCGGCCGGGCGCGGACTCGTGTTACAAGTGCTCGACCTGCGACACGAACTGCCCGGTCGCGGAGGTCGACGACGACTTCCCCGGCCCGAAGTTCCAGGGCCCCGAGCAGTGGCGCCTCAAGCGCAAGGAGGACACGTCGGTTGATGACTCCATCAAGAAATGCTCGAACTGCATGCGCTGTGACAGTGCGTGTCCCTCCGACGTGCCCCTCTCCCAGATGCACAACAGTGCGCGGGCCGAGTACGTCGAGGAGGAGATGTCGAAGACGAGCGTCGAGTACTGGCGCAACCGCGTCCTCGCGAACTACCGCACCTCGGCGTTCTTCGCGAGCAAAGTCCCGCGACTCGCGAACGCCGCGATGGACTTCGGGCCGGCGCGCTGGGTGCTTGAGAAGGCCTTCGGCGTCACGAGCGAGCGCGAGTTTCCCGACTTCGCCACCGAGACGTTCCGGGAGTGGTGGACGCGACAGGGCGGCGCCGACGGCTCCCGCGAGCGCGCCCGCGAAGCCCGCGAACGTCGTGGCGAGGACGTCGGGGCCGACAAGAAGGTCGCCTACTTCCACGGCTGCTACGCGAACTACAACACGCCCGAGGTCGCGAAGGCGCTCGTCCGCGTCTACGAGCACTTCGGCTACGAGCTCGTCGTCCCGAAGCAGCGCTGCTCGGGCACGCCGATGTTCGCCAACGGGATGCTCGAGGACGCCGAGCGCCACGCGAAGGTGAACGTCTCCTCGATGAGCGACCTCGTGGAACAGGGCTACGACGCCGTCGCGTCCTGCACGTCCTGCTCGATGGCGATTCGCCAAGAATACCCCGAGCTGTTCGATATCGACGGTGTCCGAGAGGTCGCCGCGAACACCTGGGACGCCCTCGAATACCTCCGCGTGCAGGAGGACCTCTCCGGCGAACTCGCTGCCGCGGACGTCGAGGACGAACACCTCGCGCAACTCGCCTATCACGCGCCGTGTCACGCCCGCAACCAGGGCCTCGACGGGCAGGCGCTCGACCTCTTCGAGGACCTGACGGGCGTCGACGCCGAGGACGTCGGCGACTCCTGTTCGGGCATCTCGGGGACCTACGGCTGGAAGGAGGAGAACTACGAGACGTCGATGCAAATCGGCGAGGAAATGTTCGACCACATGGAGGACGTCGAGGGCGAAGTCGGCATGACCGAATGTCCGACCTGCGCGATGCAGATGGAACACGGCACCGGCTACGAGATCAAACACCCGCTCGAAGTCGTCGACGCCGCGCTGGCCGACTGACGGTCCCCGGTCGCGTCCGAGCCGTGCGCGTCGGCCGTCGGCACCGAGTGACGACACACGTAAGGCCCGGTGGTGACTACTCTCGCGGCAATGAGTGACAGCGCGCGCGACGGCGAGGGGTCGGTGCGCCTCGTCGGGACCGCGCACGTCTCCGCGGACAGCGTCGCGGAGGTCGAACGCGTCATCGAGGAGGAAGAGCCGGACACCGTCGCGGTCGAACTCGACGAGGGCCGCTACCGGCAGATGAAGGGCGAGACGCCCGACGAAATCGCGCCCGCGGACCTCCTGCAGGGGAGCATGGCGCTCCAGTTCCTCGCCTACTGGCTGCTGTCCTACGTCCAGCAGCGGATGGGCGAGCGCTTCGACATCCAACCCGGCGCGGACATGCTCGCCGCCGTCGAGAAGGCCGAGGAGGTCGGCTCGGAGGTGGCGCTCGTCGACCGGGACATCCAGGTGACGATTCAGCGCTTCTGGGCGCGGATGAGCGCGCTCGAGAAACTGCGGATGGTCGGCCAGTTGGCGTTCGAGGCGGCGACGCCGCCCGGCGTCGGCCTCGGCCTCGGCGCCGTCGTCGGCGGCTTCCTCATGTTCGTCGCCGAACTCTTCGCCGGGCCGTTCCTCCTCCCCGGCGGGGGCGTCCTCGGCCTCGGCGCTGGCTTCCTCGAAATCCTCGCGGTCGCGGGCGCGAGCGGCCTCGCGCTCGCCGGCGTCTTCGGCGCGCTCTTCGGCACCCGCTCGACCGAGGGCGAGGAACTCGACATGGAGGACCTCACCGACACCGACGTCGTCTCCGCGATGATGGAGGAGTTCCGCGAGTTCAGCCCCGAGGGCGCCGAGGCGCTCATCGACGAGCGCGACGCCTACCTCGCGCACAACATCGTCGACCTGCGCGACCAAGGCAAGCACGTCGTCGCCGTCGTCGGCGCCGGCCACAAGGCCGGCATCGAACGCTACCTCGAGCACCCCGAGGAACTCCCGCCGATGGAGTCGCTGACTGGCCGCGCCGAGAAGCGCTTCTCCGTCGCGAAGGTCGTCGGAACCCTGCTCACGCTCGTCTTCCTCGCCTTCTTCGGCCTCGTGCTGATGGCGGGCGTCAACAACGCGACGCTCCTCCGACTGTTCCTCGCGTGGTTCCTCTTCAACGGCGTCTGCGCTGCGGGCCTCGCGCTCCTCGGCGGCGCGCACTGGACGTCCGCGGGCGTCGGCGGCGCCGTCGCGTGGCTGACGAGCATCAACCCGCTGCTCGCGCCCGGGTGGTTCGCGGGCTACGTCGAACTCCGCTACACGCCGGTGCGCATCAGCGACATCGGGACGCTGAACGAAATCCTGAGCGACGAGACGCTCCCGGTCCGGGAAGTCTTCTCGCGGATGACGGACGTCCCGCTCTTCCGACTCATCGCCGTCGTCGCGCTCACGAACGTCGGGAGCATGATTGCGAGCTTCCTCTTCATCCCGCTCGTCCTCCCGCTCGTCGGCGGGCCGTTCGACAGCGTCGGGGAAATCCTCGCCGTGCTCCTACAGGGCGCGCAGAACAGCCTCGAACTCCTGCGGGGGGTTCTCGGATGAGCCGGCCGCAGTCGCTCGCGTCGCGTCTCACGTTCGGGACGGAGGAGTTGAAGGACCTCCTCCTCGCGTGGGTCGCGCTCGGCGTCGCGTTCACGTTCTTCTACGAGCGCGTCACTGCGACGTCGATTGCGGCGTTCGTCGGCTCGCAGGCGTTCCTCGTCGCGCTCGCGGCGAGCCTGCTCACGGCCGGCATCGGCTTCCTCCTGCACGAACTCGCGCACAAGGTCGTCGCCGTCCACTACGGCCAAATCGCGGCGTTCCGCGCGGACTACGGGATGCTCGCGCTCGCGGTGCTGGGCGGGTTGGCGGGCTTCCTCTTCGCCGCGCCGGGTGCCGTCGTTCATCGGGGCCGGCTCACCGAGCGCCAGAACGGCCTCATCGCGCTCGCCGGGCCGGTGACGAACCTCGTGCTCGCCGTGATTTTCGCGCCGCTCGCCGTGCTCGGTATCGACCTCGCGTGGCGTGGGCTCTCCATCAACCTCCTCCTCGCGGGCTTCAACATGCTCCCGGTCGGCCCGCTCGACGGGAAGAGCGTCCTCTCGTGGAGCAAGCTCGTCTACGTCCTCGTCGCCGCGCCGTCGGTGCTGCTCGCGGCCGCCGCGCTGTTGTACGTCTGAGCATACATCGCTATCCTTTTCGCCCCCGATTACGCACGGTCGTGTATGACCGAGGACGATGCCGAGGGCATGACGTACGCCGAGGCGGGCGTCGACATCGACGCGAGCGAGGCCGCGACTGCGGCGCTCGTCGATGCCGTCGCGGACGTCGGGAACACCACGGACTACGCGGGTCTCGTCCCGATGGGCGAGCAGTACCTCGCGCTCGCGACCGACGGCGTCGGCACCAAACTCCTCGTCGCCGACGCACTCGAGGATTACTCGACGGTGGGCATCGACTGCATCGCGATGAACGTCAACGACCTCGCGGCTGCGGGCGTCGAACCCGCCGCGTTCGTCGACTACCTCGCCGTCGACGAACCGAGCGAGGAACTCACCGCCCAAGTGGGCGAGGGCCTCGCCGCCGGTGCCGAGGAAGCGGGGATGGCGCTCGTCGGCGGCGAGACGGCCGTCATGCCGGAGGTCGTGAAGGGCTTCGACCTCGCCGGTACCGTCGCCGGCCTCGCCGACGAGGACGACCTCCTGCCGGGCGACGCCGAAGTCGGTGACGCGCTCGTCGGCTTCGCGTCGTCGGGCATCCACTCGAACGGCCTCACGCTCGCCCGGAAAGCCGCCACGAAGGGTGAGGGGAGCTACCACGACGACTACCCCTACGAGGGCTACGAGACGGTCGGCGAGGCCCTGCTGGAGCCGACGCGTATCTACACCTACCTACTGCCCTTCCTCCACGACCTCGACGTCCACGCCGCCGCGCACGTCACCGGCGGCGGATGGACGAACCTCTCGCGGATGGGCGAGTTCGAGTACGACGTCACCGACCCCCTCCCCGCGCAGGACGTCTTCGCGTTCGTGCAGGAGCGCGGCGACGTCTCTGATGAGGAGATGCACCGTACGTTCAACATGGGCACCGGGTTCGTCGTCGCGCTCCCCGAGGAGGAGGCCGACGACCTCGTCGCGGGGACGGACGGCGAGCGCATCGGCACCGTCCGGGAGGGCGACAGCGTCGAAGTGCGCGGCCTCTCCCTCTAGACCCACCACCGCTGCAACTGTTTCAGCGCGCGAGGGGGCGGCTCCGCGCGCTCAGACGGACTCGCGCCACGAGTGCTCGGGTGTCCAGTCGAGCAGCTCGCGGGCCTTCGACGTGTCGATGAGCGCGTCGTGCCCGCTCAGGTCCGCGACGACGTCCGTCTCCTCGTAACACCGTTCGATGACGTCGGGCGTCGGTGTCGACGTGAGCGTGTCGTCGGCGGAGACGTAGAAGCGCTCGTGCCCGCTGTGGTCGGCCTCCATCGCGAGGCGGGTGAGGCGCATCGCATCATCGATGTGGCAGTAGGAGAACATCGCGTTGCGCTCGCTCTGCAGGCCGCGCACGTCCTCGATGCCCGCGAGCGAGCGGTCCTCGCCGACGAACGTCTCCTCGATGTCGGCCTCGGTGAGCACCCACGGATAGCGCAGGGAGGCGATGTTCGCGGGACCGCCGTCGCGGCGCGCGAACCCGTCCGCGATGCGCTCGAGCGCCTCCTTCCCCATGCCGTACGGTGTCGAGGGACGGAGCGGGTGGGCCTCGTCGATGGGGAGGTAGTCGACGGGGACGCGCCGGTCCTCGAAGCCCGCGCCCTTCGCGCAGAGCGACGACGCGAGCACCACGTCGTCGATGTCTAACCCGGCGGCGGCCTCGCAGACGTGGTAGGTGCTCATCGCGTTCGACTCGTAGGTGACGTGCTCCGGGGTGTTCTCGGGCGTCGGAATCATCCCGAGGTGGACGACGGCGTCCGCGTCGCAGGCCGCGAGCGACCCGTAAACCTCGCCGGCGTCCGTGAGGTCCGTCCGACGGAAGCCGTCCGCTTCGTCTTCGCGGCGCCGCCCGCGGTTCAGGTTGACAGTGTGGTAGCCGTGGTCGTTCAACTCCGCGAGCAACGTCCGCCCGATGGTGCCGTTGCCGCCCGTGACGGCGACCGTGTCGACGCTCATGGCCGTCCGTGCGAGCGCCGCCGTGTCAACTCTGTCGGTGCCCGCGGTGTGAGTGAAAGGTCGACCGTCGCGGGTTCGTGCGGGCCGGACGCGCCCGTTCCCCGCGCCGTCCTTCACTTTCACCACGCTGTACCCACGGGGTTTTATAGCCGTATGCCCAACGTCGGAGACACGGAAATGACGTCCTTCCAGTCGACACTCGCCGACGGAGATGACGGCATCGCGGAGGAACTTGCCGCGAGCCAGCGCGAGATCTCCATCGCCGAGTTCTTCGAGAAGAACAAGCACATGCTGGGCTTCGACTCCGGGGCCCGCGGGCTCGTCACGGCGGTCAAGGAGGCCGTCGACAACGCCCTCGACGCCACGGAGGAAGCCGGCATCCTCCCCGACATCTACGTCGAGATCCAGGAGAGCGGGGACTACTACACGCTCGTCGTGGAGGACAACGGGCCCGGCATCACCAAAGAACAGATTCCGAAGGTCTTCGGGAAACTCCTCTACGGCTCGCGCTTCCACGCCCGCGAGCAGAGTCGCGGCCAGCAGGGGATCGGTATCTCCGCCGCGGTGCTCTACTCGCAGCTCACCTCCGGGACGCCCGCGAAAATCACCTCGCGCACACAGGGCGCGAGCGAGGCGAACTACTACGAACTCGTCATCGACACCGACACGAACGAACCTGTCATCAGCGAGGAGGAGACGACGTCGTGGGACCGCTCGCACGGCACCCGCATCGAGTTGGAGATGGAGGCGAACATGCGCGCGCGCAGCCAGCTCCACGACTACATCGAGCACACCGCCGTCGTCAACCCGCACGCACGCCTCGAACTCCGCGAACCCAAGGGCCAGTTCAAGTTCGAGCGCGCGGAGGGCGCGACGCTCCCCGCCGAGACCGAGGAGATTCGCCCGCACCCCCACGGCGTGGAACTCGGCGCGCTCATCAAGATGCTCGGCGAGACGGACTCGCGCACGATTCGGGGCTTCCTCCAGGAGGAGTTCACGCGCGTCGGCGCGAAGACCGCCGACAACATCTGTGACGCCTTCCGCGACCGACACTACGGCCGCGAGCTCGCGTGGCGCCCACCCACGCAGACCGAGACGGACCTCGAGGCTGCGCTCGGCGAGGCCGTCGCGAACAAGCCCGCCGCGGACACCGAGGCGTTCGCCGACCACGTCGCGGACGCCATCCGCGAGCGCGGCGAACTTTCCTACACCGACCTCGAGACGCTCGTCGCGGACGCCGCCGAAGAAGTCGGCGAGTCCTCCGGGTCGTCCTTCGGCGCGACCGTCCAGGGCCACGTCGTCGACGCCGCGTGGGACGCCCTCACTGCAGACCGACGCAGTGACCTCTACCGGCACGTCAACGCCGCCACCTCGAACCAGAAGGACGACGCAACCGTCGACGCGCTCGCCGAGCGCCTCGCCGCGAAGTTCGGCGAGGAGACGCCACGCGACCGCCTGACGCGCGACGACCTCTACGACTTCGTCGCGCGCGCCGCCGAGACCACCGAGGACGTCGACGACGTGACCGTCGGCGAGACGGCGCGCGAGAACATCACCGAGGAGCTCTGGACGAACGCACACACCGTCACGGACGACCTCCCGAGCGCCTCGCAGGTCGCGTCCGACCGGAACCTCGCGCGCGAGTTGCTCGCCGCGATGCAGGCCGTCGACGTGATGTCGCCCCCGACGTCCTGTCTCGCGCCCATCGAGGCCGACCTCATCGAGGCCGGCCTCCGCAAGGAGTTCGACGCGGACTTCTACGCGGCGGCGACGCGCGACGCGGACGTCCACGGCGGCGACCCGTTCGTCGTCGAGGCCGGCATCGCCTACGGCGGCGACCTCAAAGCGGAGGGGAAAGTGGACGTGATGCGCTTCGCGAACCGCGTCCCACTCGTCTACCAGCGCGGCGCGTGTGCCACCACGAAAGTCCTCAAGCAGATCGGCTGGCGCAACTACGGCCTCGACCAACCCGGCGGGAGCGGCCTGCCGAACGGCCCCTGCGTCATCATGGTGCACGTCGCCTCCACGAACGTCCCGTTCACGAGCGAGTCGAAGGACGCGCTCGCCTCGGTGCCGGAAATCGAGGACGAAATCGAACTCGCGGTCCGCGAGGCCGCCCGCGAGCTGAAGAGTTTCCTGAACAAGCGCCGCTCGATGCAGAAGCGCCGCGAGAAGCAGAACGTCATCATGGACGTGCTGCCGAAGATGGCCGACAAGGTCTCCGAGATGACCGGGCGCGAACCCGTGGACGTCGAGGACTCGCTCGCGCGCATCATGAACAACGTCCTCGTCGAGCGCGAGCGCGACGGCGAGAGCGTGACGCTCACCGTCGAGAACCACACGAGCACCGGCGCGGACCTCGACGTCACCGAAATCGTCTCCGACGAACCCGCGGACCTCTCTGCGGGCACCGTTGTCGAGATGGACGGCGAGTGGTTCGTGAAATGGTCGCCCGCCGTCTCCGGTGGGGACGAGGCGACACTCGAGTACACCGTCGCCGCGGACGCGGACTGCGACCTCTCCGTCAGCGGCGTCGAAGAGGAAAAACTCACCGTCAACCAATGAGCTCAGACAACACATCCGACGGCGAGGCGCGCGAGCGCCTCATCGACATGGCCGCAGAGTTCTACGACCAGTTCGCCGAGGGCGACGTCCCGTCCATGACGCTCCCGACGCGCTCGAAGTCGAACATCGTCTTCGACGACGACGCCGGGGTCTGGGTCTACGGCGACCGGACGTCGACGCGCTCCGCGAACTCCGTCAACGGCGCGCGCAAGCTCCTGAAGGCCGTCTACACGATCGACTTCCTCGCCCAGCAGCTCGATGAGGACCGCTCCTCGACGCTGCGTGAACTCTACTACCTCTCCGAGTCCTGGGGTGAGGAGGAGGCGCAGTTCAACGACCAGTCGGAGTCCGACAAGCTCGTCGAGGACCTCGAAATCGTCTCCGGCGTGAAGCGCGAGGACTTCCACATGCGCCCCGAGGAGTCCGGCGCGAAAGTGATGGGCCCCCTCCGCATCCGCGAGCAGACGAACCGCGGGGACCGCGAGATTCACTGTCAGGACGACGTCGGGCAAGGCGGCTACCAGATTCCGAACAACCCCGACACCATCGAGTTCCTCGAGCACGACGTCGACTTCGTCCTCTGCGTGGAGACCGGTGGGATGCGAGACCGCCTCGTCGAGAACGGCTTCGACGACGAGTACAACGCGCTCGTCGTCCACCTCGGCGGCCAGCCGGCGCGCGCGACGCGCCGTCTCACGAAGCGCCTACACGACGAGCTCGACCTCCCGGTCACGGTCTTTACTGACGGCGACCCGTGGAGTTACCGTATCTTCGGCTCCGTCAGTTACGGCTCCATCAAGTCCGCACACCTCTCGGAGTACCTCGCGACGCCGGAAGCACAGTTCATCGGCATCCGTCCGGCGGACATCGTCGAGTACGACCTGCCGACCGACCCGCTCAGCGACTCGGACGTGAACGCCCTCGAGAGCGAACTCGAGGACCCGCGCTTCCAGTCGGAGTTCTGGACGGAGCAGATCGAGCTCCAACTCGACATCGGGAAGAAGGCCGAACAGCAGGCGCTCGCCTCGCGCGGCCTCGACTTCGTGACGGACACCTATCTGCCCGAGCGTCTCACCGAGATGGGTATCCTGTAACGAGAGAGCTGCGAAAGGGGGAGTCGGCGCCGGACCGGGGGTGGGGAGTAGGGAGTCCGGCGACGAGTGGGGGGACGGGAACTCGGTTGGGGGAGCGACCGAGCTCCAGCGAGACGTGGCCAGTACGTCGGCCACGTTCCTTCGTATGGGACGGTGGTAGTTGATATGAACACCTAGCACTTTAGGTGTCGCCCAGCCGCCCTACTCGGCGTCGGGTCGGTCGAGGACGACGGGCACCCCGCGGGCGGCGACATCGGCTGCGAACGCCTCGTCGTCGGCCGCGAGCGCATCGAACGTGTTGTAGTGAATCGGGAGCACGAGGTCCGGGCGCAGCGTCTCGGCGAGGTCGGCGGCGTCGTGGCGGTCCATCGTGAACGACTGCGCGATCGAGGGCAGGAGGACGTCGACGTCGAGGCCGTCGTGCTCCTCGACGACGTCGGAGTCGCCCGGCCAGAAGTACGCGCGCTCGTCGGCGGTAAAGCGGAAGCCACAGCCGAACTCGTAGGGATGCCCGGAGCGCCCGCTGTCCTCGCGGTTGTACGCGGGAACGATGTCGACGCCGACGCCGGCGACGTCGAGGCTGTCGCCGTACGCGACGCGCCGGACGTCGTAGTCGAGGTCCTCGGGTTCGGCGACGTCCCGTCCCGAGTTCTCTTCGACACCCTCCGCGGACACCGCCTCGTAGACGAGGACGGTCGCGTCGGGTTTAGCGACGCGGCGCACGCCGTCGTCGTCGTAGTGGTGGTCGTGCGTGACGAGGACGACGTCGCCGTCCCGCGCGTCGTACTCCCGTCCGTGTGGGTGGGCGTAGTCGCCGTACTCCTCGTCCCACGTGTCGTCGAGCGTCCCGTAGCGGCCGGGGTCGGTGTAGACGACGGTGCCGTCCGCCGTCTCGACGCGCGCGCACGCGTACCCGAGCCACTCCACCGTGTGCGAACCGAAGGTGACGGTCATACCTAGACCTGTGCGGACGCGCTCCTAAAGCTACGCGTCCCGGAAGAGGCCGGCGACGCCGCCGACGTCCGAAACGACGTAGTCGGCGTCGGGCGCGCCGTCGCCGCCGTCCGTCCCGAGGCCGGTTTCGACGCGCACGGTCGTCATGCCCGCGCGCTCGCCGAACGCGACGTCCGTCGCGGGGTTGTCGCCGACGAGCACGACGGTTTCGGCGGGAACGCCGAGGCGGTTGAGGACGATGTCGGCAGTCTCCGCGGAGGGCTTCCCGAGGACGGCGTCCGGGTCGCGGTCGACGACGCCCGCGACGGCGTTGATGAGTGCCCCCGATCCCGGGACGGGGCCGTCGGGCGTCGGTATCGTGCGGTCGGGGTCGGTGCCGACGAAGCCCGTCTCGCCGTCGCCGGCGAACGCGCGGAGTGCCGCGCGCATGTCGTTGTAGGAGAACGCGGGGTCGTAGCCGACGACGACGCATTCGGACGGTTCGGGGTCGTCGACGAGCGAGAGGTCGGCGTCGCGGAGTTGCGCGACGACGTCCGCGCCCGCGATGGGGAAAATCCGGTCCTCGGCGTGGTGCTCGCGGAGGTACGTGACGGTGGCGACACCCGCCGTCACGACTTCCTCGGGGGACGCCTCGATGCCCCACTCGCGCAGGCGCGCGGCGTAGGCTTCGGGCGGGACGGTCGGGTTGTTCGTGACGAAGCAGACGGCCTCGACGCGCCCGCGTATCGTCGTCATCGCCTCGCGCGCGCCGGGGAGGAGCGAGTCGCCGGAGAGGAGCGTGCCGTCGAGGTCGACGACGGCGGCGCGCGGGTCGAGAACAGGCATTACTGGCGGTCGGCGAGGCGAGTGATGCGTTCGAGCGAGTCGGCCGACTCCGGTTCCTTGTCGTCGCGGACAGCGAGGAAGCGCGGGAAGCGCAACGCGTACCCCGAAGAGTAGGTCGGGGAGCGCTGAATCTCCTCGTAGCCGACTTCGAAGACGACGGCGGGCTCGACGTCGAGCGTCTGTCCGTCCTCGCTCACGACGTGTGGCTCGATGAGGTCAGTGAGTTCGGCGAGTTGCTCGTCCGTGATGCCCGTCGCCACCTTCCCGATGGTCTCGTAGCCCGCCTCGGTGCGCGCGGAGAGGAGGAACGTCCCGAGGAGGGAGGCACGCCGGCCTTCACCCCACTCCGCGCCCGTCACGACGAGATCGAGCGTCTCGACGTCGGGCTTGCGCTTCAGCCACTGCTTCCCGCGCTTGCCGGGCGTGTAGGCCGACTCGGGGTCCTTGAGCATCACGCCCTCGTGGCCGGCCTCCAGCGCGTCGGCCTCGAAGGCCTCGATGTTCGCCGTGTCGTCGGAGCGCAGGAGGTCGGAGACGGCACCCGTCCCGCCGAGCAGGTCGGCGAGCGCGTCGTGGCGCTCCACGAGCGGCGCGTCCAGCAAGTCCTCGCCAGCGGCGTGCAGGCAGTCGAACGCGCGAAACTCGACGGTGACCTCCTCGCGCATCCGCTCGACGTCGTGCTTCCGACGGAATCGCCGCAACACCTCCTGGAAGGGGAGCGGGCTGCCGTCGTCGTCCACGGCGACGACTTCGCCGTCGAGGATGGTGGGGACGTCGAGGTGGGCCTCGGCGAACTCCACGACTTCGGGGAGCGCACCCGTCACGTCCTCCATGTTCCGACTGTAGAGCGACGTCTCGCCGTCGGGGTCGTGGTGGAGTTGGACGCGCGCGCCGTCGAACTTCGTCTCGACGGCCGCCGTCTCCCACGCCTCCAGCGCGTCCGCGACGCTCCCGGCCTGTGCGAGCATCGCCTGCACGGGCCGGCCGACCTCGAGGTGGATGGCCGCGAGGCCGTCCTCGTCGTCGTCGCGCGCCGTCTCGGCGACGAGACCGTAGTCGTTCGACACTTGGAGGGCGCGCGCGACGGCCTCAACGGGAACGTCGAAGGCCTCCGCGATGGCGTCCCGGACGGTGCCCTCGCCGACGCCGATGCGCATCTCGGAGAGGACGAGGCGCGCGAGATATCGGGCTTCGGCGTCGGCCTCACATCGCGAGAACAGCCCGAAGAGCGTCGCGACCTTCTCGTCCTGGCTCCCGGCGCCTTCGGCGGCGGCCAACTCGGAGAGTTCGTCGAACACCTCGCGAACGGTGAGACTGTCGCGGCCGCCGCCGGACGTGAACGCCCCGAGGCCGCGTTGCCCGCCGAAGTCGTAGCTCTCGGCGACGCGGCCGATGTCGCCCGCCTCGGCGAGGCGCGCTTCGACGTCGTCGCCGTCGACGTTCGGCCCGGCGGCGCGCGCGATGGCCTCGTGGCAGAGGCTCGGCCCGACGTCGAGTTTCCGCTCGCTGTAGGCGGGGAAGACGCGGCCCTGCACGAAGCGCGCGACGATCGAGAGGTCGTCGCCCGCGTCGGCGAAGAGGTCGGTGACGAGCGCCACGACTTCGAGGTCGGCGGGTTCGGCCTCGATGTCGGCGGCGTGCGCGGCGAACTCGGCGAACTCCATTTGGTGGTGGTAGCCGGAGTGCGGACTTAAGGCACGCGGACGCCTTCGGCGTCCGCGGGCAGAGCGAGCGCCGAACGGAGTGTGCCGTGAGCCACGCGGAGGCGAATGGGCTTGCCGTTGACGGAATAGTTTATCGGTGTCGGGGACAGACATGTCCGCATGGGTACACCGGGACCGTCGTCGCGGCACACGCTGGAGGAGACGCTGGACGTGTTCGCGCGGACGGACGCGCCCGGCACGCCGCTGACGACGAGCGAAGTCGCCGACGAACTGGACTGTGCGCGCCGCACGGCGTACGGGAAACTGGAGACGCTGGCGGAGCGCGGCGAGTTGGAGACGAAGAAGGTCGGGGCGCGGGGACGCATCTGGTGGCGCGTCCCGGACGGCGCGGGAGAGCCCGAGTCGGCCCTGGAGCGCGCCCAGTTCAACGAGCTCATCGAGACGGTGACGGACTACGCCATTTTCGTCCTCGACGACGAGGGGCGCGTCCAGACGTGGAACGACGGCGCGCGCCAGTTGAAAGGGTACACCGAGGAGGAAATCGTCGGCGAGCATTTCTCGACCTTCTACACGGAGGAATACCGCGCGAACGACCGCCCCGAGCGAAACCTCGACGGCGCGCGCGAGGACGGCCGCATTGAGGACGAGGGGTGGCGAGTACGGAAGGACGGGACGCGCTTCTGGGCGAACGTCACCATCACTGCCCTCTACGACGACGACGGCGACGTTCGGGGCTACATCAAGATTACGCGGGACATGACGGAGCGCCACGAGTACGAGGAGCGCCTCCGCACGCAGAAGGAGCGCTTCGAGACGCTGGTGCGCGAGGTGACGGAGTACGCCATCTTCCTCCTCGACGACGAAGGGCACGTCCAGACGTGGAACGACGGCGCACGCGAGCTGAAGGGCTACACGGAGGAGGAGATCACCGGTGAGCACTTCTCGGCGTTCTACACCGAGGCGGACTGCGAGGCCGGCCGCCCCGAGCGCAACCTCGAACAGGCCCGGGAGTACGGGCAGGTCGAGGACGAGGGATGGCGCGTGCGGCAGGACGGGACGCGCTTCTGGGCGAACGTCACCATCACTGCCCTCCACGACGACGACGGCGAGATTCGTGGGTACGCGAAGGTGACGCGGGACATGACGGAGCGCCACGAGTACGAGGAGCGTCTCCGCACGCAGCGCGACGAACTCGACGAGCTCGCCCAGATAAACGAAGTCATCCGCGGCATCGACCAGGCGCTCGTCTCGGCGGCGTCGCGTGACGAGATTGAGAGCGCGGTCTGTGAGCGCCTCGCGAGCTCCGAGACGTACTCGGCGGCGTGGCTTGCGGAGTACTCGGACGACTACGAGGAGGTGACGCCCCGGACGGCCGCCGGCATCAGCGAGGAGTACCTCGAAGCCATCGAGGACGCGGAGACGACGCCGACGGAGATGGGTGTCGGCGCGGAAGCCCTCCGGACGCGGACGGCCAAGCCGGTGCAGGACCTTCGGGGCGACGAGTCGGGCGAGCCGTGGCGCGAGACGTCACTCTCGGAGGGGTACGAGTCGGCGGTGTCCGTCCCACTCGTCTACGAGGACGCCGAGTACGGCGTGCTCACGGTGTACGCGGAGAGCGAGACGGCGTTCGACCAGCGGAAGATTGACGTCGTGAGCGAACTCGGGGAGACGGTCAGTCACGCCATCGCGGCGCTCGAACGCAAGGAGCGCGAGCGGACGCTGACCGCGCTGCAGCAGACGACGCGCGAACTCCTGCACGCGGAGACGCCCGCGGAAATCGGGTCCACCGTCGTCGACATGCTCACGACCGACCTCGCACTCGACGGCGCGCGCGTCTACGCCTTCGACACGACGGAGAACACGCTCGACGCGGTCGGGTTGGGCCACGGCGCGGACGCCCACGACCCCGGGCCGGTGTCGCTCGAGGCGGGGACGGACTCGCCGATATGGCGGAGTTTCGTCGAAGGCGAGGCGGCCGTCGTGTCGGACGCCGTTCCCGTCGCGGGCGGGGGCGTTCGGGACGCGCGGGTCATGCCGCTCGGCGACCACGGCGTCCTCGCCGTCGCGCTCCCCTCGACGGGGTCACTGGACGACGACACCGAGCGCCTCGTCGAACTCGTCGCGGCGACGACGGAGGCGGCGTTCGACCGCGTGGAGAGCCAGCAGACGCTCCGCGAGCGCGACGAACTCCTCCAGGAACGCAACCAGCGCCTCCAGCGTCTCAACCAAGTGAACACGCTCATCCGCGAGGTCGACCAGGGGCTCGTCCGCGCGACGACGCGCGCGGAGATCCAGCGCGTCGTCTGCGAGCGCCTGACGGAGAGCGAGCGGTTCCAGTTCGCGTGGGTCGGCGCGCCGGACGACGTCGAGGAGGAACTCGTCCCGGCTGCACGCAGCGGGGACGCACGCGGCTATCTCGACAGCGTCGACCTGGCGCTCTCGGGCGTGGAGACGGCCGAACCCGCAGTCCGCGCGCTTGCCACTGGCGCGGCCACAGTCGTCTCGAACGTCGCGGACAACCTCCGACGCGGCCAGTGGCGCCGCGAGGCGTTCTCCCGGGAGTTCCAGTCCGCCATCGGCGTGCCGTTGCGATACGGTGACGTCACCTACGGCGTCCTCGCCGTCTACGCGGACCGGCCGGGGGCGTTCGACGAGATGGAGCAGTCGGTGTTCGGCGAACTCGGCGAGACCATCGCGAACGCGATTCACGCCGTCGAGACGAAGCGCGCGCTCCTCGGCGACCGGCTCGTCGAGGTGGACGTCCGCCTCGCGGAGGAGTCGACATCCCTGCTCGGCCGGCTCGCGCGCGACCTCGACTGCACCGTCGCGTTCGAGGGGATGACGCCGGTCGCGGACGAGCGCGTGCGCGTCTTCTTCGTCGTACAGGACGTCGCCGCGGACGCGGTCCAAGACGCCCTCGAGGAGTCGGTGAGCGTCGACTCCGGGCGCATCGTCGCGTCCTCGGAGGAGGGCCACCTCGTTGAGGCAGTCGCCTCCGGGTCGACGGTGGCAGGCGCGCTCTCGGAGTACGGCGCGTCGCTCCGCTCGCTCCGACTCTCCGGCGACGGTATCGAGCTACGCGCGGAACTGCCGGAGACAGCGGACGTTCGTGAGTTCGTCGAGTGGCTCCAGTCGCGCTACGAGAGCGCGGAGTTCCTCGCGCGTCGCGAGCGCGAGCGCCCCGCACGAACGCGGGAGGGGCTCTACGCCGAGCTCGAGGCGCACCTCACGGAGCGCCAGCGCGAGGTCCTAGAGACGGCGTACTACGGTGGGTTCTTCCAGACGCCGCGGCGGAGCACGGGAAGCGACGTCGCCGAGATGCTTGACGTCTCACAGCCGACGGTATCGGAGCAACTTCGGGTCGCCCAGCGGAAAGTCCTGGAGCTCCTGTTCGACGACAGGCGGGACGACAGAACGACATGAAAGGGGCGGGGCGGAGACGCGGCGAACGGTGAACGAGTCGACGGTTCCGATGTGGCCACCACGTCCCCCCACGGAACGTGTGGCACGACTCCCGCTCCCTGCCCCCCAGCAGGGAGTGTCTGGGGTAACGACATCTGCTTGAATATAGGTAGTCCCTATCAGTATGTCGAGTGGTGGTTGCGGCGGCTATCAGTATCGGCCCGTGGTGTGCCGTCCGGCTCCGGCGGCGTCGCGTACGGCGGCGGCCGACACTCCAACCTTCAACACGGACCCGCGCCTACACGCGAGTATGAGCGACGACGTGAGCGACGACGCCGACCTCGACGAAGCGGTCAAGCAGTTCCTCGCGGGCGCGGACGCCGTCTACGAGGACTACGAACGCGGCTACACGGACGCCGACGCCGCCCTCCACGTGCTCGAAAGCCACCTGAAGGAACTCCGAGAGACCTACGAGGAAGCATAGCCGGCGCGCGGGCAGGCCTTTCAAGTCGCGACCGGACGAAGGCGGCCCCATGGCCGAGTCGGAACTCGCACGCGACGTGGAGGCGGTGCTGGACGTGGACCCGGAGGCGTTCCAGGAGCGGGTGCGCGAAGACGCCGAAGTCATCAAGGCCGAGATCGAGGCGGGAACGTTCGACAACCCCCAAGCCATCGTCGGCCTCGAGTACGAGTTCTACGGCGTCGCCGACGACGGGTCGCTCGCGCGCATCCCGCGACGCCTCCTCGAGTTCGTCGGCTTCGAGAAGGAACTCGGCCTCCACAACGCCGAGATGACGACGAGTCCACAGCCACTGAACGAGTACGGCCTCGAAGCCCAGGAGGCCGAAGTACGCGCGCGCCTCGAGGCCGCCGCCGAACCGATGGACGCCGAGGGCCTCCACCTCGTCAGCGACGCGATGTGGACCATCCCCCCCGAGGGGGAGACGGCACGGGAGTACCTGACCGCGAGCGTGACCGACGGCGGCGTCGAGATCGCGACGAACATGAGCGCCTCGACGCGCTATCACGCGATGGCGAACACCGACCAGCCGGCGGGGATGCGCCTCGACGCCCCGCACGTCTCGCTAGACGCGGACACGGTGATGCCCGAGGCACTCATCACGTCCATCCAGCCCCACTATCAGGTGCCACAGGCCGTTGATCTCCCGACCTACTTCCGGTACGCCGTCCGCCTCGCCGGGCCGCTCGTCGCACTCGGGGTGAACTCGCCGTTCTATCCCCCAGACCTCTACGACGCGGACGCGACGCCCGAGGAGATCCTTAGAGAGGGCCACGACGAGGGCCGGATCGACGTCTTCGAGTCCGTGCTGAACGTGCCGGGCGAGCAGGAGAAAGTGCGCTTCCCGCGTGATTTGGAGAGCGTCCACGACGCCGTCGACGCCGTCGTCGAGGACGACACCATCGTCCCGATGCCCGTCGAGACGGGCGGGCGCTTCGACGACGAGTTCGCGCACTTCCGGATGAAACACGGCACCTACTGGCGCTGGGTGCGCCCGGTGTTCGGCGGGGCCTCGCCGGAGTCCGCGAACGCCCGCATCGAGTTCCGCCCGCTCCCCGGCCAGCCGACGGTGCGGGACACCATCGCGTTCCAGGCGCTCCTCGCGGGGGCGCTCGAGGCGATGGTGGCACGTGACCACCCGCTCTATGAACTCCCGTGGGAGACGGCGCGCGAGAACTTCTACGCTGCTGTCCGCGACGGGAGCGACGCGGACATCACCTATCGTGGCCCCGACGGGGAGACGACGGACGCGACCGAGATGTACGCCGACCTCTTCGAGCAGGCGGAGGCGGGCCTGCAGGCCCGCGGGCTCGACGAGGAGACGGCCGCGAAGTACCTCTGGCCGCTCCGCCAGCGCGCGCGCCACGGCGTCACGCCCGCGGACTGGAAGCGCGAGCGCGTCCGCGAGAACCTCGATGAGGGTGCGGACTTCGAGAACGCCGTCTACGACATGCAGTTCGACTACCTCGAACACCAGCGCGACACGCTCATCACCGGAAGTTTCGCGGACTGGACGGGACGAGGCGGCGAAGTCGAGGCGGAGCGCCACCGGAGCAACCGGCGCGGATAGCTAGAGTCCCTCGCGGACGCGCGCCGTGAGCGCCGTCGCCTCCCCGTCGTCGAGCGACCCGCGTGGGAGCGAGAGGTGGACACCGTCGGCGCTGTCGCGTGGCAGGAGGTGGACGTGTGGGTGGTCGACGCCCCCGACGATGCGCGGCGTCGTGTAGAAGACGCTGACGCCGTCGACGTCGAGCGCTCGCTCCAGCGCGTCGGCGAGCGTCCGAACCGCCTCGAAGACGGCGCCGGCGTCAGCGTCGTTCGCGAAGACGTCGTCGCCGTGGGCGACGGGGACGACGAGCGTGTGTCCCCGGACCGCGGGGTTCGCGTCGAGGAACGCGACGACGCGCTCGCTCTCGTAGACGCGGTGGGCGTCCGCCTCGCCGGCGACGATGCGACAGAACGCGCACGACTCCATACGCCCCGTAGGGACCGACGGCACAGAAAACTTCCCGCCGGGGCGGGGCGCTCAGACGCCCCCGACACCCAGTAGCGCGGTGCCGGCCCAGACGAACCCGGCACCCGTGAGTACCGCGCCGATAACGGTGAGGCCCGGCGCGACTGCGGGGACGGCACTCGCTGCCGCGAAGACGAGCGTCCCGACGACGAGCAGGCCGCCGCTCCAGCGCGGCAGCGGCGGGCCGCGAACGACGGTCCACCCGACGAGCACCAGCCCGAGGACGAAGAGGAGTGGGCCGGCGGCGGAGACCGGGCCGGTGGCGGCAGTCGCAAAGACGGGCGTGACGTCGACACCGGCCGACCCTGCGAGTTCGACGTAGACGACGGCGGTGACGAAGACGGTGCCGAGCGTCCCCGCCACCATTCCGAGGCGACCGGCGACGTCGGGCGCGCGGTCGGCCTGTACGGCGTAGATGCCGACGAACGCGAAGACGAGCAGGGCGTGCGCGAGGAGGACGGCGCCGCGCCCGAGTGGCGTGCCGGCCGTCGGGTCGCCGCCGACGAGGTTGAGGGCGTGGCCGAGCGGGAGGAGGACGCCCGCGAGCACGGCAGCGACGCCGCCCTCGATGCGCAGCGGAGTGTCGGACATACGTGGGGTGTCAGCGCGCGGTCTGAAAACCGTTCGGGCGGCCTCCACACACCCGGGAGCCGTCGCTACGCGGGTCGCGAAAACGTGAGAATCCGGGAAGAGCCGGTTTACAGGACGTCGTCGACGTCCTGATGGCCGACGATTTCCACGTCGTTCTCCGTAATCTTCGTGACGTGGATACCGTTGCCGGACGCGGTGTCGCGCTCGCTCGCGGCCTGAATGGCCTTCGCGCCGACGGTGACCGCTTCGTCCATCGTCAGGTCCTCACGGTAGTTGTTCTCAAGGGTACCGAGCGCGTACGGCATCCCGGAGCCCTGTGCGGTGTACTTGTCGCTGAGCGAGGAGCCCGCGGGGTCGAGGCTGTAGACGTGCGAGCCCTCCTCGTCGACGCCGCCGAGGATGGGGGCGACGCGGAAGAAGGGACCGCCGCGCAGGAGGTTGGAGGCCATCGTCGCGAGGGCGTTGATGGACATGCGCTCGCTACGGCGGGCCTCGTAGAGGTTCGACTCGGCCTTCAGCGTGCGGATGAAGGACTGCGCGCCGCCGACACTCCCGGAGATGGAGAGCGCGGCGTTCGACTGAATCTGCTCGACCTTCTGGACGTTCTTGTTGGAGACGACGCGGCCGCCGAGGCTGGCGCGCATGTCGGAAGCCATGAGGACGCCCTCCTCGGTGGTGATGCCGACGATGGTGGTACCGGTCTTGTTGATGTTGTCCATGTCCTGCTTGCTCACGTCGTTCTCGGGGACGTGGCCGAGCTCCGGCTCGTAGGGGTTGCCGGGGCCGTCGGGGAGGCGCTCTGCGTTCCGCGAGAACTCGGAGCCCTGACTCGGGTTAAACATTGCCTGTGGATACTCGCGGGTCACGTATAAAATCCACCCTTCCGGTGGTTACTCACGGGACTCCCTGCGGGCGGTTGCGACGCTGACGACACGACGTCCGAGAAGGAACGAGTCGAGCGGTGCTCGCGGCTCAGCGTGTGCTTCGGTAGGCGTCGCCCGACCGCTCGAGCACCCGGTGGAGCGGAAGGGTGAGACCGAAGCGGCGCGCGAGCGTCGCGATTGGGAGCATCACGAGGGCGATTGCGAGCGTGAACTGGTACTGGACGGCGGTGACGAGACGGGCAAACCGTGTTCGCATCTGCTTGGCTCGCACTCAATCGATTGGAGTATAAGAACCTTGCCGCTGTCACTGACCCGCACACCCCGGCGCAGTCTTGCGATTCGCGTCGCGCTCGGGGCACGGCCGATCGGGCCGGGGCCGCGTGGCGTCGACGTGTCACGGAGGCCGAGGTGACGCCAGCTATTCGCGTAAGTTATGGCGATAATTGGCGTCACGTCCGCGCGGTGGGCCGACGGCCAGCAACCACAAAGCACGACTACCCGGGGCACTTGCGTTCGAGCATGAGCAACTACGTCGTGGCGATGGAGGCCGCGTGGCTGGTTCGTGACGTCGAGGAGTCGGACGACGCTATCGGCGTCGCGGTGAGCGAAGCGGGTCGGCGACTGAACGACCAAGACCTCGACTACGTCGAAGTCGAGGCCGGCGTGACGGCCTGTCCGGCGTGTGGCGAGCCGCTCGACGCCGCGTTCCTCGCGGCGGAGACGGCGCTCGTCGGGCTCGTCCTCGAACTCACCGTCTTCAACGCCGACTCCGAGGAGCACGCCTCGCGCATCGCGAAAAGCGAAGTCGGCGGCGCGCTCCGCAACGTCCCCCTCGAAGTCATCGACGTCGTCGAGGAGCCCGAGGACGGGGAGTAAACTTATCTATAACTTCGGGTAATTACGGCTATGTACCTCCCCACGCCCCAGGACCTCCGGGAACGCCGGAACGCCCTCGGGCTGACGCAGAGCGAACTCGCCGAACGGGCCGGCGTCTCCCAACCCCTCATCGCGCGCATCGAGGGTGGCGATGTCGACCCGCGACTCTCGACGCTGCGGCGCATCGTCGAGGCGCTGGACGAGGCCGAAGGCGACGTCGTGCGTGCGCGCGACTTGATGCACGAGATGGTGGTCAGCGTCGCGCCGAGCGACGCCGTCCACGACGCCGTCGACCGGATGCAGGACGCCGGCTACTCCCAGTTGCCGGTCATCGCCGACGGCGTGCCCGTCGGCTCCATCAGCGAGAGTGACGTCGTGCATGCGGGCGCGGACGTCGGCGACAGCCCCGTTCGGGAAGTGATGAGCGAGTCGTTCCCCACCGTCTCGCCGGACGCGACCCTCGAGGAGGTGTCGAGTCTCCTTGACCACTACACCGCCGTCATCGTCACCGAGGACGGCGACACCGTCGGCATCATCACGCAGGCCGACGTCGCCGCACACGTCAGCTGAGGGCGCACAGGGGTGCTCTCGCGGCTCGCGCGCCTACACGCGCGCGTGTGCGAGGGCTTATACGGGAGGGGCTACTAGGGACAGTCAATCCCCATGCCAGACTCAGGCGAGTACGGAGCCGGGCAGATTCAGGTGCTGGAAGGACTGGAAGCGGTCCGCAAGCGCCCGGCGATGTACATCGGTTCTACCGACGCACGGGGTCTCCACCACCTCGTCTACGAGGTCGTGGACAACTCCATCGACGAGGCGCTCGCCGGACACTGCGACGAGATTACGGTGACACTCCACTCTGATGGGTCCGTGAGCGTCGAGGACGACGGGCGCGGCATCCCTGTCGACACCCATGCGGAGTACGACCGGCCCGCCGTCGAGGTCATCCTCACCGTCCTTCACGCCGGCGGGAAGTTCGACAACAAGTCCTACCAGGTCTCCGGTGGGCTCCACGGTGTCGGCGTCTCCGTCGTGAACGCGCTCAGTGAACAGCTCGCCGTCGTGGTCGACCGCGAGGGCGGACGCTTCCGTGAGCGCTTCGAGCGTGGCGAACCGGTCACCGACCTCGAACGCGTGACGGACGTCCCCGAGGACCAGACCGGGACGCTCATCCGCTTCACGCCGGACTCGGACATCTTCGAGACGACCGAGTTCAGCTTCGAGACCCTCGAGAGTCGCCTCCGGGAGCTCGCGTTCCTCAACAGCGGCGTCACCATCACGCTGCAGGACGAACGCGAGGGCGAGGAGGGACGCGAGACCACCTTCCACTACGAGGGCGGCATCCGCGAGTTCGTCGAGTACCTCAACGAGTCCCGGACGGAACTCCACGATGACGTCATCTATCTCACCGGCGAGGAGCAGGACATCCAGGTCGAAATCGCCATGCAGGCGACCGACGACCTGCAGTCCTCGACGCACGCCTTCGCGAACAACATCAACACCCGCGAGGGCGGCACGCACCTCACCGGGTTCAAGACGGCACTCACGCGGACCGTCAACGACTACGCGAGCGAGGAGGGACTCCTCTCCGAGCTCGACGGCGAGAACCTCAAGGGCGAGGACATCCGTGAGGGTCTCACCGCCGTCGTCTCCATCAAGCACCCCGACCCGCAGTTCGAGGGGCAGACGAAGACGAAACTCGGCAACTCCGAGGTTCGGGGTATCGTCGAGTCCACCGTCCACGAGGGACTTCGCACCTACTTCGAGGAGCACCCGGACACGGCCGAGGCCGTCATCGAGAAGGCCGTCGAAGCCGCGAAGGCCCGGAAGGCCGCGAAGAAGGCCGAGGAGCTCACCCGCCGGAAGAACGCGCTCGAATCGGGCGCGCTCCCCGGGAAGCTCGCGGACTGTCAGACGCGCGAGCCCGAGGACGCCGAACTCTTCATCGTGGAGGGCGACTCCGCGGGCGGCTCCGCAAAGCAGGCCCGCGACCGGGAGTTCCAGGCGGTGCTCCCCATCAAGGGGAAGATCCTGAACGTCGAGAAACACCGCCTCGACCGCGTGCTGGAGAACGACGAGATCCGGGCGCTCATCACCGCCGCCGGCACCGGCATCGGCGAGGAGTTCGACATCGACGAGCTTCGCTACGACAAGATCATCTTCGCGACGGACGCCGACGTCGACGGCGCGCACATCCGCACGCTCCTCCTGACGTTCTTCTACCGGCACATGCGTCCGCTCCTCGAGGGCGGGCACGTCTACGCGATTCAGCCGCCGCTCTACCGTATCCGCTATCGGGGCGAGACGTACGACGCGATGACGGAGGAGGACCGCGACCGCATCATCGAGGAGAAGTGTAACGGGAACCCGACACAGGTCCAGCGCTTCAAGGGGCTCGGCGAGATGAACCCCGAGCAGCTCTGGGACACCTCGATGAATCCCGAGAACCGCGTCCTCAAGCGCTTCACCGTCGAGGACGCCGCCGAAGCCGACCGCATGTTCTCCGTCCTGATGGGCGACGCCGTCGGCCCGCGCAAGCAGTTCATCCAGGACCACGCGACCGACGCGGAATGGGTCGACATCTAACTATCACTCTCCCACTATGAGTTCTGACTCACCTGACGTACCCGACGACGTTGCACAGCGCGTGAAGAACGTGCGCGTCGAGGAGGAGATGGAGCAGTCCTACATCGACTACGCGATGAGCGTCATCGCGGGTCGTGCCCTCCCCGACGTGCGCGACGGCCTCAAGCCCGTCCACCGGCGCATCCTTTATGCGATGCACGAGGCGGGCGTCTCGAGCGGAAGCGCCCACCGGAAGAGTTCCTCCATTGTCGGCGAGACGATGGGTGACTACCACCCGCACGGCGACTCCGCCATCTACGACACGCTCGTCCGGATGGCCCAGCCGTTCTCGATGCGCGAGCCGCTCGTGGACGGGCAGGGGAACTTCGGGAGCATCGACGGCGACCCGCCGGCGGCGATGCGCTACACGGAGGCCCGCATGGCCCCCATCGCGGAGGAACTCCTCTCAGACATCGACATGGACACGGTCGACTTCGAGGGGAACTACGACGGCCGCCTCGAGGAGCCGAGCGTCCTCCCTGCGGCCTTCCCGAACCTCCTCGTGAACGGCTCGTCGGGGATCGCCGTCGGGATGTCCACGAACGTCCCGCCGCACAACCTCGGGGAGGTCATCGACGCGACGATTCACCTCATCGAGAACCCCGACTGCTCGATTCCGGACCTGATGGAGCACGTGCCCGCGCCGGACTTCCCGACGGGCGCGAACATCGTCGGCCGGAACGCCATCCGGAAGGCCTACCAGACGGGCCGCGGGCGCCTGCGCGTCCGCGCGGAGTACCACGTCGAGGAGAACGACCGCGGGAGCGACAGCATCGTCATCACGGAGCTCCCCTACCAGCAGAACAAGTCGCGGCTCGTCGAGCGCATCGCCGAGGACGTGAACGACGGCTCGCTCGAAGGGGTCCGTGACCTGCGCGACGAGTCCGACCGCGACGGCATCCGCGTCGTCGTTGAGCTGAAGTCGAACGCGAACACGGACATCGTGGAGAACCACCTCCTCGAGTCCCACCTCGAGCGGACGTTCGGCGTCATCAACCTCGCACTCGTCGACGGCCAGCCGGAAGTCCTCTCGCTGAAGGAACTGCTCGAGCACTACCTCGAGCACCGCAAGGAGGTCGTCCGCCGGCGCTCCGAGCACGAGCTCGCGGAGGCCGAGGACCGCGCACACATCCTCGAGGGCCGCCTGCGCGCGCTGGAGAACGCCGAATCCGTCGTGGAGGCGATTCGCGACGCCGAGGACCGCGACGCCGCGCGCGCTGCGCTCCGGGACGACTTCGACTTCAGCGAGTCACAGGCCGAACACATCGTCCGGATGCAGCTCGGGAGCCTCACCTCGATGGAGGCCGCGGAGATCGAGTCCGAGTACGAGGACGTCACGGCGCGCATCAAGCGCCTGGAGGAGATCCTCGCCGACGAGTCCGAACTGCTCGGCGTCATCAAGGAGGAGCTCCGCGAGCTCAAGGAAGAGTACGCGAGCGAGCGCCGGACGCGCGTCATCGAGAGCACGGGCGAGGTGACCGACGAGGACCTCATCCCCGAGGAGGACGTCGTCGTCGTCCTGAGCGAGGAGGACTACATCAAGCGCGTGCCCACCGAGACGTTCAGCGTCCAGCACCGCGGCGGGAAGGGCGTCATCGGCTCCGACCTGAAGGAGGGTGATCGCGTCTCGACGGTGTTCACGGCGTCGACGCACGACTACCTCCTCTGCTTCACGAACCAGGGCCAGGTCTATCAGCTGAAGACCTACGAGATTCCGGAGATGAGCCGGACGGCCCGCGGGAAGTCCGCGGTGAACCTTCTCGACCTCGACGACGGCGAGGAGCTCACCGCGGTCGTGAACACGGACGACTTCGGCGAGGAGGAGTTCCTCACGATGGTCACGCGCAACGGCACGGTCAAGCGCACGCCCGCGACGGAGTACGAGGACGTGCTCTCGACGGGCATCATCGGTATCCGCCTCGAGCACGGCGACGAACTCGTCGACGTCGAGGTGACGGACGGCGAGAGCGACCTCGTCATCGCGAGCGCGCACGGGATGGCGATTCGCTTCGACGAGTCCGAAGCCCGCTCGACGGGCCGCGCGACGAAGGGCGTGAACGGCATCAAACTCCGCGATGGGGACACCGTCGCGGGACTCGTCGCCACCCACGAGGGCGACGAGCGCGCGCTGTTCACGGTGACGGAGAACGGCTACGGGAAGCGCACGCCGCTCTCCGAGTACCGCCCGCAGTCCCGCTACGGCTACGGGTTGACCGACATCAAGACCGAGGAGCGCAACGGCAACGTCGTCACCGTGAAGGCGGTCAGCGAGGCCGACCAGCTCATCGCGATGAGTCAGGGTGGCCAAATCATGCGGACGGCCGCGAGCGAGGTGTCGACGGTCGGCCGGAACACGAAGGGCGTGAAAATCATGGACGTCGAGGACGGGGACCACGTCGCCTCCGTGGACGTCTACACGCCCGGCGACGCGGACGAGTCGGACGACTAACGCCGCCGCCCTCAGAAGCCGTCGCGGAGGTAGAGGAAGCCCGCGGCGGCCATGCAGAGCGCGGCGAGCAGGCCGACGATTCTGAGCGCCTGCATCACGGTAGAGGCCGGGCTCGTGACGGTCAGTTCGCCCGCCTGTGTGTCGGCGACGGCAACGTCGTAGGCACCCTTCTTCTGTGGCGTGACGGTGAGCGTGACGGTGCGCGTGGTGCCGGCGTCGACGCTGACGTTCCGCGTCGCCACCGTCTCGCCGTCGAAGCTCACGGGGAGCGTCGCGGTGCCGTTCGCGCTCCCGGAGTTGCGGACGGTGACAGTGATGGGGACGCCCGTCCCGGCGTCCGCCTGCTGCGCGCCGAGCGTGGCGTTCGTCACCGCAAACTGCGGTTGGCGCGCGCCGATCGCGTAGACGGAGAAGCCGGTGGTGCGCGCGCTGACGTGCACCCGGCCGTCGGTGACGTTCTCGACGGTGGTATGGAGGCGAGTCCACGCGCCGTCGTGGTAGCGGTAGAGCGCGACGGTTTCCGCGGACGGGACGGCGGAGGCGTTCACGCTCGCGTGGAAGAGCGCGGCGGAGACGTTCGCGTCGTTGACGGTGTGGCCGATATCGTAGTAGACGAGCGCCTCGGCGGGGAGCGACGCGTCGAGCGCGGGCGTTGCGTTAAGCGGCGTCGCCGAGGGGGTGAAGGTGAGTGCAAAGGACTCGCGCGACGTGGTGAGCGTGACGTTCGAGAGCGCGGCGGGCGCGTCGGCGTCCGCGGGGACGGGGAGCGAGACGGGACGCCGCGAGGTGGCGTTCCGGACGCGCGCCGTGGCGCTCGCGCCGTCGGACTCGACGCTGACGTTCGCGTCCGTGGCGACGGCGCTGGCCTCGCGGACGCGGACCGTCCGGGTGTCGGTGGCGGTGTGGCCGGCGGCGTCGCGCACGCGGAGGCGGACGGTGTAGGTGCCCGTCTCGGCGAAGGCGTGCGTCACGGCCTCGCCGTGCTTCGTCGTGCCGCTCGGGAACGTCCACGTCGCGTTGACGATGCGGGTGTCGTCGCTGGAGCCGTCGGCGTCGAAGCCGACGACCATGCCGGGCGTGGCATTCCGGTCGCGGCCCGCGTCGGCGGTCGGGGCGCGCGTGTCGAGCACCGGCCCGGTCCCGGTGTCGGCGTCAGTATTTCCGACCGGGGTGCGCGCGCGGACAGTGACGTCGTGCGTGCCAGCGCTCCCGTCCTCGGCGTCGACGGTGACAGTCGTCCGATAGACGTTCCCGTCGGCCCGGGAGAGGTGGACGGTGCCCGCGCCGTAGGCGCTCGCGTCCGCGGTGACCGTGACGTTCTCCGCACCGGTGACGACGGCGGAGACGACGAACTCGTCGCCGTCGCCGACGACATCGCTCCCGTCCGCGGCGTTCACCGTGGCGTCGGAGACGGTCGGCTGGGCGGTCCGGACGGTGGCTGACGCCTGCTGGCCGCTCGCGCCGTCCCGACCGTCCGCGGCCGCCGTTTCGACGGTCGCGGTGTACTCGCCGTCCGCGTCGGGCGTGTACGTCGCGGTGTAGGTGTACTCACCAGTGACGGCGAACTCGCTCTTCGTGAGCGTCGTCCCGTCCGGGCCTGAGAGGTCGACGACGAGACTGTCGAGCGACCTGTCCGCTGTGACGGAAACCTCGAGTGTGCGGCCGTCCGGGTTCGCGAGCGAGACGTTCGTGATGCGCGGCGCGCCCGGGCCGGTGTGGCCAGCGACGCCGACCGCGGGCGCGACACCGGAGGCGAGCGTGCCGGTCTGCCCGCTCGCCGTGGCGTAGCCGAGCGTGCCGTTCGTCGTCGTGTAGAGCACGTCCGGCGAGTCGTCGCCGGCGATGTCGGCGGCACCCGCGGGCGCCTTCGCGGCGTCCCGCGCGAGCACCGTCGTCGAGCCGTCGGCGGCGACGAGCTTCAGCTGGTTGCTCCCGTCGACGACGGCGGCGCGCGCGGTGCCGTCCCCGTCGTAGTCCGCGGCCGCGCCCACGCCGATGCCGTTATTCGACCCGACGGAGGAGTAGCCGGTTCCCGTGACGCTCCCGCCGCTCGCGTATTTCACGGTGCTGGAGGAGCCGAGGAAGACGACGTCCGTGGTGCCGTCGCCGTCCATGTCCGCGTAGCCGACGACGGCGCTCGCGGACGCGGCGACGACTTCGCGCGGCGATCCGCCGGCCTCGACGCCGTAGACGTGCCCGCTGTCCTGCGTGTTGACGTAGAGCACGCTCAGGGTGCCGTCGCCGTCGACGTCCGCGACGCCGAGGCGGGTCTTGCTCGCGCGGACACCCCCGGAGACGAGCGTCGTCGTCTCGCCGCCCGAGTCGATCGTTTTCAGCGCGCCGTTCGACGTGACGTAGGGCGCTTCCCGGCGGCCGTCGCCGTCGAGGTCGGCGAGCGGGCCGACGGCGCTCGCACTCGCCTCGAACGTCGAGGTCGACCCGTTCGCGCCGACGACGTGGATGCTGCCGTCGCTCCCCCCGTAGACGGCGACCGGTGCTGTCGGTGCGGCGGCGGCAGTCCCGGCGGCGACGAACACCGCGAGAACGACCGCGCCGAGGACCAGTGCGTGTCGAGCGCGCGACCGGGTAGACGGCCGCTGCTGTCGCTCGGCGTCCATTTCCTTTCGTGGTACTTGGTTGCGAAACTTGAATCCCCGCGCCCGCGGCGACGGGGTCCACGAGCGTCGTCGACCAGGTCGCTAGAGGATGCGTTTGCCGAGCGCGCTCGCCGCGAGCTCGGCCGCCATCTCCGCCGTCCGGTTCGACTGGTCGAGAATCGGGTTCACCTCCACGAGCTCCATCGAGCGCAGGATGTCGTCCTCCTCGTCGCGTCGCGCGACAGCTTCGAGCGCCCAGTGCGCTTCCCGATAGGTCGCGCCGCCGCGCACCGGCGTCCCGACGCCCGGCGCCTCGTTCGGGTCGAGCCAGTCGAGGTCGAAGCTCACGTGGACGCCGTCGACGCCCGCGGACGCCACGTCCAGCGCCTCCTCGACGACGGTGCTGATGCCGCGCTCGTCGATGTCCGACATCGTGAACGCCGTCACGTCGCTCTCGTTGATGGCCTCGCGCTCGTGCTCGTCGATGTCGCGCAGGCCGACGAAGACGACGTTCTCCTCGCGCAGGCCCTCGGCGTTCGCCCACTCGACGCCCGCGAACGAACCCTTGCCGAGCGCCGCCGCGACCGGCATCCCGTGGACGTTCCCGGAGGGGCTCGTCTCCGGCGTGTTGAAGTCGCCGTGCGCATCGAACCAGATTGCGCCGACCTCCGCGTCCCGCGCCGTCCCCGCAAGTGACCCGATGGCGATGCTGTGGTCGCCCCCGAGGACGAGCGGGAACTCGCCGTCCGCGTGCGCGTCGGCGACGGCGTCGGCGAGGGTCCGTGAGACCTCGCGGGTTTCGTGGAGGAATTTCGCCGTCCCCGTCGAGGGTTGCTCGCGGTCCGGGTCGCGCTCCTCCGCGCGCGGCACCGCGAGGTCGCCGGCGTCGTGGACGCTCGCGCCCGTCGCCTCGATCCCGTCCGCGAGGTCTGCGTAACGGATGGCCGACGGGCCCATGTCGACGCCACGCCGGTTCGCGCCGTAGTCGGAGGGTGCACCGATGATTCGCACGTCTCGCGTCATACCTCGACCTGCGCGCTGACGCGGCTAAAAAGCGGTGGGCCGCGACGAATCAATCACGTGGTTGCCACGTGCCCGCGGTCCCTTATTGGTCGTCCGTGTAGGGCTCGCAGACCATCTCGACGCCCTCCTCGAAGGAGATCTCGGGCTCCCAGCCGGTCGCGGCCTGGATCTTCGAGATGTCCGCCTTCGTGTGGTAGACGTAGTTGTCGAGCGGGACGGGTTCGTACTCGGGTTCGACGTCCGTGCCGAGGGCGTCGTTGATCATCTCGACCATCTCGTTGAACGAGTAGCTCTCCCCCGTGCCGAGGTTGTAGACGCCGTCGAGACGCTCCTCGGCGGCGCGCACGAGCCCCTTCACGATGTCGGAGACGTGCGTGAAGTCGCGGGTCTGGGAGCCGTCGCCCCAGAGGACGGGCGACTCGCCGTTCGCGATCTGCTCGGTGAACTGCGAGACGGTGTTCGCGTACTCGCCCTTGTGTTCCTCCGCGCCGCCGTAGCCCTGATAGACGGAGAAGAAGCGCATGCCCGCGAGCGTGAGGTCCGCGTAGAAGTTCGAGTAGTACTCCGCGTAGCGCTCCCGGCCGAGCATCGAGGCGTCGTAGCCCGTCGCGGCGTCGACCGGCATGTCCTCGGGACAGGGTTCGGTCTGACTGCCGTAGATGGAGGAGGTGGTCGCGTAGACGAACGTCTCACAGCCGTCAGCGCGGGCCTGCTCGACGACGTTCACGAACCCCTCGATGTTCACGCGCGCGCCCTCGCGAGGGTTCTCCTCGAGCATCTGGCGCGAGGAGAGCGCGGCGAGGTGGAAGACGACGTCGACGTCCGTGGGGAGGTCGTCGTCGAGGACGTCCGCCTCGACGTACTCCACGTCCGAATCGAGGTTCTCCGGCGTCCCGAGATAGCCGTTGTCGAGCGCGACGACGTCGTTGTCCGCGGCGAGGTGGTTCGCGAGGTTCGAGCCGATGAAGCCGGCGCCCCCCGTGACGAGGACGCGTTTCCCGTTCATACGCGAGGGTTGTCCCGGACTGGTGAAAACCCATCGGGTATGTTCCCACAGGTCCAGCGGCGCTCACCCCGCCGCCATGCCTCGGTATTCCGTGGCAAGGATTGCGGACAGGGGCGACGAACATCTAGTGTCGGCTGTCAGAAGCGACCGAACGCCCAGTAATCGACGCCGGGCGCGTCTCCGGAGGGGTACGTATTCGGGGGTTTTATGCAATCGCCAGCCCTAGTATCGACAATGTCATCGATCGAACTCACGCCGAGTCAGAAGACCATTTTGCGGGCGCTGGTCGACCTCTACACTCAGCAGGAGGAGGCCGTCAAGGGTGAGGACATCGCGGAGGAAGTCGACCGGAACCCCGGCACCATCCGCAACCAGATGCAGAGCCTGAAGGCCCTCCAGTTGGTCGAGGGCGTCCCCGGCCCGAAGGGCGGCTACAAGCCCACGTCGAACGCCTACAAGGCGCTCGACGTCCAGGAGCTCGAGTCCGCCGCCGAAGTCCCCGTCTACCACAACGGCGAGGAGTACGAGAACGCGAACGTCCAGGAGATCAGCCTGACGAGCGTTCACCACCCGGACCTCTGCCGCGCCGAAATTCACCTCCGCGGGAGCGTCCGGGACTTCCACGAGGGCGACGACGTCGTCGTCGGCCCGACGCCGCTCTCCAAGCTCGTCGTCGAGGGCAGCGTCGATGGTAAGGACGATACGGGCAACGTCCTCATCCTCAAAATCGACCGGATGGAGGCGCCCGCAGAAGCCCCCGAACACTAGGTAGACTCGGCGTTCCTCAATTCCGTCGTCTCTCTCTCGCCGCATTCCAAAGACTTTGTATTCCAGGGACGCAGACGCCTGACTATGGCTACCAGAGTTGTCGTTCTCGGCGCCGGATACGCGGGCGCCGGCGCGGTCAAGTCACTGCAGAAGCATCTCCCCGACCGCGCGCAACTGACGTGGGTCGCGGAGAACGACTATCACTTCGTCCTCCACGAGTCTCACCGTATCATCCGCGACGCCAGCGTCAAGGAGAAACTCACGATTCCGGTCGACGAAATCAAGGACCGCGAGACGGAGTTCATCCAGGGCGAAGTCGTCGACGTCGACGTCGACGAGCGCGTCGTCTCCCTCGCCGACGACTCCACCGTCGAGTACGACTACGTCCTCGTCGCCATCGGCTCCGAGACGGCGACCTACGGTATCGAGGGGATGGACGAGCACCCGCTCACCCTCAAGAGCCGCGAGGACGCCCTCGAAATCCACGAGCAGGTGAAGGAGGCCGCCCGCGAAGCCACCCGCGACGACCCCGCGCAGGTCGTCATCGGCGGCGCCGGCCTCTCGGGTATCCAGTCCGCCGGCGAAGTCGCCGAGTTCCGCGACAAGAACCACGCCCCCATCGACGTCACGCTCGTCGAGGCGCTCCCGCAGATCTTCCCGCCGGGCGACGCCGAGATTCAGGGCGCGCTTCGTCACCGCCTCGAGCAGCGCGACATCGACATCCTCACTGACGACCCCATCACGAAGGCCACCGAGGACACCATCGAGTTCGACGAGCGCGACCCCCTCGAATACGACGTCTTCCTCTGGACGGGCGGTGTCACCGGCCCCTCCGAGCTCAGCGACGTCGACGTCGAGAAGGAGCACAACCGCCTGAAGGCCGGCTCGAACCTCCAGACCGAGGACGAGCGCGTCTTCGCCATCGGCGACGACTCCCTCATCGACCAGGGCGAGAACCCCGCACCGCCGACCGCACAGGCCGCGTGGCAGTCCGCCGAAGTCGCCGGGAAGAACATCGCGGCCGCGATCGAGGGCCGCCCGCTCGAACGCTGGACCTACGACGATCAGGGGACGCTCGTCTCCATCGGCGAGGAGGCCGTCGCCCACGACGTCAAGTTCGCCGGCTTCTCCAGCCCCATCTCCACGTTCGGCGGCTTCCCCGCGAAGAACCTGAAGAAGGCCGCCGCCGCCCGCTGGATCAACAAGATCACGAGCCCGAAGCGCGTCGCGGACGCCTGGAAGATCCTGTAAGGCCCGCCTCGACGCGCTCGTCCCCGCGCCGTCTCGCTCTCCGTTCTTCTCACTGCGTGCCGGAACCGTCACCGGGAACACCCGCCCGGTCGTAGCCGGTGGCGTGCTTCGGAACCGGAACGCCGTCCTCTTCGTCTACTGCGCGCTCGCGTGGGGCGGCTCCTTCGTCGCCATCAAAGTCGGCCTCCGTGCGGTGCCGGGCGCACCCGTCTTCTTCGCGGCGCTCCGCCTGCTCGGCGCGTCCGTCGTCATCCTCCCGGTCGCCGCCTACCTCGCCGGCGAGAGCGACCGCTGGATACCGCGCTCGTGGGGTGACGCCGCCGTCGTCGCCTTCGGCGCGCTCTTCGTCACCGGCGGCGCGAACGCCCTCCTCTTCGCCGGCCAGCAGTACGTCACGAGCAGCGTCAGTTCCGTCCTCTTCAGCCTCAACCCCGTCATCGCCGCCGCGCTCGCGGCTGTCGTCATCCCCAAGGACAGCCTCTCGTGGAATCAGGCCGTCGGCGTCCTCTTGGGCATCCTCGGCGTCGTCGTCGTCGCCCAGCCGTCCCCGAGCCAGCTCGGCAGCGGGGGCGTCGTCGGCGAACTCCTCGTCTTCGGCTCCGCGCTCTTCGTCGCCGTCGGGAGCGTCGCCAGCCAGCGCTTCCCCGCGAAAATCGACACCGTCGCGAGCACCGCGTGGTCGCTGTTCGTCGGCGGCGTCCTCCTCGTCCCGCTCGCGTTGCTGCTCGGCGAACCGTTCACCCTCGTGCACGCGACGCCGACGTTCTACGCGGCGCTCACCTACCTCGCCGTCATCGCGACGGCGGGCGCCTACGCCGCCTACTTCACGCTCATCGCGGAGATCGGCGCGACGCGGACGACGCTCGTCTCCTATCTCGTCCCGCTCGTCACCGCCGCCATCAGCGTCGCCTTCCTCGGCGAGCCGATTACGCCCGCGCTCGTCGGCGGCTTCGCCCTCATCGTCCTCGGCTTCGTCCTCGTCAACCGGCGCGCCGTCGCGCGGCTCCTAGCCTGACTCCTCGACGCCGAGCGTCTCCGGCGTGATGGTGTCCGGAATCAGCTCGCCGAGCGCGTACTCCCGGAGGCCGTCGCCGGTGTCGCAAAGCACCGCGAGGTCGTCGTCACAGAACTCCGCGAGCGTCTGTCGACACATCCCGCAGGGCGTCACGCCGTCGCGCGCCCCGGAGGTGACGACGAGGCGCTCGAACTCCCGGTGCCCTTCCTTCACCGCCTCGGCGATGGCGACCTCCTCCGCGTGGAGGGTGTTCGAGAAGTTCGCCGTCTCGACGTTACAGCCGACGTAGACGCTGCCGTCGGCGGTCAGGAGCGCCGCGCCGACCGCGTACTCCGAGTAGGGAACGTAGGCGTTCTCACAGGCCTCGCGCGCCGCCGCGAGTAACTCGTCGTCGTTCATAGCGGCGGTTCGCGCGAGTCGAAGAAAAAAGCGTCCGTGTCGGGTTGTCAGCGGTCCTCACCGGAGTCGTAATGCTCGCCGGAGGCCTCCGGGACGCGCGTGCGCCCGAAGAGCGCGAGCACGACGATGACGGTGATGTAGGGAATGGTGCGGACGAGCGGCCGTGGAACCTGGAAGACGTCGAGCGCCTGCAGGGTGAGTTGGACGGCATCGAGGCCCGCGAACAGCATCGTCGAGAGCAGCGCGCCGATGGGGTTGTAGTTCCCGAAGAGGAACGCGACGATGGCGATGAACCCCTTGCCGTTGACCATCGTCGGGCCGCTCCCCGTGAACTGCCCGAGGCTGAGCGAGAGCGCGGCGCCGCCGATACCCGAGAGGACGCCCGAGAGGATGACCGCCGCGTAGCGCACGCGGTGGACGTTCACGCCGGCGGTGTCGAGTGCCTTCGGGTTCTCGCCGCTCGCGCGCACCCAGCGCCCGAACGTCGTCCGATTGAGGACGTACCAGGAGAGCGCGACGACGAGGAACATCAGGTAGACGAACGGCGAGGCGTCGAAGAGCGCGCCGAGGAACGGCAGGCCGGCGAGCGACGTGCCGAGACCGGGAATCGTCGCGGTGAGCGCGTCGCTGAGGACGGGAATCCCCATCTGCGTCACCGTCTGTGGCGTCTTCACCGTCGGCGTGTTCGTGCTGCCGTAGATGACCGAGGACGCGAACGGCGCGAGGCCGAGCGCGATGAGCCAGACGGCGAGGCCAGCGATAATCTGGTCGGCGCGGAACTTGATGCAGACGACGGCGAACAGCGCCGCGAGGAGCGTGCTCGCGAGGACGCCACCGAAGACGCCCATCCAGAGGCTCCCGGTCGCGCCGGTCGCCCAGACGGCGGTGAACGCCGAGATGATGAGCAGACCCTCGAGGCCGATGTTGATGACGCCGGCTTTCTCCGCGAAGATGCCCCCGACGGCGGCGAGCGCGATGGGGACGGAGAGCCGAAGCGTCGAGGCGAGCGTCGACTCCGAGAGGAGGACGCCGAGGAGCGCGCCGGCCTTCGAGTCGGGGAAGGCCACGCCCGCGACGACGAGCGCGGTGAGCGCCAGCAGGACGAACGAGACGGCGGCCTGCTGGAAGCGGCTGCGCTCGCGGAACGAGTCGAGGAGTCGCCCAACGACCGTCTCACTCATCATCATCACCTCCGAGGCCGCCGTCGGTCGCCATCGGCTTCCCTTCGCCTGCGACGGGGCCGACGAGGCGCCGGCCGATGAGCCGGAAGAACTCCGGCATCGCGACGAAGAGGATGATGAGACCGCGCAGGACGCCGACGAGTTCCGGCGGGACGTCCGAGCCGACCTGCACGACGATGGACCCGCTCTTCAGGACGCCGAAGAGGAGCGCGGCCGCCGCGACGCCGAGCGGGTGATTGCCCGCGAGGATGGAGACGGTGATGCCGTCGAAGCCGTAGGACGGGACGCCGACCTGGTAGTTGCCGAGTATCATGAGGACGTAGACGGCGCCGCCGACGCCGGCGAGCGCGCCGGAGAGCGCCATGCTGGAGACGATGGTGCGTTTCGCGTCGACGCCGCCGTACTCCGCGGCGTCCGCCTGGAGGCCGCTTGTGCGCAGGTCGTAGCCGAAGGAGGTGCGCGTGAGCAGCAGCCAGATGCCGACAAGCGTCAGCACGCCGGCGGCGAGCGCGATGAGCGAGAAGTCGTCGCGGCCCGCGAACAGCAGCGTCGGGAACTGTGCGAACTCGGGGAGCGCCACCGTCTGGTTCGCGGCGCTCTCCGGGTCCTTGAACCAGTTCGGGTCCGAGACGAGGAAGAGCGCGACGGAGGTCGCGACGAAGTTCAGCATGATGGTGGTGATGACCTCGTTCGCGTCCGCATACGCCTTCAGCGCGCCCGGAAGCGCGCCGTACGCACCGCCTGCGAGCGCGCCGATGAGGATGCCGAGCGGGACGAGGACGACCGTGGCGACGACGCCGAGGCCGGCGAAGACGGGTGCGACGAACCCGAGGACGACGGCCGTCGCGAGCGCGCCGAGGACGAGTTGACCCTGCGCGCCGATGTTGAAGACGCCGGCGCGGAACGCGAGCGCCACCGCGACGCCCGTGAAGAGCAGGACGGTGGTCTCGGCGAGCGTCGTCGCGAACTGGCCGTTGATGGGGTTCTCGAGGATGTTGCCGAACGCGCCGAGGAAGAGTTTGTCGTAGACCGAAACCGGATCGTAGCAGAAGCCGACGCCGACGTACGTCGTCGCCGCCGTACTACACGTCGTCATTCGGCCGGCGACGAGGACGATGACGGCACCGATGAGGATGGAGAGCAAGAGCGCGGAGGTGCTGATGAGGAAGCGCTCGAAGCCCGAGGCGCGCACGAGTCGGTCGAGGACCGCGCGCGCCCGGTCACCGGCGCTCATCGCGCCACCTCCGACTCGGCGGCTTCCTCCGGGTCGAGCCAGTCCGGGTACTCGCCCGCCATCAGCAGGCCGAGTTCCTCCTCGGTGACTTCCTCGGGTTCGACGATGGCCATCAGGTCGCCCTCGTACATCACGGCGAGCCGGTCGGAGAGCCCCTGCACCTCGTCGAGTTTCGAGGAGACGAGGAGGACACCTCGCCCCTCGTCACGGAGGTCGATGAGGCGTCGGCGGATGAACTCCGTGGAGCCGATGTCGACGCCGCGCGTCGGGTGCGTCGCGACGACGAGGCGCGGGTCGCGCTCGAACTCGCGGCCCGCGATGAACTTCTGCTGGTTCCCGCCGGAGAGCGCCGCCGAGCGCGCATCGACGTCCGGTGGGCGGACGTCGTACGTCTCGACGATGTCGTCGGCGTGCCCGCGCGCCTGCTCCCAGTCAATCTGGCCCCCGTCGGCGAACGGCGCGGCGTGCTGGCTCCCGAGGATGGCGTTCTCCACGAGGTCGAACTCCATCACGAGGCCGCGCTCCTGGCGGTCCTCGGGGATGTAGGCCATCCCGCGGTCGATGCGTTCGCGTCGCGGCGTCGCCGTGACGTCCTCGCCGTCGAGGGTGACGGTACCGGACTCCGCGGTTCGGAGGCCCGTGACGGCCTCGATGAGTTCCGACTGGCCGTTGCCGTCGACACCCGCGATGCCGAACACCTCGCCCTCGCGGACGCCGAAGGACGCGCCCGTGACAGCCGGAACGCCCCGGTCGTCGCGGACGGTGACGTCCTCGACGGTGAGGACGGCCTCGCCGGGCTCGCGGTCCGACTTGTCGAACTCCATGTCGACCTGCCGGCCGACCATGTACTCCGCGAGCGCCTCCCGCGTCGTCTCGGCGGCCGGCACGCTCGCGACGTTCTTCCCGTCGCGGAGTACCGTGATGTCGTCGGCGGCGTGCATCGCCTCGCCGAGCTTGTGCGTGATGAAGATGATCGTCTTCCCCTGGTCGGTGAGCTCCTCGATGACGCCGTAGAGGTCCTCGACCTCCTGTGGGGTGAGTACGGCCGTCGGCTCGTCGAGGATGAGGACGTCCGCGCCCCGGTAGAGCGCCTTCAGAATCTCGACGCGCTGCTGGACGCCGACGCTGACCTCCGCCACCGTCTCCTCGGGGTCGACGTCGAAGCCGAAGCGCTCGCTCAGTTCGCGTACCTCCCGTCGAGCGGCCTCGCGGTCCACCGCGAGTCCGCCCCACTTCCGGGGTTCGTTGCCGAGGACGATGTTCTCCGCGACCGTCATCGGGTCGACCAGCATGAAGTGCTGGTGAATCATCCCGACGCCGGCGTCGATTGCGTCGCGCGGCGAGTCGAACGCCCGCTGCTCGCCGTTCACGAAGACGCGCCCCTCCGTCGGCTCGTAGAGGCCGTAGAGGACGTTCATCAGTGTCGTCTTCCCCGCGCCGTTCTCGCCGAGGAGGGCGTGGACCGTCCCCCTCTCGACTTCGAGGGTCACGTCGTCGTTCGCGACGACACCCGGGAATCGTTTCGTGATGCCGTCGAGTCGGACCGCCAAGTCACTCATGGTGTGCGTGCAGAATGTAACTGTAGGTGTGGTGCGCCGCCGTCGCCGGCGCTGCGTCGTCAGTTGCTACTCGGGTCGCTCGGGACCGAAATCTCGCCGTCGATGATGGCCTGGCGGGCGTCCGCGACGGCCGTCTTGACGTCCTCGGGAATCGCGGAGCCGAGTTGGTCGCCGTAGACGCAGGAGACGCCGCCGTCCTTGAGGCCGAGCGTCGTCGAGGTGCCACCGTTGAAGTTGCCGTTGACGACGTTCTTCACGCACTCATAGACTGCGGTGTCGACGCGCTTGACCATGCTCGCGAGGATGACGTCCGCGTAGCTCGGCTTCGTGAGCGACTGATCGCGGTCGACGCCGACGGCGAAGCGGCCCTTCTGTTGGGCGGCCTGGAAGACGCCGGTGCCGGTGTTCCCGGCGGCGTGGTAGACGACGTCCGCGCCGGAGTTGTACATCGCGAGCGCCGCCTCCTTCCCACCGGAGGGATCGTTGAAGCTCCCGACGTAGGAGGTCTGGACGTCGACGTTGTCGTTCGCGTGCTTCACGCCGGCCTTGTAGCCGGCCTCGAACTTCCCGATGAGTTCGCCCTCGACGCCGCCGATGAAGCCGACGTTCGTCGAATCGGACTGCGTTGACCCCGCGCCCGCGCTGAAGCTCTGCGTGGTGAGCATCCCGGCGAGGACGCCGACGAGGAAGGAGCCCTCGTGCTCCTGGAAGACGTAGCTCGCGACGTTGTCGCCTTCGACCGTCGAGTCGACGATTTGGAACTGCTGGTCGGGGTACTGGGAGGCCGTCTCGGAGAGCGCGTCCGCCTGCAGGTAGCCGATGCAGGAGACGAGGTCGTAGTTCGGGTCGGTCGACCCTGCGAACTGCTGCTGGTAGTTGCTGAACTGCGCGACCTCGTCGGGCTCGGCGGACTGGTAGGAGATGCCGAGTTCCTGAACGGCCTTCTCGATGCCCTGCTTCGCCTGGTCGTTGAACGACCCGTCGCCGGTGCCGCCCGTACCGTAGACGAGGCCGACGTGTGCCGACGCCTCGCTCCCGCCGCCGGTCGTCGTCTTGGAACTGGTCGTCTCCGAGCCACCATCCCCGGAGGGGCCGCCCGAACAGCCCGCGAGACCGGTGAGGCCGGCGACGCCGAGCCCACCAGTTACCTTGACGAATTCACGACGGTCGAAGCTTGACATTGTTGAAGCTAACTTCGAGGGAGAAGGGATAAAAGCATCGAAGGGTCGAACGCGTGTCCACATCTCACAAAAACGCCCTGTATTTTCTAGGGGTTCGTGGGTTGCTGAACGTTCGTCGAGCGCCCACGAGCGCGTCAGACGCACGTCGTACGGGCGTCGTCGACGACGGGCCCGCAGGCCGAACGGGTCCCGTCAGGGGCGCTCGCCCTCGACGGCGTCGCGCACCACGTCAGTCACGTCCGCGACGAGGGCGTCCACGTCGTCGCTCTCCGCGTAGACCCGGACGTAGGGCTCGGTGCCGGAGGGCCGCACGAGCGTCCACGACCCGTCCGGGAACGCGAGCCGAACGCCGTACTCCGTCTCCACGTCCGCGTCCGCGAACGCCGTCGGCAGGTCCTCGGCGAGCGCGTCCATCACGGCCGCCTTCAGGTCGTCCGGGCACTCCACGGACACCTTCCGGTAGGGTCGCTCCGTGACCGGCGCGCGGAGGGCGTCGAGGCCGCCCGCGTCGGCGACGAGCCGGGAGAGCACCGCGGCGGACGCCACGCCGTCGATCCACCCGCCGAAGCGCGTGTGGATGTGTTTCCAGGGTTCTGCGGCGAAGACGACGTCGCCGCCCTCGCTTCGTGCCGCCTTGATGCCCTCGTGGAGCGCGCCGAGGCGGACGCGCTCGACTCGGCCGCCCGCCTCGGTCACGCGCTCGTCCACCCGCGCGGAGGCGTTGGGCGTCGTCACTACCACGGGGTTGGCGACATCGCTCGTGCGCGTGTAGTGCTCCGCAAGAACCGCGACGACGGTATCCTCGTGGACGACATCGCCGTCCGAGTCGACGACGACGATGCGGTCCGCGTCGCCGTCATGCGCGAGTCCGATATCGGCGTCGCCCTCCGCGACGAACGAGCGGAGGTCCCGAATCGTCTCCGGCGTCGGCTTGCTCGGCCGGCCCGGGAAATGCCCATCGACGTTGGCGTTCAGCGTGACGACGTGCGCGCCGAGGTCCCGGAGCACCTGCGGGGTGGCGACGCTCGCCATCCCGTTCCCGCAGTCGACGGCGACGGTCAGCCCGTCGAGGCTCGCGCCGTGTCCGCGGGCGTAGTCGGCGACCGCGTCGCGATAGTCCGCGAGAATCTCGTCGCGCTCGCGCTCGCCCCACTCGTTCCAGCGCGCGGGCTCGGTGCCGGCGGCGACGGCGTCCTCGACGGCGGCCTCCTGGGCGTCGCCGTACTCGACGCCGTCGTCGAACAGTTTGATGCCGTTGTCCTCGGGCGGGTTGTGCGAGGCGGTGAGCATCACGCCGTGACGACCCCGGGAGGCCCACGCGAGCGCGGGCGTCGGCACCTGCCCGACGACGGTGACGTCCGCGCCCGCGGACGTGAGCCCGGCCGACACCGCGGCGGCGAGGGCGTCGCCAGTCACGCGACCGTCGCGCCCGACGACGAACGCGTCGGCGTTCCGGCCGGCCGCCCGCGCCACCTCGAGGGCGAGGTCAGGCGTCACCCGACTCTGTGCGCTCCCGCGGATGCCCGCGGTTCCGAAGAGGTCCATACCCGAACTCCGCCCGCCCGAATCAAAGAGCCTCCGCTACAGTTCGACGCCGCCCGGGATGAGGCTGCGCCCCCGCAGGAGGTCGCCGTCGGCGCTGTAGACGAGGAACGTCTCCTTCTCGTAGGTGAGGACGCGCTCGCCGTCCACGTCGATGTTGACGCGATAGCCGCCGTTGCGGTCGTCGTCGTCCTCTCGCTCGCCGTGGGCGCGCGCGGCGTCCACGAACGCGAGGACGTCCGCGGCGTCCTCGTCGAGTTCGAGGAGGAGCGAGCCCGTGATGCGGTCGGTGACGGATACTACGCCGGTCGTGTCGGGGTCCTCCGGGTCGCCCCGGAGACGGAGCGTGACGTCCGTCTCCTCGGCGTCCAGATACTCCCCGTCCGGCCCGACGAGTCGCTCGTCGAGGTCGGTCCGCGACCCGTCGAAGTCGATGGTGACGGTCGGCGGCCGCGACTCAGTGTCTCCTCGGTTCTCGTCGACGTCGAGCGTGAAGTCCTCGCGCCGCATCTGGGTACGAGTCACGCTAAGCAGTCGCACGACTTGAACGTAACGCCGACGATAGGTCGCGCGGCCACGCTGTCGGACGCCCGCGCGGGCGCGACGGCGCCGAGCATCCAACCGTGCGGACAGGTTTTAAGCTATGCCGGAGTGTTGAGCCAGTAGACACTCTCGATGTCCAGTGAATTTCCAGATACGCTCTCGGGACGATACGAGCGCCTACGCTGGCGTCTCGCGCGGGCGGCCGAGATGCTCCGGGGCTCTACGATATCCGAGACGGAATACCGGCCCGCCGAACACGGCCCGCTCGTTTCCTTTTCCGGGCTCGAGGGCTACGAGGAAGTCGACCGATACTGGGTGAACGCCCCCTACGCGTTCGTCTGGATCGGTCACGACCCCGCGGAGAACGAATACCGCTACCACGTCGTCGAGCCTGAACTCGACGAGGTCGAGCAGGAACTCCTCGAGAACCTCTTCAGCGACGTCCGGGACACGCTCGTCTACGAGGCCGAGTACGACCCGCAGGACGCCGAGTCCGTCCTCCGGGAGCGCGCGCGACTCCTCCTCGAGGAGTACGGCGCCGACGTCGACGCGAACACCTTCAACCGCCTCTTCTACTACCTCTACCGGGCGTTCGAGGGATTCGAGAAGATCGACCCCTTGATGCACGACAGCCACATCGAGGACATCTCCTGCGACGGCTACGAGATCCCGCTGTTCGTCTACCACGACGACTACACGGACATCGAGACGAACCTCTCCTACGAACAGGAGGAGCTCGACAGTTTCGTCGTCCGGCTCGCTCAGCAGTCGGGTCGGCACATCAGCATCGGCGACCCCGTCACGGAGACGACGCTCCCGGACGGCTCGCGTGCCGAACTCGCGCTCGGCGAGGAGGTCACGCCGCGCGGGTCGGCGTTCACCATCCGTCAGTACTCCGAGGAGCCGTTCACGCCCGCGACGCTCGTCGACCTCGGGACGTTCGACCTCGACCAGATGGCCTACCTCTGGCTCGCCATCGAGTCGAACAAGAGCCTGCTCTTCGCCGGCGGGACCGCGTCCGGGAAGACGACGAGCATGAACGCCGTCTCGATGTTCGTCCCGCCGCGCTCGAAAGTCCTGACCATCGAGGACACCCGTGAGCTCACCCTCTACCACGACAACTGGCTCTCCTCGGTGACGCGCGAGAGCCTCGGGGACAGCTCGGACATCACGATGTACGACCTGCTGCGCTCCGCGCTCCGTCACCGCCCCGAGTACATCATCGTCGGCGAGGTGCGCGGCGAGGAGGCGATGACGCTCTTCCAGGCGATGAACACCGGGCACACGACGTACTCGACGATGCACGCCGACAGCGTCCAGACCGCCATCAACCGCCTCGAGAACGAACCCATCAACGTCCCGCGGGCGATGATTCAGAGTCTCGACATCCTCTGCGTGCAGACGCTCACCTACGTCGACGACGAGCGCGTCCGGCGCAACCGCGTCATCGCCGAAATCGAGGGTATCGACCAGCGCACCGGCGACCTCGACTACTCGACGGCGTTCGAGTGGCGGCCGACCGAGGACCGTTTCGTCGAGCAGGACAGCGCCGTCCTCGACGAGATTCGCGAGGACCGCGGGTGGAGTCGCTCCGAACTCCTGCGCGAACTCCGGAACCGGAAGCGCGTCCTCCAGTACCTCGTCGAGCGCGGCATCACGGACTACCGACAGTTCACCGCGCTCATCAACGAGTACTACGCCAACCCCGAGCACGTCGTCGAGCGCGTCACCGAGCAACTGGACACCGACGTCGCGAGGTAAGCCGTGCTCGAGTACCTCCCGCTCGTCGCCGCCGGACTGCTCGTCGTCGTCATCGCGTGCGTCCCGCTGAGCGAGGGCCTCAGCCGCGTCGTCACGTGGACGGCCGTCTCGATATTCGGCGACTACGCCCGCTCGCGCGCGGCCGGGAACCGGAGGCAGGCGCGCCGCCTCCGCGCCGCGCACATCCCACAGCCCTACGTCATGTACGCCTCGCGGACGTTCCTCTACACGGCCGCCGCTGCCGTCATCGGGGGCGTCCTCGGCCTCTATCTCGTCGTCGCCCTCCTCGCCCTCCTCGAGATGGGGGTACTCCCGGTCTCCGGGTCGATTTCCGACGTCGGGCCACTCACGCTCCTCGGCGCCGTCCTCGCGGGGAGCGTGACGCTCGGCGTCGTCACCGCGTTCGTCACCTATCAGTTCCGCTGGATGCTCCCGCAGTACCGGGCGGACGAGCGCGCGCGCCACATCGACACGACGCTCGAACGCAACATCGCGTTCATGTTCGCGCTCTCGCGCTCCGGGATGTCGTTCACGGAGATTCTGCGTATCCTCGCGAAGAACCACCACGTCTACGGCGAGGCGGCGAAGGAAGTCGGGGTCACCGTTCGGGACGTCGACCTCTTCGGCGCGGACCTCATCAGCGCGCTCCGGCGCACTGCCAACCGCACCCCGAGCGACGACTTCCAGGAATTCATCGAGAACCTCACGAGCGTCCTCCAGTCCGGACAGAGCGTCAGTCGCTTCCTCCGGGACGAGTACGAGTACTACAAGGAGGAGTCCGAGAGCGAGCAGGAGCGGTTCCTCGAACTGCTCTCGACGCTCGCGGAGGCGTACGTCACCGTCTTCGTCGCCGGACCGCTCTTCCTCATCACCATCCTCGTCGTCATCGGCCTCGTCCTCGGCGGGACGCTCACCTTCCTCCGGGTGTTCACCTACCTCGTCATCCCGCTCGCAACCGTCGGCCTCGTCGTCTACCTCGACAGCATCACGAGCGACACCGACTTCGACCGCGCGCGTGCCATCGAGACCGGCGCCGGCTACGAGCGCGTCATCGAGTCCCACGTCCCCGGGGAGGACGGCCTCGCCGCCGACGGCGGGACGGCAGGTGACGTCTCGCTCGCGAACCGCGCGCGCCTGCGCGCCTACAAGCGCATCCAACCCGTCCGCTACGCGCTCACCCACCCCGCCGAGACCATCCTCGAACGGCCGGTCTGGCTCCTCGCCATCACCAGCCCGATCGCCGTCCTCTACGTCCTCGTGCGCTGGCTGCGGGACCTGCTCGCCATGGGCGTCACGCCCGCCGAACTCGTCCAGCCCGCGACGCTGGAGTCCCTCCTGTCGACGCTCGACGACCCCGTCGTGCAGGCCCTGCTCTTCGTCGTCGGGACGTTCGCACTCGTCTGGGAGGTCCGCAAGCGCCGTGTCGACGCCATCGAGCGCGCCGTCCCCGACTTCCTCGACCGCCTCGCCAGCACCAACGAGGCGGGGATGCCCATCGTCGCCAGCCTCAAGCGCGTCGTTCGCAGCGACCTCGGCGGCCTGAACACCGAACTCGACCGGACGTGGGCGGACGTCCAGTGGGGCGCGCCCGTCGAGGCCGCCCTCCAGCGCTTCGAGCGGCGCATCCGCACCCCGACCGTCACCCGCATCGTGACGCTGACGACGAACGCGATGAGCGCCACGAGCGACCTCGGGCCCGTCCTCCGCATCGCCGCCGACGAGGCGAAGTCGACCCAGCGGCTGAAGCGCGAACGCCGCAACGAACTCGTCACCTACCTCGTCGTCATCTACCTCGCGTTCTTCGTCTTCCTCGCCATCATCGTCGCCCTCGACACCATCTTCGTGCCCGCGATTCCGACCGCCGAGCAGTTCGGCGACGTCGGCGCCACCACCGTCGGGGGCATCGGCCAGATTACGGAGGCGCAGAAACAGGCCTACAGCCTCCTCTTCTTCCACACCGCGCTCGTCCAGTCCGTCTGCTCCGGGTTCGTCGCCGGGCAGATGGCCGAGGACGACCCGCGCTCCGGCGCGAAACACGCCTTCATCATGCTCACCATCGCGTACGGCATCTTCCTCTTCTTCGGCTGACGGCCCGAATCCCGCGCTTCAAGGGCCGGGCCACCCTCCCGTGACGTATGCCCGACGCCCCCGAGACCCCGACTGGTGACCCTCGCCCCGACCGGGTCTACGACCGCATCGCCGAACACTTCTCGCAGACCCGCGAGCACCCGTGGCCCGACGTCGCCGAGTTCATCGAGGAGCGACGCGGCGAGCGCGCCCTCGACCTCGGGTGTGGGAACGGCCGCCACGCGGAACTCCTCGACGAGCGCGCCGACACCGTCGTCGGCGTCGACGCCAGTGAGGGCCTCCTCGCCGAAGCGCGGGCGCGCGCCACCGAGCGAGGGTATGACGTCCACCTCGTCCGTGGTGACGCCGGCCGCCTCCCCCTCCGCGCGGACAGCATCGACCTCGCCGTCTACATCGCCACCCTCCACCACCTCCCCACGGAGACTGCGCGGCGGGCCAGCCTCACCGACCTCGCGCGCGTCCTCCGCGCCGGCGGCGAGGCACTCATCAGCGTCTGGAGCACCACCCACGACCGCTTCGACGCCGAGGAGGGCTTCGACACCACGGTGGACTGGACGCTTCCGGGTGGCGCCGTCGAACCCCGCTACTACCACATCTACGACCCTGAAGAGTTCCGCGCGGACCTCGAGGCGTCCGCGCTCGACGTCCTCGACGTCTACGAGTCGACGGGCAACTCCTACGCCGTCGTCACGTCCTGAAGGGAAACCGTCTTTACCGACCACCGAAAAACGATGGATGCAGCCAGCACCGATGGTCTAGTGGCTAGGACCTGAGCCTTCCAAGCTCATGGCCCGGGTTCAAATCCCGGTCGGTGCACTTTCTGCCGAACCGCGTGAGGCGAAATGCACGGATTTGAGCCCTGCGAGTCGCAGCGCGCGAACAGCGTGAGCGCGTCCGTCTCGCTTCGGTTCAAATCCCGGTCGGTGCATCTTCTGCCGAAGAACAGCACGACGAGTAGTGCTCAGTCCGCGCCGACGGGCTGCCCGCCGGTGATGTGGTGGCCGAAGCGGTACATGAGCATGAAGGCGCAGCTGGCGACGACGATGAACGCGGCGGCGGTCCAGAAGGCGATGGCCATCCCGTAGAAGTCCTTGATGGAGCCGACGAGGACGGGACCGACGACTTGGCCGACTTTCCACGAGATGGAGCGCAGGCTCATCGAGGAGGCGACGGAGTCGAAGCGCTCGCCCTCCTCGACGAAGAGCGCCATGCTGGCGGGGAGGCGGATGCTGTCGGCGACGCCGATGACGGCGTACGCGAGGAACATGGTGAGGAAGGCGCCGTCGACGTCGAAGCCGGCGACGGCGAACGCGGGGAGGAGTCCCTGTGCGGGACCGGCGAGCGGGATGCAGGCGGTGCCGACGGCGTAGGTGAGCGCACCGACGAGGACGAAGTACTGTTCGTTCCCGAGTCTGTCCGTGAGGTCGCCCATCCAGCCCTGGAGGGCGGCCTTGACGAGTTTGCCGCCGGCGAGGAGGATGCCGATGGCGAACGCGGAGACGCCGAACTCGGTGCGCGCGTAGATGGGGAGGAAGAGGATGACCGCCATCTTCCCGACGCTGAACGCGAAGCGGAAGGTGACGAGCGAGTTCACCATCGGGCGCTTGAGGAGGCTGACGAACGTCTCGAGGCTCCCGGACTCCTCGGGGTCCTTCCGTCCGCCGGGGTTGTCCCGGAGGAAGACGTAGACGAGGACGAACGCCGCGAGCGTGATGGCCGAGAGGACGACGAACGTCACCGAGGTGTCGAAGGTGTGGAGGAGCGCGCCACCGACGAGGTCGCCGGCGAAACTGGAGAACGCGCCGACCTGGTTGTAGGAGCCGAGCCAGCGCCCGCGCTCGGCGTCGGGGCTGATTTCGCCGACGACGCTCGAGCCGGTGATCCAGAGCATGCTCGCGCCGACGCCCTGGAGGATGCGGACGAGGACGACGTCGACGGCGTTCGAGACGAAGATGAAGCCGACGAACGTCGCGACGTTCAACAGGAGGCCGACGAGCAGGAAGTGTTTCGCGTTCCGGGTGTCGACGAGGCGGCCGAGCGGGAGGACGATGAGGAGTTGGACGGCGGCGAACGCGGTGCCGAAGAGGCCCTCCATGAATCCCGTGGTGCCGAAGGCGTCCGCGTAGAGCGCGATCGCGATGAGGATCGTTGAGTAGGCTTGCGCGCGGGCGAACGCGGTACCCGAGAGCGCGATGAACTCGCGATCGGCGAAAATGGCGAGGCGACTGTCGGTCGCGGACACGATGTGAACCGGGAGTACCGTGGCGGCCGTAATAAGGGAACTGGCACGCGACGGCCTTGGCGGATGCCTGCGTGGGACGCGGTGTGCCTACAGCTCGATGCGCTCGACGAGTTCTTCCTCGCCCCCGACGTTCATCGCGACGATGCGAATGTCGTCCTCGAGCGTGGACTCCTCGAGTTTCTCCTTCAGGAGGCCATCGACTTGGTAGACGCCGGCGGCGTTCCGCATCCGGATTTCGACGAGGACGGGGACGTTCTCGCCCCCTTCGTCGCCCTCGCGGAGGGTGACGGACTCGATGGCCTGACTGGAGATGGTGTTGATGCCGCGGCCGCCGCGCTCGTAGGGGATGCGCGAGCGCCCGCGCTCCATGTCGAGGCCGTCGGCGACGCGGATGACGCCGGCTTCGCGGGTGAGCGGCTGTTCTTCGGTGTGGTGACAGAGGATGGCGTGGAGGACTTCGGCCTTCACGCGGACGGCGTCCGCAGTGTCGTAGAACTCGGGGAGGATTCGGTCGAGGATGTCGGCGGCGAGCGGGATCGACCAGTAGGCGTGGTCGTCGCGGTGGACGATGTGCCCGATGTCGTGGAGCGTCGCCGCGAGCGCGATGATGACGGACTCGTCCGCCTCCTCGAGGCCCTGGTCGGCCGCGCCGTTGAACTCGACGCCGCCGCGCTTCAGCAGGTCGTAGAGCCGGAGCGCGCGGTTGCGGACGATTTCGATGTGCTTCGCGCCGTGGTCGTTGTACCCCTTGCGGGTGACGGGGTTGACGTTCTGCGCCTCGAGGAGCGCGACGACCTCGGGGTCGTTCTCGACGACCGCGAGGACATCGTTCAGCCTCTCGTCCGGGAACGCGTGCTCGTCGCCCGGGTCGTACTCCTGGATGCCTCGCTCGCTCTCTGCGGGCGCGTCGGTATCGCTCATACCGTGAGGTGTGACGCGGCGTGCTAAAAAGGAACGGGGCCTCCATGGGGGCGTACGTGGTTCGCCCCGGGGGAAGGGGTTATTCGCGGGTCGCGTGCGCGTCCCGGTCGATATCGTCGCGATTCGGAAGGGGTCGCGTTACTCGGCGGCTTCCGCGGCGGCCTCCTCGACCTCGTCGTAGTCCGGCTCGACGCCGGGGTCGTCGGTGACCCACTTGTAGGTGATTTCGCCGTCGGCGTCGATGACGAAGACGGAGCGCTTCGCGGCGGTGTAGCCGAAGCCGGCGAAGTCATCGTCGACGACGTCGAAGGCCTCGATGGCCTCGCCGTCGGCGTCGCTCACGAGGCCGAAGGAGAGGTCGTTCTGGTCGCGGAACTCGTTGTTCGCGAACGGCGTGTCGACGCTGACGCCGTAGACCGTCGCGCCGACGTCCTCGAACGCGCCAATATTGTCGCGGAACGTACACATCTCGTCCGTGCAGACGCCCGTGAACGCGCCGGGGTAGAAGGCCAGCACGACGGGTTCCTCTCCGAGTTCCTCGGAGAGCGTGAAGCTGTCTACGTCGCCGTCGGCGAGCGGTGCGGTAAAGTCGGGTGCGTCGTCTCCAACGTCAACCATGTGCGCTCGTTTGGAGGCATCGCCTATGATGGTTGCGTTCCCAGTAGAACCGACAACGGTGCGTGGTTAGTGGTACCGTGGCCCCCGATTTGTGGGCGATGCGGTCGGCGTCGTGTACGCTAGACCCGGGTCGGTGATCCGACGTCGGAGACGTCGTTTTCGACTGCGTCGGCGTTTCTCCGGCCCAAATACCTCATGGAGCAAAAAACCTATAACTGGCAGTTGGCTACGGAAGGATAGAGATGCTCACCAGTACCCCACTGTTCCTGGGCGGCATGCCGGGCGGGATGGAGTTGGCGCTCATCCTCCTCATCGCGGTACTGCTCTTCGGCGCGAACAAGATTCCGAAGCTCGCGCGCTCGACGGGGCAGGCGATGGGCGAGTTCAAGCGCGGCCGCGAGGAGATCGAAGAGGAACTCCAGAACGTCCGCGAAGGCGGCTCCGCCGAGTCCGAGACGGAGAGCGACACCGTTACCGAGACCGAGTCGGCCGGCACGAAGAACACGAACTAGTTCGTCCGCGAAGAGTAACCGTTTTTCACTCCTACCCCCGTAGCCACCGCCACGGGGCACGTGGCCAAGCGGATACGGCGAGCGGTTCCTAACCGCTAGACCGCGGGTTCAAATCCCGCCGTGCCCGTTCTCACGCTCGTCTCCTGCTCGCACAAAACGGGCGACGACCTCAGTAACGGCGGCGAGGGACGGCTGTTCTCGGCGGCGACTCACGGGCCGTCCTCGCCAGTAAGTTCATCCCGCATCGGGCGCTCCGTCTAGCCATGAGTGATGGGTCTCGCGCGCAGTCCGAAGTGGTGGGGTTGGCGCTCCTGCTCGGATTGACGCTCATCGTGACCGGCGTCGTCGTGATGGTCGCGAGCGGGACGCTGGGCGAGACCCAACAGCGGGCGGCGACGTCGAACGCCGAGGACGTGATGACGCTCTTCGACTCGAAGGCGGCACTCGTGGCGCTCGGCCGGACGGACGGCCAGACGGTGACTCTCGGCCAGCCTGGCGAGGGCCGCTACACAGTCGACAATTCGTCGGGGTGGATTCGCCTCAGACACGTGAACCACTCGGGGAACGGGAACACGGCGGTACTCGTGAACGAGACACTAGGAACGATGACGTACCGGAACGGGCAGACCCGCATCGCCTATCAGGGCGGTGGCGTCTGGCGGACGGACGGGAGCGGGCGACCGGTGTTGCTCTCGCCGCCGGAGTTCCACTACCAGACCCAGACGCTGACGCTGCCTGTAATCTCGCTCGAGACGGTGCCGGGGGAGACAACAGGGACGCGACAGGCGACGATACGGCCGCTCGCCGTCGACCAAGCCCGCTACCCGAACCGCTCTGCGACATACCCGGGCGGGTCGCATCGCTACCTGAACCCGATTTCGAACGGGACGGTCGTCTTGGACGTCAACAGCCGCTACGCGGAGGGGTGGGGGCAGTACTTCCGCGCGCAGACGGACGGGAACGTGACGGTCTACCCGAACGGCACCGTGAGTCTCGCGCTCGCGACGCCGGGCGAGCAGGGGCGACTCTCGATGGCGAGCGGACGCATCGGCCTCCGCGGCGTCGCCGAGGGACACGCCGTCTCCGACATGAACGTGAGCGTCTCCTCGGGGAAGAAGGAGCGGTTCGCGAGCCTCAAGTGGTCGATCTACGCCCAGTCGGGGAGCAAGGAGTTCGAGGTTGCGGTGCCGACGCAGGGCAGCGGACAGGTGAAGTGCGACGACGACGGCACGCCGTCGCGTTCGACGCTCCCGGCGTGGATCTACTACTCGAACGGCCGGAGCTACCAGTCGTGGTCGGGCAATTTCTCGGTGCGCTGTGTCGCCGGCGCGCCGGTGTTGGAGATGAACGCGACGGCGCTTCGGACCTTCACCTACGAGTCGGACCCGAACCTGAACTACTTCTCGCCGTCGGGTTCGTTCGACGAGAACGCGACCTTCGACCAGCACCCCGTCGACGGCCCGACGACGTTCTCGGAGGGCGAGACGAACACGTCGCGTTTCCTCACCCAGCACTACATGGCACTCGTCACTGACGGGGGGACGGCCACCATCCGGGCGTACGACCAGACAGGCTCGGTCAGCCTGAGCGACTCCTCGGCGTACGTGCGCTACGAGACCGGCGGGAACGTCGTCACGTACATCCACGCGACGCGGAACAGCATCGCGGTCCGCCTCGACTAGTTGAGGCGGACGTGGACGTTCGTGCGGGAGACGGCGACGGTCTGGACGCTGGTGACGTCGCAGGCGACGGCGGTGTAGGTGCCGTTGACCGGTGACTCGCTACAGGAACTGCCGCGCGCCGTGAAGTAACGGTTCCACGGGCCGGGACGCGTCGTCGTCACCGTAACGGTGACGGTGTCGTTCGTCGGGCGGAACGCCGTCACCGTGCGGTCGCTCGCGGTGGGGACGTCGAGGCGGACGAGCGCGCGCGTCTGCCCGCCGATCGTCTTCGGCGCCGGGAAGTAGGTGTCGACGATGGGGACGAGCGCACGCTGTCCGAGGTGGAGGTTCGGCGGGTCGAGCATGGACGCCCCGCCGCGCTGTGAGCGGATGACTGCGCCGTTGACGTAGACGATTTTCGTGTCGCCGGCGCTGTAGACGACGGGCGTGATTTCGCGCGACACCGAGGCGTTCGGGCCGGCGGTGACGTTCACGGTGACGGGTTCGCCCGGGCCGATTTGGGCGTTCGAGAGCTTGATTTCGGTCGCACGCGCGGGTGCGCCCCGGTGAAGGATGTCCTCGGCGTTCGAGTCGAGGACGCCGAAGGCGGTCTCGGCGTTCGAGAGCCGCTCGGCGTCGCGGGCGTCCTGCAGGCCGGTGAGACCCGTGGTGTAGACGATGCCGACGGTGGCGATGATGAGCGAGAAGATGAGGACGAAGCCGACGACGTCGCTCACACCCCGTCCGCTCGGAACGCTGACCGTCCGTCGGTCAGCCATCCTGCACCTCCATCGTGCCGCCGTCGACGACGATGCGGAGCGACCCACCTGAGCGCGTCGTGTTCGTCACGGCGGTGTCGAGGTGGACGGTCCGCTCGACGGTGACGTCCGCCTGCGGCGCGACGAGACGGACGTACACCTCCCCGCCGGGCGAACCGACGTCGCCGACGTGGACGGTGTAGTGTCGTCCGACGGCGCGCGGCGGGAGCGTGGCGTGGACAGCGACGTAGCGGCCGTCGCCGACGGTGGCGAGGCGGTCGGCGGTCGAGAGGTCGCTGACGAAGCGGTCGCCGACGACCTGGAGTTCGGTGCGGACGGCGCGCTCGCGCTGGTCGGCGACGTAGCCGGACGCCGCGATGAGCAGTCCCGTGACGAGCAACAGCGCGATGCCGATGTTCAGGACGTAGCCGACGACGGTGGAGACGCCGCGGCCGTCGCCACAGACGCCTACATCCGCCATACCACCACCTCCACGTCGACGACGTTGTACACCGTCGAGTTCGGCGCGGCGTCCGGCGCGAAGTACGCCGACTCGCCGAGCGTCCGGGGCGTCCGCCCGGACGCGACGACCGGGTGGTCGTTGTCGTAGAGCGTCACCGAGCGCCGCACGATGACGGCGTTCTCCGTCGGTTCGCCGTTGTAGACGAGGCGGCGCGTCCGGCGCTCCTCGCCGGCCGCGTCGAGATAGACGAGACGGACGTTGTACGCGATGCCGGTCCCGTAGAACGTCTGGTTCAACCGGTCGAGGAGGGCGACCTGCTCGGTCGGCCCGCTCCCGACGTAGAAGCCGCGTTCGCCCGACCCGGGGAAGCGCGCCCTGGTCGCGTTCCAGTAGAGCGCGCTCCCGCGGAGCGTCTCCTGACTGGCCGTGGCGAGGACGCCGTGGGCGGCGGCGCGCTCCTGCGTCTCGATGTGCTGGTTCGCTGTCGAGGCGGTCAGCGGCGTCACCGCGGTCATCTGGAGGGCGAGGACGACGCTCGTGACGACGATGAGCGCCGCCGTCACCCCCTCGAGCGTGTGCGCCTGCCCCCGGTCGCTGCCGTCACCCTGCCCGCGCTCGCGCGGCGTCACCATACTTTCACCCGGAGTTCGGCGTGCCGTCCCTGATAGGTGACGACGCGCCATGCGACCGACGTCGAGGCGCCCTCGGGCGGCGTCGGGCCGCGACTCGCCACCACCCCGTCGGCGTTCGTCACCGTGACGTTCGCGTCCATGAACCGCGGGACGTCGAGGGTGACGTCCGCGCCGTCGAGGTTCAGCGGGGCGCGCAGCGTGTACGGTTGCCCCTGCACGGCGAGGTCCTGCTGCACGAGGTCGTCGGCGACGTGGTTCGCGACGACGGGCGCGGACTCCTGCCCGCTCGCGAACGGGCTGACGAGGCCAGGGACGAACGCGAAGACGAACGCGACGGTGAGGAGGAAGACGCTCGCGCCGATGGCGAAGTCGATGGTGGTCTGGGCGCGTTGGCTCATGGTGTCAGATGAAGATGAAGACGACGAGCGCCACCGTCGGGAGGACGACGGCGAACTTCACGCCGCTCAGGAGGTCGGCGTCGCGGATGTACCCGGCGATGAATCCCGAGAGGACGCCCTGAATCGTGACGGCGTGGAAGAACATCATGTTGAGGAGCTGGATGTTCACGTTCCCGCCGAAGCTCATGCTCCCACCGCCGGCCTGCGAGGCCGCGCCACCGCCGCCGCTGGCCTGGGTGGCGAGGCCCGCCATCACGTCGAGGAACTTCACCTTCAGGATGGCCATGACGGCGAGCAGGGTGAGGTAGGTCATCATGATGATGACGATCTGCATCCGGGTGCGGGACTTGCGCTCGCGCTCGATGTCGTCCTGGTTCTCCGAGGCCTGTGCGGCCGTCGTCAGGACCGCCGAAATCTGGCTGGACGCCTCCTGAGCCTTGCTGACGAGCTTGACGGTGCGTGCGAGCCGCGGGATGTGGTACTTGTTGTTGAACTCGACGAGCGCGTCGCGCAGACTCGTCCCGTAGTTCACCTTCGCGTGGACGATTTTGAACTCCTCGCCGAGTTTCCCGGGTGAGGTCTCCGAGACGGTCTTGATGGACTCGAGGAGGGTGAGGCCGGTGTCGTTCGCCGAGGAGAGTTTCCGCAGGTCGTCGGAGAGCTTGTTCGTGATGCGGTGACGCGAGCGGAGGTTCCACTCGCGGAACGCCGCGAGCGGCAGGAAGATGATGTACATCGGGACGTACACCCAGACGACGGTACCCGCGATGGGGCTCTCCTGCATCCCCGAGAGCGACGTCGGCGCCGACCCCGCGAGCACGGCGAGTACGAGCAGGACGACAGCGACGGGCACCGTGATGCCGAGCGTGTAGAGCGGGTGGCGCTTGAAGAACAGGTGAGGGTGGGTGAACACCCACTTCGCCTCGTAGGTCCCCTCACGGTCGTAGATGCGCGAGAAGAGCGCACCGTTCTCCTTGAAGCGCTCGATGAGGCCGAGGTCGAAGAGACCAGGTTCGCGGCTCGTCGTCTCGTCCCCGTTCTCGCCCTCTTGGAGGCGGAGGTAGCCGTCACCGGGTTCGTCCTGCTTCACCGTCGAGACGAGGACGAGGAAACCGACGCCGACGATGGGGATGAGGAGGTAGACGGTGCCGTAGAGGAGAATCTGCTGGGCCTCCCCGAGCATGCTCATGATGACGAGGATGATGATGAGCAACAGCGGGAACAGCGAGAGCGTCATGAACATCTCGCCGAACAGCTCGAGGGTGTCGAGGGTGAGCTCCTGTTGCTGTTTCGCCGTCCGCATGTGCTTGTCCTTCTTGTCGGAGAGGAAACTCGTCATGTCGCCACCGGAGTTGACGATGGAGAGCATGTCGGTGAGGAACTGGCTGAGTTCGTCTGACGGCGTTTCAACCGAGCGGTTGCGGACGGCGCTCCGGTAGTCGGTGTCGAAGTATTTGGTCTCCTGGACGATGCTGCGGAACTCGAGGGCGACTTCGCCGTAGGTGTCGTCGGCTTTCGCCATCGCCTCCAGAATCTCGAGTTGGTTCATCCCACCCATCGAGAGGGCGTACATGAACGCGACGGCGTCCGGGAGGAGCATGTTTATCTCGCGTTTGCGCTCGCCGGCGGTCATGTAGGGCATCCCGACGACGCCGCCGAAGCCGGTGGCGAACCCGATGGAGCCGAAGAAAATCCCGGTTACCAGGACGAGCGCCGGCACCTTGATGGCGTTCAGCACCGCGACGAGCGTCTCGTTGCTGACGTAGAGGCCGATGAGCGACTCCGTCTGGATGATGCCGGTTGCGAACAGTGCCCATCCGACGAGCGTCCCGAGCAGCCAGAGGACGAGGCCGACGATGACGCCGATGCCGAGCGCTCGCGAGAGGAACAACTCGACGGTTTCGTCGCGGCGCGCCTCCGCGAGTTTCGTCTCGACGTCCGCGACGAAGTCGCTCGAGTCGCCGAAGAGCCACTGGAACAGCGGGTAGAACGTCTGTGCGAGGAGGTCGGCGCCGCTCGTGTAGCCCGACTCGCTCCCGAGGCTCATCGCTCGCCCTCGGTACCCCCGCCTCCGTCGTCCTCGCTCGGTTCGTCCGGGGTCTCCTCAGCGTCGGTCACGAACTCGGCGGGTTCGCCGGCGTCCTCGGCGACCTCGTCGGCGGTTTCGGTCTCCGCCCCCTCGGCCGCCGCCTCGGTCTCGGTTTGGGACTCCCCGCTCTCGGAGGTTTTGCCGGCCGCCTCGCTCTCGGTCTCCCCGGCAGCCTCGCTCTCCTCCGTCTCCGTGTCAGTCCCCTCGGCGGCTTCGCTTTCGGCCTGCTCACTCTCGGCCTGGGCCGCCTCCGTCTCGGCCTCGACTTCCTCTATCGTGGGCGTCTCGCCGGACTCGTCGACGACGACGTCGCCGGACGTGGCCTCCTGTGCGGCCTGCGTCAGCGCGAAACTGATGTCGGGGGCTTCCGCGCCGCGGTACTCCTCGAACAGTTTCTCCTCGGCTTCCTCGAGGAGCTCGCCGGCCTCCTCGTAGACGTCTTCACTCGGGTCCGGTCGGGGGACCATCGCCTCCTTCTCGGGGTCGACGTCGATGAGGACGGACTCCATCCCCCGGAGGTCCGCGAGGCTCTCCTCGAGGGCGTCGTTCGCCATCAGCGTCAGAATCGTGTCCGGGTCGGCGATGTACGCCTGCAGCGTCGCGGCGACCTGGGTGTACTCGTTGAGGCCGTTGCGGATGAGGTAGGCGAGGACGACGCGGCGCTCGAAGAGCTCGCGCTGGAGCTCCTGACGCGTCCACCCGCGGTCGAACTGTATCTCATCGAGGGTGTTCGACTCGGTGAGCTGGCGGAACTCGTCGCCCTCCGGCTCCCACTGGAAGACGTCGCTGACGTTGATTTCGTCGTTCTCGGCGTCGTAACGGTTGATTTCGGTAATGCTCCGGTTCCGGCGGACCTTCTTGCCCTGCACGCGCGTCGAGGACTGGATGCTCACCAAATCGAGCGCGGTGAACAGCGTCTTCGAGACGTTGATGGGCGCCGTCGTGAAGCGCTTGAGGACCTCGCTGACGTTGTCCGCGTGGAACGTCGTGTACGTCGTGTGCCCCGTGGACATGACCTGGAAGAGCGTCCGGCCCTCCTCGCCGCGCACCTCGCCCATGACGATATAGTCGGGGCGCTGGCGGAGCGCGGCCTCCAGCAGGTCGAACTCGTCGATGTCGCCCTTCTCGTCTTCGCCGAAGCTCGGGCGCGTGACGGACGCCACCCAGTTGCGCTGGGGGAGTTCGACCTCGCGGGTGTCCTCGATGGAGACAATTTTCGCGTTCGACGGGATGAACAGCGAGACGGCGTTCAGCGAGGTGGTCTTCCCGGACGCGGTCCCGCCCGCGAAGATGAGGCTCTTGTTGTTCTCGATGCAGAGCCAGAGGTACGCCATCTCCTCCAGCGAGAACGTCTTCCAGTTGATGAGGTCGACGGGCGTGAACGGGACGTCCTTGAACTGCCGTATCGTGTAGTTCGTCCCGTGGTCGGACACCTCGCGGCCGAGCGTGAGCTGGGCGCGCGAGCCGTCCGGGAGCGTCGCGTCGACCTGCGGCTGGCGCTTCGAGATGCCTTTCCCGGAGCGCTGGGCGAGCTTGACGACGAAGTCGTCGAGGCTCTGCGTGCCGTGATAGACGTTCGTGATGAGCTGCTCGTAGTCGGAGTGGTAGGCGAACACCGGCGACTCGTAGCCGTCACACGAGATGTCCTCGACGTTCACGTCGTGTTTGATGCCGTCGATGCGCTCGTAGCCAATGAAGTCGCGCTTGAGGTAGTAGAGGAGTTTCTCCACCTGATACTGGGTGAGCGTCTCCGGGTCCTCCTCCAGGACGGCGGGCTCGGGGCGGGCGGACAGGCCGGCCAACTGCTCGGGTGGGCCGCTCTCGCCCTCGTTCTCGGCCTCCTCGTCCTCGCCGGTGAGCTGCTCGACGAGCTCCTTCAGTTGGTCGACGATGGTGGTCTCGCCGCGCACCGCGCCGGAGTAGATGTCGTAGCGCTCGAGGAGTTTGCGCGTCTCGCGCTCGATGACGTCGCGGCGTTCCGCCTCCGAGCCTTCGGCGGCGACGTCGTCGCTCGCGTACTTGATGGCGGTCCGGAGCTTCCCCGTCAGGAACTCCTGCAGGTCGTCTTCGAGCCGGTTCTGGTAGGGCTCGATGAGGTAGTACTTCTTCTCGTTCTCCTTGTCGGAGTGGAAGATGACGACGAACGCGTAGGGCTTGTTCACCCAGTAGCGTTCGATTTCGGCGAAGTGCGACTTCTTCTCCAAGGCGACGGCCTTCTCGAGGTCGTAGCGGTTCGCCATCGTGGCGTTCCCGTGGACGTCGGTGAAGAACTCGTCCTCGTCCTCGTGTGAGAGGTCGAGCGTCCGCTCCTCGACGAGGTCGTCGCTCTCCACGGCGGCGTCGCCGCCGCGCGAGAGGAAGCCGGGGAGGTCCTCGGGGTCGAAGCCGAGGTACTCCGAGGGGTCGAAGGGGATGACGTTCTCCTCCTCGTCCGTCGGCGGGTTCCCCTCCTCGTCGTAGTAGTACTCGTCCTTGAAGTCCTCCCACGTGTATTTGCCCTTCACGACTGCGGGGCCCGTCTCCTCGGGCTCGGCAGTCTCGGGCGCCGCGGAGGCCGCGCCGTCGACGCCCTCCGGGTCGGCCGCCTGTTCGGCGTCCCCGGCAGCGTCGTCGGCATGGTCCGTGGACATCGTGGATAGGTTCGCACACCAGTCTGAAAAACACTTGTGGCCGACTCGAATCCCGATACGGCGTGCGGGCGTCCGCGTTGTCGGTTCGTCGTGCCACTTCGTCAGTCCTTAACTTCTCGCGGCCTCAGGAACGGGTATGGAAGACGTTTTCATCGCACGAGTGATGTCCGCCGGCGTGACGACCGTCTCGCCGGGGACGTCCGTCGAGGAAGCCGCCCAGAAGATGCTCGCTGAGGACATCGGCTCCGTCGTCGTCATCGACGAGAACGACGAACTCGCCGGTATCCTCACGACGACGGACTTCGTGCGTATCGTCGCGGAGCGACAGCCGAAGGACGACTCGACCGTCGAGGAGTTCATGACGTCGGACGTCCACACGGTCGGCGCGCAGGACGTCGTGACGGACGTCGCGAAGCAGCTCATCGAGCACGGCGTCCACCACCTTCCGGTCGTCGACGAGGACAACCACGTCATCGGCATCGTGACGACGACGGACCTCACTTCCTACGTCTCGACGCTCGACGAACACGACGAATAACGCGCCGTCGCCCCCACCCTAGTCTTTTGTTATCGTGTACCATACATTGGTGCATGTCGACACCGGCACTCCGGCCAGTCACGACGGCGGACGGTGAATCGGCCTACGTAGACCCCGCTGACGCCACGCGCGGGTCGCGCGCACCGTTCGTTCCGCTCTATCGGGACCCGGAGCGCAGCGACCGCCACGGCTGGTTCTGCACGGGCTGTGGCGGCGCCGACGTCGCCATGGACACGATGGGGCGGCTCACCTGCGGACAGTGTGGCAACGAGCGCAAACCCACAAGCTGGGACGCCGCCTACCTCTGAGGGGTCCGAGTCGGCGACATCCTCAGGCGTAGGCCGCGAACTCCCGACCCCGGAGCGCGTAGTAGGCGACGCCACAGCTACCGATGGCGGACGCGAGCGTGAATGCGAGCACCGCGTCAATTGCGTATATCGCGCCGCCGATGGCCGCGCTCGGGATGCCGATGACGTTCCGCACGAGGTAGTACGACCCCGTGACGCGCCCGCCCGCATCGGCCTCCGCGGGGCCGACGATCATGGCCTTGTGTGCGGGGAGGCCGGCGAAGCGCAACCCCGAGAACGCGAAGAGGGTGACGAGCACCCACTGGTTTCGGGGCGCGTTGATGAGCATGACGGGGAAGAGCGCGTAGACGGCGAACCCAGCGGTGATGACGGGTTTGAGGCCGACGCGCTCGGCGAGTCGGGAGACGGGGAGCATCGAGACGAGCGCGACGAGCATCTCGACGGCGAGCAGCACGCCGAAGAACGCCGCCGGGGAGAGCGAGACGCCGACGGCCCGGAAGCCGACGTCAAAGTAGTCGGTGACGACGACGACGAAGAAGACGTAGGCCATCCCGTTCGCGAAGCGCACCAGGACGTCCGCGACGAGGAGCGGGCGGAGTTCGTCGGGGAGCGCGCGGAGGTCCGCGAGGACCTGCTTGAGGCCCTCGAAGGGCTTGCCGATGCTGTCGCCGCTCGCGTCGTAGGCGACGTGCTGGACGACCGTCCCGACGACGGCGACGACGACCCCGAGCGCGAGCACCCACCGGAATCCCGTCTCGAAGTCGGCGGCGAGCGCGAGGAGGCCGGCGGCGAGCAGCGGCCCGAGGAGGAAGCCGACCCGGCGGAAGGTCTCCGTGCTCGCGAACCCCGCCGCGAGTTCCCCGGGTGCGGTGCTCTGCTTCACGACGGCGAACGTCGCGCCGAGGCCGAACGACTTCCACGCCTGGGTGAGGAGGAGGCCGACGAAGAGCCACGTCCACACCGGAAGTTCGAGCGCGCCGAGCGAGACGGGGCCGATGTCCGGGGCGAGCAGCCAGAGGAGGAAGCCGAGCGCCGAGCAGAACCCGAACGCCGTGAGCGCGCGCCGCGAGCCGAGGCGGTCGGAGAGCGCGCCCCCCGGATAGGGGTAGACGGCACCGATGAGGTTGCCGAGGCTCCCGTAGAGGCCGATGACGCTCGCGCCCGCGCCGAGCACGCGGAGGTACTCGGGGACGTAGCGGCCCGTCATCTGGAAGGCGAGGCTGAACGCGAACATCGCCACGGAGAGCACGAGGACGTCGCGAGGGAGTGTGGCCACTTGGCGGAACGGTGCGAGCGGGTCGACGCCGTCGTCCTCGGCCATCGGGCGGAGCGTCACCGGCGACCGCAAAGAGTGTTTCTCCGGGGTCGAGGGCCCCACGAGGCCGCGAAACCGGGGCAACGTTTAGGCGGGCGGCACGAGTCCGACCGGACACCATGACGGACCTCGAAGTCACCAGCGTCTCGGAGGACGGCTACGTCACGAAGTCCCGCGTCGGCGACTTCCGGCTCACAGTCGACGCCACCGACGAGGCCGGCCCGAACCCGAACGGCGTCCTCCTCGCGGACTACGCCTCCTGCTACATCCCGGCATTCCGCGTCGCCGCCCGACAGCGCGGCCACGACGACGTCGGGCGCGTCGAAATCGACGTCGAGGGTGACCTCGACGAGGACGACGACCTCGAAGCCATCCGCTTCCACCTCCGCGTCGAGGCCGACCTCACCGACGAGGAACTCGAGGAGGTCGTCGCGCGCGGCACGGACATCTGCCACGTCCACTCCGCCCTGCGTGAGGGCCTCCACGCCGACATCTCGGCGGAGGGCGACGCGTTCTGAGGTGACTCGCCGCCCGCAAGCGTGGGGCAAGAGACAAACCATCCACGGCCCTACCGGATGGTATGGCAGACTGGAAGGACCGCGTCGTCGGCGAGCGGATGAGCGTCGACGACGAGTTCGGTGAGCAGGTTGAGGCATCTTCGTTTTCGCGGCAACAATGGGGGCTCATCATGACGGCGACGGAGCTCCGAATCGAGAACCCCGACGACCCCGAGGCGGCGCGCGTCGTCGCGGACACCGGGAAACTCCCGCAGGTGATGAGCGAGATAGACAACGTGGAGAAACAGATGGCGTCGATGGGTGCGGGCGGCGCGGGCAGCACGTCCTCCGGCGAGGGGTTCCTCGGCGGCATCAAGCGCGCACTCGGCTTCGGCAGTCGCGACGAACGCTACGAGGAGGCCGAGGAGCTCGTCGAGGAGTACGCGGAGCTCCTGCAGGAGCGCCTCGAGGAGAACGGACGGTGGGAAGAAGTCTGTCGCGTCGCCGCTGGCGACGAGTAGTTATTCGATGTCGCCGCTGTGGAAGATGGTGAGCTCCTCGGCCTCGTAGATGTCGATGAGTTCGTTCACGATTTCGTCGTAGGACTGGTCCTCCGTGCGGAGGTCGTCGAGGCGCTCGATGGTGGCCTCGTCGAAGTGTACTTTCGGCATACTTCTGGCGAGGTGTCCGAGGGTCATAAATCGCGGGGCCACACCGGGGCGCGACGCGCGCGAAGCATTGATGGCCGTGGGCGCGCGAACGGAGGTATGAGCGACGGCTTCAGCCTCGATTTGCGGAACGCCGAGGAGCAGATAGAGGAGTGGGAGGCCGAGGACGGCGTCGAGGGCGTCGTGCTCGGCGTCCTCGATGGCGAGACGCCGGACGAGGAGTGGCTCGAAGAACTCGCCGCGGGGAAGGTCCTCGTCCTCGCCGTGCAGGGCGAGTTGAACGAACTCGCCGCGGGGTTCGCCGCACCCGCGAAGGAGGCCGGCGCGACGCTGATGCACTTCCGGGACTTCCTCGTCGTCGCGCCCGCGGGCGTTTCGCTCGACACCTCGCGCCTGTAGTCGGGCCGACGTCCGTACTTTTACCCGGGAGCGCCGCGACGCCGCGTTCATGAACGAGAAGCGACTCGTCGTCGCCTGCTTCGGCCTCCTCGTCGCCACGGTTCTCGGCTTCCTCGCCTACCAGTTCATCGCGCCGCTCACCGTCTCCGTCTTCCTCTACTACTCGACGCGGCGCTACCACAAGTCGCTGCGCCGCCTCCACCTCCCGTCGCGCGTGCGGGCCGTCGTCGTCCTGGCGTCGCTCGCCGTCCCGCTCGTCCTCCTCGTCAGTTACGCCGTCGTCCTCCTCGCCGTCGAGGCGCGCCACTTCGCCGCCCAGTACCAACTCGTCGAACTCGCCTCGCAGAACCTCGCGTGGTTCGGGGGTGTCGAGCGAATTCCCGAGTTCACGCCCCACGGCCTCTACGAGGCGTATCAGGCGGGCGAGCTTGACCCCTTCATCGACTTCGCGTCGGCGCGCGCGTCCTTCCTGACGACGCTCGTCTCGAACTTCTTCCTCAACCTCTTCGTCGTCGTCATCGTCACCTACTACCTGCTCGTCGACGGCGACCGCATCCGCTCGTGGCTCCTGCGCTTCGACGACGACGCCATCCTCCGCGAGTACCTCGAGGCGGTCGACGAGGAACTCGAGGCCGTCCTCTTCGGGAACCTCCTGAACGTCATCGCCATCGCGCTCATCGCCATCACGGCGTTTCAGGCGTACAACGTCGTCGCGCCCGCGGCCGTCGAGGTGCCGTACCCGACGCTCGTCGGCACGCTCACCGGCATCGCGAGCCTGATTCCGGTCGTCGGCATGAAGGTCGTCTACCTCCCGGTGGCGGCCATCACCGCGCTCCCGGTCGTCCTCGGCGGCGACACCTCGCTGCTCATCTACGTCGCGGGCTTCCTCGCCGTCGCCGTCGTCATCGTCGACACCATCCCCGACATCGTGTTGCGGCCCATCCTCAGCGGCGAGAACACGCACGTCGGCCTCCTCATGCTCGCGTACACCCTCGGGCCGGTCGTCCTCGGGTTCTACGGGCTCTTCTTCGCGCCCATCGCGCTCGTCGTCGGCTTGACGTTCGCGAACACCGCGCTGCCACGACTGCTCGGCGCGGACACTGAACCGGAACCCGGACTCCCGGACGACCAGCGACGACTTGATGAGTTCTGAGCGGGGCGACGACGCCGCGGGCCGGCCGAACGTTCTTCCGTCCCGGGGCGGTACTGTGGGTATGTCGCTTCTCTTCGCCGCCGGACTCGAATTCTCACGGCTCGTCGAGTTCGTCCAGGAGTACCGCGTGCTGGTCGGCGCGCTCGCCCTCGCCGCCGGCGTCGCCGTCGTGAGCGCGCGCCTCCGGGCCCGCTCCGAGGACGGCTACGAGGTGCCCACGGAGGAGGAACTCATCAAAATGGCGGAGGAACACGAGCAGTAACCGGACCCCCTCGGCGATTCGCCCCTCTTTTTGCGTTTGCCCTCGAACGCTCGGGTATGAGTGACGTAGCGGACGTTTCCCGGGGGCGAGCGTGGCTGATGGCGGCTCGGCCGCACACGCTGCCCGCCGGGATCTCGCCGGTCGTCGTCGGTGTCGGATTGGCGCTCGCGGAGGGGGTGTTCGCGCCGCTCCCGGCGCTCGCCGCCCTCGTGGGCGCGCTCCTCATTCAGGTCGGCGCGAACTTCGCGAACGACTACTACGACGCGATGAAGGGCGCGGACACCGAGGAGCGCGAGGGGTTCACGCGCGTGACGCAGGCCGGCCTCATCGAGCCGTCGTCGGTGAAGCGCGCGATGTACGGCTCCTTCCTCGCCGCGATGGTCGTCGGCCTCTACCTCGTCTACATCGGTGGCCTCCCGATTCTCGTCGTCGGCCTCCTCAGCATCGCCGCCGGCATCGCCTACACGGGCGGGCCGTTCCCCTTCGGCTACCACGGCCTCGGCGACGTCTTCGTCTTCCTCTTCTTCGGCGTCGTCGCCGTCGTCGGCACCTTCTACGTGCAGGCGGCGTCCTACGCTGCGGCGCTCCCGCTGACGCCGCCGCCGGGCACCCTCCCGCTCGTCGCCGTCGTCGCGTCCGTCGGCGTCGCCGCCATCTCCACGAACATCCTCGTCGTGAACAACCTCCGGGACATCGAGACGGACCGGAAGGCCGGCAAGTACACGCTCGCCGTCCGCATCGGCCAGACGGGAACGCGCGCCGAGTACGTCGCGCTCTACGCCCTCGCCTACCTCGTCCCGCTCTGGCTTCTCACCCGGCCGGGCTTCGGCCTGCCCGTCCTTCTGCCCCTGCTCTCACTCCCGCTCGCCGTCTCGGTGACGCGGACGGTGCTCGCGCACGACGACGCCGACCACCTCGACCCGGCGCTCACGCGGACCGGCCAGACGCTCGCGCTCTACTCCGCGCTGTTCGCCGTCGGCCTCGCGCTGTGAAGGTCGAGCCGTACGCGCTCGCCCTCGAATCGCCGCTCACGACCGCCCACGACACGATTACGGAGCGCCGGGGCTTCCTCGTCACCGTCGAGCACGCGGGCGTCACGGGCATCGGCGAGGCCGCACCCCTCCCCGACTGGACGGAGGACTACGAGACGTGTCGCGACGCGCTCGCGGACGCGAGCGAGGCGTCCGGCCGCGCGGGCGCGCTCTCCCTGCTCGCCGACGCGCCGGCGGCGCGCCACGCCGTCTCTCTCGCCTACCGTGACGCCGACGCGCGCGCACAGGGCGTCCCGCTCTACCGGCATTTCGCGGGCGACGACGCCGTCGATGCGATTCCGGTGAACGCCACGGTCGGCGACGCGTCACCCGCGGCGACCGCGGCGGCCGTCCGTGAGGCCGTCGACGCGGGCTTCGACTGCGTGAAGGTGAAGGTCGGGGTACGACGCCTCGAGGTCGACGTCGAACGCCTCCGCGCCGTCCGCGAGGCCGCGCCCGACGTCACCCTGCGCGTCGACGCGAACGAGGCGTGGGAGCGCTCGACGGCACGGCGCGCGCTCGAAGCGCTCGCCGACCTCGACGTGGCGCTCGTCGAACAACCGCTCGCCGCCTCGGACTTGGCGGGGCACGCGGCGCTCCGCGGACGCGGCGTCGACGTCGCGCTCGACGAATCCGTCGCGGCCTACGGCCTCGACGCGGCGCTGGACGCGGACGCCGCCGACGCCGTGGTGTTGAAGCCGATGGCGCTCGGCGGTCCCGACCGCACCGTCGACGCCGGGCGGCGCGCACGCGCGGCGGGCGTCTCGCCCATCGTCACGACGACGTTCGACGCCGTCCACGCGCGGACGGCCGCCGTCCACGCTGCCGCGGCGCTCGCCCCGCTCTCGGCGTGCGGGCTCGCGACGGCGGACGCCCTCGCCGAGGACCTCGCCCCCGACCCCGCGCCCGTCGAACGCGGGCGCATCGCCGTCCCACAGGGAAAGGGCAATGGCGTCCCCACGCCTCTCGGGGAGTGATGCGCGACATCCTCGCCACGCGAGCGCGGACGTCCCCGGACGTGACCGCGCTCGTCGACGACGAACACGGCCGCGAGTGGACGTACGCGGACCTCGACGCGGCCGTCGAGACGACCGCCGGCCGCCTCGCCGCCCTCGGCGTGACGCGCGGCGACCACGTCGGCGTCCTGATGGAGACGCGTCCGGCGTTCGTGCGCCTCGCGTTCGCGCTCCAGCGGCTCGGCGCGGTGCTCGTGCCGCTGAACGCCCGTCTCGCTCCCGCCGAACTGAAGTTCCAGCGCGAGCGCAGCGACCTCATCCTCCTCCTCTGCGACGCCGACACCGAGTCCGACGCCCTCGCCGCCGCTGAGGACGTCCCGGTCGTCACCGTGGACGACCCCGACGACGCCGGCGTCGTCGGCATCGAGTCACACGACGCGGCCGACGTTGCGCCCACCGAGTGGCACCCGGACGACACGCTCGCGCTCATGTTCACTTCCGGGACCACCGGCGACCCGAAACCCGTCGAGTTGACGTTCGGGAACGTCTTCTTCGCCGCCACCGCGAGCGCGTTCACCCTCGGCGTCGTTCCCGGCGACCGGTGGCTCCTCTGCCTCTCGATGTACCACATGGGCGGGCTCTCCGTCCCGCTCCGGTGTGCCGTCTACGGGACGACGTGCGTCCTCCAGCGCGGCTTCGACGCCGACGCGGCCGTCCGCGCGCTCGACGAACACGACTGCGCGGGCGTCTCCGTCGTCCCGACGATGCTCAGGCGGATGCTTCGGGCCGAACGCGACATCCCCGACGACCTGCGCTTCGTCCTCTGCGGGGGTGCGCCGACGCCGCGCGAACTCGTCGCCGCCTGCGAGGAGGACGACGTGCCCGTCCATCCCTCCTACGGGATGACCGAAGCCGCCTCGCAGATTGCGACGGCGCGCCCCGCGGAGGCGTTCGCGAACCCCGGGACCGTCGGCCGCCCGATTTTCGGGACGGAGGTCTCCGTCGTGGACGACGCCGACGACCCCGTCCCGGCCGGCGAGACCGGCGAACTCTGCGTCTCCGGCCCGACAATCACGCCGGGCTACTACGACGCCCCCGAGGCGAACGACGACGCCTTCGGCCCACACGGGCTCTACACGGGCGACGTCGGCTACCGCGACGAGGCGGGCCGGCTCCACGTCCTCAACCGACGCTCCGACCGCATCATCACCGGCGGCGAGAACGTCAACCCCGGGACAGTCGCCGACGCGATTCGCACCCACCCGGCCGTCGCGGACGTCGCCGTCGTCGGCGTCAGCGACCCCGAGTGGGGGGAGCGCGTCGCCGCGCTCGTCGTCCCCGAGGCGGACGCGGACCTCTCGCGCGCCGACCTCGAAGCCCACTGGGCGGAGCGCCTCGCCGACTTCGAGCAACCGCGCACCGTCGTCTTCGTGGACGCCCTCCCGCGCACGCCCTCCGGGACGGTGGACCGTGCAGCCGCCCGCGAGCGCGTCGCACAAGCTGAGGAGGAGTAGTCATGTGTACGCTCGCGCTCGCGTGGCGAGTCTACGACGACGCGCCAATCGTCGCCGCAGCGAACCGCGACGAAGCCCTCGGCCGACCGTCGACGCCGCCCGCCGTCACCGGCGACGACCCGCGCGTGCTCGCGCCGCGCGACGAGGAAGCCGGCGGGACGTGGACCGGCGTCACCGACACCGGCCTCTACGTCGCCGTCACGAACCGCTGGAGCGACCTGACGGGCGAACGCTCTCGCGGGTTGCTCGTCGACGACGCCCTCCGCGCCGGCGACGCCGCGGCCGCACGTGACACCGTCGAGCGCGAGGTCGCGGCGCGCGACTACGCCGGCTTCAACCTCGTCGTCGCGGACGCCGAGGACGCCTTCCTCCTCCGGTGGGACGGCGACCTCACCAGCGAGGCACTCAGCCCTGGCGTCCACGTCGCCACGACCACCGGCGCGCCCGACGCCGAGGGTCGTAAGTGCCGCGTCCACGAGGCGCTCACCGACCGCCGCCCACGCACTGCCGCGGGGTTCCGCGGGCGCGCCAAGCGCGTGCTCGCCAACCACGACGTCCGCGCGTGCCTCCACGGCCACGGCTACGGCACGCGCTCCTCGACGATCGTCACCGTCGGCCGGCGGGGGAGTCGCTACGAGTTCGCGGACGGCCCGCCGTGCCGGACACCGTACCGGGACGCCGGCGGGTTCGCCCGGGAGTGACGGACACCCACTCGGTGGCCAGCGGCCGGCGGCCGACACGCGGAGACACCGCCTTCGACGGTCAACTTTAAACCGCCCGCGCCCGCCCTACCGTGTATGAGCGCCGAATCAGGGGACCTCTCCGAGGACGAGGAGCGTGCACTCGAGTTGGTCCGCGAGCAGGGGAGTATCTACCAGAGCGAGTTCTGGAAGGAGCTCGACGTCTCATCGCGCAAGGGGAGCCGCATCGCGAAGAAGCTCGCCGACAAGGGTCTCGTCGAACGCGAGGACGCCGTCCACGAGGGGAACACCACCTATCTCATCAAGCCCATCATCAAGGAGGAGGACCTCGACTTCTCGCTCCTCATGGCCGGCGACATGCTCTCGCCGTTCGTCGGCGAGGAGGAGGTCGACGCTCGAAGCGACGCCTTCTCGCAGTGGATCATGAACCTCGTCTACGAGGACCCGGTCGTCGGCGAGGACGCGCCCGAGGAGTAACGCGACACGGCGACCGGTCGGACGTCTTCTACGCCGCTTTCGAGTCGGTGAGTGGGACTCGACGCAGTGCCGAGTGCGGCCCGAGACGCCTCAGTCGAGCAGCGCGGCGGCGTCGATGATCTCTTCCTCGCCGAACTTCGGGCCGACGAGCTGGAGGCCGACCGGGAGTCCCTCGTCGGACTCGCCGGCGGGCACGCTGATGGCGGGGAGGTTCGCGAGGTTCACGGGCACCGTGTTGGCGTCCATGAGGTACATCTGGAGGGGGTCCTCGACGCTCTCGCCGAGTTTCGGCGGGAGGACGGGCATCGTCGGCGACGCGAGGACGTCGACGTCCTCGAAGGCCTCCTCGAAGTCCTGACGGACCCACGCGCGGGCCTCCTGGGCCTGCTTGTAGTACTTGTCGTGGTAGCCGGCGGAGAGCGCGTAGGTGCCGAGGAGGATGCGGCGCTTCACCTCGTCGCCGAAGTTCTCGGCGCGCGTCTCGCTGAACACCTCGTTCCAGTTGCCCTCGTACCCGCCGGACTCGCCGTAGCGCACGCCGTCGAAGCGCGCAAGGTTCGAGGAGGCCTCGCTCATCGCGATGACGTAGTAGGCGGCGACGCCGTACTCGACCGACGGGAGGCTGACCTCCTCGACCGTCGCGCCGGCGTCGCGGTACTCGTCAAGGGCGTCCTCGAAGACGGCCTTCACGTCCTCGTCGGCGCCCTCGACGAGTTCGGTGGGGACGCCGATGGTGAGGCCCTCGACGTCGCCGTTCGCGGCGGCCGCATAATCGCTGTCCGCGGCGGCGTCGTGCGTGGTGGCGTCGTGCTCGTCGGGGCCGGCGACGACGTCGAGGAGTTCCGCGGCCTCCTCGACGGTCGGGGCGAGCGGCCCGATCTGTTCGAGGCTGTTCGCGTAGGCGACGAGGCCGTAGCGCGAGACGAGCCCGTAGGTCGGCTTGATGCCGACGACGCCGCAGAAGGCGGCGGGACAGCGCACGGAGCCACCCGTGTCACTGCCGAGCGCGAGGTCGGCTTCGCCGGCGGCGACGGCGGCGGCGGACCCGCCGGAGGACCCGCCCGGAACGCGCTCGTCGTCCACCGGGTTGGTGGTCGCGCCGAACGCGGACGTCTCGGTGGTGGTACCCATCCCGAACTCGTCCATGTTCGCCTTCCCGACGATGGTCGCGCCGGCGTCCTTCAGCCGGGAGACGACGGTGGCGTCGTAGGGCGGGACGTAGTCGGCGAGCATGTCGGAGCCACACGTCGTGGCGACGCCCTCGGTGGAGATGTTGTCCTTGACGGCGACCGTCTTCCCGGCGAGCGGGCCGTCCTCGGCGCCCTCGAGCTCGGTCTCGGTGATGAAGGCGTTGTGCGCGCCCATTTACGACACCTTCGGGCCCTTGAAGAACCCGTCCTCGGTCTCGGGGGCGTTCTCGAGCGCCGCCTCCTGGTCGAGGCTCTCCTCGACCTCGTCGGGGCGCATGACGTTCACGAGCTCCGGCTCCGCCTCCACGTCCGGGACTTCCTCGAGGGCCTCGAAGTAGTCGAGGATATCCCCAAACTGGTCGGCGAAGCGCTCGACTTCCGCCTCGTCGAGGTCGACGCGCGCGAGCTCGGCGACGTGCCGGACCTCCTCGTCGTCGACGGCCGAATCGCTCATACCCGAGTCGTGGGACCCGTGGTCGTCTAAGCGTTTCGAAAGCCCACCCCGCCGCGCAGCGGCGCGCTCGCCGTCTGAAGCCGGCACGGGCCGCCGCGAATTGGTCACCAAGCTTATCCGGCGTCAGTCCGACTCACTAGTGTATCGTCGTCTGTCCGGCAACGGGAACGGAAAGTCGGTCTACGTCTCGACACACATCATGAGTGACTCACGAACACGGGAACGGGAGCGACGGCGGACGGAGTCGGACGAACAGGAGCGCGAACGCGCGAGCGAGGACGAACTCGTCTGCCCGGAGTGTGGCGGCGATCTCGTCAGCGACGAGCAGCACGGGGAGACGGTCTGCTCGGAGTGCGGCCTCGTCGTCGACGAGGACGACATCGATCGGGGCCCCGAGTGGCGCGCGTTCAACAGCCAGGAGAAGGACCAGAAGTCCCGCGTCGGCGCCCCCACGACGAACATGATGCACGACAAGGGGCTCTCGACGAACATCGGCTGGCAGGACAAGGACGCCTACGGCAACTCGCTGTCCGGGCGTCAGCGCCAGAAGATGCAGCGGCTCCGCACCTGGAACGAGCGCTTCCGCACGCGGGACTCGAAGGAGCGGAACCTCAAACAGGCGCTCGGCGAAATCGAGCGTATGAGCTCCGCCCTCGGCCTCCCGAAGAACGTCCGGGAGACGGCGTCGGTCATCTACCGTCGCGCGCTCAACGAGGACCTCCTCCCCGGGCGCTCCATTGAGGGCGTCGCCACCGCCTCCCTCTACGCCGCCGCACGGCAGGCCGGCAACCCGCGCAGCCTCGATGAGGTGACGAGCGTCTCGCGGGTCGACAAGGACGAGATCGCCCGGACGTACCGCTACGTCGTCCGCGAGCTCAAACTCGAGGTCGCACCCGCCGACCCGACGAGCTACGTGCCGCGCTTCGTCAGCGACCTCGAACTCTCCGACGAAGTCGAGCGTCAGGCCCGCCAGCTCCTCGAGTCCGCGAAGGAGAAGGGTATCTACTCGGGGAAGTCGCCGGTCGGCCTCGCGGCTGCCGCCGTCTACGCGGCCGGCCTCCTGACGAACGACCGCGTGACGCAGAACCAGGTGAGCGAGGTGGCGAACATCTCCGAGGTCACCATCCGCAACCGCTACCACGAACTTCTCGAGGCGCAGGACGACGTCCCCGTCGAGGCCTGATTCTTTCCCGTCGCCGGACTCCGACAGACGTTAGGCGCTCGTGGCTGCCCCCGTAGGTATGGAGACGACCCGACACTACACCGCGACCACCTACATTGTCTGTGACGGCGCGACCGCGCTCCACGAGCACGACCGCCTCGGCCTCTGGCTGCCGCCGGGCGGCCACGTCGAGCGCGACGAACTGCCACACCACGCCGCCGAGCGTGAGGTCCGCGAGGAGACCGGCCTGGAACCGACGCTCCTCCTCGAGGAACCCGACATCGAGACCGGCGTCGTGCGCTCGCTGCCCCAGCCCGCGCACTTCCTGCTGGAGGACATCCACGAGTACGAGGGCGGCGAGGTCGGCCACCAGCACGTCGACTTCGTCTACTTCGCGGAAGTGGACTCGCGCGACATCTCGCCGCAGGGTGACGAGCGCGACGCCGCCCACTGGGAGTGGTTCACGCCCGCGGACCTCGCGGAGGCGGACCTCGGCGCGGAAGTCGTCGAAATCGGTCTCGAGGCCATCGAGACCGTCGAGGACTAGGTGCCGTTCGTCAGGCCGCCGTCGACGACGAGGCTCTCGCCGTTGACGTAGGAGGCCATGTCGCTCGCGAGGTAGAGCGCGGCGTCCGCGACGTCGTCCGGGCGGCCGAAGCGCCGCGACGGAATCGTCTCGCGGAACTCCGCGCCCGTCTCGCCGCCGGTGAGGGGGACGTCCTCGCTCGTCATCTCCGTCTGGATGATGCCGGGGTGGATGGCGTTCACGCGAATCCCCTCGGGGCCGAGTTCGGCGGCGAGCGCGTACGTCAGGAGTCGCACCGCACCCTTCGTCATGCAGTAGGTGGCGAAGCCCGCGCTCCCGGTGAGGCCGGCGACGCTCGACATGTTGATGACGGTTCCTCCGTCGTTTTCGAGCATCTTCTGCGCGGCGTACTGCGCGCCGAAGAACACGCCCTTCACGTTCACGTCCATCATCCAGTCGAAGTCCGCCTCTTCGACCTCGGTGAACGACTGCTGGCGGAAGACGCCCGCGTTGTTCACCATGACGTCCACGCCGCCGAAGGCGTCCGCGGCGTCCACGGCCGTCTCGATGTCCTCGAGGTTCGAGACGTCGCAGTGGACGTAGGTGGCGTCGACGCCGTAGTCCGCAGTGACGAGTTCGTGGGTCGGCGTCCCGCCCTCGCGCGGCTCCTCCTGAACGTCCGCGACGACGACCCGCGCGCCCTCCTCGGCGAACGTCTCGGCGACGTGGCGTCCGATACCGCTCGACCCGCCGGTGATGACGGCAGTCTCACCCTCGAGTAGTGGTCCGGGCATACTCGTGGCGTCGCACGCGACGCCCGTAACTGTTGTCGCGGCCCGGCCTCAGAAGAACTCGCGCAGGCGGTTCTTGACGCGGCGTTTCGCGCCGCCGGCGGCTTGCCGGAAGCTGATACGCCACGGCGTCCGCTGGCCCTCGACGCTCGTCCGGCCGGCGCGAATCGCGTCCAGGATGTGTTGGAGGTCGCGTTCCTCGGCGTCGACGCGCGTGACGGCCTGCCCGACCATCTCGGCGATGTGGGCGTCCGACCCCGCGGTCATCGGGAGGTCGTGGTCGCGGGCGAAGCGCTCGGCCTGCCGGTTCGCGCGACCCGTGAGGAGTCGGGAGTTGTAGACTTCGACGGCGTCCGCGGACGCGAGCGCCTCGCGGGTGACGTTCGCGGCGACGCCGCTCCGGGACTCCTGGAAGGGATGGGGGACGACGGCGATGCCGCCGGCATCGCGAATCAGGTCGAGCGTCGCCTCGAAGGGCCGACCCGCCGGCACGGGTTCCTCGATGCCGAGCGCGAGGACGTGGCCGGCGGCACTCGTCACCTCCATGCCCGGGATGCCCACGAGGCCGTAGTCGGGGGCGAGTTCGGCGGCGCGGGCGCTGGCCTCGTACTCGTCGTGGTCGGTCACGGCGAGGGCGTCCAGTCCGACGGCGGCGGCCTGCTCGAGGAGCATCTCGATCGGGTCGCGGCCGTCATAGGAGAGTGACGAGTGAGTGTGGAGCTCGACCGACAGCACGACTCGCTCTTGTGCGGGCCTCGGCAAAAACACCACGGTCCGGCCCGGACGGCCGCGTCGCGGCCGTCGCGGCGTGCGATGGCCACCGACTGCTAAGAGCCTCGGGGGCGTACCCCGTCGCATGACCTCGCTCAGAGACGACTTCCGTGCGAGAGAACCCGTCGTCGGCGGCTGGGTGTCGGTGCCGCATCCCGCCGTCGCCGAACTGCTGGGGTCGCTGACGTACGACTTCCTCGTGCTCGACGGCGAACACGGCGAGGCGACCCACCAGGACCTCGCGGACATGGTGCGCGCCGTGGACGGGACGCGCGCGCCGACCCGACCGCTCGTCCGCGTCTCCGGTGCCGACGGCGTCGAACTCCAGCGTGTGCTGAACCTCGGGCCGGCGGGCGTGATGGTGCCCGAAGTCGAGACGGCTGCGGAGGCCGAAGCCGTCGTGGACGCCTGCCAGTACCGCCCACGGGGGTCGCGCGGCGTCGCGGGCGCCCGCGCGAACGACTACGGCGCGGACCTCGACCGGCAGGTGACCTCCGGCACGGACGTCGCCGTCGTCGTCCAGATCGAGACGGAGGCCGGCGTCGAGAACGCGGACGCCATCGCGGCCGTCGAGGGCGTGGACGCCGTCTTCCTCGGGCCGAACGACCTCTCGGCGGACCTCGGTGTGTACGGCGAGTACGAGAGCGGCGTCTTCACCGCGGCGGTCGAAGCGGTCGTCGGCGCGGGCGAGCGCGAGGAGACGGCGGTCGGGACGCTCGCGGGCGACCCCGACACCGTCACGGAACGCCAGAAGTGGGGCGTGGACTTCGTCGTCGCCGGCACGGACACCTCGATGCTCGCCGACGGCGCGCGGGCCTGCCTCGACGCCGCCAACGGGAACTGAGTGGACGGCGGCGGGGTGGTCGCGGTCCGCGTCCGCCGTCACCCCTGTTTAGTCACGAACGTGCATATAGAAACGCATAAACCCGGCCCGACGAACCATGAAGGTGAATGACTCTCGCCGAGTCGGACCGCGAACGCGTCGTCGGGGAGCTGGGCCGGGACCCGACGCGCGCCGAGGCCGCGCTGTTCGAGAACCTCTGGAGCGAGCACTGCGCCTATCGCTCCTCGCTACCGCTGCTCTCCGCCTTCGACTCGGAGAGCGAGGACGTCGTCATCGGGCCCGGTGACGACGCCGCCGTCGTCGACGTCGGCGACGGCCTCTACGCCACCTTCGGCGTCGAGTCGCACAACCACCCCTCCTACGTCGACCCGTTCGACGGCGCCGCGACGGGCGTCGGCGGCATCGTCCGAGACACCCTCTCGATGGGGGCGTACCCGGTCGCGCTCGCGGACTGCCTCTACTTCGGGGACTTTGAGCGCGAACACTCGCGCTACCTCCTCGAGGGCGTCGTCGAGGGCATCAGCCACTACGGGAACGCCATCGGCGTCCCCACCGTCACCGGGAGCACGGCGTTCCACCAGGGCTACGAGGGCAACCCGCTCGTGAACGTCGCCTGCGTCGGCCTCCTCAGCCCCGACCGCCTCGTCACCGCGGAAGCCCAGCGCCCCGGCAACCGCCTCGTCCTCGTCGGGAACGCGACCGGCCGCGACGGTCTCGGTGGTGCGTCCTTCGCCTCCGAGGACCTCGCCGAGGACGCCGAGACCGAGGACCGGCCCGCGGTGCAGGTCGGCGACCCCTACGCCGAGAAGCGACTCATCGAGGCGAACGAAGAACTCGTCGACGCCGGCCTCGTCGTCTCCGCGCGCGACCTCGGCGCCGCCGGCCTCGGCGGGGCGTCCTGCGAACTCGTCGCGAAGGGCCACCTCGGCTGCGACATCACGCTCGACGACGTCCACCAGCGCGAACCCGGGATGAACGAGACCGAAATCCTCCTCGCCGAGTCCCAGGAGCGCATGGTCTACGAGGTCGCGCCCGGGAACGTCGAGGCCGTCGAGGCCATCGCCGAGAAGTACGACCTCGGCTGCTCGGACATCGGCGAAATCACCTCGGACGGCCGCTACGTCTGCGAGTTCGAGGGCGACGTCGTCGTCGACGCGCCCGCGGAATTCCTCGCGGACGGCGCGCCCCTCAACGACCTGCCGAAGGGCGAACCCGAGACGCCCGAGACGGACTACGACCTCCCGTCGCTCGCGGAGGCCTTCGAGTCCGTCGTCGCCAGCCCGAACGCCGCCTCAAAGCGCTGGGTCTACCGCCAGTACGACCACGAGGTCGGCGCGCGGACCGCCGTCCGACCCGGCGAGGACGGCGCCGTCATCGCGCTCCACGAGGCCGTCGAAGGGAGTGCCGCGCCCGAAGTGACGGGCGTGCCCGGCATCGCGCTCGCCGCGGGCGCGAACCCGAACTGGACGGCCTGTGAGCCCTACGCGGGCGCGTACGCCACCGCCGTCGAGAACGCGACGAACCTCGCGGCGGTCGGCGCGACGCCCGTCGCCGCCGTCGACTGCCTCAACGGCGGGAATCCCGAGAAACCCGACGTCTACGGTGGCTTCGCCGCCGTGGTCGACGGCCTCGCGGACGGCTGCCGCGACCTTTCTGTTCCTGTGGTCGGCGGGAACGTCTCGCTCTACAACGACTCGAACGCCGGCCCGATTCCGCCGACGCCGACGCTCGCCGTCCTCGGCACCACCGAGGACCTCGACGCGCCTGGGAGCGCGCTCGCCGGCGACGGCACGCTCCTCCTCGTCGGGGGCCACGACGAGTTGCTCGGTGGCTCCGAGCTCCTCGCCGAGTTCGGCGGGAGCGATTCGTTCCCCGCACTCCCCGCGGACGCCGCGGACATCGTGGAGACGCTCGTCGACGTCGCGGGTGACGAGGCGACGACGGCCGTCCACGACGTCAGCGACGGCGGCCTCGCGGTCACACTCGCCGAAGGCCTCACCGGCGACGCGGGCGCGGACGTCTCCGTGCCGTCGCTCGCCGCACTCTTCTCCGAGGCGCCCGGGCGCGCCGTCGTCGAGACGACCAACCCCGACGCCGTGAAGTCGGCGTTCGACGGCGTCGCGGACGTCGTCGAACTCGGCGAGAGTGACAGTTCCGGAACGCTCACCCTCGACGTGGACGGCGACGCCGTCGACTACGACTACGAGGACGTCGCGGCGTTCCGCGAGACCATCGCGGCCGCGATGGACTGACGGGAGCGGACTTTTCCTCCACGCGCCCGAGAAGTCGGACGTGACGCTCTCCATCACGGCGGACGCTGCGGCGCCGCGTCGCTCGCTCGCGTGGACGCTCGGCATCGCGGTGCTCGTCACGGGTTACGTCTACGTCGTCCTCTGGGGCCGGACGCTCCCCGGGTTCACGCTCGCGGCGCTCGCGGTCGGCGTCGCTGGCGGAATCGCGTTCGGCACCCTGCTGGGCTATGCGGAAGTCCGCGAGGAGTTGCCCGCCGCCTCCGGGGCGTGGCTCGTCCTCCTCTGCGCGCTCGCGTTCGGGTTCGTGCTCGGCGCGGACCTCGAACCGTCGGCGTCGCTGGCGCTCCTCGCGGCGGTATGGGCGGACGCGCTCTGCTGTTTCGTCCTCCTCAGAGGCCGAGGCTGAGCGGCAGGGCGTAGGTGAGGAACGCGCCGACGGCGAAGACGACAGCGCCGTAGGCGACCTGCGTCTTCGAGTAGGACTGCATCGGCGACGTCGTGCGGCCCTCGTGTGTCGTGTCCATACGCGGGTAGGCGGCGAGGAGGCACTTTCCGCTTTCGGAGTGCCCCACAAGACGTATGCCGGACTCGACCACGAGACGACACGATGCCCTCCAGCAGACGCCGCTTTCTCGCCGCCGCGGGTGCGGCCGCGCTCGCCGGCGTCGCCGGGTGCAGTCAGCCCGATACGCCGACCACGACGGGCGGGACGACCAGCACGACGACTGGCCCGCCACACTCGGCGGACGCCGCGCGCTTCGAGGCGAGTCAGGTGCGGGAGCTGACGGACGAGCACCCGCCGCGCCTCGCCGCGACGCTGACGAACGTCGGCGACGAGGCGTTCACGCTCGTCTGCGGGTTCGCGCCGCCGTTCGCCGTGACGACGATGGAGGCGTCGGCGGGCGACGCCGAACTCTTCTGCTACCCCGTCGGCGAGGACGCGCGCCGGCACGTGCGCGGCGTCGATACCAACCAGACGGACACGTCGACGACGCCCCTCCCGCCGGATGGCAGAGTCGACGGTTGTTGGCGCGTCGTCGGGAGTTTCGCGACGAACGCCATCGCGTACACGCCGACGCTCGCCCCCGACGAGTCCGCGAGCGTCGCCTACGACGTCTACACGTACGGGAGTGACGCGTGCTTCCCGGACGGGGACTACCGCGCGTCGACTGAGGTGTCAGTCAGCGCGGGCACGACGACGGGCGAGCGCACGGCGTCGTGGACGTACGGCGTGACGCTCGCACTCCGTGACGGGTCGGTGTCCGCGGTGACGGCGCGCGACGTGCGCGAAGTCGCACGCACCGACGGGTAACGGCCCGCACCCGCCCGCTGGCTGTCGAGTCGGACACCTTTTCAGGGGGTGGTTTCGTACTACTCGCCATGACTCTCACGAAGCGCGTCATCCCGTGTATCGACGTGGACCTCGACGAGAACGGGGACGCGGCGGTCTACACGGGCGTGAACTTCGAGGACCTCGAGTACACGGGTGACCCCGTCGAGCTCGCGAAGAAGTACAACGAGGCGGGCGCGGACGAGTTTGTCTTCCTCGACATCACGGCGAGCGCGGAGGGCCGCGACACGATGCTGAACGTCGTCGAGAACGTCGCCGACGAGGTGTTCATCCCGCTGACCGTCGGCGGCGGCATCCGGGACACCGACGACATCAAGGAGACGCTGCGCGCCGGCGCGGACAAGGTCTCCATCAACACCGGCGCGCTCCAGCGCCCCGAACTCATCACGGAGGGCGCGCGCGCCTTCGGCAGCCAGTGCATCGTCATCAGCGTCGACGCGCGCCGGCGCTTCGACGAGGCGGGCGAGCACTACGAGCAGGTGGACGGCGAGTCCTGCTGGTTCGAGTGCACCGTGAAGGGCGGCCGCGAGGGCACCGGCGTCGACGTCGTCGAGTGGGCACAGGAGGCCGAGGAGCGCGGCGCGGGCGAACTCTTCGTGAACTCCATCGACAAGGACGGCACGAAGGACGGCTACGACCTCCCGCTGACGGGTGCGGTCTGCGACGCCGTCTCGACGCCGGTTATCGCCTCCTCCGGCTGTGGCGAGCCGGAGCACATGCGCGAGGCGTTCGAGGCCGGCGCGGACGCGGCGCTCGCGGCGTCCATCTTCCACTTCGGCGAGTACACCGTCGAGGAGGTCAAGGAGTACCTCGACGAGAACGGGATTCCGGTCCGTCGCTGAACGCGGGAGCCGCCCTCCCCGAGTCTTTTTGTCAACGAGGTAGACGGTCCGTGTGTGTCTCCACCAGCACGCGATCGGTCAGTCGTACCCGTTCCCCCCGACGGCCCCGGTGACGACCCACCCGCGGTGAGGCGCGCCGTCGGCGTCGACACCGCCCGCTACGTCGAACTCGCCGACGCGGACGCCGAGGAAGCCGCGTTCCTCGTCTGTCGGCGCGTCGAGGGTGAGGGCACGCATCCATCGCTTCCCGAGGCACTCGCCGACCGGCCGGCCGTCGCCGCCGCCCTCGCCTACCTCGGCGACGGCGTCACGACGGTCCGAGTCCGCACGACCACCGTCGACGTCGGCGCGCTCGCGACGGACGCGTCGCTCCCGAGAACGTACGAATACGAGGGAGAACCGCTCCGGTTCGACGTCGACCGGCCTACCTAGCCGCTTCGAACGCCGAGCGGAACTCGCTCATCTGCTCGTCGACGAGCGCCGCGCCCTGTTCGAGACAGTCGATGGGGTCCGCACCCTCGGTCTTCAGCGTGAGGATGGGTTCGGTCTGCCCACCGGACTGCTCGGGGTTTTGGTCGTACGTCGCCGCGGCGACGTCGTCGAGTTCCAGCAGCGCGCCCTTCAGGACGTTCATGAAGGTGTGGTCCTCGCCCGCGATCTCGATAGTCAGCTCTGTGTCCTGCTGTTCGACGACCCGGAGGTCCATACCCGAACTCTGGGTTCTGCGCGGTTTCAACATTGCGGTCCCCCCGCGTCGCCGCGCCGCCGCGCCCCCGACTCGCGGGCGTTTAAGGGTCCGCAGGGCAACCCGCGAAGTGTATATGGTCTCGCCCGCGTTCCTCGCCGGCGCGCTCGCGACGGTGGCGTGCTGGTCGTTCGTCGTCGCGCTCGCCGCCGTCCGCGCCGTCCGCCCCGGGACGGCGCTCCGCGCAGGCCTCCCCGCCGGCCCGCTCGTCGGCCTCCTCGTCCTCCTGCCGCTCGGCTTCCCGCTCGGCGCCGCGCTCGCCGCCGCCGTCCCCCTCCTCATCCTCTTCTCGCTCGCGTGCGTCCGCGCGCTCGACGGCGTGACGAGCGAGTGGGGACGCCACCTCCGCGCGCGCTTCCTCTTCGGAGTCCCGTGGGGGACGCTCCTCACGGTGCTCGGCGTCGCGCTCTTCTACTGGGTCGTGCAGGGCGGCTGGGCGCACCCCTACCGCCCGCTCTCGCTCCCGTTTACCTCGTGGTCCTACCTCTACCCGCTCGGCGTGCTCACCGCACCGTTCGCGCACGCCAACCTCGGGCACGTCACCGGGAACCTCATCGGGACGCTCGTCTACGCGCCGCTCGCCGAGTACGCGTGGAGCCACTACCCGACCCGGCGCGGCGACACGTCCTTCGGGTCGTGGCGTGCCAACCCCTTCGCCCGCGTCCTCGCCGTCCCGCTCGTCGTCGCCGTCGTCGCCGTCGCCACCAGCGTCCTCGCGTGGGGCCCCATCATCGGCTTCTCCGGCGTCGTGTTCGCCTTCGGCGCGTTCGCACTCACCCGCTACCCCGTCGCCACCGTCGTCGCCGTCGCCGCCCAGAGCTTCGTCTCCACGGTGTACTACGCCCTCCGCGACCCCATCGTCGTCGCGTCCGCCAGCCCCTCGTACGGCGGCCCGTGGTGGGCGGGCGTCGCCGTTCAGGGGCACGCCACCGGCGTCTTCCTCGGCGTGCTCCTCGGCGCGCTCCTCGTCGCCGCGCGCGACGACCGCCCCCGGGCCTTCCGCCTCTGGGGCGCCGCGGTCGTCTACGCCGCGAGCGTTCCCCTCTACATCATCTGGTGGTACCGCGGCCCCGCGACCTACGTCCTCTACCGGGGCCTCGGCGTCCTCTTCGTCGTCGCGCTCGCGCTCCTCGTCGCCGCCGGCGTCCACGCCCGCCCGCGGCCGCTCTCCTCCCGCATCGACCTCGGCGTCACCCGCCGACAGGTCGCCGCGCTCTGCCTCCTCTTTCCCCTCCTCGTCACCGCCGTCGTCGCCGTCCCCATCAACCTCACCACCGTCGCCGACGGCCCGCCCGCGAACGCCGACGACGCCGTCCACGTCCAGGACTACGCCGTCACCTACGCCGAAGACGTCCCGAACAAGCGCGTCGGCGCCGTCGACATCTCGCTGCTGAACGAGTCCACGAGCGTGAACGCCAGCGGCGTCATCGTCTCGAACCCCGACAGACACCTCTGGACGCAAGCCGTCTCGAAGGGGTCACTCGCCTTCTCCGGCCGCGCCGCCGTCCGTGTCGGTGGCGTCGGCTGGAGTGAGCAAATCCGCATCAGACGCACCGGCTGGACGCCCGTCGACGCCGCCACCGTCTACCAAATCGAGATGACGAACGCCACGGGCGCGTGGAATCAGGTCTACGCCTCCGAGAACGCGACCGCCGCGCTCGTCGTCGACGGCCAGCACGTCACCGTCGCGAGCGTCGACGAGAACTTCTCGCTCGTCGTCTCCCGGGCGAACCGGACGCTCGGGCGCGCGCCGCTCCCCGGGGAGAACGAGACGACGCGCGCCGGCGACCTCCAGTTCCGCCGCAACGGCACGCGCATCACCGCCAGCGACGGCGCCACCCGCGTCACCGTCGCGACGAAGGAATCCTACGCCTGAGGCCCGCCCCACTCGACGCGGAACACCTCAACGTCGAGGGCTGCCCGCGCGTCCGTGTGGAACTCGAACTGGTTGTTGAGGTCGAGTTCCGCCGCGAACGCGTGCGTCACGTCGCCGCCCGCATCCGCCGCGAACGACTCGACGAACGACTGGCTCCCGCCGTTGTGTATCGACCACGAGACGCCCCCGAGGGCGGCGGCCGTCTCCAGGAACCGCCGGTCCGCGTGGCGGTTTCCGAGTTGTGCGCCGAACGGCGGGTTCATCACCACCGTCGGCGCCTCGTCGCCGAACGCGAGCGGGAGGTCGCGCGTCGCGTCCGCGCGCACCCAGGAGACCCGCTCCGGCGGGGCGACCCGTCGCTCGTTCTCGCGCGCCACTGCGAGTGCCGCCGCATCGACGTCGACGCCGACGACCCGCGGCGGGTCGCGACACGCCGCGCCGAGCGCGAGCATCCCCGTGCCCGTCCCGAGGTCGACGACGGGCGCCGCCAGGTCGCCCTGTAGGTCCGCCGTGTGGAGGAGGTGCGCCGCGAGGCCCGCGGGCGTCGGATACTGCTCGCGCTCGACGTTCGGGTCGCGAAACCCCTCGACGGCCGCGAGTCGCTGCTCGAGCGCGCGCTTCATACACGAGAGAAGTAGGTGTGCGGTGAAAGCGGTGTCGCCTACGCCGACTCGTCGTACTTCCGGTACCACGTGTGGACGACGGCGCCGACGCCGACGCTGCTCACGACGAAGCTGATGAGCCACCCGACCGCCGGGACGGCGGCGACGAGACCCGCGAACGCCGCGCCGGCGACCAGGTGCCCCCAGCGCGTCGTCTCCCAGCCCAACCCCTCGGCGGCGCGCCCGCCGACGTAGACGTAGACGAGGGCGTCCCCCGCGAACTTCAGCAGGAGGCCGACGACGACGAGCGGGATGACGAGGAGAATGCCGATGACGGTAAGGACGAAGACGATGCCCACGCAGACGAAGACGACGAGCGTCCCGAGCCCCCAGAGGAACGACGGGAACGGCTCCTCGTCAACGACGCCGAGCAGCCGCTCGAACCAGTCCTCGGCGAGCGCGAGCAGCAGGCCGCCGACGAGCAGCGTCCCGACGAACGCACCGACGGCGCGCCCGACGACGCCGAGTGACTGCTGGACGCTGAACACGTCAACCTGCTGGAGCGGGAGCAAGAGTGTACTCATACCCGCCGAAGACTCGCGGACCGGCGAAAAGCGTTGTGTCGGCCGCGCCGCAGTAGTTCTCGCGTTCTCACGCCCTCACTGTCGGCGTTCGGGCTACCCCGAACCCGCCCGTTCGGGCGGAGTCGGGTTACCAGGTGCCGTGGAACGTGTCGAAGGAGAGTTCCTCGAGCGGCTTGTTGCCGACGGCACACTCGTACTCGCCGGGCGTCAGCATCGGCTTGTGGAAGCGCGGGCCGTCGTCCGTGGTGATGCGCGGACAGCCCGTGTTGACGAACGCGTCCATGTCGAAGTTCCGGAGGCGGTCCGGCGTGACCTCGTCCATCGTGATGAGGTAAGCGTTCTCGTTGTTCTCGACGATTTCGTTCGCAGTCTCCCAGCGGCCCTGCCCGATCTTCGTGCAGAAGATGACGCCCCACTTCTCGGCGTCCATCGCTTTATGCACCGAGGCGTAGCGCTGCTTCATGAACTGCTCCGTGTCCGCGAGCGTGACGACGTTGTTCACGGGGTCCGCGATGACGACGTCCTTGTCGGGGTGCTCCATCGCCAGTCCGAGCGGGTGGAACTTCCCACCGCCGACGTAGAGAATCTGGTCGGCGTCGATGTCCGCGGAGGCGTAGTTACACCCGAGGACCTGGCCCTCGTGGGTGAGGCGCTCGTCGCCACGCCGCGTGTGGACGTCGAAGCCGCGCTCCTCGAGGTACTCGCGCATCTCGTCGAACTTGTTCATGTGCTGGGCCGTCGTGACGAGGCCGACGTCGCCCGTCTCCAGCTCCTCGAGGGACTCCTCCATGATGGGGAGGACGTCGACGTTCGAGAAGAGCGGGACGTAGATGATCTTCTCCGACTCCTTCATCGGGGAGTGGCCGAAGTGGACGAAGACGTCCGTCCGGCGCATCATGTAGGTGTCGAGGTCGCAGGCACCGTAACACGGCTTGCCCGAAATCATCACGCGCGTGTCGTCCGGGAGGAGGTCCCGGAGGTCGTCGGCGACGTGCGGCGCGCGGCGCTTCAGTCCCTCGGGGAACTGGAGGCCGACCTTCTCGGCGTCGCGTTCCTCGACGGCCTCGACGATGCGGTCGAGTTCGTAGTCCCACGTTCGGTCGTGCTTGAGCGACATCCCAGTGTTGCGGAGGTCGCCCGCCGACCGCCCTTCCTGACTCATTAGGACCGTATACTGTGTCGCGCCGTATAACCTCGGCGTTCCGGGTGGTGTGCGAACAGAGTCCCGCGGGGGTACTTGACGACCCTGATTACCCAGCCACGGGCGTTAATCGACGCAGGGGCGTAGAGAAGCAAGAGATGGCGAAACGGGGAGCGCGAGACACGCCCGGCGACGTCGAGTTCGACCGCTGTGCGAACTGCGGTTCCGAACTCGGGATGGACGAGTGGCAGCCAGTCTCGACCGTCGAGGGCGAGGACGGCGTGCTCTCCTTCTACGCCTTCTGCGACGACGCCTGCCGCGACGCGCACGCCCGCGACTTCGACGTCGAGGAGTGAGACGGGTTAGTCGCTCCCGGAACGCTTAGGGCGGGCGCACGCACACGTCCGACCATGACGACGAGCGACTGGGGCGACTGGCTCCCCCGCGCGGTCGACGAAGCCGACCCGGACGGTGTCGCCGCGTGGTACCTCGGTTGTAACGGCTTCTTCCTGAAGGCGAGCGACGGCACCACCGTCCTCGTCGACCCCTACGTAGGCACCGGCAGCCCGCCGCGGACGATTCGGATGATTCCCGTGCCGTTCGACCCGGACGACGTCGAGCACGCGGACGCGGTGTTCGCGACGCACGAGCACACCGACCACGTCGACGAGGAGAGTCAGGCACCCGTCCTCGAGGCGCACGACGCAACCTACTACGCGCCCGACGACTCCCTCGACGTCGTCGCCGAGGAGGGGTGGCGGGAGGACTACGACGTCAGTGAGGAGCAGTTCGTCGAAGTCACGGAGGGCGACACCCTCGAGGTCGGCTCCTTCACCGTCCATGTCGTCGAGACGGACGACGTCGACGCGACCCACCCGGTCGGCTACGTCTTCGAGCACGAGGCGGGGACGTTCTTCCACGCGGGCGACAGCAAGCCCAGCGACTCCTTCAGCGACGTCGGCGAGCGCTTCGACATCGACGCGGGCGCGCTGGCCTTCGGCACCGTCGGGAACGTCCCGGACAAGGAGACGGGCGTCCCGAAGCGCACGCGCTGGTACAACGACGAGAACCAGATCATCGAGTGCGCGAGCGACCTCCAACTCGACCGGCTCGTGCCGACGCACTACGACATGTGGAAGGGCCTCACTTCTGACCCGAAGGTCCTCCACCACCACGCGAAGAGCTTCGACTACCCCGCCGACCTCGAAATCGTCGAAATCGGCGACCGCTTCGACCTCTAGGGCTCCACGCCCGGCGGCGGTTCGACCCCCGAGGAGAGGTCGACGACGAGGTCGTCGGCGTCGAGGGGTTCGCCGTGGCGCTCAGCGGCCGCCTCGGTGGCCGCCTCGAGTTCTTCGAACGCCTCGGTGTCGGCGATGGCGTCGCTGTTGTAGACGCGGAGCGCCGCGTGTCGCTCGGCGAGCATCGCGTGCTCGCGGCGGGCCTCATCGAGGTCGGCGCGCTCGACCATCGCGTCGACGGCCGCGCGCAGTTCCTCCTTGTCGATGGGCTTCGTGAGGTAGGCGTCGAAGGGGAGGGCGGCGACGCTCTCGTCGGGTTCGAGCGCGGAGACCATGACGACGCCGGCGTCGTAGCCGCGCTCGCGGAACTCGCGCAGCACGTCCTCGCCGGAGGTGCGGGGCATCATGCGGTCGAGGACGACGGCGTCGATGTCGTCGTCGAACGCCTTGATGGCGTCGTCGCCGGTCTCGGCGGTGCGGACGTCATAGGCGTCGAACAGCCAGATTTCGTAGGTTTCGAGCACGTCGACGTCGTCCTCGACGGCCAGTACGACGGGTTTGGATGAATCGGGTGACATGGGTGGGGGATGGAGTGGCTGGGGTTTAGTTCAGACGGCGGGGAGGGTGACGACGAACTCGGCGCCGCCGAGGTCGCTGTCCTCGACGCGGACGTCGCCGCCGTAGCTGTTCACCATCGTGTCGACGAAGAACAACCCGAAGCCGGAGCCGGACCCCGAGCCGTCGTTCGGGTTGGAGACGCCGCGCCGGAAGACGTTCTCGCGGTGTTCCTCGGGGACGCCCGGGCCGTCGTCCTCGACGCGGACGACGACTTCGTCATCCGTCTCGGCGGCGGTGACGCGGACGGTGGGGTGGTCGCTGTCGTTGTGGACGACGGCGTTCCGCAGGAGGTTGTCGAAGACGTCGTCGAGCATGTCGTCAGCTTCGACGGCGAGGCCGTCCTCGACCTCGGACTCGACGGTCACCTCCTGTCGGGTCTCGCGGAGCGCCTCCACGCGGCCGTCGAGGACGGCGCTGAGGTCGACGCGGTCGTGGCCGGCGCCCTCGTCAGTGAGCGCGTCGAGCGTGGTTCGCATCCGGTCGATTTGGTCGGTGATGTCCTCGCTGCGCGCGGCGATGGTGTCGGCGTAGCCCGCGAGTTTGCCGTCGAGCTCGTTCGAGAGAAATTCGGCGCGCGAACGGATGACCATCATACCGTTCTGGACGTCGTGGCGCAGGAGGCTATGGAGGAACTCGAGTTGCGTGGTGCGCTCCTCGAGCGCCTGCTCGCGGGCGCTGGATTCGCGTTGGAGTGCACGCTCGCGCTCCTTCTGCGCGGTGATGTCCATGAAGACGGCGTGTGCGTGGATGCCTTCGTCGCCCGCGAAGAGGTTCGCGGTGCGGAGGAGGTAGTCGCGCTCGCCGTGTTCGGTCTCGACGTGGACTTCGGCGTCGACGTCGCGGCCGGCGCGGAGTTCGGTGGCGATGTCGGGGAGGTCGGCCTCAACGATGTCGGTGAGGTCGCCGCCCTCCTCGCGGTCGTAGCCGAAGGTCTTGCGGAAGGACTCGTTCGCGCGCTCGATGCGGACGTCCGTCCCGGAGACGGTGACTTCGGCGATGGCGGAGTCGATGTGCTCGAAGAGCCCCTGGAAGCGCTTGTGTTCGCCCCGGCGCTGGGCTTCCCGGACGCCGCCGAGGAGCGAGAGGCCGACGACGAGCGCGAGAATGTCGATGACGACGGCGGCGGGGTCGAGGTGGCCTTCGATGGCCTGTACGCCGAGCGTCCACGCGATGATGCCGACGCCGACGAGGGTGCCGAGGCCGACCCACTTCGCGATGACGGTGAGGTATTCGACGTCGCTGTTCGTCGTCGCGATACGATAGGACATCCAGACGAGGATTGCGGCGAGGGAGAGCGGGACGACGTTCTCGACGAGTCCGAGGCCGACGCTGGACCCCCGGAAGGTGCTCGCGAAGGAGTCGAGTAGCAAGACGCAGATGAGCGCAAATCCCACGAGGCCGACGAGTACGGCTGCTGCCCCCTGTTTCTGTCTCGCGGACATAGTTTCTCCTAACAATCGTATGCAGAAAAGGGTTGGTGGAGACGGATTCGCACGAAACACAACCCGTAAGCCGGCGGGTCGCTAGTGTCCGACAACGATGGAGCCAGTCACCGTCGCCGTCCCACGGAAGGGTCGCCCGCTCGAAGCCGTCCTCGACCGGCTCGCGGGCCATCCGTCCGCACAACGGGTCGTCGACGAGGTGACTGAGACGCTTCGACACGAGAAGGCCGTCACCAAGGGACAGGCCGACCCCGAGGACGGCGTCTACGAGCGCCTCGCGGCCTACAGCGACCCCGGGGACCCGTACAGCCCCGACTACACGCTCCTGCGCGACGACCGGGCGGGCAAACCCCGGCGCGTCGTCTTCGACAGCCTCACCCTCGACGTCGCGGACGTCCCCGTTCGGCTCGTCGGCCGCGAGGAGCCGTTCCGCGCGCTCCGCAAACACGAGTTCGCGCTCGGCTTCGACAGCGCGGACCTCGTCCTCGAGGAAGTCGTCGGCCTCCGCGAGGAGCCGCTCGCGACCATCGCCGACCTCAACGCCCGCATCGACCCGCAGGACACCGACGTCCGCGTCGTCACCGGCCTCGGCGACACGGTGTATCACACGCTGATGGGCAAGCCCGCCGAGCTCGGCACCGACGCCCTCGACCGGACGTTCCTCGCCCAGTACGAAGGGCCGCTCTGCATCTCGCCGCGCTACGAGCGCCTCGTCGAGGCCGTCATCGGCCTCGACGCGCTCGAGGGCGTGGAGTTCGTCTACCCCGAGGAGGGCGAGGAGGAGGAGGCCGCCATCGCCGACGTCGGCCTCGGCGTCTACCTCACCGTCACCGGCTCCACCGCCCGCGAGCACGGCCTCGAACTCGGCGAGCGCCTCTTCCCGAGCGAGACGGTGCTCATGGAGAACGTGAGCGAAGTCGGCGACGGCGAGGCGCTCGAACGCGTCCGTGACGCCGTCGCCGCCGGCGTCGACACCGAACTCCCCGTCGCCTGACGCGGCCGTCTCCTGTCGAGTGTGAACGTGCCCCGTCGTCGGGAAGCAAGGCTATACGTGCGGCCCACCTACTTCTCGAGTATGTCCACTCTCCGACTGGACCCCCACGTCCACTCGGACGCCTCCTACGACGGCCACGAGCCCGTGGAGCTTATCCTCGAGCACGCCGCCGACATCGGCCTCGACGGCGTCGTCATCACCGACCACGACGAGATTTCGGCGTCCCTCCGCGCGGCCCGCCTCGCCCCCGACTACGGCCTCGTCGGCGTGCCCGGCGTCGAAGTCTCCACCCAGCACGGCCACCTGCTGGCCATCGGCGTCACCGAGTGTCCGGACCCCGGAATGGGGTATCGCGAAACCGCACGGACGATCCGCGAACTGGGCGGCGTCGCCGTCGCGGCCCACCCCTTCCAGCGGAGTCGCCACGGCGTCAAGCGGCGCCACCTCGTCCCGGACGAACCCGAGGCCGACCACCCGGTCGACGCCGTCGAGGTCTACAACTCGATGCTGTTCACTGGCTACCGGAACCGCCGCGCGCGGCGCTTCGCGCGCAGTCGCGGTCTCCCCGCCATCGGGTCGAGCGACGCCCACTACCTGATGAACGTCGGGCGCGCCTACACCGAGATCGAGGTCCCCGGCCCGGACGCGCCCGCGAACATCGACGCCGAGGACGTCGTCGACGCCATCCGAACCGGCGCGACGGCCGTCGACGGCAAACGCACGCCTATCCGGCGGAGCGTCAGCCAGTACGCCAAGGGGGCCGTCAGAAAGAGCGTCTTCGAAGTGACGTCACGCACCCCGTTCGTCCCCGCGTATCCCGTGTCGATGCGCGAGATGCGGAACTGAAAGCGGGTGCAGGGGGCGCAGGATGTGGCTCCCGCGTCCGTCGGACACTCGTTCTCGCGCCAGCAAAGGCGTTCGTATGTGGTCTCTTGACGTCTCGGGAGGGCTCCGGAGTCAGTGCTCGACGCCGAGTTCGTTCGCGCGCCGGACGGCGAGGTCAGCCACCTGCTGGACGCTGAGGTCGGACTGGTTCGCGAGCACGCGACAGAGCATCCCGAGCTGGGTCGCCGCCGTCTGCTGGAGTTCGCGCGGGTCGTCCGTGTCGTTCCCGAAGAAGAACTCGTTCTCCCCGCCCTCGTCCAGCACGCCGAGGTAAATCGACGTCAAGTCCTCGCGTTCGAGTGCCTCGGCGGCCTGCTCGCGGACCTCCTCGAACTGCGTCGTCTCGCTCTCGCTCATACTCGCAGGTGGCGCGGCGCGCGGAAAAACGCACGGACACCGGCGGACACCGAGCGTTCAAGTGTGGAGGCGCCCCACCCACGCCCGATGGAGTTCGACTCGGACGCCGCCCTCCGCGGCTGGCTACGCCACGAAGTCCGCGCCGCCGCGGAGCGCGACCTCGTCGCCCTCGACCCGGCGCTCGTGGACGTCGCGGTGTCGGCGCACGCGAAGCGCCGCGCGGGCGCGTGCAGACACGTCCCGCTCCCCGACGGCGCCGTCGGCACCCGACCCGACTGGGACGCGGTGGACGACCGCCACCGCGAGGCGACGCTCGTGCTCGCTCGGCGCGCCGCCGACGCCTTCGACGAGGCGACGCTCCACGACGTCGTCCGCCACGAACTCCTCCACGCCGAGCAGGTGCAGGCCTACGGCGTCACCGACCACGGCCCCGCGTTCCGCGAGCGCGCCGCCGCGCTTGAGGTCCCGCTCACCTGCCCGCCGTTCGCCGACCCCGCGTATCGGCTCTACTGTGCGCGTTGTGGCGACGTCGTCGGGCGGCGCTACCGGCGCTGTCCGACCGTCGAGACGCCGGAGAACTACCGGACGGGGTGTTGTTCGGCGGCGCTCACCGTCGAGGAGTGCGCGCCCGAGTAGCGCTCGCCTCTGCCGAAGCCAAACTACTTTTAGTGGCTCCTGACCGAGTGTTCAGCAGTCGATTATGTACGCGTTCCGACCATCTCACGTAGCGCGCGCTCCGCCGTGCGGAGGGTCGCGATGGGCGTAGTCCGCTACGTTCAGAACCTCTTCGCCGTCGACCGGCGCGTGCTCGTTCTCGCGCTGGCGCGCGCGATGGACTCGCTCGGGAACTCCTTCCTCATCGTCGTCCTCCCGCTGTTCATCGGGGACGTCATCGCCGGCGGCGCGACAGCGGGCGTCACCGTCGGCGTCCCCGGGTTCGAGGTCTCGCTCGCCCAGAGCCTTGCCGTCGGCGTCGTCCTCTCGATGTTCGGCTTTCTCAACAGTTTCGGCCAACCGTTCACCGGCCGGTGGTCCGACCGCACCGGGAAGCGCCGCGTGTTCGTCCTCTTCGGCCTCGGCGTCCTCGCGGTGACGAACGTCGCCTACGCGTTCGCGGGGAGCTACCTCCAGTTGTTCACGATTCGCGCGATACAGGGCTTCGGCGTCGCGTTCACCGTGCCCGCGACCATCGCGCTCGTGAACGAACTCGCGACACAGGAGACCCGCGGGAACAACATGGGCGTCTTCAACACCTTCCGCCTGCTCGGCTTCGGCCTCGGACCCATCTTCGCGGGCGGCCTCGTCCACAGCGGCCCCTACTTCGGTGGCGCGCTCACCGGCTACAACGCCGCGTTCACGATTGCCGCCGCCGGCGCGCTCCTCAGTTTCGTCCTCGTCACGCTGCTCGTCGAGGACCCCGAGACGGTGGAGGCGGACGCCGGCGACGACCTCTCCATCGCCGTCCTCGACCACGAGCGCGAGGGGAAACTCCTCGACCCCGTCTTCACGCTCGGCGTCGCCTCCCTCTTCATGGCCATCGGCATCGCGCTCCTCGCCGCCATCGAGACGCAGGTGAACGCCCGCCTGAACCAGACGGCGTTCCTCTTCGGCATCGAGTTCGCGGCGTTCGTGCTCGCGCAAGTCCTCCTGCAAGCCCCCATCGGCGACGCGAGCGACACCTACGGCCGCAAACCGTTCATCCTCGGCGGCCTCCTGTTGCTCGCGCCGTCGACGGCCGCACAGGGGTTCGTCACCGAACCGTGGATGATGATCGTCGCGCGCTTCGTGCAGGGCATCGCGGGTGCCGCCGTCTTCGCGCCCGCGATGGCGCTCGCCGGCGACTACGCCCGCGCCGGCCAGTCCGGCACGCAGCTCTCCGTGCTGACGATGTCGTTCGGCCTCGGCGTCGCCATCGGCCCGCTCGCCTCGGGCGCGCTCGCCGCCATCTCCTACGCGGCGCCGTTCGTCCTCGGGGGCGTGCTCGCGCTCCTCGGCGCGCTGCTCGTCCACACGCAAGTCGAGGACACGGTTCGCAGCGAGGAGGCGCCCGAGCCAGCGAGCGCGGCGGACTAACGGTAGAGCGAGAGGTAGAGCGTCGCGAACCCGACGATGAACGGGAGCGTCGCGCCGATCTCGAACACCGGCCCGACGGTCAACTGGTCGGAGAGCACCGTCAGCCCGACGCCCATGCTGACGAACGCGAACCCGATGAAGGCGTATTCGAGGCGCTGGGTCCCGTTCCGACGGTAGGCCTCGAAACTGATGAGCGTCAGACCCAGCGTGAGCGCGAACAGGACGAGACGGAGGGCGACGAGGACGATGCTCGCGAGCGACATCAGACGGGTGGAACGTTCGTGACGGAGCGCATAAACGTACTCCTTCTTCGCCTGCGCGAACGCGCGCCGCCGGGGTCGGCCGCCGCTCCGGCGCGCCGGGTCACTCGCCGCCGAGCTCCGACCAGAGGTCGCTGAAGCGGTCGGCGAGGTCCTCGTCGCGGCGGACGTCCACCTCGTACGCGTCATCCTCGAGGCGAACCGAGAGCTCCTCGAACGTCGAGGAGTAGCGCTTGTAGTGGTTACCGTCGGGCGCGACGGCCGTCTGCGCGGCGACGAGATCGCACGCCTCCAGGTCGTCGAGGCGACGGTAGACCGTCGGGAGCGAGACGTCGAGCGCGTCGGCGACTTCCTTCGCCGAGCGCGGCTCGTCGTTCACTGCTGCAAGTACTGCACGAGAACGGCTGTCTCCGAGAGTGTCGAGCAGTTCGTCGGCCCCCACGAATGACACAATTCAAGTCGTGGGTACGGCTCTAGATTAAGCTTTCTCAAACAATGAAACCACTCTCACCTGCTTAACTACCACTAGAGCGTCGGGAGAGGTATGAAGGAGACCTGGGGAGGAACTCTGGAATCGGCCGGTTCGAAGCCCGAACAGATTACCGTCGAGAGCCTGCTTCGCGAGATCGAGACCGGCTCGCGCTCGGAAGACACGACGGACGCGCGGCCCGTCGAGATACTCGACGACGCGCTCCGCACGCTCGACGCGGGCGATGAAGGCTTCCACTTCGACGAGGGCGTCGTCAAGCACAGCCTCGACGAGCTCCTGCTCGTCCTCATCGCGCTGCACGCGGACGGCACGCACGGCAAACAGCTGATGGACGACCTCGCGCGCCTGTTCGACGCGCGCCTCAGTCCCGGCACCGTCTACCCGCGCCTCCACGATATGGAGGACCAGGGGACGGTGTCCGTCCACGAGATGGTGCGCACGAAGGAGTACACCATCGCGGACGAGACCGGTGCGGAGGCCCGCGTGCGCGAAGCGATGAACCAGCACCTCGCGATCGGCCGCTTCCTCCAGCACGCGCTGGCGGACGGCGACCTCTTCTAGCGGCGCGGCCCGACCGCGCGGCATTTCACGTCGCGTCCCCAAACTCCGGCCATGACCGGAGGACGGGACCGCGGTATCGACCGCCGCGCGTTCGTGAAGTCGGCGCTCGCCATCGGCGGCGCAAGCGCGCTCTCGGCGTGTCTCGACCGGACGGACGACCCGAGCGTTCCGACGGGGTCGGACTCGCTCCCGGAGCGCCAGCACGCGTGGCACGACTACGTCGCGCGCGACGACCACGGGAACGCGGTGCCCGTCCCGCACCGCCTGCTCCTCATGCTCGACTACGACGGCGAGGGCGCGCCCACGGCGGACGAGCGCGAGACCGTCGCGGCGGCGCTCGACACGCTCGATGCGGCGTACGCGTGGAGTCACGACGGCCTCCTCTCGACGATGGCGTACTCCCCGGCGTACTTCGCGCGCTTCGAGGGCGCGCTGTCCGACTCGGTGGACCTGCCGGAACCGCGCGCGCTCGCGTCCTTCGAGGCCCCCGACCTCGACACGTACGACGCCGCCCTCCACCTCGCGTCCGACCACGCCCACGTCCTCCTCGCCGCCGAGCAGGCGCTCACGGGCGAAAAGGACACTCTCAACGGCGTCGCCGTGGAGGGGATGCTCACGGACGTCTTCACCGTCGCGGAGCGACGCACCGGGTTCACCGGCGACGGCCTGCCGGCGGAGAACCAGGACGCGCGCGGCGTCCCGGACTCCGAGCCCGTTCCGGAGGACGCGCCGCTCTACATGGGGTTCAAGTCCACCTTCGAGAAGACCCAGGCCACCGAGGACCGCGTCACCATCCCCGAGGGCCCGTTCGCGGGCGGGACGACACAGCACGTCTCGCACATGACGCTCAACCTCCACCAGTGGTACGAGCAGGACGACCGGGAGGCGCGCGTCGGCAAGATGTTCTGCCCTTATCACGCCGAAAACGACGTCGTCGAGGGTGCGGGCGACAACCTCGGGACGGACGCGAAGATGGAGAAAGCGAAACCCGCCGAACGGGCCGCAAGCGAGGACGGCGTGGTCGGCCACAGTCAGAAGATGTTCTCGCTGCGCGAGGACGGCCGCCCGGTCATCCTCCGGCGGGACTTCGACTCGACGGACGGCGGGCACGCCGGCCTCCACTTCGTCAGCTATCAGCGCGCCATCGACGACTTCGTCCGCACCCGCGAGGCGATGACGGGCGACGCCCTCGCCGCGGAAACGCCGGTCGGCCGGCGGAACAACAACGGCATCCTCCAGTACATGGACGTCACGCGCCGCGGGAACTACCTCGTGCCGCCGCGCTCGAAGCGCGCGCTCCCGACGCCCGAGGGCGATGCCTAGTCGCCGCGCGTTCCTCGGGACGCTCGGCGCGGGCGGCCTCGCGGGTCTCGCTGGCTGTTCGGCGCTGAACCTCACGCGCGAGGAGACGCAGAGTAGCCGGTCGAGCGAGCCGCCGCTCCCGGACCGCCCGAACGCCGTCTACTACCCCTCGCACGTCGATGGCATGCTGATGTCGGGGATGCAGACGCGCGGCGGCTACGCGTGCGCGCTCACCTACACGGTCCCGCACCGCTTCTGGCTCACCGTCGGCGAGGAGACGAAGCGCGTCTCGGTGCGCGCCGAGGACTCGCTGCACGTTATGCCGGTCGTCTGGGACGCCGCGACGAACACGGTGCTCACCGACCTGAACCCGGTGGTTCGTTTCCGCGCGGACGGCGAGCTCGTCACGTCGAACGCGCCGTGGCCGATGCTCTCCCAGTCGATGGGCTTTCACTTCGGCGACAACGTCGCGCTCCCCGGTGATGGCGGGTCCTACGAGGTGTCGGTGCGGGTGGGCGCGCCCGCCGCCCGTCGCGTCGGCACGCTCGCGGACGCCCCCGAGTCCGTGACGTTCGACTTCTCGCTCGCCTACTCGCAGTCCGAACTCGAGGCCGTTTCGCGGCGCTTCGTCCGGACGGCGGGCGAGCGCGGCGCCGTCGACCCGACGGAGATGAAGATGCCCGTGGCGCAAGTCCCCCCCGCGGAGGACCTGTCCGGGCGCGTCCTCGGGCAGGGGACGAGCGGCGACGCGACGTTCGTCGCCACCGTCATCGACGACGCCACGCGCTTCGGCGGCGGCGAGTCCCAGACCTATCTCGCCGTCTCCGTTCGCACGCCGTGCAATCGGATTCCGCTCCCGATGACCGGCCTCCGTGCGAAAATGGGTGGGACGACCCGTGACCTCACGGAGACGCTCGACGCCGACCTCGGTCACCACTACGGGACGGTGCTCGATACAGCACCGGGACCGCTCTCACTCGAGGTGACGGTGCCGTCGCAGGCTGCCCGCCACGAGGGCTACGAGACGGCGTTCCTCTCGACGGGCACGGTCACCGTCGGATAGGCACGCCGCCGCCGGCGTGGAGTTCGGCGTTGTCCCGCGGCGTGATGCCGTCCTCCTCACGACGGTCGCGAATCCGAGTAGCGACGGCCGGTCACCTGCTTCACGAGGAGGAGTAAATAGGTGGGGCTCAGCTCTGCCAGTAGGTGCGCGTGAGGAGGACGAGCACCGGGAAGATTTCGAGCCGGCCCACCCACATGAAGAAGACCATCAGGAGCTTCGAGACCCGTGGGAACTGCAGGAAACTGTTCATCGGGCCGACGAGCCCGATACCCGGCCCGACGTTCCCGAGTGTCGCCGCGACGGCGCTCGTCGCCTCGAACGCCGACAGCTCGTGTCCGGGGACGCCGATGACGACGATAGCGAGCGTCCCGACGGCGAAGATGACGAGGTAGAGCAGGGTGAACGTGTAGATACCGCGTACCGCACTCTCGTCGATGACGTTCGAGCCGAGACGGATCGGCTGCACCGCCTCGGGGTGGACGGCGGTGAACAGCTCGCGGCGCAGCGTCTTCAGAATCACCACCCAGCGGATGACCTTGATGCCACCACCGGTGCTCCCCGCGGAGCCGCCGATGAACATCGCGAACAGCAGGACGTACTTCGCGTGCTGGCCCCAGTTGTTGAAGTCCATGCTCGCGTACCCGGTCGTCGTCACGATGGAGACGACCTGGAAGGCGGCGTGGCGCAGCGACGGTTCGAGCGCGTCGGTCAGCATCTCGAAGCCCGGCGTCGTGAAGAGGAGGCCGGCGACGAGCGCCGTGAGGACACCCATCGAGCCGAGGTATGCCTTGAACTCGACGTCGTCCCAGACGGTCTCGAAGTCCCGATTCCAGAGATGCCAGAAGAGCGCGAAGTTCACACCCGCGGCGACCATGAACGGGATGACGAACCACTGGACGACGGCGCTGAATGCCTCGATGGAGCGCGCCTCGGGGCTGAATCCACCGGTCGGCATGGTGGTGAAGCCGTGCGCGACGGCGTTGTAGAGCGTCATCTCGGGTGCCATCCCGAGCACGTGGAAGGTATAGAGGCCGACGATTTCGATGACGGTGAGGCCGACGTACATTCCCCAGAGCGTGCGCGCCGTCTCGGCGATGCGCGGCGTGAGCTTCTGGATGCCCGGCCCGGGCGCCTCGGCGTCCATCAGTTGCGCGCCGCCGACGGAGAGTTCGGGGAGGATGGCGACGGCGAGGACGACGATTCCCATCCCGCCGAGCCACTGTGTCTGTTGTCGCCACATCATGAGGGCGCGCGAGTGATTCTCGAAGCTGATGGTTCCCATAACGGTGGACCCGGTGGTGGTGAACCCGCTCATCGTCTCGAAGAGCGCGTTCACGGGCAACCGGAGCGTCGACGGCGCGCCGTACGCGGTGAGGTTCCCTTCAACGAGGTAGGGCACCGCCCCGACGACGCTGATGAGGAGCCACGTCAACGCCACCATGAGGAAGCCCTCGCGGGTGCCGAGTGCCTCAGCAGGGTCGTCGTGGAGGCGTTCGAGGGCGAAGCCGACGGCGAACGCGACGGCGATACTGACAACGAACGTCAGCAGGCCCCGCCCGTAGTAGAGGGCGAGGGCGAGCGGGAACAGCATCGGGACGCTGAGCCACTTGATGACGCGGCCGGTGAGGCTGACGCTCGCGCGCCAGTCCACCCGGACTGTCGCACTCATAGTTTCGCGGTCACCGCGTCGAGGGCGTCCTCGCGGACGAACGCGACGACGTGGTCGCCGACTTCGACGACGGTGTCGCCGCGCGGCGTCACGAAGGTGCCGTTGCGCGTGATGGCGCCGACGACGACGCCATCCGGCAGGTCGGCGGCGGCGTCCCGAATCGTCCGGCCGGCGAGGATACTCTCCTCGTCGACCTCGACTTCGAGGACCTCCGCGGCGCCCGGTTCGACGATGGCGACGTTCTCCATGCGGCGCTCGCGGGTGAAGCGCGTAATCTCCTCGGCGGTGACCTCCCGCGGGTTGATGGCGATGTCGACGCCGACGGCCTCGAAGAGCGGGACGTACGCCGGGTTGTCGACGATGGCGACGGTCCGCTCGACGCCGAGGCGTTTCGCGAGCAGGGAGACGAGGAGGTTGCGCTCGTCGCTTTCGAGCGCGGCGACGAGGAGGCCGGCCTCCCCGATGTGCTCGCGTTCGAGGAAGTCGGCGTCCGTCGCGTCGTGTTCGAGGACGGTGGCCTTCGAGAGGTTTTCCGCGAGTTCGCGCGCGCGCTCGGGATTCTGCTCGATGAGCCGCGGGGAGAACCCGCGCTCGGAGAGCAGTTGGGCGGTGAGTGCGCCGACGGAGCTGCCCCCGATGATGACGACACCGTCGACGTCGCCAGTGCCGCCTTCGGGGACGACGGCGGCCGCGAACGCCTCGACGCTGTCCGGGCGGCCGATGACGACCACTTCGTCGCCCGCGACGATGCGCGTGTCGCCGCTCGCGATCTCGACCTCGCCCTCGCGGATGACGGCCGCGAACGTCAGCGCGTCGAAGCGGTCGGCTTCCTGTACCGTTTGTCCGGCGATCGGGCTCCCCTCGACGACCTCGAACTCCGCCATCTGGACGCGCCCGTCCGCGAACGGGTCGACGTCGCGCGCCGTCGGGAGGCCGACGATGCGGACGATGGACTGGGCGGTGAGGAGGTCGGTACAGACCATGAAGTCGACGCCGAAGACGCCGTGCGAGCGCCGCCACGTCTGCAGGTAGGCGCGGTTCTGCACGCGCGCGATGGTGAACGCGTCGCTCGCCGTCTTCGCCGTCCCGCAGATGGCGAGGTTCGTCTCGTCGTCGTCCGTCGAGGCGATGACGATGTCCGCCTTCGCGACGTCCGCGGCCTCGAGCGTATCGAGCGACGCGCCGTCGCCTTCGACGGTCAGCACGTCGTGCTCGTAGGTGAGTTCCTCGGTGCGCTCGGGGTCCACGTCGACGACGACGACTTCGTGGCTCCCCGCGAGACTCGCAGCGATACTCGAGCCGACCTCGCCGGCGCCGACGATTACGACTCGCACTGTCGAGCCCTCCGTGTGTGCATACGCGCTTCCAATACGCGCCCGGGAAAAATCGGTTTCGACCGACGGCGGGAGACGAACGCGGACGTACGGCGCTCACACGTCGCTGTAGCGGCCATCGAGTCCTCTCGGTCCGCCGTCTCCGCGTCGCCGCGGCCGACGTGACTTTGCCGGGCGCACAGAAACGATGGGATATGGAGTGGGAGGCGTACGAGGAGCGCATCGAGAGCCCGCCCGGAGAGTACCGGACGGACGTCCCCGCGATTTTCACGGACGCCGCGGTGTTCGACGAGTTCGTGTCCGACCTCGCGGGCCTGCTCAACCCCGCTGACTTCGATTACGTCGCGGGTATCGACGCGATGGGCTACATCCCGGGGACGGCGCTCGCACGCCACTTCGGCGTCGGGTTCGTCTCGATACGGAAGGACGAGAAACTCCCCGTGCGCGAGGAGAACCGCGTCGCGGACTCGCTCGTCGACTACACCGGCGAGGAGAAGACCTTGGAGGTGAACGTCGAGCACGTCCCCGAGGACGGCCCCGTCCTCCTCGTGGACGACTGGATGGAGACGGCCTCGCAGGTCGAGACGGCCATCGAGTTGCTGGAGCGCGCCGGCGGCACCGTCGGCGGCATCGCCGTCCTCGCCGCCGCGGAGACCGAGACGACGCGCCGCCTCGACGAGGAGTACGGCGTCCACTCCGTCAAACCGTTCCGCGAGGGCGCATGATTCGGGCGGGTGGCCACCAACGCTTTTCGGCGAGCGAGTGAATGTCTGTGCGCGGCGGACCGAGTCCGACCCGCACTCTACCCCCAATTCATGACACGACAGTCACAGGCACGGAGCGTCGCTCTCGCGGCGCTGGTGGCGCTGTCAGTCGTTGCAGGCAGTATCGCATTCACAGGCACGGTCGCGGCCGCGGCGAGCGGGACCATCGACACCGACCCGGCGGACCCCGGGGCGAACGCGACGCACACGGTCAGTGTCGACGTCACATCGAACGAAGCGGGCAACTCGCTGAGTACGGTGTACGTCAACTACTCCGCCGACCCGGCGTTCGACGGTGACGTCTCGAACGTCACGACGGCGGACGTCCTCGCCGTCGGCATCGACATGGACGAGGACGGCGACATCGACCGGAACGCGACGGACCTGAAGAACGTCCTCCACCGGAACGGCACCGTCGTCTTCGACTTCGGCGGCGACACCGACATCGACTACAACGAGTCGGTCATCGTCACCTACGACAACGTGACGAACCCGACGACGGGGTCGTACAACGTCACGCTCGACGTCAACCATCAGAGCAAGTTCGACCCGGTGAACGCGACGCTCACCACCGGCTCGAACGTCACCGACTACGAGAACGAGACGACGACGGTGACGGGCTACGAGCCGGCGTCGAACCACAACGAAATCATCGACCCCGCGCCGCCGAAACCCGGCGCGACGGCCGTGCATCACGTCGCGCTCGCGACGTCCTCGAACGAAGTCGGTAACTCCCTCTCCGACGTGCAGGTGAACTACCACGCCGACGGGAGCTACGACGGCTCGGTACAGGACGTCGGCATCAACGACGTGAAGAAGGTCGGTTTCGACGTCGACGGTGACGGCGACATCGAGATTTCGACGATGGACGACCTGAAGGAGGTCTCGACGAACAACGTCGGCGAGACCGTCACCTTCGACTTCGGCGGGAACTACGGCATTAAGGACGACTACACGGTCGTTGTCGTCTACGGCGACGCCGCGAACCCGAACGACGCGGGCAACTACTCCGTCGAGGCCGACATCAACGTCCAGTCCACGCAGAACCCGCGCACCGGCTCGCTCGTCCTCGCGAACTTCACGTTCCGCAACACGAGCATCCAGAACTACACCGCGACGAACACCACCTACACGAACACCACGGTGCTGAACGGCACGTGGGAGAACGTGACGGTGGCGAACAGCACGTGGACGAACGTCACGCAGAACGGGACGGTGCTCGCGAACACCACCGTCCTGAACGGCACGTGGACCAACGCGACGTTCACGAACGCGACGCTGACGAATACCACATGGGCGAACACGACCCTGACGAACGCCACGCTCGCCAACGCGACGTGGGCGAACGCGTCCGTCTGGAACACGTCGGTGGTGAACGCGACACTGACGAACGCGAGCTTCGAGGACGTCACTGTCGCGAACAGCACGTGGACGAACGCAACGTGGACCAACACCTCCGTCTGGAACACGTCGGTGGTGAACGCGACACTCACCAACGCCTCGCTCCAGAACGTGACGTGGGCCAACACTACGTGGACGAACACCTCACTGACCAACACGAGCGTCGCGAACTCGACGTTCACGAACGCAACGTGGACCAACACGAGCGTCGCCAACGCGTCCGTGACGAATAGCACGTGGGCGAACGCCAGCGTCGTGAACAGCACGTGGGGCAACGCGACGTGGACCAACACGTCTGTCACGAACAGCACGTTGACCAACACGAGCGTCGTGAACACCACGATTACGAACGCGACGGTCCAGAACGTGACGTGGGCGAACTCCTCGCTCGCAAACACGACGTGGGCGAACACGTCGACGGCGAACGCGACGTTCCAGAACGTGACCTTCCAGAACGTCACGCTGACGAACGTCACCTTCGCGAACGTCACGTGGACGAACGTGACGGTTCACGATGTGGCGCTGACGAACGTCACGGTAACGAACGCGACGTGGACGAACTCGACGATGACTGACTCGGCGTTCCACAACGTCTCCGAGTCCGGCGTCGACCACCGGAACGTCACGCTCCAAGAGCTCCACGTCGAGAACGAGTCGCTCTCGGACGCGACGCTGGAGGACCACAAGTACAAGCACGAGGAGAAATACGTCCGCGAGACGCTCGACGGCGACCAGAACAGCGACCGGTAACGGCTCCGTCACACTCTTTTTCGGCGCGCGGCGAGACGAACAGTGACGCTCCCACGCGATGCGAGTTCGTCCGCCGCGGCGAGAACGGATGCGAAACCGCACCCGTCCGTCGTGACCCCGGGACACCTCCCCCCTCTCATGTGGTTCCGACGTCCCGGGGTGCTGACGGCATCTAGACGAACGCTCCTGAGGGGCGTCTACCTTTCTGCTACACACGTAGTCACGGCGTCGAGCGAGGGGCTATACATGTAGCGTGTCAGCGAACAGTTCATGTGTGATGGTCCCGTCTTCGGTCGTAGATGGATTTCGTGGAGACAGTCGTCCGGTTCGTCGGCCCGGTCGACGGGACGGTCGACGCCCTCGCGTCGACGCTCGCCGCCCGCCCGTCGTTCACGGTGACGTTCACCACGGACGCTACGACACTGCCCGAGACGCTCGACGACGCCGACTGCGTCGTGTGTGCCGCCCAGCTGCCGGACGGCCAGGGCCTCGACGTCCTCCGGTCGGTCCGCGAGGGCTGGCCCGACCTGCCGTTCGTCCTCCTCGCCGACGACGGGGACGAAGCGCTCGCGAGCGACGCGATTTCGATAGGTGTCACCGACTACGTCCGCGTGACGGAGACGACGGGCGTGACGTTCGCCAAGCGCGTCGAGAACGTCGTCTCGAACTACCGCACCGAGCGCCGCCTCCGGAACGTCGGCCTCGCCGTCGACACCGCGGGCGAGGGCATCGCCCTCCTCGACGCCGAGGGCCACTTCACGCACGTCAATCAGGCCTACGCCAACATGTACGGCTACGACTCTCTGGAGATGGTCGGGAAACACTGGCGGACGCTCTACCCCGAGGAGGACGTCGAGTACATCGAGGACGTCCTCGAGGAAGTCCACCAGGTGGGGTTCTGGTCGGGCGAGACGACCGGCGTCCGCGCGGACGGCTCCACCTTCCCCGAACAGCACTCGCTCGCCGTCACCGAGGAGGGCGGCCTCGTCTGCGTCGTCCGCGACGACACCGAACGCGAGCGCCAACTCCAGACACTCCGCGAGCGCGAACGCTCCCTCCGGCGTCTCTACGAGGTGACCGCCGATACCGACCGGGACTTCGAGGGAAAACTGCAGGGGCTCTTCGAACTCGGGATGGAGCGCTTCGACGCCGACCTCGGCGGGTTCGCCCACATCGACCCCGAGGAGGACACGTTCCGCGTCGAGGCGGTTCGCGGCGACCACGAGTTCCTCGAAGCCGGCGCGCGGGTCGCGCTCTCGGAAACCTACTGCCGCCTCCTCCCGGAATCCGACGGCCCGGTCGCGATCTCCGACCCGGCGGACGCCGGCTTCGAGGACGCCGCCTGCTACCAGCAGTTCGGCGTCGAGAGCTACCTCGGCACGAAAATCCAACTCGGCGGTGACGTATACGGGTCGTTCTTCTTCGTCTCGATGGAGGATCGCGAGCGCGAGTTCACCGAGGCCGAACAGACCTTCCACCGCCTGATGGGCGAGTGGCTTCGCGGCGAACTCGAACGCGAGCGCTACGAGAACCGCCTCGAATCGCTCCCTGCGGTCACCCGCGAGCTGATGGACGCCGAGGACGCCGACGACCTCTGTGCGCGCGTCGTCGCCACCGCCGAGGACCGCCTCGACATCCGCCTCGCGGCCGTCGCGCGCCTCGACGAGGAGGGGTCGCTTGACATCGCGGCGCGCACGACCGACCTCGAGGGCGTGGCGCTCGACTCGCTCTGCGAGGAGGGCGGGGCCGGCTGGCGCGCGCTCGTCGACGGCGAGGTACACGCGACCGAGGACGCTCGTGACGACACGCTCGCACAGGTCGCCGCCGTCCCCATCGGCCGCCGCGGCGTCCTCTTCGTCGCACAGGAGGCCGGCCGCCACGCGGAGACGAAGTTCGTCGAGACGTTCGCCTCCACCGTCGAGACGGTGTTCGACCGCATCGAGCACGAACGCCTGCTGCAGGAACGCGAGGAGACACTCTCCGAGCAGAACGAGGCGCTCGAACGGCTCAACCGCGTCAACGACATCATCCGCGGCATCGACCAGGGGCTCGTGAGCGCGGCGTCGCGCGCGGACATCGAGGAGGTCGTCTGTCGCCACCTCGGCGACAAGGGCCCCTACGAGCTCGCGTGGGTCGGTACCGTCGAGGGCGACGAAATCGTCCCGCGAGCGTGGCGTGGCAACGAGAAGGGGTATCTCGACGAGGCGACGTTCACCGTCGACGGCGACTCCACCGGACAGGGGCCGGCCGGACGCGCCGTGAAGACGCTCGAAACGCAGGTGACGGACGACGTCCTCTCCGACCCCGACTTCGGCCCGTGGCGGCAGGCCGCGCTCAACCGCGGTTACCGCTCGATCATCGCGCTCCCGCTCACCTACGAGGGGTCCGTCTACGGCGTGCTCGTCGTCTACGCCGGGCAGACCGGGGCGTTCTCCGAGCTGGAGCGCTCGGTGCTTGCCGACCTCAGCGAGACGGTGGCGTACGCCATCAACGCCGTCGAGACGAAGCGCGGGTTCGTCGACGACCGCGTCACCGAACTCGAGTTCGACCTCGGGACGGACGCGCGCGTCACCCGGCTCGCCGCCGACCTCGGCGTGGAGTTCTCCGTCGAGAACGTCGTCCCACGCTCCGACGGGAGCTATCGGGCGTTCGTCACGACGTACGGCCTCGAGTGCGACGACCTCGAGTCACACGCCCCGCCGAACGTCGTCGACGTCTCCCACATCGCCACCGCGCCCGGCACGGACGGCGCGCCCGACGAGCAGTCCTTCGAGGTGACGCTCTCGGAGACCTTCATCCACGCGTCAGTCCTCGAACACGGCGGCGTCGTTCGGGACGTCGTCGCCACGCCGTCGGGAAGCACGGTCCGCGTCTGGTACCCGGCGTCGCGCGAGGTCCGGGAGTTCGTCGAGACGTTCACGCGCCTCTTCCCGTCCGCGGAGTTGGCGGCGCGACGCGAGCGCGAGCGTTCGTCGATGTCGCCGGTGACGTTCCGCGCGGCCGTCGAGGACCGCCTGACGGAGCGCCAACTCGAGGCCCTCCAAACGGCGTACTTCAGCGGGTTCTTCGAGTCACCACGCCAACGCACCGGGACGGAGGTCGCGGACTCGCTCGGCGTCTCCCAACCGACCTTCAACAGCCACCTCCGGACGGCCCACCGCAAACTCCTCACCCTCCTCTTCGAGGAGAACGGCGGCCACGCGCGCTAGCCCGACCTGTCCGGCCACCGACCTTTTTCGGCTGACGGCTGAACCTGACAGCCGTGCGAGAGACCACCGTCTCGCGCGACGAGCGAGGGTTGAGCCCGGTCATCGGGACGGTCCTCCTCGTCGCCATCGTCGCCGCCCTCGCCGTGACGGCCGGCCTGCTCGTGTTGCACCTCGACACCGCGACGAGCGACACCCCGACGGCGCTCCTCGAGTGCTCCTACGACGCGAGCGACGGCCAATTGGTGGTTCGTCACGGCGGCGGCGAGACGCTCACCGGCGGCACGCTCGCTGTCCGCAACCGGACGACGACACTCCTGACCGCCTCCCCGAGCGAGTTCGGCGCGGGCGACACCGTCGCGGGGGCCGTCCCGGCGGCTGCCATCCGCGACTCCGAGCGCCTCACGGTCGTCTGGCGCTCCGACGGCGGCGACATCAGCACGGTGCTCGCCTCGCCGTCGCCGGGCGCGCTCTCGCTCGCGAGCGCACACCCACACCGGAACGAGACGATTTACGCCCTCGACGCGTCGCCGGGCGCGACAACGACGCACGTCGTCTCGCAGACGCTCGCCGCGGGCGAGTCGGAAGTCGGCGACCCGCTCGATGGCGTGCGCGTCGCCTACAACGGGACGGACGTCTCCGCGGTGTCGAACGCCAGTGGCGACATCGATACGCTCGGCGTCGACACGGACGGGGACGCCGACGTCGAGAAGGACTACCTCGCCGAGATATCCTCGGTCGACACACGGGACGGCGGCCACACGCTCGTCATCGACGTGAGCGGCGTCGCCTATCAACTACAGGCGGGCGACCGGGTTGTCGTCCGCTACGCGGACGTCCAGAACCCGAGCGCCGGCGTCTACACGGTCCGGATTACACCGGACTACCACGCGGGCGACGCCGAGACCGGCACCCTCGAAATCAGGGGGTGAACACACCGCGACACCCACTCGTTTGATATAGCGAGATGCGATTTACACGTCCGCGTGGCGACGAGAATTCCGTCCCCGATGAAGTGACGAGATGCGCCGTAACTCCTCTCACCCACGACGTAGGCAAGTGACCTCGGTCGAAGACACGGTAGCAGATTCTCCGCCACCGCTTTAGGGTGTGCGGGCGAACCACCGACGATGGTCCGGGACCCCGGCCGTGTCCGCACCGCGCTCCTCGTCTGCCGGCGCTTCCTCGCCGTTGCCGCCGCGTTCGCGCCGTTCGTCCTCGCGCTCCTGCGCGACAGGCGGTGCTTCCTCCTCGTCGGCGGCGGCCGCGCCGTCGACGACGCCGCGCACGAGCGACGGGCGCGCGAACTGCGCGCGACGCTCGATGACCTCGGGCCGACGTTCGTCAAACTCGGGCAGTTGCTCTCGACGCGCCCGGACGTCCTCCCGCCGACATACACCCGCGAACTCGCCCAGCTACAGGACCGAGTGCCACCAGCGGACTGGGCGGCGGCGCGCGAGGTCCTCGAAGCCGAAGTCGGACCAGTCGAGGAGGCGTACGACGACTTCGACACCGAGGCCATCAGCGGCGCGAGCCTCGGCCAAGTGTACACGGCGACGCTCGAGGGCGAGGACGTCGCCGTAAAGGTCCGACGCCCCGGCATCGAGGCCGCCGTCGAGGCCGACCTGCGGGTGCTCGAGGCCGTCATGCCGGTCGCGATGCGCTTCGCGTCGCCCGGCCAGCGCTTCACGCTCGAGAACGTCGCCGCGGAGTTCGCCGAGACGCTCCGGGAGGAGCTCGACTACACGCACGAACGCGAGCGCCTCGAGGCCGTGCGCGCGAACCTCGCCGACGACCCCGGCGTCGCCGTACCGGCGTCCGTCGAGTCGCACTCCGGCGAGCGCGTCCTCACCATGGACTACGTCGAGGGGACGCGCATCGACGACGTCGAGGCGCTCGACGCGATGGGCGTCGACCGGTCGGCGCTCGCCGAACGCCTCGAGCGCGTCTACATCCGGATGATTCTGGAGGACGGCGTCTTCCACGCCGACCCCCATCCGGGGAACCTCGCCGTCCAAGACGACGGCACGCTCGTCTTCTACGACTTCGGGATGACGGGCCGGCTCTCCGCGGAGCGCCGCGAGCAACTCCACGAGTTCTACGTCGCCGCCGCGGACGACGACGCGGAGGCGATGGCGGACGTCTTCGTCGCGATGGGCGCGCTCGACCCCGCGGCCGACCGCGCGTTCGTCACGGACGTCCTCGCGCTCGCCGTCGAGCACCTCCGCGGCGAGCACGTCGAGACTGCCCAAATACGCGAACTCGTCCGGGGCTTCGAGGGAACGCTCCACGAGGTTCCCTTCCGAATGCCCCAGGACCTCGCGCTCGTCGTCCGCGTCGCCACCGTCCTCGAGGGCGTCTGCCGAACGCTCGACCCCGAGTTCGACACCGTCGCCGTCGTCGAGGAATACGTCGCGGCCGAGCGCGAGGCGATGCTGCGCGAACAGTTCACGGACGCCCTGCGTGACGTGAGCGAGGACGCCGTCGACGCGACGCGCGCCGCCTCCCGCCTCCCGCCGAAGGCCGAGCGCGCCCTCGACCGCCTCGACCGCGACGACCTCGAAGTGCGGACGGACGTCGCCGACGAGAACGCCGTCCTCCATCGCCTCGCGCGCCGCCTCGTCCTCGGCGTCGCCGCGAGCGCCGGCGTCGTCACCACGACGCTCCTCTACACCGCGGGCCTGTTCGACGCGACGCTCGCCGTCGGCGGCGGGACGCTCGCCTGCCTCGCGCTCCTCTATCGCTCCTTCCAGTCCTCGGGCCGCCAGCGTGCCGTCCGCGAGGCCGGGCAGGTCGCCCAGCGCTCCTTCGAGCACCGCGGCGGTCGGCGCTGACCCCGGCCCACAGCGGCTGACACCACCACAACGGTTAGCACGGTGTGCGTGCTGGCCACGGACATGTCCATCGTGTCGACGCTGGTGCTCGGCGGGCTCGCGCTCCTGCTCGCGGCCGGCGCGCTCGTCAGTGCCGCGCGGACGGTCGCACGAGTGCACCGCCTGCGCGACGTCGTGCATGCCGACGCCACTCCGATTACGGCCGTCCAGGACCGCACTGACGGCCTCTTCGCGGCGAGCGTCGGCGGCGCGGACGCCGACGGCGAGCGCCGGTCTCTCGCGGCCGTGACTGACACCGTCGGCTACTGGTGTCTGCACAGTTGGGCGACCGGCGCGCGGACGAACGGCTACACACAGCTCGGGCACCTCCTCCTGCGCCTCCGCTACGGCGACGCCGACGGCCGCAGGGACCCCGACAGGCGCCGCGCGACGCTGCTGTCGCCCTCCCCGCTCCCGGTGCGGGCCGCGGGCGAGCGGACGCGACTGGCGCTCGGCGAGGACGGCCATCCGCTCCAGCGCCTCGAGGCCGACGGCGAGGCGGTCCCGTTCCTGCTCTGTGCGCTGCCGTTCTTCGTCCTGGCCGTCGGCCTACTCGTGCTCCCCGTCGTCGCGTTCTTCCTCCCGACGCTCCTCTCGTGGGCGGCCTCGACGCCGCTCGTCTGGGCCGTCCTCGCCGGATACGCCCTCGCCGTCGGCGTCGTGAAGGTTGGCCACGACACGGCACTCGTCGGCGACTGGGACGCAGTCGTCTCGCCCTCCGACGACGCGGTGCCCGAGGACGTCCGGGCCGCGAGCGACACCGCCGACCCGCCCGGGACGGCGCGGGCCTGCGTTCGAGACGTCGCCCCCGGTGAGCGACTCTGGATACTCGGCCGCGTCGAGGCGGACGGCGAGACGGTGCGCGTGGTCGACGGCGTCGTCACGGCGTGCGGCCGCCGCTTCCTCACGCTCGCCGCGGGCGTCAGCGTGCTTCGCGGCCTCGTCTGGACGCTCGGCCTCGCAGCCCTCACCGTCGGCATTGCGGCCCTCCTTCTCGCACCGATGTGACTTATCCGCGAATATAGGCCACCCACGGCATGGAGGAAGATGCTTCAAAATAGTACTGTAGTAGGGGATATCCAGGAAAATGATACCACAAATTGGCGGATGGATGGACCTACTCAATCCGATAAGGTACTTTATCCGCTGTCCAGGGTCACCTTCTTGGTGGTGGGGCGTGACCCTCCACGTACGACCACCGATGCACCCGATATCGAGACACCACCGTCTTCGACCCGTCACGGGTGGGGTGAACGCCCCCGAAACCGGGCTCGACGGCATCGATTCTCGACGCCGATCCGTGATTCTCCACTCGACTGAACATACAGACCGTGGAGCGTTCGAACTCTCGAAATGGTCAGAAAACCTACTTCGGTTTCGGAGGTGGTGTGCGTGAGTAGCGCGAGACCGGCAGTCTCGCTGACCCACGCTCGCCACTGGGGGTGGCTCGCGTGAGCGAGGACGCCGACACCGAGCGGACGTCGGTGAAGACCTACGTCCCGCGCTACCAGAAGGAGGCGTGGCGGGAGCGCGCCGACGAACTCGGGATGACGCAGAGCGAGTTCGTGCGGACGATGGTGCAGGCCGGCGTCCGCGAACTCGGCCTCGACGACGAGGCGAGCGACACGGCGGCGGACTCCTCGGGTGACGACGAGGAGGACGCCCTCGACGCGCGCGTCGTCGCGGAACTCCGCGAACGCGGCGTCGCCGACTGGGACGCGCTCCGCGAGGCGCTCGCCGGCGACTTCGAGGAACGCCTCGAAGCGGCGCTCGAGTCGCTCTCCGACGACGGCGTCGTGAAGTACAGCCCACGCGACGGGGGCTACGTCCTCCGGGAGGACGCCGAATGAGCGCGGAGGAGGCGGGCGACGTCGAAGACCCCGTAGCGTACTTCCTCGAGGACATGGGCTACCACGGGAAACACGAGCGGACGCGCGCCGCCTACGAGCGGGTCCTCCGGGGGTTCGAGTCCTTCCTCGACTCGCGCGGCATCGAGGGCCCGTCACGAGCCGACAGGCGCGCGTGTCTCGCCTGGGTGGCGTCGCTGCGCGAGGAGTACGCCGACTCGACGGTGGCGACGTACGCCTCCTACTGCAACCGGTTCTACTCCTACATGACGCAGGTCGGGGCGTTCGACGCTAACCCGATGACGCTCGTCGTCGAGGAGATGGACGAGACCATCGACGCCGACCCCACGCGACGCGAGGTGACGGTGCCACGAATGCGGGAGTTCGTCGCCACCGTCACGCACCCGCTCGACCGCGCGGTGATTCTGACGCTCCTGAAGACCGGCCTGCGCGTCGGCGAGCTCTGCAATCTGGACGTACGGGACGTCGCGCTCGACCACCCGGGCGCGCGGGCGGCCTACTCCGACCTCGGGACGCGCGGCCGCCTCGACGGCCGGCCGGACACGCTGTTCGTCGACCCCGATATTTCGGCGGGCGAGGCGACGAACGGCGAGGTCCGGGCAGCCTCGAACAAGCGAAAGCGCGTGACGCTCGTGCCCGTAGACGCCGAGTTGCGGCGCGCACTCGCGCGCTGGCTGGCGATTCGGCCGGACGCGCGCTCGCCCGCCGAACCGCTCTTCTGCTCGACGAGCGACGCGTGGGGCAAGCGCCTCACCCCCGAGATGGTGCGCAAGACCGTCGAGTCCTACGCCCGCGACGCCGGGTGGTACCGGACGGGCGGGGGTGCGGCGGAGAACGTCACGCCCCACTACTTCCGGCACTTCTTCACGACGCACCTCCGGGACAGAACTGGTGATAGAGGCGTCGTGAAGTACCTCCGTGGCGACGTCGCGGACGACGTCATCGACACCTACACGCACAACTGGGGCGACCGGGTGCGCGACGTCTATCTCGCGAACGTCTACTCGCTCACCTGAAAACGCGAAAGCGGGCGTTAGAGGCTTCGCGCCTCGGTCTCGCCCTCGAGGACGGCCTCGATGGCCGCAATGTCGACGACGCCGTGCTCCCCGTCCGGGTAGATGTCCCGACCGGTGAGCACGCGGTCGGCGAAGTAGTCGAACTCCTCCTCCATCTGGTCGACGGCCTCGAAGTCGACGTCGGCGGTCTGCGTGCCACGCGTGAGCGTGAAGCCGGCGTCGTGACGGTTGAAGAACGCGGGGTCGAGTTCGAGTTCGCCCTCGGTGCCGACGATGCGGAGGAAGCCGGTCTCGTGGGCGCGCTGGGACGCCGAGAACGACGCGAGGACCCCATCGGGGAAGCGGACGGTGAACGCCGCGCGCTCGTCGGGCACGTCCTCGAAGCCCTCGTGCTCGCTGTAGAGCATGGACTGGACGGCGACGGGGTCGTCGTCGACGATGAAGCGCGTCGTGTTCAGCGGGTAGACGCCGAGGTCGGTGACGGACGCGCCGGGGCCGGCGAGCGCCGGGTTGAGGCGCCACTGGTCCGGGTTCGAGTTGACGTCGGCGAGGAGGCGCTGGCTCATGTGGCCATGAACGTGCGTCACGTCGCCGATAGCGCCGGCCTGGACGAGTTCGCGCGCCCGACGAATCGCGGGGTCGGTCTGCATCCGGTAGGCGACCATGAGGGGGACGTCGGCCTCCTCGCAGACCTCGACCATCGCCTCGGCGCGCTCGACGTCCGCCTCCATCGGCTTCTCGCAGAGGACGGGCTTGCCGTGCTCGGCGGCGGCCTCGACGGTTTCGAGGTGTGCGGCGTTCGGCGTGCAGACGTAGACGGCGTCGTAGTCCTCGACGGCCTTCCCGTCGCGGAACTCCTCGCTGGAGAGGCCGTGCTCGACGCCGAGGTCGGCGGCGGCCTCCTCGGCCTTCTCCTTGCCCCGGGAGACGAGAACGGTGGTCTCGCAGAGTTCGCTGGCCGCGACGGCGGGCGCGGCCTGCTCGGTCACCCACCAGCCGACGCCGACCATCGCGAAGCGGACGGGGCCGTCCTCGGCGCTGGCCTCCTGCCAGTCGCGCGCGCGGAACCCGTCGAGGTACTCGTGGAGGTCACTCATCGCGACTCACCTGTCTGTGGCGTGCTCGCGGGCTGTGCGTGGCTGTCGGGGTACGGCGTATGGGAGTGGTGCATGTGTGCGTGTGTGTCTCCGTGATTAATGATTACTCGGATTCGAGTAGTCCCTAACGGTTTCGACTCCGGCAGGGACGGAGGGAAGTCGAAAAGCGCTGCGGCGACGCGCGATGGGCGCTCAGACGTCCACCCACTCGCGCCGCTCGTCGCTGCGCTCGATGGCGTCGAGGACGCGCTGGACGCCGAGGCCCTCGACGAACCCGGGCGCGTAGTCGGTGTCGCCCGCGGCGGCCGCCGAGAGGAACTCGTAGTTCTCGTGAACGAACGTGTGCTCCCAGCCGACGACGTGGCCGGGCGGCCACCAGTGCTCGATGTAGGGGTCGTCCTCGTCCGTGACGAGCACCGTCTGGAAGCCCCGGTCGCCCTCGAAGAGGACCTCGAGTTCGTTCAGCCGCTCGAGGTCGAACTTCAGCGAGCCCTTCGAGCCGTTGATTTCGATGGTGTTCGCGTTCTTCCGGCCGTTCGCGTAGCGCGTCGCCTCGAAGGTCCCCATCGCGCCGTTCGCGAACTCGACCTGCGCGCTGTAGGCGTCGTCGACCGTGACGGGCCGCGTCTCGTCCTCGCCCGGGACGGGGCGCTCGTCCACGAACGTCTTCAGGTGCCCGGAGACGCTCGTGACGTCGTCGACGAGGAAGCGCGCGAGGTCGAGGCTGTGCGCGCCGAGGTCGCCGAGCGCGCCGCTCCCGGCGGTCTCGGCGTCGAGACGCCACGACCACGGCGCCTCGGGGTCGGTGAGCCAGTCCTGCAGGTAGCTCGCGCGGACGTGGCGAATCTCCCCGAGCTCGCCGGCCTCGATGAGGTTCTTCGCGTACTGGATGGCGGGCACGAAGCGGTAGTTGAACGCCGTCGCGGCGACGGCGTCGCTCTCCGCGGCGGCCTCGGCCATCCGCTCGGCGCCCTCGAGCGTGGGTGCGAGCGGCTTCTCGCAGAGGACGTGGACGTCGTTCTCGAGCGCGTGAATCGACGGCTCGACGTGGACGCTGTTCGGTCCGAGGTTGTAGAAGACGTCCACCTGGTCGATGGCGTCCTCCCAGTCCGTGACGACGCGGTCGAAGCCCAACCGGTCGGCGGCCTCGCTCGCGGCCTCCTCGTCGCGCCCGCAGACGACGTCGCGCGACACCTCGGGGGCGTCCGGGAAGAACATCGGAAGGCGCGCGAGCGCGTTCGCATGCGCCTTCCCCATGAACTTATACCCCAAAATTCCGACGGAGAGCGGGTCGTCCTCGCTCATGCCCAGTAGGCCTCCCCAGGTTGCGTCTCGAAGACGGCGCGTTGGAGGACGTCGACTGCCTTCTCGAGACCCTCACGGCCCGACGTGAGCGCGTCCTCGTGTTCGATGGAGAGCGCGCCCTCGTAGCCGACCATGCGGAGGGTGGAGACGACGTCCTTCCAGTGCTCCTCGCCGTGGCCGTAGCCGATGGAGCGGAAGAGCCACGAGCGCTCGGCGACGTCCGCGTAGTTCGTGGTGTCGAGAACGCCCTTCGTGCGGGCGTTGGCCTCGTAGACCTTCGTGTCCTTCGCGTGGAAGTGGTGGATGGCGTCGCGCTCGCCGAGGAAGCGGATGGCCTCGACGACGTCGATGTCCTGCCAGTAGAGGTGCGAGGGGTCGAAGTTCGCGCCGATGCGCTCGTTCGTCGCCTCGCGGAGCGCGAGCAGACCCTCGGGCTCGTAGACGAGCATGTTCGGGTGCATCTCGAGGGCGACGTTCACGCCCTTCTCGTCGGCGTACTGGGCGATGTCGCGCCAATAGGGGATGGCGACCTCCTCCCACTGGTAGTCGAGCGCGTCCTCGTGCTCGGGCGGCCACGGTGCCGTGATCCAGTTCGGCACGCTCGCGTCCGGGCTGCCGCCAGGGAGCCCGGAGAACGTCGTGACGGTGTCGACGCCGAGCTCGGCGGCGAGCTCGATGGCTTCGCGGAGTTCGGTGTCGGCGCGCGCGGCGCGGCCCTCGTCCGGATGGAGCGGGTTGTTGTGCGTCGCGAGCGCGGAGATCCGGAGATCGCGGGATTCGACGGCCTCCAGGAGGTCAGCCTGTGCCTCCTCGTCTCCGAGATACTCGGAGCGCTCAAGGTGGTCGTCGCCCACGAACCCGCCGGTGCCGATTTCGACGGCGCCGACGCCGAGGTCGGAAAGGTAGTCCAGCGCCTCTTCGAGCGGTTGGTCCCCGAGTGGGACGGTGAGTACACCGATATCCATGTGAGGGGTATCCATGCAGTATTGGATAAGGATTTTCATGACGGTTACTCTCGTGTCCTACCGTCCGCTCACGGCGGAAATAGTGGTGTGCGATGGCGGACGCCTAAACTTTATCTCGCTATAGAGAATTCGGCGGTGGCGCGAGCCGTCGGCTCCCGGCGCAGGTGAAGCAGAAACCGGCGGAATTACTGGTCGAGAAGGTCGCGGAAGAGCGTCTCGTACTCCGCAGGGTCGAGGTCGGTGAGCATCTCGTTGAGCCGCTGCTCGTACTCGTCAAGTCGGGAGCGGAGCGCGTCGTACTCCTCGCTGGTTTCGAGCGTCTCGCTTGGCTTCTCCGACTCCAGCAAGGCGCGTTTCTGCGTGGCGGCGAAGTACTCCCGGACCACGCGGTCGTACTCGCCGAGCGAGAGTAGGCGCTCGACGACCGACCGGAGTTCCTCACGCCCCACCGGCTTCGTGAGGTAGTCGTCGAAGTCCATCTCGACGATGTCGAAGTCGGGGTCGACCCCCGTCACCATCGCCACGCGGCAGTCGTAGCCGGCGTCGCGGATGCGTTCGAGGACGTCGTCCCCCGACAGCCCGGGCATGTGGCGGTCAAGGAGGACGACGTCGACGTCGTCGTCCATCAGCTCGAGGGCCTGCTCACCGCTGGTCGCGCCACGAACCTCGTATTCGTCGAGCCACACGTCGAACGCCTGCGGGATGCGCTCTTCGTCGTCGACGACGAGGACGACCGGCGTCTCCTCGTCGCCCGCTGACTGCTCCTCCATCTCTGTTGCACTCATCGATTGTGCTCCGTGTATATCGCGCTGACGTTGTGAATTTCGAAGCGCGCGCCACGGTCGCCCTCCAGCGCCGTGACCGTCCAGCCGTGCGCGTCCGCGATCTGTTCGACGATGTTGAGCCCGAACCCCGTCCCGGACTCGCTCGTCGTATAGCCGCTCTCGAAGAGGTCACTCGGGTCCTCGACGTCGAACCCCGGCCCGTCGTCCTCGACGTAGAACCCGTCGTCGAGTGACCCGACGTGAACAGTCACGTCCGCTCCACCGTGCTCGACGGCGTTTCGGAAGAGGTTCTGGAGCAGGGCCGCGAGTCGCTCGCGGTCGGCGTCCACCTCGCGGAGGTCGTCGCGTATCGTGAGCGTCGCCGTCTCGGCGCCCGCGGTCCGCCACGCCGCGCGCACGACGTCTTCGAGCGCGACCGGTTCGGTCTCGCCGATGCTCCTGCCCTGTTTGGCGAGCGTCAGCACGTCGCCGATGAGGGCGTCCATCTGGTCGAGCGTCTCGTCGAGCTCCGTGAAGAGGTCGTCCTCGCCGTACTGCGATTCGAGAACCGCGACGTCGGCCTTCGCAGTCTGGAGCGGGTCGCGCAGGTCGTGGCTGACGATGGACGCGAAGCGTTCGAGCTGTTCGTTCTGCCGTTCGAGCTCCCGCTCGCGCGCAACGCGCTCGCTGACGTCGCGCATGATGCCGGAGAACACCCGCTCGCCGTCGTAGCGGTGCTCCTCGAAGGTGATAGAGAGGTGGATTTCGTGGCCGTCCGCGTGCTCGGCGGGGAGTTCGACGTCCCGCCAGTCGAGGGTGCGCTCGCCGGTGTCGAGGTAGCGCGCGAGCGCCTCGTGGTGCGCGTCGTGGAAGCGCTCGGGCATGATTTTCGTCAGCGGTTCGCCGACGAGTTCGTCCCGCTCGTAGCCGAAGACGCGCTCGACGGAGCGGTTGGCGAAGAGGATGCGACTGTTCTCGTCGATGGAGACGATGGCGTCGGAGCCGTTCTCGACCAGCACCTCGAAGAAGTCCTTATCGAGGACGCCGGGTTCGACGTTCCCGCTCTCGTCGAACATCGGGGAGCGAGTCGTCTCGTCGGCGTCCGACGGCGGGCCTGGGGATGACATGGGGGTCTGAGCCGCGTGGTCTAGCAACCGGCGCGACGAGTAAACCTATTTCGGCGTTTCAGCGCGACGTCGACAGTTCGAGGCGGGTGTCGCGCGACGAACGGCCAACTTCGAGGGTGTACTCGCCCGGGGGCGTCACCCAGCCGTCGTCCTCGTCGTAGGTTTCGAAGGCGTGGTCGTCGAGGTCGATGGCGACCGTCTCGCTCGCACCGGCGGGGACGGGGACACTCGCGAACCCGGCGAGTTCGCGCACCGGCCGGTCGTCGCGCTCGGGCGGGCGGACGTACACCTGCACGACCTCGCGGCCCGCGCGCTCGGCGGTGTTCTCGACGGTGACGCGGACGGTGTCGCCCTCGAGGGCGGCGTCCGTGTAGGCGAACTCGGCGTAGGAGTGGCCGTGGCCGAACGGGTAGGTCGGCACGTCGGCCGCGTCGTCGAAGTGTCGATAGCCGACGAAGACGCCCTCGTCGTAGTGGACAACGCCGTCCACGCCGGGATAGCGGCGCTCGTCGCCGCTCGTCGGGTAGGCCTCCTCGGGCGCGAACGTGACGGGGAGGCGGCCACCCGGGTCGGCATCGCCGTAGAGGACGGCGGCGAGCGCGTCGCCGTGGGCCTGCCCGGGGTACCAGTTCTGGACGATGGCGTCGACGGCGTCGCGCCACGGGAGTTCGACGGGACCGCTCGTGTTGCAGACGACGACAGTTCGCTCGGCGGCCTCGGCGACGGCCACCACGAGTTCGTTCTGCCGGTCGGGGAGCGCGAGGGAGTCGCGGTCGATTGCCTCCGTCGCGGTGTCGCGCACGCAGACGACGGCGACGTCCGCGTCCGTCGCGGCGGCGACCGCTCCCTCGACGTCAGCCTCGCGGGTCGGCTCGTTCGGCGACTCCCCCTGGTCGTCGCCCTGCTCGCCGCCGACCATCATCTCGAGCATCGAGACCGCCTCGACGGGCGGCAGGCCGTATTCGACCGTGACGTCGCCGTCGGCGCGCGCGGTGATACCGTCCTCGGGGGTGGTCTCGGTGACGGGCGTCGTCTCGGAGGACCCGCCGCCGCCGAGCACCGTCTCGTCGACGTTCGGCCCGACGAGCGCGACGGCGGCGTCGTCGGCGAGCGGGAGGACGTCGTCGTCGTTCTTCAGGAGGACGCTCCCCCGCGTGGCGACGCGCTCGGCGAGCGCGCGGTGCTCGGGCGTGTCGACGGCGCCGTCGCCGCGCGTCCCGTCGAGGCGGCCGATGCGGTCCATCTGGGTGAGGACGCGCGTCACCATGTCGTCAAGGCGGGCCTCGTCGAGCGCGCCCTCGCGAACGCGGTCAGCGAGCACCTCGGCGAAGCGCTCGCAGGACTCGTGGTCGGGCATCCCGCGCGCGAGCTCCTCAGGAATCTCGAACTCCTGCTCGCCCTCCTCGTCGAGCGCGCCCGCCATCTCCGCCATCGTGACGCCGGGCATCTCGACGTCGAGACCCGCGTTCGCGGCGGCCGCGGCGTCCTCGGTGCCGAACCAGTCGGAGACGACGTAGCCCTCGAAGTCCCATTCGTCCTTCAGGACGTCCCGGAGCAGGCGCTCGTGGTCGCTCATCCGCGTGCCGTTCACGCTGTTGTAGGCGGTCATCACCGACCCGGCGCCGGCCTCGACGGCGGCGCGGAACGACGGCAGGTAGAGCTCGCGGAGCGCGCGCTCGGAGACGTCGGCGCTGACACTGGCGCGATGGGTCTCCTGATTGTTCGCGACGTAGTGTTTCGGGGTCGCAATCGTGTCCTCGGACTGGATGCCGGCGGTGACGCGCGCGGCGAACGCCGCGGAGAGCACGGGGTCCTCGCTATAGTACTCGAAGTTCCGGCCGTTCTGCGGGACGCGAATCAGGTTCGCGCCGGGCGCGAGGAGGACGTCGGCGTCCATCCCCTTCGTCTCGCGGCCGAGCGCCGCGCCGTACTCCTCGGCGAGGGCGGTGTCGAACGTCGCGGCGAGCGCGAGCGGCGCGGGGAACGCCGTCGCGGACTCACCGGGGACGCGGACGCCGAGCGGCCCATCGACCATGCGGAGCGGCGGAACGTCGAGGCGCTCGATCCCCTGTACGTAGCCGGTGGCGCGGCCGTCTGGGTCGTTCGCGCCGTGCGTCAGCGCGACTTTCTCCGCGAGGGTGAGTTCTGCAACGAGGTCGCTGACTGAATGGTCAGCCATAGTGGCGTATTCACGACCGACACCAAAGCCGTTCGGGTGGCGGCGGTCTCAGAGTTTCACGAGGACCTTCACGGCCTCACGCTCGTCCATCGCGCGGTAGCCCTCGGGGACGCCCTCGAGGTCGACGGTCTTCGTGAAAATCGGCGAGGGGTCGAGGGTGCCCTGCAGGACGTCGTCCATCAGGTCATCAACGTACTTCCGGACGGGTGCGACGCCGCCCTCGAGGCCGACGTTCTTCCCGAAGGCCTTGTCGAGAAATTTTCCCTCGTCGACGCCGGCGGGGACGCCGACGAAGCCGACGGTCCCGCCGGGGCGGGCGACGTCGAAGGCGGTGTCCATCGAAGACTCCGCACCGACGCACTCGAGGACGTGGTTCGCGCCGCCGTAGGTGAGCTCCTTCGCGCGCTCGACGGCTTCCTCGCCGCGCGCGGCGACGGTCTCGGTCGCGCCGAACTCCTCGGCGATTTCGAGGCGGTCCTCGTGGTGACCCATCGCGATGACGCGCTCGGCACCGAGGCGTTTCGCGGCGAGCACGCCGCAGAGACCGACCGCGCCGTCGCCGACGACGACGGCGGTGTCGCCGGGGCCGACGCCCGCGCTCACGGCGGCGTGATGGCCGGTGCACATCACGTCAGTGAGAGGCAAGAGGGATTCGAGGACGTCCTCGTCGTCCGCGTAGCGCTCGGGGACACGGACGAGCGTGCCGTCGGCGAATGGCGCGCGGACCTTCTCGCCCTGCGCGCCGTCGTGTTCGCCCGCCCAGCCCTCCTCCTCGACGCAGGAGGTGTAGAGCCCCTTCCGGCAGAACTCGCACTCGCCACAGGAGATGGCGAACGGCGCGAGCACGCGGTCGCCGGGTCGGACGCTCGTGACGTCCTCGCCGACTTCCTCGACGATGCCCATCGGCTCGTGGCCGGTGCGGCCGGGCGTCGGGTAGTCGCGCTCGCCGCGGTAGAACCAGAGGTCGGAGCCACAGACGGCGGTGTGAGTGATGCGAACGACGGCGTCCGTCGGCTCCTCGATTTCGGGGTCGGGCACTTCCTCGACGCGCACGTCGCGTTCGCCGTGGTAGACAGCGGCCTTCATGTGCGGCGCTTCCACGGGCACGAGGAAAAAGCCACCCGCCGCGGCGAACGCTACTGGCAGTCAGTAGAGCGGGTCATCGAAGGACTGTTCGAGGACGACGCCGCTGCCGCCGACGGCGATCTTCGGGACGTCGGGGTCGTCGGTGATGAGCGTCGCGCGGAGTCCGACGTCGCTGGCGTCGTCGCGCGCGAGACTCCACCCGCGGAGTTCGCGCTCGAAGATCTGCGCGCCGCCCCCGGCGGTGACCCCGCGGTCGGCCTGCCGGTCGACGCCGTAGCGGGAGTTCCCGCCGAGCTTCGTCGTCGTCCACACCGCGCCGTTGTAGCGGAAGAGCTTCCCGCTGCCGCCGACGGCCGTGATGTCGTCGCGGGACTGGACGGCGACGTCGTATAGGGTGACGCCCGCGCCATCGACGCCGATGTCCGTCCACGTGTCGCCGCCGTCGGTGGTTTCGTGGAGACGGCCGTTGCCGTCGCAGACGTAGCCCGTCGCCTCGTCGAGGAAGGTGACGGCGTGGATGGTCGAGCCGTTCCCGGGTTTGACGGGCGTGCTCCACGTGTAGGTCCCGCCGTCGTTCGTCCCGCGGATGAACTCGCCGGAGCCGTTCACGACGTAAATCGACTCGCTCCCCGCGGTGCCCGTGACGGCGAGGTCGCGGAACGTCGAGGTGTGGCCGTCGGGTGCGGTATGGTTCGTGATGGTGCCAGTGGTCGTGTCGAGGCGGCCGAGTGCGCCGCTTCCGCCGCCGAACCAGACGACGCTGCCGTCGTCGGTCGTGCCCGCTCCGAGGAGGTTGTTCCCGCCGCCGGTCGGGCCGTTTCGGAGGACGACCTCCCACGAGCCGTCGTTGCGCGCAATGACACGCCCGGAGCCGCCGACGGCGTAGAGGCCAGCGCCGGAGTCCACGACGTCGTAGAGCGTCTTCGAGACGGGCGTCGAGACGCGCGTCCACGAGCGATTGGCGAGGCGCTCGACGGACACCTCGGTGCCCGAAACGCTCGTCGTGAGGTCCGCGGCCGTGCCGTCGGTGACGGTGAAGCCCGACACGTCGCCGCCGTAGTCGTAGGCGTCCTTGCTGTCGCTCCCGCCGACCGTGCCGGAGACGTGGTGGCCCGAACTCGTCGTCTCCACGGTGTCGGTACTGTCGGCGCTCGCGGCTTTCCGGGTGCGCGCCGTCACGTCGAACGCGTAGGTCGTCGTCGCGTCGGCGTTCGAGGCGACGGTGACGGTGTCCGGGTAGGTGGTGAAGTCGTCGCGCTCGAAGAGTCGCCCGGAGTTCCCGCTGATGACGTCCGGGTAGGTGCCGGTGGTGTCGAGGGCGACGTCGCGGAACGTCTTCGAGGAGTCGACGTCGTGGGCGGTCCACGCGCCCGCGTCGTCACGCGTGTAGGCGTATCCGCTCGACCCGACGGCGATGGCGTCGCCGTTCGCGTACTCGACGGCGCGAACGCTCGCCTCTCCGGGCTTGTGTTCCGTCCACGAACTCCCGTCGTAACTGTAGACGTAGCCGCTGGAGCCGACCGCCGTCACGTCGCCGGTGCCGGCACCGTCGACATCGTAGAGCGAGACGGAGGCGGCGTCGACACCAATTCTCGTCCACGTGTCTCCGCCGTCGGTCGTCTGGTAGACGTTCGCGGCGGTGTCGCAGAACCAGCCGGTGCCGTCCCCATGGACGACGAGCGCGCGAATCGTGTTCCCGTCGTTCACCTGCCGGGGGCTGCTCCAGTCCATCCCGCCCTCGGCCGTCTTCTGACCGGTGACGAGTTCGCCGCTCCCCGTGACGACGCGGACGGTTTCCTCGCCCGCAGAGCCGGTGACGGCGACGTCGTGGAAGGTGTCGGTGAGGCCGTCCGGGTGCGAGTAGTCGGTGAACTGCTCGTCGACGACGTCGTACTGACCGACGATGCCGCTTCCGCCACAGGCCCAGAAGTTCCGGCCGTCCGCAGAGGCGTCCGCGCCGTGGAAGTCCTTCGACTGGGCGGTGAGGCCGGCGTCCAGTATCTTCTCGTACCCCTGCTCCCAGCCGCCGACGCGCCGCGCGACGAGGTCGCCGCTCCCCGCGGCAGCGTACGGGCCTTCCTCGGTCATCGTGACGGCCTGGATGGATTTCTGCGTCGGCGACTCGACGCGCGAGAACGAGAGCGCGCTCGCGGCGTCCGCGCCGCCGAGGAGTGCGCTTCCCGCCGCCCCGGCGGCGAGCGTCTGCACGAACGTCCGTCGGCTGAAGGAATGTTCAGTCACGGTCAGCGCCTCACGCCGCGCCCCCAAAATAGTCAGCCAACAGAGTGATTACGGATGAGCGGTGACGTCGGGTGAACGGTCCGGACGGAAATCAATACCGGGATTATTGGTGGATGAGTGGACGTACGGCACGTTACGAACCTGATACAGGGCGAACGAACTCCCCGTATCCGGGTCGGGTTTAGACATCTCTACGACGTATACAGTAGTTGTCAGTACTGTCGAGAGTGGTGCGCGCTGACACGGTCACGTCCTCGCGTCCGGGCGACGCGGGTCGGGATGGGTGTCAGTCGTCGCGTTGCTCGCGTGTTACTACTGCTCGCTTTCTCGTGGCTGCTCGCTCGTGTTCGGGTCGGTAAATGCCTCGGCGTCGGCCTCGCGAATGCGCGCGCCCTTCTCCGCGAGGTGGCGCGTCTGGTTGCGCGCGAAGTCCTCCTCCTCGGTACCGCGGGTGGCGAGCACGTAGACGAGCGCGCGGCCAGCGGGCCGCATCGTCCGACCGGCGCGCTGTGCGCCCTGCCGGCGCGACCCGCCGAGGCCGGAGGCGATAACCGCCAATTCGGCGTCCGGGAGGTCGATTCCTTCGTCGGCGACGCGCGAGACGAGGAGGGTGTCGCGCGCGCCCGAACGGAACTCGTGGAAGATACGCTCGCGGCGGGAGTGGGGCGTCTCGCCGCTGACGAACGGGAGGCCAAGCGCCTCGCCGAGGCGTTCGCCCTGGTCGATGTAGTCCACGAAGACGAGCGTCTTCGCCTGCGGGTGCGTCTCGAGGATGTGCCGGACTTCCTCGACCTTCGCGGGGTTCGAGGCGGCGAGCATCCGGCGCTCGTGGCCGTCCGCGCTCGCGTACTCGTAGCGGTGCTCGTCGTCCTGCCACGGGACGAAGCGAATCTCGACCTCGGGTTCCTGGACGAACCCTGCCTCGAAGAGCGCCTCCCAGTCGGTGCCGATGGGCGGGCCGATGAGCGTGTAGATGTCCGTCTCGCGGTCGTCGCCGCGCACGGGTGTCGCGGAGAGACCGAGCCGATGGGCGGCCTGCAGGTCCGTGGTGCGGCGGAAGACGTCGCTCGGGATGTGGTGTGCTTCGTCGTAGACGACGAGCCCCCAGCGTTTCTCGTCGAAGAGTCGCCGGTGGCGCTCCATCCCCGCCGTCGAGTAGGTGGCGATGGTGACGGGACCGACCTCCTTCACGCCGCCGTGGTACTCACCGACGTCGGCGTGCGTGAGGGTCGTGTACTCGAGGATGCTGTCGCGCCACTGGCCGACGAGTTCGCGCCCCGGGACGAGGATGAGGGTCTCGCGCCCGACGGACTCCATGATGCCGAGCGACGCGACGGTCTTGCCGCTCCCGGGCGGGCCGACGAGCACGCCGGAGCCGGACTCGACGAAGCGCTTCACCCAGCCGCGCTGGTAGTCGCGCAGCGAGAGCTGCAACTCGACGTCGAGTTCGGCGCCCTCGTCGAGCGTCCGGTCGTCCTGCACGGGGTAGCCGGCCTCGTAGAGTTCGCGCTTGACGGTGGCGACGGCTTCGGCGGCGACCCACGCCTCGGTGTCGCTGATTGGCGCGCGAATCGTGCCCTCGGAGAGCTTCTGCTCGGCGACGTTCCCCATCATCTCCGGGGTGTTCGCCTCGAGGACGACGTAGCCCTCCTCGTGCGTGTAGAGGCGGAACTGGCGCGCGCGCCGCCATTGGTCGGCGACGAACTCCTCGAGCGAGGGGTAGTGCTCGCCGAGCGCCTGTCGGACGGTGCGGCGCAATCCCTCCAGGTCGTCGTGGGGGGCGCCCCAGACGTCCTCCGCGCGTACCTTGTAGCGGTAGGCGTTCTCGCCGGTGGTGTCGGTGAGCGTCGCGAACTGCGCGAGTTGCGCGCGCGTGAACTGCGTGGGTTGGTCGGCGACGACTTCGCGGTGCTCCGGGAAGACGACGACGCGTTCGCGTTCGGTCGTCTGCGCCCAGTCGGTGGGGAACCAGACCACCGGGTCGTTGGAGACGTCGACCCGCTCGACGGCGCCCTCGTCGGCGGCGAGGGCGTCGAGGGCGTCGCTGGCGTCGGCCTGCGTCCACCCGAGGACGCTCGCGAGGCGGCCCGCCGTCACGACGGGGCGCCCGACCGATTCGAGCGCGTCGTAGAACGCGTCGACGGAGAGCTCTGGGCTGTCGGCTTCGTCACTCACTACACGCGAGTAGGCGACTGGCGTTGAAACGGTTTGCGTCGTCGGCGGCGCACAGCGGGAGTGGTGACGCGAGCGTTACGACGCGCGGCGAACGCTACGGGCGGCCATCGTCGCGGCGACGAGCGCCATGCCGGTCGCGGCGACGGTGGCCAGCGCCGTCGCGTCCCGGAGGAGGGCGAAGGCCGCCGTGACGCCGAGCGCGCAGGTGAGCAGGCCGAGGAGAACGGTGGGACGGTCGGCGGGGTCGAGGACGGGCACACCGGAAGTCGCGTCGCCACATATATCGGTTTTTCGACGGAAAACTTATTTGACTATGTAAAGACGTCTTTACTGTAAAGAGGTGTTTACAATGTCCGCCACTCTCACCCCACGAACCGCGCGCCGCCTCGTCACCGGCCTCACCGTCGTCGCCGGCCTCGCGCTCGGCGTGCTGACCGTCCTCCGGCGGCCGCTCGTCGGCGTCGGCGTCTACGCGCTCGGCATGGTCGGCGCCGTCGCCGTCCAGTACCGGAGCGACGCCGTCCTCTACGACGAACGCGACCGCGCGCACGCCCGCACCGCCGCCGACCTCACCCTCCGACTCTTCGGCTACACGGCCGCCGTCGTCTTCCCCGCGCTCACCGTCGCGTGGGGGCTCGGTTATTTCGACTGGCCGGCGTGGAGCGTCGCCCTCGCGTTCGCCACCGCCGCGCTCTACCTGACGTACGGCGCGCTCAACTACGCCGTCGCCGTGCGGGGCTGACGATGGAGAACTCGCTACGCGACTACCGCGAGCGCCACGGCCTCAGTCAGGGCGCACTCGCCGAGCACGTCGGCGTCACCAGACAGACCATCAACGCCGTCGAGCGCGACCGCTACGACCCGTCGGTCGAGTTGGTCTTCGCGCTCGCGGCGTTCTTCGAGTGTCCCGTCGAGGAGCTCTTCCACCCCGACGTGGACCTCGACGAGACGGCGAGCGACCTCGACGCCTAGCGCCAGCGGCTCCACGCGACCAGCGCGCCGAGGACGCAGACGCCCCCGACGAAGAACGCGACGCCGGGCTGGGAGAGGAGGCCGAGCACGAGATCGACCGGGCCGACGGCGTGGCCGCCCGACGTCATCGTCGTGCTCGTCTGCGTCGCCGTCGTCGTACTCACCTGCGTCGTCGTCTCGCCGACGTCCATCGAACTGAACCCCTCGGTGGTCGTCGTGGTCGTGCCGGCACCGCTCGTGCCGTCCGCGTCGCCGGCCGACCCCATCGTCGGGATGACCGTCCCGGGGGCGGCGACGGCCTGCACGACGAGGGCGCCGAAGCCGATGGCGCCGACGCTCCCGAGGAAGCGCTTCAGGGCGTCGAAGGCGCTCCGCGTCGTCTCCTCGTCGCCCGCCATCACGACCACGGAGTCGTTCGCGGGGGCGTACACCTTCATCTCGGTGCCGCGCTCGGAGTACCACGTGTCGGCGACGGTGACGAGGCCGGCGTCGCGGAGGCTGTCGAGGTGGTACCGGGTGTTCTGGAGGGACGTGTCGGCGGCGTCCGCGAGGTCCGAGGCCGGACGCGGTTCCTCGTAGACCGCGGCGAGGATGGCGCGTGCCGTCCGCGAGGAGAGGGCGTCGAACACCTCGTCCGCGGCCTCCTCGTCGATGCCGAGGAGACGCGACCCGTCGGTGTCGGCGTCGACGTCAGACTGAAACGGGAACAGACTACCCATCAGTTGTCGGACTATTTGACTCGCTCGACAAATAGTTTCGCGTCGCGCGTCGGTGGGGGAGGCCGGAGGCGGGACGCGCGACGCGACTGACGGGGTGGAGGGCCGATACGGAGACCACCGCGAGAGGACGCCGCCGAAATGGGGGCAGTGGCGACGTCCGAGAGTGTCCGTCCCGTTCTACCCCATCGTCTCCTTCGGAGTGCGGGTAGTTAGCGTTACGTCGTGAACGGTTGTTCATACCGTGCACACCCGCGGTGCGCGGCGGCGGTCCGCGCTCTCCGGGACCTTAATTAGTCCCTGCCGCGCTACACGACGATATGGACGCGTACGAGGCCGCGAACTTCGTCTTCGGGTCGCGGAACCGGCTCTCCGTCCTCCGCTCCCTCCGCACCGAGCCGGGCCGCCCCCGAGGCGTCGCCGACCGTGTCGGCGTCTCGCGCGCCACTGCACAGCGCTGTCTCCGGACGTGCGCCGACGAAGGGTGGGTGGAGCGCGTCGACGGCGACTACCAGCTAACCCCGGTCGGTGAACGAGTCGTCGAGCGCGCGCTCGGCCTCCTCGAGGAGTTCGGCGTCCTCGACGAGCAGGAGGCGCTCTTCGCCGACCTGCCGCCCTTCGACCCGCCGCTCCCGCCCGCCGGCCTCGCGGACACCGACATCGTGACCGCGACGCGCGAACAGCCACACCGGGCCGCCCAGGCGTTCGCGGACCACGTCCGTGAGTGCGGTGCCGACCAGTACGACTGTGTCTCGCCGACGATGACGCAGCTCTACATCGACGCGTTCGGCGCCCGCATCGAGGACGGCGCGAGCGTCGAACTCGTCTGTCCCGACTCCGTGCTCGACGCCGAACGCGACGTCCGCCCGGACAACGTCGCGCGCTCGCTCGCCCTCCCGACCTTCGACCTCTACGTCCGCCCCGAGGAACTCGACTACGCGCTCGTCCTCACGGACGAGGAGGTGTGCCTCGGCGCCATCGACGAGACGCAGGCGTTGAGCGCGGTCGTCTGGACGGACGATGCGGACGTCCACGCGTGGGCCCGCGAGCGCTACGACCGGGAGAAGGCGGCCGCCGAGAAGGTCACTCAGACGGGGTAACCGTCGAAGCGGGCGACGTCAAGACGGGAGTCCGCGTCGCCGAGCGTCTCGACGACGACGTCGCCCGTCGAAGACGCGGCGGACCAACTCACAGTGGTGTCGAACGGGACGCCGTGACGGCCTGCGGAGGAGTGGGTTTCGCGCCGTTCAGAGCCCGCTGGACCCGGACGCGGCGTCGGGCAGGTCGGCGCGCTCGACGGGCAGGCCGAGTTCTTCGAGGGCGTCGACCATGTGCTCCTCCTGGGCGTACTCGGCGCCGTCGGCGACGCGGTTCGCGTGGGTGCGCGCGAGCACTTCGCCGCGCCGGTCGTCGGGGATGTCGAACTTATCGGCGGCGAGTTCGATGGTGAGGCCGTTGTGGTCGCGCGTGTAGAGCGAGTGGAAGACCCCGCGGTCGAAGACGCTGTAGCGGTGGCCGTTCTCCTCTAAGCCCTCGCGGACCTCCTCGAAGTCCTCGGGGTCGAAACTGAACGCGAGGTGGTGGACGCCGCCGATGCCGACGCGCTGGGGCTGGGGGTTCGACTCGCGCGACTCCTCGACGAAGAACGTGAGGATGCGCCCGTCACCCGTGTCGAAGAAGAGGTGAGTGACTTCGGGGGCGTCGAGGTTCGGCTGGCGCAACACGAGGGGCATCCCGAGGATGTCGCGGTAGAACGCGACGGTGTCCTCCTCGTTCGACCCGATGAGGGTGATGTGGTCGACGCCAGTCATGTGCATCGCGCTGTCGGGGAGTTCTGCGGTGACGGGGATGTCTGAGTCGTCGGTCATGGAGTATCGTCGTGTTACCTGATTCGTGTGCGAACCGGATAAACCCTCGCGGACGGCGAGGTTAGCGGGTGACGTCGGTGTCACCAGGGCGAGCGGAGCGAGCGACGGCGGAACCGAACGCTCAAGGGTCGCCTCCGAGAGAGGGCGAATATGGATCGGGTAGCCGTCATCGGCGCGTCGATGACCCAGTTCGGACAGCGCGACGCCTGGGTCCGCGAGTTGCTCGCGGAGGCCGGCGAGGCCTGTCTCGCCGACGCGGACGTCGACGCGAGCGAGTTGGATCACCTCTACGTCTCGAACATGGCGAGCGGCGAGTTCGAGGGCCAGACCGGCGTTCCGAACGCCCTCGCCCACGACCTCGGCGCGCTCGGTGCCTACACGCAGCGCGTCGACCAGACGAGCGCCTCCGGCGGTGCCGGCGTCTACGCCGCCTGGCAGTCCGTCGCGTCGGGCGCGAGCGAGTTGACGATGCTCGTCGGCGGCGAGAAGATGACACACCGCACGACCGCCGAAGCGACGGACGTCATCGCCTCGCTCACCCACCCCGTCGAGTACAAGCACGGCGTCACGCTCCCGAGTTTCGCGGGGATGACTGCGCGCCATTATTTGGAAAAGTACGACGCGCCCCGTGAGTCGCTCGCGAAAATCGCCGTGAAGAACCACAAGAACGGCGTGGACAACCCACACGCCCAGTTCCGGAAGGAGGTCGATGAGGAGACGGTGCTGGAGTCGCCCATCGTCGCCGACCCCCTGCGCCTCTACGACTTCTGCCCGATTACGGACGGGAGCGCCGCGCTGCTCTTCTGCCCCGAGTCGGTCGCGGCAGAGTACACGGACGACTACACCGTGATTTCGGGCATCGGCGGCGCGACGGACACCCACGTCGTCCACGAGCGCGAGGACCCCACCGTGATGGGCGGCGTCGTCGACTCCTCCGAGGACGCCTACGAGATGGCCGGTCTCGGCCCCGACGACGTCGAGGTCGCGGAACTCCACGACATGTTCACCATCCTCGAAGTCCTCCAGAGCGAGGACCTCGGCTTCTTCGAGAAGGGCGAGGGCTGGAAGGCCGCCGGCGAGGGGATCACGGCACGAGACGGCGAGTTGCCCGTGAACACCTCGGGCGGCCTCAAGTCGAAGGGCCATCCGCTCGGCGCGAGCGGCGTCGCACAGGTCTATGAAATTCACCAGCAACTCACCGACAGCGCGGGCGAACGGCAGGTCGACGCGGACGTCGGCCTCGCCTGCAACGTCGGCGGGTTCGGGAACTGCGTCACGACCACGATTCTGGAGGCCACGTCATGAGCTTCGACGCCTACCGCTGTCCGAACGGTCACGTCACGTATCCCGCACACACGGTCTGCCCGGAGTGCGGCGAAGAACAGACCGACACGGTCGACCTCACGGACGAGGTTGGCGAGGTCGTCACGTGGACGACGAGCACCGCGACGCCGCCCGGCGTCCGCGAGCCGAACCACCTCGGCATCATCGAGTTCGACGTCGAGGGCGAGACGGTGCGCGCGCTCGGCCAACTCACCGAGCCCGTCGAGAGCGGGACCGCGGTGACGCCCGTCTACTGCGAGGAACTGCGCGACCCCGAGGCAGGCATCCGCGAGGCGGAGAGTCAGGAGTGGGACGGCTACCGGTTCGCACCCGCCGAGGACGCGTAACGCGCGCTCACTCGTCGGGGTCCGGCTCGTCGGGTTCGTCCGGGTCGTCATCGTCCGATTCGTCCTCGTCGCTGCCGTCACCCGATTCGTCGGGCTCGTCAGGTTCGTCCGGCGCGTCGGAATCGTCGTCGTCCGGGTCCGCTTCGTCGTTGTCGTTCCCGTCGTCGTCCGTCTCGGGACGCAGCGATGTGTCGGCGTCGTCGGGCGTGGCGGTCCGCGTGAACTGGTCCTTGACGAAGCCGGCGGTTCCGGTGTCCGAATTGCCGGACTTACCGGCCGGCTCGCCGCTCGCCGCGTCAGTACCGCCGGTCGACGCGTCGGTGCCATCGCCCGATTCGCCGGCGCTCTCGGTGTTCGTCGTCCCCATGTCGCCGTTCGACCGACCGGCATCGCTGCCTTTCGCCGCGTCGGCGGACGTATCGGCGGGTTCGTCGGTCTCGGCGGCGTTCGATTGTGCTGTGTCGTCATTCCCGCCAGTCACACCGCTGAGGGCGCCGGAGAGGAATCCCGCGCTCCCCCCGTCGTCGCCCGCGTCGCCGGACGCGTCCTCCGCGGGCGTGTCGTCGCTCACGGTTGCACTACTCGAGGCGTCCTCGCTCGACGCGTCGCCCGCCGCGTCGTCCGCCGTCTCCGCGGGCGACGTCAGGTCGGCGTCGTCCGGCGTGAGTGAGTGCGACGTCTCCTCGTCCTCCTCGTCCTCGGGGACGGTTTCGAACTCGTCCTTGGAGAAGCCGCCGTCAGCGGCGGTTTCACGGTCGCTTCCAGACGACTCGTCGGAGTCACTGTCTTCGTCGCTGTCCGAGTCATCGTCCTCGTCATCGTCGTCGCTGTCGGGTTCGTCGTCCTCGTCCGCATCCACGTCGCCGTCCGCGTCGTCGTCGCCCGAATCGCTGTCTTCGTCCTCGTCGTCGTCGCGATCTGCATCGGAGTCGCCATCGCCATCGCCGTCGTCCTCGTCATCGTCATCGCTGTCGGGTTCGTCGTCCTCGTCCGCGTCGACGTCGCCGTCCTCGTCATCGTCGCCCGAGTCACTATCGTCGTCGCCGTCCGAATCGCTGTCGTCGTCGCTATCGGAGTCGCCGTCCCCGTTGCCGTCCGAGTCCTCGTCGTCATCGTCCGGGTCGTCGTCATCATCGTCGTCCGAATCGGAGTCGCCGCCGTCGAAGGCGAGCAGGCCACCGTCGTCGCCGTCGTCATCGTCGTCGGTATCGATGTCGAGCGACCACCACTCGCGGAGGTCATCGTAGCGGTCGCGCAGCGCTTCGAGAACGCTCACGCGTCCTCACCCCCGTCCTCGACGACGCGCGTGCGGAGGGCGTTCGTCCGCCGCTCCAACCAATCGAAGAGCGGGTCGAGCGGTGGGACGTAGGTCGCGGGCGACGGGTCGTCGTCGAGTCGGTCGTTGTACGCCTCGACGCGCCGCTGGACGTCCACGACGAAGCGCTCGACGGTGCCGTCCGGCCGGTCGTCGTCGTTCGCCCCGTCGGTGTCGCGCTCGGTCATACGCGAGTATACCCGACGAGCGCCCAAAAGGCGCGGTCCTCACCCCGACGGGCGCTCGCCGTCGCCGTCGTCACCTTCCTCGTCGGCATCGCCGCTCGTGTCGTCCTCCCCATCGTCGTACTCCTCACGGAGCACGTCGAGTTCGTCCTCGACACGGCGGGCGCGCTCCTCGCGGTCCGCCCGACGTTCGCGCTCGGCGGCCTCGCGCCGCTCGGTCTCGCGGGCTTCACGCGCCTCGCGCGCCGCCTCGACTTCGGCTTCGAGGTCGGCGGTGAGTTCGCGCGCCTCGGTGAGCAGGTCGCGCGCCGTCCGGTCCGACGGGAGGGCGTCGCCGCTCGCGGCCGCACGTAGGTCGTCGATGGCGGCGTCGAGGCGGGCGAGCGTCTCCCGGCGTGCGTCCGCGTCCCGCTCCCGTCTGTCTCCCGACTCGGCCGCGCGAAGCCCGGGTTCGAGGAGGCGGAGCGCGGAGCGGAGGGCTTCGAGCGCGCGCAGCTGCGCGTCGAGCACCGCGACGGCGGCCGGAATCGCGTCCTCGGTGGCGAATTCGATGGCTTCGCGCGGGGTCGGCGGGCGCGGCAGGCCGAGCGGCCCGCGGGGAATATCGCGGCCGTGTCCTCGCTCGCGCTCGCGTTCTTCGAGACGCTCGACGGCGCGTTCGAGTGCGGCGACGCGCTCGGCCAACTCCGCGTCCGCGTCGTCGTGTTCGTGGTCGGCCATCTCAGACTCCTACCCCGAGAGAGGAAGCGAGAGGGACGTTCTCGGGCGCGAATCCGGAGGCGGCGTACGCCTGGCACTCTGCGAGTCGGGAGTCGGGGACAGGACGGCACTCGGGCACGGGCATACGGGGGAGAGGGACGCCCGCGAGGAAAGGGTTACCGGCGCGTCAGAGGCGCTCGTTGAAGCCCCGGAGGTACTGGTTGGGCACCATCTCGTCCTCAAGCGCGCCGAGTTCGTCGGCGGCGTGAAGGCCGAAGTAGGGGTCGCGGAGGAATTCGCGGCCGACGATGACGAGGTCTGCGCGCTCGTTCGCGACGATGGCTTCGCCCTGCTCGGGCGTGGTGACGCCGCCGACGGTCCCGACGCGGACGTCGCTCTCGGCGTTCTCGCGGACGTGCTCGGCGAGCGCGAGCTGGTAGTTCGGGCCGACCTGGTCGGGATAGGAGTCGGGGGCGATACCGCCGGAGGAGACGTCGATGAGGTCGGCGCCGGCCTCGTGGAGGACGTCGGCGAGGCGGGCGGACTGTTCGACGGTCCACGAGTCGCGGTCGTCGAACCAGTCGGTGCCGGAGAGGCGGACGAACACGGGCTTGTCGTCCGGCCAGACGTCCCGGACGGCTTCGGTGACTTCACGAATCAGGCGCGCGCGGTTCTCGAAGCTCCCGCCGTACTCGTCGTCGCGGTCGTTGGTGACGGGGGAGAGGAACTCGTGGAGGAGGTAGCCGTGTGCGCCGTGGACTTCGGCGACCTCGAAGCCGGCGTTGAGCGCGCGTTCGGCGGCGTCGCGGAAGGACTCGATGACGCCCGCGATGTCGTCCTCGTCCATCTTCTTCGTCGGCGGGGCTTCCTTCTCGTAGGGCCACGGCTTGTCGCTGGGCGCGACGACCTCGTAGCCGCCCTCGTCGGGCTGGAGGGGTTCGCTGCCCTCCCACGGGCGGGACTTGGAGGCTTTGCGGCCGGCGTGGGCGAGCTGGATGCCGGGGACGGAGCCCTGACTCTTGATGAACTCGGTGGTCCGTTCGAGGGCGTCGGCCTGCTCGTCGTTCCAGAGGCCGAGGTCCTCGGGGGTGATGCGGCCGCGCGCTTCGACGGCGGTGGCCTCGACCATGACGAGGCCGGCACCGCCGACGGCGCGGGAGCCGAGGTGGACGTGGTGCCACGGCGTCGCGACGCCGTCGCGGTCGTCCACGGAGTACTGACACATCGGGGAGACCATCAGGCGGTTGGGGAGCTCCGTCTCGCGGAGCGTGAGAGAGTCGAAGAGGTCTGCCATCGTCCCCATCTATCTGCGCGCCGAAAAAAGGGGTAGTGGAGGCGGGGCCGATTGCCGAGACTCGACCGCGCGTTATTTTTCGGGCGTCGCGTCCGCGGGGACAACCTATTTATCCTCTGCGTTCGTGTGTAAATTTATATCTATGGGAGCAGAGATGGAGGGTGACACGACCGAGGGCGTGTCGGCGTTCACCGACAGGCTCGGGGCTCTCAAACGCGACGGCTGTATGCTGTTGCTCGTCACGCCGCCCGACCACGACGCGGCGGCCGCCGCCTGCCGGCGGATGCTCGGCGACGAACTGCTCACCGAGCGCGAACGGCTGTTCGTCCTCACCGAGAGCGACGCGAGCGACCACCCCGGAACGAGCCTCGGCAAGCACGGCGACCCGGCGGACACCGGCGTCCTCCGCTATCACACCGAGGCCCGAAGCGTCACCGCCGACAGTTCGATGGGGTCGGGCGGTCCGAGCGGCCCGGACACGGACTCGTTCGCCGCACGCGTCCCCAGCGCGGACATCCGGGGGGGCCTCGACGCGCTCGCCGACGGCGTCGAGGACGAGATCGGGCGACTCGACGCCCGCGCCGGCGGACTCGACCCGGGTGAACTCCGCGTCTGCGTCGACACCCTCGACGATTTGCTCGCACACGACGGCACCGAGGCCGTCCACGAGTTCCTCCACGACGTCCGCGACGTCGTCCTCGCACACGACGGGATGTGTCACGCACACCTCTCCGCGGACGTCCACGCCGCACCCATCGACGAACTCGGCGACGCCTTCGATGCCGTCGTCGAGGTCGACTACGACGGGCGGGCGAAACAGCGCTGGCACGTCCCCGACCTCGGCTTCTCGACCGGCTGGCTCGCGCTCTAAGGCGTCAGTCCTCGGACGCTGCAGACTCTTCCTCGCTCTCGGCTTCCTCCATCTCCCCGACCTCGATGTCGTCGCCCTCGGACTCGGTCTCCTCCGGTTCGGACGCTTCGTGCTCCTCGTCCTCGCCTTCGTGCTCCACCTCGGGTTCGCCGTGGCGCTCGACCTCGATTTCGACCTCGACCTCCGCGCCGGCGACCTCCAGTTCCGCCTCGGCCTCCCGCGAGGAGCCGAGTTCGACTTCGAGTTCGTCCCGGTCGATTTCGACCTCTACCTCGACTTCGACGTCAACGTCGTCGGACATACTCGCGAGTGTGCCCGCAATCCACTACAGCGTGGTGGCTCACCGCTCAGGGGACGCCCACGAGGTCGCGTTGCTCGGCCAGCACGTCGCCATCGAGCGTCGCGACGAGGTCCCGCTCGCCCCGCCCGAGGCGCGCGCCGACGGTGCCGTCGGGTCGGACGACCGCCGAGCGACCCGCGTAGCGGCCGTGCGCGTTCTCACCCGTCCGCCCACAGCCGACGACCCAGCGCACGCCGTCGAGCGCCCGCGCCCGCAGGAGGAGGTCCCAGTTCGCCGCATGCGCCGCCGGCCACGCGCCCGGCACGAAGAGCGCGTCGACGGCCCGCTCGGTGAACGCCGCGCTCTCCCCGACGAAGTTCAGGTCGTAGCAGGTGAGGAGACCAGTCGGGCCGGCGGGCGTCTCGACGACGACGCGCTCCTCACCCGGCGTGACGACGGCCGCCTCGTCGCCCCAGAGGTTGCGCTTGCGATAGTGGGTGCGCTCGCCGTCCGGCGCGACGTACGCGAGCGTGTTGTAGTAGGCGTCGCCGGCGCGTTCGAGGAACCCGACGAGGACGGCGACGTCGTGGCTGGCCGCGGCGGCCTCGACCGCCGCGAGTTCGGCGCCGTCGCGTGCGATAGCGCACTCGTCAGGGTCGTCCGCGTCGAAGCCCGTGAGGCCGTACTCGGGGAAGACCGCCACGTCGACGCGCACGGGCAGGTCGGCGAGGCGTTCGCGGACCGTCGCGACGTTCGCGTCCGGGTCGGCGTCCACGACGGCGTGCTGGCAGGCGGCGACAGTAGGGTCGGCCATCGCCGCGAGAGTAGCCAGTCTACCGACAAGAGCGGTGTGGTCCCACGCGACGAGGACGGCCGACACGAATACCCTTATGCCGCGTCGCGGGCACTCACTGCGTGAACAGAGGCACGCATGACAGGAGACGAGAACCCGGAGGCGCCGCCGGAAGGGTTGGCGGGCCAGCCCGGGACCGAGTCGGTCGAACAGTCGAGCGACGTCGAGTACGGCATCGACGAGCGCCCGCCGACGGGTGAGTCCGCGCTGCTGGGCCTCCAGCACTACCTCACGATGGTCGGCGCGAACATCGCCGTCCCACTCGCGCTCGCGGCGGCGATGGGGATGCCCGACCAGTACATCCCCCTCTACGTCGGGACGTTCTTCGTCGTCTCCGGCGTCGGCACCCTGCTGCAGACGACGTTCGGGAACCGCTACCCCATCGTGCAGGGCGCGACGTTCTCGATGCTCGCCCCCGCCATCGCCATCATCGGCTTCGTCGGCACCGGAAACTGGCAGCAGGCCATCCTCGCCCTGCAGGGCGCGGTCATCGTCGGCGGAGTCGTCGAGTTCGTCATGGGGTATCTCGGCGTCATGGGGTGGCTCAAACAGTACCTCTCGCCCGTCGTCATCGCGCCCACCATCGCGCTCATCGGGCTCTCGCTCTTCAGCGCCCCACAGGTCGTCACGTCGACGCAGGCGTGGTGGCTCGTCGGCCTCACCGTCCTCCTCATCGTCGCGTTCAGCCAGTACCTCGACGACACGCACCGCGTCTTCCGGCTCTACCCCGTCCTGCTCGGCATCGTCGCCGCGTGGGCCATCGCCGCCGTGCTCTCCCTCACCGGCGTCATCGCCTCGGGGTCACCCGCGTTCGTCGACTTCTCCGTTGTCGCGAACGCCAGCCTGATTCAGGTGCCGATGCCCCTCCAGTGGGGGATGCCGACCTTCCAGACGTCCTTCATCATCGGGATGTTCGCGGGCGTCCTCGCCTCGATGATCGAGTCCTTCGGCGACTACCACGCCGTCGCGCGCCTCGCCGGCGAGCGCGCGCCCTCCGCACGCCGCATCGACCACGGCATCGGCATGGAGGGGCTCGCGTCCGTCTTCGCGGGAGTCATGGGCACCGGGAACGGCTCGACGTCCTACTCCGAGAACATCGGCGCCATCGGCCTGACGGGCGTCGCGAGCCGCTACGTCATCCAGATCGGCGCGCTCCTCATGCTCGTCGTCGGCTTCGTCGGCTACTTCGGCGCACTCATCACGACGATTCCCGACCCCATCGTCGGTGGCCTCTACATCGCGATGTTCGGCCAGATTGCCGCGGTCGGCCTCTCGAACCTGAAGCACGTCGACCTCGACAGTTCGCGGAACGTCTTCATCATCGGCATCGCGCTCTTCCTCGGCCTCGCGCTCCCCGCCTACATGGGGAACGTCGGGAGCGCGAGCGCCTTCCAGCAGGGGATGGCAAGCACGCCGGTCGTCGGCTGGCTCCTCGGCCTGAAGGTCGTCTCCGACACGATTTACGTCGTCGGCGGCACCGGGATGGCCGTCGGCGGCCTCGTCGCGTTCGTCCTCGACAACACCGTTGAGGGCACGCGCGAGGAGCGCGGGCTCGACGAGTGGGACCAACTCACCGAGGCGGAAGGCGAGTTCCGGTCGGCCTACGAGCGCTACGTGAAGGGCGACTGAGCGACCCGATCCGTTTTCGACCCGACGGCGAACCCGCCGAGTCGCCACTCCCGGACGAGTTCGAGCACCAGCCACGTGCACGCCATCACGGCGACGGCGCCGAGGACGGTGCTCGTGACCCCACACGTGTAGTGCTCGCCCGACCGGCGTCGCGGCGACATCCGCCGTCGCCCTTACGGACCGACGTGGATGAACAGCAGCGGGACCATCACCGCCACGCCGGCGAGCACGCCGGCGAGGAACGGGAGAATCCCGCGATGGGGGAGGTCCCGTCCGGCTTCAAGGGCATCCGGGACGAACTCGGTGAGCACGAGGTAGACCATCGCGCCGGCGGCGAACCCGAATCCGAACGGGAGGAAGGCGCGCGCGAGACGGACGAAGGCGAACGCGACGACGGCACCGATCGGCTGCGGGAGACTGGAGAAGACGGCGGCGCCGACCATCCGCCACTCGCCGACGTCCATCGCCTTCAGCGGGATGCTCACCGCGAGCCCCTCCGGGATGTTGTGGACGCTGATGGCGACGGTCATCAGGACGGCGAGCGGTGGCACCGTCAGGCCGAAAATCGGCACGCCCGACGCGAGGCCGAGTTCGGCGAAGGAGACGCCGACGGCGACGCCCTCCGGGAAGGAGTGGACGGTGAGCACGCCGAGGACGAGCACGAGCGTCCGCCAGTCACCCGACGCGATAGCCGCCGGGTCGACGTCGGGGCTGAGCGCGCCCTCGCCGTCGGCGAGCTGGAGCCTGTCGAGCAGGCGGTCGGACGCCTCGACGAGGACGACGCCGACGATGACGCCGGCGACGAGGAGCGTCGGGAACCCGCTCGAGTAGGCGAGGCCCTCGCGCGCGAGGCCGAAGAACGACGCCGCGAGCATGATGCCAGAGGCGACGCCCCAGAGCGCCACCGTCCAGCGGTCCGAAACCTCGTCGACGTAGAAGAACGGGAGCGCGCCGAGCCCGGTCGCGAGGTCCGTGACCAGCCCCGCGAGGAAGACGAAGGCCAGCGCCTCGAAGGCGACCATTACGTGACCCTAGACGACTCCGGGACTTAGGGCTGACCGCCGGCTCTCACGGGTCGGGACCCCGCCCCGACGCTTAAGCGCGCGCCGGGAGAGATGGCGAGTGTGACGGAAGACGCAGACGCGGACACGGACGCGAGGTCGGGCACGCGACGGGACGCCGCTCCTGACGGCCTGTTCGCCCCGGAGCGCGTCGCGGTCGTCGGCGCGACAGGGCGCGAAGGGTCGGTCGGGCGCTCCATCCTGACGAACCTCGCGTCGTTCGACGGCGACGTCGTCGCCGTGAACCCGAAACACGACAGCGTCCTCGGGAGGACGTGCTACGACCGCCTCACGGACGTCCCCGGCCGCGTCGACCTCGCCGTGGTCGTCGTCCCCCCGGAGCGCGTCGCGGACGTCGTCGCCGACGCGGGCGAGGCGGGCGTCCCGAACGTCGTCGTCGTTACCGCCGGGTTCAGCGAGGCGGGCGCCGAGGGCGCCGAGCGCGAGCGCGAACTCGCCGACCTCGCCGAGCAGTACGGCCTGACGCTCGTCGGGCCGAACTGCCTCGGCGTGATGAGCACGCGCTCCGGGCTGAACGCGACGTTCGGGCCGACGATGGCGCGCCCCGGCTCCGTCGGGTTCATGAGCCAGTCGGGCGCGTTCGTCACCGCCGTCCTCGACTGGGCGGCCGACGAGGGTTTCGGCTTCTCGGACGTCGTCAGCCTCGGGAACAAGGCCGCGACCGACGAGACGGACTTCGTGGAACGCCTCGCCGCCGTCGAGGGGACGAACGTCGTCCTCGCCTACCTGGAGTCGGTCGTCGACGGCCGCGCGTTCATCGAGACGACCCGCGAGGTGACCGAACACACGCCCGTCGTCGCCGTGAAGTCCGGACGGACGGGCGCGGGCGCACGGGCCGCGTCCAGCCACACGGGCGCGCTCGCGGGGAGCGAGGCTGCCTACGAGGCCGGTTTCGCGCAGGCGGGCGTGGTTCGCGCCGAGAGCGTGCAGGAGCTCTTCGACTTCGCGCGCGCACTCGACGGCCTCCCCGTCCCGGAGCACGAGGGTGTCGCCGTCGTGACGAACGCGGGCGGCCCCGGCGTGATGGCGACGGACGCCGTCGGCGACTCCCGGCTCTCGATGGTGACGCTCGGCGAGGACACCCAAGAGAGGCTCTCCGACTCGCTCCCCGCGAACGCGAACGTCCACAACCCCGTGGACGTCATCGGCGACACCGACGTCGCGCGCTTCGAGGGCGCGCTCGACGCCGTGCTCGCGGACGGCGGCGTGGGTGCCGCCGTCGTCGTCGCCGCCCCGACGACCGTCCTCGACTACGAGGCCCTCGCCGAGTCCATCGTCGACTGCCAGCGCGAGCACGGCAAACCCGTCGTCGCCTGCCTGATGGGCGGCGAGCGCGTCGATGCGCCCGAGGAGACGCTCGAGGCCGCCGGCATCCCGAACTACTTCGACCCCGCGCGGGCGGTGGATAGCCTCGACGCCCTCGCCGAGTACGCCGCCGTCCGCGAGCGCGACTACGAGGCACCCCGCGAGTTCGACGTCGACCGTGAACGCGCCCGCGCCGTCCTCGAGCGCGCCGCCGACTACGACTCCGGCCAGCTCGGCGTCGAGGCGATGGAGCTGCTGGACGCCTACGGCATTCCGACGCCCGCGGGCGGCGTCGCCGACTCGCCCGACGACGCCGCCTCGATAGCCGCCGACCTCGGCGACGACGTCGTCATGAAAATCGTCAGTCCGGACATCACCCACAAGTCAGACATCGGCGGCGTCGAAGTCGGCGTCCCCCAAGACGAGGTCGCGGCCACCTACGAGACGCTCCTCGACCGCGCGCGCTCGCACGACCCGGACGCGACCGTCCTCGGCGTCCACGTGCAGGAGCGCGTCGACACCGAGGCGGGCGTCGAGACCATCCTCGGGGCGACGCGCGACCCGCAGTTCGGCCCGCTCCTCATGTTCGGCTTAGGTGGTGTGTTCGTCGAGGTGTTCGAGGACACGACCTTCCGCGTCGCACCCGTGAGCGAGCAGGAGGCCGGCGAGATGGTCGACGAACTCGACGCCGCGCCGCTGCTGCGCGGGGCGCGCGGCCGGGCGAGCGTCGACGAGGCCGCGCTCCGCGAGTGTCTCGAACGCCTCGGGGCGCTCGTCGCGGACTTCCCCGCCATCGCCGAACTCGACGTCAACCCGCTGCTCGCACGCCCCGCCGACGCAGGCGGGCCACTCGCGCTCGACCTGCGCGTCAGCGTCGACGCCGAGAACCTGTAGGCCGGTCGCTTGCCGTCGCACTTTTACCGCCCCCGACGGGACTGTAGAGGTATGTCGTCGTGGTACGCGGTCGCCGTCCTCCGCCGGGCGTACGCGGAGACGAGCGACCTCCTCCGACCCGTCACGCCCGCCGTCTGGGCGCGCCTCGCGCTCCTCGCGCTCTTCGCGGGTGGGGCGTCCGTCCGGCCGCCCGGCGTCGGCCTCGGGAGCGTCCCGCTGAACGTCGCGAGCGCGCCCTCGCTCCACCCCGCATTCGATACGCCGCGAACGCTCGCCTTCCTCGCCACCGCCGCCGTCCTCGTCGTCCTGCTCGGCGTGCTCGCCTCCGCCTGCGAGTTCGCCCTCGTCACGTTCGTCGAGGAGCGCGGCACCCCGATTCTCCCCGCCGTCGGCCGCGCGCTCGGCCCCGGCCTCCGGCTCTTCGGGTTCCGTCTCGTCCTCGGCGCCGTCGTCGTCGTCCCGCTCGTCGCGCTCCTCACGGGCGTCATCGGCGCCGCGAGCGCCGGCTCGATTACCGGCCTCCTCGTCGCGCTCGTCTTCGTCCCCGTCGTCGGCGGCCTCGTCCTCGCCGTCCTCCTCGTCTCCGCGCTCACCTCCTCGTTCGTCGTCCCGCTCATGCACCGCGAGGGCTACGGCGTCCTCGAGGGATGGCGGGCGCTCCAGCCCGCGCTCGTCGCCGACGCCGAGCAGGTCGCCGTCTACGTCCTCGTGCGTGTCTGTCTGGGCATCGCGTACGCCGTCGCCGCCAGCGTCGTCGTCGGAGCCTTCGTCCTGCCGTTCGCCGCCGCGTACGGCCTCACCGTCGTCGGCGGACAGGCCGGCTTCCTCGCCGGCGTCGCCGCGCTCCTCGTCGCCGCCGTCGGCAGCGTCGTCTTCCTCGTCTGCGTGCGCGGTCCCGCCACCGCCTACCTCCGCTATCACTCCCTGCTCGTCCTCGACGCCACGAACGCCCCCTATGCGTTCCGGGAAGAGTAGGCCGGAGCGACAACGGCTTTACTCGCCCGGCGTGAACCCCGCGACGTGTTCCCCCATATCGAGTATCTCGAGTGGATGCAGGGACGGCCCGACGTCGCGATGTACGACCTCGGGTCTACCGACCTCCGCGGCGTCACCGAAGACCGCCCGTCGACCACGCCGCCCGCCCTCGAGGGCCGCGACGACCCGCCGGTCGGCGCGACGCTCGAGATGCAGATCGCGGGCGAATACGGCGTCGACCCCGAGTGCGTCCTCGTCACCGCCGGCGCCAGCCACGCCAACTTCCTCGCCACCGCCACCGCGCTCGACGCCGACCCCGAGAGCGAGCGCGAGGAAGACGACCGGCGGCGCGCGCTCGTCGAGAAACCCGGCTACGAGCCACACCGGCGCACCCCGAAGGCGTTCGGCGCCGCCGTCGACCGCTTCCTCCGCGAGGACGAATTCCGACTCGACCCCGCGCGCGTCGAGAAGGCACTCACCGAGGACACCGAGCTCGTCACCGTGACGAACCGGCACAACCCCACGGGCCGGCTCGCCGAGCGCGAGACGCTCGCGGACGTCGCCGACCTCACAGGGGAGTACGACGCCCGCCTCCTCGTCGATGAGGTATACGCGCCGTTCGTCACCGAGGAGCAGACGACCGAGGGCGGCATCGGCGGCCCCACCGCCGCCGGAATCGAGGGCGCCGTCGTCACCGGGTCGCTCACCAAGTTCCTCGGCCTCGGCGACCTACGGGTTGGGTGGCTCATCGCCGACCCCGAGTTCGTCGAGCGCGCCCGCGAAGTCTCCCACCACGTCCCCGCCGTCTCCGACGTCGCGCGGGCCTACGGGATGCGCGCGTTCCACCACCTCGAGGACATCGTCGCCGAGCAGCGTTCGATGCTCGAGGAGAACACCGAGTTGCTCGCCGACTTCGTCGCGGAGCGCGACGACCTCGATGGCTTCGTCGCGCCCGGCAGCACCTTCGCCTTCCTCGGCGTCGAAGGCCACGACGTCGACGAACTCCAGGAGGACGCGTGGGAGAACGGCCTCCTGCTCGTCCCCGGGCGCTTCTTCGACGACGAGGACGCGGTTCGGGTCAGCCTCGGGCGCGCGCCCCCGGACATGGCCGCCGCCCTCCGCGTCCTCGGCGACCTGCTCGACGGCCCGGATAGCTCCAACACTTAAGAGGCGGCGCACCGTTCGCCACGGACATGGACGAGACCCCGCAGGAAATCACGACGCTCGTCGGCCGGGAAGTCTACTCGAACAACGGCGTCTTCGTCGGCGAAGTCGAGGACATCCGACTCGACCTCGACGCCGAAGTCGTCAACGGCCTCGCGCTCGGCGAACTCAACCCCGAACTCTTCGAGAACTACGACACCGGCCGGCGCGGCGTCATCGTCCCCTATCGCTGGGTGCGCGCCGTCGGCGACGTCATCCTCATCAACGACGTCGTCGAACGACTGAAGACCACCTCCGAAGAAGAGAGCGCGCTCGTCTAACTGCCGCCGTTCTGCGAGGACGACGTCGCCTCTTGGTCGACGCCCATCGCGTTGAACAACTTGCGTTTCACCGCCTCCTCCGTCAGCCGCAGGAGCGTCTCGCGGTTCTCCTCCGACGTCTCGATGCCCGTGAAGATGCCGAGCGGAATCTCCGCCGAGCCCTGCGTGGAGTGCCCGCCCGCCTCGCCGATGTCGCGGAAGGCGTCCTGGAGGACCTTCCCGATGTTCATCCGGATGTCCTTCGAGCGTGCCGCGAGATAGATGGTGTCGTCGACGATGCCGAACACCGCCGTCGTCGTGATGCCCTCCAGATTGAGGAGTTGCTGGGCGGCCTGCGCGAGCGCGTCCCGGTTCCGGATGAAGCCCGCATCCGAGACGAGGTGGCTCCCCTGGACGTCACGGTTCGTGATGGCTTCCGCGAGCACGTCTAGCGTCTCCGGACTCATGTTCGGCGACTCCACCTGCTCGAGGACGTCGTGGTCCGCGAACGGGTAGAGGTAGGCGGCGGCCGTCAGGTCCGCGGGCGTCGTCTCGCGTCGGAAGTCGAGCGTTTCCGCGCGAATCCCGTAGAGGAGCGCCGTCGCCACCTCCTGTGAGACCGAGAGGTCGAACTCCTGGATGTACTTCGTGAGAATCGTCGACGTCGCGGAGACGTTCGGGCGGACGTCAACGAACTCCGCGTCCACCTCGCCGGAGGCCTCGTAGTGGTCGATGAAGATGTCGATGGACCCCTCGACCTGCATCTCGCCCGCCTTCGCCGGGTCGATGAGCGACACCGTGTCGTACTCGTCGATGTCGACGTCGTCGTACGGCGTCAACTCGATGTCGAGGAGGTTCACGAACGCCCGGTTCTCCTGGTGGCCGATCTCGCCGAAGTAGAGGATGTCCGCCTCGATACCGAGGTGCTCGGCGATGGACTGGAGCGCCGCCGCCGCGGCAATCGAGTCCGGGTCCGGGTTGTCGTGCGTGACGATGGCCATCCGGGAGGTCGTCGTCTCGATGACGTCCGCGAGCTGGCGGGCCTTGTACTCGAGTTCGCCCGACTCCAGCGCGTGGAGCGCCGCGTCCGCGATGACCGACGACGGATTCACGACGACGTCCGCGCCGAGGTCGGTGAGTTCGTCGCTCGAGACGGGGTCGCTCGCGCGCACCACGAGGAACTGCTCGTCGTTGCGCGCGCGGATGTTCCGCACCGCCGCCTCGTTCGCCTCGACGTCCGACGCCATCACGAGCACGACGTCGCGCTCGGAGACGAGGTCCGCGACCTCCTCGTCACGGATGTCGTGCGCCTGCGCGTTCAGGTCCTGATCGCGCAGCGCCTCCACCCGGGACTCGTCCTTGTCGACGATGAGCACGTCTTTCCCCCGCTCGACGAGCTCCTCGGCCACCGCGTGCCCGACGCTCCCACAGCCGAGGATGGCGTACGTCGACATGGACGAAATCGTAGCCCGGCTACTCATGTTAGGCCTCGATACCGCCCCACGTTACTTAATCCCCCCGACGAAAGACGCCTCCCACGCCGCGTGCCACCTCGACGCACGACGCCCCCGGAAAGAAACTTATTTGACTACCCCGCAGTAAGTGGTGAATGCGTTGGGCCGGTAGCTCAGTTAGGCAGAGCGTCTGACTCTTAATCAGACGGTCGGGGGTTCAATTCCCTCCCGGCCCGCTTTTGCGACGAACTACGTGAGGAGCGAAGCGGCCGGGAATTGAGCAAGCGAGTCGCAGCCGAGCGAGGCGAGGACCATCTCGCCCAGTTCAATTCCCTCCCGACCCGCTTCCTTTCGTACTCAGTCAGGAGAGAGGAGTCGCCGTCCTCGGGACAGTCCTCCGTCACTCGGTCGTTCGATGGTGGAGCAAGCTTCTACAGTCCGCCCGCCACCGTGTCGTGCCGAAAGCGACAACTTCCCCGAGTCGCATACGGCCCCGTGTATGCCGTTCGAGACCTACGACTGTACGAACTGTGGTGAGTCGTTCAAGGCGTACGAGGACTCGAACGCCGCGCAGAACGGGTACTGCTCGCCGAAGTGTCAGACGTCGGCGAGCGACTGACGAATCAGTATTCCGCGATTTCTTCGGCGTCGATCTCGCCGGCGTCGAGTTCGGCTTCGATTTCGCGCGCGGCCTGCACCATGTTCTCCATCTTGCCGTAGGCGACGTCGCGCGGCAGGAGTTTGAGCCCGCAGTCGGGGCTGACGGTGAGTTTCTCCGGCGGCACGACCTTCAGGCCTTCGAGGATGTTCTCCTTGATTTCGGCGACGGACTCGACTTCGGCGACGTGGGCGTCGGTGACGCCGAGCGCGAGGTCGGGCCCGAACTCGGGGTCGGTGAAGACGTCGATCTGCTCGTAGTCGCCGTTCGCGAGTTCGACGTCGAACTCGTCGATGGGGTAGTCGTTGATTTCGGGGTAGATGCGCGAGTAGTCCCCGTAGCAGACGTGGAGGCCGATGCGGACGTCGTCGGGGAGGTCGGCGACGATGCGGTCGAGACACTCGCCGACGATGGCGTGGTCGTCGGGCGTCGTCGCGAGCGCGGGCTCGTCGATCTGGATGTAGCGCGCGCCGGCGGCGACGAGCTTCTCAATCTCCTCGTTGACGAGGTCGGCGAGGTCGTAGGCGAGGTCGGCCTCGGTCTCGTAGGCCTCGTTGAAGCTCCACGAGGCGAGCGTGTACGGCCCCGTGATGGGGACCTTGACGGGGCGCTCGGCGACGCCGGCGGTGAACTCGTACTCGTCGACGAGCCACGGTTCGTCGTAGGCGACCTCGTCGGCGACGCTGGGCTTGTCGAAGTAGTTGTGTCCCCAGACCTTGACAGGGCCGTTGAACTCGTAGCCCTCGATGCGCTCGGCGAAGAACTCGACCATCTCCTCGCGGCGCATCTCGCCGTCGCAGACGACGTCGAGGCCGGAGCGCTCGTGCTCGTGGGTGATGAGGCGACTCGCGTCCTCGGTCGCCTCCTCCCAGTCGGACTCGTCGAACTGCTCGCTCTCGCCCTCCTCGTGGAGGTCGCGGGCGCGGTTCAGCCACGTCGGCTTCGGGTAGGAGCCGACGACGGTGGTCAGCAGGAAGTGATCGTGCTCGTGCTCGGGCGGTCGGAACTGTGCGCGGTTGTCGCTCATTGGTTGGCCTCCGTCGTGAGGGCGACGCCCTCGGCGAGGGTCTGGAGTTTGGCTTCGAACTTGTTCACGGGCAGGTAGAAGAGCTCGGTGTTCGGGGTCGCGTAGACGGTGTCGAAGTCGCTGACGGGAACGGACTCCTGGAACCACTCGACGCGCTCCCGGACCGTCTCGGCGTCCTCGACGAGCGTGTTCTGGCCGTCGACGAGGCCGAGCGCAACGGAGTCGGCGGTGCCGTACTCCTGGACGAGGTAGACCGACTCCTCGTGGGCGTTCACGAGGTCGTAGCCGAGGGCGTCGACGCTCGTGTCGAGGAGGTGGGCGTGGAGTTTCTCGCCGAGCGCGCCCCAGTAGGTGTGGACGACGACGTCGGCGTCGGCGGCCTCGCTGACGGTCTGAATCGCGTCCCGGACGCGCTCGTGGGTGTCCTCGTCGGGCGCGTCGAAGACGAGGCTCGGCTCGAGGAGGAAGACGGTCTCGGTCTCCTCGGGGAACTGCGCGACTTCGCCGGCGAGGAAGTCGGCGACGCCGTCGAGGAACGCGGCCTCGTCGCCGTAGTGCTCGTCGGTGGCGAGGTCGGCGAGCGAGTAGGGGCCGGGCGCGACGGCCTGCAGGTCGTCGGTGAGGCGGGCGGCCTTCGCGAGGTCCGCGGCGAGGTCGCCGTCCTCGGTGAGCTCGTCCTCGACGACGGGCTCGCGGTAGAAGTTGTTGTTGTCGTAGTAGCGCACGATGCCTTCGGTCCGGACGTTGTCGTGGACACAGAGCGGGTGGGCGAGCATGTCGTCCCACCGGGCCTGACCCTCGACGACGCGGTCGAGGCCGGCGTCCTGCTGGACGCTCACGAGGCGTTCGCGGGCGGCGTCGTAGGTTGCGGTCACGTCCGCGGATTCGTCACCGCTGATGAGGTCGGACTTCTGGTGTCCTTTGAGGTCGGCAAGTCGGTCCCGCTGGTCGTCGGGGAGCGGGAACAGGCCGGCCGTCGTCGCGACGAGTTCCATGTAGTCGGAGTTCGACACCCCTACTGTTAATATTTTCTCTCCGTGTTTATCACCGGCAGTAATTCATCGCGGACCCAACCGACCCGGCGAGCGTGACGGCCAGCGGCTGGACGGGGTCATTCGCCGGCGAGCGCCCGCGAGCGCAGGGTGAGGTAGGTGATGGCGAGTATCGAGTCGAGGACGGGGACGACGACGAGGCCCAGTCCCAGGAACCCCCAGTTCGCCGGGTCCGGGTTCCAGTCGAGGTCCGCGTCCCGAATCGCCGTCGCGTCCTTGTAGAGCGCGACGGGGAGGAGGAGGCGCACCAGTATCGCGGCACCGAGGAACGGCGCTGCCGGCGCCAACAGCAACACGGGGTCCATGCTACCGATGGACTCGTATGCGAACCCGACCAGAAGAAACCCGAGACACGCCTCGATGACCGTCACGGCCGGCATCGCGAGAACGAGCAGCCACCACCGCGAGTCGACGTCCGCCGACGCATCGCTCATACCAGCGAGTAGACCGGAAGCGGACAAACCGTTACCGGACGAGTTTCAGCACCGTCAGCGTCTCGAACGGGAAGGACTCGTCCGCGAGCGCCACGCAGGAGAACCCGCGCTCGCCCGCGTAGTCGACGACCTCCTCGACGCCCGTCAGCGTGCTCACGAGCACGAGCGCGTACCCCTCGGGGGCGAGCACGCGACCGACGTCGTCGAGGAACGCCTCGATGACCTCGCGTCCCGTCTCGCCGCCCGTCAGCGCCACCTCCATCCAGTCCTCGCGCGCCGCCGCCGCGTCCGCCGGCAGGTAGGGCGGGTTGAACAGCACGACGTCGAGCGCCCCGTCCGCAAACGGCGTCGTGAGGTCTGCGCGCACCGCCTCAATGCCGGCGTCGCGGGCCCGCTGACACGCGTGGGGATTTAGGTCACACCCGACGACGCGTGCCCCAGTCTCCTCCTCGACCGTCGCCGCGACGTACCCCGACCCCGTGCCGACGTCGAGGACGGTGTCGTCGCCCGCCACCTCCTCGCAGGCGACATCCGCGAGGAGGCGCGAGTCCTCCGCGGGGTCGTACACCTCCGTCTCGACGCCGCGGCGCGCCGCGAGATCCGACTCGTCACTCATCGTTCGACCCCGCCGTGTTTTCGTCTCCGGTGTCCGTCTCGCCGTCGCGCGCGTCGCCGACGGTACCGTCCTCGTCCGCGGTTCTCACATCCCGCGCACCGTCGACTGCGTCCCGTTGCGCGTCGGGCGCGTCCGACGGCACCTCGTCGCGCACCCGGAACCCCTCGGTCTCGGGGCGCGCGGAGAGTTCGCGCTGCGGGAACGGGATCTTGATGTCGTGCTCGTCGAACGCCGCGTGGACGGCCGAGATGACCGCCGTGTGCGCGCGCCACTTCCGGCGGGCGCTCGGCTTGTCGATCCAGAACCGGAGGTCGATGGTGACCGCCGACGCCCCGAACTCCGTGAGCACCGCCTGCGGGCGCGGCACCGAGAGGACGTCCTCGACGTCGCGCATCGCCTCCTCGGCGACGTCAACGGCCTCGTCGACGTCCGCGTCGTAGTCCACGCCGACCTCGACGTGCAGGCGCAGTCGCCCCTTCCGCGAGCGGTTGATGACCTCCCGCGCGCCCACGTAGTCGTTCGGGAGCATCACGTACTCGCCGTCGAACGTCTGGATGCGCGTGTTCACGATGCTGATCTCGGTGACGATTCCCTCGTTGTCGCCGACCTGCACCCAGTCGCCGATTTCGAATGGCCGCGCGAACATCAACACGAACCCCGCGAGTACCGCGCCGAGCGTTTGGCGCGCCGCCATCCCGAGGACGATGCCGAGGAACCCCGCACCGATGAGGAGGCCGGAGAGGTTGACGTCCCAGAGGCCGAGCAGCGCGAGCAACACCGCGAGGTAGATACTCATCTGGACGACGCGGAACGCGATTTCGGCCTCGTGGTCGCTGATGCCGTCGCGGCGCTTCGCGAGGTTCTCGATGGCGCGCTTCACCACGCCCGTCGCGACGTACGTCAGCACCACGATGGCGAGCGAGACGAACGCGCGCGCGCCGAGCGTTATCGGGTCACCGATCTGCTCGAGCGTCGCGTAGACTCGGGCCTCCGCGTTCCAGATGTAGACGAGCGCGCTCCCCTCCGCGACGAGGAGGCCGAGCAGGAGCAGCCCGAGCAGGAGGTCGAGGAGGCGCGCGCCGAACGCCCCACGAACGCGGTCCGCGACCTTCCGGACGACCCACCAGAAGGCGACGAACGCGACGAGCGACCCGAGCGAGAGCGCCAGGTCGGCCCGGTGTGCGGCGACGTCCGCGAACGTGATGAGGGGGAGCGTCACATCGGCTCACCGTGTTCGGCGGCGAGGGCGGCGAGCTCTGCGAACGTCTCCGGCGCGAGGTTCCCGGGGCGCTTGCGCAGGAGGTCCTCGTCGACGGCGTCCACGACCGCCTCCGGGTTCTCGAGGTGCGAGATGTGCGCGGTGTTCCGAATCGCGTTCCGGACGTTCTTGCGCCGCTGAGTGAACAGCGCCTTCACGAAATCGAGGAAGAATGCCTCGTCCTCGACCTCGTAGTCCGGGTCGCGCGGCGTCGCCCGCACGATGGCGGACTGGACGCGCGGCTGCGGGTCGAAGGCCTCCTTCGGGACCGTCTCGACCACCTCGATGTCCGCGTAGTGCTGGGCGGTCACGCTCAGGCGCCCGTAGGCGTCGTCGTCCACGCCCGCCGCCATCCGCTCGGCGAACTCCTGTTGGAACATCAGTATCGCGGGTTTCTTCTCGGGGAGGAGGCGGAAGGCGAGCTCACTCGACGCCGAATACGGGAGGTTAGAGATACAGCAGGTATACTCGGGGAACGCGACGTCGAGCGCGTCGCCCTCGATAATCGTGAGGTCGCCGGCGTCACACGCCGCGCGGAACTCCTCGCGGAGGAACGCGGCGAAATCGGGGTCGCGCTCGACGACCGTCACGCGGTCGGCGACGTCGAGGAGGCGGTCGGTGAGCGCGCCCGGCCCCGCACCGATTTCGAGGACGTGCGAGCGGTCGAACGACTCCGCGTACGTCGGAATCCGATTCAGGACGCGGTCGTCGACGAGGAAGTGCTGGTCGAAGTCCGGGTTGCCGCGTCCCGCACGCCGGATGAGGGCGTCGGGGTCGCGTCGCTCGGTCATTGGCGGCGCTACGCCCCCGTGCGGTGTAAAGCCTCCTCTTACCGCTCGGTCTGCACGAACGCGTTGTACTTCACGTCCTCGCCCCGCAATTCCTGAAGGACGCGCTCGACGATGGTGTCCTTCGGGTCGTGAAGGCCGGAGACGCGCTCCTCGAGGTCCTCGAAGCTCTTGAAGGGGCCGCGCTTGCGCTCGTCGAGGATGTTGTCCCGGAGGGTGTCGCCGATGCCCGGGAGGAGGTTCAGCTGGTGGAGGCGCAGCGAAATCGGCTGCGCGTCGTTGAAGAAGTCCACGTAGCGCTCCTCGTTCTCCTCGACGAGCTCCTCGACGACGTACTCGAGTTCGGACTGCGCACCCGCGGAGAGGTCCTCGTAGTCGACGACGTTCACGCGCTCGATGCCCGACTCGGGGTCGGGGTCGACGCGCACGCGGTCGCCGATGGAGACGTCCGCGCCGTCGCTCATCACGAACTCGTAGAGCGTGAAGTCGTCCGTCGCGACGGCGAGGCCGACCTGTTGGCGTCGGAATGCCGCCCGGTCGTCGTCGGAGCGGCCATGCCGGAGCACGTCGAGGACGACGGCGTCCGTCCCGTCGTCCGAATGGGTGTCGCTCATGGGCGAACGTACGACGAGGGAGTTCTTAAAGGGTCGGCCAGTAGCACCGCTCCGCGGGCGGTGTGGTCGGCCGGGTAGCCGACGGGGAAGGGTTACGCGTATTTCGCGACGACGTCCAGCACCTCATCGAGTTCGTCCCCGGAGAGCGCGAAGCGCTCCTGGGCGAACACGGCGCGGAGTTCGTTGCGGTTGCGCGGGAGCAGGTCCGCGATTTTCACGGCGGTCGCCGTCTCGGCGATTTGCTCCAACTCCATGAGTTCCTCGACGAGCTCGCGGGACTCCTCGGCCTCGAGCACCGCGAACCGGTCGACGTGCTCGACGGCGCGGGCGAGTTCGTACCGAAGCTCGCGCTCCTCGTCGGCCGCACGTTCGGCCTCGACGTCGGCGAGGAGGTCACGCGCCTCGGAGACGGTGAGGAACTCCTCGTCGACGGTCTCCTTGAAGATGGTCACGCTTACTCCTGCGCGCGGAGATGCGCGGCCTTGATGATGAGCGTCTTGTCCTTCCCGTTGTCGTTGATCTGGACCTTGAACGCGCGGCCCTGCTTCCCGACGACGGTGCCAGTGTGACCGGAGAAGCGGGGGTGGCAGCGACCCTCGTTCACGGAGGGGTCGATCTTGATGTGGACCTTCTGGCCCTCATCGTACTCCGCGACGGCGCGCTGCGGCGGGGAGGTACCGCGTTCTCGGGGCTTGTTGGCGAGCTTCTTCCGCGTACTGTTGAGGGGTCCGTTGGAGCTCGGCATAGTCGTATGAGGAGTCGTACTGGCGTCTCGGTTATAAAACGCACGTTCCCGACTCGCCACGAGGGGTGCCGACGCCTCAACCGTTTTACGCGCGCCGCCACCACCGACGCGTATGGAACTCGCAGACGGCGTCTACAGTTTCCCGCTCACCATCACGCAGCCCGAACGCGACATCACCATCCATCCCGCAGGCGTCGAGCTCGAGGACGGCGGCCTCGCCCTCATCGACGCGGGCTTCCCCAACACCGTCGACGTGCTCGAGGACGCCCTCGCCGACGAGGGGTTCGACTACGACGACGTCGAATACCTGATTCTCACCCATCAGGACGGCGACCACGTCGGGGGCGCGGCCGAAGTCGTCGAGCGCTCGGGCGCGACGGTGTTCGCCCACCGCGACGACACGCCTGTCATGGAGGGCGCTGAGGACCCCATCAAGGGCCCGGACGGCGACCGCTACGATCCCGTCGCGGTCGACGTACAGGTGGTGGACGGCGTCGAGGTTCGCACCGCGGCCGGCCCCTTACAGGTCGTCGCGACGCCCGGGCACACGCCCGGCCACGTCTCGCTCTTCCTGCCGGACGCGAGCGTCCTCCTCGCCGCGGACGCGAGCGTCGCTGACGACGGCGAACTCGTCGGGCCGGACGAGCGCTTCACGCCGGACCTCGAGCAGGCCCACGAGTCGCTGGAGACGCTCGCGGACCTCGCGTTCACCGACGTGCTCTGCTTCCACGGCGGGCACGTCGAGGCCGACCCCGCGCGGCTACACGAGCTCGCGACGGAGTAACGCAGTCGCTGTGGGGCGTGAATAACCGAGCGACGGTCGCTCGGGAGAAGTAACTCGTTTCGGGGACGCGCGAAAATTCCGGCGCGCGTTATATGCGGCCCGTCTCCTGGACCTGCACGGACTCGACGCCCTCGACGTTCGTGAAGGCTTCCTCGACGGCTTCGGTGCCGCCCGCGTCGTCGGGGACGACGACGGTGGGGAGGAGCGCGACGAGGCCGAACGCGACTTCTTCCTGCTCGAAGCCGCGGAGCTTCGCGCCCTCGGGGAGGGAGTCCTCGAGTCGCTCCTTCAGCTCGTCGAGGTCGATTTCGGGGCTCTGCGGCATGACCTTGAGGACGGCAGCGACCTTCCCCATCGTTACGGCCCCCGGAACCCGCAGTCAGGACACTCGTAGAGGTTGCTCTGCTTGCGGCACTTCGCACAGCGGTAAATCTGCTTGCCGCAGTCCGGACACTTGAACGCCGCGGCGTTCGTCCCGGAGATGTTGATCCCACAGGAGACGCATTTGCGCGCCTGCCGAGCTTCGCTCATACGAATACGGTAGCCGCGCGAGCAGTTTTAACTCTTGCCTCTTGCACGGGCCCCTCCGAGACGGGGCTTCGGCAGGCTTTTCCACCAGAGCCGAGAACCCGTGAGGCATGACTGACGAAGTCGAGACGGTGACGTTCTCCGTCGACGGTCCGGACGGTTCCGACGAAGTCGAACTCCCGCAGGGGCTCGTCTCCCTCCTCAGCGAGGAGGACGACGAGTCGATGGCGCAGGTCGTCGCGGACATCGCGCTGATGGGCTTCGCGAACCGCGCACACACCCTCGCACACCACGGTGAGGGCGACGCGAGCGAGGAGCTCGAGGCCATCGAGTCCGAGACGCTCGAGCTCTTCGAGGAGCGCTTCGGCGTCTCCTACGCCGAGGCGACCGGCCACTCCCACTAACGACGCGATGGCGCCGTCGGCCCCGGAACCGGAGCCGGTGGCGGCCGCGCTCGAGTGTGTAAGCGTCGAACACGACGTTTCTGTCCGGGTCGCAGCAGAGGTCGGGAGCCGCGCGTGGGGCTACGCCGGCCCGGCGAGCGACCACGACGTCGGCGTCGTCTACGCGCAGCGGCCGCCCGAGTACGTCGTCCTCGACGGCTATACGCCGTCGATACACGACGAGTACGCGGGGGTTGACGTCCGCGCGTGGAACCTCACGCGGTTCGCCGAACTCCTCGTCGAGTCGAACCCCACGGCTCTCGAGTTCCTCGCGAGCCCGACGGTCTACCGGACGTGCCCGGGCGCCGAGGCCGTCCGCGAGCACGCGCTCGCGTCCTTCTCGCCCATCGACGTCTACCACCACTACCGGTCGCTCGCGACGAGTCAGCACGAGGCGGACGCGCCCGTCTCGCGACGGCTGCACGTCGTCCGTGCGGCGCTCTACGCCCGCTACGTGCTGGACACGCACGAGTTCCCCGACCCCGTCTTTCCCGACTTTCTCGACGCCGAGGGTGCGCGCTTCCCGGACGCGTGGGTGGCGGCGGCGCGAACGCTCTGCGACCGCAAGCGCGCGGGCGAGGGGGGCGCGACGCTCGGCGACACGGACGAGGACGACATCGCGGACGTTCCCGACGGTCTGCTCGACCTTCCGCGGGAGGTCGACCCGGACGTGCACGCGGTGCGTGGAGTCGAGCGCGAGCAGGTCAATGAGTTCGTCCGCGCGGCCTTCGAGGACGCCTATTCGACGGTGTAGGAGAGGAGGACACCGTCGTCGAGGCGCTCGACGTCCTCGAGCGTGAGGTCGGGGAAGGACTCGATGAAGCCGTCGCCGTCCGCGAGCGTCGGCGCATCCCGCCCGCCGACGAGCATGCTCCCGACGTAGACGGAGAGTTCGTCGACGAGGCCCGCCTCGAAGAGCGAGAAGATGAGTTCGCCGCCGCCCTCGACCATGAGGCGCTCGATGCCCATCTCTTCGAGGGTGGCGAGGGCGCCGGCCAGGTCGACGCGGTTCTCGCCGGCGACGACGACGTCGGCGCCCGCTGATTCGAGCGCCGTGACGTGCTCGGCGGGCTCGGCTTCCGCGACGAGGACGATACTTCGCGCGCGGTCGTCGAGCACGCTCGCGTCCGGCGGCGTGCGGGCGTGTGAGTCGGCGACGACGCGCGCCGGCTGTGGCGGGTCGCCGCGGGCGTCCCGGTCGGCGACGAGCGTCTCGTCCTTCACGGTGAGCGAGGGGTCGTCCGCGAGCACGGTACCGACGCCGACCATCACGGCGTCGCAGGACGCCCGGAGGCGGTCCACGCGCTCGAAGTCCTCGGGGCCGCTGATCGTCAGCTGTTCGCGACGCCGCGAGGCGAGTTTCCCGTCCACGCTCGTCGCGGCGTTCACGAGGACGTGCATACCCGCCCTCGCGGGCGGCGCGTGGAAAGACGGTTCGGTTCGCGGCGACCGCTGGTCGCGCTCGCGCTCTCGCGACGCCCTCGCTTCGCTCAGTCGTCGCGTTACTCCCGCACGTCTTCCGCGGCGGTATGGAGGTAGATACCGTCGACGTAGCCGGCCTCGGCGAACGGCAACTCGCCTTCGAGTCGGTCGGGCGTCTCCGGGGCGGCGGGGAGCCCCTCGTCGGGCGCGAACTCGCCGAAGGGGTCGGCGAGCGTGCAGTCGTGGCGCTCGAAGAAGTCCCGGTACTTCTCGTAGTAGGCGTCGCGCTCCTCGGGCGGGAACTCGAGGAGTTCGCCCCAGCCGTGGTTCGTGAAGTCGAACGCACCCTGAATGTGGGTGATTTCGCGGGCGTGACTCTCCGGGTAGCCCTCGGCGAGCGCGCGCTCGTAGACGTCGACGGACGTCTCGAAGACGGCGCGGAGGTGGCGTTCGCGCGCGGCGGCGTCGCGCTCGCTGGCCTCCACGAAGAAATCAGTGTGCAAGTCGACGAGCCACGACCGGACGAACGACTCCAGCGGAGTGCCGAGCGCGAGCTGTGCCGCGTAGTTCCGCCACGTCTGGTAGAGCCGCATACGTGGAGTGAGACGCGAGCGCCGGAAGGCCGTTCGGGCCGTCGCCGTTTCAGTCACGCGCGCCCGCGCGAGGAACGCTTTTACGTCCCCCGGCCCAATTCCCGGTGATGGATGTAGACGAACACGCCGAGGAACTCGCCTCCGACCTCGGTGTCGACAAAGAGGAGGTCGCAGAGGGACTCCGCAATCTCGTGGAGTACAGCGTGCCGATGGAGGAGGCCAAGCAAAGCCTCCGCCGGAAGTACGGTGGTGATTCTGGGGGCGGGTCGTCCGCCCCGACGTCCGCGGACCTCGCCGACGTGACGCCCGACTCGGGCAACGTCACCGTCACGGTGAAGGTGCTGACCGTGGGCAAGCGCTCGATCCGCTACAACGGCGACGACCACGTCATCTTCGAAGGCGAACTCGCCGACGAGACGGGCAAGCTCTCCTACACGGCGTGGGAGGACTTCGGCCTCTCGGCGGGCGACGTCGTCCGCATCGGCAACGCGGGCGTCCGCGAGTACGAGGGCCACCCCGAGTTGAACTTCGGCGAGTCCTCGACCGTCGAGACGCTCGAGGAGGACCTCGACGTCCCGTACGAGGCGGGCGGCGAGGCGGACCTCGCGGACCTCGAACCCGGCGACCGCGGCGTCACCCTCGACGTGCAGGTCGTCGAGGTGGAGCGCAAGACCATCGACGGGCGCGACGGCGAGACGGACATCCTCTCCGGCGTGCTCGGCGACGAGTCCGCGCGCCTCCCGTTCACGGCGTGGAACCCCCAGTCCGCGCTCGAGGAGGAGGGCGCGAGCGTCCACGTCGAGAACGCCTACGTCCGGGAGTTCCGCGGCGTCCCCGAGGTGAACGTCTCGGAGTTCTCCGTGGTCGCGCCGCGCGACGACCCTGTCGAGGTCGGCGGCCCGACCCGCATGACGGTCCGCGAGGCCGTCTCCGGTGGCGGTGCGTACGACGTCGAGCTCGTCGGGAACGTCATCGAGGTCCGGGACGGCTCCGGGCTCATCCAGCGCTGTCCCGACTGCGGGCGCGTCATCCAGAAGGGTCAGTGTCGCACGCACGGCCAGGTCGACGGCGAGGACGACCTGCGCGTGAAGGCCATCCTCGACGACGGCACCGGGACGGCGACGGCCGTCCTCGACCGCGAGATGACCGAGGACGTCTATGGGGGTACGCTCGAGGACGCCCTCGACGCGGCCCGCGAGGCGATGGACCAAGAGGTCGTCGCGGACGACATCCGCGAGGAGGTCGTCGGGAAGGAGTTCGAGGTGCGTGGGCACCTCTCGGTCGACGAGTACGGCGCGAACCTCGAGGCGGTCCGGTTCCGCGAGAGCGCGGACGACCCGACTGAGCGTGCGCACGCCCTCCTCACGGAGGTGTCCGCATGAGTTCGAGCGAGAGCGGCGAGGACGACCGGCCGCGTCGCGAGGTCGCGTGGCGGCTCTTCGCCGCGGAGTTCGACGACGCCGACTACCAGTTCGCGGAGAGCGACGAGGAGCGCGCGCCGAACTACGTCGTCACGCCGACCGGCGCGCGCGTCAACCGCCTGTTCGTCGTCGGCGTCCTCACGTCGGTCGAGCAAGTGAACGAGGACGTCGTCCGTGCGCGGGTCGTCGACCCGACGGGCGCGTTCGTCGTCTACGCCGGCCAGTATCAACCCGATGCGCTCGCGTCGCTCGAGAACGCCGACGTGCCGTCGTTCGTCGCCGTCACCGGCAAAGCGCGAACGTTCAGCCCGGACGATTCCGACCAGGTCTACACGTCGGTTCGCCCGGAGAGCGTGAACGCGGTGACGCCCGAAACGCGCGACCGCTGGGTCGTCACGACCGCCGAGCGAACGCTCGCACGCGTCAGCACGTTCGCGGACGCCCTCGAACTCCCCGAGCGCGGCGACGACCTGACGGACGCGCTCGCCGAGCGCGACGTCCCCTACGGGCTCGCGTCCGGCATCTCGCACGCCATCCAGCATTACGGCACGACGCCCGCCTACCTCGCAGCCGTCCGCGAACTCGCGCTCGACGCCACCCGCGTCGTCGCGGGCGAGCAGGACGAAGTCGAGGACCTCGCGCTCGCGCCGAGCGAGGGCGACGGCACGGACGCCGACCTCAGTTACGCCGGCGCGGAACTCGGTGACGTCGAATCCAGCGCGCCCGTCGAGGAGCGCGCCGAGGTCACGCCGGAGGGCGAAACGGTCTCACAGGAGAGCGAACCCTCCCCGGACGACTTCGAGACCGAGGCGTCCGAGGCCGAGAGCGAGACCGGAACCGCAGAATCGGAGCCGGAGGCGGCCGAAGTGGCCACGTCGCCGGACACCGAGGCAGCCCGAACCGAAACGACCGGCGAGGACGAGTCGGCCACCATCGAGAGCGAGCCTTCCCCCGACGACTTCGACGTCGAGGCCGAGACGCACGACCTAACGGAGTCAGAGCCGGCCGAGTCGGTTGCCGAGGAGACAGAGGCCGAACCTGCGAGCGAGTCCACGAATGAGGAGGTCGCGACAGCCCGAACGGAAGCGACGGGTGAGGGCGAACCCGCGACGGCGGAGAGCGAGCCCTCTCCGGACGATTTCGACGCCGAGTCCGAGGAGGGCGCCGTCGAACCCGACGAGGAGTGGGAGATGGACGAGGAGACGCGCGCCGAAGTCGAGGAGCAGTTCGACGTCGGCTTCTCCAGCGGGACGGAGTTCTCCGAGGGCGACGAGGTGGACGAAGCCGAGGAGTCCCTCGGCGACTTCGAGGCCGGCGGCGACTTCGAGGAGGAGTCCGACGAGACCGCCGCGGAGTTCACGGAGTCGGAGTACGACGAACCGGAGAGTGAGACGGAGGACGCCGAATCCCCGCCGGCGGACCTCGACCTCGAGGACGTCGTCGTCGACTACATGGACACGCTCGACGAGGGCAACGGCGCCGACCGCGACGAACTCGTGCGCACCGTGCTGGAGGAGACGGACGCCGACGAGGACGAAATCGCGGACGCCATCCAGTCCGCGCTGATGAGCGGGCGCTGCTACGAGTCCGGCGACGACCACCTGAAGGCCATCTAGATGGCGCGGGTCGACCCCGTTCCCGACCGGCCGGCCGCCGTCGCCGACTTCGGGGACGAGTCGGCCCTCCTCGTCGCGGACTACCACGCCGGCATCGAGCAGTCGCTCCGCCGCGAGGGGTTAGAAGCTCCCTCACGCGCCGAGGAACGCCGGAATCGCGTGCTCTCGCTCGTCGTCGAGACGGGCGTCGAGCGCGTCGTCTTCCTCGGCGACCTCGGCCACCACATCGGCGAACCCGAGGGCGCGGAACTGGCCGAACTCGAGGCGCTCGTCGCCGAACTCCCCGTGCCCGTGACGCTCGTGCGCGGGAACCACGACGGCGGCATCGCGGACGTCCTCGACCTTGACGTCACACCGCCGGACGGCGCGCGCTTCGGCGACGTCGGCCTCTGTCACGGCCACACGTGGCCGAGCGAGGACGTCCTGAGCGCCGACGTCGTCTGCATGGGCCACGAGCATCCGGCGGTTCGACTCGAGGACGACGTCGGCGGGAGCCGCGTCGAGCGCGTCTGGCTCCGCGGCCCGCTGGCGGGCGCGCCGTTCGCCGAGCACCACGGCGAGTCGCTCGATCTCTCGGGCGAGCTCGTGGTCTGCCCGGCGTTCAACGACTACAGCGGCGGGACGTGGGTGAACATCGAGGGACAGGAGTTCCTCGCACCGTTCCTCCCGGAGGCCTGCCCCGACGCCGAGGCCTACCTGTGTGACGGCACGCGACTCGGGCGCTACGACGCGATTTAGTGCCTAGTCGAGCACGACGAGGTAGTCGTTCCCGCAGGCGTCCTCCGCGACGAGGAGGTCCGCGACGCCCGCGGCGAGGCGTTCGGCGTCTGCCACGGCCACGACGAAGCGCGCGTCGTCGCGAACCCGGTCGAGGCGCTCGCGCTCGTGGGTGTGGCCGTGTTCGTGTCGGTGCTCGCCGCCACCGGCCTGCCCAGCCTTCGTCGCCTCGTCGCGCGTCTTCGTCCCGCCGGACTGTTTCGCACTACCGGATTTCTTCGCACCACCAGACTGCTTCGTGCTGCCGGATTTCGTCGTGCTTCCGGACTGCTGTCCGCCGCTCGACTGCTTCGTCTCACCGGACTGCGTCGTGCTTCCGGACTCCGTCGCCTCCTTCGTCTGCTCCCCGCTCTCGGACTGCGTCGTGCTTCCGGACTCTGTCGCACCGCCCGACTTATTCTCGCCGCCAGTCGCTTTCCCGCCGCCCGGTTTCTTCGTGCTATCCGACTGTTTCGCACTGCCAGATTTCTTCGCACTGCCCGACTTCTTCTCGCTGCTCGATTTCTTCGTGCCGCCGGACTGCTGCCCGCCGCTGGACTGCTTCGGTCCACCCGATTCCGCCGTACCGCCGGTCCCCGACCCGGTGGTGGAGTCCGCGTCACTGCTCGCGCGGCCGGGCGCTCCAGGTCGTTCGAGGACGACGCCGTGGTCGCCGACGACGACGTCCGTCTCGCCGAGGGCGACGTCGTGGAGACCGGCGTCGGTCGGCGTCCCAGATTTCCGCCAGCGGGTGTTGCCGTCGCGCTGGTAGAGCGCACCGTTCGCGCCGACAGTGAGGAGGCGCTCCCCGTCGATACCGACGGCACGCAGGGCGGCGCTCGCGATGTCGATGGGCGTCCACGACCGATAGGAGTCGTCGTAGCGATAGAGGCGGCCGTCGCCGCCGGCGACGTAGACGCGCCCGCCCGCACCGGCGGTAATGCCGTTCAACGCGACTTGGGCGTTCACGATGCCGATGTCCTCCCACCCCTCGTCCGTCGTGCCGTAGGCGTTCCCCGAGTGGTCGACGGCGTAGCCGACGCCGTTCGGGGAGGCGGCGAGTGCGGCGACGGTCGCGCCGCTCCCGCCGGGCTTCGTGACGGGTGCCCAGTCGACGTCGAAGCCGTCGACGACGAACGGGAGGACCTCGCCGCTGGCGTTCGCGGCGAGGGCCTTTTCGCTCCCAGCCTTCCCGGAGACGGCGACGGCGGTCCACGACGTGGTCATCTCCTTGGGGAAGGAGTAGTCGTGTTTCCGGCCAGTCTCGACGTCGTAGCATCCGAGGACACCGCCTCCGCCGAGGAACCAGACGCGCGTCCCGTCGTCGGTGACGTCGGCGGCGGTGAGGACGTTGTTCGAGGCGGTCGGGCCGTCGTCGAGGACGACCTCCCAGCCGTCGCCGGTGTCCGCGACGAGCGTGCCGCTCGCACCGACGGCGTGCGGGCCGGCGACGGTCTGGACGACGTCGTGGAGCGCCTCGTCGAACGGCGTCTCGACGACGCGCCACTCGGCGCTGGCAGCGGACCGGGTACTGGCGTGTTTCACGACACTATTTTCGCCAGAAAGAATGTTAAAAGGAAGGCTGGACGGTCGCGGGCGGCGGCCTCAGCAGCGGAGTCGTTCGAGGAGCGTCTCGATGTCGACCTCGCCGCCACAGTCGCGTCGGGTCTTGGTCCGGGTCTCCGCCCGCGTCTCGACGGCCTCGACTTCCTCGCGCGGGACGAGGACGTAGTCGTCCTCGACGCGCTCGCGTCGTTCGCGGGTGGCCACGCGCTCACGGCCCTCGCACTCGCCGGCGAGGAGGAGCGGGAGCACCTCCTTGCCCTCGATGAGCTCCTCGAGCTCGAGCGTCTCCTCCTCCTGCATCGTCTTCAGGTGTTCGAGGAGCATCGGGTCGCAGTTCTCGCGGAGTTCGAGGAGGCGAATCAACTCCTCGCGTTCGAGGCGCGTGAGGAGCTCCTCGACGATGACCTCACAGGAGAGCAGGCGCTCGCCCTGTTGCTTCTTCTTCGGGTCGACTTTCTCCTTCGATTCGGCTTCCGGCGGGTGCATCGGGCCGCGGTGGATGACCGTCCCGGCCTTCCCGACGGCGACGTCCGGATAGCCGAGCGCGAGCGCGAGCAGGTCGGAGCCGACGGGGGCTTTCGCCTGCGTCCAGCGCGAGGCTTTCTCGACGTTCCGCCAGTAGATGGTGTTGTCGGCGGCGATGGTGACGACCTGGTTCTGGAAGACGTCGACGGCTTTCAGCGCGGTGTTCGCGACGTCGACCGGCGTCCAGTTCTTCGCGCTCGGGTCGTACCGATAGAGCCGGCCGTCGCCCGCCGCGACGTAGACCTGACCGCCGGGGCCGGCGTAGATGTCCGTGAACGACACCTGTGCGTTCAGCACGCCGATTTTCTCCCACGACCCAGCGCCGACCTTCGTCTGGTAGGCCTTGCCGTCGTTGTCGATGGCGTAGGCCATACCGTCGGAGGCGGTGGCGATGGCGGTGATGTTCGCGCCGCCGCCGGGTTCGACGGGGTCGCTCCACGTCACCTCGGCCCTGTTCACGGAGAACGGGATGACAGCGCCGCTGCCGTTGGCGACGTAGCCCTGCTCCTCACCCGTCTTCCCGGTGACCGTGATCGCTTCCCACGAGCTCGTCACGCTGTGGCCGGCGTTCGAGTGGTCGTACTTCTTGCCCTTCGTCACGTCGTAGGCGCCGACGGCGCCCGACGCGCCCGCGAACCAGACGCGCTCGCCGTCGTCGGTCGCGTCGGCCGCCCGCAGCGTCCGGTTCTTCGCACCTGGGCCCGACTCGACGACGGTCGTCCAGTCACCCGTGCGTTTCGCGGCGACGGTCCCGCTCGCGCCGACCGCGTACGGGCCGTGCGCGGACTGCACGACGTCGAAGAGGTCGACGTCGAACGGCGTGTCTACGGGCTCCCACTCTGGGCGTTCGCCTTCGGGTTCGGTGTGCGTCACGCTAATTCCCAATGTTGCAGATGTGTAAAAAACGTGCCGCGGACCGTGAGACTGCAGCCGGTCGGGCGGCGCACACGGGACGCCACGGACGACGGTCAGGCCGTCACGCGCTCGGGCGCACGGAGTTCGTCCCAGTCGCGGGCGGCGAGCCACTCACAGAGCTTCTCGAGTTGGTCGCTCGCCGCGTCGAACAGCTCCGCGCCTTTTTCCGCAGACGCGTCCGTCTGGTCGCCGAACGCGCCGTTCGACGAGTTCTCCACGCAGTCGTAGAACGTCCGCGAGCCGTTCCGCGTGCGAATCGACGCCTCGGGGTCGATGGCGCCGCCGTCGCGCGCTTCTTCGAGGCGGTCCTCGTGGACGAGGTCCGGGTGGAGGTGCTGGATGAGCGCGGTCTCCTTCGGGCCGGCGTGCGGGCCGTTGTGCGCGAAGACCTCGTCCACGAGGTCCGGAATCGACTCGTCCCACATCCACTCGACCGCGTAGGCGACGTCGTCGTCGCGGAGCCGTCGCCCGACTTCGCGGAGGTGCTGGACGTTCCCGCCGTGCGCGTTCACGAAGACGACGCGGTCGATGCCGTGGTAGGCGAGGTTGCGGACGTAGCTCTCCACGTAGTCCCGGAAGACGGGCGCGTCCACCCACGCCGTCCCCGGGAACTGGCGGTGGTGGGGGCTGACGCCGACCGTGACGGTGGGCGTGCGGAGGTAGCCCGTTCGCGCGGCAGCCTCGTCCGCGAACGCCTCCGCGATGAGGTGGTCGGTGCCCTCCGGGAGGTGTGGACCGTGTTGCTCGGTACTTCCGAGGGGGACGATTGCGAGCGACTCCTCCTCGAAGTACGCCTCCAACTCCGGCCACGCCTCGTCGGCGAGATGCATGGGTGAGGCCACGGCGGCGGGGGCGAGAAAGCTTGGGGTCGTCGCCGGCGGCGAGGGGCTTAACCGGTCTGCGGCCCTTCTTCCGACAATGAGTGAGACCGGCGTCGTGGACGCCTTCGCCCGCCTCGGGCCCGCCGTCCGTGACGCGCTCTCCGAGCGCGGCTTTACGACCCCGACGGAGCCACAGCGACGCGCGATTCCGCCGCTCGTCGCCGGCCACAACGCGCTCGTCGTCGCGCCGACCGGCACCGGGAAGACCGAGACGGCGATGCTCCCCGTGCTCGACGCCATCGTGCGGCGCAAGAACGAGGAGGGACACGTCCACGGCATCAGCGCGCTCTACGTCACGCCGCTGCGGGCGCTGAACCGCGACATGCGCGAACGCCTCGACTGGTGGGGCGAGGTGTTGGACGTCGAGGTGGACGTTCGTCACGGCGACACGACGCAGTACCAGCGCACGAAGCAGGCGAACGACCCGCCGGACGTCCTCGTGACGACGCCCGAGACCCTGCAGGCGATGTTGACCGGCGAGAAACTCCGCACCGCGCTCAGCGACGTCGAGCACGTCGTCGTCGACGAGGTGCACGAACTCGCGGGCGCGAAACGCGGCGCGCAACTCGCCATCGGCCTCGAACGCCTGCGCGAACTCTCGGGTGCGTTCCAGCGCGTCGGCCTGTCGGCGACCGTCGGCGACCCCGAGGAGGTCGGGAACTTCCTCACCGGCGGTCGGGAGTTCGACGTCGTGGAGGTGGACGTCACCTCGAAGGTCGAGTTCGACGTCGTCGCGCCCGAAGTGACAGAAGCCGACGAGCGACTGAGCAACGAACTGATGACGACGCCGGAGATGGCGAGTCACGTCCGGGCGATTCGGGACATCGTGGACGCGAACGACTCGACGCTCGTCTTCGTGAACACCCGGCAGACCGCCGAGGCGCTCGGCTCGCGCTTCAAGGAACTCGGCGCGAACATCGGCGTCCACCACGGCAGCCTCTCGAAGGACGCCCGCATCGAGGTCGAGGAGGCGTTCAAGGCCGGCGAACTGGACGCGATGCTCTGTACGTCCTCGATGGAGCTCGGCATCGACGTCGGCCACATCGACCACGTCGTCCAATACAACAGCCCTCGCGAGGTCGCGCGCCTCCTCCAGCGCGTCGGCCGGGCCGGCCACCGGCGGGACGCCGTTTCGTCCGGCACCATCGTCGCGACGCACCCCGACGAGGTGATGGAGGCGCTCGCCATCGCCCGACGCGCCGGCGCCGGCGAGGTCGAGACCGTGAACATCCATCACGGCAGCCTCGACACCGTCGCGAACCAGATTGCGGGCATCGCGATGGACTTCGGGGACGTCTCCGCCCGGCGCGCCTACCGCATCGTCACGCGCGCCTACCCCTTCCGCGATCTGGAGGAGGAGGCGTTCCGAGAGGTCGTCCGCGAACTCCACGGCAACCGCGTGCTCTACCTGAACGAGGCCGACGACGAACTCTCGAAATCCGGCGGGACGTGGCAGTACGTCTACGCGAACCTCTCGATGATTCCCGACGAGGAGACCTACGAGGTCTACGACATGGCTGCCGGCCGGCAGGTCGGGACGCTCGACGAGCGCTTCGTCGTGAACTTCGCGGAACCCGGCGAGACGTTCATCCAGCGCGGCGAGATGTGGCGCATCGCCGAAATCGACGAGGAGGAAGGGAGAGTCAACGTCTCGCCAATCGCCGACCCGAGCGGCGAAGTGCCGTCGTGGACCGGCTCCGAGATTCCGGTGCCCTACGAGGTCGCCCAGGAAGTCGGGGAGATGCGCGCCGCCGCGGGCGCGCAGTTCGACGCGGGCGCGGGCCTTGACGCCGTCGCGCGCGACGTCGCCAGTCGCTATCCAGCCGACGCGGAGACGGTCGCGACCGGCCTCGAACCCGTCGCGCGACAGGTCGAGTCGGGCGCGCCCGTCCCGACGGACGACCGAATCGTCGTCGAGGCGCAAGGCCGGACCATCCGGCTGAACGCGGCGTTCGGCCACGAGGTGAACGAGACACTCGGCCGGCTCCTCTCCGCGCTCCTCGGCCAGCGCACCGGGTCGTCCGTGGGCCTCGACAGCGGCCCCTACCGCATCGAACTCGAAGTCCCCCAGGGCGTCCGCGCGAGCGAGGTCGAGGCGATTCTCCGCGAGACCGACCCCGACCACGTCGCGGCGCTCCTCGAACTCTCCCTGAAGCGCTCGGACACGCTGAAGTTCACGCTCGCGCAGGTCGCCGCGAAGTTCGGCGCGCTCAAACGGTGGAAGGGCCGCGACGGCGTCGGACTCGACCGCATCATGGGCGCCTTAGAGGACACCCCCGTCTACGACGAGGCGCTCCGCGAGGTGTTCCACACCGACCTCGACGTCGCGGGCGCGAGCGACGTCCTCGAGCGCCTCCAGTCGGGCGACCTCGACCTCGTCCGCCACGGCGAACACACCGCCATCGGCGTCGGCGGGCGCTCCTCCGGGCAGGAGCTCCTCACGCCGCAGAACGCCGACGCGAGCGTCGTCAACGCCGTGAAGGAGCGCCTGCTCGACGACCGCGTGAACCTCGTCTGCCTGCACTGCTCCGGGTGGGAGCAGGAGACGAAGGTCAAGCGCGTGCGCGAGCAACCCGAGTGCCCGCGCTGTGGCTCGACCAGAATCGCCGCGCTCTCCCCGTGGGCCGACGACGTCGTGCGCGCGCTCAACGCCGACCCCGAGGCGCGCGACGACGAGCAGGAAAAAATGGTCGAGCGCGCCTACCGGAACGCCAGCATCGTGCAGAGTCACGGCAAGAAGGCCGTCATCGCGCTCGCCGCGCGCGGCGTCGGCCCGCAGAACGCCGCCCGCGTCATCAACAATCACCGCGAGGACGATTCGGATTTCTACCGCGACATCCTCGAACGCGAACGCGAGTACGCCCGCACCAAGGCCTTCTGGTGACGAACCGTTTTCGCGCGTTCGCGTGAGCACGCTAGTCGGGTCGCTCTAGCCGCGCGAGAGCGTACGCCGGCGTCGCGCCGACGCCGGTGACGACGGCGGAGACGACGCCGACGAGGCCGAGGCGCATAACGAGTGAGGACGGCCAGACGGACGTCCAGACGACGCCCGCGAGGAGCGTACCGAGGAGGAGACAGCACGCCGCGACGAGAAGGACGCTCAGGCGTTCGGACTCGGTGGCTCCGCGGCCGTAGAGGAGGCCGAGGCCCGCGGGGAAGCCGAGGAGGGCGATATAGCCCGCCTGCAGGGCGTCGTAGGGCGTCGGCGAGGCCGTCCCAGCGGCGGCAACGTCCGCGAGTTCGACGCCGCAGAAGACGGCGACGACGATGACCGGGAGGCCGGCGAGCGAGCGGCGGAGCGCGCGGGGCACGGGGTCGTCGCGCGCGAGGAGGCCGACGGCGAGATAGGAGAGGCCGAAGACGAACGCGACGGTGGCCTTCGCCCCGTACTGCCAGTCGCGGGCGGCGGCGAAGACGCCAGCGAGGGCGAGGAAGGCGACGCCGAGTGCGGCGAGCGCGCGAGTCGCGTCGAATCGCATACACGACTCTGTGTGGCGACGGGCGGTAAGTGCTTTGTCGGGGCGCCATGCCCTGCGAACACACTTAATCCGTCGGCGAGCGAACGGGGGAGCACCTACATGAAACCGCTCCGACTCGTCGCCGCCGGGTCGCTCTCGCTCACCGGCGCCGTCCTCCTCGTTCCGATACTCCAGCACTTGCTCGCCGGGCCGGCCGCGCTCGGTGTCGTCCTCGGCGTCGTCGGCGTCCTCGTCTCGCTCGGGCTCGTCGCCGTCGGGGCCGTCGTCTATCGGCTCGACGTCTCGCAGACGAACGCCGTCCGCATCGCCGGATGGAACTTCCTCGGCATCGTCGTCCTCGGCGTCGTCTTCACGCTCATCTTCACGTACCGCCCGGTCGCGGACGCCGGCTTCCTCTTCGCCGTCGCGCTCTCCGCGGGCGCGGTCGCACACGTCATCATCGGCGTCTACGACGTCCGGCGGATTCGCGCCGAGGAGCTCGCGACCGAGCGCGAGCGCCTCGCGGTCCTGAACACGCTCGTCCGACACAACCTCCGCCACGAGGCGCAGAAACTCATCTTCGCCGTCGAGGACGTTCGCGACGCCGCCCCGGACGCCGCCGAGCAGATTCAGGGCGTCGCCGACGACCTCTCGGAGATGAACGAGAACGTCCAGGCCGTCGAGGACGCCTTCGAGGAGGAACCACACCGCGTCGACGCGAGCACCGTCTGCGAGCGCGTCGTCACGGACGCCCGCGACGAGTATCCCGAAGCGGACGTCGGCCTCGACGTCCCCGAGGAACTCCCGGTGCGTGCCGGCAGGCACCTCGAGGATGCACTCGAAGAACTCGTCGAGAACGCGATCGAGCACAACGAGGCCGAGACCCCGACGGTCGAGGTCCGCGGGGAGCGCCGCGACCGAGACGTCGCCATCACCGTCGCGGACGACGGCCCCGGCATCTCGGAGACGGAGCGCGAACTCCTCACCGGCGAGCGCGAAATCACCCAGCTCGAACACGGCAGCGGCCTCGGCCTCTGGCTGGTCCGCTGGACGGTCGAGGAGTACGGCGGGTCGCTCTCCTTCGCGGACTCCGACCTCGGCGGGACGGCGGTGACGGTGACGCTCCCGTCGGCCTGAGTCAGTCGAGGCGGGCGAGCACGCGCTCGCGGAACTCCGCGGGCGACGTCGCGACGGCGTCCGCCTCGGAGTGGTCCATGTCCGCGCTCGCGCCGTGACTGTAGCCGACGACGTGCGCGCCGGCGCGTGACGCGGCGGCGACGCCGTGCTCGGAGTCCTCCACGACGAGCATCGCCGTCGGATCGACGCCGAGTCGCTGTGCGGCGAGTTCGTAGAGGTCGGGTTCCGGCTTGCCGGGGACGTCCTCACCGCCAGCGGTCACGACGACGTCGAAGTACGGGTCGAGCTCGAAGCGCTCGAAGACCATCTCCACCCACGACGGGAACGAGGAGGTGACGAGGCCGACGGGGAGGCCGCGCGCCTCGACGTCCGCGAGGAGGTCGTGGAAGCCGTCGGTGAGCGCCGCTTTCTCGGTGTAGAGGTCGCTCGCGTGCCGATTGTAGAGGTCGAAGTAGCCCTCGCGGTCGACAGCGAGGTCGTGGCCCGCCTCCTGGAGCAGCTCGTACTGGTCGTAGACGTTGATGCCGACGACCTCCGCGGGGTCGACGTCGGCGTCCGGGACAGCCTCCGCGAGGATGTTCGCGGTCTCCTCGCGCCAGTAGTCCTCCGAGTCCACGACGACGCCGTCCATGTCGAAGACGACTGCCTCGATGGTCATAGTCGGGGGAAGGCGGTACGGGTTTCTCTATCTGTCGCCGTCCGCGGCCCGCGCGCAGAGTCGCACCCCTACCGACTCGACGCGTAGCGTTCGAGCGCGTCCTCGAAGTGCCGGCGGCGAATCAGGACGTCCTCGGGGTGGTCGGCGGCGTCCTCGGGGTGGGCTTCGACGGTGTCCCGGATGGCGTCGAGCGCGGCGGCGCGGACGACGGCGGCGAGGTCCGCGCCCGTATAGTCATCAGTCCGCTCGGCGACGGCATCAAGGTCCACGTCGTCCGCGAGCGGCTTGCCCTCGGTGTGGACGCGGAGAATGGCCGCACGCGCCGCCTCGTCCGGCCGCGGGACGTTCACGTGCGTCTCGAAGCGACCCGGCCGGAGGAGCGCGGGGTCGAGGGCGTCCCGGCGGTTGGTCGCCGCGAGCACGACGAGGTTCGGGTTCTCCGCGGCGGCGTCCAACTCGGTGAGGAGTTGGCTGACGACGCGCTCGGTCGACTCGCTCGTGTCCGGGCCGCGCGCGCTCGCGACGGCGTCGATTTCGTCGAAGAAGACGACGCAGGGCGCGGTGCGCCGCGCGCGCTCGAAGACCTCACGGACTGCTTTCTCGGACTCGCCGACGTACTTGTCGACGAGTTCGGGGCCGGCGACGCGGACGACGTTCACGCCGCTCTCGTGTCCGATGGCGCGCGCGAGCATCGTCTTCCCCGTCCCCGGGGGCCCGTAGAGCAGAACGCCGGTGGGCGGGTCGGTGTGCGCCGCCTCGAAGAGCGGGCCGTACTGGAGCGGCCACTGGACGGCTTCGCGCAGGGTGGCTTTCGCCTCCTCGAGGCCGCCGATGTCGTCGAAGGAGACGTCCGGGGATTCGGCGACGACTTCGCGCATCGCCGAGGGGTCCGTGGAGGCGAACGCGGTCTCGAGGTCGGCGTGGGTCACCACCTCGCGGTCGTCGCGAATCGCCGCCATCGCCGCCTCCGTGACGAGCGCGCGCAGGTCCGCGCCGACGTAGCCGTGCGTCCGCTCCGCGAACGTGGAGAGGGTCACGTCGTCGGCGAGCGGCATGCCGCGCGTGAGGACGTCCAGAATCTCCGCGCGCCCGGACTTGGAGGGGACGCCGATTTCGATTTCGCGGTCGAAACGACCGGGCCGGCGGAGCGCGGGGTCGATGGCGTTCACGCGGTTGGTCGCGCCGATGACGACGACCTCGCCCCGGCCTTCGAGGCCGTCCATCAGGCTGAGGAGTTGCCCGACGATGCGGTTCTCCATGTCGCCCGCCTCGTCGCGCTTGCCGGCGATGGCGTCGAACTCGTCGAAGAAGACGATGGCCGGCGCGTTCTCGCGGGCCTCCTCGAACACCTCCCGAAGTTGCTCCTCGCTCTCGCCCTTGTACTTCGAGGTAATCTCGGGCCCGGAGACGCTCACGAAGTGCGCGTCCACCTCGTTGGCGACGGCGCGCGCGATGAGCGTCTTCCCGGTGCCGGGCGGCCCGTAGAGCAGCACGCCCTTCGGCGGTTCGACGCCGAGGCGGCGGAAGCGCCCGGGGTCAGTGAGGGGGAGTTCGACGAGTTCGCGCACCGCCGCGAGTTCCTCGCCGAGGCCGCCGACGTCCTCGTAGGTGACGCCGACGCCCGACTCGCCCTGTTCGTCCCCAGTCCCGGTGCTCGCGCCGGGTTTTTCGACCTCAATGTCGACGGTAGTGGCGTCCGTCACGACGACGTCCGCGCCCGGGTCGGTGTGGGTCACACGGAACTCGCCGATGTCGCCGAGGGCGTCCACGCGCACTGTCTCGCCCTCGCTCACCGGCCGGTCGAAGAGCGCGTCCCGCACGGCGTCCTCGACGGCGTCGCGCTCGCGCGCCGGCGGGACGGATGGGGTCACGACGACGCGCTCGGCTTCCCGGACGGTGGCCTTCTCGACGCGCACCGTCTCCCCCACCGAGACGCCGGCGTTCGCGCGCGTCGCGCCGTCGATGCGGAGTTCGTCGTCGTCCAGCGTCGGGTCCGGCCACACCTTCGCGACGGTCGCACCCTCGCCGACGATACGGACGGTGTCCCCGCTGAGGACGCCGAGGTCGCGGCGCACCGCGTCGGGGAGCCGGACGATGCCCCGACCCGCGTCCCGAGGGGTGGCCTCCCGGACGACGAGTCGGCGGCCCGAGTCCTCGCTCATTGGCGTGGGGTTCGTGGCGCGCGAGTAAATGGTTGCGGTGCGGCGGGGAAAACGCCTAACACGGCGGCCCCCGAGGGTTGGCGTATGGTCGAGGAAACCCAGCGGGACGAGATGACCTGGTACCGCTGTGAGAAGTGTGGACTGATGTTCGACGCGAAGGACGACGCCGAGGCCCACGAGGACACCTGCGACGCCGAAGAGCCCTCCTACCTGCAGTAGCGACGCTACTCCTCGGGAGCGAACAGCTCGAAACTGTACTCGCTCATCTCGTCCTCCTCGAAGACGAAGACGCGCCCGCGCGCCACCTCCGGGTCCGCCGTGATTTCGGCGGCGTGGCCGTCCATCTCCACCGTCACGCCCGGGAAGATTTCCTCTTCCTCGCCGGGATCGAGCATCACGCGCCCGACGCCCGTCCCTTCGAGGATGTCGTCGTGGGTGTTCCGGTCGTTCACGTAGAGCATCACGCCCTCCGTCTCCGTCGGGTCGCAGACGAGCACCTGCACGTGCATCCCGGGGTTCGTCCGCAGGGTGCCGTGGTGGCGCTCCGGGACGCCGTGGTAGAAGGTCCGGCGACCGTCCGCGTACTCGACGACGACGCCGTCCTCGGTCAACTCGACGGGAATCGTCTCGGGCGCGACGTCGTTCCGATAGCTCATACCGGGAGGTACGGCCTCACGCGCAAAAGCGCCGCGTTCCCGGCGCGCTCCCGGCGCGCCACCGAGGGTTGTCGAGACCGCCAACGGTAAGTGCCACGTCGGCTACTCACACGCATGGACGGCAGCGCCGAGGCCCCCGCGGCCGGCACCGTGTTGAACGCGCTCGCGACCGGCCGCGGCGCCGCGTTCGCCATCGACCGATACGTCCGCGCGGACGTCGAACTCGGCGGGAGCGAGGTGTCGGCGACCGTCGTCGGCGAACCTGATGCGGACACCCGCCTCGTCGAGCGCTGCGTCGAACTCGTCTGTGAGGAGTACGGCGACGGCGAGGGCGGACACGTCGAGACCGACTCGGAAATCTCGATGGCGGCCGGCCTCAAGTCCTCGAGCGCCGCCGCGAACGCCACCGTGCTCGCGACGCTCGACGCGCTCGGGCAGGTCGAGGCCGTCTCGCGCGAGGAGGCCGCCCTGCTGGGCGTGCAGGCCGCCCGCGACGTCGGCGTCACCGTCACCGGCGCGTACGACGACGCGAGCGCGAGCATGCTCGGCGGCCTCACCGTCACCGACAACGACCGGGACGTCCTCCTCGCTCGGGACGACCCCGCGTGGGACGTCCTCGTCTGGACGCCTGATCGGCAGGCGTTCAGCGCGGACGCCGACGCAGCGCGCTGTGCGCACATCGCACCGCTCGCCGAACACGTCGAAGAACTGGCGCTCGCGGGCCGCTACGGCCTCGCGATGACAATCAACGGCTTCGCCTACTGCGGGGCGCTCGGGTTCTCGAGCGACCCGCTCGTCGAAGCCATGCCCGCCGTCGACGGCGTCTCGCTCTCCGGGACCGGCCCGAGCTACGTCGCCGTCGGCGACCGGGCGACCCTCGAAGACCTACAGGAATCATGGGAGACGAGACCGGGAACGACGTTCCTCACGACGACACAGCACGACGGCGCACGGACGAGATGAGCCTCGACGAGCTCCGCGAGCAGATCGAGGCGATCGACCAGGACATCGTCGAACTCATCGCGCGACGCACCTACGTCGCGGACGCCGTCGCCGACGTCAAAGAACAGCAGGACCTCGCCACCACGGACGAGGAGCAGGAGCAGGCCGTCATGGCGCGTGCCGGCCGGAACGCCGAGAAGTTCGACCTCGACTCGAACCTCGTGAAAGCGGTGTTCCGCCTGCTCATCGAGCTGAACAAGATCCAACAGCGCAGCGAGCGCGAAGAGCAGTAGTTCTCAGTCGTCGGTCGCGACGGCGCGCACCTCGCGCTCGCGCGCCGGCTCGTGCTCGTCGGCGCGCTCGGACGCCCGTTCGTCCACACGTAGCGTCGCGTGTTCGGCCGTCTCGTCTCCGACGGCGAATTCGCCGTCGTACTCGTAGGCGTCGTGGCCGCGCGTCGGGTCGACGACGGTGAGCGAGAGCCAGCCGTTCTCGCAGAGCGTCGCGACGTGGTCGTTCGCCGCGAGGACGTCTTCGACGCGCTCGACGGGCGCGTGGACGACGACGGAGAGGCGGAGCGGGCGGTGGTGGAGGGCGTCGTCGGCGGCCATGAGCGACTGGAGCGGGAGGCCGGTCATGAGGTCGCCACCGTTGCCCTGGTAGACGCCGACGTTCCCGACCGGGTTGTGCGTGACCTTCGAGCCGCTGCCGTAGGCGGCGTTGTCGACGGTCGAGCAGTAGTACTGGTTGTTGATCCACTGGGTGACGACGACGGGGCCGGCGAAAATCGCGTCGAGTGCGTCGGCCTCGTCGTCCTGCTGCCAGTCGTAGGAGTGGAGGAACGCGCGGCCGTCGAGGTTCACGTCGTCGGTGAGCTCGCGCGGTCCGATAACGAACGAGGCGTTGCCGGCGAGCCCCCACTCGGGGCGGGTCTCGGCCCAGTCGGCGGCGCGGCGCTCGGTCTCGCGGACGCCGCGCTCGGGGTCGGCGCCCATCGATTCGGCGCGCTCGGCGGCCGCGCCGGCGCGCGCGTCCTCGAGGTCGGCGCGGAGCCGTTCGACGTCGGCTGCGTGGCTCTCGGGGATGTCGCCGTCGTAGAGTGTCACCTCGTCGGTCGTCGTGTTGTGCTCGGCGGCGAGGAAGACAGTGTCCTCGGGGATATCGTGTCCGCGCTCGCGGAGCGCCGCGACGACGTCGTCGTCGTTGCAGATGGCGGCGAGCACGCGCGCGTTCGGGCCGCCGGGCTGGCCGGCACAGGCGCCACAGTCGAGGCTGGCGTCGAACGGGTTGTTCGTCGTCTCACTGGCGTGGCCGGTGAAGACGACGAGGCGGGCGAACTCCTCCCAGCCCATCGTCTCGAAGGCGGCCGCGGCGTACTCGACCTTCTCCTCGTGCGACATGCCGACCGGGAGGTCGCGGACGCCGGCGCGCTCGCCGTCGTGGTCGACGGTCGGCGTGCAGAACTCGTAGGCGTTCGGGAAGCGGTCCTCGACGGCGTCGCGGAGGTCGTGGACGCGCTCGGGGAGGAGCGTCCGGGCGGCGAGCGCCGCGCCGTAGGCGGCCCCCGCGCTCTCGACGAAGCTGAACGCCGTCGCGGCGTTCGACTTCACGGCCTTCAGCACTTTCTCGCCGGCCGTGACGCGGCCAGTCCAGCGGTCGTAGGCCTCGTGGTCATGCTCGTGAGAGCCGTCGGGTTGGTCGCGGACGTAGTGTTCGGCCTCAACGATGGGCGGGCAGGCGTCGGCGCTCGCGTCGCCGTCGTAGCCCTCGTACTGCATCGGGACGCCGAAGAACCCGGCGTAGCCGTGGGTCTCGTAGTCGCCCGCGGCCTCGAGGTGGCGGCGGAACACCTCCGAGCGCGTGTCGATACAGAAGACGAGCTGCGCGTCGGGGCGGCCGTCCGCGGCGTCCGCGTCGGCGGTCCGGGACCGTGCGCGCGCCGCGCTCGCGTCCGCGACGGCGTCGACGACTTCGCTCCGGTAGGAGGATTCCCACGCGCGGAGCCACACCTCTTCGAGCGGCACGTCGTCCATGCTCGCCGCTCCGTCCGCGACGGCGGCGTCGTGCTCGGCGTCGGCGAGCGGGTCGAGCGGCGCGTCGAAGCGCTCGACGAGGAGGAGGCGGGCGGCAAGGTAGCCGACGAGCGTGATCGGGTAGGCGTCCTGCCACTCGTCGCCGCGCTCCGCGCGGTACTTGACGAGGCCGGTCCAGCCCGGGAGGGCGTTCAACTGGGCCTCGAAGACGGCCGTCCAGCGCTCGCGGGAGTGGCCGTTGAGGACGGCTGCGACGGCAGCGGCGGGGTCGTCGGGCGCGTCGGCGAGCGAGGCGGCGTCCGGAATCCGGTCGTCGTGGCGGGCCGTGGCGCGGAAGGCGTCGTAGAAGCCGGCCTCGCGGTTCGGCATCGGCCACGACGCCTCGCCCTCGTCGAGGAAGGCGGCGAGCCACGAGGAGAGCGCACGGTCGACGCGCGCCGTCGCCCCGTCGCGGGCGGCGCGCACGCCGTCGTCCCCGTCCGTCTCGCGGTCGGCGAGCCGCGCGAGGAGTGTCTCCGGGTCGGCGTCGTAGCCGTGCTCGGCGAGTTCGGCCCGGAGGACGTCCGGGTCGATTTCACCGCGCTGCCACGCGTCGCGGAAGGTCTCCGCGTCGGGGTAGGCGCGGCCGCCGCGGAGGGTTTCGGCCCGCTCGACTGCCTCGTGGAACGGGCGGTCCTCGTAGCCCGAAAGCGGGTTCGCGGTCACGAACGAGTGCAGCGGCCAGTTCGTGCCGACCGTCTCGGCGGCCTGTTCGACGCAGTCGCGGACGACATCGGTGTCGTGCTCAGTACTCATTGTAGTCCTCCGTGTTCGTCAGGAGCGTGCGGGGATTCGGGCGGGCGAGGTTGCGGAGCGCGACGTAGAGGCGCGTGCTCCGGCGGTACGCGCCGGTCTCGATGGCGAGGTAGACGGCGGCGAACGCCGCGGCGACGGCGACGTGGACGGCGCTCAACTCGGTGGGCGCGGTCGCAATGGTCGAGCCGGCGAGGACGTGCTCGATGCCGGCGTAGACGAAGCCGTAGACGGTAATCGCGGGCAGAAAGACGAGCGCCACCGCGCCGTAGCGGACGGCCGGGGAAACGCCGGTGCGGCCGAGTGCTTGGCGCGCCGCGTGGAGCGTCGTCAGCACGACGAGGCCGGCGAGCAGGAGGCCGCTGTCGGCGTGGAGGCCCTCGCCGGTGATGAGCGCGAAGATCGCGCCGCCGGCGACGGCCGTGACGCCGGTGGCAAGCGCGCCGGTGGCGGTGAGTGACGGCGTCGCGTCGTGGCCGTGTCCGGGCGTCGTGCGCTCGATGCCGCTCCCGTTGGAGAGGAACATGTAGGCCTTGTAGAAGCCGTGGAGGATGAGGTGGGTGATGGCGGCGGCGAAGAAGCCGAGGCCGGCCTGCATGAGCATGTAGCTCATCTGGCCGGTGGTCGAGCAGCCGAGCCGACCCTTGACGTCCGTCTGGACGGTGCGCAGGAGTTTTCCGGCGAGCGCGCTCGCGGCCCCGACGGCGACGAGGAGGAGCATGAAGCGCGTGTCGGCGGTGACGACGGGCGCGAAGCGGAGGAGGAGGACGCCGCCGGCGTTGACGAAGCCGGCGTGCATGAGCGCGGATGCGGGGGTCGGCGCGGTCATCGAGGAGAGGAGCCAGCCGTGGAAGGGGACGAGCGCGGACTGCACCATCGCGGCGAGCAGGAGGCTGCCGGCGACGACCAGCCAGGCGGTCTCGGAGAGCGTGCCGGCGGCGCTGGCGACGTCGGCGAACGTTGTCGCACCGGTCGTCGCCCAGAGCGTCGCGGCAGCGACGCCGACGAGCGCGCTGCTGGCGAGGAAGTAGCGGCGTGCGAGCGTCGCGGCGGCCTGCGCCTGAGGCCAGTCGCGGGCGTAGCCGATGAGGTCGGCCATGAGGAGGCCCATCGCGAGCCACGCGAGGACGAAGAGCGCGAGGTTCGCGGCGGCGACGAGCGCCATCACGACGAGCGTGAAGCCGAAGACCCGCGCGAAGAACGCCGTAACGCGCTCGCTACCGGCCATGTAGCGCCGCGAGTAGCTGTGGACGATGCCGCTGAAGAAGGTGACGGCGACCCACATCACGGCACTCAGGCCGTCGACGGCGGCGACGCCCGGGACGGACCACGTCGCGCCCGTGGCGACGTGGGCGGCGAGGACGCCGACGCTCGCGACCCAGAGCACCCACACGAGTCGGGTGAGTCGCTCGGGCGTTCGCGACGGCGCGTCCGACGCGGTGTCCGAGAGCGCTCCGACCGTGCGTGTGTGGGGTGTGTCCGGCATGGGTCTGTTCGTGTCGTGGCCGAGGACTGGCGTCCCCGGTCGCACCTACCCCACTATACGAACAGATTGGTCAATAAAGGCTTGGATTGGTACCAATTCGTTCGTTCAGTCGTATTATCTTTCGTGAAGGATTCGTCGCGGGCCGCGCCGGACACTCACTCCTCGGCGTTCTCGAACTGGCCGAACGGCGTCGTCACGTGGCTCTTGACGAGCACCTCGTCGGAGACGGTGATGCCCATGTCGAGGAGCTCCTCCGCGATGGGCGTGATGTCGCTGTCCGAGTGGCCGACGGCGGTCACGAGGAGGTTCTCCTCGCCCGTGATGAGTTCCTGCACCGAGACGACGCCGTCGATGGCCAGCACCTCGGGAATGAGATCGCTGCGCTCGTGGATGGACGCCGTGCAGAAGAGGAGCATCCGGATCGGGTAGCCCGAGCGCTCGTAGTCGATTTCGGCGCTGTACCCCTTGATGACGCCCGCCTCCTCGAGGCGCTGGATTCGCTTCCGGACCGTGCTTCCCGAGGTGCCGGTCCGCTCCGCGATGTCGCTCGAGGAGAGGTTCCGCGCGTCCTCCTGCAGGGCGTACAGGATGGCCTGGTCGACGGCGTCGATGTCTTCGGCGGACATACCGAACTGTTGTCCCGTGGCCGACAAAGGGACTTCGCCTCCGCGCACCCGCGCTAGCGATGCACGACCGGCGCGGGCGCTCGACGGCGCCGCTCAGTAGGACTCCGCGAGCGCGTCCAGCACCTCGTGGTGCTCCGTGGTGTGCGGCGCGGTGAGTGGCGAGACGCTCGTCCGGCCCTCGACGACGGCGCGCAGGTCGCTGTCGTCGGGTTCGCCCGCGACGATGCCCTCGTCCATCCGCCGCCACATCTGGTCGACGAGCCGGAGGTGCGCGCCGTCGCGCTCCACCGTCATGTCGTAGTCGTGGGTCGGCGTCGTCACCGCCAGCTCGCCGGTCTCGGTGCCGGGGCGCGGCGCGTTCACGTTCAGGTAGTCCGCGCGCTCGAAGACGGTCGACCCGACCGCCTCCTCGACGAGATAGCGCGTGGCCGCCGCGGCCTCCGCGTAGTCCTCCTTCGGTGTCGCGCCCGCCTCGAAGTCCTCGCTCGTCAGCGCGAGCGAGACGGCGATGGCGGGCACGTCGAAGAACGCCGCCTCGACGGCCGCGCTCACCGTCCCCGAGCGCCCGAGGACGTACATCCCGAGGTTTCCCCCGCGGTTGCAACCGGAGACCACGAGGTCGGGGTCGGGTACGAGCGATTCGAGCGCCGCCACCACGCAGTCCGAGGGCGTGCCGTGGACCGCGTAGCCGAGCGAGTGCTCGTCGACGGTGACCTCACGGGAGAGCGCGCGGCCCGTCGCGCTCATGTCCGAGGCGGGCGCGACCGCCGTGACGTCCGCGACGGCGGAGAGTTCCTCGTAGAGCGCCTCCAAGCCCGGGCTCTCGATGCCGTCGTCGTTCGTGAGAACGATGTCCATGCGTTCGCTCGCGCGCCGGCGGGCAAAACGGTTCCCGTCTCGGCCCGCTTCGACCGCTTCCCTCAGACGAGACGGTCGACGACGGTGTCCTCGTCCACGACGAAGTTGTACGCGCCCTCGTCAGCGTTCCAGAGGCAAAGGACGGACTCGAACTCCAGCAGGTCGCCGTAGTCGGCGCGCAGGAGGTCGCGGTTCAATGCCGTGCGGTTCACGAGCACCGCGTAGCAGTCGACGGCCTCGCTCCCGTCGCTCACCTTGTAGAGCGGGTTTCCGCCCTCCGAGAGGTCGTTCGAGAGTTTCGCGGCGACGAGGTCCACGCGGTTCGAGACGTACTCCTCGGCGTTGGCGAGCTTCGCGTAGCGCGAAATCGGGAGCGAGACGTCGTGACGGCGTTTCTCGTCCGTCCGCAGGAAGCTATAGCTATACTTCACCGTCTCGTTCAGGAACTCCGAGGGACGCTCGGCGGCCTCCGCGAGGCGTCGCTGGAAGGGTGGGGCCTCGACGTCGGGTTTCTCGACGAACGACCACCCGCGGTCGCTCGGCCGCTCCCCCTCCCAGAGGCGGACGGTCGGCGCGTAGACGGTGACGCCGTGGTCCTCCAGTTCGCGCTCGACCTCCCGGAGCTGAATGCTCGTGTTCCGGTCGGCGGGCGCGACGAGGACGAGCGTCCCGTCGTCCGCGAGACAGTCGAGGTAGCGTTCGGCGACCGCAACGGGGTCATCGAGTTCGCTGAGGACGCTGAACGCCGTCACGAGGTCGAACTCGCCCGCGGGCTCGAACGCCTCCGCCGTGTGGGGATGGAGCGTCCCGTGGACGTTTCTGGGTGCCTCGTCGAAGAAGTCCGTGAGGACGTCCGCGGCGGCGCTCGGCTCCACAGCGTGGTAGTCGAGCAGGCCGTCCTCCGGGACGGCGTCTGCGAGCCCGAGGAAGGGGCCGCCGACGCCCGCACCGATGTCGAGGACGCGCGCGTTCCGCGGGAGGAGGCCGTCGCGTGCGAGGTCCGCGGCGACGTACCGGCCGACCGCGTAGTAGTCCGGGAGGTGGTAAATCGCGTAGCCGAGCGCCGCCGTCTCGTCGTACGTGACGTCGTTCTCGTGGTAGTAGTCCTCCTTCAGACGGCGGATGGCCTTGCGGAGCGCGTCACCGCTCTCCCCGCGGTGCCAGTCCGGCCCGTAGGTGTCCACGAGGTGGTCCTCGAGGACGCGCGCGTGCTCGGCCGGGAACGCCGTAATCGCCGTGTCGGGCACCGCCGCGGGACCCTCCTCGACGGGGACGAACGTGCCGTCCTCGCGCTCGACGAGGCCGAGGTCGACCGCCTCCTCGCGGAGCGCTTGCCGGACGACCGCCGGGTGGCGCGGGCGCGAGAGGTACTCACAGATCTCCTCCGGGTCGATGGGGCGGACACCCCGGAGGTACTTCGCGTTCGCTCGGAGTTCGTCTCTATTTACGGACATCACTGAAGAGGGCGTCGTAGTCGTCGGGGTCGGTGTCGGCGAGGCGCTCGGCGGCGGCGGCGACGTCGGCCGCACCGTCGAACGTCGCCTGAATGTCCGCGTAGACGCGCGGCGTCCCGTCGAGGACGCGCTCGGCGAGCGCGGACAGCTGCTCGTAGACCGGGGTCGCGAGTTCGTCGGGCACCTCGGAGTCCGCGGCGTCCGCCGCGAGCGCGAACGCGAGGATGGCGGCGTGCGTGCGCCCCTGCACGGTGCGCATCGCGTCGTCGTGCTCCTCGGGCGCGACGTCCACGAGGTCGTTGCCCGCCGCCTCGATGTCACGACGGATGCCGTCCGTCGCGGGCCCGCCCGCGCCCGTCGAGACCGCGACCGTGCCGGGTGCGGCGTCCGCCGCGAACAGCGGGTGGAAGCTCACGCGCTCCCGCGCGGGGGCGGCCCGCGCCATCGCGTCCAGCGGCGCGCGCATCGACCCCGTGACGTCCACGACGGCCTGCTGGGCCTTCTCGGCGTGCTCCGCGACGGCCTCGGTGGCGACGCGCATTGGCACGGCGAGACAGACGACGCCGAACGACTCCGACGAATCGAGCGGGACGGCGCGCCCGCGACGGCCGAGCGCGTCCGCCGCGGCCTCGGCTCGCGCGGGGTCGGCGTCCGCGAACGCGACGTCGGACGTGACGGTGGCCGCGAACCAGCGCCCCATCTCGCCCGCCCCGACGACGAGTACCTCCATATCGGATTGCGGTAGCCCGCGCGCGGGCAAAAGACGTTCGCTCCCCTCACCACGTCTGGGGGATTTAAGCGTCGTGACGCCAAAGCATTCCCTGAATGACCGACCGGCCGACCGTCCTCGTCGTCGAGGACGACCATGACCTCGCAGACCTCTACGCCGCGTGGCTCCAAGGCGACCACGAGGTCCGTATCGCCAACACGGCGAGCGAGGCCATCGAGCGCTTCGACGAGGACGTCGACGTCGTCCTACTCGACCGCCGCCTCCCGGAGTCCTCCGGCGACGAGGTGCTCACCACGATTCGCGAGACCGGCAGCGACGCACAGGTCGCGATGGTGAGCGCCGTCGACCCCGACTTCGACATCATCGAGATGGGGTTCGACGCCTACCTCGTCAAGCCGGTCACCCGCGAGGAGTTGATCGACCTCGTCAGTCGCCTGCTCGCACGGCGCCTCTACACCGTCGAAGTCCGCGAGTACTTCGCGCTCGCCTCGAAGCGCGCGGCACTCGAAGCGCGCAAGGACCCGGAGGCGCTCGCGGAGAACGAGGAGTACCAGCGCCTCCTCGCGGACCTCGACGCGCTGGAGGCGACGCTCGACGACGAGCTCGGCGCGCTCAGCGACGAGGACGTCGTCGCCGTCTTCAAGTCGTTGAGCGAGGAGGACTGAGTCTCGCGTCTGCCGACGCGTTTTTCAGCATTGACGAGTAACTTCTCACAGAATGGAGGACGGCGTTCGCGTACTCTACGTCGGTGGGGGGTCCGACGACGAACGCGCGAGTGACCTCGCCGACTTCGACGACGTCGCCGAAGTCGAGACCGTCGAAGACGGGTCGGCGGTGGTCGACGTCCTCTCCGAGCGCGAAGTCGACTGTATCGTCTGCGAGGACGGTCGCGACGGCATCGGCGCCGTCGGCGTCCTTCGCCTCGTCCGCGACACACACCCCGCGATTCCCGTCGTCCTCTACGTCTCGAACGGCTCCGAGGAACTCGCCGCGAACGCCATCTCCGCGGACGTCACCGACTACATCCGGGCGGACGACCGCGACAGTCTCACGGAGCTCGCCGACACGCTCGTCTCCGCCTCGCGGCGCTATCGGGCCGAGCAGGACGTCGCGCTCCTCAACGACCTCGCGCGGAACGTCTACGAGCGCATCACGGACGCCTTCTTCGCGCTCGACCGGGACTGGTGTTTCACCTACATCAACGAGGAGGCCGAGAGCCTCCTCGAGGTCAGCGCCGACCGCGTCATCGGCGAGAACGTCTGGGAGGTCTTCCCGGAGGCCGTCGGGTCGACGTTCTACACGGAGTTCCACCGCGCCATCGCGACGCAGAACCCCGTGACGTTCGACGAGACCTTCGACCCGCTGGACAAACACTTCGAGGTGCGGGCCTACCCCTCCGAGGACGGCCTCTCGATTCACTTCCAGCAGACCGTCGCCGGCGAGACGACGCGCGGCGCCCACCTCATGGAGTTGACGAACGTGCTCGCCTACGACCTCGAAGACTCCATCGAGAACGCGCGCGCCGCGCTCAATGCGACGCGCGCCTCCCATCCGGAGGTCGAGGGCCTGGAGGACGTCGAAGCCGCCCTCAACCGGATGGACGACCTCGTCACCCACTCCATCACGCTCGCAAGAGAGGAGGACTACTCGACGACGAACTCCACCCGGTAGTCGGTGAGGTCCTCGTAGCCGTCCTCGGTGACGACGGCGATGTCCTCGATGCGAACACCACCGACGTCGGGGTCGTAGAGGCCGGGTTCGATGGTGACGACGTGGCCGGGTTCGAGCTCCGTCTCCGAGCTGTCGCTCACCCCCGGCCCCTCGTGGACTTCGAGGCCGACGCCGTGGCCCGTCGAGTGAATGAACCCCGTCTCGGTGCTCGGGTCCGAGCGGAGCGTCGGATAGCCCGCGTCCTCGTAGACCTCGCAGGCCGCGGCGTGGACCTCGCGGCCCGTCGCACCCGGTTCGAGCGCGTCGAAGGCCGCCTCGAAGGCCGCCTCGGTGACGTCGTAGAACTCGCGGGCCTCGTCGCTCGGCGTGCCCTTCACGAACGTCCGGGTCATGTCCGCGTGGTAGTGCGACTCCTTGTCGCGTGGGAAGATGTCGACGACGATGGGCTCGTCCGCGTGCAGCGGTCCCGAGCCCCGGTTGTGCGGTTCCGCCGCGTCCGCCCCGCAGGCGACGATGGTCTCGTCGAGCGCACAGCCGTGCCGAAGCAGCGTCACCTCGATCTCCTCCTTCACGCGCTCGGACGTGAGCGGGGCGCCCTCGTAGTGGAGGACGCCGTCCTCGACGGTGGCCTCGCGGAGGAGGTCCTCGGCGGCGCGCATCGACGCCTCGTTCGCCTGCTGCGCTTCGCGGACGTGCTCGACTTCCGCGTCGGTCTTGACGGCGCGCGCGTCCCCGACGTGGTCGTCGCGGTCCGCCGTCACCGAAATGTCGTGCTCGCGGAGGCCGTCCGCGACGCCGAGCGGGAAGCGCTCGTTCGTCGCGACGTCGGTGGCGCCGAACTCGGCGAGGAATTCGGCGAGGACGCGGATGCGTGCCTCCTCGCGGCCGTACTCGGCGGCCTTCTCGCGCAGGTCGTAGTCGGCGTGGCGTTTCACGGCGTCCGCGCGCGCCTCGTTCTTCGCGCGGCCGTACTCCAACCCGGAGACGAGGAGCGCCGTCTCTTCGGGCGTGTAGAGAGTGACGAACGGGTCGGGCGCGTCGAAGCCTGAGAGGTAGTACTGGTCGGCGAGGTCCGAGCCCGCGTGGAGCAGATAGCCGTCGTGGCCCGCGTCATCGAGAAACGAATCGAGCGCCGAGAGGTCCGGGTCCATAGTCGGTGGTGTGCCCGCGCACCCGAAAAGCGTTGTCGCACGGCGGCGGGGGTCTTGCCCACCCCGGAACGCTTACGGACGGCACCTCCGTCGTCACCGAGTATGAAGGTCACAGTCCCCCAGTCCCGCGTCCACGGGGACGCTCACGCACCGCCGTCGAAGAGCTACACGCACCGCGCCATCCTCGCCGCCGGCTACTCCGACGGTGCGCTCGTCCACCACGCCCTCGGCTCCGCGGACACCCGCGAGACGATGGGCGCCGTGGAGGCGTTCGGTGGCTCGGCCGCCGAAGTACAGGACGTCCTCGAAATTGAGGGGTTCGCGGGTCGGCCCGAGGTACCTCCGGACGTCGTGGACTGCGGGAACTCCGGGACGACGATGCGTCTCACGACGGCCGCAGCTGCGCTCGCGGACGGTATCACCGTTCTCACGGGCGACGAGTCGCTGCGCTCGCGCCCACAGGGCCCGCTTCTGGACGCCGTCGACCAGCTCGGCGGGTCGGCGCGTTCGACGCGCGGGAACGGACAGGCACCGCTCGTCGTCGAGGGCCCCATCGAGGGCGGCACGGTGACGATTCCGGGCGATGTCTCCTCGCAGTTCGTCTCCGCGCTCCTGATGGCGGGCGCGGTGACCGAGGAGGGCGTCGACGTCGAGCTCTCGACGGAGCTGAAGTCCGCACCGTACGTCGACATCACCCTCGAAGTGATGGACGACTTCGGCGTCGCCGCCGAGCGGACCGAGTCGGGCTACCGCGTCGAGGGTGGGCAGTCCTACGAGCCCGAGGGTGGCGAGTACACCGTCCCGGGCGACTTCTCCTCGGCGTCCTACCTGCTTGCTGCGGGCGCGCTCGCGGGCGACCCCGAGGTCGAGGTCCACGAAGTCTTCCCGAGCGCGCAGGGCGACAGCGCCATCCTCGGGATTCTCGAGGACATGGGCGCGGACCTCGAGTGGGACCGGGAGAACGGCCGTGCGGTCGTGCGGCGCTCCGAGTTGACGGGGACGACGGTGGACGTCGGGGACACACCCGACCTCCTCCCGACGATCGCGGCGCTCGGCGCGGCCGCGGACGGGACGACGGAAATCGTGAACGCCGAGCACGTCCGCTACAAGGAGACGGACCGCGTGAGCGCGATGGCGGCGGAGCTCTCGAAGATGGGTGCCGAAGTCGAGGAGCAGCGCGACGCGCTCGTCGTCCACGGCGGCGAGAGCGACCTCCACGGTGCCGACGTCGAGGGGCTCGGCGACCACCGCATCGTGATGGCGCTCGCAGTCGCGGCGCTCGTCGCGGAGGGCGAGACGACCATCAGCGGCGCGGAGGACGTCGACGTCTCCTTCCCCGGGTTCTTCGACGTGCTCTACGAACTCGGTGTGAACGTCGGGCGCGAATAGACGCGGCAACCGAGCACTGCGAGGGCGCCGCGAAACCGCCCGAGAAACGACGGGAGACGCGTCTGGTGGGGGCGAACACGCCGGCGGCGAGCGTCGGGCGGGCTGCCGGCGAGTTTCGCTCGCCCGCCCCGAGGAAGTCGTCAGCGCATGCGACGCACTCGTCGCGTCCTCGGGTATGAACCGCCGGCAATCGGGGTCCGATTTTGCGCGTTTTGCAAGGCCTTTAACCTCGGGCGGCCGAAGCCGGTAGTAATGAACGGGAATCGCTTCGGGCGACTCTTTCAGGTGACGACGTACGGCGAGAGCCACGGCAAGGGGATGGGCGTGACCGTCTCCGGCGTGCCCGCCGGCCTCGAACTCGACGAGGACGACATCCAGTACGAACTCGACCGGCGCAAGCCCGGCCAGTCGATGATCACGACTTCGCGCGGCGAGCCGGACGAAGTGACCATCCAGTCCGGGATTCAGGACGGCTACACGACGGGGACGCCCATCGGGATGACCATCCAGAACAAGGACGCACGCTCCGGGAAGTACGAGCCGTTCATCACGGCACCCCGTCCCTCGCACGGCGACTTCACGTACTCCGCGAAGTTCGGGACGCGCAACTGGGGCGGCGGCGGGCGCTCGTCGGCGCGCGAGACGGTGAACTGGGTGGCGGCAGGCGCCATCGCGAAGAAGATTCTGCGCGAGCACGGCGTCCGCGTGAAGGCCCACGTGAACCAGATCGACGACATCGAGGCGGACGACGTGTCGTGGGAGGAGATGCTCGAGAACACCGAGGAGAACGACGTCCGGTGTGCGGACCCGGACGCCGCCGAGGCGATGCAGGAGCGCATCGCGGAGTACCAGGAGGAGGGCGACTCCATCGGCGGCTCGATTTACTTCGAGATTCGGGGCGCGCCCCGGGGCCTCGGCGCACCGCGTTTCGACAGCGTGCCGGCGCGGCTCGGGCAGGCGCTGATGGCGGTGCCGGCCGCGACGGCGTTCGAGTTCGGTCTCGGCCGCGAAGCCCGCGAGTACGCGGGCAGCGAGCGCAACGAGGACTGGACGTTCGACGAGAACGGCGACCCCATTCCCGTCGGCAACGACCACGGCGGGATTCAGGGCGGCATCACGACCGGCCAGCCGATTTACGGCGAGCTGACGCTGCACGCGCCGACCTCGATCCCGCAGGAGCAGACGACGGTCGACTGGGAGACGGGCGAGGAGAAGTCGGCGCAGGTTATCGGCCGCCACGACCCCGTCCTGCCGCCGCGCGGCGTGCCGGTCGTCGAGGCGATGTGCCGGCTGACGATTCTGGACTTCATGCTCCTCGGCGGGCGCATCAACCCGGACCGGCTGGACGACCAGCCCGGCGAGTACGACACCGACTATCACCCGTCGAGCCCGGAGAACGACCCCGAGGACGCCGAGACGAAGGTCGAATAGGGAGTCGGCACGCCTTTCCCGGCGCACCGCGATTCCTGATCCGATGGACGCCGAGCAGGAGAGCCGGTACAACCCGTTCGGGATGGACGAGACGTGTCGCAACTGCGAGCGGGTCTGCGACGTCCGCGAGCGCGTCGTGCACGGCTACGGCGACGTGGGTGCGGACTTCGTCTTCGTCGGCGAGGCGCCGAGCGAGGCGGCCGAGCGGACGGGCGTACCGTTCACGGGTGACGCGGTGGGCGAGCGGTTCCAGGACATCCTCGGACAGGTCGGGCTGAACAACTCGCTCCCGGACAGCGAGGAGCCCGAGCTCGAGAACGCCTATCTCGCGTACTTGACGCGGTGTCGCCACCCCGAACGGCCGCCGAGCGACGAGGAGGTGGCAACGTGCGAACCCTTCCTGAACGCGGACCTACGGATGATCAACCCGGAGGTCATCGTGCCGGTCGGCGAGCGCGCACTCGCGGAAATAGGCGAGGAGTACACGACGACTCCGGTGGCGGACCTCGACGTCGTGACGCACCACGCGGAGCGCATCCGCGGGCGCGGCTTCGAGTTGATGCCGATGGTGCATCCGGGCGCGATGACGGACGAGCAGAAGGACGAGTTCGTGACGGCATTTCTGGACCTTCTCGGGACGGATTACCGGCAGACGAAGGGGCGTCGCGGCCGGTAGCGCGGACTTTATTTCACACTACTGTAGCCAGTAATTTTATCCCGGTGCGGGACATACGTAGGAATGCGTCCCGCCGGAGCGCCCCTCCCCGGCGGACGACTCCGACCGCTCTGCGGTCACCCGCTGACGGCCCGCGCGGGCCACCCGCGACCGATTCCCTCCCGGTCGCACGCCCTCCCGTCGCACCGTCCCTCCGTGCGACGCCCGGCGACCCACGCCTCCCTCGACGTGGTTCGTCACGACGGACGCCCGACGCGCCGTCCCGCCCCTCCGGGTCGGCCCGTCACGCTCGCGGACGGCCCCCTCCCCATCCGCACTCGCACGCGGCGACGCCCTCACCGCCGCGCCATCGGGTGGACGCCCTCACCCACCCGTCACCGCACCGGGCGACGGCCCTCACTCGCCCGCCGCACACCACGGACGCACCCACCGCGTCCGCTGCCGCAGTCGTCGCATCCCTCCGCGACGCTCCCACCGTGTCCCCCGCGGCCCTCCCCAGCCCTCGTCGTCCGTGCCGGCGGCCACTCGATCGCCGGCAGTTCTCTCCGTGTCCGCCGCCCGAAAGCGTGCTTTCAAGGCCGCACGACGCCGACGGGTGCGTATGACGCTCCTCGTTGCTATGGTCGACCCGCCCCGCGAGGGCCTCGTGCTCCCCGGCCTCGCGGACAGCGTGCTCACGCCCGCCGAAACCGTCGACCTCTACCGCGCGATGACGAAGGACCTCCTGCGCGCCGGCGCGGACAGCGGCGGCGACCTCCTCGTCAACTACCGGCCGGACGACCTCCTCCCCGAATCCCACCGGCGCGCGAAATCGAGCGAGGCCGCCGTCCGCGAACTCGCCGCCGAAGCGCTCGACGAGGACGAGTTGGAGGAGACCCGCTTCGAGGTGCAGGTCGGGTCGAGTTACGACGCGCGCGTCGGCAACACCGTCACCCACCTCCTCGAACGCGAGGAGGAGTCCTCGGTGGCCGTCGCGGACCCCATCGCGCCCCTCCTCGGGCGCAAGGACCTCGACTCCGCCGCGATGAAGCTCCGCCGGCGCGACGTCGTCCTCGGGCCCGCCGCGGACGGCCGCGTCTACTACGCCGCCTTCTCCGAGCCCATCGACTTCGCGGGCGCGTACGCCGTCCCCGAACTCGACACACTCGCCGCGCGCGCCCGCGACGCCGGCCTCGACGTCGACTTCATCCACGAGTCCGTCGCCGTCCACACCCCGACCGACCTCCGGACGCTCATCGCGCGCGTCGACGCCCGCCGCCGCGCCGGCCGCGTCGTCCCCCAGCACACCACCGAGTTCCTCGCGGACCTCCCGGTCCACCTTACTGAACGAATGGGCAATCGCGTCCTCGAACGTGACTAGCGCAGTAATACGTCATTAAGGACAACAATTTTTGTCGGTTGTCGAGTATCGTTGGTCATGCGGCCAACAGTCGAGGTCGATGGCGTACAGGAGTACGAATGCCTGGAGTGTGGCGCGCGCGTCGCCGACCCGGACGGACGCGTCTGTGCGGACTGCGACAGCACGCTCCGCAACCTCGGCCGCGAGCGCGACCTGTAGAACCGACAGCGATTAGGGGGCCGCGCACTCACCATCAGATGCGCGGCGAGGTGGCGGAGCGGCCTAACGCGCCGGTCTTGAAAACCGGTGGCATTCAGCCTCCTGGGTTCGAATCCCAGCCTCGCCGTTTTACCGAGAACTGCGACGTGGAGTCGTGACTCCGTGTCGCCGTCCCTCTCGCCGCCGAGACGCACAGTCGTCGGTGGCGCGGCGTCGCGTCCGCGGAGAGTAACCGTTTTGGGTACCCCTACCGCACGTCGAAGTATGGAGGACATGTACGACGAGTCGGGCCGTGACTGGCCCCACGACCCGGACGGCGAGAAGGGGAGCGAGGGCGGCCGCAAGTACGGTATGGCGGTCCTCTCGAAGAAGGTCGAGGAGGACGAGGACTTCCCCCTCCAGAAGGACGAGTTCGTCGCCGAGTACGGCGACGACCCGGTCCGCATCAACTACCAGAAGGTCGTCTCCGTCGCGGACATCTTCGAGCACGTCGAGGCCGAGGAGTATTCGGACAAGGTCGACTTCTGGAAGCAGGTCGGCGAGGGCATGCGCGCCGGCGACCTCTGGGACTACCACCCGGGCGGCGAGTAAGCCGTCGTACTGCGGGGCGAGACGCCGTCTACGTTAGCGCTCGACGCCGAGTTCGCGGACGGACTCGGCGCGCACTTTCTCCGCGAGCAGGTCGACAGCGACGCCGTTCGCGCCTTCCGGGACGACGATGTCGGCGTTCTTCTTCGTGGGCTCGACGTAGCGTTCGTGCATCGGCTTCACCGTCGCGCGGTACTGCTCGATGACGTCCTCGATGTCGCGTCCGCGCTCGACGACGTCGCGCTCGATGCGGCGGAGGATGCGGACGTCGGCGTCGGCCTCGACGTAGACGCAGAGGTCGAGGGTGTCGATAATCTCCTCGTCGTAGAGCGCGAAGATGCCCTCCACGACGATGACGTCGGTGGGTTCGACGTGCACCGTCTCGTCGGTGCGGCGGTGTTCGGTGAAGTCGTACTGGGGCATCTCGACGGGGTCGCCGCCGAGGAGGGTCTCGAGGTGGTCGCGGAGGAGCTCCCACTCGAAGGCGGAGGGGTGGTCGTAGTTGGCGTCCGCGCGCTCCTCGAAGGGGAGGTGGCCGAGGTCGTCGTAGTAGTTGTCGATTGGGACGAGCGTGACGGCCTCGGCGCGTCCGGCGGCCATCTCGCGCGCGAGCGTGGTCTTGCCCGCACCGGTACCCCCCGCGATACCGATGGCGAACGACGGCGTTGTCATCGCCGTGTAGAACCCGCCAGAGGCGTTTGAACGACTCGGTTTCGCTCGTGGGGAATACGCTTTTACCGTGGGGTGTGGTACCTGTGGTCATGACACCTGTCCCACTCCGTGACGTGATGGCCCGCGAATACGTCGGCGTCGGCGAGGGCGAGGACCTCCGCGAGACGGTTCGCCTCCTCCGCGAGAACGAGGCGGACGCCGCCGTCGTCCTCGACGGCGACGAGCCGGTCGGCCTGCTGAGCGCCCGCGACGTCCTCGACCACGTGGCCGCCGGCGACGTCGACGACGTCACCGTGGGCGACGCGATGGCCGACCCACCGGTGACGCTCAGACCGGAGGCGACGCTGGCGGACGCCGCGAGCGCCATCCGGCGCACGGGAAGCGACTACCTGCTCGTCGCGGACGGCACCGGCCTGCTCGGCGTCGTCGGGGTCCGGGACGTCACGACGGCGTCGCGCGCCACCGTCGAAACCGCTCCCGACACGGCGGCGTCCGCCGTCGAGAACGGCCCGCCGGACGACCGACGCGGGGCGGAGAGCCAGGAGTTCTCGGCCCAGAGCGTCTGCGAGGTCTGTGGCGGCCTCGCCGAGTCGCTCGCGAACGTCAACGGCCAACTCGTCTGTGCGGACTGCCACCAGTACTGAACGACGGACATAAGTCGCCCGAACGGCAGTCTCCGACGATGGTGCGACGCGCCGCGGGCATCCGTGTCGAACGGCCGACGATGCAGGACCTCGACGCGCTCGTCGACCTCTGGGTCGCGCTCGTCGCCGACCAGCGTGCCCACGGAACCCACCTGCTGCCCGAGGAGAACCGTTCGACCGCCCGCGACGTCCTCTCACAGTACGTCGCCACCGACCGCGTGTTCGTCGCGCGCGACCCCGCCCGCGAGGATCCTGTCGGGTTCGTGATGTATCACGTCGAGAGCGGCCTCTACGACGAGGACGCCCAGCGCGGCGTCGTCGACAACGTCTACGTCGAACTACCCTACCGCGGGGCGGGCGTCGGGTCGCGGCTCCTCGACGCCGCCGAGGACGCCCTCCGCGAGGCGGGCGCGGACGTCCTCGCGATCTCCGTCATGGCGGACAACGAGCGCGCCCGCGAACTCTACGAGTCGCGCGGCTACGGCCCCCACCGCCACGTCATGGAGAAATCGGCGGAAAGCGATACGCAAACAAAGGGGGACGACGAAGAGTAGCGTGCGCCAAGGGAGCTTGGGCGGTTCAAGCACTCGATTTGTAATCGAGAATTCGGGGGTTCAAATCCCCCCCTTGGCTTCCGACTTCTCGTTTAGAATCCAATTCTGCCTTCTCCCGACCGTCCCAGTTGCGACATGCTCCGGAAACCGAACCACTAGAGAGGGGGTCACCCCTACACACGGGCATGACTGAGGGTGGTGCGGGCGAGGAGCTACCGGCGGGGACGCGTCTCGGCCGGGTGGCGCTGACTGTGGGGTCGCTGTCGGACGTCCTGCCGTTCTATCGGGACGTGCTGGGGTTCACGGTGTCGCGCGACGGTGCGCGGGCGACGCTGTCGGCGGGCGACCGGCCGTGTCTGGTGCTCGTCGAGGACGCGGGCGCGCCGGCGCGCGCGAGCGATGCTGCGGGGCTGTTCCACGTCGCGGTCCGGGTGCCGGACCGGGCGGCGCTCGCAGACGTGCTCGCTCGCGTGGAGGCGAGCGACGCGGCGCTGACGGGCGCGTCCGACCATCTGGTGAGTGAGGCGCTCTACCTGCGCGACCCGGAGGGAAACGGCGTGGAGGTGTATCGCGACCGGCCGCGGGCGGAGTGGCCGCGCGACGAGGACGGGAGCCCCGACATCGGGACGCTGCCGTTCGACCGCTCGGGGCTCGCGTCAGCGACGACCGGGCGGCGTGCGCTCCCGGTGGGGACGGACGTGGGACACGTCCACCTCGAAGTGACCGACCTCGAGCGCGCGACGGCGTTCTACGTGGGGGCGCTCGGCTTCCGAATACAGGAGCGCATCGACGGCGGGGTGTTCGTCGCGGCGGACGGCTACCACCACCACGTCGCGCTGAACACGTGGCAGTCGCGCCGTGCGCCCGCGGACCCGGCGGCGCGCGGCCTCCGATGGTTCGAGATAATGCTCCCGGACGAGACGAGTCGGACCGTCGTCAGCGAGCGCGTCGAGAACGCGGGCTACGAGGTCCGAGAGACGGAGCGGGACGCCGTCGAGGCCGTCGACCCCGACGGGATGTGGGTGCGGTTCGTCACTGAACGGCGTTAGTCGGCACCCGCGCTCGCTCCGGCCCGCTCGCCGCCGGTGAGCCAGCCGAGGCCGAGGACGACGAGGCCACCGATGAGGACGAGCGCACCGGCGACTTCGAAGGTGACGAGGTAGCCGGCGCGGGCGGCGAGCCACCCGCCGAAGAGGCCGCCGATGCCGCCGGCGCCCGACGAGAGTGCGGTGTAGAGACCGAGGGCGGCGCCGCGCCGACCGGGGGCGGCGTAGCGCGCGACGAGCGTGTTCGCGGTGACGGCGATGACGGCCCACGAGAGGCCGACGGCGACGTTGAGGAGGGCGACGCCGATGAGGCTGCCGAGCGACGGCGCGCCGAGCGCGTAGGCGGCGACGGCGATGGCGGGGAAGGCGAGCACACGCATGCCGAGCGCGCCGGACTGGAGGCGCCGGATGTTGTAGCGGTCGGCGAGCGCGCCGGCGCCGACGTAGAACGCGGCGGAGGAGAGACTGGAGACGACGTAGAGGACGTAGACGGCGTCGTCGCCGAAGCCGACGCCGGCGAGGAAGTCGGGGAGGGGCGCGCTGAAGACGCTGAAGCCGGCGAAGAAGACGGAGACGGCGGCGAGGTAGACGGCGAGCGGGCGGCTGACGCCGTGCAGGAGCGCCTTCGGGTCGGAGGTGCGCGCGAGCGAGACGAGCCGCCCGGGGAGGAGCGGGCTGAGCGTGCCCCGGACCGTGCGGAGAGTGCGGGGCCGGCGGCCGAGGTCGTCCGCGTCGGGCACGCGACCGGCGGTGGGGAGCCAGCGCGCGGCGGCGAGCGTCGCGGCGACGAGGAGGCCGGCGCAGACGACGAGCAGGGAGCGTTGGACGGCCAGGGGCGAGAGCATCGTCCCGACGACACGCGTCCAGACGGCGCCGAGGACGAGCCCACCGGCCCAGCCGTAGCCCTGATACTTGCTGAGGCGGGCGATGCGGCCGCTCCACTCGCGCTCCGGGGCGTCCGCGAGGACGAGCGTCGTGAAGACGGGGCTGACGCTCGCGACGCAGAGCCAGAGGACGGCGTCCACGAGGACGACGGCGATGACGCTATCGAGGAGCGGGAGAATCGCGGTGGCGACGGCGATACCGGCGAGGCCGGCGAGGCCGAATGGACGGTGACGGCCCGTCCGGTCGACGAGCGCGCCGACGCCGAGCGCACCGGGGACCATCGCGACGGACGTCGCGAACCAGAGGACGCCGAGGTCGAAGGCGTTCCCGCCGAGGCCGACGACGAAGAGCGGGACGAGGAGCGAGATTGCGCCGATGGCGACGTTCGCGCCCGCCCACGCGTAGAGCCAGCGGTCGCTCGCGTTCTGAGACACGCCGAGAGTTCGGAGTGTCGGCATCAAAAACCCCGTGAAGGACGCTCGACGTGTCGGCGGCCCCATGGGTGTCGGACGCCCGTCTACCTCGTTCCCGCCTCGTGGCCGGTGAATAGAAGGGAATGGGTCGCGTCGATTCCGCCGATGCGACTCGACGTTACCGACCCCGACATCGTCCCCGTCTGCAGCGCGTGTGAGACGCCCGGCACGCAGGGCACGCACAAGGGCGCCGACGTGCTCCGCTGTCCCGACTGCGAGGACATCCTCTATCGACCGCTCGCCGGGCGGTGAGAACGGTCGCTCGCGCCGGCAAGAACCGCGATTCTCAGGGGTGACGGAAGACGTAAACCCCACGGAAGACTAGATCTAGTGTGGCACATCCGCTCCGATTCCGATACTCTCCCGAGACGTGGTCGGCCGAGCGCGTCCGCTCACAGCTGCTCTCGGACCTCGAGAGCAACATCGGAGCGACGGCGACGTCGCCGTGGTTCACGCCGCCAGCGGGGTATTCCGCGCGGCGCTTCGAGATGGACAACGGCGACCTCGCACTCTTCGCCTACGACGAGACCGGTGGGGGTGCGTACTGGCTCGGGAACACCGAGACGCCGAGCGCGCTCTGGCGCACGGACAAGCACACCTTCGCGGAGGCGCCGTTCGACGTCTCGCGGTGGGCGCAACGCGAGTTGCTCGCCGGCCTCCACGAGGAGGAGCCGTGGCTCGCGGAGTACACCTACCTCTCGTGGTTCTTCCTCCCGGTGTTCTACTCGAAGGACGGCCGCGAGACGTCCCGCGAGTTCTTCCGCGAGCACGCCGCGGGCTTCCCGGACGCCGAGTGCGACGAGGCGCTCGCGTTCTACGACGGCTTCCTGAAGAGCGGCGTCCTCGAGCCCTATCGGCACGTGATGGCGGGGAAACTCGGCACCTCCGAATACCTCGACTTGACGCGGACGAGCGCGGCGATGGGCGAGTTCGACGCCGCGTGGCTCCTCCACGAGTCGGGCTACGAGATAACGCCCGAGATCGAGGTGGCGACCGGGCACTCGCTCGACTTCCGCGCGGAACGCCCCGGCGAGGACGGCGCCTACCTCGTGGAGGTGACGCGCCCCCTCCCCGTGAACGAACGCTCGGCTGGGACGCCCGCCGCCGCGATTCGCGACACCGTCCAGACGAAGACGAGCGGCCAACTCGCCGAACACGGCGGTGGCGCGACGCTCTTCGTGGACTGCTCGAGTTTCCCCGACGACGACTGGCAGGCGCTCCTCGGCGAGCGCCCGGACGTCCAGCACCGCCCCGCGGTCGTCTTCCGCGTGCGCCCGAGCGGCCGCGTCGAGGGCTACACGAAGGGCGCGGTGCCCCTCGATCTCGACTTCGATTTCTAATCCGCACCCTCAAATGCGAGCGGGCCCCACTTCCTGTGAATGAGCGACGCCGACGGCGAGACGGGGGCCGCGTGGCGCGAGCGCTTCGGCTTCGAGGAGCCGTACGACAACCAGGCGGACGCCATCGAGGCCGCGCTCGACGCAGGGAGGGACAACGGCTACCTCGCGATGGAGGGGCCCTGCGGCACGGGGAAGACGATGGCGGCGCTGACCGCCGCCGCGACCCTGCTCGACGACGGCGTCTACGAGAACGTCCTCGTGGTGACGCCGGTCAAACAGCAACTCCGGCAGTTCGTCGAGGACTTGCGGACGATGAACGCGGGGAGCGACGACCCCCTGAAGAGCGTGGCGCTCGTCGGCAAGCGCGACCTCTGCCCGTACGGCCGGGAGGACGTCTTCCCGGACGACGTCAGCACACACGACCGGTGTGAGGACCTCCGGGAGACGACGGCGGGCCTCGTGGAGGCCGGAAGCGAGGGGGCGCGCTACGACGGCGAGGAGATCGAGGACCTCACCGAAATTCGGACGGACGAGGACGTCGAGGAGGCGTGGTGGGACCCCGTTCGGGCCCGGGATTTGGCGAAGTCCGCGCGTCCGGGGCGCGAGGCCATCGACCAGTCCACGCTCGAAACCGCGGGCGCGAGTTCGCCCTACGTTCCCGTCCAGCCGAGCGCAGATGCAGAAATCGACGAGGACGAACCGCTGTTCTGTCCCTTCGAGGCCGACTGGTACGGCCGGAATCGCGGATCGCCGGTCGGCTTCGACGTCGGCGAGCACTCGGTCGTCACCTCCGAGGACTTCCTGCCGACGGCTGTCGAAGCGGGGACGTGCCCCCACCGCGTGCAGAGCGTCCTGCTGGGCGAGGCGGATATCGTCGTCGGGAACTACAACCACCTCTTCGACCCGCAGAGTCGCCCGCTCATCGAGGGCGTCGTCGGCGAGGACACCTTCGTCATCGTGGACGAGGCCCACCGCATCGAGGAGCGCGTCCGCGACCTGCTCTCCGACCGCGTGGGCCGGCACACGCTCCGCCGGGCGCGCAACGACATGAGCGAACTCGTCGCGCAGGCGACTCAGAGCGAGGGCAACAGGGAGGAGCTCGCCGCACACCTCGCGGACTTCGACGTGACGTTGGACGACGTGAAGCGCGCGCGGGAGTTCTACGACGACGTGGGCGCGTGGCTCACCGGCGAGGTGAGCGAGCGCCTCGCCGATGAGCTCGACGGCCAGCGCGAGTGGCCCGAGCGCGACGTCGAGTTCCCGCTGCGGGACCCGACAGTCGACGAACCAGACGCGCTGACGCGCTGGGCCGAGGAAGAGGGCTACACGGGCGACTTCTGGCGGCGCCTCGTCCACGTCGGGTCGGCCGTCGAGGACGTCCTCGAGGAGGAGGACCGCGCGACGGTCGCCGGGGCCGTCGGGCAGACGTTCACGAACTGGTGGGAGCGCGACCACGCGACCTACTTCCGCGAAATCGAGTTGGAGCACGCGCCGAAGGAGGCGGGCTCGGGCGAGCCGTGGGAGGCCCAGTACACGGCGGGGCTCGTGATGTACAACTGTATGCCGGGCGACGCCGTCCGCGACGTCCTCGCGGGCTTGGGCGGCGGCGTCCTGATGTCCGCGACGCTCGAGCCCATCGACGTCTTCCGCGACGTTGTCGGCCTGAACGCGCTCGCGAACGACCCGGAAGACCCCCGTCCGGTCACGGAGCGGACGTACGACCTGCCGTTCCCCGAGGAGAACCGGGCGTCGTGGACGGTGGCGGCGACGCCGTTCACCGCTCGGAATCGGGGCGAGCCGACGGGTCAGAACACGAATTCGACGCGCGAGCAGTACCGCTACGTCCTGCGGACGGTGGCGCGCAGTCACGGGAACGTCATGGTCTGTATGCCGAACTACCGGGAGGCGGCGTGGGCGGGCGACTACCTCGCGGACGCCACCGAGAAGGACGTGCTCGTGGACGCGAGTTCGAGCGACGAGGAGACCGAACGCCTGAAGCGGGAGTTCTTCCGCGGGCCGGGGAAGGTGCTCGTCACCTCCACGAGAGGGACGCTGACGGAGGGCGTGGACTACGACGGCGACAAGCTCCACTGCTGTGCGGTGGTCGGCGTGCCGCTGGTGAACGTCGCCTCGCCGCGCGTCCGGGCGGTCCGGCGGGCGTACGCGGACGCGTTCGGCGAGGAGAACGCCTTCGCGTACGCGCTGACCGTCCCCGCGGTGCGTCGCTCCCGACAGGCCATCGGGCGCGTCGTCCGCGGGCGCGACGAGCGCGGGGTACGCATCTTCGTCGGCGAGCGCTACACGGCGGACGCCCCGCGGTCGGTTTACGAGTATCTCGGGCCGGAAGAGCGCGAGGAGTTCGTCCGGATGACACCGGAGTTTCTTTCACCGCAGTTCGACCGGTTTTGGGATTAACGACCGTGATGAACCGGTTCAGCGGCGTGACAATCATTGCCGGGGAAGGTTACCCTTTTACGCGTCCACGCCATTCCTATGGGTATGAGTGTCACCATTCGTGCGCCGAACGAGCGGTCCTGTGACCGATGCGGACGACGAGAAGCATGGGACGAGGACGCCGAGGCATGGCGCGTACCCGACGGTGAGGAAGGAGAAGTAGCGTGTATCCACGACTGGGACGTAACGGGCGAGTTCAGGCCGGTCGAGCGGTAACGTATTCCTCGTCGTCTTGTTCGACGACGCCGCGTTCTTCGAGCGTCTTCAGCACGCTGAACAGCGTAATCCGCTGGAGGTCGAGGCCGTCACGGAGTTCTTCGACGGTCGCGCCCTCGTGGAACTGCAGGTAGAGATAGACGAGCTTTCCACGCGGCGATTCCACGGTTTCGGGGAGTCCCTTCGGCAGTTGTCGCGCTTGCATCTCGTTACACACACAGAGGGGTACGACGACCATAAATCCCGGCTACGACAACCGTCGTAATCTCGGGCGCAAACGCCGATTTCATGCCGTGGCGTGACGAACCACGGGACGTGAGTGACCGCCGCCACGACCGACTGGAGCGCCACCCCACCCCGGGAGCGCACAACGCCCTCCGCCACTGGCGCGAGGCGAAGGGCCCGCTTCGGGTCGCCCTCAACTACGCCTGCATCGTCCTCGCGCGCCACTCGCCGAGCCTCCGCCTCAAAGTCCTCCTCTATCGCCTCCTCGGAATGACGGTGGGCGCCGGCGTCGCCTTCGGGTTGGAGGCGACGCCGGACGTCTTCTTCCCGGAACTCGTCACCGTCGAGGACGACGCCATCGTCGGCTACGATACCACCCTCCTCTGCCACGAGTTCCTGCAGGACGAGTACCGGACCGGCGAAGTCGTCGTCGGCGAGCGCGCGATGGTCGGCGCGGGCGCCATCGTCCTCCCCGGCGTCACCATCGGCCACGACGCACAGGTCGCCGCGAACTCGCTCGTCACCGAGGACGTCCCGCCGGAAACGACCGTCGCCGGCGTCCCCGCCGAGCCGGTACGCTACGACGGGGGCAGGGAAGCGGAGGGAGAGCAAGACGACGGCGCGGACGAGTGAGCAGCGTCAGTCGCGTTCCTTGACGACGCCGTGCTCGAAGACGAGGCTGTTGGGCACGACGTACTCGGTGCCGTCGTCCTCGATGTAGGTCACGAAGACGTCCATCTCCTGGACGATGCCGTGCATCTCGCCGATGCGGACCCGGTCGCCGATGCTGTAGGGCTGGTTGAGGAGGACGTAGACGCCGGCGGCCGCGGACGTGAGGAGGTCCTTCGTCGCGACGACGGTGAAGACGATGACGGCGACGACGTACGCCGCGAAGAGGAGGACGAGCGGGAACGTCGCGACGCCGAGTTGGCCGAGCGCCACCAACACCGCGACGAAGACGACGCTGTACTTCACGACGCTCGGCAGGACGCCGATTTCGGGGACTTTCACGCCGCGCAGGCGCTCGGAGACGACGACTTCGACCTTGTCACCGACGATGACGCCGAAGACGAGGACGGCGGTCGCGAACACCACCGCGGGCACGTAGCCGACGAGCCGATACCAGAGCGCCCGGAGCACCACGAGGTCCGTCACCGCGAGCGCGAGCACGACCGCGACGACGTAGATGACCCACGAGGAGATGTGCGCGAGTATCGAGACGACGTCCGTCCCGAAGCGCCGCGCCGTCCGCTCGACGCTCGTCCCCTCGACGGCCTCCGGGACGCCGACGGCGCGCAACACCCGGTCGTTCACTCGCCCCATCAGATAGCCCGCCACGAAGCCGACGATGAGCACACCGACAGCGAGCAGGTAGTCGAAGTCCTCGGCCACGAACGTCTGCCAGTCGACCGGCATCAATACTCCTCCGGGTCGAGTTCGAGGACGAGCTCGCCGCCCTTGAAGGCCCGGACGAGCCCGTCGCTCTCGCTCAACACCACCGCGATGGCGTTCGTCTCGCGCGTGATACCGGCCGCCGCCATGTGGCGCGTCCCGAGGCCCTTCGGGATGTCGACGCCCTCCGCGGACCCCTCAAGGTAGCGGTAGGCGGAGACGATTTTCCCCGAGTCGGAGATGACGAACGCGCCATCGAGGCGCGAGAACTCCTTCAGCATCACGTTCACGATGGGGTCGCCGACGTGGACGTGGCTCTTCTCGAAGGGGTTGTAGGAGAGCGGCCGGGACTTGTTCATCACCTTCCCAGCGTCGCCGACGACGAAGAGCGCGCCCACGGGCTTGCCCTTCTGGCCCTTCCGGCCGAGTTCGATGACGACGTCGAGGACGTCACGGATGACCGACGGGTCGGCGCGCGAGTGGACGAAGAGATCGTAGATACCGGAGTGGCGCTGGGCGTCCACGCGGACGCGAGAGACCGTGTCCTCGCCGTCGCCGAACATCGACGTCACACAGGCGAGGTCGTCGCCGTCCTCGACGTACTCGTTGTCGAGGGCGCCCTCGATACCGAAGCGGATGCGCTCGGACACCTCCGCGAAGGAGAGCGGCAGCTCGACGAACGCCTCGGCACCGACGGAGTTCTCCGCGCCGACGACGACGAGGTCCGTCTCGCTCCCGACGGCCTCGGTCGCCCGCTCGTAGTACGACCCGCTGGGGGAGAACAACACCAGCGCGTCGACGTCCGTCACGAGGTCACCGAGAAGGTCCTTCAGCGCGGCCATTACGTCTACGGACTCGGCGATTCGGGAAAAGGGTTGTGACGGTGTCGGACGCCTGACTGCCGGCTGGCTGCACCCAACAGCTAACTCGGCGTCGGACGAGGCTGGCGTATGGAGCAGATTCCCGAGGCGTTCCACGACCTCTTCGAGAAGCGGACGATCGCCCACCTCACGACCATGAATCCCGACGGGACGCCACAGGCCACGCCCGTCTGGATCGGCTACGACCCCGACGAGGGGGACCTCCTCATCAACACCGAACGTCATCGCCGCAAAGCCCGTAACGCCAAGCGGACCCCGGACGTCGCCGTCAGTATGACCGACCCGGAGAACCCCTATCGGTTCCTCTCGGTGACCGGCGAGGTCGAGTCGGTGTCCGCGGAGGGCGCGCGCGAGCACATCGACGAACTCGCACGACGCTACCTCGGCGAGGAGGAGTACCCGACGCCCGTCGAGAGCGAGCGCGTGATACTCCGCATCCGTCCCACCGACGTGAACGCGAGCGATGTGAGCGACTGAGGCCGAACGGTCGTCAGACTCAACTACCAGCGCCCCGACGCCACTGGCGTATCCATGTCCGCGTTCATCGACGCGCTGGAGCGCCACGGCGACTTCGAAACGGACGACGAAGCACGCGTCGCCGCCCGCGCGACGCTCACCGTCCTCGGTAAACGTATCGCGCGCGGCGAAGCCGAGGACGTCGCCGACTACCTTCCAGACGAGTTCGCAGACGCTGTCGTTCCCGACGAACCCGCAGAACCGGTCGAACTCTCCCACGAGGAGTTCGTCGCACAGGTCGCCGACGTCGCCAGCCTCGCGGAGACGGAGTCAGACCGCGCCTACGACTACGTCGAGGCCACCTTCGGCGCGCTCGCCGACGTTCTCCCCGACGAGGAGTTCGAGGGTATCACGTCCCAACTCCCGCCGGGCTACGACCGCCTCCTCGTCGAAGCCTGAGGGCGGCATCGTCGCTCTCCCGACGGGGAGCGCAGAAAATGCACGGGACCGGATTTGAACCATCGCGAGACGTCGCTCCCCCGGTCGCGCTGCGACTCGCTGGGTGCAACTCCGCTCCGAACGCGCTTCGTCCTCGCGTCGCTCGGACAGAACAGTGCACGGGACCGGATTTGAACCGGCGGACCCCTACGGGACAGCGTCCTAAGCGCTGCGCCGTTGGCCAAGCTTGGCTACCCGTGCGCACTCTGACTGTCGGGGCGAGAACCCTAAGAGCGTGTCGCCTTCGCCGTGCGCTTATGTCGATGCGTCCCGTCACGTGAGGTATGTATCGCGCGGGGGACGCTCTCGACCAGGAGGAGTGGCTGGCGGAACTGGAGCACGTGGGTGACCGACTCGAGCTCGACTCGGAGACACGCTCGACGGCACGCGACCTCTTCCTCTCGACGCTCCCGGAGGAGGAGCGCTCGAAGCGGGCGGCGCTCGCGGCGTCGCTCTACGCGGCGTCGCTCGTCGCGGGCGACCAGCGCTCGCAGAGCGCCGTCGCGGAGGCGGCCGACGTCTCGCGGCTCACGATTCAGAACCGCTGGAAGGACCTGCTCGAGCGGGCGGGACTCGAACCGCCGAGCTGGTAGGCTACTTCTCGCGAGGGGAACGGTTCGGCGTGAGGTTTCCGTGCTCGTCGATTTCGCCCTTGACGATGCGCGTCGAGGAGATGACGCCGCCGTCCTCGGCTTCGACGCGCGGGACGACTTCGATGTCGAGCGGGTCGAAGCCGCGCTCGCGGCGAATCTCGTTGATGCGCTCGGCGTTCGCCTCGGTCTCGGGCGAGCAGACGAGCGCGTCGAACTCGGGTTCGACGGCGATGCCCGTCGGCTCGGTGAGTTCGCGGACCTCGTAGTCGCGACCGTACTCCGCGGCGTACTCCGCGAGTTCGTCCTCGAGGTCGCGTTTTCGCTCCTCGAACGGGCGGACGTAGCGTTCCTCGTGTCGGGTCTTCGGGGCGAGGTCGTCGCTCGTCAAGCCGACGGTGACGTCACCGAGTTCGAACGCCCGCTCGAAGAGCGCTCGGTGGCCGTCGTGGATGGGGTCGAACGTCCCGCCCAGCGCAACGTTCATGTCCCCGACGATGTGGCCCCCGGGTTTATCCGTTGGGTTCTCAGGCGTTCCGAGCGCCGTCCTCGTCGCCCTCCTCGGAGGACTCGTCGGCGCCGGCGTCCGTCTCGGCGTCCGCGTCGTCGGCCTCCGATTCCGCCGCGCCCTCCTCGTCGCTCTCGACTTCGATGCGGACGGGCTGGCTCTCGGGTTCGGAGTCCCGACCGAGGTTGAAGACGGTGTTCAGTTCGTCCTGTACGCTCCCCACGACGCCGCCGACGAGTTCGCTCGGCGCGATGGCGGTGTACTCGTAGGGGTTGTTGCCGGCGCCCTCGCTCTCGCGCTTGCGGCGCTCGACGGTGTCCTCGCTGGCGAGTTCGGCGAGCGCCTCGCGGACGGTGCTCGGGTAGAGACCCGTCCCTTCCGCGACTTCCTCGCTCGTGCTCCAGGGGTGCTGGCGGAGGTAGACGTAGATGCGCGCACGGGTTTCGGTGTCGAGCATCCAGGAGAGGATGTCGACGACGCGGTCGTCGAACCCGGAGCGCGCGCGGTCGGCGCCCTCCTCGATACGGTCACGAGCGCTTCGCTCGCCCTCGTCCTCGGGGGTGTCGGGTGTGTCCTCGGACATAGCGTTGTCTTCGAGGGAACGAAAGCCCCGTGTGCGTAAAAAGCCCTTGCTCGTCGGACTCAGAGGCGAATCGCGTCGTAGAGCGCGCTCGCGCCCTCCGTCTCGTGGACGCGGCGCTGGAAGGCTGCACCGCTCTCGGCGTCGTAGACATCCCGGATGCCCGTGACGCCGAGGCGCTCGCACTCCCGGTCGACGACCTCGCCGAGCGAAACAGTACCAGAACCGTCGCGGGCGATGAAGGAGGCGTCGTGGCCGTGCCGGACGGCGCGCCACTTGTTCTCGTCGAGGAGTTCGCGCCGGTGGCCGTAGCCCTCGCCGCCGTCCTCGTAGCGTTCCGCGAGGTCGATGACGAGCGCGTGGGCGAACTCGACGAGGGCGTCGACGACGGCGGGGTCGTGCTGGGCGTCCGGCGCGCGGAGTTCGACGGTGCCGTGCGCGGAGTGCGGGCGGACGTCCCACCAGATTTCGCCGCGGTCCTCCATCGAGCCGTGTTCGACCATCGTCTGCTCGAAGGCGTCGAACTCGTCGTAGGAGTCGAAGGCGGTCGGCATCCCGGTGGTCGGGAGGTTCTCGAAGACCTTGGCGCGCGCGGACGCGAGGCCGGTATCATGGCCGTTCCAGAACGGCGAGTTCGCGGAGAGCGCGAGCATCACGGGCAAAAACCACCGGACCTCGTTCGCGACCCACATCGCCTTCTCGGCGTCGTCGACGCCGACATGGATGTGGAGGCCGGCAGTCGTGTTCCGGTGCTGTGGGTACTGGATGCGCTCGAGCTGGGAGCGATAGCGCGGCTTCTCGGCGTGCTCGTGCTCGCGCCAGCGCGCGCCCGGGTGGAGGCCGGCGGCCGAGATGCCGTAGCCGTGTTCGGCGGCGTAGCGAACGAGCGCGTCCCGCACCTCGCGGACGGCCTCGCCCACCTCGTGGGGGCCGTCGAGTCGTCGCGTCTGCGTCTCGACGACGAACTTGAACAGCTCGTGGTCGATGCGCTCCGACAGAATCTCGGGCGGTTCGGCCTCGTAGACGAGCGTGTCGCTGCCGGCAGTCGGGAGGCCGTCGTCGTCCACGACGAAGAACTCCTCCTCGACGCCGAGCGTCCCGAGGTCCGTGAAGGCGTCCGGCGAACCCGTCGTCATTCGTCCGGCTTTCGTGTGGGGCGGGTTTATGCGTACCGAACCCGGCTATCAGCGCGGCGACGCGACGACGGCGAGGTGGTCGTCGTGGTAGGGTTCGAGGCGCGCGCGCCCCTCGATGACGTAGGTTTCGCGCAGTTCGGCGAGCACGTCCTCGAAGACGTCCTCGGGGTCGGCGGTGACGTCCTCGCTCCGGGCCTTGATGGCGACGACGAGGCGGCCGCCATCGCCGAGGAAACGCGCGTTCTCGGCGGCGACGCGGGCCTGCCCCCGCGTCGCGATGTCCTGTACGATACAGTCGAGGTCTGCCTCAACGACGTGCGCGTACGTCTCGGGCTTCCGGGCGTCTTTCAGGAGCGGGAAGAGGTAGGGGCGGGACTCGCAGACGTCGAGGAGGTCGCGCGCGGAGCGCGGCGCGAACTCGACGGCGTAGGTCGGGCCGGCGAAATCCGCGACGTGGCTGACCGTCGTCCCGTTCGCGGCGCCGAGATACAGCACCGAGTCGCCGCCCGAGAGGCCAGTGTCGAGGCCTTTCTCGATGGTCGCGCCGAGCTTCGAGCGGTTCGGGTCCCAGCGCCGCCACTCGCCGTCGGTACGCTCGCCGTACTCGGGCGTGCCTTTCGTCGCGAGCGCGGGGCCGTCACCGAAGTCGTGCCGGTCGACGCCCGCGGGGAGGTCGTCGCTCATTCGCCGTCACCTCCCTCGTGGCGCTCTCGAATGGTGGCGATGCGCTCGTCGAGTTCCGCCTCCAGTTCGGGCCGGTAATCACCCGAATAGTGGTCGATGCGCGCGGCGATGGTGAGTTTGCCGGCGAGCGCACGTGCCGCCGACCCGCGCTCGTCGGGGTGCGTGCCCCGAACGTACTCGTGGGTGTAGATGACGCCGTGCTTGGGCGAGGGGGCGTTCCCGCGGAGGTGCGCGAAGAGCGCGTCCTCCGCGCCGAGCACCTGGACGGTGCCCGACGGCATCTTCGCGAGGTCCTCGAGACCGCCAGCGAGTTCGATGAGGCGCGCGGCGAGAACGGGGCCGGCCATCGACGCGAGGTTCGGCGCGACGGCCGGCACCTGTCGGTCAAGGAACTCCCGCTCGGCGTCGCGTTCGTCCGCAAGGCTGACGACGCGCCGCGCGAGGCTGACGACGCGCTCCTCGGCGTCCGTCTCGGGCACGCGGTCGGCGACGTCGCGGGCGTACCCCACGCCCGTCCCGGCGTCGTCGAAGACGGCGCCCGCCCACTCGGCGTGGCGCTCCGCGAGTTCGTTCGTCGTGCTCGCGAGGTCGTCCATCGCGCGAACCGCGTGAATGACCTGTCGGTCGTCGGCGCGCTCGCGTTCGCGGACGGCGCGACGCGTCGCCGCCACTGTCGCCTCGTGGAGCGTCTCGTAATACTCCTCCTCGGACTCGGCGAACCCGGCGTTGACGGCACGTGCCGGCCAGTCGGCGGGCTCCTCGGAACGCCCCTCGCGGACGGATTCGGCGGCTGCGTCCGCGTCCTCGGGGTCGAGGCCCGCGAACCAGCCCGCGCCCTGCGCGGGTGTCTGCTCGCTCATGGGGTCGCTAGGCCGCCCGGTCGTATAGGCGTTCCCGAACGCTCGACGTCAGCGGTCCGTCTTGACGTAGACGTTCGGGCGCCGGAGGACGAACTCCTGGACGAACGCGACGAAGAAGAGGATCGACTGCACGGAGTAGTAGGCAGGGAGGGCGAAGACGACGAGGTACTCGCTCCAGTGGTGGTCGTGGCCGTCGCGGGCGTCCTGCAGGAAGACGAGGACGGCGGCGAGCATCGGGATGACGGTGAACGCCGTCCAGAACGCGGCGTCGTTCGGGAGGTAGGTCCGGGCCTCGAACGCGGGGCTCCAGTTGAACAGCGTGATGGGCATCCCGACGACGAAGAACGCGGGAAGCACCGCGTAGACGTAGGTGTAGACGGCATCGGCCTTCTTGCGCACGGAGGCGCGGGCACGGAGCGGAAAGGAGGGAAGATAGCGGCGCGCGACCTGCATCCATCCCCGCGTCCAGCGCAGGCGCTGGTGCCAGAGGCCGCGCAGGCTCACGGGCTGCTCCTCGTAGGTGATGATGGCGGGGTCGATACGGATATCCTTCCCGACGGTGTGGATGCGGGAGGTCATGTCGATGTCCTCGACGAGGATTTCCTCGTCGAAGCCACCGAACTCCTCGAAGACCTCACGGCGGAAGAACGCCTGGCCGCCGCCGAAGATGGTGAATCCGCCCATGACGTCGCGGGCGAACAGTTCGGCCTTCTCGGTGACGTGGCGCTCGACGGTGGCGAGGAGCGCGACGATGGAGTCCGTCGGGTTGTCGCCGTAGCAGCGCCCCTTCACGCACCAGACGTCGTCCTCGTCGTCGAACCAGCGGACGGCGCGCTCGATGGCGTCCGGTTCGAAGCGGTGGTCGGCGTCGATGCTCGCGATGACGTCGCCGTTCGCGTAGCGGAGCGCGTAGTTCGCCGCAGCGGCCTTCCCGCCGCCGGGTTCGTCGCGCTCGACGGCGCGGATGATGTCGGAGTTCGCCGCGGCTTCCTCGGCGATTTCGGGCGTGCGGTCGCTACAGTCGGACTCGTAGCAGACGATGACTTCGAGTTTGTCACTCGGGTAGTCGAGTGCCTCGCAGGCCTCGAGCGTCGCGCCGAGGACGGCTTCCTCGTCATAGGCGGGAATGACGACGCTCACCATCGGATGCTCGTCCACCGGCGGGAGCGGGCGTGCGGACTCGAAGGAGAGGAGCGGGGAGACGGCGGCGCGAGCGACGAGGCCACAGACCCCGAGCAGGAGGGCGGTGTTCACGAGTCTCGGGTACGTCGCGTCGAACAGCGCCGGGAAGGACACCACGGCGAAGAGCACTGCCGCAGCCCCGGCGTAGGGGAGGAAGGCGCGGACCGAGACGCCGCTACTGTCGAGAGTCGTCGACTCCATAGTTCTCTGTAGCGTAGCCTCAGTGTCGGTATACTTAGTGTCTGCGGAGCAGGAAAGTCAGGATTCCCGGGACGTTTTTTCCGCCACCCTCCGAAGGAGGTGGTGGGTCGCGATGGCCGGCCTCGACACGACGCTGCGGCGCCGCGAGTTCCTCGCCGCCCTCGGGAGCGTCGGCCTCGCCGCGACGGCGAGTCCGCTCGACCGACAGGGGCCGGGCGACGAGGACGAACCCGCGGGGACGGCCGTCCACCGCATCGACGGCTCGCCGGTGCTCTTCCAGTTCGGCCGCCCCGTCCCGAGCGTCGACACGTGGGACGGGAACGGCCCGTCGCGCGACCACCGCTCGCTTGACGGCGAATGGCGCTTCCACTTCGACCCGCAGAACCGGGGCCTCGACGCGGGCTGGCAGGCCCCCGCGTTCGACGACTCGGGGTGGCGAACGGTGCCGGTGCCGGAGCCGTGGGACCTCTACGACACGCCCGAGTTCTGGTCGTACGACGGCACCTACGGCGTCGGGACGGCGTTCCGTGACGGGTACGCGTGGTACCGGACGCGCTTCGACGCGCCCGAGTCGTGGGCGAGGATGACGACGCAGCTCGGCTTCCTCGGCGCGAACGTCACCGCGGACGTCTACCTGAACGGCGTGCACCTCGGCACGCATCAGGGCGCGGACGTGCCGTTCGTCCTCGATGCCGAACGCGCGCTCCGTCCGGGCGCGGAGAACGTCCTCGCGGTGCGCTGTCACCGCCGGCGCTGGTGGTCGTCGTACACCGCGTCGGTGCCGGTGCCGGTGAGCGACGCGACGGACGTCCCGCCGAACCCCGTCGACTACTGGCCGTACGCCGGCCTCGTGCGCGGCGTCTACCTCGAAGCCACGCCCCGGGTCTCGGTGCGCAAACTCCTCGTGGACGCCCGAGAGGGCGAACTCGCCGTAGACGCCGTGCTCGTCAACCACCGCGAGGAAGCGGTCACGACGACGCTCCGCCTCGACCCCGGCGACGGAACGGGCGGCGAAGTAGTGACGCGCGACGTCACCATCGCGCCGGGCGACGTGCGCGTGCCGACGCTCACCGCGTCGATTCCCGACGCCGACGCGTGGACCCTCGACTCCCCGACGACCTACGAGGCGCGCGCGACACTCGACGGCGGGACCGAGACGGACAGCCTCGCGACGACGTACGGCGTCCGCACGGTCGCCACAGCGGGCAGTCGCCTCCGCGTGAACGGTGACCCCGTCTTCCTGAAAGCGACAAACTGGCACGAGGAGGACCCGCCGCGCGCTCGCTCGCTCATCGACGGGGGCTACAAGCGCGTCCTCGACCGGGCGGCCGACCTCGGGGTGAACATGCTGCGCAACAGCCACTACACGCGCCACCCGGCGTTCTACGAGACGGCGGACGAGCGCGGCGTCCACGTCGTCGACGAGGCGCAGAACGTCTGGCTCCGCCCGAGCCAGCAGTGGGTGCAGTTGCGCGACTACGGCCTCTCGCGCGCGCTCGTCGCCGCGATGGTGTGGCATCAGCACAACCACCCGTCGGTCGCCCTCTGGTCGCTCCAGAACGAGTCGACGGCGAACGACTGGGTGTACGCGGAGTGGATTCGGGACCTGCGCGAGGCCGCGCGGACGCTCGACAGGCAGGCACGGCCAATCACGTGGGCGGCCGCGCACCCCGACGACCCTGCCTACGAGTTCGCGGACGTCCTCGGGTTGAACGAGTACTTCGGGTTCTTCTACGGCGAGAACGACGACCTCGGCCCGGCGCTCGACGCCCTGCACGAGCGACACCCCCAGAAACCGATTCTGGTGACGGAGAACGGGACGTGGTCGGCGCCCGAACTCCGCGGACCGCCGTCGAACGCCGCGAGCGAGGCGGGGACGCCCGAGTGGCAGGCCGCCGCGCTCCGCTCGCACTGGCAGCAGGTGACCGACGTCGAACGAGTCGACTACATGGCCGGCTACACGTTCTGGGTCCTGCGGGACTACAAGCAGCGCAACAACTACAACCGCTTCGAGTACAACGGCGTCTCGACGATGGGGTTGCGCTCGCTCGACGGCGAGACGGCGACGCTCGCCTACGACACCTACCGGGACGCCGTCAACCCCCGGGAGTGAGCGCCACCACGATTTTGTGGTCGGCGACACCACAGGGTAGTGATGTCGACAGCAGAGGACGGGAGTCGGTCGGCGACCGAGCGCATCGTCGAGCAGTCCGTCACACTCCCCACACCACAGGTCAGCGACGTCGAGGGCGTCATCGAGCGCGTCGGTGACGTCGTCTAACCAGCCCCCGTTCTTCACCGCCGCGGCGAGTGCGGCCGTCCACCCGCCCGCTCGACTGTCCGTGCGGCGGCCGTGAGTCGCTTCCGCGGGCGTGAGAAAACGAGGACGGATAGCCCGACGAGCGGCCGTCGGGTGCGAGGTGTGTCGGGCGTCGAGTCGGATTACTCGTGCGTAATCTTGCGCACGCGGCCCTGTGCGCCCGACTTCAGCTGGACGATGGCGCCCTCGGAGTCGGCCTCCTCGAGGACGGCACCGACTTCGCCGACGATGGGCTCCTTCCCCTCGCCCTGCTCGATCTCGACGGTCATTCCCTTGTCCAGTTTGCGCGGCTCCGGGTAGTCAGGTCGGTCCGGGAACTCGGACATACCCGACGGTGCGTCCCGACTCCCGAAAGAGGTGGCGGCCGACTTTTTGTGGGGGCGCGCCGTCACCTCCCCCATGAGCGATGCGGACGCGACGACCGAGCGGGAATCGTCCGACGTTTCCGACCTCATGGACCACCTCGAGGAGTTGGAGGAGCACGTCGACAGCCCCGAGGGTCGGGAGGTCGTGCAGGACGCGATGGACACTATCACCGACCTCCAGGAACCCGGGACGTTCGGCCGTGTCATTCGCGGGTTCGACCGCGCGGACGCCGCGGAGGCCGGCATCGGTGGCGCACTCTTCGCCGTGCCGATGGTCGTCGAGGGCGGAACGTACGACGTCGGCGCCTTCGTCGCCACCCATCCGCTCAACCTGCTCGCGACAGTCGCCGTCACCATCGGTGTCGTCTACGGCATCCTCTACGTCGCGGAGATTCAGGACGTTCGCGTGAAGGACCCGATACTCGGGTTCGTCCCCCGCCGTCTCGCCGGCGTCATCGGCATCTCCTTCGGCGTCACCGCCGCGCTGTTCACCGGCTGGGGGCAATCACAGTGGGCGAGCGACCCGTGGCTGACGCTCTGTGTCGTCTCAGTCGCGTGGGCACCCACCGCGATCGGCGCCGCGCTCGGGGACATCCTCCCCGGGTCGTAACGAAAGAAGCCGTTATCCGGGTTTAGTCGTCCGCGGGCGCTTCCGCGCTCCCCTCGGCTTCCGCGGCCTCCGGCACCTCGTTCTCGAGGTACTCGTCGGCGTCGAGGGCGGCCTTACAGCCCATTCCCGCGGCCGTCACGGCCTGCTGGTAGTGGTAGTCGACGACGTCGCCGGCACCGAAGAGGCCGTCGACGCCCGTCGCCGTCTGACCGGCACCGTGGCCGCCGGCCGTCTGGATGTAGCCCTCGTCGTCGAGTTCCACACCCGTATCCTCGAGGTAGGCCGTGTTCGGCGTGTGGCCGATGGCGACGAAGAACGCGCCGACGTCGAGGCTGCGCTCCTCGGTGTCCTCGTCGTCGAGCTTCTCAGTCGGGTGGCCCTCCGGATGGTGGACGAGGTCGACGGACTCGACGCCGTCCTCCTCGCTCCCGTGGATTTCGGTGGCTTCGGTGTTCCAGAGGACTTCGATGTCGCCCTCATCGACCTTCTCCTGGACGCGCTGCTCCCAGTAGTCCTCCGCGCGCAGTTCGTCGCGGCGGTGGACGAGGTAGACGGTGTCCGCGAACTTCGTGAGGAAGACGGCCTCCTCGGCGGCGGCGTCGCCACCGCCGACGACGGCCATGTCCTCGCCGCGGAAGAACGCGCCGTCACACGTCGCACACGTCGAGACGCCGAAGCCCATCAGCTCGTCCTCGCCGGGGATGCCGAGCGTGCGTGCGGACGCGCCGGAGGCGGCGATGACGGAGTCCGCCGTGTAGACGTCGCCGTTCGAGAGCGTGACGCGGAACGGACGCTCGGAGTCGTCGACGTCCTCGATGATGCCGTGCTCGATGTCGGCACCGAAGCGCTTCGCCTGCTCCTTCATGTCGTTGACGAGCGTCGCGCCGTTGATGCCCTCCGGGAAGCCCGGGTAGTTCTCGACGTCGCTCGTGAGGGTGAGCTGGCCGCCCGGCTCGTCGCCCTCGAAGAGGAGCGGGTCGTTGTCGCTCCGCGCCGCGTAGATACCGGCGGTGAGCGCCGCGATACCCGTCCCGGCGATGATGAGTTCGCGGTGCTCGACGACGTCCTCGCCGCCGTCCGTCGCGAGGCCGAGTTTCTCGTCGAGTTCGCCCGTCGCATCGAGCGCCGACGTGTCGTCCCAGCCGCCGATGAGTTCGTCGTCGATGAAGACTTCGGGAGCCGTCTCGCGGCCGTTCGCGCGCTCGGTCATCTCCTCGAAGAGCTCCTCGTCGCCCGTGACGTTGTACGTCTCGTACTCGACGCCCTTCTCGTCGAAGAGGTCCTTGGCCTTCTCACAGTAGGGGCAGGCCGTCTTCGTGTATATCTCCACGTGGGGCTGGTCGCTCATACTCTGACGAAGGGGATTCGGGGGTTTGTAGGTTGCGCTGACAGGGAAGCTAGCCGGTGTCGCGTGCGCGGACCCGCCGGCGACGCGACCCGCGACGACGACACGCTTACCCTCCCGACACGCACACGGAGAGGTATGCCCGCCGACCTCGCCGAGAAGACGGACCGCTACGAAGCCCTGCTCGCCCAAGCCCTCGAGGAAGCGGAGTTGGTCGCCCCCGAAGGGACGCCGCTCGCCGAGGCCGCCGCCGAGTACGAGGAGATGGCGCGCTCCTACCTCGAGGACGGCCGGCACTTCCGCGAGCACGACGACCCCGTGAACGCGCTCGCGTCCTTCTCCTACGGCCACGCGTGGATGGACGCCGGCGCACGCATCGGCCTCTTCGACGTGCCCGAGGAAGGGCACCTGTTCACCGTTTAGACGACGGTGACGTTGAAGCGTACGCTCCGTGCGTCAGTACTAATGTCCGATGCGAGATGATCCTGCATAGTCGCTCGGACGCGGATTTCCTTCGAGTTCTTCTTCGTCGGCTTCAGACACGCGATTGCTGTCCCATCAGCGTCAGACCGGACCGTTGACGTTGAAGTAGCGTCGTTCCAGTCCACGGCGGTACACGAACCACCGTTCGGGTCGGCTATCTTCGTGTTCCGAGACGTATTCGTCATGTTGAACCTGACGCTGACGTGCCCGCGTGGGTTGTTGTACTTATCGCGAGTGTATGTGACGAGACGAACCGGCGACGTGTCAACAGTTACAGCATCCGAGTTCGCCGCCGTGATGTAGCGCGCCGACGTGTTCGTGTCTATAGCTGCGTCCGTCGGCTCGCGGAGCGCGACCTTCGAGAGACGGAGTTGGTAGGAGCCATCGTGGAACGTGATAGTGACGTTGTTTCCGGAGACGCTGACGCGGTCTATCGTGGCCTGTGAGCGGTTTATCGACTCCCACGCATCTTCGGAGAGACGCGTCGGGACGGTCATCGTGAAGTCACCACTCGTATTCCGGATACTGATGGTCTCGGTACTGACGCTGACGGGCCTGACGGCGGGCGAGACGGTGACGCCGCCCTCGCGGTAGCCGCCGGCGACGGTGACGAGCGTGATGCGGTTGCCGTTCACGAGCGACTGGGCGTCGCGCATCACGCTGTTGGTGCCCGCAGCGAGGTAGACGGCGCCGGACGGGTCGATGCCGAGGTCGTTCGCGCGCAGCTCGTTGTAGTCCGTCCGGAGGACCACGTGGTGCGTCTGGAAGGCGAGGGAACGCTCGCTGCTGTTCCAGTAGTCCCGGACGTCCTTGTCCGTCGCGGCGACGTTCGAGAACGTGACGTCGCCGGCGGGTTGCGTGGAGAGCGTTCCCGTCGCCGGCGGTGGGTTGACGAACAGCACCCGCGGCGGGTATCGTGCGCCCGCGTGGACGACGGTACTCGTCTGCACGCCAAACGCGCCCGCGCGCTGGAGGGCGTTCTGGAGTTCGGTGACGTCCTCGCCGGCCTCCTGGAACGCGTCGAACTCGACTTGTTTGTTCTCTGCCGGTACGACGGCCGCCTGCCACGTCGCGTAGACGACGAGGATGATGCCGAAGAGGAGAATCGCGCCGACGAGCGTCGATACCCCACGGTCGTCCTGTCCCGCCATTGCTACGTCCTCCAGTCGCGACGCGTAAATAACCCTCCGTCGTCGCGCCAGGCGTGACGCAGCGGGTGCGAGCAGCGCGAATGGCCATCACGATTAACGGGGGGCCGTCGGTAGGCCAACGTGCAATGAAACACGACGAGTTCGTCGGCGAAGTCCAGCATCGTCTCGAACTGGCGTCCCGCGGGGAGGCTATCCGTGCGACTCGAGCGGTCCTGACGACCCTCGGGGAACGCCTTCAGGCGGACGAGGCGGCCGACCTCGCCGGCCCGCTCCCGATGGAGATCGACCGGTTCCTCCACGAGGCGGACTCCGGGCAGATCTTCGACTACCAGGAGTTCGTCGAGCGCGTCTCCCAGCGCGCTCGCGTCGAGGAGGCCGACGCGGCCTTCTACGGGCAGGCGGTCATGGACGTCGTCGAGGACTGCGTCCCCGACACCGAGCTCGACGATGTCACCGCCCAGCTGCCCGACGACTACGACGAGCTGTTCGAGCTCATCGGCTCCGAGGACTACTACTGAGCCGCCAGCCGGCACCTCAGCGCTTTTCGCGGCCCGCGCCCACTGACGGTCGCACAGTCACGGCGGCGCGGTGTGCAACCGCGACGGTGGTCGGGCCCGGCTGGGTCATCCCGCCAACAGCCTTTTTTCGTCGGCCGGTGCAGGAGTTATGTATGCCACAGCCAGCCTACGTGCAGTTGCTGTGCCCTGATTGTAGCAAGCACTGGGAGGAGTCCCCGAAGGACCTCCCGAAACCCGAGAAGAACTACGACTGTCCGGACTGCGGGGCGACCTACCGGACGAGCGAATTCATGCGCACCGACCGCGACCTTGAGAACCTGAAGCAACTGCAGTCCTGATTCTAGACGGTCGTTCGCGCGCCGCAGGCGTCACACTTCAGCTGTGTGACGTCGTCGCGGTGGACGAGGTTCGTGTCGGGCAGGCCACACTCCGGGCAGAGGACGTACTCCTCGACGTACTCATCGAGCGCTTCGGCGATGCGGTCCTGCGAGAACTCGCCGGTGAGGCGCGCGCGGCCGTTCTCGTCGATCTGGGCGGCCGTCCCGAGGTCGTTCTGGATGAACTGGAGGACGTGGCGCTGGCTCCGGTCGAGGCGGTCGAGCGTCTCCTGGAAGTTCTCGTAGACAGTGAAGTTCCCCTCGGTACGGACCTCGGGGTCGGGTACGTCGAAGCGAGAGGCCTCGGCGTCGGCGTCGGACGTCTCCGCCATCGCACGTTCGAGTTGCTCGTCGTATCCCATAGCCCACTATTACCAGCGCCGGCCTAAAAGCGTTTCAGGCCGGCGCCCGACACCCCACGTAGTCAAAATCTCTCACGGTCTGTAACGTCCGCGAGAACGTGTGTTAACGGTTATCAGGATAATACTATAACCCTTCGGCCGATAGGAGATGTTGTCATGAAGAAACAGGAGCTCATCCATCTTCACGGGCTTCTCGCAGAGGTAGGGAACTACTATGCGAAGTGTGAGGGCGACATCTCCCTGGCTCTGGACGAGTACGAGGAACTCGGTATCCGACCGACATCGATTCACAAATCGAAGACTGACCACAAGGCTGCTGTTTTCGCGCTGGCTGACGACATTACGACCGCGATGGACTCCGACGAGACGACGGAGAAAGTCGCGGCTCAGGCCGACTGAGACTCTGACGCGGAGCGGGTCCGCATCACACTGTACGCCGACATCGCGTAGCGACCGGTATTATCGAGCGATTACTCCCCAATCCGACATCCGTTTGAGCGTCGGTGCCGAAGTTCGGGCGAATGCGAACCGGATCGCTGCCGCTCACGGACGTCGCCGGCGGGTTCGACCTGCAGGCGACGCTGGAGAGCGGTCAGACCTACCTCTGGACCCGTGAAGACGGTGAGACGTACGGCGACGCGGCGGCCTACGGCGGCGACGCGTGGTACAGCACCGTCGTCGACGGCGACGTGGTGCGCGTCCGTCAGCACGACGGCGTCCTCGAGTGGGAGAGTACGACGGATGCCGAGTCGCTCCTCGTCGAGCTCCTGCGACTCGACGACGACCTCCACGCGATTCGGGACGCCGCGAGCGACGACCCCCTGATCGCCGAGGCCTACGAGCGCTACTGGGGCCTGCGCATCGTCGACGACCCCTTCTTCGGCTGTCTGATCTCGTTCATCTGCTCGGCGCAGATGCGCGTCGAGCGCATCTTCGCGATGCAGGAGGCGCTGCGCGAGACGTACGGTGAGGCCATCGAGTTCGACGGGCGGACCTACCACGCCTTCCCGACCCCGGAGGCCCTCGCGGAGGCGAGCGAGGAGGAGCTGCGCGAGTTGCGCCTCGGCTATCGCGCGCCCTACGTCGCCCGGAGCGCGGAGCTGGTGGCGAGTGGCGAACTCACCGAGGCGGACGTCCGCGGTGAGGACTTGGAGGCGACGCGCGACGCCCTCAAGGGGTTCGTCGGCGTCGGCGACAAAGTCGCGGACTGCGTCGCGCTCTTCTCACTCGGCGAACTTGAGGCGGTGCCGCTTGACACGTGGATTCGACACGCCATCGAGGAGTACTACCCCGACTGCGCGAGGGGGAACTACGCGGAGACGTCGCGCGCCGTCCGCGAGGCGTTCGGGCCGAACGCCGGCTACACGCAGACGTATGTTTTCCACCACCTCCGGAATCAGGAGTAGCAGAGTCCCGGAGCAGCGCCCGCCGGCGAGAGCGGGCGTGGAAAACACTTGCAAACCGGGGGTCGGCGGCGGACGTTTTTAGGCCGGGGCGTGCGAGGGGTGGCGTATGAGCGACACGGAGCGCGTTCGCGCGCACGTCTTCGTCAGCGGCACTGTCCAGGGCGTCTTCTACCGGGCGAGCACCCGCGACGCCGCCGAGGAGCACGGCGTCGACGGCTGGGTGAAGAACCTCGATGACGGCCGCGTCGAAGCCGTCTTCGAGGGCCCGGAGGCCGCCGTCGAGGAGATGGTCGATTGGTGTCACACGGGCAGTCGCGCCGCGTCCGTCGAGGGCGTTGAGGTCCGGTATCAGGAGCCGGAGGGACTGGACGGGTTCGAGATTCACCGGTAACTGAGGGACCTGAGCGACCGCCACGAGAGCGCGGTCCGCGTGGCGGTAGGATTTAGGGCGCCCTCGCGCGAATCCCGTCGTGTGACCATCACCGCAGCACGGATGGCGGCCGTCGACCGGAACGCGGCCGCCCTCGACGTCTCGACGAAGCAGTTGATGGAGTCGAGCGGGAACGCCCTCGCCCGCGCGGTGCGCGACGTCGCCGCGCAGGGCGACGAGGTGGCCGTCGTCGCGGGCCGAGGGAACAACGGCGGGGACGCGTTCGTCGCCGCGCGATTCCTCGCGGGCGACTACGACGTCTCGGTCTCCCTGCTCGGCCGCCCGGAGACGATCACGACGGACATCGCCTCCGAGAACTGGGAGGCGCTCCAGTCCGCCGAAATCACGACGGAGCGCGTCCTCGACTCGAAGGCGCTCGACATCGGCAACCCGGACGTCGTTCTGGACGGCGTGCTCGGGACGGGCGTGACGGGCGCGCCGCGCGAACCCGAGCGCTCGGCCATCGTCGCGATGAACGACGCGGACGCCACCGTCATCTCCGTGGACGTCCCGTCGGGAATGGACGCGGACACGGGCGAGGTGGCGGACATCGCCGTCGAGGCCGACCACGTCGTGACGTTCCACGACCTGAAGCCCGGACTCGAGGGGCACGAGGACGTCACGGTGGCGGACATCGGCATCCCGGAGGCCGCCGAGACGTTCGTCGGGCCGGGCGATTTGCTCTCGCTCGAGCGCGACCCGCAGGCCCACAAGGGTGACTTCGGGCGCGTGATGGTGATTGGGGGCGGTCCATACACGGGCGCGCCGGCGCTCACCGCGCAGGCCGCGCTCCGGGCGGGTGCGGACCTCGCGTACGTCGCGTGCCCGGAGCCCATCGCGGACGAAGTACAGGGCTACGCCGAGGACCTCATCGTCGAGCCGTACGTCGGGACGCGCCTCCAACCGGAGCACGTCGACTCGTTGCTCGACGCCGCCGCGGACCGCGACGTCGTCGTCATCGGGCCCGGTCTGGGTGGTGCGGACGACACGCGTCGTGCGGTCCGGGAGTTCCTCGAACACTACGAGGGGCGGGCCGTCGTGGACGCGGACGCCCTCCAAGTCGTCCCGGACGTCGAGACGGACGCGGAGTTGGTCTGCACGCCCCACCAGGGCGAACTCGCGAAGATGGGCGGCCCCCGGAGCGACGACTGGGAGGAGCGCGCGACGCTCGTCTCCGAGTTCGCCGCGGACCTCGACGCGACGCTCCTCGTGAAGGGTGCGTACGACGTCGTCTCGGACGGCGACGCCACGCGCGTGAACCGGACGGGCAATCCCGGGATGACCGTCGGCGGGACGGGTGACGTTCTTGCAGGTATTACGGCGGCGCTGTTCTCGACGCAGCCGGCCGTGCAGGCGGCGAGCGTCGCGGCGTACGCGAACGGCACCGCGGGTGACGTCGTCGTCGACGAGCAGGGCTACGGCCTGCTCGCGTCGGACTTACTCGGAGAAATCCCGACGGCGCTCTGGGGTGAGCGCGATGTGTGACGAGCGCGCGGGTGACGCCGAGGCGAGCGACGAGTTGACCCACACCACCGCGGAGGGTGATGTCCAGATGGTGGACGTCGGCGCGAAGGAGGACACGGCGCGCCGGGCGGTCGCACGGGGCGAGATCCGCCTTCAGGAGTCGACCGTCGACGCGATTCGCGCGGACGAAATCGGGAAGGGCGACGTCCTCACCACTGCGCGCATCGGCGCGATTCAGGCGGTCAAGCACACGTGGGAGACGGTTCCGATGTGCCACCAGATTCCCATCACGAACGTCGACACCGACTTCGACGTTCGGGACGACCGCGTCGTCCTGGAGGTGGCCGTCGAGACCACGGGGAAGACCGGCTGCGAGATGGAGGCCCTCGAAGGCGTGACGACGGGGCTGAACGTCGTCTGGGACATGGTGAAGGCCGCCGAAAAAAACGACGAGGGCCAGTATCCCGGCACCGCCATCGAGGGCGTGGAAGTCGTCTCGAAGGAGAAACGCGCGCTCAACTGAGCCTACGTCGTCCGCAGGTCGTCCCTGCCCCCATCGAGGCAGTACCACGCGAGCGCGAGCGCGCCGAGCGAGAGCAGCGGCGTCACCCACGGGAGCGGGCCCGTCGTCGCCACCTTCAGGTGTGGGTGGAGGCCGAAGGCGTAGTCCGCGACGTCGTTCACGAGGAACCAGCCGGCCGTCACGCCGAGCGCGAGTTTGCTCGTCCGGCCGTAGTAGGGGAGCAGGAAGGCCTCGCCGACCATCACGAGGTGCGTGAAGAGGATGCCCCAGTAGTCCCAGACGTGCGGGTAGTAGGCGCCGACGAAGTAATTGAGCGTGAACGCCGTCCAGAGTCCGTACTTCACCATCGAGGCGAACGCGACGGTAGTGAGCGTATCGAGGAACGGCGTCGAGGGGTAGTCGTGGCGCCCGACACCCCAGAGGGTGAGGAGGCTCGCCGTCATCCAGCAGAGCGCGAGCGGGCTGTCGATGAGGAGCGGCCACAGGAAGGCAGCGTGCGCGCTCATCTGCGGGAGGTAGAAGTTCAGCCCGACGAGGACGCCGAGCGCGTTCACACAGAGCAGGAAGAAGCGCGAGACCTCGACGTTGAGATACGGGACGGCAATCCGTTCGGGAATGAGCGTCCGCATATGGCGGCGCTACGCCGGCCGCCGTTGTAGCCTTTCCCGACTCAGGCGGAGGCGAGGTCGCTCGCCTTCGCGCGGGACTGCTCGATGACCTTCGGGCGCGCCTCGAACTCCACGACGACCTCCTCCTCGCCGTAGGTGACGTCCTCGACGGAGGCGTTGTCGTGCACCCACGAGACGACGCTCATCGTCTCCTCGGTCATCGGGAGGACGAGGCGTTCGTGCTCGCGACGCGGGAGCGCGTAGTCGATGCGGTCGCGGAGTTCGTCGAGGCCGACTTCCTCGACGGCGCTCACCGCGATGGGGTTCGGCGCGAGCGCGGAGAGCGCCTCGCGTTTCTCCGCGAGCTCCGCCTCCTCGACCTTGTCCACCTTATTGAAGACGGTGAGGATGGGTGCCTCGTTGCGCTCGTAGAGCGTGTCGTGAGACGTCGCGAGCTTCTCGCGTATCTCCTCGACGGGCTCGCTTGCGTCCACGACGAGCAGGACGAGGTCGGCCTGGTAGACCGAGTCGAGCGTCGACTTGAACGACTCGACCAGCCAGTGGGGCAGGTCGCTAATGAAGCCGACGGTGTCCGTGAGGAGGACGTCCCGCGAGTCGATGTCCATCCGGCGCGTCGTCGTGCCGAGCGTCGTGAACAGCTCGTCGCGCGACTCCGCGGTGGTGTCGAGGTCCGGGTGGAGTTCCTCGTTCTCGTCCAACTCGAGGTCCTCGGCGAGCGCGCGCATCAGCGTCGACTTCCCGGCGCTCGTGTAGCCGGCGAGCGCCACGAGGTCGAAGCCGGACTCGCGGCGCTGCTCGCGGCGCTGGCGCTCGGTCGTCTCGATGCTCTCCAGTTCGTCGCGGATGCGCGAAATCTGGGCCTTGATGTCCTTCTCGCGGGACTCATCGTACTCCCCGAGCCCCATGAAGCCGGGGCGCTCGTCGCGCTTCGCGAGGCTGGCCTTCGCCTCGGCGCGCGGGAGTTCGTAGCGGAGCTCCGCGAGCTCGACCTGCAATTGGGCCTTGCGGGTGTTCGCCCGCTGGCCGAAAATCTCCAGGATGAGCGTGAATCGGTCCATGACCTCGGTGCCGTCCGGGAGGTGGCCGCCGAGGTTGAACCGCTGATAGGGGCCGAGGCGGTTGTCGAAGACCACGGTGTCCGCGCCCGTGTCGGCGACGAGCGTCGCGAGCTCCGCGACCTTCCCCTCGCCGAGTTGGAGGGCTGGGTCGGCCGTCCGGCTCTGCGTCACTTCGCCCGCGACCTCGTAGCCGGCGGCGCGGACGAGCTCCCTGATTTCGTCCGTGTCTGGCTCCCCGTCGTCGACGCGTTTCGCGACGACGGCGGTTCCGGTAGTTGCGCCTGTCACTCACGATAGTCTACGTCCCGAATCCACTTAAGCCCAATCCGTGTCGGTGACCGCCCTACAGCCGTCGAGGCCTCCACAAGAGTGATGCCTGGCCGAGACCACGGTTCGGGTATGGCTATCGACCTCAACCCGCAGCAACTCGGCCTCCAGTTCGGGTCGGGCGCCGTCATCGGCGGGCTCGTCGGGTTCGCCGCGAAGAAGGTCGCGAAGCTCATCGCCGTCCTCATCGGCATCGAACTCGCCATCTTCGCGTTCCTCGAATCGCGCGGCATCCTCACCGTCAAGTGGGACCGCCTCACCGCCGGCCTCGTGCAGGCGAGTCAGGACGCCGCCTCGCAGACGCCCCCGTCGTGGCTCATGACCATCCTCTCGACGCTCTCAGTCTCCGCGGGCTTCACCGGTGGCTTCCTCGTCGGCTTCAGGAAGGGATAGGCCGGTTTCGCGGTGGTTCGGCCGGACAGGTCTGTTCTCGACGTTATCGCGTGCTGAGTTCGTCCTTCTCCTTGATGACGCGCGTCTCGCCTTCGCCGCTCGTCACCTCGGCGACGAGGTCGTAGAGCTCGTTGCGCATCCCCGCGGGGAAGGTGAGGACGCCGACCCACGAGCCGTCACTCTGCCACTCCTCGCGTTCGAGCTCGCCGAACTCCCGAATCTGGGCCTGCCCCGACCCGGCATGCTCGGCGGGGAGGTTGACGGCGACCGTCACCTCCTCGAAGCGAATCGGGATGACGGGCCGGAGAGCGTCGAGCGCGTCGTCGACCTGCGACTCGACGGGCTCCATCGGGTCGACGGTGAACCCCGCCTGCTCGAGCGCGGACTCGATGCGCTCGGGCGGGTGGGGCGCGTTGTCCATCTGCGGATTGACGGCGTTGCGCGCGATGGTGTTGATGAGCTGCTTGCGCTTTCGCTCCTGCATCTCCTCGCGCTGCTCGGCCGTAATCTGAATCTCCCCGTCCTTGATGACTTCCGGGATAATCTCCATCGGGTCCGTCGTGCCGAAGACCTCCTCGAGGTCCTCCTCGGCCGGCCGATCGCCCCGACTGGCGTTCTCGAAGACGTCGCGTGCGGCGATGACGTCCTCGAGTTCGCCCTCGAACTCCCCGCGCTTGATGGCGAGCGCAGCGTCCGGGTCGACCAGTACCTCGAAGCGTTCGCCGTGCGACTCTAGGCGCGCCGTCACGGCCTCGTCCAGCGAAATCATACTCGGAGGTTACGCCGGGGGGCTCAAAGGCCTTTCCGGGGAAAGCGTAGTTCCGAACGGAGTGGGGAACCCACGGGAGCGCGAGCGCTGAACGTGCGTGAAGCGCGAGCGCCGGAAAGCGCGACAGCAGGCGTATCCGAGCGATGCGACTGGGAGGGCGCGAAAAAGCGGGGAAGGTGGGGTGACGACGTTACTCGGCGGACTCGTCGTCCTCAGACTCCTCGGACTCCTCGGCGAGGAGGTCGTTGGACTCGAGGTATTCCTCGATCTCGTCGTTGGTGAGTTCGATGAAGGACTCGGACTCCGCGTCGACGGTGGCGACGCCGATGCCCTCCGGGGTGAGGCCCTCGTCGTGGACCTGTCCGAGACCGGCGAGCGCGAGGCCGACGGCGTCCTCGAGCGCGACGTCCTCGCTGTAGTTGTCCTCGAGGTACTGCTGGATGTCGTCGCGACCGGAGCCGATGGCGAGCGCCTTCCACTCGTTCGGCGTGCCCGAGGGGTCGGTCTCGTAGAGGCGCGGTTCGCCCTTCTCGATGCCGCCGATGAGGAGCGCGACGCCGAACGGACGGGCGCCACCGACCTGCGTGTACTGCTGGATGTGGTCGGTGATGTCCTTCGTCAGGCTCTCGACGCCGATGGGCTCGTTGTAGCGGACGCGGTTGACCTGCGCGTCGCGGCGCGCGAAGTCGATGAGCTGGCGCGCGTCGGCGACGTGGCCCGCGGAGGCGATGCCGATGTGGTCGTCTGCCTTGTGAATCTTCTCGACGCTCGTCTCCTCCATGAGCGGGGAGCGAATGCGCTTGTCGACGACGAGCACGACGCCGTCCTCGGCGCGGATGCCGATGGAGGCCGAGCCGCGCTTGACGGCTTCACGCGCGTACTCGACCTGGTAGAGTCGGCCGTCTGGCGAGAAGATAGTGATACCTCGGTCGTACGCCTGCTGTTGGGCTTGACCTTGCATGTTGTGTCACTCCAAATCAGAGCGAGTCGCGCCCACGAAGCCACCCTCGACGTCGACGTCGACGAGGCCGTCACGGGTGACGGCTCGCCGGGTGGCGTTCCTGAACACGACGTCTTCCTCTGTCGAATTTTGTCCCGCGCGTCCTAAATACCTTTCCTCACCGGCACGTACCGTGCCCGAGACGCCCCGAACGTGGACGCCGACAGGGTCGTTGCGGACGGAGTCGACGCACGCGAGCGCGGCGCGGGCCTCCTCAACGTGGCCGCGGCGCGCACGGACGACGGCCTCGCCCTCGCCGTCGCCGAACTCGTAGGAGAGGACGCGCAAGTCGGCGTCGGCGCTGGCCGCGTCGCCGAGGAGGTTCTGCGCGGCGAACCAGACGCTGCGCTGGAAGTCCCGCCGGGTGATCGCGGCGTCGGGCCACGCCTCGATGCCGACGAGAAGGTAGCGCCAGCGCGGGCGCAGGTGCTTCGGGAGGTGCTTCATACCTCAAAAGAGCGGCCCGCGCCCGGGAAGGCGTTTCGGGTGGTCGTCGCGCGAGGTGGCGACGGGCCGACTCGGTAGCGGAGTTACGAGACGTCGTTGTTCCGCTCGATGATGGTGCCGCTGGAGCCGACGGCGACGTCGACGGGGCCGAGCGTCACGTCGTTGAGCGTGTTACCCGTGGGTGTGTCAGCGCGAATCCAGCCGCTGTTCGCGTGCCGGTAGAGGCTCCCGCTGGAGCCGACGGCGAGCGCAGCCGTCCCGTCGGTGTGTGCGACCGAGTAGAGGGTCTTCGAGCCGACGTCGTAGGGCGTCCAGCGCTCGGCGTCGGGCGCGTAGTCGAACGCGCGGCCGGCGCTGGAGACCACGAGGACGCCGTCGCTTGTGGCGGTGAGGCCGTGGACGGAGCCGGCGGGCTCGATGCCGATGCGACTCCACCCCTCGTGGACGGTGGTCTTGTAGACGCCGCCGGTGGAGTCGGCCACGTAGCCGACGCCGTCCGGAGTGGCGTCCGCGGCGACGATGGTGGTGCTGCCGCCGGGATTCGTGAGGACGTCCCATGAGGCGACGGTGCCGTCCATGTAGGCGGGGAGCACTTCGCCGCTGCCGCTACCCAAGAGGAGTTTCTCGTTCCCTCGGTCGCCGGCGACGGCAATGGACTCCCACGACCGCGTCTTCCCGTTCGGGTCCGAGAAGTCGTACTTCCGGTCGTCCGGGATGTCGTAGCAGCCGAGCGCGCCGCCCTGGCCGGCGAACCAGACGCGCTTCCCGTCGTCCGTCGACGCGACGGTCGAGAGGACGTTGTTCTCGGCGGCAGGGCCGGACTCGTAGAGGACGCCCCAGTTGCCGTCGTCCATCGAGCGCGCGATGACGTACCCGGATTTGCCGACGGCGACGGGGCCCCGGACGGTGCCGGTGACACCGTTGAGCGTCTTGCCCATCGGCGCTTCGGCCGACGTCCACGAGCCCGTCGCGTCCTTCGTCTCGAACTGCCACGTGCCGCTGCCGCTGCTGCTCATAGTACCCTCCGGACGGGCGCACTGATGTGAGACACGATCGTCTCAAGGAGGCCGTCGTCGCTCCGTTCGTCGTTCTGCTCGTCGCTCGCAGTCGCTTCGTCGGCGTCACCGTCCTGCGCGTTCGACTGCGTTTCCTCGGCGCCGACGATCTCGACGACGCCGACGAGCGAGGACGGGTCGATGGTGCCATCGTGGAGTCGCTCGACGGCGCGTTCGCGGCGCTCGTCGGGGAGCGCGTAGAGCGCGTCGAGTCGCCGCGACACCGTCGCGACGGGGACGTCCTGTGGGACGTGTGCAACAGTGTCGTCGTCGCTGTCGTCGGCAGCGCCGAGCGCGCAGAGCACGTCGAGGTGGTCGGTGGCGGTTTCGACGTCGACGCCGGCTTCGGTGGCGACGTCCGTCACGGCCTGGTAGTCCTCCGACCCACCGCCGTCGCGGTGCGCCCGGTCACGGAGGGTGGAGAACAGCCGAATCGACGTCTCACGCGGGGTGGGGTTCGGAGTTGTCATGGTCGTTAGCTACTGCTGCTGGAGCCGCCGGACGAGCCACCGGACGACGAGCCGCTGTCGCCGGTCTGCTGGTTGCCGTTCTTCTTCTGCTTCTCGGCCTCGCCACGCTCGATGATGACGCCGCTCTTGCCGACGGCGACGTCGACGCCGGAGCTGTCCGTGATGGACGTGAGGTCGCCGGTGACGGGCGTGGGGCGCTGCGTCCACGTGTGGTCGCCGGCCTGGCGGTAGATCTTCCCGCCGTTGGCGACGGCGAGAATCTCCTTCTTGTAGTTGCCGATGCCGTTGAGCGTGACGGAGGCGACACCGAGCGGCGTCCAGTTCTTACACTTGGGCTCGTAGCGGTAGATGCGCCCGCCGCCGGCGGAGACGAGGACGGTGTTCTTGTCGGCGTAGACGTCCGTGAACTTCACCTGGGCGTTCTCGATGCCGATTTTCTCCCAGGCTTCGTCGGCGGTGGTCATGAAGACGCTCCCGCTCGTGTTGACGGCGTAACCGACGCCGTCGGGCGAGGCAGCGAGGGCGGCGATGCTCGCACCGGAGCCACCCGTGGAGGAGTCGGTGCCGTCGGGCTTGGAGACCTGCCCCCACTGCGGGCAGCAGCCGTCGACGTACCCCGGAAGCACCTCGCCGCTGCCGTTGGCGACGAGGAGTTTCTCGGAGCCGCGCTTGCCGGAGACAGCGATGGCCTCCCAGGTGGAGGTCTTGCCCATCGGCGCGGTGTAGTCGTGTTTCTCTTTCTGTTCGACGTCGTAGTAGCCGAGCGCGCCCGAGGAGCCGGCGAACCAGACGCGCTTGCCGTCGTCGGTCGCGGCAGCCGCGTAGAGGGCGTTGTCGCGAGTTGCGGGGCCGTCGTCGAACGTCGTTACCCAGTCGCCGTCGTTCTGACGGTGGACGAGGAGGCCTTTGTCACCGACGGCATAGGGGCCGTCAGTGGTGGAAACGACTTCGTGGAGGGTCTTGCTCGTGGGCGACTCGACTTCGTACCAGTTCCCGACGTCGGATTGGGGACCGAGATGCCACATTGCGCTCAAACAGTACACTCTACTTTTCGAAAAAAGTTACGTCGTAATTAACAAGTGGCCCGAACGGATACACTCCCGGATATGTGGCACCTCGGCATCGAGGAGACGCCCCGCTGGCGGCCCGTCACCGAAGTCTCCGTCGACCTCCACGACGCCGTCACCACCACCGACGGACCCTACGTCGTGGGCGCGGACGGCCTCCTCCTGACACGCGACGAACAGTGGCACCCCGTCTTCGACGACGGCCCCGCAGCACAGAACCGAACGCTCACACACGCGGCCGCCACCGCGGACGACAGCCGCGTCTGGGTCGCCGGCGCGAAGGGCGCCTTCGGCTTCTACGACGTCGAGAACACCGAGAAACACGACTACTCGAAGCCGAACGGACACACCGGCGGCGTCGACGCCCTCGTCGTCGCCGGCACCGCGGGCGACGAACGCATCCTCTACGCCACCGGCACCACCGTCCACGCCGGCTACGTCGACGACCAATGCCCCACGTGGGAGGACGCCGTCGACCTCCCCGGGTCGAACGCCGTCACCGCCATGGCCGCCGCCCCCGACGGCACCGCCTACGCCACCACCACCGGCGGCGACGTCTTCCACACCACCACCACCGACGACTGGACGCAGGTCGGCGTCCCCAGCACGACCAGTACGCTCACCACCGTCCACGCCACCGCCGACTACGTCTGGACCGCGAACACGGGCGGCCTCGTCTTCCGCTACGACCCCGAAAAGGACAACTGGACCACCGTCGACGTCGGCGACACCGCCGTTCGGGGCTTCGCCGGCACCGGGAAATCACTCATCGCCGCCGCCGACGACGGCTTCGTCTACGCGCGCAACGGCCCTGCGAACTGGAAGACACACCCCACGCCCGTCGACGCCTCTCTCCGCGCCGCCGCCGTCACCGACCCCGCCGTCGCTGTCGGTCGGAAGGGGACGATTCTCGAACGCCAGCCCGAGGAGTAATCAGCGTTTCTCCGCGACCAGCACGCCCGCCTGCGGGTGCACCATCTCGACCGCCGTGATGGCGTAGCCCTCGTCCGTGAACGCGTCCACCAGCACGCCGACCGTCGCCGGGTCGTCCACCTCGGGGTCGTAGAACGGCTCCTCCGGGTTCGGCTCGCCGAAGAACATCACGTCGCCGAGGACAATGCGGCGCGGCCCGTAGCCCGCCATCACCGCGATGGCTTCACGCTTCGCCTCGTCGTCGAGGTGATGGAGCGCGAAGTTCGACGTGACGATGGTCGCCTCCCCGTCATAGCCCGGGTCGCGGAAGCGGCCCTCGCCGAACTCGACGTTCGAGAGGTTCCGGGCGGAGGCCTTCTGGCGCGCCTTCGAGAGCATTCCCTCGCTCACGTCCCGGCCGACGACGCGGCCGGCCTCGTCCGCGAGTGCGAGCGCGACGGCGCCCGTCCCACAGCCTAAATCGAGGACGACGTCGTCGCCCGTCGGGTCCGCGTGCTCGATGACGAGGCGCAGACACTCCATGTAGACGTCGCCCGAGGACTCGTCGTACTCGGCCGCAATCTCGTCGAACCGTTCAGCGTGGTCCTCGACGTCCTTCGTCATAGCGTCCACGTTCGAGCCCCGGCGCAATGAAATCCTCGGAGAACCGGTGTCGGTTGCGTGCCGCCAGCTCCCCCCACTCCGCGAGGCCACGTTCGACCTGCTCGGCGTCGAAACCGATGGTCTCGCCGACCGCCTTCAGCTCGCGCGGCGCCCGGAGTTCGAGGTGCGACTCGGGCGTTCCCGTCACGACGTAGGGCGCGTCGTACTGCTCGACGAGCTCGCGCAGTTTCCGCAGACCCCGCAGTGCCTGTACGCGCGGGCCGCCCGACTCGCGCAACACCGGCGCGAAGTCGAACTCCACGCGCACGCCGTGGTCCACCGCCGCCCGGACGATGACGTGGTTCACGTCGCCCCGGCCCGCCATCGGCTTGGTGAGAACGTCCACGCGCTCCTCCTCGGCCGCGAAGCGGTTCAGTTTCGCCGTCCCGCCCCGAACCAAGAGGAGCGTGTGCTCGCGGCGCGCCTCCGTGAGGCCGCCGCTCAACGTCGTCGGGTCGTCCGCGACGAGCTCGACGGCGTCCACGGCGTCCACGTCGTACGCCTCGCGGACGTCGGCGGCGTCGAACCCCGGGTCGGCGTCGTCGGCGTTCCGCACGACGAGGCCGTCGAAGCCCCGCCGGCCGGCCGTCGCCGCGAACCGCCGCACCGTGCTCTCGCCCGCCGGCGTCGCCGCTACCGCCTCGTACATACCGCGAGAATACGCCCGCCGCACCGTAAAACCCGTGCGGTTGCCGCGAGCGGCGTCCCGTCACGCCCGTCGACGGGCATCCGAGCGAGCGGCGCCGCCACTACGGTTTTGGGTCAGGCGGGAGAAGCGCCGCACATGACCGACATCGACCCCGTCGACGTGGACTGGGAGAACCCCGAGACATGCCCGTGGTGTGGCGCCGACATCGAAAACGGCGGCCCCGGGTTCATGGAGCACGTCGAGGCGAATCCCGAGTGCGAGGAGGCCTTCGAGGCGTGGCGCGAGAACGTCGCCGGTGACATCGGCGGCGAGTGGATGGGCTGACTACAGGGCCTCGCGCGCGTTCTGTACCGCCGCCTCACGCTTCGCCGGGTAGGCCTCGACCTTCGCGCGAAAGGAGATCCCGTCGCCGAGGCGGGCCTCACCCGAGAAGGCCGCCTGCTTGTCGAGGTGCGCCATGAACGCACAGTTCTCGTTCACGCGCTGGTCGAGTTCCTCGCGGAGGCGCTCGACGTCCGCCCCCTCGCGGAGGCGCTCGATGACGTGGCGCATCTCGCTCGCTTTCTCGACGCGCGCCGACAGCACGACGATGCGGTCGCCGTTGTGGCCGGTGCTCTCCGCGCGCTGAATCTCGAACTCCTCGGGGAGGAAGTGCCGGAGCGCGCGCTCGACGCGCGCCTCATCCTCCGTGTCGTAGCAGAACGTCCGCAGGTCGATGTAGTGGAAGGGGACACTCATTAGTCGCGTCTAGGGGCCGGAACGGGAAAAGCGCTCCACTCCGGTCGGGTCACGGTCCGCGGCGTCGTCGCACGGCACGCCGCGAGTCGCGCGGAATGGCTTATTCGTCAGCTGCTTCGAGGTTGTCCTCGGGAACGCCCTGCTCCTGGCCGTCCTCGAAGGAGACGGTGTAGTTCGCGTCACCGAACATCGTCTCGATCTTCTGCGTGATTTCGCCGGTCTCGCCGTCGAACTCGCTGTGCTCGTCGTGCAGAATCACGGTGTCGCCTTCTTCGAAGCTCATACCCCGGTGTTCGGTGGGGGCCACGCAAAAGACCCGCGATTTTCCGCGTCAGGGCGCTCGGGGCATCACCGCCGTCGTCTCCGCGGCCGAACGGCCGTTCAGCGCCGCGTTCACCCCCACTCGACGCCCTCGCGCGCCTCGGCGTCCCAACGCCGCAGGACCGCGCGGGCGTTCCCGGCGTGGTACCCGAAGTAGACGTTGTCCGCGTATTCCTCGACGGTTTCGGCGGCCTCCGCGAGGGCGTCCACGTCGGGGTCGGCCGCGTAGAGTTCGACGCCGAGGCGGACGTCGAGGCCCTCGAGACGGTCGACGAACCCCGAGAGGAGGCTCTCCAGCCAGTAGGTCGTCTCGTAGGCGGTGTCGTAGAGCGGGACGACGAGCTCGTCGGCGTGCTCGGCGACTGCGGCGAGGTCGACGCCGGAGTGTGCGAGCAGGTGGCCGGGATACGGGTCGGGGTGGACGGTGAGGTAGAGGTCACCGGGGACGCGCTCGCGGGCGTCCGCGACGAACGAGGAGACGACAGCGGCGCGCCACGTCTCGCGGTCGTCGTACTCGCTCTCGGCGAACGCGTCCTCGCAGCGCTCGCAGTGACAGAAGGACGCGTTCGGGAAGCCGACTTCGTCGAGTCGGACGTCGTCGTTCGCCTCGACGCAGGCGTCGATGACCTCGTGGAGGCCGTTGCGGTAGTGCTCGATGCTCGGACAGACGTAGCCCCAGTCGAGGTCCGGATGGTCCTTGGTGGCGCGACGGCCCTCGTCGTCGACGGGCGCGAGGTGCGGGTCGGTCTCCGCGGTGGCGGTGTCGCCGAAACAGGAGACGAGGTTCACCGCGTCCGCCTCGGGGTCGACGTGCTCGCCGGTGACGCGCTTCACCTCGTAGAAGCCCACGTCGAACTCCGACCACTCCAGTTCCTCGGCGTTCCGCGTGACGACACCGTACATACCTCACGTGGGGGCCGCCGGCCGCCTAAAGCGTTCGTTCCCGGGACGCGTCGCTGGGAAGTCGGGAACACGAGAACGCGAAACGGCGCGGGCGCGCCGTGGGAGGAGATGCTGCTCAGTCGATGCGGTCGATGTCCTCGGCGGGCGCGGGCTCGCTACTGGAGACGAGCTTATAGACGAGGACGATCAGGGCCAGTGCGAGGGCGAGTTTGACGGTGGTGCGCATATGCGGCCGTACGTATCGGTCCACTATACCTTTTCGGGAACACGCCGAAGGGGTGGCCCTCAGACCGCGAGGTGGTCCGTGATGTCCTCGCGGACGATGGTCTCGCAGTAGGCACACCGGACGCCCTCCTCGATGACCTCGAAGCGTGTCTCGACGGGCTCGCCGGCGTTCGTGATGCAGTGGCGGTTCGGGCAGTGCAGGAGGCCGACGACCACTTCGGGCGGCTCGATTTCGGTCTTCTCCGCGACCTCGTAGTCCCGGACGATGTTCACGGTGGCGTCCGGCGCGATGAGCGAGAGGACGTCGAGTTCGGCCTGACTCATCTCGCGGCCCTCGACTTTCACGATGTCCTTCTGCCCCATCCGGCCGCTGGGAACGTTCATCCCGAGACTGACGCTCTCGCCACCGCTCCCGTCGATGCCGAGGATGGCGAGGACGTGCAGGGCCTCGCCGGCGGGAACGTGGTCGATGACGGTGCCGTCGCGGATCTTGGAGACGCGGAGTTCGGTGTCTTTCTCAGTCATGGGTCAGTCGAGCAGGAGGTCGAGGAGCGCCATGCGGACGGGGACGCCGTTGTGCGCCTGGTCGAAGTAGGTCGCGTTCGGTAGTTCGTCCACCTCGGGGTCGATTTCGTCCACGCGCGGGAGCGGATGCATCACGGCGAGGTCGTCGCGCGCGTCCGCGAGCGTGGCCGCGTCGATGCGGTACTGGCCGGCGACCTTCTCGTACTCCTCCTCGTCCGGGAAGCGCTCGCGCTGGATGCGCGTCACGTAGAGGACGTCGAGTTCGGAGAGGACGGCCTCCAACTCCTCGTGCTCGCGGACGTTCGCGCCCGCCTCGTGCAGGTCGTAGCGCACCGAGCGCGGGAGACGCAGGCTCTCGGGGCTGATGAAGTGCTGGCGGGCGTCGAAGTTCGTCAACGCGTGTGCGAGCGAGTGGACCGTCCGGCCGTACTTCAGGTCGCCCATCACGCCGATGGTGAGGTCATCGAGACCCGCGTGCTGGTCGATGGTGTAGAGGTCGAGGAGCGTCTGGCTCGGGTGGTGGCCCGCACCGTCGCCCGCGTTGACGAGCGGGACGTCGACGAATTCGCTCGCCATCTGCGCGGCGCCCTGACTCGGGTGCCGGAGGACGATGCCGTCCGAGTAGCCCTCGATGACGCGGACGGTGTCGGCGAGCGACTCGCCTTTCTTCACCGACGAGGACTCGACGGAGCCCATGTCGATGATGTCGCCGCCGAGGCGCTTGGCGGCCGTCTCGAAACTCATCTTCGTGCGCGTACTCGGCTCGAAGAAGCAGAGGGCGAGCAGTGCCCCGGGGTGTCGGTCCGCGTGCGCGGCCGGGTCGTCCGCGAACTCCCGTGCCCGCGAGAGGACCTCCTCGATGTCCGCCCGCGAGAGCTGTTTCGCGGTGAGCAGGTGGTCGTGGCGCATCGTCACAACACCCGCGGGCTGACGCCTTCAACCTCCCGAACCTTCTTGACGGATGGGGCGACCACCCGTGGGTATGCTTGCCATCGCGGGCGGGAAGGGTGGGGTGGGGAAGACGACCACGGCACTCTGCCTCGCCGCCGCCTACGTTCGTCGTCGCCGCCGGCCGCTCGTCGTCGATGCCGACCACGGGATGCCGAACTGCCACCTCTACGCGGACACCGCCGGCGAGCGCGGCGTTTCGGACGTCGCCGCGGGCGTCCCCTACGCGCGCGCCGTCGAGCAGGCGCGCGCCCTCCCCGGCGTGGACGTACTCGCCGGCGGCGACGCCGCCCCGGACACCTACCTCGGTCTGCTTCCGCGCGACAGGCCGCTCGTCGTCGACACCGCCGCGGGCGCGGGCGCGGACGTCGGGGCCGCGCTCGCCGCCGCGGACGCCGCCGTCGTCGTCACCACACCCGACAGAGAGGCGGTCGTGGACGCACTCAAGAGCGCCGCGCTCGCTCGCGCGCTCGGCACGCCAGTCGTCGCCGGTGTCGTCGTCGGCACCCGCGACGACACGACTAGTGTCGCGGCGGCGCTCGACGCACCCGTCACGACCGTTCCGCGCGCCGCCGTACCACTCGAAGACGCCGACGTCGCGGCCGCATACGACAGGTTGGCGACATCTGCGGGGCCGAACCCTTAACAACGCCACCGGCCCTACAACGACCACATGGCGGACCGTCTCCCGACGGGTATTGACGTCCTCGACCGGAAACTCGACGGCGGGCTTCCGGGCGGGAGCGTCCTCGTCTACGAATCTCCGCCGGCGAGTCAGGGAGAGCTACTGCTCTACGAACTTGCGCGCCCCCGCGACACCCTCTATCTGACCGCGGACCGCACCGAGAGCGCCGTTACCGATGCCTTCGCGAACACGACCGTTCCCGTCGAGGAGCCCGACGTCCGGTTCCTCGCGAACGACGCACCCCTCGATAACGGCCGGCGCCTCTTTCGCAACATGGGCGAGGGCGAGACGCTCATCATCGACCCCGTCGACGCCCTCGAACGAACCGAGCGCGCGCGTTACGAGACGTTCCTCTCCGAGTTGCAGAACCACATGCACAACACCGGCGGCATCGCCGTCCTCCACGGCCTCCGCGGGTCGCGCGTCCCCGAACTCCGGGACACCACCATCCACATGTCGGACGTCGTCTTCCGCCTCGAGATGTCGACGAAGGGGAGCGACGTCGAGAACACGCTCTCCGTCCCGAAGTTCCGTGGCGGGCGCGCGCTCGACGAGACGGTCAAGCTCAACCTCGGCAACCGCGTGAGTATCGACACCTCGCGCGACATCGCCTGAGAGGCTCTTTCTCGCGGTCCGCGTCGGCGGACACGTCGCTACGCGGCCGTGAAAAACGTGTGAAAATCGGGTCGTCCGTCGTCTGCGGGGACGGCGTTATTCGTCGAGCTCTTCGTCGAGCTCCTCGACGATTTCGTCGGCGTCGACGTCGGCGTCCTCGAGGGCGTCCTCGATGTCACCGAGGTCCTCGCCGCCGGCGCCGCCGCCCATACCGCCCATCATGCCGCCCATACCGCCCATCATGCCCATCCCGGAGCCGTCGATGACTTCCTGGACGATGACGCGGTCGACGTCGATCTGGTCCATGACCTGCTGGAGGATCTGCTGCTTGCCCATCATCCACTGCTGGTTGAACTGGAGCTGCGGGCTCTGCTCGATGTACAGCGTCTCCTTCTCGACGGTTTCCGTCTCCGTCTCGCCCTCCTCGGTCTCGACTTCCTCCTCGACCTCGTCGGTCTCGATGTGCATGTCGAGCTCGACGTCGAAGTACATGCTGAGGAGGCCCTGGGCCTTCTCGACGCGGTCGGTGACCTCGCCGACGATCTCGTACTGGTACTCGATGTCCTCACCGGCGAGCATGTGGTTGAAGTCGACGCGCGCGCGGCCGCCGATGATGGTCTCGACGTGACCGTGCTGGCCGTCGATGTCGACGTGGGCACCGGGGTAGCGGTCGTCCTCGGGGATCTTGTCGGTGCTCACCGTGCGGACCTCGCTCTCGTCGTACTCGCCGAAGGCGTCCTCGGCGGGGACGACGACGGTACCGGTGTCGCCGACGTCCTTGCCGATGATGTCCTCCTCGACGGGCTCGAAGATGTGACCCTCTCCGAGCACGAGCGTGCGTGGGGAGAAGTCCTGTTCTTCGGTGTCAACGCCTTCCTCCTCCGCGACTTCCTCGTCGGTCGTGTCGACGAGGTCACCGCCCTCGACGGTGCGCGCGGTGTAGGAGAGTTTGATGAAGTCGCCCGTCTGAAGCCCTTCGGACTCCTCGGACGCGGATTCGTCGGCCGCCTCGGCCTCTTGCTGGTCGCTCATACGCACACGAACTCCCGTTCGGCCCTTAAGAATCACGTTTCTAGGCCGTCACCTCAGCGCATCGCCGCGAGGTCGCGGGTGGCGTCGGCGTCGAGCGACAGCCACGTCGTGAGACGCGTTTCCTCGTCGGCGTCGCTCGGGTAGACCGTGCAGCGGTCCGGGCCGCGCTCTTGGTGGACCGTGACGGCCTCGAGCGCGTAGTCGGGAGCGGGGACAGTCGTGTACGCCGCGTCGTCAGCAGTGGAGTCTGCGGACATCCCACTCGGAGAGGCACCATCGCGACCCATGAAGGCTGCTAAGAGCCGTATGGTCGTCTCTATAGTCGTCCCGATTCCGGGCGTGCTTCCGGACGGTTTTTCCGCGCGCCGGTGTGAGGGCGAGTATGTACGAGGTGGAGGTGAAGGTCCCCGCGGACCACGGCGACGTCCGCGACGCCCTCGAATCGGTCGGCGCCGAGGAGCGACGGACAGTCGAACAGGAGGACACCTACTACGACGCGCCCCACCGCGAGTTCGCGGAGACGGACGAAGCGCTGCGCGTGCGCCGCGTCCGCGAGGCGGGCAACGAGTCGGCCGAGGCGCGCATCACCTACAAGGGCCCGAAGGTCGACGCGGCGTCGAAAGCCCGCGAGGAAATCGAGACCGGCGTCGAGGACGGCGCGGACGCGGGCGCCATCTTCGAGGCGCTCGGCTTCGCGCCCGCGGCGACCGTACGCAAGACCCGGACGTACTATGCGTACGACGGCTACACGGTCGTCCTCGACGACGTGGACGGGCTCGGGCAGTTCGTGGAAGTCGAACGCGAGAGCGAAGACGTCGAGAGCGCGCGCGAGGGAGCGTTCGACGTCCTGCGACGCCTCGGCCTCGACCCGTCCGAGCAGATTCGGACGTCCTACCTCGGCCTCCTCCTCGAATGACGGCGTTCGACGGGTGACGGACACCGCGCGCCGGCACCCACTGGGAATAACTAACAGGAATATTCTGGGCGGCTTTCCTTTCCGCAAGTTATAGAACCGCCGACGGCCAAGTGACGGTAATGACCGAGCGGAACATCCGCGTCCAGCCCATCGAGCGCGGAGCCGTCGAAGACGAGGAGGTCGAAATCGTCGAGCGAAAGGGGATCGGCCACCCCGACTCCATCTGCGACGGCGTCGCCGAGCACGTCTCCGAAGCCCTCGCGCAGGCGTACCTCGACCGGGTCGGCAAAGTCCTCCACTACAACACCGACGAGACACAGCTCGTCGCCGGCACCGCCGCGCCGAAGTTCGGTGGCGGCGAAGTCGTCGAACCCATCTATCTCCTCGTGGTCGGCCGCGCGACCAAACACTACGTCGACGAGGACGGCACCGAGTACCACATCCCCGTCGACTCCATCGCCCTCGAGGCCGCGCGCGACTACCTCGACGAGACGCTCCCCGCCCTCGACCTCGAGACGGACGTCATCGTCGACGTGAAGCTCGGTGAGGGTTCGGGCGACCTCCAGGACGTCTTCGGCGAGGAGGAACAGACCGTCCCGGAGGCCAACGACACCTCCTTCGGCGTCGGCCACGCCCCGCTCACGGAGACGGAGACGCTTGTCCTCGAGACCGAGCGCCACCTCAACGGCCCCTACCACGACGACCACCCGGCCATCGGGCAGGACGTGAAGGTCATGGGCAAGCGCGAGGGCGACCAGATCGACCTCACCGTCGCCGCCGCGCTCGTCGACGCCTACGTCCCCGACATGGAGGCCTACAAGGCCGAAGTCGAGCGCGTCCGCGAGTACGTCGAGGACCTCGCCGCGGAGTACACCGACCGCGACGTCACCGTTCACGTCAACACCGCCGACGACTACGAGGAGGGCTCCATCTACCTCACCGTCACCGGCACGAGCGCCGAGCAGGGCGACGACGGCTCCGTCGGGCGGGGCAACCGCGCGAACGGCCTCATCACGCCGAACCGCTCGATGAGCATGGAGGCCACCTCCGGGAAGAACCCCGTCAACCACATCGGGAAGATCTACAACCTCCTCTCCACGCAGATCGCCGAGTCCGTCGTGGCCGACGTCGAGGGCATCCGCGACCTCCGCGTGCGCCTCCTCAGCCAGATCGGCCGCCCCATCGACGAACCGCACGTCGCCGACGTCCACGTCGTCACCGACGAGGGCGTGACCGTCTCCGACATCGAGGCGGACGTTCGCGCCATCGTTGACGAGGAGCTCGCGAACGTCACCGACATCACGCAGCGCGTCATCGACGGCGAGCTCTCCACCTTCTAGCGACGCGCCTTTAGTGGGCGCGCCCGTGTTTTGCGGTATGCATCCGCCCGACGCCGACGCCGTGCTGGTCCGGCACGGCGACGTCGGCATCAAGAGCACCTCCGTGCAGACACGCATGGAGGAGCGCCTCGCGGAGAACCTCGGGGCGCAACTCGACGCGCGCGGCATCGAGGGGTCGGTGGAGACGGAGTACGGCCGACTCGTCGTCCACGCCGAGGACGTGGAGGCGGCGACGCAGGCCGCGACGGAGACGTTCGGCGTCGTCTCCGCGAGCCCCGCGGCCGTCGTCGAGCCGTCGCTGGACGCCATCTGTGAGGCGCTCGCGGCGGCCGCGCGCGAGCACTACGACGGCGGGACGTTCGGCGTGGACGCGCGCCGCGCCGGTCAGCACGCCTTCGACAGCCACGACATCGGCCGCGAGGGCGGCCAGGCAGTCTGGGAGGCCGTCGAGGACGCCTTCGACCCCGAGGTCGACCTCGACGACCCGGACGTGCCGTTCTACGTGGAGTGTCGCGCCGACCGGTCGTTCGTCTTCCTCGAGAAGCGCGAGGGACCCGGCGGGATGCCGCTCGGCACGCAGGAGCCACTCGTCGCGCTCGTTTCGGGTGGTATCGACTCGCCGGTCGCGGCGTGGCTAGCGATGAAGCGCGGCGCGCCCGTCGTGCCCGTCTACCTCGAACTCGGGCCGTACGGCGGCCCGGACCACGAGGCGCGCGCCGTCGAGACGGTTCGGGACCTCGCGACGTGGGCGCCGAACTTCGACATGGACGTCCGCCGGGTGCCCGCGGGCGACGCGCTCGAACGCCTCGGCGAGACGGTGGCGAACACCCGGATGCTCTCCTTCCGGCGCTTCATGTACCGCGTCGCCGAGCGCGTCGCGGAGGACGTCGGCGCCGTCGGAGTCGTCACCGGGGAGGCCATCGGCCAGAAGTCGAGCCAGACGACGGCGAACATGGCGGCGGTCGCGGGCGCGACTGACCTGCCCGTTCACCGGCCGCTGCTCGCGTGGGACAAACAGGAGGTGGTCGGGAAGGCCCGCGCCCTCGGGACGTACACGGACGCGACGATGGACGTGGGCTGTGACCGCCTCGCGCCCGACCAGCCGGCGACGAGCGCCGACCGCGCGCGCGTCCTCGAAGCGGAACCGGACGACCTGCTCGAGTGGGCCGCGGAGGCCGCGGACGCGCGGGAGACGATTCCCGTCGGGTCGCCGTTCGACGTCGCGGACGCTGCGGAGGTGTCGGGCGCACGATGACGGAGGTTTGCATCGTCGCGAAGGAGGGCAAGCGCCTTCCGAGCGACCTCTACACCTACGAGACGGCGTATCGAGCGCTCGCGACGTACGACGCGGACTACCCGTGGGAGAACGCGCTCACCGTCGAGACGGTCAGCCTCGGGACGGCGGTGTCGCTCCTCAACGACCTCGACTGGTACCTCGCGCGCGTCGCCGCCGACGCGTTCGTCCGCGACCCGAGCGTCAGCGAGACGGAGTGGCTCTCCCGGCCGCTGGCGCGCGCCCTGCGCGACGGCGACGCCGACCCCGAGGAGCGCATCAACCGCCTGAAAGTCTACGGTGTCGATGAGGGTCGCCTCGTCGACCCGACGATGGTTCTCAGAGGTGATGCCCAGGAGGGCGACTACGAGCGCTCGGAGTACGACGACACCGTCGTCGTCCGCGTGACCAACGACGAGTTCTTCTGACTGGTCGCCGCAGTATCAATTTCTCTCCCGTCTGGGTACGTTTGACACATACGAGAGTATACAGTAATATTATACAGATTCATCCGTGCAAGAACTGACGCTACGGGCGTGCGACAGACACACATACTGTCGGCCGTACTGGTCGTATCGCTGCTGACCGCGGGCGCGACGGCGTCCGTCGCGGGCGCACTCGTCGCCGGTCCGGGCAACGGGCCGGCGTCCGTCACCGGCACGACGACGGTGACTGTCACGAACGTCACCGACGGCGACACCGTCTCGGTCCGCTACCCGAACGGATCGACGGACACCGTGCGACTGCTCGGCGTCGACACTCCCGAAGTCCACGCCGAGAACACCCCCGGGGAGTTCGAGGGTGTCCCGAACACCACCGCCGGGAAGGAGTGTCTCCGGAGCGCCGGGAAGAACGCCAGCGCGTTCACGAAACAGGCCCTCGACGGCGAGACGGTCACGCTGAAGTACGACTCGAACACCGACCGGCGGGGCTACTACGGCCGCCTGCTCGCCTACGTCTACGTGAACGGGTCGAACTTCGACTACCGGCTCGTCGACAGCGGGCACGCGCGCGTCTACGACAGCAACTTCAGCAAGAACGCCTCCTTCTACGCCGCCGAGGACGACGCGCAGAACGCCACGCGCGGCCTCTGGTCGTGCCGGACGATCGACGACGGCAGTAGCGGCGGGAGCGACGGGAGCGACGGCACGACGGGCGGCGACCCCGCCATCGAGTGGGTCTACGCCGAGGCCGACTCGCTGAACGAGGAACGCGTCGAGATACGGAACACCGGGAGCGAGACGCTCGACCTCTCGGGCTACACGCTCGCGGACGCCGCCGGCCACAGCTACACTTTCCCCGACGGCTTCATGCTCGCCGCCGACAGCTCCGTCTGGGTCCACACCGGCGACGGCAGCGGCGACTCCAACGACCGCTACGCCGGCTATGAGCAGGAAGTCTGGAACGACGGCGGCGACACCGCGACGCTCACCGCCGCGAACGGCACCGTCGTCGCCGAGCGCGCGTACTGACACAGGTCGTCGGACGGTTTTTTCGTACGCGGCGTCGTTGGTGGCTGACGTCTAGTCGAAGACGCCGGCGCTCAGGTAGCGCTCGCCGCTGTCGGGGAAGACGGTGACGACGAGGGGGTCGTCGTCCTCGTCAGCCTCGTAGGCGTAGCGTTCGGCGACGCGCTGGGCGACGATGGAGACGGCGCCGGAGGACTGCCCGACGAGGACGCCCTGGTCGCGCGCGAGACTGCGGCATTCCGCTTCGGCCTTCTCGACTTCGACGGTGTCGACGGTGTCGATGAGTTCGACGTCGAGGATGTCGGAGACGAAGCCCGGACCCATCCCCTGGAAGGCGTCCTCGCCGGGTTCCTCGCCGGAGAGGACGGCGTTCCCGGCTGGTTCGACGGCGACGACCTCCATGTCGGGGAACTCCTCGCGGAGGCGATGGCCCGTCCCGGTGATCGTCCCGCCGGTACCGACGCCGGCGACGAAGGCGTCGATGTCGCGACCGTCGACCTGCTCGAGGATTTCCTCGGCGGTGGTGCGGTAGTGCGAGCGGGGGTTCGCGTCGTTCTCGAACTGGCGAATCGGGTAGGCGTCCGTGTCCTCGGCGATGGCGGCGGCGCGGTCGTTCGCGTCGGTCATCGACCCCTCGACGAGTTCGAGGTCGGCGCCGTAGGCGCGCAGGAGGTTGCGCCGCTCCTGGGACATGTCGGCGGGCATGACGATAGTGAGGTCGTAGCCGCGCGCGGCGGCGGTGACGGCGAGGCCGATGCCGGTGTTGCCGCTGGTGGCCTCGACGAGCCGGTCGCCGGGCTCGATTTTCCCGGCTTCCTCGGCGGCGAGCACCATCTCACGAGCGGGGCGGTCCTTCGCGGAGCCGCCGGGGTTGAACGACTCCAGTTTCGCGGCGACGGTCGCGCCCTCGGGCGACGGGAGGCGCAACAGGGGCGTGCCTATCGCGTCGAGGATGCTGTCTATCATTACGGGGTGGTATGTGAGAGGGGGTTAAACCGGTGGCGCTCCCGGGAACGGCGGTACGGGCAAGTTTCCGCGGGTGGCACGCCGGTTAAGCCAGTCGAGCGCCTACGAGGGTGTATGTCCGAACACGAACTGGAGACGATGGAGCCCAACCCGGCGTGGGACGCCGAGGCGCACGAGGACACCGTCGCGACGTGGAAACGCGTCGCGGACGACGTGACGGTGAAGGTCTGGGGCGGCGACTGGTGTGGCGATTGTCGCGGCCAGCTCCCCGACTTCGCGGCGGCGCTCGACGCGGCGGGCGTCGAGGACGTCGAACACTACCCCGTCGAGCGCGTCGACGGCGAGAAGCAGGGCCCCGGCGTCGAGGAGTACGGTATCGAACTCATCCCGACGGTCGTCGTCGAGGACGCCGATGGGAACGAGCTCGCGCGCTTCGTCGAGGAGGAGGACCGCCCCATCGCGGTCTGGCTCGCCGAGCGCCTCGACGAGCTCGAGGCGTCGGCCTGAACGGCGTCAGCGGTACTCTTCTAGCCACTCAACGAGGTCGGCCGTGCTGGTGACGGGCGGCGAGCACGCGCGCCGGCAGACGTAGGCGGTCGGGCCGTCGCGCGCCGCACGACCCGCCCAGATTGCGGGTGGCTCCGCGAGTCCGAGCGCGTCCAGCCACTCGCCGAGGCCATCCTCGGTCGGCGGGCGTCGCGAGAGCAGGCGGTCGGGCAGGTAGCGCTCGGCGACGGCGTCGCGCCACTCCGCGGGAACCTCGTCGGCGGCGACCGTGAGTTCGAGGTGGCCGCAGTCCCGGTCGACGGCGGCGAGCGCGAGCGTCGGGTGCGTGAAACCGCGGTTTTCGACGGTCTCGGCGTGCGTCGCGAGGACGCCGTCGACCACCTCGTCGTAGTCGGCGTCCGGCGCGAAGGCGGCGAGCGCGTCGAGGGCGGCGACGGCCTCCCCAGTCGGGGAGGGCGTCGAGCGGTCCGCGAGGTCCTGCGGCCGTGCGAGCAGTTGTTCGCCGCTCGCCGGCGTGAAGTAGAGCGTCTCGTCCTCGGCGTCCCAGTGTTCCGCGACGAGCGCGTCCGCGAGGTCGCGCGCGAACGCGAGGTGTTCGACGTCGCCGGTCGCCTCGTAGGTCGCGAGCGCGCCCTGCGCGAGGAAGGCGTAGTCCTCGAGGTAGCCCTCGCCCTTCGATTCGCCGTCGGCGTAGCGCCGGGCGAGCCGGTTCGCCGAGGCGTCCCAGAGGTGCTCGCGGACGAAGGCGAGGCTCTCGGCGGCGCGCTCGGCGTACGACTCGTCGAGGACGAGGCCGGCCTCGGCGAACGCGCGAATCGCGAGGCCGTTCCACGCGCCGATGACCTTCTCGTCGCGCGCGGGCCGCGTGCGCTCGGTGCGCGCCTCGTACACTTGTGCGTGGGCGCGGTCGAGGCGCTCGCGGGCTTCCTCGACGTCCATCCCGAGGTCGTCGGCGACGTCCGCGAGGTCGCGCCGGCGCGTCAGGACGGTGCTCCCCTCGAAGTTCCCCGACTGGCCGACGCCGTAGTACGCGCCGAAGACGGTGGCGTCCGCGGGGTCCTCGACGGCGTCACTCACCTCGTCGAGCGTCCAGACGTAGAACTTCCCCTCCTCGCCCTCGCTGCGGGCGTCGAGCGTGCTGTAGAAGCCACCGTCGGGGTGGGAGAGTTCGTCGGCGAGGAAGTCGAGCGCGCCCGCCGCCACCTCCCGGTAGCGCTCGTCACCGAGGAGTTGGTGGGCCCCGAGGTAGACCCGGGCGAGTTCGGCGTTGTCGTACAGCATCTTCTCGAAGTGGGGCACCGTCCAGTCGCGGTCCACGCAGTACCTGTGGAAGCCACCGCCGAGCTGGTCGTAGAGGCCACCGTTCGCCATCGCGTCCAGCGTCTCGGTGGCGACGGCGCGCGCGTCGTCCGCGAGGTCGCTATCTCCGTCGTCGCTCACCTCGTCCTCGCCGCTGTTCGCGGCCGCGCGCAGGAGGACGTGTAGGCGGCCGGGCTGGGGGAACTTCTGGTTCTGCCCCCAGCCGCCGTGTTCGCGGTCGGCGCGCCGGACAGCCTCGCTCGCCGCGGCGTCGAGGACGTCGCTGCCCGGTGGTTCCTCGGCGGGCGTCGGCACGTCCTCGACTTCGCCCTGCAGCGCCGCCGCCCACTGGTCGGCGCGCTCCTCGACGGCCTCGCGCTCGTGCTCCCAGCGCTGATGGAGCGACTGGAGGACGTCCTGAAAGCCAGTCTGGCGCTCCGTCGACTCTGGCGGGAAGTACGTCCCGACGTAGAACGGGCGCTTGTCGGGGGTGAGCCAGACGGAGAGCGGCCACCCACCGCCGCCCGTCGCGAGCTGCGCGACGGTCATGTAGAGTTCGTCGACGTCCGGGCGCTCCTCCCGGTCGACCTTCACGGGGACGAAGTGCTCGTTCAGGTACTCCGCAATCTCGGGGTCCTCGAAGGACTCCTCGGCCATCACGTGACACCAGTGGCAGGCCGAGTAGCCGATGGAGAGGAAGATTGGCACGTCGCGTTCTTCCGCCGCCTCGAAGGCCGCGTCGTCCCACGGCTGCCAGTTCACGGGGTTGTCCGCGTGCTGCTGGAGGTACGGACTCGCCTCCTCGCCGAGGCGGTTGTGGTCCGTCGGGTCACTCATGCGTGACAGTTGGGCCGGAGGCGGGTAAAGGGTCGTGAGTGGGCGAAATCGGTCCGCGGGACGCGACGGATCGATCCCCTCACGTACGTGCATAACTTTCCAAGCCGTAAGAGCAACCTTTACACTCTTTTGCTCACTCTCTCCGGCCATGACCGAGACCGTCCTGCTGGTCGGCGGCGGCGGCCGCGAGCACGCCATCGCGCGCTCGCTCGCCGACGACTGCGACCTCTACGCCTGCGCGTCGAACCGGAACCCCGGCATCGTCGACCTCGCCGAGGACGTCGAAACGCTGGACGAGAACGACCCCGAGGCCGTCGTCGCCTACGCCGAGGACGTCGGGGCAGACCTCGCCGTCGTCGGCCCCGAGAGCCCGCTCGCGGCAGGCGTCGTGGACGCCCTGGAAGACGTCGGTATCTACGCGTTCGGCCCGAAGCAGGCCGAGGCCCGCATCGAGACGGACAAGCAGTTCCAGCGGGAGTTCATGGCCGAGCACGACATCCCCGGGACGCCGTGGTTCGAGACGTTCTCGGACGCCGAGGCGGCCGCCGCGTTCGTCGAAGAACTGGCGGACGAGGGCGAGGACGCCGCCGTCAAGCCCGCCGGGCTGACGGGCGGGAAGGGCGTGCGCGTCACCGGCGACCAAGTGACGCACGCCGAAGCCGCCGAGTACGTCCGCGAGAGCGACCACGACGAGTGGGTCGTCGAGGAGCGCCTCGTCGGCGAGGAACTCACGATTCAGGCGTTCGTCGCAAACGGCCAGGTCCGCCCGACGCTCGCCGTCCAAGACCACAAGCGCGCCTACGAGGGCGACGAGGGCCCGAACACCGGCGGGATGGGTAGTTACAGCGACACCGACGCGACGCTCCCCTTCATGACTGGCGAGGACTACGACGCCGCCGTCGACGTCATCGAGGCGACCGTCGACGCCCTCGAGGACTACCGCGGCGTCCTCTACGGCCAGTTCATGCTCACCGCCGACGGCCCGAAGGTCGTCGAGTTCAACGCGCGCTTCGGCGACCCCGAGGCGATGAACACCCTTCCCGTCCTCGAGACGCCGTTCATCGACGTCCTCACCGCCGCCCGCGACGGCGAGAACCTCCCCGAGCTCGCGTTCTCGGGCGACGCCACCGTCTGCAAGTACGCCGTCCCCGACGGCTACCCGACCGACCCCGAGGCCGGCGCGGAAGTCACACTCGACGAGGACTCCGTCGGTGACGCGCTGCTTTTCTACGCGAGCGTCGACGCCCGCGCGGACGGCGTTTACACGACGACGTCGCGCTCGTTCGCCGTCGTCGGACGCGGCGACTCCATCAGCGCCGCCGAGGAGCAGGCCGAGGCCGCCCTCGAGGGACTCGGCGAGGGGTTCCGCGTCCGCCACGACGTCGGCAAGCCCGCCCTCGTCCAGCAGCGTATCGACCACATGGACGACCTCCGCTGACGGGCCGCCCCACCGCCCCCTGCTTATACGTACCAGCCGCGAGAACTCTCGGGTATGTCCGAACAGGAAGTCACGCGGCTGCTGAAGAAGGCGTATCAGGACGAAATCGAGACCGTGATGAACTACATGTCGAACTCCATCGTCCTCGATGGCGTCCGCGCCGAGGAAATCAAGGAATCCCTCCAGACGGACATCCAGGAGGAGCTCGGGCACGCCGAGCAACTCGGCGAGCGCCTCAAGCAACTCGACGAAGCGCCGCCCGGCTCGGGCGAGTTCGAGGCCGCCCAGCACAGCCTCCAGCCGCCCGAGGACACCACGGACGTCCTCGCCGTCATCGAGGGCGTCCTCGACGCCGAGAACGGCGCCATCGAGACCTACCGCAACCTCATCAAAGCCGCCGAGAAGGCCGACGACCCGGTCACCGAGGACCTCGCGGTGACACTCCTCGCCGACGAGGAAGCCCACCGCACCGAGTTCCGCGGGTACCGGAAGGAGTACAAGAAGTAAGGCGGGCCCGAGCAACACGAGGGGCCACCAGAATGCGAGCGCTGAACGAAGTGAGGCGCGAGCGATGCGGTGGCGGAACGACGAACAGGATGCCGAACCGCCGTTCCTTACGCGATTTCCTCGGCGAGCTCTTGGGCTTTCGCGAGCGTCGCCTCGGCGTCGAAGCCGGGGTAGTCGCCGTCGTCGTAGCGCACCTCGCCGTCGACCATCGTGAGGGCGACGTCGTCGCCGTGGGCGGCGTAGACGAGGTGCGAGCGGACGTCGTGAATCGGCGTCGAGCGCGGGCCGTCAGCGGTCAGTCCGACGAGGTCGGCCGTCCACCCCTCGCGGAGTGCGCCGACGCGCTCGAAACCGGCAGCTTCGGCGCCGTTCCGGGTCGCCATCTCGAAGACCGTCGCGGCGGGAATCGCCGTCGGGTCGAGCGAGTCCACCTTACCTAACAAACTCGCTTGGCGCATCTCGGTGAAGGCGTCGAGCGTGTTGTTGCACGGCGGGCCGTCGTTGCCGAGCGCGACGTTGATGCCGCGCTCGAGGTAGTCCCGTACGGGTGCGACGCCGGAGGCGAGCTTCATGTTCGAGGACGGGCAGTGCGTGACGTGCGTGCCAGTCTCGGCGAGCACCTCGCGCTCGGTCTCGTCCGTCCAGACGCAGTGTGCGAGCACGACGTCCTCGCCGGTGAGGCCGACCTCGTCCAGCCAGTGGACGTTGCGCATGCCGGTGCGGTCCTCGACGGTGGCGATCTCGTCGCGGTTCTCGCTCGCGTGCGTGTGGATGCGCACGCCGTCGTACTCGTCCGCGAGGGCGCGTGCGCCCCGGAGACACTCCTCGGTGCAGGTGACGGCGAAGCGCGGCGTCACCGCGTAGCGAATTCGGTCGTCGAACGCGCCGTGGTACTCCCCAATCAGGCGCTCGGACTCGTTGAGGCCGGCTTCGGTGGCCTCTTCGAGACCGTCCGGGCTCTCGGTGTCCATGAGGACTTTCCCCATCCGGGCGCGAATCCCGGTCTCGCCGGCGGCCTCGAAGGCGGCGTCGGCGTGGTCGACGGAGAGGTGGTCGACGACGGTGGTGGTGCCGGAGGCGAGACACTCGAGGTAGCCGAGCTCGGCGGCGACACGCATCCCCTCGCGGTCGAGGGACGCCTCCATCGGGAGGACGGACTCGAAGAGCCAGTCGAGCAGTTCGGTGTCGTCGGCGATGCCGCGCCCCAAACTCTGCACGGAGTGGACGTGCGCGCCGACGAGGCCGGGTGCGACGATGTCGAAGTCGCGGCGCTCGTGGTCGGGGTAGGTCTCGACGAGGTCCGCGCGCTCGCCGACGGCGACGATGCGGTCGCCCTCGGTGACGACGGCGCCGTCACTGAGGGTGGTCTCGGCGTCCACGACGACAGTCCCCGTGAGTAGCATCCGCTACTGCTCGGTGGCGCGGCGACAAAAACGTGGGCACATCGGGGCGGCGAGAGCGGGGCCCGTCCTTCAGTCGTCCCGCTCTGCGCCGGCGGCTTCGGCGTCAGCGTCCGCGTCCGGTTCGGGAATCGTGACGTCGGCGAGGCCGGCCTCGATCTGCTCGCGCCGGTCCTCGAACTCGCCGGGGAGGACGAGGCGGCCGCCGAGGTCTTCAAGCAGTTCGTCGCTCGCGTAGCCGGGGTCCTTCGTCGCGAGCTCGAAGAGGACGCCGTCGAACTCGCGGAAGTAGACCGAGCGGAACCAGTGGCGGTCGATCTGCTGGGTGGGGCGGAGTCCCATCGAGCGGACGGCCTTCCGCATCTCCGCCTGCTCGTCGTCGGTCGGCGTCTGGAAGGCGACGTGGTGGACGGTGCCGTGGCCCTGCCGGGACGCCTCGACGGTCGGGAGCGTGTCGACGTACTGGCCGACGCTCCCGGCAGCCTGGAAGCGCGTGCGCTGATCGCCGGGCGTGTCGCCTTGCGACTCCTCGGTGCCGACTTCCTTGAGGCCCATCGTCCGCAGGAGTTTCTGTGTGGGCTGGGGGTCGGTCAGCCAGAGCGTCACCGAGTGGAAGCCCCGAATCGCGTGCTCCGTGGGGACGAACTCCGTCCACGGGACCGTCGGGTCGTCCTCGGGAATCTCGACGGCGACGAGCTCGACGGGGAGGCCGTCCGGGTCGCGGAACGGCAGCACCGTCTCGCCGAAGCGCTCAACGCGCTCGGCGTAGTCGACGTCGTACTCCTCGAAGCGTGCCTCCCAGTAGTCGAGGCTCCCCTCGGGGACGCGGAACGCCGTCCGCGCGACCTGCCCGGAGCCGACCTTCCCCTGCGACATGTTCTCCCACGGGAAGAACGTCATGCTCGTCCCGGGCGTCCCCTCCGCGTCCGCGAAGAAGAAGTGGTACGTCCCCGGGTCGTCCTGATTGATGGAGCGCTTCACGAGGCGCAGGCCCAGCGTCTCGACCCAGAAGTCGAGGTTGCGCTGGGGGTCGCCCGCGATGCACGTCACGTGATGAATTCCCGGCGTCGGGTTCGGGTCAGCCATTACAGACAAAAGGAGCCAGAGGAACTTGAGTACGCGCTAACCCGCGTGTCACCACCCGGCTCGGGTATCACGTCGGCGGAAGGCCTGCACGCCGACGTCGCCACTTGAAGTCGGTGCAAAGCGGGAAACGGAGCGTCAGAACGGGACGGCGAGAGTGCCGCCGGTACCGAGCCACGAGTGCGGCCGCGCTCGTCGGCGGACCGGGCGGGCTTACTGGAAGGCCGTGCCGTAGGTCTGCTCGCGCTCGGGCGACTCGGCCTTCTCGAAGCGCTGTTCGATCTCGTCGTACTGCTCGCGGACGTCCTCGTCGACGCTGGCGTGGACTTCATCGAGCGCCTGCTCGAAGTGCGCCATCGTCACGCGGACGTTGCTGACCGAGTCGGCGGCGTCCTCGGGGTTGACGGTGTTGATGAACTCGCGCGTCGCGGCCATCGTCGCCTCGCGGACGAGCGCCTCGAGGTCCGCGCCGACGAAGCCCTCAGTACGCCGCGCGACGGCGTCGAGGTCGACGTCGTCGGCGAGCGGCTTGTGCTCGGTGTGGACGCTGAGGATGGCGCGGCGCGCCTCCTCGTCCGGGACGGGCACGTGGATGTGGCGGTCGAGACGGCCCGGGCGGAGGAGCGCGGAGTCGATGAGGTCCGGGCGGTTCGTCGTCGCAATGACGACGACATCCTCCAGGTCCTCGATGCCGTCCAGTTCCGTGAGGAGCTGGCTGACGACGCGCTCACCGACACCGGAGTCGCTCTGGTTCTGGCCGCGCTGGCCCGCGATGGAGTCGATCTCGTCGAAGAACACCACGGTCGGTGCGTTCGAGCGGGCCTTCTCGAAGACCTCGCGGACGCCCTTCTCGGACTCCCCGACGTACTTGTTGAGGAGTTCGGGGCCCTTCACCGAGATGAAGTTCGAGTTCGCCTCGTTGGCGACGGCCTTCGCGAGGAGCGTCTTCCCGGTGCCGGGCGGACCGTAGAGGAGGACACCCTTCGCGGACTCGAGGTCCATGGACTCGAACACCTCGGGGTAGTCGAGCGGCCACTGGATGGTCTCGCGCAGGCGCTCCTTCGTGTCCCCGAGGCCGCCGACGTCCTCCCACGTGACGTCCGGCACCTCGACGAAGACCTCGCGCATCGCCGACGGCTCGATGCCCTTCAGCGCCTCCTTGAAGTCGTCCTCGGTGACACGGATGGACTCGAGGATTTCGGCGTCGATTTCGTCGGACTCGAGGTCGAGGTCGGGGCGGATGCGCCGCAGCGCGTTCATCGCGGCCTCTTTGCTGAGGCTCTCGATGTCCGCGCCGACAAAGCCGTGCGTGTTCTCCGCGAGTTCGTCGACCTCGACGTCGTCGGCGAGCGGCATCCCGCGCGTGTGGACGTGCAGGATCTCCTTGCGGCCCTCCTGGTCGGGGACGCCGACCTCGATTTCGCGGTCGAAGCGCCCACCGCGGCGGAGCGCGGGGTCGACGGCGTCGACGCGGTTCGTCGCCGCGATGACGATGACGTCGCCGCGCTCTTCGAGCCCGTCCATCAGGCTGAGGAGCTGGGCGACGACGCGTCGCTCGACGTCACCGCCGGCCTCCTCGCGCTTGGGCGCGATGGAGTCGATTTCGTCGATGAAGACGATGGCGGGCGCGTTCTCCTCGGCCTCGTCGAAGACCTCCCGGAGTTTCTCCTCGGACTCCCCGTAGTACTTGCTCATGATCTCGGGGCCCGAGATGGTCTGGAAGTGCGCGTCGATTTCGTTGGCGACGGCCTTCGCGATGAGCGTCTTCCCGGTGCCGGGCGGGCCGTGGAGCATGACGCCCTTCGGCGGCTCGATGCCGAGCTGCTGGAAGAGTTCGGGGTGACGCATCGGGAGTTCGATCATCTCCCGGACCTGCTCGAGTTCGTCGTCGAGGCCGCCGATGTCCTCGTAGGAGACGTTCGGGGTGCTGTCGCCGGCCTCCTGGCCGCGACCGCCCGAAATCTCCTCGGCGGGGATCTCGCTCACCTGAATCTCGGTGGAGTCGGTGACGACGACGGTGCCTTCGGGCTCCGTGCCGGCGATCTTGATGGGGATGCGCTGGCCGCTCATCTGGCCGAAGCCGCCGAACCCGAAGGGGACGCGGATGGTCTGCCCGGTCGTGACGGCCTTCCCGGAGAGTCGGTCGTGGACGTAGGGCGAGATATCGCCCCTGATGCGGAGGTTCTGCGGGAGCGCGACGCTGATGGACTTCGCGGGCTTGACGTCCGCCTTCTCCACCGTGACGCTGTCGTCGATGCCGACGTCGGCCTCCTGTCGGAGGTCGCCGTCGATACGGATGACGCCCTTCCCTTCGTCCTCGGGGTAGCCGGGCCAGACGCGCGCGATGGCGCGGCCTTCACCGCTGCCCTCGATGACGATGTAGTCGCCATTGTCGAGGTCGAGTTCCTCCATCGCGCGCCGGTCGACGGCGGCGAGGCCGCGACCCGCCTGGTCCTGCTTGAGGGGTTTGACCGTCAGTTTCATCGGTCTACCTCGACGGTGACGACGCCGTTGTTGATAAACGCGCGGGCGACCTCCCCGGTCGGGAGGTCGATTTCGTACTGCGCGTCCTCGTCGTGCCCTTCGACGACGAGGATGGCGGTGCCGTCGATGACGTCGACGGTCACCTGCTCGTCGGCGAAGGACGTGTCCGCGACCACGACGGACTCGTCGGCGTAGTCGTAGCGCTCGACGGGTCCGCTCTGGTCAGTGAGTGTATTTTGGGGACGCATTGTTGCTAACCTATGGTTAGGCACGAGAGTATTTAAACCTTTGGTAGAAACAAGGTGTTTGTAATAAAGGAGAGGGTGTCCGGTGGAATTGCGGTCCACAGCATCGAGCGCGTTCTCACTGGACCCGAAGCGGTCGCCGGGGACCGCTCGACGTCCGCCGCGCGGTAGCGGTTGTCGAGCGGAAGGGTCGAAGAAGTCTCCTCGTCGTCGCACGCGCACGGAGCAGGGATGTGGCGTCGCCGAGACTCAGAGGTCGTCGAGGTCCTCGTCGGTGTGGCTGTGCTCCTCAGCGGGGAACTCACCCTCCGTGACGGCGTCGGCGTAGTCCTCGACGGCGCGCTTCATCTCGCCGGCGACGTCGCCGAACTGCTCGGCGAACGGCGGGGCGCGCTCGGAGAGCCCCAGGACGTCCGTGATGACGAGGACCTGCCCGTCGGTGTCGGGGCCGGCGCCGATGCCGATGGTCGGGATGGCGAGTGCGTCCGTAACCTGGGCGGCGACGTTCGCGGGGACGTGCTCGACGACGAGGCTGAACGCGCCCGCCTCCTCGTGGGCCTCCGCGAGCTCCAGCACCTCACGGGCAGCCTCGCGGGTCGTCGCGCGACGGCCGTAGCCGCCGAACTGCTGGACGTGCTGTGGGGTGAAGCCGAGGTGGGCCATCACGGGAATCCCGAGGTCCGTGAGGCGCTCGGTCAACGCGACGGTGTGCGGACCGCACTCGAGTTTCACGGCGTCTGCACCTGCCTCCTTGAGGAGGTGGCCGGCGTTCTCCACCGCATCGCCCTCGTCCGCGCCGTAGCTCAGGAAGGGCATGTCGGCGACGACGAGGGCGTCCTCGACGCCACGGACGACGGCGCCGGTCCGCGAGGCGACGTCATCCATCGAGACCGGGAGCGTCGAGTCGTAGCCCATCACGGCGTTCCCCATACTGTCCCCGACGAGCGCCACGTCGATACCCGCCTCGTCGACGATGCGCGCCGTCGGCGTGTCGTACGCCGTCAGCATCGTGATGGGCGCCTCCTCGTCTGCCCGCGAGCGGATGTCCTGAACCGTCGTCATAGAGAAGCGTACCGCCGCCGCGCCGTTAAACACGCGGCTTTTATGCGCGCCGCGCGCCGACGGACGCGTGTGCCAGAGGTAGTCGAGGAGACGGACCCCGAGGGCGTCGACTACGGGTGGGTGATGCAGACGACGTTCGTCGTCACCATCGTCGTCGGCGCGCCCGTCGTCGCCGCCGTCTTCGTCCTCAGCGGCGTCTCCCTCCCCACGTGGACGGCGAAAGCCGCGTTCGCCCTGCGCGTCGGCGCCGTCGTCTGGTTCCTCACCGCCGTCGCCGTCTTCCTCTACGCGCGCCGGACGGCCGTCGACGCCGGCGCGAGCGACTGACCGGGCTCCGAACTCTCAGACGTAGCGGAAGCCGGTGCCGGCGCGACGCGCCGTCTCGGCGTCGCGTTCGGCGTCGCCGACGAAGACGACGTCCGCGGGGTCGAGCCCTAACGCCTCCACCGCCCGGAGCAACGGTTCGGGGTCGGGCTTGCGCTCGCGGCCGGCGAGGCTGTCGCGGCCCACGACGCCGTGGACGTGCGAGAGCAACTCCTCCTTCTCGAGGGCGATGCGACACGCGCGCTCGCAGTTCAGCGAGCAGACCGCCGCGGGCACCGTGCCGTCCCGGAGTTCGTCCGCGTGCGGCAGGCGGACGGCGCGCTCCGCGCCCGTACACTCGTGGTCGCTGATGAGCGCCTCCGCCTCGTCGCCGACGCCCGCCTCCTCGGCGGCCTCGAGGAGGTCCCACGTGACCAACCCCTCCGGGTCGACGCCGGAGTCGCGGAGGAGGGTGTTGAGGTCGCGCTCGACGGCCGCCCAGTCGACGTCGAGGTCGACGAGCGTCCCGTCGAGGTCGTAGACGACGCCCGCGTACGACTCCGTCTCGCCCGCGCGCGTCCGGTCAGGATGCTGGTCGCTCACGGACGCCCGTTACGTCTCGGCGAGTATAGCGCCTTCGGCGTTCTCGACCGGAAGCGCTGGCCTTTTTGCCTGCCCGAGCACACTCAGGGGCATGACGAGACACGTAGACGGCCGCGTCGCCCGCGCGAGCGGCCGCGCCCGACGCGACGGTGAGCGCCGTGCTTAGCCTCAGCCGCGTCCGGGAGGACGTCTGTGCAGTCCTCGAGAAGGACCCCGCCGCGAAGAGCCGTCTCGAAGTGCTGCTGTGCTACCCCGGCCTCCACGCCGTCTGGGCGCACGCGTTCACGCACACGCTCTGGGAGCACGGGTATCAGCTCCTCGCCCGCCTGCTCTCCCAGCTCGTCCGCTGGCTCACCGGCGTCGAAATCCACCCCGGCGCGACCATCGGCGAGCGCGTCGTCATCGACCACGGTATGGGTGTCGTCATCGGCGAAACGGCGGTCGTCGGCGACGACGTCCACATGTATCACGGCGTGACGCTGGGCGGCGCGGACCAGCGTCCCGTCAAGCGCCACCCGACGGTCGGCGACAACGTCACCATCGGCGCGGACGCGACGCTCCTCGGTGACATCGAGATCGGCGACGATGCGAAGGTCGGCGCGGGCGCCGTCGTCACCACCGACGTCGAACCCGGCGCGACGATGGTCGGCGTCCCCGCGGAACGCGTCGACCGCACGCCGAACGCCGACGCCGAGGACGTCGCGACGCCGGACGACGGCGAGCACGCGGCGGCCGAAAGCGACGGCGGCGAGCGAACCGATGACGAACCGGACGAGTCCGCAGACTGAGCGCGACGCCGACGCGACCTCCTTGTTCGTTCTCGGGACTCGATGGGCGACTATCCGACTCTACATGCCGCTCGCGTCGTGACTCGGCGGAGAAGTGTGAGGGCGGCCAACGCGATGGCCGCACGTGACAGGTTACGGGATGCCACCCGGTCATGAAGAACGCCGGTTTGGCGTCGCTCCACAATCTATACTGATTTATAATCAAGCTTTCGTTCGGGGCGGCGCCGCCGCTCGCACCGAGACGTGCGTAAGGGCGGGTCGTGTGGTTACTCCGAGAGCGTCACGCCGAGGCGTTCCTCGAGCGCGCGAATGACGCTCCCGCCGACGCCGGCCTGCGTCGCCCGGCCCTGCTCGACGGCGAGCAGGTCGTTCTCGTCGACGTCGAGCTCCTCCGCGAGCTCGGAGAGTTGGAGTCCCTCCTCCTGTCGGGCCTCCTCGACGAGTTCGCCATACCCCGAAACGAGGTAGGGGAGGCGGTCGCGCTCGTAGTTCGTGCCGTGCTCCTCCCAGTGCGAGGAGTCGCCACGGGCGGCGTCGAGTTGCTCGGCGGCCGCGCGAACCGCGCTGTTGGGCTCGCGCTCGCTCCCGCCGCTGCTGCCTGAGGACGACCCCGAGTCGCCACCTTGGTTCTGCCCCCGACGGCTGCGCTTCTTGCTCTCGTCGAGGTCCGCGCAGTTCTGACAGACGGACAGCTGTGCGCCCGCGACGGACGCCGTCGTGAGCGACTCCGTCGACTTCCCGCAGAGTTCGCAGGTGCCGCTACCGCTACCCCCGGAAGAGCCGCCCGTGGAGTATTTTGCCATACCCCCCGGTACGCGGAGGTAACATTTCAACCAAACGGTCGTGCTGGGCCGTCACTCGCGAGAGCCGCCCGTGTGCCACCGCGGAGTGACGGCGAAACTGACCGAGGTCCACGAGATTGGTCGCGACCACGATGGTCGTCACGACGTTAAGACTGAGACGATGGGCGTCGACGACGCTGCGGGTACTGGATACCGGCCGCACCGCTCTTCGCGAGGCCCGTCGCCGTCGCGTACCGGCTGACTGCCGGTCGCTCGACGGACGGACGCCTCGCTCTTCGGTGTTGTTTCAGTAGGAAGTTGTGCGTGGGTGATGTCCCGGGAGGGAAATCACCGTGCATCGCTTGACCCCGAGTTGAGGACTCGGGTACGTGCGATGCGTGGGACCGGATTTGAACCGGCGAACCTCTACAGGACAGCGCCCTCAACGCTGCGCCTTTGGCCTAGCTTGGCTACCCACGCTCGCTCGTGCGTTCGCATTAGTCTGTATTAGTGGGTTAAGTAAGAGACTTGCGATTCGACCCCGGCGTGCGAGACTGATACAGGGTGGTTCGACGGCGTGTTCCCGGCGGTTTCGACCGGAACCGCCACCACACCCCCCCCCCGTTCTGCAAATGTTCCGCGACTCGCAGCGGGGGGCGGATTGACTCGGACCCACCCCACCCCCGTTTTGCAAGTGTTCCACGGCGCGCCAGGGATGTCGGGACGAGTACGCACACCCTCCCCCCATTCTGCAAGTGTTCCGTGCAACGAAGGACGAGGCAGCAAGCGGAGATAGAGACGGAGAGGAGACCGAAGATGACGACAGGATCCAGGGAAGTGACGGGAGAAAACGGCTACTGGCGAGACGGCTGACGAGACGACTGGCGGAAACAACTGGCGACTGTCGAGGGGATGAAGACGCTACCGGCGGGACGCGGTTACTCCTCGCTCCCGAGAACGGCCGTCACGATCTCGGGTTCGACGTCGAGTTCGTACTCGTAGTACTGCCCGCCGCCGCGGCCGTGGTTCCGGTCGTACTGTGCTAAGAAGCCGAGCATCGCGAGGTCGATGAGGTGGTCGTGGACGGAGCGCTGACTCAACGGTTCAGTCGCGTTCTCCTCGCAGACGCGCTCGTACATCTCGTAGGCCTGCTTCGCGCGCACGGGCGTCTCGCCCTCGAAGGCGATGTTCGTGATGGCGAGGAGCGTGTAGCGACCGTGCGTCGTCAGATCACGGATGGAATCCTTCACGCGTCCGCGTTCGACACGGTTCTCCGCGGCGTCGACGTCCGACTCGACGACGGTCTCGCGGCCGTCCTCAACGGCGACGTTCGCCGCCTCGCGGAGCAAGTCGATGGCCTGTCGCGCGCTCCCGCGGTCTTGGGCGGCGAGCGCGGCGCACTTCGGGATGACCGAGGGTTCGAGAACGTCGTCGGCCAGCCCTTTCGACGCGCGGTCCTCCAGAATCGTCCGGAGTTCGGTCGCGTCGTACGGCGGGAACTTGATTTCGCGCTCGCAGAGCGTATCCTGGACCTTCGAGGAGAGGTCGTTCCGGAAGGTGTAGTCGTTCGAAATGCCGACGACGCCGACCTGCGAGTGTTCGATGTTGCCGTTCGCTTTCGCGCGCGGGAGCTGGTAGAGGAGGACGTCGTCGTCGCCGAGGTTGTCGATCTCGTCGAGCACCACGAGGACTGTCCCCTCGCGCGCTTCAATCTCCTCGAAGAGCGCGGTGAGGACGTCGGACGTCGAGAGCCCGGTCGTGATGGGCTCCCGGTCAGTGCCCTCGCGGAGTTCGTTCACGAGTGCGATGGCCGCCTGGTAGGAGGAAGGGTGGTGGTGGCAGTTGACTTCGGCGACGTGGACGTCGTCAACGTCGGGGCGCTGGTCGGCCTCGACGCGGAGCATGTCCATCATGTAGCGCGTCACCGCCGTCTTCCCGACGCCCGTCTTCCCGTAGACGAAAACGTTCTCCGGCTCCCAGCCGTCCACGACGTCCTGCAGGGCGTTCGCGTATCCCTGAATCTCCTCGTCGCGTTCGAGGATTTCGTCGGGCTCGTACTGCTGTTTCAGGACGTTCTTGTCCGTGAAGACGCCCGTGCGCTTGCGGAACGGCGTGTCCATCGCTGTCTACTCTGGTTTCCCGACCGGCCAACATAAAACTACTCCTTCTCGTGTTTCGGTAGTTTCGCGAGATACATTCGTTTCGAATGCTCGGGTCGCGCCCCGCAACCCCCTCATTCGTCCTCACGACGTCGACGAACCACCCCCTCGAACAGCAGAACATTTGCAAAACGGGGTGGGGGTGTTCCGCACAGCGATCGAGCGCGTCGTGCCGTCGTGTTCTCGGCCTCCGAACGTTGCCCACCGCCGTCGCACCGAACATTTGCAGAACGGGGGGAGGGGCTCACACGCCGACGGGAACGACGACGACGGCACCGGAACGGCACGGGGACACGCGGCTTATCGCCCGCGATTCAGCGTCGTAACTGGACGAAGAACGTGGGACAGCAGAGAGGAACGTGGTACCGAACCGGAGGGGTGGGACGCGGACGACGGTTACGAGCGCAGTCAGTCGTCGGCGGGCACGTCGGCGTCGCCGCCGACGGCGGGGCGCGTCACGTCGCGGTCGGTCGTTTCGCCGTCGATGTCGTAGGGGTACTCGCCGGTCACGCAGCCGAGACAGAGGTCAGAACGGGACTTTCCGATCGCTTCGGTGACGGCGTCGATGGAGAGGTAGGAGAGGCTGTCCGCGCCGATTTCCTCGGCGATCTCCTCCTCGGACTTCTCGGCGGCGATGAGTTCCTCACGGGTCGCCATGTCGATACCCATGTAGCAGGGGGCGACGATAGCGGGCGCGCCGATGCGGACGTGGACTTCCTCCGCGCCGGCGTCCCGGACGAGCTTCACGAGCTGGTTCGACGTCGTGCCGCGGACGATGCTGTCGTCAATGATGGTGACGGACTTCCCCTCGACGGTGGAGCGAATCGGGTTGAGCTTCAGGCGCACCGCGCGCTCGCGGGCTTCCTGCGTCGGCATGATGAACGTCCGGCCGACGTAGCGGTTCTTCATGAGGCCCTCGGCGAACTCGACGCCGTCGCCGGTGCCGTCCTCCTTCGAGGCTTCCGCGTACCCGGAGGCGAACGCGCGCCCGGAGTCCGGGACGGGCATCACGACGTCGCTCTCGACGCCGGACTCCGCCCAGAGTTGGCGGCCGAGTTCGCGCCGAACCTCGTAGACGAGTTCGCCGTCGATGGTGGAGTCGGGGCGCGCGAAGTAAACGTACTCGAAGAAGCAGTTCGCGGTGTGTTCCTGCTCGACGAGCTGGTAGGAGTCGAAGCCGCTGCCGTCCTCGCGGAGGACGACGAGTTCGCCGGGGCGGACGTCCCGGACGAGTTCGCCACCTAAGGTATCGATGGCGGCGGACTCGGAGGCGAGGATGTAGCCGTCGTCCAGTTCGCCGATGCAGAGCGGGCGGTTGCCCTCGGGGTCGCGCACGCCCAGAACCGTGTCGTCGTGGCTGATGGTGAGCGCGTAGGAGCCGTGGATGCGGTTCATCGTCCGCTTGACGGCGCGCACGAGGTCCTCCTCGAGGAGGTTGCGCGCGAGGTCGTGGGCGATGACCTCGGTGTCGCCGTCGCTCGTGAAGGCGTGGCCGGAGGACGCGAGTTCGTCCCGAACGCTCTCGGCGTTGACGAGGTTGCCGTTGTGGCTCAGCCCGAGCGCGCCGCCCTTGAAGGAGACGGTGAAGGGTTGTGCGCAGGACTTGTCGACGCTCCCGGCGGTGGGGTAGCGGACGTGGCCGATGCCGGCGCTTCCCTTGAGCGCCTCGACGTCGTCCTCGTCGAAGGCGTCGCCGACGAGCCCCATCTCGACGTGGCTGTGCTGCTGGAAGCCGTCGTGGGTGACGATGCCAGCCGACTCCTGCCCCCGGTGCTGGAGCGCGTACAGCGCGTAGTACGTGGGGAGTGCGGCCGCCCGGTCCTCGAGAGAGATACCGACGACACCGCACTTCTCCCGCGGTCCGCTCTCGACCGTCTCGTCCCGCCGCTCGGTCATGGTGCTTCCTGTGTCCCCATCACGTAAAACACCCGTGGTTGTGAATCTAATCGCCGATATTCCCGCTACGGTATGCACGTGTGTGCATTATACGCGTCTCGATCCGGCCCCGGTACGCCACCCCACGGCACGGCCAGCGACGGCGGCGCGCGACCAGAACTGGCGACGCGGGACCGGGACGCCGACGCGCGATTAGAACTGGCGACGAGGATGCGTCGGCCGGCGCTCGGACTGTCGAGCGGACAGTACCAGTGACCGACCCGGCCGCGACACGACGTGCGTCGACGGAAGAACGACTGCCGACGACAAATATCGACAGAAGAACAGATGTCGACGGAACGGAGCGTCAGCTAGAGCCGAGAAGAACGGAAGAGAGAAACGGTCGTCTGTGTGGGCTTACTCGCCCTGCTTCGACTGCCAGTTGTAGCTCCGGCGCTTGGACGACTTGCCGAAGCCACAGCTCGAACAGACCTTCTTCCTGGAGTGGTACGACTTCTCGCCACAGCGGCGGCACTTGACGTGCGTCGTCTTGTTCTTCTTCCCCTGGCTCGGGGTACCGGATCCGGTCATGGGTTAATCGTGACGACGTTATCGCCGCGTATAACGGTTGTGTCTTCACCCTCCTCGGTGTTCTCGAGGACGAGGTTCATGTGCTGGTCGTAGCCCGTGAGGACGCCCGTGAACTCCTTGCTGTCCTTGAGGACGACGGTCACAGTCTGCTCGAGGGATGCCTCGAGGACGTCGAGGGGTCGGCCGCTCATACCACACCGAGCGCCCGTCTCACGCTTAAACGTACCGACTCGCCGGCAGAACGAAAGTCACCGGGCACCACGGCGGCGGGACCGATGCGAGCGCCGCCAGTACCGGTGCTGACGACGACATGGCCCGCTCCGACACCGGAACCGCCGCCGTCGAGTGGCGTCGCCGGCGCTTCAGAACTCGACCGAGAAGGAGTCTCGGCCGGCCTCGCGGACGGCGAACGCGGCGAGGAGGTCGGCGGCCCGGTCGAGGTCCTCGAGGTCGACAACCTCCGCAGGCGTGTGCATGTAGCGGTTCGGCAGGCCGAGGTTGAGCGACGGGATACCGCTGCGGGTCGTGTAGAAGGCGTCCGCGTCCGTTCCCGTGCGGATACCGGTCGCCTGGTACTGAACGTCGACGTCCTCAGCGTCCGCGGCGTCCCGAACGCCGTCGACGAGGGCGTGGTGGTTCCCCGACCCGCGCGCGACGACCGGTCCGTCGCCGAGGCTGACCTCGTTGTGCTTGTCGCTCGGGAACTCGGGATGGTCGGAGGCGTGCGTGACGTCGACGGCGACGGCAGCGTCCGGGTCGAGGTCGTAGCCGACCATCTTCGCGCCGGAGAGCCCGACCTCCTCCTGGACGGTCGAGACGGCGTAGACAGTCGAGTCGGCGCCGCGCTCGGCGGCCCGGCGGAGAGCTTCGGCGGCGACCCAGACGCCGACGCGGTTGTCGAGGCCGCGCGCGGAGAGCAGCGACCCCTGGAGGGGATGTGGCGTCTGCGCGATGGTGACGGGGTCGCCGACGGTCACGAGGTCGCGGGCCGCCTCCTCGTCGGCGGCGCCGATGTCGACGGTCATCGATTCGATGTCGTCGTACTCGTCGTCGTCCCGGTCCCGAACGTGAATCGCGGCCTGCCCGATGACGCCGTTCACGGGGCCGTCGTCGGTGTGGACGTGGACGTGGCGGGCCTTCGAGACGGACTTGTCGCTCCCGCCGACGGGCGTGAGGTGGAGGTAGCCCTCGGAGTTGATGGCGGCGACCATGTAGCCGATCTCGTCGGCGTGCCCGGTGAACGCGAGTTCGGGGCCGCCACCGCCGTCGTAGACGGCGACCGCGTTCCCGTACTCGTCGGTGTGGACGTCGTCCGCGAACTGCTCGACGTACTCCACCCAGACGCGCTGGGCGGGCGTCTCGAACCCGGACGGGCTCGCCGTCGCGAGTAGGTCCTCGAGGAAGCGCCGCTGGTCGTCGTACATACGTGAGTCGGCGGCCGGCGGCGGCAAGAAGTCACCGGTCGCCCCGATGCTCGCCCGCTTTCCGCGGCGTCCGAGTCGCCCGCCGACGCCGTGTGCCGGAACGGTCTTGTGTCGTCCGACGGAACACACGACTATGGGATTCATCGACATCCACGTTCACGGCCTCGACGAGACCGAACTCAGCCTCCTCCGCTGGGACTTCTCGAAGGGCGAGGAGACTGATGCGGACGATGCGGGCATCGCGCCCGCACCCGTGGAGACGGCCGAGGAGGAGCCGGTCGACACCACCGACTCGCGCTCGCCGAAGGCCGCGGCGCTCGGGTTCGTCGTCGTCCTCGGCTTCCTCGTCGCCACCGGCCTCCTCGTGAAGCGCAAACTCGGCGGTGGGACCGAGGACGAACCCGTCGACGAGCGCGACGAACTCGAAGACATCGACGCCTGAGGACGCTCGGTTCTCTCCGAGGACAAGGCCTTTCCCGATTCGGCGCGGATTTCGCGTATGAGTCTTCTTGACAGCGCCCGCGCCGTCGCCGGTGCCTCCGGGTCCGACGCGGTCGACTGGACCGCCGTCGCCGACGCCGCGAAGGGGGCGACCGACCCCGGGTCGCTCGACCTCTCGCAGGCCGACCGCGAGGGCTACGCGGCCGACGTCCGGGCCGCCCGCTCGCGCATCCGCGACGTCTCCGGGCTCGCCTTCGACGTCCCCGAGACGGTCGAGATACAGAACCGCCACCACTGGGTCGACGCGAACGTCTCGACGTTCCGCCGGGCGTTCGAACCGCTCGAACAGGGCGGCGTCCTCCCCGGCGTCGCGCGCACCGTCAACACCGCGACGACGGCGGGCGCGCTCGCGTTCGTCGCCCGGCGCGTCCTCGGCCAGTACGACCCGCTCCTCCTCGCGGACGCCGACGGCCACCGCCTCTACTTCGTCCACCCGAACATCGCGAGTGCCGCGGCGAATCTCGACGCCGACTTCGAGCGCTTCCGGCGCTGGATCGCCTTCCATGAGGTGACCCACGCCGCCGAGTTCGGTGCCGCGCCGTGGCTCGCCGACCACCTCGAAGCTCACCTCCGGGACGGCGTCGCCGCGCTCTCCGAGGGCGAACTCCAGCGCGACGCGTTCTCCGAGATGATGACGACGATGACCGCCGTCGAGGGGTACGCCGAACTCCTGATGGACCGCGCGTTCGACGAGGACTACGACGACCTGCGGCGGAAACTCGACGAGCGCCGCGCCGAGGACGGCCCGCTCGGTGGCCTCGTTCGCCGGCTGCTCGGCTTCCACCTGAAGCGCGAGCAGTACGAGCGCGGCCGCGAGTTCTTCGAGGCCGTCGCCGACGCCCGCGACGTCGAGGCCGCCGGTGCCGTCTGGCACTCCCCCGAGACGCTCCCGACGGACGCCGAACTCGACGACCCGTCGATGTGGCTCGCGCGGATTCCGGAATAGAAATCGGCCCCTCACTTCGCTCGAACCCGCAGTTACTCACACCTCGCTTGCGCTCAGCGTTCGTGTATTCGCGCCTCCGAGGAGTCGCGTCTGCTCGCGGGTCGTTCCTTCCCGCTCGCGTCCTTCGCGGAACCGAAGGTTCCGCGTCTACTGGAACCCCTTCCCGACGTCGTCCTCCTCGATGAGCTCGTCGAGTTCGCTGTTCAGCAACTCCTCGGCCTCCTCGAAGGTCTCGGAGAGTTCGTCCAGCTCTTCGGGGCGGCCGTGGCTGTCGTACTCGACGGGGCCGAACGCGGGGCTGTCGACGACGTCCATCACGTCCTCGAAGAGGTCGTCTGGTGACGTCGGCGCCTCCGCGTGGACCTTGAGGACTTCTTCGAGGCGGCGGGCTTTCGTCTCGGCCTCCTCCTCGTCCTCGACGCCCTGCCGGACGGCGAAACGGCCCGCGTCGTCGTCGCGGCCGGGGAAGAGCGGGTCGAGGTCCTCGTCGACGCGCCGGGCGACGCGCGCACCCGCGCCCTTCACCTCGAAGGGGTTCTTCGCGTACGTCTTCAGCTGGTAAACGCCGACGCTGGGGTGGCCGAGGTAGAGGTCCTCGCCGAGGCCACGCGCGCGGTCGCCGGCGACCGCGCGCCACCCGTCGGGGTCGGCGCTGGACTCCGTGACGTCTTCGAGGATGTCCTGCCAGTCCCTGACTCGCATACGCGGGCCGCTACGACACAGGCGGGCTTAAGCGATACATCAGCGGCACAGTCGGCGGCCTCCGAGACAGGGAGCGACAGCGTTTTTCGCCGCCCGCGACTACGCTCGTGCGTGACTATTCGGGGGACGGTGACGGACGTCGGCGACGTGCGCGCGGTGAGCACGAAGTACGGCGAACGCGACATAGTGGAGGTGACACTCGACCCCGGTACCGCGCCGCCGCGAACGGTGACGCTCTGGGGGAAGTGGACGGAGACTGCGGAGTATCTCGAGGCGGACATGGAGCTCCTCGTCACCGACCCCGACGAGCGCGAGTGGAACGGCGAGACGCAGTTCTCGACCTCGAAGGGCTCCTACGTCGTCGTCGAACCCGACTACCTCGTGGACGTGACGGACATCCGCGAGTGGGTGCAGTGTCCCCGCCAGTACTACCTCTCGAAGCTCTCCGGCCTCCCGCTGAAGTATCCGGTGACGAAGGGGACGCTCGTCCACGAGGTGTTCGGCGACCTCCTACGCGGGCGCGACCTCGACGACGCCATCGACGACGCCATCGACGACGCCGGCCTCGAGCTCGGCCTGCTCGGCGAGGACCCCGACGCGGTCCGCGAGGAGGTCCGTCAGCACGCCTCGGCCATCGAGGGCTGGCTGAACCAGGGCCTCCTCACCGAGGAGGACGACTGGCGCTCAGAGTACACGCTCATCTCGGACACGTTCGGTATCAAGGGCCGCTGTGACGCCATCCGACGCGGGATGCCCGTCGAGCTGAAGACCGGGAAGAACACGAACCGCGACCCCCGCTTCCACGACAAGATTCAGGCGGCGTGCTACGCGCTCATGCTCGAGGAGCGCGGCGTCGAGGCCGACACCGGCACGCTCCTCTACACGAAGAACGCGGCCGTCGACCGCTCCGAGGAGGGTGGCGACCTCTCGCCCGCCAAGGAGTTCTCCATCGGCTCGGGGCTGCTGGAGTTTGTCGTGCGCTCGCGCAACCGCCTCGCCGCGATGGAGCACGGGATGAGCGTCCCGACGGGCAAGGAGGCGAACGCGAAGTGCGAGTACTGTTTCTCGCAGGACGCCTGTATGGTCGTCTCCGGCCGGCTCGGTCAGGAGTCGAAGGCCGGCCAAATCGGGAGTCTGCTCCCGGAGGCCGAGCGCGACTATTTCGAGGAGCTCTACGAGGCCATCGAGGCCGAGCGCCGCGAAGTCCACGAAGAGTACGTGAAACTCTGGGAGCAGACCCCGGAGGAGCGCGCGGCCGACGACCGGGCGGTCATCGGCCTCGAACCCGCGGGCCGCGAGGAGCTCTCGGACGGCCGCTGGCGCCTCCGCGCGACTCGGCCGTCCGCGGCGTCCTCGAAGATTCGGCAGGGTGACCGGGTGCTCGCGAGCGACGGTGACCCCGTCCACGGCGACGCCGAGATGGGCCGCGTCGAGGTGCTTGACGAGTCCGAGGTCGTCGTCACGACCGACGAACCGCTCGAGCTGCGCCGACTCGACGTCTACCCCTCCGAGCTCTCCGTCTCGCGGATGCTCACCGCGCTTCACGACTTCGTGTTGAAGGGCGACGCCCGGCGGAAGGACGTCCTCTTCGGGCGCGAGGCCCCCGCGTTCGGCGACGAACACCGCGAGCTCGTCCCGAACAACGAAGCGCAGAACGCCGCCGTAAACAAGGCGCTGAACGCCGAGGACTTCGCGCTGGTTCACGGCCCGCCCGGGACCGGGAAGACCTACACCATTGCGACGCTCGTCCGAGCGTTCGTCGAGCGCGGCGACAGGGTGCTCCTCTCGGCGTTCACGAACCGCGCGGTGGACAACGCCCTCGAGGCCATCGAGGACCAGGGCTTCGATTCGTTCGTCCGCGTCGGCACCGAGACGGGCGTCCGCGAGGACATGCAGGACTACAGACTCGAGAACGCTGGCGGGCCACACGAGCAGGCCGAGAAGCTCGGCGCGGCGCCGCTCGTCGCCGCCACCACCGCGACCTGCGGGTCGCGCGTGATGCGCTCCCAGGAGTTCGACGTCGTGCTCGTCGACGAGGCGAGCCAGCTCACCGAGCCCGGAACGCTCGCCGCCATCAACCGCGGCGCGACGTTCGTCCTCGTCGGCGACCACCACCAGCTCCCGCCGGTCGTCCGCTCGGGCGGTCGGCTCTCGACGTCGCTCTTCGAGCGCCTCATCGAGGAGCACCCCGAGGCGGGCGTCCTCCTGGAGAGCCAGTACCGGATGCGCCAGCGCATCCAGGCGTTCTCCTCGACGGAGTTCTACGGCGGCAAACTCCGCCCGGCGAACGGCGAGGTGGCGACGCAGTCACTCGCCGATTTGGGCGTGGACGCCGCGGCCCCGGACGTCGTGGACGGCGTCGGCTTCGTGGACGTCACCGGGACGACGGACGCGCACGTCGACCCCCGTGAGGCCGAGCGCGTCGCCGACATCGCCGAGTCGTACGTCGAGGCCGGCCTCGACCCCGCGGACATCGGCGTCATCGCGCCGTTCCGCGCGCAGGTCTCGGAAATCGGCCGGCGCGTCCCCGACGGCGTCGCCGTCGACACCGTCGACCGGTTCCAGGGCTCCTCGAAGGAGGTGATTCTGGTGTCGTTCGTCGCCACCGGGGACCTTGAGGGCCCGATTTTCGAGGACTACCGCCGGCTGAACGTCGCGATGTCCCGGGCGAAGAAGAGCCTCGTCCTCGTCGGGGACGCGGCGGCGCTCGAAACCGACGACTTCTACGCGCGGATGCTCGACTGGGCGCGTCGGTGAGCGCTCAACGCGGCGTTTGAGCTTCCACACCCGTTAACCCGTCCCCTGTTCATCCACCGAGTGGATGCACGACGTCCCCGCACCCAGTCCTCCACGTACAGCCCTGCTGACCACCATACTGGAGGTGCGTCGGCCGTGAGACGCACCCCGGCGTCCGCGCTCCTCGTCGCGAGCGTCGTCGCGGTCTCCACGGCGCTCGTCCCGTCGTCGGCCAACCCGTAGAACGACGTCGGGGTGACGACGACGTCGACGCCGCGCTCGCGGAGCCACGAGAGCCCCGCCCGATAGGAGTTAGGGCCGTCGACCGTCGCGAGCGCGTAGTCCGCGTCCGGCGCGATTCGCTCGACCAGACGGACCACGCGGCCGCCGTGCGTCGGCGCGCCCCCAGCCGTCGGGTCGCGACCGCCGAACCCGCGGACCGCCTCGACGTCTGCTCGTCCGGCGACGCCGGCGTCGAACGCCGTGACGTCGAGGACGCCGACGGTGACGTTCGCGTCCGCGCGCGTGGTGTCCGCGACCTGCGTGGGCGACGCGTTCGCCGGCCCCGTGCTCCCGTGCCCGCCCACGGACGGGACCGGCGTCGCGGTGGCGAGGATCAGCGCCGTGACGACGGCGATGCCGACGGCGACGAGGGCGAACGGACGGCGGCCGGTCACGACGACACCTCCCAAGGCGTTGACACTGGTTTCCGATATGGTGCGGAGCGCAAAAACCCCGTGAAATGACGGGCGGCGAGCACTTTTCCGCGTGCCGCCCGCAGTCTCCCGTATGCGCGTCACCTTCCTCGGCACCGGAAGCGCGATTCCGACCGGCGAGCGCGTCCAGTCCGGCCTCCGCGTCGAGGCCGGGGGCGCGACGCTCCTCGTGGACTGCGGGAGCGGCGTCCTCGACGCGCTCGTGCGCGCCGGCACGGACCCGGCTGACGTCGACGCCGTCCTCCTCACGCACCACCATCTCGATCACGTGAGCGACCTCCTCCCGTTGCTGAAGGCGCGCTGGCTCGCCGCCAACGACACCGGCACGCTGCCGGTCGCCGGCCCGCCGGGCACGATTGCCCTCGTCGATGGTCTGCTCGACGTCCACGACTACCTGGACGGGCGCGTGGCCGTCGACCCGCGCGACATCGCCCGCGACTCGGTCGCGCTCGCCGGCCTCGACGTCGAACGCTACGAGACCGAGCATTCCGCGTCGATGCAGTCCTTCGCCTATCGTCTCGAGAGCGCGCTGACGGTGAGCGGCGATACGCTCGCGGACCACGCGCTCGCGGCGTTCGCCGAGGGGACGACGCTCGTCCACGACTGCGCGCACCCGGACGGCCACGAGACGACCGGCCACCCGACGCCGAGCGAACTCGGCGCGGTCCTCGCCGACCACGAGTACCGCGGCGTCTACCTCACCCACCTCTACCCGGACGCCGACGCCGCGGGGGACGCACTGGCTGACGCCGTCCGCGAGCACTACGAGGACGACGTGACCATTGCTGAGGACGGCCTGACGGTCGAGGTTTAAGTCAGGCGGTAGCGCAGGATCGCCGCGATACCCCCCAGGTTCCGGAGGCGCTCGCCGGGCGCGAACTCGTGGCTGAACACCGTTACGTCCCCGCCCTGCTGTTCGACGATGGTGATGACGTCGTTGATGTCCACGTCCCAGTCGCCCTCGCCGGCGCGCTCCTTGCGGAGGCGTTCGTCGAGGACGAGCAGCGTCTCGACGGCGCCGAAGTCAGCGGCCTTCGCGACTTCGTCGATGCCGTAGGCGACGGGTTCGTCGGTACCGAGGCGCTCCATCAGCTCGTCGATGAGTTCGGACTCCTCGGCGATGCGGGTTTCGGCCTGCACCTCCTCAACGGCGCCGCGCTTCAGGACCTCGTGGACGCCGCGCCCGCCCGCCGCCGAGGTGTCGACGACGGTGACGCGGTCGACGAACGCCATGTTCTCCTCATCGAAGTAGTCGAGGGCGTCCTGCTTCGTGAACCCCGGGCCGGCGAGGATGACGGCGTCCGGGTCCATCCGCTCCAAGGCCTGCCCCAACTCGGCGAACAGTTCCTCGCGCCCGCGCGCGTACTCGCCCTTCCCCGTCGTCCCCGTGAACGATCCGGACTCGTCGACGCCGTACTGCTGGACGGTGTGGATGTAGGCCTCGCCCTCCTCGACGGTGGCGATGGCGACTTCGGGCTGGTCGGCCGTCTCGACGGCCTCCTCGACGCGCTCGATCTGGTCGGGCTTCCAGCGCTTCGTCACCTCGAGCTCGTCGAACTCCTCGACGTTCAGCGTGTGGTGGAGGCCGAGCTGGTCCTCGCGCGAGCACTCCGTGATGACGCCCGAGACGCGCAGGCGGTTCGCGAACTTGTGGAACTCGACTTCCTCGACGTCGAGGGCAATCCACATCGGCTCGCGCTGCCCGCCCGTGTCGCGCATCTGGTCGTCGTTGCGCTGGATACGCCGCGTCGTGTCGCCCGCGACGCGGTCGCCCGGTTCGAGGACGTACGCGAGGTGCCAGAGGTCGTCGAGGCTCTCCGGGAGGAGCGTGATTTTCTCACGCCCGCCCTCGCGCGCCTCGCGGTCCTTTATCTGCATACGCTCACGTCCGAGTCCACGGGCCTTGTGTCCTGCTACTCGCACGCCAGCAGGCCGGCGTGCGAGCCGACAGGCGCGTCATTCCCTTCGCGACTCGCCGTCGCGTTCGTCGCCGTCCACGTCGGCTCGCTCATTGGCCTCGTCACGACCCGGTTCCGACTCCTCGTCGGCGGGTTCTGTCGCGTCTGTCAGGTCCGACCACTCCTCCGAGTCCGCGGGCCGGTCGGCCGTCTCGGACGGCGGCTCGTAGGAGATGCCCCCGTAGCCGGACGTCGCCTCGGGTTCGCCGTCCGTTCGGTCGAGGTCGAGCGCGTCCACGTACCCCTCCGTGTAGCAGTACCAGACGACCATCTGGACGTAGAAGAGGACGAAGAAGCCGACGAGGAAGACGACGATGAGGGCCTCGCCGACGGTGCCGCCGACCAGCGCGACGACGAGCGCGAGCAGCCACGCGACGAGGTAGCGCGTGTCCAGCGTCGCCGCCTTCAGCGTCGAGAGCGAGAACGCCGCGGTCAGGTCGTCCTCGCGGACCCAGTTCACGATACCCGCGGGGTAGACGTAGGCGGCGGCGACGCCGTAGACGAAGAGCGCGAGCACCGCGAGCGCCGTCAGCAGGCCGCCGAAGACCGCACCCGACTCGGGCGATCCCTGTGTCGCGAAGGAGATGACGACGGCGACGAGCGCGACGACGAACGCGCCCGCGACGGCCGGGAGCGCGTAGAGAATCCCGACGAGCATCGCCTTCAGGCCGTCCACGAACAGCGACGTCCAATCGTCGAACGTCGGGGGTTCCGGGTCGCCGTCGAGACGGTGGCGCACCACGTCAACGTAGTAGCCCTGCACGAGCACGCCCGGCACGAGCGCGAACGGCAGGAGGAACAGTCCGACGAACACGACGGAGAGCAATACGCCGACGAGCGCGACGACGAACGTCGCGATGCCGAGGCCCCCGCCGATGAGGAGCGTCGACGTGGAGTCCTCGCCGCGCAACGGATACTTCAGGGCGTCTTCGAACATACGCGAGACGACACCCGGCGACGTGAAAAACGTAGGGCCCGAAGCCGCTCGCGGTTACTCGCGCCTCGCGTACTCGGCGTTCGTGTTTACGCGACGGGAGGCCGTCGCGGTTACTCGCGCCTCGCGTACTCGACGCTCGTCTATTCGCGATTCCGCAGGAATCGCGTTACTCCACGAGGCGGCTGCCGCCCGGCGGCATGAACTTCTGAATCTCGTCCGGCGAGGCGACCTTCCGGACGAAGGACTCGTCCGCGAAACGCTGGCGGAACTCCCGGTAGACGCGCTTGGCGGCGTCGCCCTGCGCGAACTTCCCGGGTTCGAGGCGCACCGTCGTCTCCGCCTGGTCCTCGATGGCCGACGGGGGGCCGCCGACGACGCGCGTCGAGGGCTCGCAGGTGATGCCGACCGCGCAGTCCACGGGCGTGTTCTCGAAGTACGTCCGGTCGCCCCGAATGGTGAACCCGCCCTTCGAGAGGTACTCGCCGGACTCGGCGGTCTTCGACACCTGCTCGGGCATCACCATGTAGGCGTCGCCGGCGCCGCGGCCGTCCTTCCACACCGAGGAGTAGGTCACTGCGAACTGCGCGGCCTCCTCCAGCGAGGAGTCGGGCACCTCGATGTCCTTCGAGGGCTCGCTCGGCTCCGAGGTCTTCAGGACGGTCACGGGGCCGCCGTGGGCCTGGGCGTGGAAGAAGCGGTCGTAGCCGTCCATGTACTTCTCGACAATTTCCTCGTTCTGCTCGGCGTTCCGACCGCCGATGACGAGGAACCCATCACTCGTGCGGAACCAGCGGAAGCGGTCGTACCACTGCTCCTGCTTGCGCACCGGAATCGAGGACCGGGAGAGCCAGTCGATATCTTCGGGTTCCTCCTCGGGTTCCTCCTCAGTTTCGGCCTGCTCTTCGCTCCACTCCTCGCGGCGGCGCTGCCACTGCTCGAGTTCCTCGCGGGTGTCCTCGATGGCGGCGAGCGCACCCTCCTTCTTCTCCTGGATGCGTTTCGCCTCCGTGTAGAGCGCGTCCGCGTTCTTCTCGACGCCCGCCTCGGGGTCGAGGCTGACCGTGTGGCCGTCGAGCCGCAGCCGAACGAGGCCGTTCTCCGGGTCGACACCGAGGACGTGCTCGGCGGCCTCGATGCCCTGCTCTTTGCCCTGCTCGAAGCGCTCCTCGACGTCGTCCCAACCGTAGCCCGCCGACCGGGCCTGCCGGACCGTCGAGAGCACCTCGTCCACGAGGTCGTAGTGCTCGTAGAGGAGTTCGGCCTTCTCGCGCTCCGTCTCGGCCTGCTCCTCGAAGTTCTCGATGGCTCCCTCCTGCTGTTCGATGATGCGCTTTCGCTTCGCGATTTCCTCCTCGAAGGCGGGCTTGCTCGTCGACTCCTCGCTGCCCTCGTCGGCCTCGGTCTCGAGGTTCGTGAAGTAGTCGTCGAGGGCGTCGTTGAACGAGTCGAACGCCTCCGAGTAGAGATCGGCGCGCTCCTCGAGGGGGAGGGGCGTCACGTCGACGCGCTGACCCTTCTGGCTCGCGGCTTCACCGCTCGCTTCTTCGCGGGCCGTCGCGTCGCTCCGCCCCGCGTTCTCCTCCGTGTCCCCGTCGTAGTAGACCCGTGGGTCGGTGCGGCCCGCCTTCACCTCGTCGAGCAGGCGCTCCATCGCGTCGTAGATGGCCTCGAACTCCTCGTCGCCCGCGTCGTCGATGTCCTTCGTCTTCTCGACGCCTGCGCGCGTACAGAGTTCCTCGCCGTAGAGGCCGCCGAAGTTCAGCTGGGTCGCGACGGTCCGAACGAGGTCGGTGTCGGACTGGCGCATCCGCTCGGCGAAGCGCTCGTAGTCGAGGTCGAGGGGGTTGAGCCGGGACTGCGGGAAGCCGTACTGGCTCCCGGGCGCGACCGTTCGGGACTTGAGTCGTACCGTCTCCAGACAGTCGACGACCTCGCCGTTCTGGTCGAGCACCGCGATGTTGCCGTCGCCGAACAACTCGGCGACGATAGTGGTGTCCTGGTCCTCGCGGCGGAACTCGAACTCCAGAATCCGGTCGAAGCCGTGCTGGCGGACCTCGTGGAGGTTCGCGCCCGACAGCCGATTCCGGAGCATCTTCGCGAAGTTCGGCGGTCGCCCGGGTGCGTTCGGCACGTGCTCGGGGCGCGCGACGTTCGCGCGCTTCGTCTCCCCGACCTCGACGAGGAGTTCGACCCGGCCCTCGTCGAAGTCCCGCATCTTCAGGCGGACGAGGTCGTCGCCGTAGAGGTACGCCTTGTCGACCACCGCGCCCGCGTAGCCGTTCAACTCGGCGGTGAGGGCGACGAGGTCGACGCTCGTCAGTTCCCGCTTCTCGTCCATGATACCGTGGCTAGGAGGTTCCGACCCTTTTGTACTGCGGTTACGCGATTCCACAGGAATCGCGGAAACGCGAGCGCTGAGCGATAGCGAGGCGCGAGCAGCGGGGCCGAGCATGGCGAGGCCACGTCGATGCGAGCGGGGAGGAACGACCCGCGGGCAACGACCCACCGGCCGAACCGACGGTCGTCGCCGTCTCCCGTACCTCTTTGCCGCTCGGCGCGCCACCGTCGCGTATGCAGATAGCTGTCTACGGCGCGGGCGGCGTCGGCGCGTACTACGGCGGCCGCCTCGCCCAGCAGGGCCACGACGTGACGCTCATCGCGCGCGGCGACCACCGTGAGGCCCTCCAGTCCGAGGGACTCACGGTCGAGAGCGTCGAAGGGGACTTCCACGTCGACCTCCCGGCGACGGACGACCCCGACGAGGTCGGCGAGGTGGACGTCGTGCTCTTCTGCGTGAAGTCCTTCGACACCGAGGACGCGGCGACGACCCTCGAGGCGATGCTCGGCGAGGACTCCGCCGTGCTCTCCCTGCAGAACGGCGTCGACAACGAGGCGGTGCTCGCGGACGAAGTGGGCACCGAACGTGTCTGGGGCGGCGTCGCCTACATCTTCTCGACCATCAAGGAACCCGGCGTGGTCGAGCACACCGGCGGTCCGGCACAGATCGTCTTCGGGCAGTACCACGACGTCGCGGCCGAACCGCCCGAACGCTCGGCGCTCGCCGACGACTTCCTCGCCGCCTGCGAAGACGCGACGGGGATGACCGCGGACTACACGGAGAACGTCCACGGGACGCTCTGGGACAAACTCGCGCTCATCTGTGCGCAGGCCGGCCTCACCGCGACGACGCGCCACCCCTTCGGCGACGTGCACGCGAACGAGGAGTCGTGGCGGCTCTACCGGCGCGTCATCGAGGAAGTCGTGTCCGTCGCGCACGCCGAGGGCGTCCGCTTCGAGTGGGACCCCGTGAGCAAGTGGCTGGACGCGATGGAGGCAATGGACAACGAGGACAACTACTCCAGCCTCCACTACGACCTGACGCACGGCAAGCGCATGGAACTCGAGGCCCTCCACGGGAGCGTCGTCCGGCGCGCGCGCGAGCACGCCGTCGACGTCCCCGCGACCGAGGCCATCTACGCGATCCTCGCCCCGCAGGCCGAAGCCAACGCCGCTGAATGACGGGGTGACCCACAACGGCTTACACGCGTCGTGGCGTACGGCCGGGCGTGAGCGACGCCCTCTCTATCCTGCTGACGAACGACGACGGCATCGACGCGCCTGGCCTCGAGGCCGTCCGCGAACGCCTCGCCGCCGACCACGACGTCACCGTCGTCGCGCCCGCCGGCCAGCGCTCCGGCAGCGGGCAGACGCGAACGATGGGCCCCGTGAGCTACGACGAGCACGACCGGGGCTACGCCGTCAAGGGGACGCCCGCGGACTGCGTGGCCGTCGGCCTCGCCGGCATCGGCCTCAACCCAGACATCGTCGTCTCCGGGTGTAACGACGGTCCGAACGTCGGCGCACACGTCCTCGGGCGCTCGGGGACCGTGGGTGCCGCGATGGAGGCCGGCTTCCTCGACCTCCCCGCTGTCGCCGTCTCCATGTACGACTGGGCGCTCGCCGAGGAAGACTGGGAGCCGGCCCGCGAGAAGTTCGGCGTCGCCGCGGACGTCGCCGCCGACCTCGTCCCGCGCTTCGCCGCCGGCGACGTCCTCCCGAGTGCGGACTACCTCAGCGTCAACGCGCCCGCCAGCGACATCGCCGACGACCCCGTTCGGCGCGTCACCCGCCCCTCCGAGGAGTACGAACTCGAGGCGACGATGACCGAGTCCGGCGTGAACGTCGACGACCGCTACTGGCGCGAGTTCCTCGCGCGCGACGTCCCCGACCCCAAGGGGACCGACCGGCGGGTCTGCGTCGACAACGAAGTGTCCGTCACGCCGCTCACCGCCCCGCACAGCGTCCCGGGCGACGTCACGCCGGGCGGACTGCTCGAACCCTAATCGCCTCGCGCCCGCTCGCTTCGCTCGCGGTGGCTACAGTTTCTTCGAGACGTACGGTCCGTTCTGGTGGTAGCCGAGCTTGCGCTTGTAGTACTGGCGCGCGCCGATCCCCGAGATGACGGCGAGTTCGTCGTAGCCGGCGTCGCGCGCCATCGTCTCGGCGCGCTCCATCAGGCGCCGCCCGTAGCCGCGGTGTTGCTGGTCGCCCTCGCCGCTCTCCTCGCCGACGCCGACGGCGCTCCCGTAGACGTGGAGCTCGCGCAGGAGCGCGGCGTTCTCCAACTCGGGGCGCGCCACCTCGCCGGGGAAGCGCAGGCGCGCGAACCCGACGAGGAGGTCCTTCTCGAAGTCCTCGAAGCTGATGAAGTGCTCCGTCCCGCCGGCGGCTTCGTACTCGATGACCCCGAGTTCGACGTTCTCGGGATCCTCGTCGTTCATCCCGACCTCACGGCACCGAATACACTCGCACTCCCAGCCGTGCTCGTCCATCTTCTGCCACGCGAGCTGGCGGAGGTTCGACTTCCAGACGCCGGCGTCGATGAAGTCCGCGGGGATGTCGCGCTGGACGCGCTGGAGTCGAACGTATCGCGGGAGGTCCTTCATGACGCGCGCGACCAGCTCGGCGGCCTGCTCGTTGCGCAGCGGGTCGAAGTCGTCGCGGCGCCACTGGTCGTACACGCGAGTCCCGCGCACGACGAGCGTCGGGTAGATTTTGAGGTAGTCCGGCCGCCACTCGGGCGTCTCGAACAGTCGGCGGAAGTCCTCCTCCACCATCGCCTCCGTCATCCCGGGCTGGCCCGGCATCATGTGGAAGCCGACCTTGAACGCCGCGTTCCGGAGGTTGCGGTTCGCGTCGATGGACGCCTGATTGCCGTGCCCGCGGTGCATCTCGCGGTTGATGCGCTCGTAGGTCGTCTGGACGCCCACCTCGACTTTCGTCCCACCGAGGTCGAGCATGCGGTCGATCTGCTCGGGGTCGCACCAGTCCGGCTTCGTCTCGAACGTCGTCCCGATGTTCCGGATGTCGCCGAACTCGTTCTCCGTCTTCACGTCCTCCAAGTAGGAGAACTCGTACTCCTCGTAGTCCTGCGCGAACGAGACGCCTTCAGCGGGCGCGGGCTCGACGTCGAGGTCGTGGTCGTTCAGCGCCTCGAGACAGCGCTTCACGAACCACTCCTGGTAGTCGTGCGACCGCGCCGTCATCGTCCCGCCCATGATGATCAACTCCACTTTGTCGACGGGATGGCCGATTTCGCGCAGCTGGTTGAGCCGGAGCGTCACCTGCCCGTAGGGGTCGTAGTCGTTCTGCTCGCCGCGCGCCGCCGCGGGCTCGTGGCCCGTGTAGGACTGCGCACTCCCGAACTCGGAGGCGGGACCGCCCGGACAGTAGAGACACTTCCCGTGCGGGCAGAGATGGGGGCTCGTCATCACCGCGACGGGTGCGACGCCGGACGCCGTCCGCACCGGCTTGCGCTGGAGGACTTCCTCCAATTCCTCGCGCCGGCCCTCGGGCGCGTGGTCGAGCAAGTCGGTGTGCTTTGGCACCTGCGCGACGGAGTGCTCCGAGCACACCTCGAGTTTCGCGCTCTCGACGTCGTCCTGGCCGACCTCTCCCGAGAGGATGCGCGAAACGAGGTCCTCGCACGCCGCCGCGAACGCCTCGTCCTCGCCGCTCTCGGCCTCGCTACTCATTACTACGCACAAGAGCGCTGCGCCCGAAAAGCGTGTCGTTGCGGGGCACCGCCGCCCGCGAATGGAGCGGCGTTACTCGAACTGCTCGGCGAGGGCGTCGACGGCGGCGTCGACGACAGCGTCGCGCTCGCCGCTGAGGAACTCGATGCGGCCGTCCTGCGCGCCGCGCGGGACGACGCCGGCCTCCGGCAGTTCCTCCTGGAGGGTCTCGCCGACCGCGCGCACGTCGACGTCGCCCGTCGAGCGCACGCGGAGTTCGTCGCTGTCCGCGCCGAGGAGGACGTAGTCGCCCTCCGCGCGCTCACGGTAGAGCGCGTCGAGCAGGAGCGCCACTGGCGGGAAGTCGTAGCGGTGCGTGTACTGGTCGACGTCGAGGACCTCGAAGGTCACGTCGTCGACGCCGCGCGGCTCGAGGTGGGGTTCCGCCGTCTCGAACTCCGTCTCGAGCTTCTCGCGGAACTGCGCGCCGATGTGACCGACGAGGCTCGTGTCCGCTTCGTCCCAGAGGAGGTCCGCGATGATTTCGCGCTTGTCCTCGTAGGCCTGGTAGAACGCCTCGAGGGCGAGCGCGTCGCGCACGTTCCCGACGACGTCCGCGTCGTAGCCCGCCTCACTGGCGAGTTCCGCGTAGACGTCCGGGGTGTCGCCCCAGAACGGAATCGCGGGGAGGTGGGCGAGGTCGTCGCGCACGTCGGCGTTCACCATGCCCGCGAGGTGCGTCGCGAGCACGCCCGTGGAGACGGGGGACTCGCCGTGCTGGGTCGGGGAGACGAGGACGTCCGCAGCGTCCGCGGCCTCGCCGTCCGCGTAGCCGCCGTCGAGCGCGACGGTCGGCGCGTCGTAGATGTCGAGCAGGCCGAGTCCGTCCACGGACTCGCGGGTGCTCCCGGAGCCGACGAGGACGAACAGCGGGTGCTTCTCGTCGTGCCGGTCGGCGGCCTCCAGCATCGACGTCGTGTCCTTCGTCGCGTCGTCGAGCGTGTAGAAGCCGTCGTCGAGCGGGCGACGGTCGACGTAGTGGTACTCGGCGTCGCTCGCGGTGTGCTCCTCGCGGACGAGCGGGAGGACCGCGCGCTCGATGGCCGAGCCGCCGACGTAGCCCTCGACGTCCGCGGTGTGGCGAACGATGACCGGCCGAGACTCGATGACGGCACGGCGAATCTCCGTCGCGGCGTCGACGAGGTCGGCGTGGACGACGTCGATGTCGGCGTCCTGCACGAGGAGGGTCTCGTCGTCGGGACTGGCGCGCTCCGTGACCTCGGCCTCGAGTCGGTCGTGGACGGCCTGCGCGTCCGCGCCCGTGAGGACCTCGAGGTCCTCGGTCTCGATCTGGAGTTCGCCGTGGTGGCGCTCGACCTCGCCGACGAGGTGGACGACGTCGCCCGCCTCGACCTCGGGGTAGGCCCGGACGCCCGCCTCGACGAACGCGGCGGCGTCGACGGTACCCGTCTCGTCGGTCAGCTCGAAGACCGTCGGGCCGGACGTCTGCCGGACGCCCGTGACCTCTGCCTCGACGGCGACGTCGTCGCCGACGTACTCATCAAGGTCGTCGATGGCGACGCGCTCGACCGCCTCGGCTTCCGCCTCGGTTTCCGGTTCTTCGACGGCTGCTGCTTCTTCCTCGGTGGCCGCTTCAGCCTCCGCGGCTTCCTCGGTTTCCACGTCTTCCGCTTCGGTCTCCTCGGGTGCTTCTTCCGCCGGCTCTGCTTCGGGCTCCTCCTCGGTCGCCGCGGGCGGCGCCTCGGACTCGTCCTCGGGGAGTTCGGCGTCCGACGGGGCGTCCGGGTCGTCGACGAGCATCCCGCGGAACTCGCGCTCGGACTGCCGAATCGACCACGAGAGGTCGACGTTGCCGTTCCCGTGGACGTCGTCGACTTGAACGTAGACGTCGTCGCCGGGCTCCCAGTCGAGCGCGTCGAGGCGCTGGGGAATCTCGCTCTTGTGCAACAGACCGGTGACGTCGTCTCCGAGGTCGACGAACACGCCGAACTCGGCGAACCCGTCGACGCTGCCCTGGTAGTAGCGACCCGGGGTGAGCTGCTCGGGCTTCGAACCGCGGAACTCGAAGACGACGTCCTCCTCGTGCGTCTCGCAGATATGACCGTCAGTGGAGACGCCGCAGATGATACACGAACCCATTTAGCGGAGACAAGTCCCCCTTCCCTAAACGACTGTCGAAAACGCGCGCGTCTCAGCCGCGCCACACCCGTCGAATCGACCACGGAAGCGTGCGTACCCGTCCACCAGCGACCCGGCAGCGGACGCGGTGATGAGCAGCGGACAGGTTCTTCAGGCGTCAGGACGGCCGGGCGTCGCGTCGCCGTCGCGTTCGTCGCGCCCGTCACGCTCGCCGCGCCGGACTTCGTGGCAGTTCCGACAGCGTGCCTCGTAGGCTTCCTCCGCGCCGACGACGACCGTCGGGTCGTCGTAGTGTGCGGGCTCGCCGTCGACGAGGCGCTGGTTCCGCGTCGCGGGCTCGCCACACTGCGTGCAGATGGCCTGCAGTTTCTCGACGTACTCCGCGACGGCCACCAGCTCGGGGAGGGGGTGGAACGGCTCGCCGCGGAAGGTCTGGTCAGTGCCGGAGACGACGACGCGCCGGCCGTCCGCGGCGAGGGCCTCGCAGACGTCGACGAGTTCGCCGGGGAAGAAGTTCGCCTCGTCGATGGCGACCACCTGCTCGCCGTTCAGGTGCTCGGGGATGGAGTGGACGCCCGCGGCGCTGTCCTCAATGACGGTGGCGCGCCACGTCGAGCCGGCGTGCGAGCCGAGCGACTCCTCGCCGTACCGGTCGTCGATGGCGGGCGTGAACGCCGCGACCGATTGGCCGGCGATCTCGGCGCGCCGGAGGCGGCGGAGCATCTCCTCGGTCTTCCCCGAGAACATACACCCCGTGATGACCTCCACCCACCCGCTGTTCGTGATGGCGTGCACGCCACGACGCGAGGCGGCCGAGGCGCAAAACGGTTACTGCTCGCTCCCGCCGACTACGCGCGCAGTTCCACGACCGTCTCGCCGTCGCGCTCCGCGACGTCTGCGAGCCCGTCGTCCACCAAGTCCTCGACTAGCTCGCGGAGCCAGTCCCGCCCGTACTCGCCCGACGGCGCGTAGTCCACACGGACGCGCGGGCCGAGTTTGTCGAGTGGGAGTTCGCCGTGCTTCGAGAGCGCCTTCACGACCCGGCCGCGCATCTGCCGGCGCGACCCCTCGAACTCGGGCTGGGTGGGGACGTCGGGCGCGGTGAAGTCCCCGGACTCGTAGGCGTCACACCACCGTCGCCACGGACAGCCCGCCTCGTCGCATTTCGGGGTCTTCTCGCAGGCTACACCGCCGAGCTCCATGACGGCGTTGTTCCACACACGCGATTCGCCGTCGGGCATCAGCGCGCCCGCGACGGTCTCGAAGGCGTCGTCGTCGTCCGGCACCGAGAACGCCCGATAGAGCACGCGCTTGACGTTCGTGTCGACGACGGCGTTCCCGTTGTTGAACGCGAACGACGCGACGGCGTTCGCGGTGTACGGGCCGACACCCATCAGCTCCTCGAGTTCGTCGGGCTCCTCCGGGAAGTCGCCGTCGTACTCCTCGACGACCTGCTGGGCCGCTTCGTGGAGGTAGCGCGCGCGGTTGTTGTAGCCGAGCGAGTGCCCCGTCCAGAAGCCGACGACCTCCGAGCGCGGCGCGCCGGCGAGGTCGTGGACGGTCGGCCACTCCTCGAGGAACTCGTGCCACGCGGTCTCCACGCGTCCGAGTTGGGTCTGCTGGCTCATCACCTCGGAGACGAGGATTTCGTAGGCGTCCTCCGTCTCGCGCCACGGGAACGAGCGGTGGTCGTCCTCGTACCACGAGACGAGCGCGTCCTGCACCGCCGCGACGTCCTCGGGGAGGCAGTCGCGCGGGTCCCCACCCCCCTCGCGGGCGTCCACGTCGCCGTCCGCATCAGTCATACCCCGCCCTCGGGTCGGCGCGCGCTTAGGGATGGCGACACGCGGGGAGCGTCGAAATCCCCTTCCCGCCCGCGGTCAAAGGCCGCCCGTGAGCCTCGACGACCTCGTCGACGACGTTCAGGACGCGAACCGCGAGCTGAAGGACCACGACGTCAGCCTCGACCGCGAATCGCGGACCGAACTCGCGATGCTCGTCGCCGCCCTCGACCCCGAGGACCCCGACGACCTCGTTCGGCGCGCGATTCACGCGCTCTTCGATTCCTACGTCCAGTCCGGCAAGCTCGACTTCAACCTCCGCACCGAGTACGACGCCACCTACGACGAGTACCTCGCGGGGATGAGCTACGACGAGATGGCGGGCGGGCAGGGCCTCCCGCAGAACGAGGAGGAGGGCCGTCGCTACCAGTACTAGCCCCGGCCATTGAACACCTCGGGCGACGAAGGGCGAACGATGATTCTCTGTGTCGATCCCGACCCGAACGCGCTCGCGGCGACCAGCGACGCGCTCGCGGACGCGGGCTACGAGACGGCGACAGCGACATCGGTCGCCGAGGCCCGCGAGGTGCTCGCCGGCGACGCCGACGTCGACGCCGTCGTCACCGAGTACGTCCTGCCCGACGGGACCGGCCTCGATTTCGTGCGAACGGTTCGGGAGCGCTCGCCCGACACGGCGTGTCTCCTCTTCACGGCGACGCCCGTCGCGGACGTCGATACCGCGGCGTTCGGCGACGTCGTCGCGGACTACCTCTCGAAGGACGACCCCGACGCGCACGCGGCGCTCCGTGACGCCGTCGGGCAGGCGCTCGCGTTCCGCTCGCAGACCGCCTACCCGCTCCCCGAGGACGAGGACGCCCGCCTCGCCGCGCTCGACCGGTACGCGCTCGACCCCGCGGCACTCGGCGACTCGCTCGACAGACTGGCCGAAATCGCGACGGCGCTCTTCGGCGTCGACGCGGCGGCCGTCGGCCTCATCGACGCGCACGAACAGCGCTTCCTCACCTGCCACGGGATCTCCCTCGGGACGCTGGACCGCGAGGACACGGTCTGTACGTACGCGCTGCTCGACGAGGGCGTGACGGTCATCGAGGACGTGCGTACCGACGCCCGCTTCGAGGAGAACGAGGGACTCGCGGAGGCCGGCATCGCGTTCTACGCGAGCGCGCCGCTCGTCACGCCCGACGAGCGGAAGATCGGGACGTTCTGCGTCTACGACGACGAGCCACGGTCCTTCGACGAGCGCGAGCGCGAACTCCTCGGCCTGCTCGCCGACGAGGCGATGGAGCAACTCGAGTTGCGGCGCGAGCGCCGTGACGACGGAAGTGTCGACGATGCGTGAGGAACCGTACGCGGTCGAGGGCCTGCCGCTGAACGCCATCAATGCGGGGTCGAGCGTCCTCGTCGCCGGCCCGACGCACGGCGGCGCGCGGACGCTCGCCCTCCGGCTACTCGCCGGGACGGACGAGGAGGGGTCCATCGTCGTCACGACGAACCAGCGCGCGAGTCGCTTCGCGGGGGACTGCGAGCGCGCCGGCATCGCGCTCGACCCCGACCGGACGGCCATCATCGACTGCGTCGGCGGCGAGGACCAGGACGTACCCGTGCGCGTCATGCCTGTCTCCGGGCCGTCGGACCTCACCGGCATCGGGATGCGGTTCTCTGACGTCTACCGGTCGTTCGAGCGCTCAGGGGTGCGGGGCGTCCGGACGGGCGTCTGCTCGCTCTCGACGCTCGTCTCCTTCGGCTCCCTCCAACCGGTCTCGCGGTTCGTCCACACGCTCGTCGGGCGCATCGGCAGCGTCGCCGGCCTCGGCGTCTTCCTCGTCGACCCGTCGATACACGACGACCGGACGGTCAGCACGCTCTCGCAGTTCTGTACGGGCCGCATCGACGTCAGGGAGACGGACGACGGCGCAGAACTCCGGGCGCGCGGTCTCTCCGACCAGCCGCGCGAGTGGGTCTCGTTCGACCCGACGCTCCGGTAGCGGTCGCGCGCTCCGCGACCACTTCGCGGACGAAGTCGGCGAGACGTCGCTAAATCGCGTCGCCGTCGTCCCCTCCCGCGCTCGGACCCGCGCTAGCCCGTGCGACGAGCGGGTCCGCGAGGGCGTCCGCGAGGATGGAGGCGCCGAGCGCGATTTCGCGCTCGGTGGCGTCGAGCGGCGGGAGGAGGCGCAGGGTCCTGTGCCCGCAGCCGAGCGTCAGGAGGCCGCGCTTCAGGCAGGCCTTCATGAGCGCGCCGCGGCGGTCCTTCGAGTCGAGTTCGATGGCGAGCATGAGGCCGCGCCCGCGGACGTCCGTGACGTACTCGCTATCGAGGTCTTCGAGCGACTCCGAGAACTGCCGGCCGCGCTCGCGGACGTTCGCGAGCAGGTCGTGCTCGTGGATGGCGTCGATGGTGGCGACGCCCTGCGCGGACGCGAGGACGTCGCCCGCGCCCCACGTCGAGGAGAGCCGGCCGGTCTCGTCGGGGAAGAGGTCCTCGTTCGCGACAGTCGCGCCGACGCGGAGGCCCTTCGCGGACGTGATGACGTCCGGGTCGAGATCGAGGTGGTCGATACCCCACATCTCGCCGGTGCGCCCGAGGCCGCTCTGAATCTCGTCGCTGATGACCGCAAAGTCGTGCTCCTCTTTCGCGGCGGCGATGTCGCGGGCGAACTCGTCGTTCGCGACGCGGTAGCCGCCCTCGCCCTGCTGTGGCTCCAGAATGACGAACGCGACTTCCTCGGCGGGGATGGGGCCGCGCTCGGGGTGGAGGGCGTCGGCGAGGCGGTTCCCGCCGGGCCCGTCCGTCTTCCACCCGCAGGTGCACTCGCCCTCGCAGGCGCAGTAGGGGAGGCTAAGGACGCCCGGCACCTCGGGGAAGCCCCGGCGCTGGACGGCCTTCGAACGGTTGAGCGAGAGCGCGCCGAGGGTGCGGCCGTGGAACGCGCCATCGAACGTGACGCCGCGATGCCCGCGGTCCGCGTAGCAAATCTTGACCGCGTTCTCGACGGCTTCCGCGCCGGAGTTCGAGAGGAACGCGGTGTCGAGGTCGTAGTGGCTCGTGACGTCGGTGAGCCGCTCCAAGAGCTGGGTGGGACCGGGGAGGTCGGGGTCGTCGACGCTCCCGCCGCCGCTGACGTAGAAGTCCTGCCCGGCAATCTTCGTGGGGTCGACGAGCGAGAACTCCTCGAGCTTGTCGAGGATTTTCGGGTTGTTGTAGCCGAGCGGCGCGGACGCGACGTGCGCGGTGAAGTCGAGGAGGACGTTGCCGTCGACGTCCGTGCAGAAGGGGCCGACCGCGTCCTCGGTGATGTCCCAGACGAAGTCGTAGACGTAGGTGCTCGGGGCGGCGTGCCGGTGGTGGCGCTCGACCCACTCCCGGGCGCGCTCGCCGGGGAAGGAGTCGACCTGAACGTCGGCGGTGTCCCTGTCCATACGTCACTCTGGTACCGGCCACTCCCTAAATCGTGGGGCCCACCGGAGTCAGACGAGGGCGACGGCGACGCCGGCGGCGGCGAGGAGGCCGGCGCTCGCGGTGACGACGCCGCGCGCGAACGCCCGGTTCGAACTCGCGGCGGCGAGGCCGGCTTTCACGGCGATGCTCGCGCCGGTGGCGAGCATGACGGCGATACCGGCTTCGTTCGCGCCGAGTTCGCCAGTCCGGTAGAGGACGACGGCGGACGTCGCGACGCCGGCGGAGGAGACGAACCCGGAGACGACGGTGGTGACGTAGAAGCCGAGCGCGCCGAAGACGCCGCGCGCGAGGCCGCTCCCGGCGACGATGAGGAGGAAGATGACGCCGAACCCGAGCGCGTTCCGGAGGGAGAACGGGCTCGTGAGGTCGACGTCGACGGTGGTCCGCCAGTCGGCGACGACGTAGGCGACGGCGACGCTCCCGAGGACGACGACGGCGAGCGGGACGCCGACGGAGACGAGCGGCGGGTCCGAGTAGCCGAGCGTGAAGACGACGACGATGACGAGGTTGCGCAGCGCCATCGCGGCGTTCGCGAGGAGGACGCCCGCGACGGCGTAGTCGGCGGCGTCGGCGTCCCGCGAGACGTGGTCAAGCATCGTGCCGACGACGGCCGTCGAGGAGGCGAGGCCGCCGAAGAAGCCGGTGACGGCGATGCCGCGACTCCCGTAGGTCTTCACGACGACGTAGTTCGCGATGCCGATGGCGGCGACGAAGACGACCATCAGCCAGATGACCCGCGGCTCGATCTGGACGCCGTAGCCCTCGACGCCGAGCGTGTACGTCCCGGACGGGAGGAGCGGGTAGACGACGAACGCGATGATGGCGAACTCCGTCGTGGAGCGCAGTTCCTCGGCGGAGAGCCCCCACGCGAGTTCGTGGAGTTCGCGCTTGAAGACGAGGAGGAGCGAGGAGGTGACGGCGACCACGGTCGCGGGCAGGATTTCGCCGAGGCCGACGAGCAGGCCGACGCCGTAGGCGACGAGCAGGCTGACGGCGGTGGTGAGGTGGAGGCTGGCCTCGCCCTCGACGGAGCCGCGGCGGAGGCCGTCGAGCATCAGAACGCCCGCGAGGACGACGACGAACCCCGCGCCGGCGAAGGAGAGCAGCGGCGTGCAGGACGCGACGATACTGTCGCTGGGCGGGACGCCGCACATCGCGGCGTCGAACGTCGTGAAGACGGTGCCGAGGACGCTGATGAGCGCGAACGTCCGGATGCCGGCGGCCTTCTGCGACCACTCGCGTTCGAGGCCGAGGAAGAGGCCGAGGCCGACCGCGACGGCGAGGCGGACGACGCGGCTGTCGATGGGGGCAGCGGCGAGCGTGCTGGCGAGGTCGACCACGGCCACAGTACCTCGCACCCCTTCAAAAATCCCCCTGTGGTGGGTGGATTTTTGCCGGCGGCCGTCGATTCCCCGGTATGGACTCGAGGTGGGAGATGGACCGGGCCCGAGTCGGCTGGTGGGTGATGGGGTTCACCCTCGCCGGCGTCCTCGGCTACGTCATCTACTCGTTCATCGGGACGTTCATCTTCGGCGTCTTCATCTACTACGCGATTCGGCCGGTCTATCGGCGCCTGCGCACCCGCATCCGGCCGCGGACGCTCGCCGCCGCCGTGAGCATCTGCGTGTTCGCGCTCCCCGCGCTCCTCCTGCTCGCGTACGCCCTCGCCATCGGCCTACAGGAGCTCAACGCCTACCTGAGCGCGCACCCGGACAGTTTCGAGCAGTTGGAGGTGATGCTCCAGCCGTACATCGACGTCTCCAGCATCGTCCAAGACCCTCAGTCGATTCTGGACTCGCCGGACGCGCTCGCGGCGGTCCAGCAGGTGCTCGACGCCGCGCAGGGCTACCTCGGCTTCCTCGGGGGCACCGCGCTCCACGCGTTCATGATGCTCATCATCGTCTTCTACCTGCTCCGGGACGACCAGCGCCTCGCGTCCTGGTTCCACCGGCGCTTCGACGACGCGGACGGCGTCGTCCACGCGTACGCCAAGCGCGTCGACCAGGACTTCTCGAACATCTTCTTCGGGAACATCCTGAACGCGGTGTTGACAGCGGCCATCGGCGCAATCTCCTACAGCCTCCTCGATTACGTCGCGCCGGCGGGCGTCGCCATCCCGTACCCGGCGCTCGTCGGCCTCCTCGTCGGCGTCGCGAGCCTCGTCCCCGTCGTCGGCATCAAACTCGTCTACGTCCCGGTGAGCCTGCTCCTGCTCTTCCGGGCGTCGAACGCCGCGCCGGGCGCGTTCTGGTTCCCCGCGCTGTTCATCGGCATCTCGTTCGTCGTCGTCGACGTCGTCCCGGACCTCGTGTTGCGGCCGTACGTCTCCGGGCGCAACCTCCATCTCGGGATGGTGATGCTCGCGTACATCTTCGGGCCGCTCCTCTTCGGGTGGCACGGCATCTTCCTCGGGCCGATGCTCCTCGTGCTCGTCGTCCACTTCGTCCGCCTCGTCCTCCCCGAGTTGCTCGCGGGCGAACCCATCGAACCGCATGCGGTCGGGGTGTCGCTGGCGACGACGGACACCGTTCAGGCGTCGCTCGACGACGTGGCCGACGGCGAGAGGGGGGAGGCGGGCGGCGAGGACTAGCCGAGTTCGGTGCCGTCCCGCGGACAGTAGCGCACCTCGGGGTCGGTCGTCGCGTAGCCACATTCCGGACAGGTGCGCCGGACGCGCGCCTCGGGTTCGGGGGGTCCGGCGCGGTCGACGCCGCCGCCACGCTCCGACTCGTCGCCCCGACGGCGGAAGAGCAAGGGAACGAACGGCACGACCAGGAAGCCGAAGAGCCACCCGGTGTAGTAGTAGATCACGGCGCTGACGACGAGCGAGACGAGCAGGCCGGCGAGCGCGGTGAGCAGACGCGAACCCATGTGGGCGGGCCTTGGGCGAGGAGGGTTTTGTCGGTGACGGGTGATTTATACGGGCCGGTAGCCCGCGTTTCCACATGAACGCCGCAGACGCCGCGGACGCCGTCGACGTCGACGCGGTCTCGCCGGCGGCGTGGCGACTCCTCCGCGTGGCCGCCGGCTACGACCAGCGGCAGGTCGAGCGGGAGCTCGACGGCCTGATGCAGGCACACGTCTCGATGCTCGAGTCCGGGACGCGCTCGCTCGGGCACGAGCGACGACACGCCCTCCTCGAACTCTACGCGGACGAACTCACCGGGGAGCAGGTCCGCGCGCTCGTCGAGCATTTCTGACACTCCAGAGATCGTTAATCATTAACCCGGGTACAGGCAATGGTGCCGTGTATCAATGATACGTCCAGACGTCTCGACCCAGCGCGGGCGGCTCGCCGTCGTCGCGTTCGCCGCGCTCGCCACCGTTCTGGTCGCACTCGCACCGACCCCGGAAGGGCTCTCGCTCACCGGGAAGTATGCCGTCGCCACGATGGTGTTCGCGGCGATCTGCTGGGTGAGTGGGGCGCTCCCGCTCGCCGTCACCGCGCTCTCGATACCCGTCCTGTTGACGGCGTTCGGCGTCTATAACGACATCGACAAGGCGCTCGCGCCGTTCGCCGACCACCTCATCTTCCTCTTCATCGCGGGGTTCATGCTCGCGAACGCCCTCCAGAAGTACGACATCGACCGTCGGGTCGCCCTCTGGCTCATGGCGACGATGGGCTCCTCACCCCGGAAACTCGTCGGCGCCGTCATGATTGCGACGGCTTTCTTCTCCATGTGGGTGTCGAACACCGCGACGTCCGCGATGATGGCACCCATCGCCGTCGGCGTCCTCACGCAGGTCATCGGCCGTGAGGAAATCAAGGAGCAGAGCGACGAGGGCGAATTCACGAACATCCAGATTTCGATGCTGCTCGGGACGGCGTACGCCGCGTCCGTCGGTGGCGTCGGCACCCTCATCGGGACGCCGCCGAACGCCATCGTCGCCGGCCAACTCCAGCAGCTCCTCGGCTACGAGATCACGTTCTTCGACTGGCTCCTCATCGGTCTCCCCATCGTCATCGTCACGCTCCCCATCGTCTGGTTCGTCCTGACGTACGTCCTCTTCCCGCCGGAGGTCGAGGACGTGAGCGACGCCCGCACGGAGGCCCGCAAGTACCTCCGCGAGGAGGGCGACCTGCCCCGCGAGGGCCGCATCGTCGCCGCCATCTTCGCTGCGACGGCGGGACTCTGGGTGCTCGGCGGTCTGGGCGACTTCCTCCAGCCCTACCTCTCCCCGGTCGTCTACACGACGTTCTTCGGCGGGAGCGGCGAGACGCTGCTCGGCACGACCAACGGCCATCAGGGCTTGCTCTACTACGTGATGGTCGGTCTCTACGCGGTGCCCGCGCTCGTCCTCTTCGACACGATGGAGTGGGAGGAACTGGAGGACATCGACTGGGGCACCATCCTGCTGTTCGGCGGTGGTCTCTCGCTCGCCGCCGGGTTCGCGGAGACGGGCGCGACGAAGTGGATCGCGGAGACGGTGTTCAACGCCCTCACGGGCGCGCCCATCGTCCTCATCGTCGCCGTCGTCGTCCTCCTCATCATCTTCCTCACGGAAATGACGTCGAACACCGCGACGGCGACCATCATCGTCCCGGTCCTCATCAGCCTCGGTGGCGTGCTCGCCGCGACGCTCGGCCTCGCGGACTACGCGGCCGCCATCTTCCTCGCCGTCTCCGGCGCCGTCGCTGCCTCCTTCGCGTTCGCGCTCCCGGTGGCGACGCCGCCGAACGCCATCGTCTTCGGGAGTGGCTACCTGAAGCAGAAACACATGATGCGCGCCGGCGTCGTCCTGAACCTCGTGATGACGGTCGTGTTGACCGCCCTCATCTACGCGCTCTTCCTCTTCGTCTGGCCCGTCGTCCTCTGGTAATCTAGAGGTCGACGTACTGGTTCTCCCACTCTCGTCGCGCTTCGAGTTCGCGTCGCCCCCGACGCGTCAGCGTGTAGTAATTCGTCCGCTGGTCACGCTGCCCCTTGTCGACGAGCCCTTTGTCGACTAGCGTGTCGAGGTTCGGGTAGAGCCGCCCGTGGTGGACCTCGCTCTCGTAGTACCCTTCGAGTTCCTCCTTGATGGCCAAACCGTGTGGTTCGTCCCCACCCGCGATTACGTACATCAGGTCTCGCTGGAATCCTGTCAGGTCGTTCATGTTACTACTGCCAATTGACCGTATGCGGCTTGGTACTATAACTGTGGTGCAGTCATGACCGATAATATGTCGTTATTTCAAACTGATGTGTCTGTGAGTATAGACTCGGCGGCGCCAGAATCCGGCATCGCGTTCTGCCGGCGACACACTTATTAACACGGGCGCATTGGGTACAGGTGACGCTTCGCTTTGGAGGGCCGAAGCGTCAGCGGGGACCAATTCAGGGCGGCAGCGGTCGGCCGGGCTGTTCCCGGCCGACCGCTTCCATTTCCGTTGCGTTTACCCGTGAGCGACGCTCCGCGTCGCTCGCTTCTCGAAGACCAACATCGAAGAGCGACGGCACTATTCTGAAAAAGGACTCTACAGTTTCGACATCCCGCGCGCCTCCTCGGCGGCGTCGAGCGTCGAGGCCAGCGTCGCCTTCGACCCCGCGGCGTGGACGGCGGCGTTCACCGTCCCCTCGAGCACGGGCGCGTCGGCGAGCACGGCCTCGACGTCCGCCATCTCGACGGCGAGCTCGGCGTTCATCACCGCGCTCCCGAGGTCCACGAGGACGACGACGCCCTCGCCGTCGTCCGCCGCTTCGAGGCCGGCCGCGATGGCGTCCGCGTCCGTCCCGACGCCGCCGTCAGGGTCGCCGCCGGCCGCGACGAGCGACACCTCGCGCGCCATCTGCTCGGCCACTTCGACGATTCCTTCGGCGGCCGTCGCGCTGTGCGAGACGACGAGCAACCCGACCATCAGTCGCCCTCCCCGTCGTGGACGGCCGCGTCGTCGGCCGTCGCATCGGTGACGGTCGCCTCACCGAGGCGGTCCTCGGCAGTCGCGAGCAGCTCCTCGAGGACGAAGAGCGTGCTCGTCGCGCCGGGGTCGCGGTGGCCGACCGCTCGCAGGCCGAGGTAGGACGCCCGGCCCTTCGAGGCGCGCAGCGGTACCGTGTACGCGACGCCGCGGCGCGCCGCGTCCACGGCCTTCGCGAGCGCGTCCACCGGCGGCAACTCGTCCTCCTCGACGGCGCGCGTGAACGTGTGGACGGCGGGCGTCACCGCGTCCACCATCGTCTTGTCGCCGGGTCGTGCCCCGCCCCGGTCGGTCAGTTTCTCGAGGTAGGCCTGCGCGAACGCGACGGCCGTCTCCTCGTCGAGGCCGCCCTCGAGTTCCTGTGAGGCGGACATCACCGACCCGCCGTAGAGCGGGCCGGCGGCGCCGCCGACCTCCGAGACGAGCGTCGTGCCGACCGTCTTCACGGCCTCGTCGATGGACATCTCGGCGAGGTCGTCGCGCTTCTCCGTGACGGCGCTGATGCCGCGTGCGAGGTTGTTCCCGTGGTCGGCGTCCCCGACCCGCGAGTCCAACTCGGTGAGGTACTCCTGTTCGTCGTGGAGGCGCTCGTCGATGCGTTCGAGCGCGTCCAGCAGGGCGTCGACGTCCCCACTCATTCTCGCACCGTCAGCGCGGGCGTCTTGGCGGGCGCCGCGAGCAGATCCTTCAGTTCGTCGTCGACCCGGCAGACCGTCACCGAACAGCCCTTCATGTCGAGGCTGGTCATGTAGTCACCGACCCACGCGTCGTGGACGTTGACCCCCTCCTCGTCGAGGCGTTCCGCGACGCGACGCTGGACGATGTAGAGTTCGGAGAGCGGCGTCCCGCCCATGCCGTTGACGACGGTGACGACGTCCTCGCCGGCCTCGACGTCGAGGTCGTCCAGCACGCGCTCGAGGAGGGTGTCGGCCACCTCGTCCGCCGAGGCGGTGTCGGTGCGCTCGACGCCGGGTTCGCCGTGGATGCCGATGCCGAGTTCCATCTCGCCCTCATCGAGGTCGAACGTCTCCTCGCCCTTCTCGGGCGTCACACAGGAGGTGAGCGCCATCCCCATCGTGCCGACGTTGTCGACGACTTTCTCGGCGACGCGCGCGACCTCGTCGAGGTCCGCGCCCGCGGCGGCCTTCGCGCCCGCACACTTGTGGACGAGAATCGTCCCGCAGACGCCGCGCCGCCCGCTCGTGTAGAGCGAGTCCTCGACGGCGACGTCGTCGTTCACGACGACCTGTTCGACGTCGATGCCCTCCATGTCGGCCATCTCCGCGCCGGTGTCGAAGTTCATCACGTCGCCCTCGTAGTTCTTCACGACGCAGAGGACGCCCGCACCGCCGTCCGCCGCCTGAATCATCTCGGACAGCTCGTCCGCGGTCGGCGACGTGAACACCGCGCCGGCGGCGGCGCCGTCGAGCATTCCGTCCCCGACGTACCCCCCGTGTGTCGGCTCGTGCCCGCTCCCGCCCCCGCTGACGACCGCGACCTTCCCGTCGACGGGGCCGTCGGCACGGACGACGACGTCGGTGCCGTCGAGGCGTCGGAGGCTGTCGTGTGCCGCGACCATCCCGTCGAGCATCTCGTCGACGTAGTCGGTCGGGTCGTTGATGAGTTTCTCCATGTTCACCACTACCAATTGACGCGGGAGGCAAAAACGTTCGCGGCGAGGCGCCGCCGAGTCGGACGGGACACGCTTTTTCGCGCGCCCGGCCCACGTGTCCGTATGGAAGTTCGTGGGGAACGCGAGTGTACGGCCTGCGGGACGGAGTGGTCGTACTACGAGACGGGAAGCATCGCCTGCCCGGCGTGTGGGAGCATCCGGAGCGTCGCCACCGAGGACGAGCGCCGCGAGCAGACCGACCTCGCGCCGACGCTAGAGTTGGACGAGGCCGTGACGGCGGCGGGCCGCGACGACTATCGGGAGGCCGCGAAACACGCCCGCGAGGCCACGCGCCGGTATACGCACGCGCGGGGCTTCCTCCGTGGGGGCGAGCTCTTGGACCTCGACGACACCGTCCTCGCGGCGTGGGAGTTGCGCTACGTCGCCTCGGCGTTCGCGCGCGCGTTCGACCACACCGAGGCCGAGCGCTTCTACTTCGTCTCGCTCCTCCGGGGCGCGCCGGACGGGGAGCGCCCGGCCGCGAGCGACGTGCCGGACTCGATGCGCGCCGCGCGGGGGAACGGCTCCGCGGACGCCGTCGCCGACTACCGCGACGACGTGCGGCGGTTCCTCGACGGCGGCCCCGACCGCGAGAGCGTCGAGGACCTCCTCGAGTCGCTCGACGACCACGTCCGCCGGGTTCACGCCCTCGACGGTGACGTCCCACCGGGCGAAGCCGACACGCTCGTCGCGGCCGCCCGCGCCATCGGCCACTACGCCCGCGAGGGCGACGAGGCGGACCGGGCGGCCGCGCGGGAGACGCTCGCGTCGCTCTCCGCGTAGCCCTCGCCGGCGCTCGCGGCGGTTGCGGTGGGTCTGTCTGCTTCCCGCGCAAAGTTATTATACCCCGCTGTCAAATGTCGTGTGTAGGGTTAGCACACCACACTCAATGGTGGTCGGACGGGGCGGCAGACAGCGCACCGACGGAGAGTTGAGACTACCGTGGGAACACATACGAGCGAACCGATACGACGGAGCATCGAGGTGGAGTACTGGGTCGTCGACGACGACGGCCGGCTCGTCGAACCGGGCGAACGGCTCCTCTCGGCGTCCTCAGGCGTCGAGCGCGAGTTCGTCGAGCCACTCATCGAGATCAAGACGACGCCCTGCGAGTCGACCGCGGCGCTCCGCAGGGAGCTCTTCGAGCGCGTCGGGCGCGTCGTCCGGCGGGCGGACGAGTGCGACCGGGGCCTCGTCCCGCTCGCCACGCCCGTCGGCAGCGACGAGATACGGGACCGGGAGAGCGGGCGGACGCGGATTCAGGCCGACGTCGTCGGCGAGGACTTCGAGTACGTCCGGCACTGCGCCGGCACACACATCCACGTCGAACAGCAGCCCGGTCGCGAAATCGACCAGCTCAACACCTTCATCGCCCTCGACCCTGCGCTCGCGCTCGTCAACTCCTCGCCGTACTTCCGGGGCCGGCGACTGGCCGCGGGCGCGCGCTCGAAGCTCTACCGCTGGATGGCCTACGACGGCCTCCCCCATCAGGGCCGCCTCTGGTCGTACGCCGAGGACACCGACGAGTGGGACCGGCGACTCCAGCGCCGCTACGCGGAGTTCGTGGAGCGAGCCGTCGACGCCGGCGTCGAACGCGACACCGTCGAAACCTGTTTCGACCCTGAGAGCGCCGTCTGGACGCCGGTTCAGCTCCGCGAGGAGTTCTCCACCGTCGAGTGGCGCTCGCCCGACACCGCGCTCCCGGGCGACGTTGTCCGACTTGCCGACCGGCTCGCCGGCGCGGTCGAACGCATCCGCGACGCGGACGTCGTCATCGGCGGCGAGACGGGCGCGATCGACGACGACACTGTTCGGCTGCCGGAGTTCGACGTCGTCACCGACCACGTCGACGCCGCGATTCGGGACGGACTGGAGGCCGACGAGGTTCGGTCGTATCTCGAGGAGATGGGCTTCGACGTCGAGGCCTACGAGCCGATGACGCACGACGTCGGCGGGCACAGGTCGGTGACTCGCGAGGACGTATGCGACCTCCGGCTGGAGTACGCCGACCGCCTCGAGCGGGCAGTCCGGGACGCGCGGCCGCCCCAAGGGGTGTGAGCGGCGGCGCGGGCATCACCCGACGATTTTGCTCCAGTAGGCGAAGGCGACGAGCGAGGCGACGAAGACGCCGACCCACGCAACGAACGTCGTCACCTCGCTCTCGACGACGATGGCCAGCGCGTGGTCGATGACGGAGTTCGCCGCGTAGGTGACGAAGGCGGCGCCGAGCACTTTCCGGTCGAATATCTCATCGATGTTGTTGGCGAAGTCCGTGGAGGACCAGTCGATCATGGTTTCACAGACTGAACGGGCGGACAAAAGACGGGGGCCGGACGGCGACCGACCGACGCGAGACGGGCCTACGGCAGGGTGACGTCGACGTCTTCGAGGTCAGAGGCCGCCTTCACGGTATTGTAGAGGAGCATCGCGCGCGTCATCGGGCCGACGCCGCCGGGCGAGGGCGTGATGACGTCCGCCTTCTCCTTCGCGCTCTCGAAGTCGACGTCGCCGGTGAGGCGATAGCCCTTCTCGGTGTCCGCCTCAACGCGGTTCGTGCCGACGTCGACGACGACCGCCCCCTCCTTGAGCATCGAGCCGTCGATGAACTCGGGGACGCCCGCGGCGGCGATGACGACGTCAGCGCGCGAGGTGTGCGCCTCGAGGTCGTCCGTCCGGGAGTGGCAAACAGTGACGGTGGCGTTTCCGCCCTCGCCGCGCTGGAGGAGGAGGTTGGCGAGGGGCTTGCCGACGATGTCCGAGCGGCCGACGACGACGACGTCCTTGCCCTCCATCTCGACGTCCGCGGAGGCGAGGAGTTTCTGGACGCCGTGGGGCGTGCAGGGCTTGAAGCGGGCGTCGCCGGCGACGAGGCGGCCGACGTTCTCGGGGTGGAAGCCGTCGACGTCCTTCGCAGGGTCGATGCGCCGGAGGACTTCCCGGTCGTCGACATGGTCCGGGACGGGGAGCTGGACGAGGATGCCGTGGACGTCGGGGTCCGCGTTCAGCTCGTCGATGGTCTCGTAGAGTTCCTCGGCGGGCGCGTCGGGCTCGATTTCGACGTGGATGCCCTCGATGCCGACCTCCTCGCAGTCCCGTTGCTTCATGGAGACGTAGGTGGCGGAGGCGTCGTCGTCGCTCATCAGCACGGTGGCGAGACCCGGCTGGACGCCCTCGTCCTTCAGCGTCTCGATGGCGTCCTCCAGGCCGCTCCGAACGTCGGCGGCGACGGCGTTCCCGTCTACGACGTGAGTCATCACCTCTACGTCGGCACCCGCCCTCCTTTAACACCACGGATACGTGCGCAAAAGAGCGTCCACGGCCGGCAAAATATGCACACTCGTGGTTCACCCGTTGCGGCGGCGCGCGCTGGCGGCCCGCGTTCGCCCGCGACGGCCACAACGCGTATGTGATTTGAGACAGGTCGGCCAGTAATTATATCCGTCCTGTTAGGACTTATGCGGGGGCCGCCCGACTAGTTCTTCCGCAATGCGACGCCGTCACACGGCCGTCCTCGTCGCGCTCCTCGTCGTCGCCGGCACGGTATTTCCGGCGAGCGCGGGCGCGGCGGCGGCAGTCGACACGAGCGACTCCACGACCCCCACGGTGGGTGGGTCGGCGGTCGCCTTTGACACGAACGGGACGAACAGCACACAACTACACCTCACCGTCGCCGGCAACGCCACCGTCGACGAGTCCACGACGCTCACCGTCACGAACGGGACGGGCGCACCGGTCAGCGGTGCGACAGTGGCCGCGCAGAACGCCTCTTTCTCCGGCCAGACGAACACGCAGGGGAACGTCTCGTTCACGTTCCAGAACGCGACGTCCTACACGTTCGTCGCGAACAAGTCCGACACGAACAGCACCGACTACCTGAACGACACCGCCACCGTCGACGTCCAGAAGAAGGAGGTGCCGCTCCGCATCGGCGCACCCGATAGCGCGCTCGTCGACGGGTCGATCACGGTGAAAGTCTACAACCCGCAGGACACTCAGGTCGAGGCGAACGTCTCGGTCTACAACCGGACGGTCCACGTCCCGGAGGGCGGCAGCGCCTCCGTGCTGATGAACCGTTCGGGGAACGTCACGCTCACCGCCACGAAGGCGGACACGAACACGACGGACTACCTGAACGACACCGCGTACGTCGACGTCGACAAGCGGACGCACGACCTGAAACTCTCCGCGAGCCCGTCCAGCAACGTCCTGCCCAACGAGACGGTGACGTTCACGCTCTCGGACGCGACCGCGAGCACGACCACGAACGGCACGCTCCACGTCGTCGCGAACGGTACGACGACGACGTACGCCATCAACGAGACGCTGACGCACAACTTCACGAGCGAAGGCAACTACAGCGTCTACGCGACGAAGAACGACACGCGCACGACGAACTTCACGACGTCGAACTACGAGAACTTCACCGTCCAGAAGCAGACCTACGACCTCACCTTCTCGACGGCGCCGAGTTCCGCGCTCCCCAACGAGAGCGTGAAGTTCGCCGTGAAGGACGGTGTGACGGGCTACGTCAACGTCACGCTCCACTACGACAACACGACGACCCGGTTGAACGGCACGGGCTACGTGACGTTCAACGAGACGGGGAACTACACCGTCACCGCGACGAAGAACGACACCGCCCAAATCGACTACACGAACGCCACGACGAACGTCACTGTCGTGAAGGAAGAACATCCGCTCTCCTTCTCGACGACGCCGAGCGAACCCGTCCGACCGTTCGAGAACGTCACCTTCGCGGTGAAGGACAGTCAGGCCAGCACGTACGCCAACGTCACCCTCCGCTACAACAACACCACCACCCTGCTGAACGGCACGGGGACGGTGGCGTTCAACGGCACGGGGAACTACACCGTCACCGCGACGAAGAACGACACCGCACAAATCGACTACACGAACGCCACGACGAACGTCACGGTTGAGAAGCGCGACGTCGCGCTGAAACTGACGCGCGCGTCCTCCGGGCCGGTCGCGCCCGGCGAGAACGTCACGGTGACCGTGAAGTACGCGACCAACGGCACCATCATCCCGAACGCGACGCTCCGCCTCGACGACAACCGGACCGTCCGGACCGGTGATGGCGGGATGGCCTCGTTCAACTTCACGACCGGCCGGAACCACACCGTGCGGACGACGATGAACGACACCGCGACGGTGGACGTCCACAACGACAACATCACCGTTCGTCTCGACCCCGTCGTCATCCAGCCGAAACTCTCGATGGTCTCCTCGGCCGCGCGCCCGGACAACGTGACGACGTTCCGCGTCACCGAATCCGGCTCCGGCAACCCCATCGCGAACGCGACGCTCTCCGTCACCGAGACGAACGCGACCCGCACGACGAACGCGAGCGGGTACGTGACCTACACCTTCCCCGAAATCGGGGAGTACACGCTCACCGCCACGAAGAACGGCAGTGACGTCCAGTACCGCACCGACACGCTGAACGTCACCGCGCGCTACGAGGGCATCCAGCTCGACCTCCGGCGCGTCACGGAGAGCGAGATTCAGGCCGGTGACGTCGCCGCGTTCCGCGTTGTGAAGGCCGTCAGCGGTGACCCCGTCGAGGACGCCGCCGTCCATGGCCCGAACGGCACCGACATGACGAACGCGGACGGCATCGCCTACCTCCGGTTCAACGCGTCCGGCGAGTTCACGCTGACGAGCGAGAAGTCCGGCGACGGCACGCACACGTGGCGGACGTCCGCGCTCCGCGTGAACGTCGTGCGCTGTGTCGTCGGCCTGAACGTCACCGCGGACGACCGACACGTCCAGACCGGCGAGAACGTGACGCTCAACGTCTCGAAGCAGGTCACGCAGGGTAGCGTTGCGAACGTCTCGGTGCTCGCCGACAACCGGACCTACACGACGGACGCGAACGGCACCGTCGTGCTGAACTTCAGTGAGGCCGGCGAGTACACCGTCGTCGTCAACAAGACGGACGGCCCCGGCGTCGACTACCGGAACGACACGACGACCATCGTCGTCCGGAACGACACGGACGCGCCGATGCTCGACGTCGCCTTCGACGGCGCGGACGCCGGCACCACGACCGTCAACGAGACGACGAGCGCGAACCTGACGCTCTCGACGGTGCCGAACGGTCTCAGCGGCTTCAGCGTCAACCTCACCGTGTCGAACGCGAGCGCCGCCGCGTTCAACGTCTCGGAGACGAGCGTCTCCGAGGCGTTCAACCTCACGCGCGTCGAGCGCGTCGACAACGACACGATTCAGCTGCGCGGCCTCGACCTGAACAACACCACCGAACCCGGCGCCGAGGACGTCCACCTCGCGCGCATCGCCCTCACGGGTGAGGCCGCCGGGAACGTCTCCGTGACGTTCAGCGAGACGAACCTCGACACGGAGAACGGGAGCGACGTCGCGTTCGTCACCGACGGCGCGAACCTCACCGTCGAGGTGCTCGCGCCCGTCGTGAACGACAGCGTCCCGACGAACCCCGACGACGACCCGCAGTACGAGGACGTCAACGGGAACGGCGAAGCGGACTTCAACGACGTCGTCACCCTCTTCGACAACATGAACGACCCCGCGGTCACGAACCACACCAGTCAGTTCGACTGGAACGACAACGGCGAAGTGGACTTCGCGGACATCGTCTCGCTCTACGACGACGTCTGAGACCCGTCCACCTTCCGAGCCGTCCTCCCATTATTTTAATACCACACCCGCGAGAAGCGGTGGCTGTCGATGACATCCGCCCCAGTACGGCTCTCCGGCGTCCGCGCGTTCGGCGCGTGCGCCGTCGCCCTGTCCGTCGTCCTCGCCGCCATCGCGTTCGGCGCCGTGGCGACGCCCGCCACCGCCCAGCAAGCACCGACGCTCACCGTCGAGAACGGCACCACCTCGCCCGGCGAGACGACCACCGTCGACGTCACGCTGACGCGCGCCCCCAACGGCGTCAGCGGGTTCAACGTCACCTTCACCGTGGAGAACGGCACGGTCGCCGCCATCACGTCCGCCTCCCCCGAAGGGGAGTACCAGCTCAAACAGTCGGGCGTCAGCGCGGACGGCACGACGGCGTGGGTGAAAGCCGTCGACGTCAACAAGAACTACCAGAACGACTCGACAAGCGTCCCCATCGCCACCGTCACCGTGCAGGGGAACGCCAGCGGCGAAACGACACTCACCGCGACGCCTTCGCCCATTCAGAACGACAACGGGAACGACATGAACCCCGCGACGGACGCCGGCACCATCACCGTCGAGCGCGGGTCGGGTAGCACCGGCGGCGTCGGCGGCACCGGCGGCGGCCTCGGCGGTACCGGTGGCGGTACCGGCGGCGAGTCCGGGAGCGCCAGCAGCAGCGACACCACCAACACGACCACGACGAGCACCACCGCGTCCGACACGTCCACGACCAGCACGACGACGCAGGCCACAACGTCCACTACAGCCGCGAGCACGACCACGCAGTCCACGACGAGCGGCGGGAGTCCCGGCGTCGACGCCGGCCTCGCCCTCGTCGCACTCGCCGCCGGCGCGCTCCTCGTCCACCGGCGCGACTAACCCCGCACCTCTCCACCGGTCGCGTCCGTTCCCCGCCCGTCACGGAGCACCTGCTGTCGAGGCGTCACGCCACAGGCCGGCGTCGACCGGAGAACGGCGAAAACCGCAGGAAAACGTTCGGTACCGCCTTTCGCGGTACTCAGAGCGCGTCTAGTCGCGTCTCGCGGTGCTCGCGCTCTTTCTCCGCGACGACGAAGTCGTCGCGTCTGCTCGCGTCTCAGTCGCGCCAGCGACTTCGCGCTCGTTACGTCGCGGGCCCGAACGAAGTGAGGGGCCGCGTCTACTCGTACAGCGGGTGGTCGTCGCAGAGTTCCTGCACTTCGGCGGCGACCTCCGCGTAGACCTCCTCGTCGCCGATGTTGTCGACGACGCGCGTGATGAGGTCGCCGACTTTCCGCATCTCCTCCTCCTCGAAGCCACGCGTCGTGAGCGCGGGCGTGCCCGCACGGATGCCCGACGGGTTGAACGCCGAGCGCGTCTCGCCGGGGACGGTGTTGCCGTTGAGGACGATGCCGACCTCCTCAAGGGCTTCCTCGGCCTCGCCACCGGTGGTGTCCGGGTGGGACTCGCGAAGGTCTGCGAGGACGAGGTGGGTGTCCGTCCCGCCGGAGACGAGCGAGAAGCCGTTCTCCTTGAGGGTCTCGCCGAGCACTTCGGCGTTCTTCACGACCTGCGCGGCGTACTCCTTGAACTCGGGTTCGAGGGCCTCGCCGAAGCCGACGGCCTTGCCGGCGACGTTGTGCATGAGCGGGCCGCCCTGCGCGCCGGGGAAGACGGCGGTGTCGATGGCGTCCGCGTACTCATCAGCGCACATGATGATGCCGCCGCGACCCGCGCGAATCGTCTTGTGGGTCGAGCCGGTGACGAAGTCGGCGACGCCAACCGGCGAGGGGTGTTCGCCAGCGGCGACGAGGCCGGTGATGTGCGCGATGTCCGCCATGTGGTAGGCGCCGACGCGGTCGGCGGCCTCCTGGATGGCCTCCCAGTCGACCTGCCGGGGGTAGGCGGAGAAGCCGGAGACGATCATGTCCGGCTGGAACTCCTCGGCGATGCTCGCGAGGTCGTTGTAGTCGATGCGGCCCGTCTCCTCGTCGACCTCGTAGTGCTGGACCTCGTAGAGTTTGCCCGCGAAGTTGACGGAGTGACCGTGCGAGAGGTGCCCACCGTGGGTCAAATCGAGACTGAGAATCTTGTCGCCGGGTTCGAGGACGGCGAAGTAGACGCCCATGTTCGCGGAGGAGCCCGAGTGGGGCTGGACGTTGACGTGCTCGGCGCCCCAGAGCTCCTTCGCGCGCTCGATGGCGAGTTCCTCGACCTCGTCGGCGTACTCACAGCCGCCGTAGTAGCGCTCGCCGGGGTAGCCCTCGGCGTACTTGTTCGTGAGTTCGCTCCCCTGGGCTTCGAGGACGGCCTCACTGACGTGGTTCTCGCTCGCGATCATCGCGAGGGTGTCGTTCTGCCGCTCGCGCTCGCCGACGAGCGCGTCGGCGACCTCCTCGTCCGCTGCCCGAACCCGGTCGTAGCTCATGCTACAGACAGGCCCCGCGGCAAGCTTAAACCCACCTGACTCCGGCCGAAACCGCCGTCGGCATAATGTCACTGGCTCACGAAGCGTACTAAATCACGGGCCGTCCTCGACAGAAATATATGCGCCGTCCCTGTAGTCCCACACCGCGTGATCGAGTGGGAGGTGACTGACGACGGTGTCCGTGCGGTCGACAGTGCGAAACGCGAGTTAGTCGTGCGCGCACCCGACTGGCAGTCCGGTGGGGTCCCCCGCACCATCTCACAGCCTGTCGACGCCACAGCCACCGGCACGGTCAGCTCCTTCGTCCTCCCGTCGATGTTCGTCTCCATTCTGGAGGTGGACAGCGGCGAGTCCTACGAAATCGGCGCCGACCGCGACCGCCTCTCGCTCGATACCGGCACCTACGTCCTCGACATCGACGCCAGCATCAAGGCCTACGTGCGCTTCGACGGCCCCGCCACCGTCGTGCGCCACGGCGACCGCTACGAGGTCGAGGTGTCCTTCCCGTTCAAACGCTCCGTCACCATCGGGTTCCGGAGTTTCGTCCGCGCACCCACGGAGACGGTCACCGTCCCGAAGACCACCGAGGGCCTCGCGACGGCCCTCTCGACGTTCGGCGCCGCCCACCGGACGACGACGCCCGACCGGACCTTCCAGACGATGCGTCGCCACCCGCCGACAGTCGAGTTCGGCGAGGAGACCCATGTCCCCGACTCCGTCGCCGAACAGATGCCCGACACCGGCGTCGAGCTCGTCCTGCCGGACGACATGCAGACGCTGTTCGTCGCCTCGCCGCTCGCGTTCTACCTCTCCGCGGACGTCCACGTCGAGGCGGGCGCTTCCCCGCACGTCCGCGTCGACGAGTTGGGGGTGCGCCACGACTTCATCGACCCCGTTGAGCAGGTGCCGGAACTCGTCGAACGGCTGTTCTGGCTGGACGCGCTCGTTCGCGGGAGCGGCCCACACGGGATGACCGTCGAGGAGTCCGAGTTGCTCGAGCGCCTCGACATCGATGCCGAGGCCGTCTACGACCAGTCCATCGGCGAGCGCCTCCAGACCTACCTCAACGTCCCGTACAACCTCGTAAAGTCGGAGCTGCCGGACTGGCACCTCGCGATGTACGTCGAGCCGTCCTTCGAGCACGCCCAGTCGCTCCCCTTCCTCCTCAATCGACTCTCGCACGTCTACCCGCCGGAGACAGCGGCGCTCGAGGGCAAGGAGCTGATGGAGCGCTCGCTCGACGACTTCTACCGGGAGGCGCCCGGCCCCATCGCGAGCATCGACATGGTGAAACCGCGACTCCGGCGCGGCCGCGTCCACGGCTGGATGGCCGACGGCACCCCCATCGACGTCTTCAAGACGCGCCCGGCGGCCTACGAGAACAAGCTCTCCTACCTCGGCGCGGACGACGACACCATCTCCGTCACCGTCGTGTTGAACGACGCCGAGATGTCGGGCGAGCACTCCCGGGTCGCCGAAATCTACCGGGAGCGCGCCGAGGACGTCCCGATGGACCTGACGCTCGTCGAGGACTTGACGTGCGACGAGCTCGCGGAGCTGTTCGCACAGCCGAACGACTTCGTCCACTACATCGGCCACTGTGAGGTGGAGGGACTGCGCTGTGCGGACGGCAACCTCTCGATTTCGGACATCGACGAGTCGAACGCCCAGACCTTCTTCCTGAACGCCTGTGGCTCCTACTACGAGGGACTCGACCTCGTGGAGAAGGGGAGCGTCGCGGGCGCGGTAACGTTCCGCAAGGTGCTCGACGAGCAGGCGGCGAAGGTCGGGACGGCGTTCGCGCGGATGCTCGTCAACGGCTTCAGCATCGAGCGCGCGATTCGGCTCGCGCGCCGGCGCATCATGATGGGTAAGGACTACGCCGTCGTCGGCGACGGCACGCAGGTCGTCACGCAGTCCGACGCCTACATCCCGGCGACGCTCACGGTCGAACGCCTCGAAACCGGGCGTTTCGAGGTGACCTACGAGGCGGGGTCGCCGTGGTCACACGGCGCCACCTATCAGGTGTTCGCGCCCGGCGAGGAGGCCTTCCGCCTCTGCGGGAACGAGACGACGGTGGAACTCTCGTGGGACGACACCTGCTCGCTCCTCGAACACGTCGAGGTCCCGACAATCTACGAGGGCGAGTTCTACTGGTCGGACGAGGTGCTCTCGATGCTGCGCGAAGGCCGTATCGTCTAACGGCGTGCTAGCCCGTCAAGACCGATTATACAGCGGTCCCGGATGTTCAGTTCATAGTCTATAGGATAAAATTATATATGTCGGGAAGTCTTAGTCGTAGACAGGCATGACAGCGAATCTACTCGGAACCAGCGTCGAGGACATCCTGGGGGAGGTCTTCGACGACGAACCCGACGAGCTCTTCGTGGTCAACCCGTCGGCGGACGCCATCGAGAGCTTCGTCGACGCGGCCACCCACTTCGAGGGCCCGCTCCCGGAGACGCGGCTGCTCGCCGACGACCGACTGCTGAAGGACGTCATGGACGACTTCCTCGTCGCGAGCAACACCGCCGACCTCATCGAGAACGACGTACTCACGCTCCGTACGGCGGACGACCTCTCGCGCTCCTCGCTCCTCGTCACCGACGACCGCGTCGTCGCGCTCGTCACCGCGGGCGACCAGACCGCCGGCCTCGTCACCGACGATGCGGAGTTCGTCCCCGTGGCGCTCGGCGCCGTCGAGGGCGACTGGGACGACGCGGAGGAGTACACGCTCCGCACGCCCGCCATCTCGCGGGTCCGCCAGACGCTCGACGAGGAAATCAGCCCCGAAGTCGAGGGTGACTTCGACGACGTCATGGCCTCGATGGAGACGGCCCGTGGCGACGGCGACGGCCTCGACGAGGTCACCGTGAGCCTCCTCGTCGCGGCGAAAAACCGCGTCCTCCTCTACGACATCTCGAAGTGGGGCGAGGACGTCGGCATCGCCTCGAAGGCGACCTTCAGCCGCACGAAGACGAAGCTCGAGGACATGGGCCTCATCGACACCGAGAAGGTCCCCATCGACGTCGGCCGCCCGCGCCTGCGTCTCAAGCTCGCCGACGACCGCCTGCAGGACGCCCCGCCGTCCGAGCTGGCGAACGTCGCGCAGACCATCCTCCGCTAACTCGTCGCACCACATCCACCCGTTTTTTGGCGCGCTCCTGCCCAGTGAGTGCTAGCCATGCCACGCACCTACGCCGTCGTCGGGAGCGGTGCGGCCGCCGACGCCGCCCGTGACGCGTTCGCGGACGCCGACTTCGAGTCGGCCGGCACGGACCTCGCCGCCGTCACCGAAGCGGACGTCGCCGTCGTCGTCGGCCTCGCCGGCAACGAGGGCTTCCTCACCGCGAACGAGCGCGCCCGCGTCGGCGACACCCCGTGGGTCGCCCTCGAAGTCGGCGGCCTCGGCGGCCACGCCCTCGACGCGGTCGACGCCGCTGTCTCCGCCTTCTCTCCCGACTCGGGCTGTTTCGCCTGCCTCCACCAACGCGTCGCGGCGACCGGGCCCGACACCGCCGAGGACCCGAGCGCCGCGCGCTCCAGCGTCCGCTACGCCGGCGCGCTCGCCGGGAAGCGCGCGCTCGACCTCCTCGAGGACCCATCGCTCGCCGGCATCGCCGTCGAAGTCCCCCACGCCGAGCACGCGTTCACGCCCGTGCCGTTCTGCGACTGCGGGACCCACGAACGCTACGGCGACCCCGGTCGAGCCCATGAGGAGACGACACTCGACGACGCCGTCGCGAAGGCCGAGGCCGCCGTCGACGCTCGGACGGGCATCGTCACCGAAATCGGCGAGCGCGAGACCTACCCCGCACCCTACTACATGGCGACCACCGCCGACACCGGCGTCGTGGGTGAGGCGAGCAGTCAGGGCCTCGCGGCGGGCGTCGGCCTCGACTGGGACGACGCCTTCGTGAAGGCCGCCGGCGAGGGCCTCGAACGCTACTGTGCGGCCGTCTACCGTGGACAGGACTTCGAGGTGGCGAAACCCACGCACCCGGACGCGCTCTCCCCCGAGGCGTTCGTCCGCCCCGACGACGCGCCGAACGTCGACCCCGAGGCGACGCTCCGCTGGGTGTCCGGCGTGGACCTCACGACCCGTGAGGACGCCCTCCTTCCCGCGGAGTTCGTCCACTTCCCACCGCCCGAGGAGACACACCGTCCCGCGCTCACGACCGGCCTCGGCCTCGGGAACGACCCGACCCAAGCCCTCCTCTCCGGGCTCTACGAGACGGTCGAGCGCGACGCGACGATGCTCGCGTGGTACTCGACGTTCGAGCCGCTCGAACTCGACGTCGCCGACGACGCATACCGGACGCTCGCGCGCCGCGCGGGCGCGGAGGGGCTGGACGTGACCGCGCTCCTCTGCACGCAGGACGTCGACGTGCCCGTGGTGGCCGTCGCCGTCCATCGCGAGGGCGACTGGCCGCAGTTCGCACTCGGGAGCGCCGCGAGCCTCGACGCCGCCGACGCCGCCCGGGGCGCGCTCTGCGAGGCCGTCCAGAACTGGGTCGAACTCCGGGACATGGGCCGCGAGCGCGCGACACGCGAGCAGGGCGCCATCGGCGAGTACGCCGACTTCCCCCGGGAGGCACGTGACTTCATCGACGCCGACGCGACGGTGGCGCTCGCGGACGTCGGCCCTGCCGACCCGCCGACCGGCACCGCCGAACTCGACGCGGTGCTCGACCGGCTCGCCGACGCCGGCCTCGGCGCCTACGCGAGCGACCTCACCACGCGGGACGTCGCGAGCGTCGGCTTCCGCGCCGTCCGCGTACTCGTGCCCGGGGCCCAACCGCTCTTCTTCGGCGACGCCTACTTCGGCGAGCGCGCACGCGACGTGCCAGCACAACTGGGCTTCGAGGCGCGACCGGACAGACGCCACCACCCGTTCCCGTAAGAATCGCAGTTTCGCGAAGCGACGCGCTCGCGTTTCCGTCCGACTCTCCGAGTCGGATTACACCCCGAACGTCGCGCGGAGCATGTCGCGTGTGCCCGGACCGAGGCCGACGGCGAGCACCGCGACGAGGAGGAGGACCGTGTAGCGCGGGTTCTCCTCGTACATGCGTTCGTCGAACAGCGAGATGACGAACGTCGCGGCGACGAGTTTCAGGAGGAGGAACGGCCACGCGTTCCCCGTCACCTGCGTCACGGACGTCGGGAGGTACTGACTCGTCACGTCGACGACGAACTTGTTCACGGGGTGCTTCGGGTAGAGGTCGTACTGCAGGCCGAGTTCCTTCCCGAAGTCGAGGCCGAGGACGTTCGACGCGCCGTCGACGGCGTGCCCGAAGACGATGACGATGCCCGCGAAACGGGTCCCGGAGAGGACGTCCGGGGCGTAGTTCGTGAGCAACCAGTAGTCGACGGCGGTGACGAGGCCGGCGATGACGAACGTCAGCACCGTGAAGACGGGGTGGAATTCGACGCTCGAGTCGACGACGACGAGCACACAGAGGTAAGCAATCGTCAGGACGAGGAACGCCGTCCCGAACGCGAAGAGCGGGCGGTCGTAGCCGTCCGTGTAGCCCGCGCGCGAGAGCCACACCGCGAGGAGGAGCGCCGCGACCGTGAGGAAGAACACCGTGAAGTAGATGATCGGGCTGATGAGGAAGGCGTTCAGCGGATAGCCGAGGAACGCGCCCGCGACGGCGTCGTTCGCGTCCTCGACGACGCGGAGCGCCCCGCCGAACAGCATGAACGGGAAGAGCGCGTAGAGGAAACTGTAGGACTCGCCGACGTTCAGCCGCCGGAGAAGGAAGACGACGCCGGTGAGCATGAAGACGAGCGTGAGCGCGTAGCCCACCTCGGAGACGAGCGTGTAGCCCGGTTCCGCGACGATGCCCGAGGCTGCCGCGCACTCCGCGCTCTCGTAGAGGAGCGTCTGTGCGCCGCCGTTCCAGACCGCGCAACTCGCGCTGTGGGCGTCGGCGTACACCGGCCCCCAGAAGTAGTGCCAGACGAACCCGCCGTAGACGCGGTCCGGGAAGACGAGCGACCCGCCGACGAGGGCGACGACGGCGACGGCGAGCGCGGCCGTCCACGCTCGCTCCGCGTCCGACTCGGGAAAGCTCATGCCCGAGTAACGGACGAGACGTCCCTTACTAATTCCGGTCCGGCCCTAGTCGAGCGCCGTGCGCGCCGTCTCCACGAGCGCGTCGTGGGCCGCGCCGTTCGACGCGATGAGCCCCTCGCTCGTCGACGTCCAGCGCTCACCGTGGACGTCCGTCACCGTCCCGCCCGCCGCGCGGATCAGCGCGACGCCCGCGACCGTGTCCCACGGGTTGCTCACCTCGGCCGAGACCGCCGCCTCGATCTGGCCCGCCGCCACCATCGAGAGCGTCACCTGCGCACTCCCGAAGCGCCGCAGGTCGCCGTAATTCGCGACGATTTCGCCGCACACCCCCCCGAGGCGCTCGGCCTTCGCGCGCGACCACCGGAGCGTCGGTGCCACCGTGAACGTCTCCGGGTCGTCCGCCGCGCTCACCGAAATTTCCTCGCCGTTCAGCGTCGCCGTCTCGCCGTCCGTCGCGTAGACGTCGTCCACCGCCGGCAGGACGTTCGCCGCCGCGACCGGCTCGCCGTCCTCGACGGCCGCGACGCTCGTCGCCCACAGCGGAATCCCGGTCACGAAGTTGCTCGTGCCGTCGATGGGGTCGACCACCCAACACGGCCCCGACTGGGGAATCTCCTTCAGTTCGTCCTCCTCCTCGCCGACGATGGCGTCCTCCGCGTGGGACTCCCGGACGATGTCGATGACCGCCCGCTGGGCATCCCGGTCGAACGCCGTCACCACGTCCGTCTTCGACTCCTTCGTCTCCACGTCCATCTCCGTGCGGAAGCCGCCGAGGGCGACCTCCGCACCGGCCGTCGCCGCCGCCTCCGCGACACGCGCGTGTTCGTCCATACCCCGAGAGAACGCCCGCCGTCTCGAAAACGTTCGGGTCCGCGCAGACGACGACGCCGTCGCTCGCCGAGTGGGTCAGTAGGAAGGTTGTGCGAGGGAAGTCCGTCCTGGACTTCCGCACGATGGGTGCGTCGCCGCACCATGACGTGCGAGGGAAGGGATTCGAACCCTTGAACCTCTACAGGAACGGATCTTGAGTCCGTCGCCGTTGGCCGAGCTTGGCTACCCTCGCGCGCACTCTGAGGGTACGTGCGCGGTGGGTTAAACGACGCGGTTTCGCTCTACTCGACGCGCTCGGCGTAGGCGTAGTCTCGCTCTGTCGCGTCCGGACGGGTGCCGTCAAGGGTGATGCGCCAGCCCTCGATCTCACCCGGGTCTTGGAGTGCGGTGGCGAGCGTCGCGCGGACGTCCCGGACGTCGACGCCGTAGAAATCGTCGGGGACGCCGGCGAGATACTGACGTGCGGTGTCGAAGAGCGAGCGCAACCCGGCCTGGTCGTCGAAGTCGACGTGTTTGTACGCGCCGGCGGCGACCTGCACCATCCCGTGGCAGAACGCGCTCTCGGTGGTGCCGCTGCCGTAGTTGTACCACTCCGCCTCGAAACAGTCGTGGGCGGCGTGGTAGTCGCCGGCGTTGTAGAGGCGGACGCCGTGGAGGGTCGCTCGCCGGAGCGTGCCGTGCGCCCACCCGTTCGACGCCATGCGCTCGCGGTCCCACCCGGTCGGTGACCCAGTGGTGGGCGGGGCGACGGCGTCGTCGCGGGTGTGGTCGCTCACGCCGACGGATTGCCGCTCCGAGCCCCTAACGCTATCGCCGGGGCCGCGGGAGCCTCAGACGCGTGCGGTACTCGTCCCGTCCTCGGACTTCTCCGAGAAGTCGACGCGGCGGTTGTGAAGCGCCTCGCCGGTCTCGGCGTCGAAGACGTGGACGGCGTCGATGGGGAGGTGGACGGTGACGGTGTCGCCCTCCTCGATGCGGCGCATGCCGTCCGCGATGCCGATGAGCGAGTCGTCCATCGAGCGCTCCCGGCCGAAGTCGAGGTGGACGACGTGCTCGTTGCCCATCGGCTCGACGACGTCCACCGTCATCTCGAACTCGTGGGGGCCGGGCGAGGACGCGTGCTCCTCGCGAATCTCGATGGACTCCGGGCGGACGCCGAAGACGACGTCCCCGGTGTCGCCGACGGCGTCGAGGATGTCCGCGTCGAACTCGTAGGTGAACTCCTCACTGACGAAGCGCTCGCCGTCGATCTCGCCCGCGACGTGGTTCATGTTCGGTTCGCCGAGGAACTCCGCGACGAAGAGGTTCGCCGGCTCGTGGTAGAGCTCGAGCGGCTCGCCGACCTGCTGGAGTTCGCCCCCGTCCATGACGGCCATCCGGTCGCTCATCGTCATCGCCCCCGTCTGGTCGTGGGTGACGTAGACGGTGGTGACGCCGAGGTCCTCCTGGAGCTGCTGGAGCTCCGTGCGCATCGTCGCGCGGAGCTTCGCGTCGAGGTTCGACAGCGGCTCGTCCATGAGGAACACCGCGGGGTCACGGACGATGGCGCGACCGAGCGCGACCCGCTGTTGCTGGCCGCCGGAGAGTTCTGTGGGCTTGCGGTCGAGGAGTTCGGAGATGTCGAGGAGGTCCGCGACTTCCTCGACGCGCGCGTCGCGCTCCTCGTCCGTGTAGTCCGGCTCCTCCTCGAGGCCGAACTTCATGTTGTCGTGGACGGTCATGTGCGGGTAGAGCGCGTAGTCCTGGAAGACCATCGCGACGTCGCGGTTCTGCGGGACGCGATAGGTGACGTCGTCACCGTCGAAGTAGATGTTGCCCTCCGAGGGCGACTCCAGTCCGGCGATACAGCGCAGTGTCGTGGACTTCCCACAGCCCGACGGGCCGACGAGCACGAGGAACTCGCCGTCCTCGATGTCGATGTCGAAGTCGTCGACTGCGGTCACGTCACCGAAGCGTTTCGTCAGGTTCGAGATGTTGATTTCTCCCATAGTGTCAGGCCTCCGTAGCGAGTCCTTTCGCGAACTGTTCGGCGAACGCGACGTAGATGATCAGCGTCGGGAGCGCGGCGAGGAACGACGCGGCCATCCGGATACCGTAGTCGACGCCGCTGATGGACGCGCCGAGCGCCGGCAGGACGAGCGTCACTGTCGCCGCCTCGCTCGATGCGTTCCCGATGAGCGTCAGCGAGAAGAGGAACTCGTTGTATATCTGGGTGAACTGGTAGATGAAGACCACGCCGAACATCGGCTTGCAGAGCGGGACGATGATGCGGTAGTAGATCTTCGTCACGCTCGCGCCGTCGATCATCGCGGACTCGACGAGCGAACTCGGCAGGGTCTGCATGTAGGAGCGGAAGAGGATGGTGATGATGGGGATGCCGTAGGCGACGTGCGTGATGATGAGCGGCACGAGCACGGCGTGCTCCGTGGTGAAGAACGGCAACGCCGCGACCGAGGAGCTGATCATCGACCCGAGCGGGAAGATGTTGTTCCAGAAGCGCGCGAGCGGGACGAGGACGGCCTGGTAGGGCACGAAGATGCCGACGATGAAGAGGCTGAGGACGGCGAGTTGGCCGCGCCATTCGACCATCGTCAGCCCGTAGGACGCCATGCTCGCGAAGATGACGGTGAGTATCGTCGCCGGGATCGACATGACGAGCGAGTTGACGAGCGGGCCCTTGAGCCGGTTCCACGCGAACTGCGCGTTGTCGAGCGCGAACCCGTCGCCGAACGGCGGGAGGAACGGCAGGGTTCGCGAGACGGCGGCGTCCGACTTGAACGCCGTCATGACGCCGGTCTCCAGGGGCGCGAGGAAGAACGCGACGAAGAAGACGACGAGCGCGTAGAGCGCCGCGCGCTTCCACGAGAGGTTCGTGTACCACTGTACGACGTCGTCGGATGTGGGTGTGGAGACGGACATCTCAGAGGCTCCCGTGCTTGTGCTGGTAGTAGAGGTACGGTGCGATGACGCCGAGCGCCATGATGAGCAGCATCGTGGCGATGGCGGCCGCGTACGCCCACTGCGTGTACTTGAACGCCTGACGGACCATTAGCGTCGCCAGGATGTCGGTGCCGGTCGGCGGGCGGAAGACGCCGGTCAACGCGTAGAGGAAGGTGAACGCCTTCAGGGCGAACACCATGAGGACGACGGCGGCGCTCACCGAGGACGCGCGCAACTGCGGGATGATGACCCGCCAGTAGATGCGCGCGGTGCTCGCGCCGTCGATCATCCCGGCCTCGAACTGCGAGGTGGGTATCGAGCGGAGGCCCGCGAGGTAGACGACCATCGCGTAGCCGCTGAACTGCCAGACGAGCGCGAAGATGACCGCCGCGAGCGCGAGCTTCGGGTTCCCGAGGAAGTCGATCGCGGAAAACCCGAGTCCGGTGACGATGAGGTTGACGATGCCGCTGTTCGGGTCGTACATCCACACCCAGAGTTGGGCGGTGACGACGAACGAGAGCGCCATCGGCAGCAGGTAGATCGTCTGTATCGACTCGGAGTAGCGGACGTTCCGGTCGAGCAGGATGGCGAGCGCGAGGCCGAGGACGAGACAGACGACGGTGAACACCACCAGCAACACCAGCGTGTTCTGGGCCGCCATCTGGAACGTCTCACTCTGGAACGCCCGCTTGTACATCTCGAAGTCGAGCTGGCCGTAGCTCGCGGACGCCAGCCCCTCGTAGTCGGTGAAGGAGATGGCGACGTTCCAGCCGATACCGGCGTAGACAGCGCTCCCCATGATGAGGAACGGAATCCCCCAGAACGGGAGCGAGCGCACGAACTGGCCGTTGAGGACGTATCGGAGCTTCGTCCACAGGGACGCCTCGCCGGAGTCCGACCCGACGCTTGTCGTGTTCTGTGTAGCCATAAATAATCGGTGAGGACGGCGTTAGCTACTGACGGCGTCGACGAGCGCGTCAGCGGTCTTCTCGACGTTGAACGGCCCCATGAAGTTGTTCCCGAACGCGCTCTTGCACGCACCGAGCGTCTCGGGCGTGACCGCGAGGCCGTGTGCGATGGTGGGCGGCAGCTGCTCCGCGGAGAGCAGGTGGTTGTAGTTCATCTTCAGGAAGTCGGTGAGCTCGTTCGGGTCGACGTCGGTCCGGAGCGGCACCGAGCCCTTCGGGTTGTTGTAGGCGATCTGGGCGTCCTTCGAGCCGACGTACTTCATCCACGTGATGCTCTTCTCGGGCGTCGGGTTGTTCTTCGGGACGACGAAGGAGTCGAGGTGGAAGAAGTACATTCCCTCCGTCCCCGGGAAGGGCACCCAGTCCCAGTCCTCCTTGTAGTTGAAGCTATCGTCGGAGCGGTACATCCCGTACGCCCAGTTACCCTGGTGGATACAGGCGGCCTCCCCGGAGATGACCTTCGAGTTCGCCGTCGTGAAGCTGATCGAGGAGGAGTCGTCGTTGATGTAGTTGGTCAGAATCGTCTTGAGAGACTCCAGCGCGTCGACGATGGCGGCCCGGTCGGGATTCCCCTCGATGAAGTTCGTGTACGCCTCGACGCCGGACTGGCTGGTGAGAATCTGGGCGAACAGCTGGAGGTTCGTCCACGGCGCCTTCATCGCCTGCGCCATTGGCGCGGCGTCCGTGTTCTGGTTGACCTTCTCGAGCGCGCTGATGAGCGCATCGACGCTGTCGAGCGAGGAGGCATCGACGCCCGCCTCCTCGAAGAGCTTCGTGTTGAAGAACAGGTTGTTCATCCGGTGGGAGCCGAGCGGGACGGCCGGCATCTTCCCGTTGACCGTACACGCCTCGACGGTCGCGTCGTGGATTTTGTCCTTCAGGCCGGCGGCGTTCCAGACCTGTTCCTCGACGTCCCAGAGCGCGCCCTCGTAGCGCGCGAGGTTCTTCCCGGGCCAGTTGGCGAACGAACTCATCGGGTTGTTGTTCGCCAGACGGCGCGTGATGGTGGCGTTCAGGCTGACGTTCGCGCCACCGCCGATACCCTTGAACTTGACCGGCATGTCCGGGTGCTTGTTCTTGAAGTCCTGTTCGAGCGCCTGCACGGCGGCCGCGCCGTCGCCGCCGAGCCAGCCGTGCAGGAGTTCGAGCGGCGCGCCGGAACTACCGCCGCTGCCGTTGCTCTCGTTTCCCCCGTCGGTGTCGTTGCCGCCGCCCCCACCGCCGCCGGAACTCGAACAGCCCGCGAGTCCGGCCGCACCGAGCGCACCGAGCGTGGTCACGTAGCGACGCCGACTCCCCGTCCATTCCGAGTCTTGAGAAACCATGCGTATGGCTAGCTCGGAATCATTCATGATTGTTATAGAGTGTTTCGGTCACGTCAATTATAAATAGAGATATATAAAGCCTGTCTCGCGACGAACGAAACGCCCGAACGCACTTGAGCGTCCGTCGCCTAGCCGGTTCCGAATGCGCGTAGTCCAGTTGGGTGACGGCACGCCTGAACTCTCAGTCGTGGGTGGGGTCCACGGCGACGAGCCATGTGGCGTGCGCGCCATCGAGCGACTCGAGGCCGACGACCCCGACGTCGAGCGACCAGTGAAGCTCATCGTCGCCAACGAACTGGCGCTCGACTACGGCGTCCGGTACGTCGATGCCGACCTGAACCGGGCGTTCGGCGACGACACACCCGACGACGCCCACGAGCGGCGCGTCGCCGAAGCGCTCGCCGAGGAAGTCGAGGGGACGACAGCGCTCTCCATTCACTCGACGCAGAGCCACGCCGACCCCTTCGCCGTCTCCGACGGGCGCCAGGACCACGTCCGGGAGTACGTTCCTCAACTTTCGGTCGCGGCGCTCGTCGACACCGAGGACTTCGGCCAGGGTCGGCTCTTCGCCGCGAACGCCGACATCATCGAGGTCGAGGCGGGCCTCCAAGGGACCGAGACCGCCGCCGAGAACGCCTACACGCTCGCCCGCGAGTTCCTCACCGCCGCCGGCGCGCTCCCCGGTGACACCGTCTCGCGCGAACTCCCGACGTTCGCGATGGGCGACCCGATTCCGAAACCCGAGGCGGAGGAGTACGAGGTGTTCGTCGAGAACTTCACCGAAGTCGAGGCTGGCGAGACGTTCGCCGCCGCCGACGGCGACCCGGTCGTCGCCGAGGAGGACTTCTGGCCCGTGCTCGTCTCGCCCTACGGCTACGAGGACCAGTTCGGCTACGAGGGCGAACCCGCGCCCAACATCGGTCAGTCGCCCTCGGACGGCGCGAACTCCACGAGCGTCAACTCCCGGTCGAGCGCGCAGTAGTCCTGCGGCGGGTCGCCGACGATTTCCCGAATCTGGTACTCTTCGTCCTGACTCGCGCCCTTCGGCACGCAGTATTCGTGGCCCGGACAGTCCACGTGCGGACACGGCCCTGCGAGCTTCCCCTTGCTCCCCGCGTACGCGCCCTTCGACGGCACCGCCGCCGTAATCGAGGCGCGCTCGACCTCGACGGCGCGGACGCCGTCGTCGTGGACCGCGCAGTCGAGCGTCTGCCCGCCCTCGCGCACGTCCGTCACCTCGTAGCGGACGCCCTCGTCGAGCGTCAGACACTGCTTGCGGTACGGACAGCCCTCGCAGGCGTCCGACTCGCCACGATAGACGAACTCGGCGCCCACCTCAGCGAGCGCCGTCCCGAGGAGGGTAATCATACATCGTCGTTCGGCCTCCGCGTGGTTAAGCGTCCCGTCCGCCGCGCCCGCCGTGCGCCGGCGGCCGCAGGGTTTTCGCGCCCGCCGCGCCGATGTCCGCCGTGCGCCTCCTGCTCTGCGGGCCGCCCGGCGCCGGCAAGAGCACGCTTGCCCGCCGCCTCCAGTGGCGACTCGCCCGCCGCGGCGTCGGCGTCGCACTCTATCACTCCGACGCCTACCGCACCCGGACCTACGAGCGCCTCTACGAGCGCGCCCGCGAGCCACGGGACTGCATCGTCGACGGCACCTTCCACCGCCCCGAGTGGCGCGAGCGCTTCCGTGACTTTGCGGACGCCCGTCTCGTCCACGTCACCGCCGACCGCGACACCTGCCTCCGGCGCGACTGGGAGCGCGACGGCATCGGGCGCGCCGGCGTCGAAGCCGTCTACAGCGCGCTCGAAGCGGACCCGCCGGACGCAGACTTCACGCTGGATACCGAGATACTCCCCGTGGCAACGGCGCTCGACCTCCTCGAGGCGAAAGTAACGTCGTGGTACGACCTGCGACGGGGAGGCGAGGTCAGCCCGTTAGCTCGGCGAGCCGACTGAGGTACTCCTGTGGTGGCGCCGCCGCGTAGACGCCCTCGAAGTCGACGTCGCCCCGCGAGAAGCGTCGCGCCGCCTCGACGGCGGCCTCGACGGCGTCCACGCGCGTCTCGTGGCTCGACTCCAGCGCCTCGACGTGGACTTCCGGTTCGAGCGTACACGCGACGTGCCACTCGTCGGTTCGTTCGTCGCCGCGCCGCATCGGCACGTCCGGGGAGCGCGTCGAGACGTAGAGCGTCGGAAGGTGCGCCGAATCGTAGGCTGCGCCCTCGAAGACGTCCGGGCGGAACACCACGACGGCCCGCCCGCCGTCGTCGTGCCACACGACCCACCCCTCGGGGAGCTCGTCGAACGACATACGCGAGGGTGGGCCGCGACGCCGGTAAGCCCTGTCGGTCACGAATCGTGAATACCGAGAACACGGCCGTCGCTCGCCGAGTAGTGTCGTGAGGAAATGGATGCTCGGTCAGGGATTTGAACCCTGGTCGTCGGCTGTCTTCCAAAACCAGCCAGTTCAGCTCAGGCCGAAACCGGCTGTATTTTGCCGAAAGGCCAACATGATTGGCCGGACTACACCAACCGAGCGCATTCTCTGATTCCGGCGGGGAAATAATAAACCCGTCGAACCAGACCAGCACTGGTCCCCCTTCACAGGGGTTTCTCGACGTGCGTCCGGCGTCGCGTCCGTGTGGCCTGTCACCACCCCGTTCTCGGCAACGCGGGTGGTTTCCGCGGGCCCTTTGTTCGACACGGACGACTGTCCGACGGATGACGATTCTCCCCTCTCTCAGGCGGTTCCGGCCCGGCGTCCTCGCCGCGGCGTTCGCGACCTTCGTCGTGTTCCTCGGTATCGGCGTCGTCGACCCCGTCCTCCCGACGATCGCGGAGTCGATGGGTGCCTCGCACACGATGGTCGAACTGCTCTTCACCAGCTATATCCTCGTGATGTCGCTCGCGATGCTCGCCTCCGGCGCGGTGGCGACGCGCATCGGCGACAAGCGGACGATGGCGCTCGGCGTCGCGCTCGTCGCCGTCTTCGCGGGCCTCTGTGGCCTCGCGCCGAACGTCGAGGCGCTCGCAATCCTGCGGGGCGGCTGGGGGCTCGGCAACGCCCTCTTCACGACGACGGCGCTCGCCATCGTCGTCGGCCTCTCGCGGGGCGACACCGGCTCCTCCATCACGCTCTTCGAGGGCGCGCTCGGCATGGGTATCGCGTCCGGCCCGCTCCTCGGGGGCTTCCTCGGGTCGCTCTCGTGGCGCTACCCCTTCTACGCCGCCGCCGCGATGGCGACCGTCGGGCTCCTGATTACGCTGTTCGCCGTCGACTCCCCCGAGGGCGAGGAGCGCGACCAGTCCGTCGCGGACGTCCTCGGCGCGCTCCGCGACCCCGGTGTCGTCGGGAACGCGCTCGTCGGCATGCTCTACACGTTCGGCTTCTTCGTCGTCCTCGCGTACACGCCGCTGACGCTCCACGGCCTCTCCGCCGTCGGTCTCGGCCTCACCTTCTTCGGCTGGGGCGCGCTCCTCGCCGTCGGGTCCGTCGGCGTCTCCCACCGTCTCGTCGCGCGCTACGGCGCCGTCACCACCATCGGTGCGACGCTCGCCGGGTTCGTCGGCGTGCTCGCCGCGATGGGGCTCGTCGGCCCACAGGGTCGGCTCGCGCTCGTCGTGCTCTCCGGGCTGTTCTGCGGCGTCGCGAACGCCGTCCTCACGACGCTCGCCATCGACGTCTCGCCCTACTCGCGCTCGGTCTCCTCGGCGTCCTACAACTCCCTGCGCTGGTTCGGTGCGGCGTTCGCGCCCGTCCTCTCCGGCTACCTCGGGGGCCACTACGGCGTCGAGACGCCGTTCTTCCTCGGCGCCGGCCTCGTCGCGCTCGCCGTCCTCGGCCTGCTCGTTCGGGGCGACTCGCTCCGGCGGGCCGTTGCGGCGCCCGAGGAGGCCGTCGCGGGCGCCGACTGACGCTCAGTTCCCCTCGAACTCGGGCTCGCGCTCGCCCATGAACGCCGTGATGCCCTCCATGAGGTCCTCGGTGTTCAACAACTGGCCGAACGCCTGTGCCTCGGCTTCGAGGCCGGCCTCGCGGCTCTCGCGGCCCGCGCGAATCGCGCGCTTCGTGTAGCGCTGGGCAATCGGCGGCCCCGCCGCGAGGTCGCGCGCGAGTTCGAACGCCCGCTCCTCGAGGTGGTTCGCCTCCACGATCTCGTTCAGGAAGCCGTAGTCCGCCATCTCTTCCGGTGGATAGCGCTCGGCGGTGAGAATCATCTCCTTCGCGCGGCCCTCGCCGACGATGTCCGGGAGGCGCTGGGTGCCGCCCCACCCCGGCAGGAGGCCGATGTCGTGTTGGGTCATCCCGAGTTCGGAGTCGTGGCTCGCCACCCGGAGGTCCGCGCAGGCCGCGAGCTCCATCCCGCCGCCGTAACAGTAGCCCTCGATGCCGACGACGACCGGCATCTCGCACTCCTCGAAGCGCGCGAACGCCTGCTGGCCCTGCCGCGCGAGTTCGACGGCCTCGACGGCGTCCGCGTTCCCCGCGATGCGCTGGACGTCCGCGCCCGCGCTGAACGCCTCGCCCGTGCCCGTCACGAGAATCGCCCGGACCTCCGGGTCGTCCTCGAGGGCGTCGACGGCCTCCACGAGTTCGTCGAGGAGTTCGGCCGTGATGGTGTTCATCCGATGCTCGCGGTCGAGCGTGATGTGCCCGACTCGGTCGCGGATGTCGAGCGTGATGTCGTTGAACGCCGTTTCCTCCTCGATTTCGGAGATTTCGTGGTGGAAGTTCTCGCCCGCGCCCGCCCGCCGCACGAGCTCCTCGGCGGGCGCGTAGCGCGCCGCGTCCGTCTCGCCCTGCAGTTCCGCGAGCGTCTCATAGAGAGTGACGAGGCCCGCGCGATCGGCGAGCTTCGCCGGGCCTTCGGGGAAGCCCGCGCCGAGCATCATCGCTTCGTCTATCTCCTCGGGCGTCGCCACCTCGTCGCCGACGAGCTTCGCCGCCTCGTTCGCCATCACCGCGAGCAGGCGGCGCTCGACGTCGTCGCGCGCCTCGTCCGTCGGGATGGTCGGCCCATCCTCGTCCTCGTAGTCGTAGAACCCGCGCCCGGTCTTCCGCCCGAGGTCGCCCGCCTGCACGTGCTCGTGGAGGAGCGGGCAAGGCTCGTAGGCCGCGCCGAGTTCCGCGTGGAGATAGTCGAGGACGTCCGTCGCGACGTCGAGGCCGATCTGGTCGGCGAGACGGAACGCGCCGTTCGGCAGGCCGATGCCGTAGCGCGCCGTCGAGTCGACCTCCTCGACCGTCGCATCGCCGTTATGGACGATCCACGCCGCCTCGTTCAGCAGCGGGACGAGGACGCGATTGACGACGAACCCGGGCGTGTCGTGGTTGACGTGAATCGGTGTCTTCCCCATCGCCCGCGCGAACTCCATCGCCGCATCGACCGTCTCGTCGTGGGTGTGCGCGCCCGGAATCACCTCCACGAGTTGCATCCGAATCGGCGGGTTGAAGAAATGCATCCCGCAGAAGCGCTCCGGGCGCTCGACGACCTCCGAGAGCTCCGTCACGGAGAGCGCAGACGTGTTCGTCGCGATGAGTGCGTCCTCGGCGACGTACTGGCTCACCTCCCGGTAGACGTTCTTCTTCACGTCCACCTTCTCCGGCACCGTCTCGACGACGACGTCCGCGTCCGCCACCGCCTCCTCCAGGTCGACGACGGGGTCGACGCGCTCGAGCGCGGCGTCCGCCTCCTCGGTGGTCAGTTCGTCCTTCTCGACGAGTTTCTCCAGGCTCCAGCGGACCTCCTCGTAGCCCGCCTGTACGAACTCCTCCTTGATGTCGCGGAGGGCGACTTCGAAGCCGGCGAGCGCGGCGACTTCGGCGATGCCGTGCCCCATCGTGCCGGCACCGAGAACCGCGACTGTCTCGATGTCCTCGACGTCCATGGCGGACACTCGCCACCTGCCCCCGTGAACGTTATGCCCACGATGGATTGGCCTGGTACCAAACCCCACTGTCTACACGGTCGGCGGAACGGTGTTCGCACCGTCCGACAAGCATAGCCGCGCGGAACGCCTGCCGTCGGTATGGACGATTCGGACACCACCGACCCCTATGCTGTCGTCCGGAACGACGACGGTCTCCGCCCGCTCTACGAGACGCACGGTGAACTCGGCCCCGAGCGCGCCGACGACCCCTTCGAGCGTCTCGTCGTCGCCGTCACCAACCAGTCCGTCTCGCTCGAATCCGCGGCCGCCGTCCGCGAGCGTCTGCGCGACGTCGTGGAGTTCGCACCGGCGAGCATCCGCGACGCCGACCCGGACGCCCTCCGCGAGGCCGGCCTCAGCGACACGAAGGTCCGCGCGCTCCGCGAACTCGCCGAGCGCTATCCCGAGGGTATCGACCACGGCGACTTCGCCGACCACACGAACGACGAGGTGCGCGCCGAACTCGGCGAGGTGTACGGCGTCGGCGACTGGACCGCCGACATGTTCCTCCTCTTCGCCCTCGGCCGCGAGGACGTCTTCCCCGTCGGCGACCTCGGCGTCCGGAAGGGCATGACGAACCTCTATGGCCACGAGACGCGCGCCGAGATGCGCGACTACGCCGAGCGCTGGGTGCCCTACCGGAGTTACGCGACACGCTACGTCTGGAAGGCAGAGGAGTAACTGGGACGGCGCGGCGATTCGGCACGGCGACGGGTGCGACTTCTCGTCGGCAACCCGGCTAATAAATCTATTCTAGGCCATCTTTAGACAAAATTATTATCCGTTATGTTTATGGCTCAGGCGATGGTCGAACGACGCTCGTTCATCAAGACGGTCGGCGCCGCCACGGGCCTCGGGCTCGTCGGGTCCGGCGCCGCAGCACAGTCCGACGGTGACTCCGACGACGCGAACACAGTCAAGCCGAACGAACGCCTCGTCGGAACGTGGAGCGCGGCACCCGTTCCACCGGCCGACGCCGGGCCGTCGAGCACCGGCTTCTCGGACCAGACGCTCCGACAGGTCGTCCACACGAGCGTCGGCGGCGACGGCGTCCGCATCCGCCTTACCAACCAGTACGGCGACCGGCCGGTCACGTTCGACCGGGTGACGGTCGGCGTCCGCGACGCTGGCGCGAGCGTCGTCCCCGGGACGACCCGGACGCTCACCTTCGGCGGCGAGGAGTCCGTCCTCGTCCCGGCCGGCGCCGAGGCCTACAGCGACCCGGTCCGCCTCGACGTGGCCGCCGACCAGGACCTCCTCGTCAGCCTCTACACGCCCGACGCGACCGGGCCGGCGACGTTCCACCCGCTCGCGCTCCACACCGCCTACGCCGCCGACGGCGACCGTGCCGCCGCCACCGGTGGCGCGGGCTTCTCGAGCGTCGGCCACTCCTGGTTCTTCCTGAAGGGTGTCGACGTCGTCACGCGCGAGAACGTCGGCACCATCGTCGCGCTCGGCGACTCCATCACCGACGGTTTCAACTCGACCGACGGTGCCGACCACACCTGGCCGGACTACCTCGCGCGGCGCCTCACCGAACGCGACGACATCCACCGCTCGGTCGTGAACGCCGGCATCTCCGGGAACCGCGTCCTGCACGACTCGCTCGCCTCCGGGTCGTTCGGGAACAACGCACTCGCCAGACTCGACCACGACGTCCTCGCACAACCCGGCGTTACTGACGTCGTCCTGCTCGAGGGCATCAACGACATCGGTCAGCGGCCGCCCGCGGTCAGCGCCGACGCCATCATCGACGGCCTGCGACAGATTGCCGTCCAACTCCACGCCCGTGGCATCAACGTCTTCGCGGGGACGCTCACGCCGACCTACGGGAGCGGCGACATCTACGGCGACGCCTACGACTCCGCGGCCGGCGAGGCCAAACGCGAAGCCGTCAACGAGTTCATCAGGACGAGCGACGTCTTCGACGGCGTCATCGACTTCGACGCCGCCATCCGCGACCCCGACCGGCCCGACCGGATGCTCCCGAAGTACGATAGCGGCGACCACCTCCACCCCGGCGACGCCGGCTACGAGGCGATGGCGAACGCCGTCGACCTCTCGCTGTTCAAGGGCCGCCGGCACGCCCGCCATCCTCCGACCCAGTAGGCGTCCGCGGTGAAGCCCCTCTTTTAGTGCGACGGGGTGCGTCACCTCGACGTGATGGATGGGAACGTGCGGGACCGGGGGTGTCGGTGAGTGGAGACGTCACTCCTCGTCTACGTGCCCGCCGTCGGTCTCGCCGCCGTCGTCGGTTTCTTCCTCGCCGACGAGTACGAACGGGAACTCCACGGCTGGTACCACCGCGCCCTCGACCTCGTCTGGTTGGGGCGCGCCGTCTTCCTCGCCAGTTGGTTCCTCCTCCTCCGCAAGGAGGGGACGTGGGGGCTCGTCGTCGCCGTCGTCGTCGCCGCCGCCATCGGCGTCTACTGCTACTTCGAGGAGCCGATCTAGCTATTCCTCCTCACGCTCGCCGGCGTCCGCCGCGGGCTCCTCGAAGCGCCGCGTGACGTCCACCTGATAGTGTTCGAGGATGTCGCGCCCGAGCAGGAGCGGGTACTCCATGTGTGAGCGGTCCTCAAGGGAGGCCGCGACGGTGTGGCGGTCGCCGCCGACGCCGACGACGATATCGACGACGGGCCGCGACTTCCCGGACTTCACGCTCCCGGACTTCACCTTCGTCATCGACTTGATGGGGCCGGCGCCGATTTTCGCGGCGAGCGTCGTGTCGATGCTGGTGCGCGACGCGCCGGTGTCGGACTTCGCGACGACGCGCTCGGTGCCGCTCGTCCCCGAGACGAGGACTTCCTCGGTGTAGCCGACGACCTGCCTGGGTTCGACGGACTCCATCGCTTTCCGGGGCATCCCGCTCGGCATCGAGGTGTCGAAGCGTGCGCTGAGCTCCGCGACACGCTCCTCCTCGACGGCGCCGCCGGCTTCCTCGATGGCGAGACGGGCGATGTGGGGCGCGGGGCTGACGCCTGTCGCCTTGAACAGGCCCTTGAAGCCCGCCGTCGGGTTCACCTCGAGGACGAACCAGCCGTCCTCGCCCTCGACGATGTCGACGCCCGCATAGTCGAGGCCGACGACTTCGGCGGACTCCGCGGCCATCTCCGCGACCTCCGCGGGGAGGTCCTCGACGGCCTCCACGCTCCCGCCGAGCGCGACGTTCGTCCGCCAGTCGTTCTCCGGGGCGTAGCGGCGCATCGCCGCCACGACCTCGCCGTTGACGACGTAGACCCGGAGGTCCGCGTGCTTCTCGCCGTCGCGCTCGATGAGGCTCTGCAGGAAGGCGTAGCGCTCCCCGACGACTGGGTTGACCTGCTCCTCGCGGCCCACCTTCCACGTGCCGCCGCCGTGCGTCCCGATGGCCGTCTTGTAGACCGCCTCGTCGCCGAAGCGCCCGCGCGCCTCGTTCAGGTTGTCCGCGTCCAGCGCGAGCAGCGCGTCCGGCACCTGAATGCCCGCCTCGGCGAGCGCCGCCGCCGTCGCGAACTTGTGGAACGCGGTCATGACGTGCTGGGGTTCGTTCAGCGTCGGGCGCAGACTCGACAGCGTGCTCGCGATGCCCAGCAGCTCGCAGGGTTGCTCGGTGTTCGAGAGCAACATCCGGTTCGCGACGACGTCGACGTCGGGCTCGAGGACCGCCTCGCCGCCCTCGACGGAGACGGTCAGGTTCTCCTCCCGGAGCCACACCCCCTCGTGCCCGAGCGCCTCGACGGCGTTCAGGATGGCCTTCGACTCCTTGCTCGTGTGGAGGCTGAGTACACCGACTGTGACGGGCTCCTCGGTCATTGCACCGTAGTCGCGTCGGACGTGCCAAAACGGTGCCGGCCTGCCGGCGCGGTGTGTGGCGCTCGCACGCGCACCTCGGCGTCGCCCGGTGATTCCGCCGCCCCATTTATACGCGCGCCGGCCGGAAGGCGGGTATGGCAGACGGAGCGTTCACCTATCAGGGCGGCCGGGTCGACCCCGGGGAGGCGCAGAACCTCCGGTACTCCATCAGCGAGACGTATCTCGGCGACCCCATCCGGGTGCCCGTCACGATTCTCAACGGCGAGGAACCCGGGCCCACCGTCTTCCTCTCCGCGGCCATCCACGGCGACGAACTGAACGGCATCGAAGTCGTCCGGACCGTCGCGCAGGACTGGCCGCACGGCAACCTCCGGGGCACCCTCGTCTGCCTTCCTGTACTAAACGTCCCCGGCTTCATCGCCCAGCAGCGCTACCTCCCCGTCTACGACCGCGACCTGAACCGGTCGTTCCCCGGGAACGCCGACGGCACGAGTGCGAGCCGGATGGCCGCCCAGCTCTACGAGAACTTCATCGAGCCCTGCGACTACGGCATCGACTTCCACACCTCCACGCGCGGGCGGACCAACATGCTCCACGTCCGCGCCGACATGGACGACCGCGACGTCGCCCGCCTCGCGCGCGCCTTCGGGTCGAACGTCATCATCGACAGCGCCGGCCCCTCCAAGTCGCTCCGCGGCGCCGCCTCCGAGAACGGGACGCCCACCATCACCGTCGAGATGGGCCAAGCCCACCGCTTCGAGCGCGAGTTCATCGACCGGGCGCTCGACGGCGTCGCGTCCGTCCTCGCCGAGTACGATTGCCACCCCGCCGAACCCGTCCGCTGGCCGGGCTGGCGGACCGTCGTCGACCGGAGCGAGAAGACGTGGCTCCGCGCGGACGCCGGCGGCATCGTCGAGATGCTCCACGACCGGGGCGAACTCGTCCGCGAGGGCGACGTCGTCGCCACCATCACCAACCCCTTCAAGACCGAGACGGTGCGCGTCACCGCGCCCTTCGACGGCCTGCTCGTCGGTGTCCTCGAGAACCCCGTCGTCTACCCGGGCAACCCCCTCTGCCACCTCGTCGAACTCGACGAACCGACCATCCGGGCGTACGACCGCGCGCGCAACGATGACCTCCCTGAGCGGCCGCGATAGCGCCGTATTCTGCTGTTTCGGCCGCCGTTCGTGATTCCGTCACAGCGTGCTCGCTTAGAAACTTCTATGTGCGCCCGGTAAGGAGGTGCGAACGGTATGAGTCAGTCGTACGACCGGGGCCTCGTCGAGGACTTCGGCCGGTGGAGGGAGTTCTCCGCCGGTATGTGGGCCTGGGTGTTCCACAAGTTCACCGGATGGGTACTCATCGGGTACCTGTTCACCCACGTCGCCGTACTCAGCTCTGCGCTGAACGGCGCCACCGCCTACACGAACACTCTTCAGGGCCTCGAAGCGCTTGCCGTCGTCCGGGTGCTGGAGGTCGGCCTCCTCGCCGTCGCCGTCTTCCACATCCTCAACGGGATCCGGCTCCTCTTCGTCGACCTCGGAGTCGGTCTCGACCTTGAAACGCAGGAGAAGAGCTTCTACGCGTCGCTGATCCTCACCGGGATCATCGTCGTCGCGAGCGTGCCAGTCTTCATCGAGGGGGCGTTCTAACCATGGCCGAACGCTACTCCTCGTTCAACCGTGGTGGCACGCGCTGGTTCCTCCAGCGCGTCACGGCGGCGTTCCTCGTCGTCACGCTCGCCTTCCACTTCTACCTCCTCCACTTCGTGAACCACGCGCCGGAAATCACCTTCGCGGGGAGCGCCGCCCGCTTCAGCGTCCCAGCGTACTTCATCACGATGGTGCTGTTCCTCGCCGCCGCGACGTTCCACGGCGTGAACGGCGTCTACAACGCCCTCGTCAATCAGGGCGTCACCGGCACGCCGAAGCGCGCCGCGAAGTGGATACTCGCCGTCGCGGGCGTCCTCGTCTTCGTGCAGGGCGTTCGCGTCGCACTCGTCCTCATGGGGGCCTAACACTATATGAGCACACAGACACCTGACACCGACACCGACGAGACGGACCCGCAGGCCGAACGGATGGCTCGCAAGGAAGCGCGCGCCGAGGAGCGCGAGAGCGCGTCCTCCACGCCCGACGTTGGCGAGGACGCGATCACGCTCAAGGTCTTCCGCTACGACCCCGAAATCGCGGAGAAACAGGAACCGCGCTTCGACACGTTCCACGTCCCCCGCGAACCCGGGATCACCGTCCTCGACGCGCTCATCTACGCGCGTGACACGTACGACTCCAGCCTGACCTTCCGGCACTCCTGCCGGCAGGCCGTCTGTGGGTCGGACGCGCTGTTCATCAACGGCTCGCAGCGCCTCGGCTGCCAGACGCAGATCGCGGACCTCGACAACTCCGATACGGTGCGCGTCGAGCCGCTCCCGCACCGCGAAGTGGTCAAGGACCTCGTCGTCGACATGGACCACTTCTACGACCAGATGCATTCCGTCGAGCCCTACTTCTCCCCGACGGAGGAGCCCGAGGGCGAACAGCTGCAGAGCCGCGAGAACCGCGAGAAGATCAAGATGAGCACGCGCTGCATCTGGTGTGGCGCGTGTATGTCCTCCTGTAACATCGCCGCCGGCGACAACCAGTATCTCGGCCCGGCAGCCATCAACAAGGCCTACCGCTTCTACTTCGACGAGCGCGAGGACGACGAGCGCCAGGAGGAGCGCCTGAAGATCATCGAGCAGGAGCACGGCGTCTGGCGCTGTCAGACCCAGTTCTCCTGCACAACGGTCTGTCCGAAGGACATTCCGCTCACCGAGCACATTCAGGAACTGAAGCGCGAAGCCGTCAAGCAGAACCTCAAATTCTGGTGATATAACTAATGTACGAACACGACGTTATCGTCGTCGGTGGCGGCGGCGCGGGTCTCCGCGCGGCCATCGGCGCACACGAAGCCGGCGCGGACGTGGCAATCGTCACGAAGCTCCACCCGGTGCGCTCGCACACGGGCGCCGCCGAGGGGGGTATCAACGCGGCGCTCCGCGAGGGCGACGACTGGGAGCTCCACGCCTACGACACCGTTAAGGGCGGCGACTACCTCACGGACGCGCCCGCCGCGGAGACGCTCGCGCAGGACGCGCCCGACAACGTCGTCCAACTCGAGAACTGGGGGATGCCCTTCAGTCGCGAGGAGGACGGCCGGATGAGCCAGCGCCCCTTCGGCGGCCTCTCCTTCCCCCGCACCACCTATGCGGGCGCCGAGACGGGTCACCACCTCCTCCACACGCTCTACGAGCAGGTCGTCAAGCGAGGCATCACGGTCTACGACGAGTGGTACGTCACCCGCCTCGCTGTCACCGACGAGGACGACCCGAACGACCGCGAATGCTACGGCTGCGTCGCCTGGGACATCCAGACCGGCGAAATCGCCGGCTTCCGCGGGAACGACGGCGTCATCCTCGCCACCGGCGGCGACGGGCAGGTCTTCGACCACACGACGAACGCCGTCGCGAACACCGCCGACGGCGTCGCGATGGCCTACCGTGCGGGCGTCCCCATCGAGGACATGGAGTTCGTCCAGTTCCACCCGACGACGCTTCCCTCCACGGGCGTCCTGATTTCCGAGGGGACCCGCGGCGAGGGCGGTATCCTCTACAACGACGAGGGCGAACGTCTCATGTTCGAGTACGGCTACGCGACGAACGACGGCGAACTCGCCAGCCGCGACGTCGTCTCCCGCGCCGAACTCACCGAAATCAACGCGGGCCGCGGCGTCGAGGACGAATATGTCCACCTCGACATGCGCCACCTCGGCGAGGAGCGCATCATGGACCGCCTCGAGAACATCCTCCACCTCGCGGAGGACTTCGAGGGGGTCGATGGCCTCGAGAAGCCGATGCCGGTCAAGCCCGGGCACCACTACGAGATGGGCGGCATCGAGACGAACGAGAACGGCGAGACCTGTATCGACGGTCTGTACGCCGTCGGCGAGGCCGCCTGCGTCTCCGTCCACGGCTCCAACCGCCTCGGCGGGAACGCCCTCCCCGAACTCATCGTCTTCGGCGCTCGCGCGGGCAAGCACGCCGCCGGCGAGGACGTCGGCGAACCCGAGATTCCGGTCGGCAAGACCGACGAGTCCGAGGGCATCGAGGAGAGTGACGTCGACTTCCCCGTCGAGCCCGGCGCGCTCAGCGCGTCCTCCGCGGTCGTCTCCGGCGACTCCCCCGACGACGTCATCGACAACGCCGTCGACGCCGAGACGCAGCGCATCGAGGAACTCCTCGAGAAGGAGGACGGCGTCAACCACGCCGACGTCCGCTCGAAGATTCAGAAGACGATGACGGACAACGTCAACGTCTTCCGGACCGAGGAGGGCATCGAGGAAGCCCTCGAAGTCATTCGCGAGGCCCGCGAGGAGTACCAGGACGTCTACGTCGCCGACAAGTCCCGGACGTTCAACACCGACCTCCAGCACACCATCGAGACTCGGAACGTCATCGACGTCGCCGAAACCATCGCGATGGGCGCGCTCGCCCGCGAGGAGTTCCGCGGCGCGCACTGGCGCAAGGAACACCAGGAGCGCGACGACGAGGAGTGGCTCAAGCACACCCTCATCTCCTGGAACGACGGCACGCCCGAACTCTGGTACCGCCCGGTCCTCCTCGAGGGCGAGAACCAGACCTACGAGCCCAAAGAGCGCCACTACTGAGCGCGTCCGGCCCGTAAGCCGTTTTTTCGCGACGCCCGTAGCGCGGGCATGGAGATTACGCCGCTACGCGACGTCGACTTCGAGGCCTTCATCGACGAGTTATGGCTCCCCGCCCAGCGGGAGCTCGCGGCGATGACGTCCTACACGCTCGCCGACGACGTCCGCTCGGACGGCGTTTCCTTCCACTGCAAACGCCGCGACGCCGACGGGTTCGCCACCTACGTCGGCCGGCAGGACGGCCGGCTCGTCGCCTACGTGTACGCCGAAGTACAGACGCCGCCGCCCATCTACGAGGAGATACGCGAATGCCACGTCGGCGAACTCTACGTGGACGACGCCGTGCGGCGCCACGGCGCGGCTACGGCGCTGCTCGAGGCCATCGAGGAGTGGGGGCGCGCACACGACTGCGAGCGCCTCGATTTGAACGTCGACGTCCAGAACGAGGCGGCGCGCGTGCTCTACGAGCGCGCCGGCTACCGGGTCGAACGACAGAACATGAAGAAGCCGCTGTAGTCAGTCGAGTTTCTCCGCGGCATCGCGCGCGAGCAGCGGTTCGACGTTCTCCGCGGGGAGGGTGACGACGTCGTCCGCCTCAAGGGTGTACGCGCGCTCGTCGACGCCGAGGATTTCGCCGACGTCCTGCGTGATTCGTACGGTCGAGCGCTCCACCGTGGGCTCGTCCGGTTCGTCGCCGGCGTCGGGGTCTGGGGCCTCGGCGCTCGCCGCCTCGCTCTCCGCGTCCGCCTCGCCCCCGAAGTCGGTGCCGCCGCCCATCGCGGCCGCCGCCGAGGACGGCCCGGAGTCGCTCTCCGTGTCCTCGGCCTGCTCGTCCGGGAGCGGTTCCTCGGGCGGCGGCGTCGGCGCGTCCATTCCGGACGCACGGTCGTTCACGACGTCCGCGGGGTCGGGCGAAGTCTCGCCCTCCGGTGGTGCGTGTGCGTCCGGGCCGGCGGCCGTCGCCGCGTCCGCCTCACCCGCGAGGACGTCGAGGACGCGCGTCTTGTTCGCCTCGATGCGCTCGACGAGGTCCGTGTAGAGCGCGCGCTCCTCCTCGGTGAGACCGGTGGCCTCCGAACCCATGCCCGCCGCCGAGAGGCTCGCCTGCTTGACGATTTTCCCCATTCGGCGCTCGTAGATGGCTTCCGCGACCTGCTCCGCGGTCTCGATTTCGTCGGTGAGCGATTGGACTTCGTCGTCGCCGAAGGGGTCATCGGCGGCGTCCGCGGCCTGCTGGCGCCGCTCGCGCAGTTCCGCGATGTAGTCCGCGACCTCCTGGTAGAAGGAGTCCCGGAGGTCCTGTAGCCCGTCCGACGTCCGTTCGCGCGTCTGCGCCGCGCGGAGTTCTTCGATGTTCATCGTTATTCCGCCGCCTTTTCCGCCCAGCCGCGGGCCATGAGGAAGACGCCCGCGTACTCCGGTAGTGTCTGCTCGCCCGGTTCCACCGTAATGGTTTCGCCGCGGAACCCGAGTTCGTACTCGCGCTCGACGTCCACGCGGATGTCGTGGCCGACGAACGTCTCGGGGACGGCGTCGTCGAGCGGGTCGAACTCCTCGACAGCGTCGCGCTCGATGGGCGTCACTTCGAGGCCGCTCCCGCCGTGGAGCGAGCGCGGGAGGCGGATGAGCCGGTGGGTGTCCGTCGTCACCGGCTCGTCGATGGGGGCCTCCTCCTCGTCGACGACTTCCGCGACGAGTTGGCGCGCGACCGTGAGGAACGCCGGGTGGACGTCGACGTTCCCCGAGCGCACCGCCTCAGTGTTGTTCTGCACGACGTTGAGAATGCTCTCCGCGCGGCCCTCACCGACGCCCTCGAACGTCTGGAGGTGGAGGATGGCGTCCGCCTCGTCCATGTCGAGGAGGTCGTCGACGAACGCGTTGATGTGCTCGACGGCGCGCCGCCCCCAGCCGCCCTCGGCGGGGAGCGTGCGGCGCGTCGTCGGGTTCTGGAGGCCGAGACCGGCGACCGTCTCCTCCGTGATGAGCTCCTCGAACTCGATGCCGTTCCCGCGAACGTAGTCGACGATTTCGCGTCGGTGGTCGCGCTCGAGCGGGAAGACCGCGTCGTCGCGCACGTGGACGTGGTAGCCCCGGCCGCCCGAGAAGACGATGCTGAGGTCCTCGAAGCCGAAGTCGCGTTCGAGGAAGTCGAGGAGCTTCACGAGCGCGTCCTTGCTCTTCGCGAGCATCTCCGCGTAGGTGTCCTCGCCGAGCGTCACTGCGGGCAGGTGGTCGGCGTCGATGTCGAAGACGAGGTCGGAGCCGCGCCAGTCCTTCTCGGCCATCGACGAGGCGCCCGGCGTCTCGTAGTGGCCGGCGGAGAAGTAGACGTGGCGCGGGCGCTTCCGGCGGAGGAAGTCCTCCATGTCCCCGATGTCGAGGAGGTCGCGATGGCGAACCATCGTCTCGTCGGGCCCCTCCGTCCACGGGATGTATCCCCATTCGCGCGCGTCCGCCTCGGGCGGCAGCGCGACGTCAGCGCGCCGGTAATGGTCGCGAAAGCGCCCCCGAAGGTACGCTCGCGTTCGCTCCTCCATGGCTCTCGTAGCGTAGGGCGGGCGGCGGAAAAAGACGTGTCGGTCTGGGCGTCAGCGCCGGAAGTAGTCGGAGAGTTTCTCGCGGATGCCCTCCTTCTCGCCGAGTCGGAGGTAGTAGGCGGCCTCGCCGTCCTCGTAGTAGTTCTCTATCTCGCGAACGATTTCGAAACCGAGGTGTCGGTAGAACTCGAGGGCGTTCTGGTTGGAGACGCGCGCGTGACAGGAGACCGAGTCGGCGTCCTCGGCGACGGCGGCGACGAGGCGCTCGCCGAACCCCTCGCCCTGATAGGCGGGGTCGACGGCGAGAAAGAGTATGTAGCCGTCGTGGCGGGCGGCCGCGAACCCGACGAGGTCGTCCTCGGGGGTGACGTAGGCGTAGACGGTGGCGCGCCGATAGGCGTTCGCGAAGAAGCCCCGACGCTGTCGGAGCAGGCCGTGTTCTTCGCGGATGCGCTCCTTGAGGCCCCACGCGTCCTCGAGCAGGTCGTCGCTCCCGCGGGGGACCACCCGTTTCTCGACCGTGACACTCACTGTCGACTCCTAGCCCGTCACGGAATATAGTTCCACCGTCAGCCCCACCGTGTGCCACAATCCTTTCGGTCACGCCTCGCGGAGTCGTAGGCAATGTCCATCGACGGGTCCCGCGGCGGCCGCGAGCGGATGCAGGCCGCGGGCGAGTCTGTTGTCGCACGGATACGGGAGGCGTTCCTGACCGGTATCGCCGTGATGGTGCCCATCCTCATCACGCTCTACGTCCTCGGTGCGGCGTTCGGCATCTTCACGGACATCCTCGACCCGATGGCGCGCGGCCTCCAGGAGCTGAACGTCGCGCCCCAGCGGCGCTTCATCATCGTCGAGCTGACGGCCGCGCTGTTGCTGATTTCGGTGACGCTCACCGTCGGGTTCATCGCGACGTTCCGCTCCGGGGAGAAGGCCCTCGAGTACTTCGACCTGCTCGTCGAGCGGATTCCGGGGCTGGGCTCGGTCTACACGAGCTTCCGGCAGATGAGCGACGTGATGCTCGAGTCGGACGCCGAGAACTTCCGGAAGGTGGTGCTGGTCGAGTACCCCCAGGACGGCACCTACATGATGGGCTTCGAGACGGTGAAGACGCCGGAACCAATCCGGACCGCGGCGGGCGACGAGAGCCTGCGGACGCTCTTCTTGCCGATGGCGCCGAACCCCGTAATGGGCGGGCACCTAACGCACGTCCCCGAGAGCCGCATCATGGACGTCGACATGACCGTCGAGGAGGGGATGCGCACCGTCATCACCACCGGCGTCGCCGTCGCGGACTCGGAGGAAGCCGAGGGCCTTTCCCGCGAGCAACTCGAACAGCTCGCCGGCGTGAACGTCGCTGAGAACCTCGCGAGCGACGAGGAGGAACGATGAGCCGGACGTTCGAGTTGCGCGAGCACACCGCGGACGTCGCCGTCGAGGCGCGCGCGGAGAGCCTCGGCGGCGTCTTCGCCGCCGTCGCGGACGGGATGGCCGTGGCGATGTGCGACGAGATTCCGGACGCCGACGCCGAGCGCTTCGACGTGACGGCGCGCGCCTCGACGAGGAAACGCCTCCTCTTCGACTACCTCGATGCGCTCATCTACGAGCGCGACGTGCGGGGCGTCCTCCCCGTCGAGCACGAGGCGTCGGTGACCCGTGAGGGTTCGGAGTGGGTGCTGGCGGCGTCCGCGGCCGGGATTCCGCTCGATGAGGTCGCCGCCCGCGACCTGAAGGCGGTGACGTTCTCCGAGATGCGCGTCGAGGAGACGGCGGACGGCTGGGAGGCCTACGTCGTCTTCGACGTCTGAGACGGACGGAACGGTCCTTTTACGACTCCGGCGGCGGAAGGGCGAGGTATGACTACGTTCGACGCCGACGACGTCACCCTCGAGGAAGTCGAGGAGTACGTCTGGGAGATCGCGCAGGAGGACGGCATGGGGACGCCGGCGCGCGTTCTCGCGAGCGAGAGCCTCCTCGAGGAGATTTCGAACGACGACACCCTTGAGCAGATTCGGAACGTCACGCACCTCCCCGGCGTCCAACAGCACGCGCTCTGCATGCCGGACGGCCACCAGGGCTACGGCTTCCCCGTCGGCGGCGTCGCCGCCATCGACGCCGAGGACGGCTGTATCAGCCCCGGCGGCGTCGGCTTCGACATCAACTGCGGCGTCCGGATGGTCCGGACGAACCTGACCTACGACGGCGTCGCGGGCCGCGAGGAGGAACTCGTAGACGCGCTCTTCGATGCCGTTCCGACGGGGCTCGGCGGCGGCGGCGTCCTGAACGGCGACGCGGAGACGATGGGGGGTGCGCTCTCGCGCGGCCTCGACTGGGCGGTCGAGGCGGGATACGCGACTCGCGAGGACATGAAGCACTGCGAGGACGAGGGCTACCGGCCGGACGCCGAGCCCGAGAAAGTCTCGCAGAAGGCCAAGGACCGCGGGCGGAACCAGCTCGGGAGCCTCGGCTCCGGGAACCACTTCCTCGAAGTCCAGCGCGTCACGGACGTCTACCGGGACGACGTCGCGGAGGCGTACGGCCTCGAGGAGGACCAGCTCGTGGTGCTCATCCACTGCGGGTCGCGCGGCCTCGGCCACCAGGTCTGCTCGGACTACCTCCGGCGCATCGAGGAGGAGTACGAGGAGTTCCTCGATGACCTGCCGGACGACAACCTCGCGGCGGCGCCCGCGGGCAGCGAGCTCGCGGAGGACTACTACGGCGCGATGTGTGCGGCCATCAACTTCGCGTGGGTGAACCGCCAGCTCATCACCTATCAGGTCCGCCAGACGTTCGAGGAGGTCTTCGAGACGCCGTGGGAGGAGCTCGGGATGGAACTCCTCTACGACGTCGCGCACAACATCGCGAAGAAGGAAGTCCACGAAATCGACGGCGAGGACACGGAGGTGTACGTCCACCGGAAGGGCGCGACGCGCGCGTTCCCGGCGGGCCACCCCGAGGTCCCGACGGCCTACCGCGACGTCGGCCAGCCGGTCATCATTCCCGGCAGTATGGGCGCGGGGAGCTACGTCCTCCGGGGCGGCGAGCAGTCGATGGAGCGGACGTTCGGCTCGACGGCCCACGGCGCAGGCCGCCTGATGAGTCGGACGCAGGCGAAGCGCGAATATCGCGGCGAGACCGTTCAGTCGGACCTGCAGGAGCACGAGCACGTCTACGTGAAGGCCGAGTCGGGCGCGACCATCGCGGAGGAGGCGCCCGGCGTCTACAAGGACGTCGACGAAGTCGTGCGGGTGAGCGACGAACTCGACATCGGCGACAAGGTGGCGCGCACCTTCCCGGTGCTGAACATCAAGGGGTAGCGCCGGCTTCCGGCGACGCGGTCAGCGACCGCTCGGCCCGCCCGGCCCCGAGGGACCGCTGGGACCGGACGGACCACGGGGGACGCGGCCTTCGGCGAGTTCGACGTACTCGCTCTCCCGGTCGTTCTCCGTGGTGACTTCTTCGCCGTCCTCGTAGCGCACGAAGTTGAGGTAGAACGGCTCGCCACAGCCCTCGGCGTCCGCGTCCTCTCGGTCGTCGGCGTCGGCGGGTGGCTCCCATGCACAGCCGTCGCTCTCGCTGCAGACGAGGCGGACGCCGTCGTAATCGTCGGCCTCGAAGTCCTCGGCGGGCGCGGCGTACGCCCAGCCCTCGAGCGGGTAGGGCGTGACGGACTTGTCATCGAGGTAGGCGTCGCGTTCGAGGACGGCGACGGTCCGACAGCGCGGGCAGTAGTAGCGAACGGCGACCATACGGGAGCGGACGGGCCGAAAACGGTTAGCGTTGGCTCACGCGGAGGCCGCGCCGGCGGCGTCGGCGAGCGCGAGGCGTGCGCGGGCGGCGCTCCGACGCGCGGCGGCGATTCCGTCGCGGGAGAGCCGATAGGTGGTGTGCGCGCCGTCGACGGCCCTGACGGCGACGGTGCGGAGCGGGCCGGCGGTGCGGACGTCGTAGGCGTGCGTCATCGATTCGCTGGAACGCTGCATGCAAATTCCATATAGCGTGTTGGGAAAATAAGTTGCGGCCGTCCGTCGGAAGTTTCAGGGGAACGGGGGGCGCTCTCTCGGGTATGATAGACGAGACCGTCGAGGAGATCGCGGAGATGCAGACACACTCCTCCTCGGCCGTCGCCGTGAAGGCCGCGCGCGCGCTCTCCGAGCTCGGCGGAGAGGAGTTCCCGACCGTCGAGGAGTACGTCCGGGCGCTCGAACGTAACAGCTCCGCCCTCCGGCGGGCGAACCCCTCGCACGCCTCGCTGGTCACCTCCCAGCGCGAAATCGTCGAGGCCGTCGAGACGGCCGACCCCGACACCGTCGAGGAGGCGAAGGCGGTGACCGAGGACGCCATCGAGGCCGTCGTCGAGCGCGTCGAGACGGCGAAACACGAGGCCGCCGAGCGCGTCGCCGAACGCCTCGAAGACGGGATGACGCTCCTCACGCACGACTACTCGACGACGGTGCTGGAGGCCATCGAGACGGCCGCCGAGCGCGGCGCCTACATCGACGTCTACGTCACCGAGGCGCGCCCGCGCTACCTCGGGCGGAAGACGGCACGCACGCTCGCCGGCATCGACCGCGTGAACGCGACGCTCATCGTGGACGGCGCCGCCGGCCACTACATGGACGACCTGGACGAGGTGCTCGTCGGAATGGACTGCGTCGTCGACGGGAACCTCTACAACCGCGTCGGCACCTACCCCATCGCCACCGTCGCGAACGACGCCGGCGTCCCGATGGTCGCCACGGGGTCCTCGGCGAAACTCGTCGAGAAGGGCGGCTTCCGCTTCGAGAACGACTTCCGCTCGCCGAGCGAAGTCATCCTCGAACCGCCGGAGGGCTTCGACGTCGGCAACCCCGCCTACGACGCGACGCCGGTGGAGCTGCTCGACAGAATCGTCACGGACGAGGGCGTCCGCGAGTACTGATTAGTCCGCCGTCGCGGGGGCGTCCCCGCGCGCGACCGTGATTTCGTAGGCCTCGACGTCCTCGTAGGCGGCGACGCGCCCGCCGATGGAGACGACGTCGCCGTCCTCGCTCTCGATGACGAGCGTCGCGACCTCCTCGGATTCGGCGAACTCCGTCTGGACGACGCGCCCGCGCACGACGCGTGTGTCGCCCGTCTCGACGTCGCGGCCCTCGACGGTGGCGTGCAGGTCGCCCTCGAGTTCGCGGAGGTCCTTCACGCAACGCCGGATGGAGGCGTAGCGCCGCGGGAGGTCGGTCTCAGTGGTGTGTTCGAGCAACTCCGTCTCCGCCGTCGTCCAGATGACGGTGCCGAAGAAGCCGAGCACGAGGAAGCCGAGCGCGGAGCGGTTGAAGATGACCGCGTAGCGGTCCGGGTCGGAGGCGATGGCGTCCTGCGTCGCGTAGACGGAGTAGTCACCGTCCGCGACGGCGAGTAAGGGCGTCGTGATACCGCGACGGGCGCGCGCTGTGGTGGCGATTTTGCCGTAGTCGTAGGTGCGCCGGTCGGGAGCGTCGGCGGCGGGCGTGACGACGAGTTCGACGTTCACGCCGCGCTCGCGGGCGGCCTGCAGCTCCTCCTCGAAGCGCCCGACGAGCGACGGCGTGAGCGAGAGCGCGAGTTCGTACTCGGCGGCCTCGATGGTCTCGCGGAAATATCGGAGGATCGTGGTTCGGCTCTTCACGAGCGAGACGGCTTCGGTCTCGCGAGAGGGCGCGGTGTAGAGCGATTCGAGGTCGTCGACGAGGTCGACGAGCGAGGAGCGCAGCGACGAGAACGCCTCCTCGGGGTCGACGGCGACGACCACCATCGGCCGGGACTCGCGGAGTTCGACGAGTCCCCTGTCGGAGAGGCTCCGCACCGTGTCGTAGACGCGGGGTTGGGGGACGTCGGTCTTGTCGGCTATCTCGCTCGCCGTCATCTCGCCGTGTTCGAGGACGGCGAGGTAGGCCGCAATCTCGTACTCGCCGAGGTCGAACCCCTCCCCGACGTGTTCGAGGACGTCGCGGAGGTCGGATTCGCTCATGGTCGAACGTGGGAGACGGCCGGGCTAAAAACCACTCGCTTTGGCAGAAATTATTCGTTTCTCGGCGACCGGAGGACAACGCTTTTCGCAGGGGCCGCCGACGGTTTGGGGTATGCCGTGGCCGACAGGACTCCAGAAGACCATCACGCAGGCCACGCAGTTCGTCCACGATTTCGGCCTCGTCTTCGCGATTCTCGCAATCGTCGCCGGCTGGTACGCCGGGCGCGTCCTCACGGGCGTGCTCGGGCGCCGAGTCGCCCGACGGTTCATGCGCCCGTCGGTGACCCGAACGGTCCTCCGTCTCATCCGGACGGGCACGCTCTTCGTCGGCATCCTCGTCGCGCTCTGGACGCTCGGACTCGGAATCGGGAACCTCTTCGTCTCCGTGACGGTGTTCTCGGCGGTGCTCGGTCTCGTACTCGCACCCATCGTCGGGAGCGTCATCAACGGCATTTTCGTGATTGCCGACCGACCCTACGAGATCGGGGACATGATCGAGTTCACGGACACCGGCCAGCGCGGATTCATCGAGGACATCACACTGCGCTACACGAAGGTGTTCACGCTCGACAACACCTTCCTCGTGATGCCGAACGGCGAGATGCGCGAGATGAACATCGTGAACTACTCCGCGGAGGACGAGCGCACGCGCCTCTCGCTGTCCGTGGAAGTGACCTACGAGAGCGACGTGGAGGCGGCGCGCGCGGCGATGGAGCGTGCGGCGGCCACCTGCGAGGAAGTCATCGAGGGCGGCCCGGACATCCGCATTGGGAGCGCGCGCTACCCGGCGAAGCCGACGTGCTACATCGACGCCCACGCCGACAGCGGCGTCGAGTTGACGCTGCGCTACTGGGCGAAACAGCCCTATCGGCTCCCGGGCATCCGCTCGAACGTCCAGCAGGCGATTCGCGAGGAGTTCGCGACGCGCGACGACGTCGAGTTCGCCTACCCGCACGTCCAGCACGTCTTCGACGAGGAGAGCGGCGAGGCGAACGTGGCACTCAGACGGCGGCAGTGACGAGTTCGCAGTCGAGTTTCTCGCGGAGGTAGGCCTCGATGTCGGGTTCGCCGAGGAGCGAGCGGAGCGCCCTACGCCACCGGGAGACTTGCGCGGTCCCGATGACGACGACGTCGGCGTCGTCGGCGGCGACCTCGTCGAGGATGGTCTCCTCGACGAGGAAGGAGCGCCGGACGACATAGCGCGCGTGCGGGAGTTGGCCGAAGGAACGCTCGACGGCGTGTTTGAGGTCGCTCCACGTGACGTGACGTTCGTCCTGGTAGAGATCGACGTGGAGGACGGTGAGGCCGGCGTCGCGTTCCTCGGCGATGTCGATGGCGGCACGGAGCGTCGCGCGCGAGTGTCTGGTGAGCGGGTAGCGGACCGGCACGACGACGGTAGTCATCACCCGACCTGAGGCGGGCCTCCCGCCTAAGCGTTCCCCACTGCGGACGGTGACGGAAGGGCTAAAGGACGCCTCGTCCCGACTATGGGTATGCGCGAAATCGAGACCGAGGCGGGCGAGACGGTCTACGTCGCCGAGGACGAGGGCGAGCGCGGTGATGAAGGCCCGTTCATGGTCGTCTACCGGACGCCGGACCGCGAGGTCCGCTACGGCTGGTACTGTACGAACTGCGAGTCGATGGACAACGCGATGGACGCGATGGGCCGCATCGAGTGCAACGTCTGCGGGAACTACCGGAAGCCGGACGAGTGGGACGCCGCGCACGAGTAGACGCGGAATCGAAGATTCCGCGGGAACGCGAGCGCTGAACGGGACGAATCCCGAGCACGGTCGCTCCTCTACGCCTCGAGACGCCGAGCGACGGCGTCTCCTCGTCACGATGTCCGTCTCGACGCACCACGTCAGTCGACTATCTAGCACGTCCGGAACAACAGTTATTACCCATCAGCCCCAAGAGTGTGTTGGATGGTACCGAGTGACACGCCTCCGGCGGACGAGGCCCGCGAGATATTCACCGACCTCGGCTACGAGGTCACCGGCGATGCAGGGAACAGCTTCCGCGCTGCACGCGCGTGGAAGGAGGTGGACGTTCTCGCGGTCACCGACGACGTGAGTACGGGCGACGGCGACCGCATGCGCTGTTTCGTGACGTGGAACGACCACGTCGAACGGCTCGAACACGCGCTCGACTCCGATGACCACGACTACGAGTGGGCGGTCATCGGCGTCGCGGAAGACGGGGACTATCAGGTCGCACGCGCACCGCCGACGCCGTAGGCGTCACTCGATTCGGCCCGCGCGGGCCGTAGCTATTTATCCGACCCGTTCGACGGCCCGACCATGCCGACAGTGAGCAGCGTCGTCAGCGCCACGGTAGACGGGTTCGTGGACGGTATCGTCACCGCGCTCCCGAAGATTCTCGCCGGTGTCGTCTTCCTCCTCATCGCCTACGTCGTTATCCGTACCGCCCTCTGGGCGGTGGGTGTCGTCGTCTCGCGCACGACCGACCAGCGGATATACGTCCAGTTCACCCGCACGCTCGTCGGCGTCTTCCTCTGGTTCGGCGCGATACTCGCCTTCCTCACGCTCGTCGGCCTCCCGAGCATCGCCGCCGCCCTCGGCACCGCGTCCGGGTTCCTCGCGCTCGGCGTCTCCTACGCGCTGAGCGGGATGCTCGCGGACGCCGTCGCCGGCATCTACCTCCTGCGCGACCCCGACTTCAGCCCCGGGGACCACGTCGTCGCCGGCGACACCAACGGCGTCGTGAAGGAGATCGAGCTCCGGAAGACCCGTTTCGACGTCGGCGAGGACACCGTCGTCCGCGCGAACGCCGAAGTCGAGAAGAAGTGGACGAAGAAGGGCGACACGGAGAGTCACGACACCGAATAACACACGAGTAGAAGGTTTTCATACGTCCGGCACCTATCGGACGTGATGTTCGTTGGCCACGAGACGTTCGCGTTCGCGCTGGTCGCCCTGCTCGCGTACCGCTACGGGGTATCGCGCGAACGCGCGCTCGCGCTCGGGGTCGCCGCTGGGGCCTTCGCGGCCGTGCCGGACGTCGACATGGCCTACGCCCCGCTCGGCCTCCTCGCCGTCGACTCGACGTCGGCGCTCGCTGCCGCGAACGCCTTCTGGAGCGCGAGTACCGTCGTCCACCGCGCCGTCACGCACTCGCTCGTCCTCGCGCCGGCCGCCGCGGTGACGTTCGCACTCGCCGCCAGCCGCCGCTACCGCATGCTCGCGGGCGTCGGGACGCTCAGCCTCGTCGGCGTCACCGCCGTCGTCTCCGGCGGTATCGGCGCCGCCGTCATGGCGCTCTACTGCGCGATGGGCCTCGCCGTCGCCGTCGTCGCCCGGCGCTACGCCGGTCTCGGTCCGCGCGCGCTCGCCGGCACGGCGCTCGTCGGCCTGCTCACCCATCCGTTCGGCGACCTGCTCACCGGCGAACCGCCACAGTTCCTCTACCCGCTCGACCAGCACCTGCTCGCCGCGCGGCCCGCGCTCTCGACGGACCCGACGCTCGACCTGCTCGCCGCGTTCGCGCTCGAACTCGCCTGCATCTGGGCCGGCGTCTACGCCTACTACCGCGTGTCGGGCACCCCGATTCGCCGCCACCTCCACGGCCGTGCGGCCGCCGGCGGCGCCTACGCGCTCGCGGCGCTCGTCATCACGCCACCCACCCTGCAGGTTTCCTACCACTTCGTCTTCAGCGTCGTCGCTATCGGCGTCGTCGGCGCCGTCCAACCGCTGCAGCGCCGCCGTCCCGACGCCGAGACGGCGCTCGTCACCGGCCTCGCCGCCGTGACCACCGCGGGCGTCGGCTACACGCTCGCCTACCTCCTGTTGTAGCGCCGTCGCCCGGTGGTTTTGTATCACCCCGGGGCGAACCGTCGGTGAATGAGAGACGAGCAGCGACTCGGGCGCGTCCTCGAGACGGCGCGGACGAACGCCCTCCTCGGATGGGCGCTCGTCTGCCTCGTCGTCGGCGTCGCGCTCGCGAGCCTCTGGGACGGCGACTTCGCGTGGATGGCCTTCTGTGCGGGCGTCGCCGCCCTCGCCGTCGTCCCGCCCGCCGTCTACCGCGACCCCCGCGTGATGCTCCCGTGGGAGGTGTTGCTCGTGGCGTTCCTCCCCGTCCTCGGGCACGCGCTCGCGACGTGGTGGCTCACCACTGCGCTCGCGACCTACCTCTCCGTCGCCGCACTCGCCCTCGTCGTCGTCGTCGAGTTCGACGTCTTCACGAGCGTCCGCATGACCGACGGCGTCGCCGCCTTCGTCGTCGTCGTCATCACGATGGCCGTCGCGGGTCTCTGGGCCGTCGTCCAGTGGCTCAGCGACCTCTACCTCGACACCACGCTCGTCTACCTCTCCCGGCCGGTCACGCCCGCCGTCGACGCCGCGTCGCTCGAAGCGCTCATGTGGGACTTCGTCGCCGCCGCCGTCTGCGGACTGCTCGGCGGCGTGCTCTTCGTGCTCTACTTCCGTCGGCGCGTCGCGCCCGAACAGCGACTCACCGAGGAGGTGCGCCCATGAAGATTCGTGAGCGCCTCGGCGTCTCGAAGCGCCATCAGGAACAACTCGCGCATGTCCTGCAACTCTGTCTCGTCGGGTTCGTCTTCGTCGGCTTCTACGAGGGACAACTCGGCGTCGTCGTGAACGCCGCCGTCGGCCTTGCCGTCTCCTATCTCCCAGCGATACTCGAGCGCGACTACGGCGTCCCGATGGACCCTGCGCTCGTCCTTTGGGTGACGCTCGCTGTCTTCCTCCACGCCCTCGGGACGCTCGGCGTCCCCGGCACCGGGTCGTTCTACCAGAACGTCTGGTGGTGGGACCACCTCACGCACACGCTCTCCTCCTCCGTCGTCGCCGCAGCGGGCTACGCCGCCGTCCGCGCTATCGACGAGCACACCGAGGCCGTCTACTTCCCGCCGGCGTTCCTCTTCGCGCTCCTGTTCGCCATCACGCTCGCGTTCGGCGTCTTCTGGGAGGTCATCGAGTTCGTCATCTCCGAGGTCGCCGCGTTCCTCGGGATGGAGAGCGTCCTCACCCAGTACGGCGTCACCGACACGATGCTCGACCTCCTCTTCGACACCGCGGGCGCGCTCGTCGTCGCCGTCTGGGGGACCGCCTACCTCTCCGGCGTCGTCGACGAACTCACCGAACGACTCGACGCACGACTGGAGAACTGACGGCGACGACTGCGGTCGCTTCGCTCGACGCCGATTCTCACGCCTCCCTCGGTCGGCGTTCGCCTTCCCGTGGAACCGAGCGAAGCGAGGTTCCACGTACCCGGCGACCACCTTTAACAGACAGCCGTCTGAAGAATCGGTATGGTCTACAAGAAAATCGACCTCGTCGGAACCAGCACGGAGAGCTTCGAGGCCGCCGTGGAGGATGCCCTCGACCGCGCGGACGAGACGCTCGACAACGTCTCGTGGGCGGAAGTCGTCGACCAGCGCGTCGGCATCGAGGGCCGAGAGGAGCGACAGTATCAGGTCGAAGTCGAAGTCGCGTTCGGCCTCGAAAGCGGCGACTGAGACCTGACCGGTTTTTTCGGCGTCGGAGTTACTCGCGTCCGATCGGCGTCGCGTTCACTGGAACCCGCGGCCGCCGCTCACGTAGTCGCGGTGTGTCGTCGGCTCCTCCTCCTCGCCTTCGAGGACCGGGAGGTCGAGGAGTCGGTAGTAGGTGTGGTAGGCGCGCGAGACGGCGGACGTGACGGCGCGGACGGCGGCGTCGAAGTCCTCGGCGGCGAAGCGGCCGTCCGGGAAGAGGCGCCGGTGGAAGTAGAACTCGGAGAGCGCGCCGTTGTGCGTGTAATGGGGTTCGTAGGCGACCTCGCTCGTGTCGCAGCTCGCCTCGATTTCCTCGATGACGTCACGCATCCCGTCGGCCGAATCGAGGACGGCACGCGCGGCGACGCGCGCCTCGGGTTCGTCGCCGTCCTCGTAGGCGACGTCGCGCGAGGCATACTCCTCGACGTCGGCCTCGCCGAGTTCGAAGGTGAGCGCCTGCACGGGCGCGTGGTGGGAGGTGACGTAGAGGTATTCGGCGCTCTCCGGACCGTAGACGAGGAAGGGCTCCTCGCTGGAGGTGATGAAACGGTAGCCACGGCAGCTCGCGCCGTGGCGGTCTGTGAACGACTCGAGCGTCCCCTCGTGTGTGTGGCGGGCGGCCTCGGCGTAGCCGGCGACGGTGCCGAGGGCGTCCGCTCGCGACGTGGGCATACCGCGAGAAAGAAGGGGACGCCTAAATCAGGTGCGGAAGGACTCGCCGCAGCCACACTCGGCTTCGACGTTCGGGTTCTCGACGTGGAAGCCGGCGGCCTGCAGGCCGTTCTCGTAGTCGAGTTCGCTGCCCGCGATGTACTGTTCGCTCGACGGGTCGACGAAGACCCGAAGGCCGTGGGCCTCGACGATGGTGTCGTCGTCCTCGGGCGCGTCGTCGAAACGCATCCCGTAGGAGAGGCCGGCGCAACCGCCCTGCTGGACGAAGAGGCGCAGGCCCGCGATGTCCGTGTCCATGCCCTCGCCCTCGAGGAGCGAGAGCGCCTGCTCGGCGGCGTCCTCGGTGACGGTGACCGTTCGGGTCTCCGCGCCACCGTCGGCAGTCGTGCTCATAGATAGTGCCACGTTGCCCAGCGGGTTAACTGTGGCGTCGCTTCACACGTCCGCCGGTTTCTGCGAGATGCCTCAGAACGGCGCCGGCCCGCCCGCACCGGCGAGGAGGACAGAGAACTCCGCGAGCGAGAACGCGAGGTAGGCGAGCGCCGGCGGGAGGAGCGAGTCCGCCCGCTCGTAGGTTGAGGCCGCAATCGCGAGGACGCCGAGCCGTGCGAGGACGTACGCGACGCCGGCGAGCGAACCGACGTCGAGGAGCGCGGACGTGACGACGAGTGCGCCACCGGCCAGCACGAGCAGCGCGACGAACGCGCGGCCCCGCTCGCCGTCGAGGCGCGCGTTCGCCAGCGCCCCGCCACCGACGAAGAGGGCGAGGACGACGACGGCGGCGAGCCGGCCGGGCGCCGGCGCGACGGCCAGCCCGCCCGTGTCGGAGACGAGTGCGACGCCCGCGACGAGCGTCGTCGCGACGACCGCGCCACGGCCGCCGACTGCCTCGCGGAGCGGCGTCTGCACGAACACCTGACAGACGACGAGGAGTCCGGGGACAGTGACGAGTACGCCGAGGCCGGCGATAGCGAGTATCGGCCTGAGTGTGGCGACGCTCCCGTACTGTATCATCGCGAGCGCCCCGTACGGGACGCTCGTGAGCGTGCCGACAACGGCAGTCAGTCCGACGAGGACGACGGGGCCGACGATGGCGAGCAGGAGTCCCAGTCGGTCGGGCGGTGACGGCCGACGGAGGCCGACCGTGACGCCGCGATACGACACGTAGGCAGACGCGAGGAGGACGAGGCCGCTGAGGAAGAGGACGGCACTCAGGAGGCCGCTGCCGAGGACGCTCTCGACGGGCACGGCGGGGACGAGCGCGCGCGTCGCCGCGCGGACGGCGTGCTGCCAGAGGGCGGTGAGGGCGAGGAGCGCGGAGACGAGTGCGACCTGTCGTGCGACGGCGCGGTCCGGCAGGCGACGAGTGAGCGCGTGGAGGGACATACGAGACCGTTCGGTCTCTGGGTATGTAACGCTACGTCGGCTGCGAGCAGTAGTGGTGCGTTACAGCGGGTCACGAACCCGCCGGTTTCTCCGTGGCGGACGCGGGCAGCCAGAGGCGGACAGTCGTCCCCGTCTGGTCACACTCGAAGGTGACGTCGCCGCCGATTCGGGTGAGACACCACGCGACCGTCCAGAGGCCGATCCCGCTCCCGTGGGCCAGGTCGCTCTCCGCACCCCGCGTCAACACGTCGATCTCGGACTGCGGGATACCGGGCCCGTCGTCGCTGACCGCGATGACTGTCGCGTAGTCGTCGCGGTCGGCCAGTTCGACGCCGATCTCGACGCGTGGGTTCGGGTCATCCGTGTGCTCGACGGCGTTCTCGACGAGGTTCTCGAGGACGAACTGCAGGTGCGCGCGGTCGGTGACGACGTCGGTCTCGACGTGCGTCTCGAACCTCGCCCGGTCTGCGAACGTCGCCGTGACCTCGTCTACGAGTGCCGCGACGTCGATTCGCACGGGGGTGAACGGTGCCTGCTGCAGGCGGTCGAAGCGTCGCGCCTTCTCGCCGATGGCGGCCAGGGACTCGCCAGCGCGACGAATCATCGTCGCGAGCTCGCGGACCTCCTCGTCGTCCGAGCGCTCCGCGATCATCGACGCCGATCCGCCGATGGTCGTTAGCTCGTTCCGCAGGTTGTGCCGGAGGACGCGGTTGAACACCTGTAGACGCTGTTCGCGCTCGCGTTCGTCCGTAATGTCGCGGAACAGCATCGTCGAACCGACCTGCATCCCGCCGGCTGTGACGAGCGGCGAGTGCTGGACGGCGAACTCGTAGTGGCGGTCGTCAGTGGTGACGTGCAGGTACGGGTCGTCTCCGGTCACCGCACGCAGGTCCGTGTCCAGGACGTCGTCGGCGACGTGACCGATCACGTCCCGGCTCACATCGACGAAGATGTTCGCTGCGGCGTCGTTGAAGTCGATGAGACGACCGTCAGGGTCGAGAATCAGGACGGGGTCCGGGACCGTGTCAATCGCCTGCGCGTCGGCGACGCGTCGCGTCGTGGGGTTCGTCTCGAACATGTTCTTGCCGACGAACGCGTACGCGTCCAGCGCGATGTGCGGAAGGGAGAGGACCGCACCCCAGTGGACGGCCGACAGCTCGCCGGGGCCGAACAGCCAGACGAGGACGCCGGTGATGAGGGGGAGGGTACTGACCGCGACCGCGAGCGACTCGTAGCGGTAGAGCGGGCCGTAGCTCCGTATCGTGTCGATCAACAACAGTATCGCGAGGAGGCCGTAGAGCAGACTAATCCCGATTGCGGCGAGCCCCCAGACCGTGAACGTGTACTGTAGGCCGACCGTTCCGAACGCTGAGACGACGTGCAGGTCGGTCCAGAGTAGATCGTGAAACGGTGCCGTGAGAAAGAGCACGCTCGCGACGGCCGGCACGATGCCGAGCGTATGGAAGAGTCGCGAGTGTTTCGGGACCCCATAGCCAGTGTACTCGAAGGCGAACCCGAGGAAGGTGTAGACGAGCCACACCATCGCGAGGAGAATGAGGAGTTCGAGTGCGACGCGCACCTCGAGTGCGGCGACGTGCACCCCGAGACCGTACGCGAGACACCACACCGCTTGCGCGACCAGCGTCGCGATGAACCACGTGACTCCCGGCCGCCCACGATGCCGTTGGAGGTACGCGATGAGCGCGAGAATCGGTGGAACGGCGGCGAGTGACGCGCCCGACAGCAACACGACCGGGTCGGTGAGCGCGACCATCAGCCGCCACCTGCGGGACCGGACGTGCTCGGCGATGATGCTGCCGGCGTCCGCCGCGGTCGGTTCGTGTTCGGTCGGGACACCCTGAATCGCTCCACTAGTTACTGAGCACCGGGCCGCCTATGGCTACTGGGGCCGGGAATGTGCATCAGGTCTCCCGACTACTCGCCGGAGAAGCGGGCGTCGACACTGTATTCGTGGGCCTCCAGGCCTTCGGCGTCGGCGAGCGTCGTGACGGTGTCGCGGAGGTCCGAGAGCGCGTCCTCGTCGAGTCGCTGGACGGTGCTCGCGCGGAGGAAGGTGTCGACAGAGAGGCCGCCCTGGACCTTCGCGGTGGCGTTCGTCGGGAGGACGTGGTTCGTCCCGGTGGCGTAGTCGCCGGCCGCGACGGGCGTGTACGGGCCGAGGAAGACGCTCCCGGCGTTGTCAATGCGCCCGAGGATTTCCTCGTCGTCCTCCGCCTGAATGGAGAGGTGTTCGGCGGCGTATTCCTCGGCGAAGAGGACGGCCTCGCTCATCGAGCGCGCGTGGAAGACGCCGCTCGCGTCCGAGGAGAGCGCTTCCTCGATGACGTCAGCGCGTTCGCGCTCGACGAGGCCCGCATCGAGGGCCGCACAGATTTCGCTCGCGGTCGCCTCGTCGTCCGTGACGGCGACGACGGAGGCGTTCGGGTCGTGCTCGGCCTGTGCGAGCAGGTCCGCGGCGACGAAGGACGGCTCACAGGTCTCGTCGGCGACGACGCAGATTTCGGAGGGGCCCGCGAGGAAGTCGATTTCGACGTCGCCGCGCACCTCGGCCTTCGCGGCGGTCACCCACTTGTTCCCGGGGCCGACGACGAGCTGGGTGCGGTCGACGGTCTCGGTGCCGTAGGCGAGCGCGGCGACGGCCTGCGCGCCCCCGGCGGCGTACACCCGGTCCGCGCCCGCGATGTGCGCGGCGGCGAGCGTCACGGGGTTCATCTCCTCGGCGGGCGGCGTCGCGACGGCGACCTGATCGACGCCCGCGACTTTCGCGGGGACGACGGTCATCACGACGCTGGAGGGGTAGGCGGCCGCCCCGCCGGGGACGTACGCGCCGACGCGCTCCACCGGGCGGAACCGCCGCCCGAGTTCGCGGCCGTCGAACTCCTCGGTCCAGTCCTCGGGCATCTGCGCTTCGTGGAACGCCCGGACGTTCTCGACGGCCGTCTCGATGGCCTCGCGCACGTCGTCGTCGATGTCGTCGGCGGCGCGCTCGGCCTCGTCGGTCACGTCGATGTTCCCGACTTCCACGTCGTCGAACTCGCTCGCGAACTGGCGCAGCGCCGCGTCGCCCTCCTCGCGGACGCGCGAGACGATGTCGCGGACGTCCCCGCGGACGGCGTCGATGCCGGCGTCGCGCTCGAACAGCGCGCGGCGGCGCGCCGGCCCGAGGTCCGCGAGCGCCTCTGGGTCGATAGTCATACTCGATACGTCGGGAGGGCGGCGGTAAACCGTTACGCTACCGCTGGCAAGCGGAAGGCGAGGCTGTACATCCGGCCGGCGTCCTCGCGCTCGAGGTCGGCGTCGAGCTGGTCGATGCGCCCGCGCAGGCCGACGCCGACGTCGTCCGGCAGGCGCTCGGTCGCCGCCCGTGCCGCGCCGAGGTGCGCGCGGACGTGCGTCGTCGTCCACGGCACCGGGTCGAGGAGCGTCGTCTCGCGCTCGAACGTCCACCCCGCGCCCGCGAGGAGGCGGCGCAGGTGGCTCGCCGGGTAGAACGTCAGCGCGTCCTCGGCGTCCGCGAGCGCGTGCGCGGCGTTCTCGACGGCGACCACCTCGCGCATCCGGGCGTCCGGCGGGAGCGGGTCGTAGTCGTCCACGACGAGCCGCGCGCCCGGCGCGGCGACGCGGGTCAGCTCGTCCACGACGGCGTCGAGCGCGGCAGGCGTGAGGACGTTACAGAGGCCGTGCGCCGTCACTACCTCAATCGAGTCGTCGGGGAGCGGCGTCGCACGGAGGTCGGCCTCGCAGACGGCGGCGCGCGGGTCGTCGGCGACGCGTTCGCGCGTCGTCCGGGCGTGCTCGGGGTCGTTCGTGACCGCGTACACGCGCTCGGCGCCCGCGGCCAGCAGGCCCTCGGTGGTGTTGCCGACGCCCGCGCCGGCCTCCAGACAGACCGCGCCCGAGACGGGTTGGTCGGCGAGCGCTTCGCGGACCGTCGTCGGGACCATTTAGTGGTGCAGTTGCTCGGGGACTGGCGTCTCCTCGTGGCGGAGTTTCTCGACGAGCGCGCGCTGCGTGGCCTCCTCCATGCCGCCGTAGCGGCGGGCGGCGTCGAGCACCATCGCGACGAGTTTCGGGTCGCCCGGGTTGATGACGCTCGTCACGCCCTGCGCGGCCGCGAAGTCGAAGCGCTCGCGGATTTCCGCGGGCGTGTCCACCGGTTCGTACCAGTTCGCGAACGGCCGGTCGTGCTCGGGCCGGTCGTCCCACGGCCCGCGCGCGAACGCCTTGATGGCGAGCGTCCCGATGTCCTCCTCGGCGGCGCGCTCGAGCACCGCTTCGTAGTCGTGCTCCTCGCCGTCCTTCCCGACGACGACGGGGTTCATCGGGAACATCACCGTCTCCAGGTCGTCGATGCGGTCGATGGCGTCCAGGATGAGGCCGGGGTCGGCGTGGCTCGTCAGGCCGATGTGGTCGATGAGCCCCTCCTCCTTCGCGTCGCGGATGGCCGCGAGCGCGCCGTCGTCGCCCGTGATTTCCTCGAGCTCGTGTTCGTACTCGAGGCCGTGGACCTGATAGAGGTCGATTTTCTCGACACCGAGTCGGTCGAGCGAGCGCTCCAGTTTGTGGCGCGCCCCCTCGTAGTCGCGCTCCTGGGTCTTGCAGCCGAGGAAGATTTCCTCGCGGTGCTGGCGGAGCTTCGGGCCGAGTTTGAGTTCGGCGTCGCCGTACGTCGGGGCGACGTCGAAGTGGTTGACGCCGGCGTCGAGCACGTGCTCGACCATCTGGTTCGCGCCCTCCTGCTCGAGCCAGTTGAGCGCAATCGCGCCGAACGTCATCACGGTGCTGTCGTGGCCGGTCGCGCCGAGCGGACGAGTCTCCATACCGGGGGGTCGTGAAGGACCACCATAAATGTGGGCCGACGAGGGGAATCCCGGTCCGGCCACTACACTAATCTATCACCCGCGTCCGGGTTCGCACATGGGAGCGTCTCAGGAGCCAGGGGCGAACGCGTCGAACAAGGCGGGTGAGACGCCCACGCAGGTGGGCCATCCCGCCGACGTCGAGGAGGAAACGACCGTCACCGAGGAAGGGACGGAGCTCGAACGCTCCATCGGCCTCGTTGGTGGCATCGCCATCGGCGTCGGGACGATGATCGGCGCCGGCATCTTCGTCTTCCCCGGGCTCGCCGCCGGGCGCGCCGGGCCGGCGGCCGCCGGGTCGTTCGCCATCGGTGCCGTCATCGCCCTGCTGGTCGCGCTCCCCGCATCGGAGTTGGCGACCGCGATGCCGAAGTCCGGCGGCGGCTACTACTTCATCTCGCGGGCGCTCGGCGCACTCCCGGGGGCCGTCGTCGGCATCAGCATCTGGCTCGGCCTCGTGTTCGCGACGGCGTTCTACCTCGTCGGCTTCGGGAACTACGCCGCCGAGATGCTCCAGCAGGCCGGCATCGCCGTCGGCTTCGGCGGCCTCGGCGTCGTCACGCCGCTCGCGCTCGTCTTCGGCGTGCTCCTCACCGGCCTCAACCTCTTCGGGACGGAGAACGCCGCGAAACTCCAGAACTACGTCGTCGGCCTCCTGCTGACGATTCTCGTCCTGTTCCTCAGTTACGGCGGCCTCGACGCCGTCGGCGTCTTCGGGCGCTCCTCGACGCCCGAGACGTTCATGCCGTTCGGGCCCATGCCCGTCTTCACGACGGCGGCGCTCGTCTTCACCTCCTACCTCGGGTTCGCGCAAGTCGCCACCGTCGCCGGCGACATCAAGAACCCCGGGAAGAACCTCCCGCTCGCGATGGTCGGCAGCGTCCTCATCGTCGGCGTCCTCTACGTCGCCACCATCTTCATCGCGACGAGCGCGATGGGGTCACAGGAACTCATGCGGGCCGGCGAAACCGCCATCGTGAACGTCGCGAACCAGTTCCTCGGGACGCTCGGCGTCGTCGCCATCCTGCTCGCCGGCCTCCTCGCCACTGTCTCCTCCGCGAACGCCTCCATCCTCTCCACGTCGCGGGCGGTGTTCGCGGTCAGCAAGGACGCGCTTATCCCGCAGCAGGCCAGCCGAATGAACATGAAGTACGGGACGCCGCACGTCGCGCTCGCGATGGCCGGCGGGCCCGTCCTCGTGCTCGTCGCACTCGGCGAGACGGAGGTGCTCGCGGAAGTCGCGTCCTTCCTCCACCTCATCATGTACGGCCTGATGTGCGTCGCGCTCATCGCGATGCGCCGCGACGAACCCGAGTGGTACGACCCGGACTTCCGAGTGCCCGCCTACCCGGTCGTCGCGGGCCTCGGCGCCATCGCGAGCTTCGGCCTCATCGCGTTCATGCAGCTGACCTCGCAGATTATCGGCGCTGTCATCATGCTCGCGGCCGCCGGGTGGTACAAGTACTACGCGAGCGACGTCGAACTCAAGGGGGTGCTCTAACGATGAGCCAGACAGAAGACGACCTCTCGATCCGTGAACCGCCGCGCGTGCTCGTGCCCGTCGAAGTGCTCGAAGGCGAGTCCGTCTCCGAGTCGCTCGCCGAGTTCCTCTCGCCCGCCGAAATCGTCGTCTTGGGGTATCACGTCCTCCCCGAGCAGACGCCGACGGAACAGGCGAGCATGCAGTTCGAGGACCGCGCACAGGAAGCCGTCGACGACATCGCGCGTACCTTCGAGGTGGCCGGCCGTGACGTCGAGACGCGCGTCGCCTTCACCCACGACCGCGAGCAGACCGTCGAGCGCGTCGCCGCGAACGTCGGCGCGACCGCCGTCCTCCTCCCGAACCCCGTCGGCGAGGTCGAAGACGTTCTCGTCCCGATTCGCGGGGCTGTCGACCGCGAGCGCCTCGCTGACCTCGTCGCCACCCTCCTCGCTGAGGGCAACGGCACGGTGACGCTCTGGGGACTCGCCACCGAGGAGGGCGACTTCGACGCCGAGCAGGCCGTCGACGCCGCCGCCGAGGGCCTCCGCGAGCGCGGCCTCGACGAGTCACGTATCACCACGGAAACCACCGTCGCCGAGTCGCCCGTCTACGACATCGTGTCGCGCTCCGCGGACTTCGACATCATCGTCATGGGCGAAAGCGAGGAGTCACTTTGGGCGTCGCTCTTCGGCGAGGAGACCGAGCGCGTCGCCGAAGGCGCCGTCGCGCCCGTGCTCGTCGTCCGTCAGCGCGACGCAGAATAGCGCGGCCGCTCCGTTTCGGGTCCGGTGGTCGTGTAACGGGGGCGACGCCGCTGCTCGCGTAGTAAAACGGTCGCGTCGAAATGTACTGCCCGGAACACTAACGACCGGCCTCATCCCGAGGCGGCGTGCCGCGTCGGCCGGGAAACCCTCGTGCCGGGCAGGGTCGCGCGGGGTCAGTTGGTCCCGCGTGAGACGTGCAGTGTCTCAGACTGGAGACGCGAGTCTCCGGGTCGGCGGCTGACGCCGCCTCATCGGTGTTCGCGTGGAACACCGGCTATTGCGCGCCCGGGTTCTCCGCTCGTCATCGCGCCCGGAGTGGGTGTGCTCGGGCGGGGACTAGAGGCGCGCAGGACTCCGTAGGGGGCGTGCGCGTTTGAGGGCTACGCCTCGGCGTCGCCGACACCGTCGGCGTCGGCCGCGTCCTCGCGGAGCTGATAGACCTGCTCGCGAGTGGCGCAGACCCCGCAGACGCACTCCGCGAGGCCGACTTCCGCCAGCTCCGCGAGGGCGTCGCGCGCCTCCTCCTCGCCGATACGGGCTTCGCTCGCGACTTCGGCGGGGGAGAGTGGACCGCGGTTGTCGAGGACCACGCGGGCGAGCTTCGCGTGGCACGAGAGGGTGACTGTACCGCTCATACCGCGAGTTTACCGATGCCCGCCAAAAACCCTTGGCTTACCGGCGAGGACAGCGTCCGCCGAGGCGTACGACCGACGCCTAGGACTGCCGCGTCGCGTATCGGTAGAGGGCGGGGCCGCCGAGTCCGACGCCGAAGAGCAGCACCCAGAGGACGGCATCATCGTCGGTGAACTGGGCGGCGACGAGCCACGCCCCGACGGCGAGCGCGACGCAGACGGCCGTGACGAGCGACTCTCGCTCCATACCCGTGAGTCGCGGGTGGGGACCGTAACTCCCACGCTCCGTCGGTCAACGGCGAGCGCGAGGCCCGCGAAGTAGACGTTCGTCCACCGTCACCGTACCGACGCAAAGGTTGATAGGCATTCACACACAATATGTATGCATGCCACAGACGCAGCTCGACGTCGACCGGTACGTGCCGAGCGAGTACCTCAAGCGCCAGCTGCTCTCCGGGGCGATCGAGACGCTGACGCTCCATGAGCGCGTCGCCGACCCCGGCGATACCTTCGAGGTACACGGGGCGACGTTCGAAATAACGTCCGTAGAAGTACGTGACGCGGCGGACCTAGAGGTTCCCGACGAGGACGGGAACGCCGTCGTCCACTTCTTCGAGCGCGTCGACTAGAGCCAGTCCCGGGCGAGCAGTTCGCCGTTCAGGACGGAGGCACCGGCGGCACCGCGAATGGTGTTGTGCGCGAGGCAGTTGTACTGGATGCCGGCAGGCGTCTCCTGTACGCCGCCGGCCGCGACGGCCATGCCGTCGCCGAGGAACCGGTCGAGCCGCGGCTGCGGACGGTCGGGCTCGTCGAACGTCTCGATGAGGGGGTCGGGCGCGGAGTGGAGGTCCTGTGCGGGGTAGGCCTCGAAGGCCTCGAAGACCTCCTCGACGGTCGGGTTCTCGGAGAGCTCCGCCCAGACGTTCTCGAGGTGGCCGTCGAGCGTCGCGACGCGGTTACAGGAGGCCGAAACCTCCATGTCGTGCCACTGGACCTCGCTCCCGTCGAAGTCGCCGAGGAGCTTGCGGGACTCGGTCTCCATCTTCTCCTCCTCGCCGCCGATGTACGGGATGACGTTGTCGAGAATCTCCATGGACGTCACGCCGGAGTAGCCGGCACCGGAGACGGCCTGCAGGGTGGAGACGTGGACCCGCTCGAGGCCGAAGCCGTCGAGCGCGGCGAGTGTCGGGACCATCGTGATGGTCGAGCAGTTCGGGTTCTTAACGAGCGCGCCGTCCCAGCCGCGCTCGTCGCGCTGGACCTCGATGAGGTCGAGATGGTCGTCGTTGACCTCGGGGATGACGAGCGGGACGTCGTCGGCGGCGCGCTCGTTCGAGGAGTTCGAGGAGACGACGTAGCCCGCCTCACAGAAGCCGTGCTCGACGCGCTCGGCGACCGAGGAGGGGAGCGAGGAGAAGACCAACTCGACGTCGTCTGGGATGGCGTCGGGGTCCGTCTCGACGACCTCGATGTCGCGGACGTCCTCCGGGATGGGCGTGTCGACGCGCCACTTCGCGGCCTCGTGGTAGGGTTTGCCCGCGGAGGAACTCGAGGCGGTCAGTGCGGCGATTTCGAACTCCGGGTGCTCGGAGAGCAGCTGGATGAAGCGCTGGCCGACGGCACCAGTCGCTCCCAGTACGGCTACGCGAGTCATTACCTCACTACAGGTATGAGGAGGACAAAGTGCCTTCGGTTTCGGAGACGGCGCCTAGTTGCGCTTGTGCGTGATATAGCCCGCGATGCGGTTACGGACTTCCTTGGACTCGATGTTCGTGAGCTCCTGGACGGCTTCCTTGTTGTGTTCGAAGTCCTTGCGGCTGAAGGCGTCAGGGTATCGTTCGAGGAGGATGTTCCCCGTCTTCTTGACGTAGTCGGGCTTGATGGCCATGGGTGCGCGTTCGGCCGGTGGGCGTTAAAACGTTCTGTATTGAACCCGTTCGCCAGCGAGGTCGGTGCCCCTCTGCAGACTTTTCATCACTTTGTGTACTACTCGAATTAAGTCACCGGACGGCGTAGCATCGCACAGCCACACGACGTGGCCCACTCACCATGACGAAATACGTCTTCACCAGCGGCGCCCCCTACCGGGCCGCAGAGCACCACGACGTCGCGGAGACCTACGACTTCGGCGGTGACGGCGCACTCCGCCTCGCAGACGGCGCGGACGCCGACCCGGGCGCCCCCGGCGTCCAGCACGTCGAACACGAAACGATCTTCGAGCACCGCGTCGCCGACCTCGCTGTCGAGGAGGACTCGCCCATCGCCACCCTCCGCGAAGTCGAGCACGTCGGGAACGTCCCGAAGACCGGCGCCACCGGTGACGGCGTCCACGTCGCCCTCGTGGACTCCGGCGTCGACACCAGCCACCCCGCCTTCGAGGGCGTCACCGTCAACCAGGTCGACGTCACCGGCACCGGAACTGGCGACGCCGTCGGCCACGGCACCGCGAGCGCCGGCCAAATCGCCCGCATCGCCCCCGACGTCGAGTTGACCATGATCAAGGTCTTCCCCGACAAGGGGCGGACCACCAGCAAGTACGTCCTGCGAGCCTACCAGTGGCTCCTCAACAACGCCAGCGACATCGACGCCGTCAACATGTCGTGGGGCGCCGGGAAGGACGTCCGCTCCATCAACCGCCTCCACACCCGCCTCGTCTCGCAGGGCGTCCGGGACACCACCGCCGCCGGCAACACCGGCGCGAAAGGCGGGTCGCCCGCCACCGCCGACCGGGCGTTCGCCGTCGGCGCGTGTACCGACGACGCGACGATGGCCGAGTTCTCCTCCTACAACCCCCGCGAGAACCCCGAGGTCGTCGCCGTCGGGAAGTACGCGCGTCTCGCCCGCGCCGACAACTCCCAGTTCGGCTACCCGCAGACGCCCGACTGGACCGTCGCCTCCGGCACGAGTTTCTCCGCGCCCGCCGTCGCCGGGATGGTCGCGCGCTACCTCGAACGCCACCCCGACACCGACCCGAAGCGCGTCCGCGAGGACTTCGTGAAGCACGCCCGCAACCTCGAAGGCACCGAGCGCGACCGCCACGGCATCGCGGACTACGCCGCCACCGTGCAAGGCTCGAGCGACTCCAAGAACGGCGACAGCGGTGGCGACAAGAACGGCGACGGGCAGACGGGTTCCGGCGGGAAGTCGAGCGGCGACTCCGGCCAGAGCGGCAGCGGCGACGGACGGACCGGCACGCAGTGGGACCGAACCGTCCGCTTCGAGAACGCGAGCGGCGAACTCCGCCTCGACGAGCAAAAGCAGAACTAGCGCGACTCGACGTGCTCACGGACGCGCGCGAACGCCTCGCGCTCCCGCGGCCCGCCACAGCGCTCGCAGACCGCCTCGAAGTACTGCAGGCGCTCGCGGAGCGTCTCCGTGTCGTAGCCGGGGACGTCGAGACGCGAGGCCGCCACCGTCGCCTCGACGACTGCGTAGTACCCGCGGTTCGTCGTCGGCACGACTTCGCGCACGACGTCCGACTCGATGGGTCGCAATTCCCACGTCGTCACCCGCGTCCCGCCGCGCTCCTCCGTGTCGACCTGCTCGACGTCCACGCGCGCCCACGCCGCCGCCTCCGGCAGTATCGGCTCCTCGTGCTCCGTCACCGAGAGCGCCGCGTCCGCGAACACGACCGGGTCGTCTACGAACTGCACGTAGCCACTCCCGCGCTCGCGGAAGTTCCGCCACGTCCGCGTCCGGCCGAACGTCTTCGCCGTCGCCAGCGCGTGGTTCGCGCCGTCAGCGCTCGTGCTGTTCGCGCCGTCGCCACGCTCCGGCGCGTGGACTCCCAGTGCGGCGACGTTCCACAGCCCGTTCGGGCCCTGCGTCGTCACCACTGTCTCCGTCACCCCGCGCAGGCGGGCGGGCCACTCGCTCACACCGACACCCCGCGTTCGAGCGCGACGAACAGGCCTGCCGAAACGGCGTCCGCCGTCGTCCCGGGGTTCCACCCGCGCGCGACGAGTTCGTCGCCGAACGCGCTCACCTCCTCGCGACTCGCGTCCGATTCGTGCAGGGCGGCGGCGCGCTCCCGGACCTCCAGCGCGGCCTCGAGGCCGTGCTGTTTGGCGAGGAGCGTGTCGAGGCCGTCGCCGAGGAGCGCGAGGAAGGCGTCCGCCGTCCGCTCCAGTATCGAGCCCTCGCCGTCGAGAATGCGCTCGGCGGCGGCGAACGACCGCGCGAAGCCATTCCCCCACTCGGCGGCGTTCCCGTCTCCGAGGTCGGCGAGTGAGTCCGGGTTCCCACGGAGCGTTTCGACGCCGTTCGCGGGCGCGCCGCGGGCGAGGACGTCCGCGAGCGTCAGGCCGCGCGCTTCGAGTTCGGGTATCGCGTCCGCCCCCCGCCGGACGTCGAGGGCGTCCATGTCGTCCGGCGGGTCGGAGACGGCGACGTCGACGTGCTCGAACGCCCGGTAGAACGCCGCGGCGTCCGCGACGGTGGTGTCCGCGACCACCGTGGAGACCCCTGCGGGCGAGAGGTCGCCGGCACTCCGGGCGCGGACGAGCGGTACGAGGAGGAGGAGACAGCCGAACTGGGTGTTGCCGCCGTCCTGCTCGGCCATCCCCGCGACCGCCGTCTCGAACGCCTCGCCGACCGGCGCGCCCGCTTCGGCGCGTTCGAGGCCGGGGCGCGCACCCACCGCGCCCGCGAGGAAGTGCTCGAAGCGCACGTCTGCGAGGTCGCGCTCGCGGTCGACGTTTCCGGGTTTCGGCGTCCCCGCGACTTCGAGGAGGAGGGCGAGCTCGGCGTTCGCGGCGGCGCTACGCGTCATCGAACCACTCCGCGACGGCGTCCCGAACGCGCGCCCTGACTCGCGGGTTGTCGCTCGGCCGGCCGATGGAGACGGCGTCCGCGCCGTAGGCGAGGTACTCGCGCACGGTCGCGCGGTCCCGAACGCCGTTGTTCGCGATGAGCACGCCGTCGAACGCCTCCCGGACGCTCGCGACGACACCCTCCGAGTCCATCGCGTCGACGTGGATGACGTCCGCGCCCGCGTCGTCGAGGGCGCGCGCGAGGCCTGGGAGGTCGACGCCCGGCACCTCCGCCCGCACCTTCACGCTCGTCGTCGCACCCTCGTCGGCGGCCGCCGACACGACCGCACAGAGGCGCTCGGTGTCGCGCAGGAGTGTCTCGCCCGCGCCCGCCGCGCACATCTCGGACTGGCGGCAGTGAGCGTTCACCTCGAGTATCGCGTCGCGCTCCGCGCAGACGGCTGCGACGGGCAGAACGGGCCCGGGTGCCGTCGAGCGGACGTTCACGCCGGCGTCGATGGGGGCGTCCGCGAGCGCGTCGAGTTCGTCGGCGACGAACGCCACGGGGTCGGCGGGGAGGAACTCGGTGCGGTTCCGGTCGGCAGCCATCCGCTCGGCCGCTGTCCTGGTGGGTTCGTCGAGCGCGACGCCGCCCAAGAAGGCGAGGCCGGCCTCGCCGCTGGCCTCGCGCGCCCACGCCGCGTCGGACTGCCCGGAGAGGCTCGCGACCGCGACCCGCGGCCGGAAGCCCGCGTCAGTCATCGACGACCTCCAGCGCGTCCGCGCAGGCCCGCGCGACGCGCTCGGCGTCGGCGTCGTCGTCCATCCGCGTGTCCGTGCGGACCACGGGCCGGTCGAGTTCCGTGCCGTCCGCCTCGTCGAGGACGAACGCGTCCGCGAAGTCGTAGGCCTCGGCGACGCCCGCCGTGCTCGGCTCGCGGCCCGTCGCGCGCATCAGGTCGTCCGCGGGCCCGCTGAACACCTCGTCCTCGACGAACGGCGAGACGGCGACGACGCGCGCCTCTTCGAGCGCCTCGCGCACGCCGTCGAGGGCGAGCATCGGCCCGAGACTCGTCACGGGGTTCGACGGCCCGATGATCACGGGTCCCTCGCGGAGCGCGTCGAGCGTCGCGTCCGTCGGTTCGGCGTCCTCGGCACCGCGGAACTCCACGTCCGCGATGTCGACATCGCCCTGCCGACCCACCCAGAACTCCTGGAAGTGCATGATTTCTTCCGATGTGTGAATAATCGTTGCCACGGGGTCGTCACTCATCGGCACGAGGTCCACGGTCAAGCCGAAGGCGTCCGCGAGCGTCCGCGTGACCTCGGTGAGCGACTGCCCCTCGTCGATGAGGCTCGTCCGGAGGACGTGGACGGCGCGGTCCCTATCGCCGATGGTCATGAACTCGCGCGCCGCCGAGAAGCGCCGCCAGCGCGCGATGTCGCGGCCCGCGGTCTGCGCCTCCGCGTCGAGATAGCGTGGCCCCGCGTCGATGTCGGCGGCGTCGGCGAGCCGCTCTAACTCGTCGTGCGTCTCGTGGGTGTCCCCGTCGATGCCCCACCAGAACTCCCGGTCGAGCACGCCACCCTGCTCGAAGAGCACCGTATCGAGGTCCGGGCAGACGAGCAAGCCACCGAGTTCGACGTCGTCGCCCGTGTTCCCGACGACGGTGGTGTCGGCGGGGTCGAAGACGTCTGTCGCGCCCGCGAGAAGCTTGGGGGTCCCGGTCCCCCCGGAGAGGAACGTCGGCATAAATGAAGGGAGGGACGCGGGCGGGTAAACGCTTACCGTCCCGGCGCTAGTTCGTGCCGTTCTGCGCGGTCGTGTTCGACTTCGCCGCCTCGAGCCACGACGGCGTCGGGTCGGTGGAGCCGATGTTCGTGTAGCGCATCGTCACCTGCGCGGTGCCGTCCGGCGTTCGCACGTCGTACTGGACGCGCTTCACGACGCCGTCGCTGCGGACGTCGATGCGGACCGTGGCGTTCGCGCTCGCGTCCGCGGAGACGTTCCCGAGGAACCCGCTCGCGCTCGCGTTCGCCGAGGCGTTCACGTGGGAGACGTACGTGTGGACGGTGTCACCGCCGAGCGTGTTCGTCCCCTCGTAGGTGAAGTTCGCGCGCTCGGTCATGTTCGTGAGGCCGACGCGCGTGAACGTCGAGACGTTGTACGTGAACATGCTCCCCTGGCGGTAGAAGACGCCGTTCGAGGAGTTGACGCGCGTGTAGGACGTGCCGTTCGGACTCGTGTAGAGCGACACCGTCCCGAGGCCGGTCGACGTCGTCAGGGAGTACGCGCCGGAGTCGGAGTCGACCTTCGCGGCGAGGTTCTGACTCGACGTCGAGTCACCCATCGTGGTGTTCAGCGAGAGGAGATAGGTGAAGCTCCCGGCCTCCTGGAGGGCGGCCGCGTGCTGTGCGTCCATTTCCGAGCCGTTCAGCGGGGTCTCGTAGGGCTTCTCGTCGCTCCCGCCGGTCATCGCGCCGTTACAGCCCGCGAGGGCGACGAGCGCGACGATGCCGAGAGTGACGAGCGTCTCTGTCTTTCGCACACTCGGACGTCGGGCCGGGGGAGGTAGTAGCTGACGACTCACTCATCGGTCGAGCCCCCTGCCGTTTTTGTACGGTCACGCGCGAACCACGAGCCATGACGACCATCAAGGACAGCGTCCACGACCACATCGAGGTCACGGGCGTCGCCGCCGCCCTCCTCGACACCCCGCCCGTCCAGCGCCTCCGCCGCGTCCACCAGCTCGGCACTGCGAACCTCGTCTACCCCTCCGCGAACCACACGCGCTTCGAGCACAGTCTCGGCGTCTACCACCTCGCCTGCGAGGCGCTCGACGGCCTCGGAATCGAGGGGCCGCGCGCGAAGCGCACGCAGGCCGCCGCGCTCCTCCACGACGTCGGCCACGGCCCGTTCAGTCACACCATCGAGGACCTCATCCACGAGCACACCGGGAAGTACCACGACGACGTCGCCGACCTCCTGACCGAGGGCGAGGTCGCACACGTCCTCGACGAGCACGGCCTCGACCCGGCGCGCGTCGCCGGCATGGTGCGCGGCGAGGGCGAACTCGGGCAGGTCGTCGCCGGCGAACTCGACGTCGACCGGATGGACTACCTCGTGCGCGACGCCCACCACACCGGCGTCCCCTACGGCACCATCGACCACGGCCGCCTCGTCCGCGAACTCACCATCCACGACGGCCGGCTCGTCCTCGACGAGGGGAACGTCCAGACCGCCGAGTCGCTCCTGCTCGCGCGTGCGCTCATGAACCCGACCGTCTACAACCACCACGTCGCGCGCATCTCGAAGACGATGCTGCGGCGCGCCGCCGAACGCCTACTCGCCGAGACGGAGACGACGCCGAACGAACTCCGGCGGATGGACGACCCCGCCCTACAGGTCGCGCTCCGCAAGTGCGACGCCACCAGCGAGTTCGCCCGCCGCCTCGACGAGCGCGACCTCTACAAGCGCGCCGTCTGGGCGGAGATGGGAGACGTGGACGACGACGTCTTCGCCGACGACACCGTCATCGACGCCGACGACGCTGAACTCCGCGAGTACGAGCGCGCCATCGCCGACCGGGCGGGCGTCGAACCCGATGCCGTCCTCCTCGACGTCCAGTCGCGCCCGCGGATGCGCGAGTCCGACTCGCGCGTCCTCGTCAACGGCGACGTCCGGCGCCTCGACGAGCAATCAACGCTCGTGCGCGCCCTCCAGATGGCCCAGCGCGAGCAGTGGCGCCTCGGCGTCTACGCGCCCGCCGCGCACACCGAGCCGGTGGGCCGCGCCGCCGTGGACGTCCTCGGCCTCGACATCGACGGCGCGCTCGTCCGCGAGACGACGAGCGGCCAGTACAGTCTGGACGAGTTCGACGGAGCGTAAGCGACGGCGGGCACGCAGGACCCACGTCCTGCGGAGTTCGACGGCGCGTAGCGCTGTCGAGTACGCGAGGCTCTGCCTCGCACCTATTCGACGGCGCGTAAGCGACGGCGCACGCGGGACGCCCCGGCACGCAGTTCGACTTCGCGGAGAACTAAGCCCGTCCGCCCCACACTCCCACCATGGAAATCGAGGGCACCATCCTCGCCGGCCGCGACTTCGCGGCCGTGGAGGGTCGCGTGGTCGTGGAGGACGGGGAAATCGTCGCCGTCGAGGAGGCGAGCGTCGAGAGCGACGACATCGTCCTCCCGGCGTTCGTGAACGCGCACACCCATCTCGGGGACTCCATCGCGAAGGACGCGGGTCGGGGCCTCTCGCTCGAGGAGCTCGTCGCGCCGCCGGACGGCCTCAAGCACCGCCTGCTCCGACAGGCCGACCGCGAGGAACTCGTCGCGGGGATGCGTCGCTCCCTGCAGTACATGGCCGAGTCGGGCACCGCTGCCACGCTCGAATTCCGCGAGGGCGGCGTCGCGGGCGCCGAGGCACTCCGCGAGGCCACCGCCGGCATCGACGTCGACACGTTCATCCTCGGCCGCGACGACCCGAACGTCCTCGACGTCGCCGACGGATATGGGGCGAGCGGCGCGAACGACGCGGACTTCACGCGCGAACGGCAGGCCGCCCGTGACGCCGGGAAGTTCTTCGCCATCCACGCGGGCGAAGTCGACGACAGCGACATCCATCCCGCACTCGACCTCGACCCGGACCTGCTCGTCCACATGGTCCACGCGGACGACGTCCACCTCGACCGCGTCGCGGACTCGGACGTGCCGATTGCGGTCTGTCCGCGCTCGAACCTTGTGACGAACGTCGGCCTGCCGGACGTCCCAGAACTCCTCGAGCGGACGACGGTCGCGCTCGGTACCGACAACGTGATGTTGAACTCGCCGTCGATGTTCCGCGAGATGGCCTACACGGCGAAACGATACGACGTGAGCGCCGTCGAGGTGCTGCGGATGGCGACGACGGCGGGCGCGGACATCGCCGGCCGAAACGACGGCCTCATCGCCGAGGGTCGGGACGCGAACCTCCTCGTGCTCGACGGCGACTCGCACAACCTCGCGGGCTACCAGGACCCCGTTCGGGCGGCCGTGCGGCGCGCGAGCAAGAGTGACGTGACGAACGTCGTCCACTCGACCTAACTAGACGGGTCGGAGGTGCTCGCACTCGCCGGCGTGGACGACGCGCTCCTCGCCGGCGTCCGTCTCCACGACGAGCGCGCCGACGTCCGTGACGTCCACGGCCTCGCCGACGACTGTCTCGGTCGGGAGCGTGACGCGCACGCGGGTGCCGAGCGTCGCCGCCTGCTCGCGCCACGCCTCGCGGGCCGCCGCCGGGTCCGCGCGCAACTCGACGAAGCGCTCGAGCGCGCGCTGGACGAGGGTGCGGCGCTCGACGGGGTCGCCGCGCTCGACGAGGAGGCTGGTCGCGCCCTCGGGGAGGTCGTTGGCCGGGACGTTCGCGTTCAGGCCGACACCGACGACGACCCACGACACCTGTCCGGCCTCGCCCTCCATCTCGGTGAGAATCCCGGCGAGCTTCCGGCCGCCGCGTTCCGCGTCGGGGTCGGGCACGAGGAGGTCGTTCGGCCACTTGATTTCGGCGGGGACGCCGGCCTCGCGGACCGCCCCGCAGACGGCGGCGCTCATCGCGACGGTCAGGAGGGTGACGCGTGCCGGCGGGAGGTCCGGCCGGCAGACGACGCTCATCCAGACGCCGCCGGAGGGCGACGCCCACTCGCGCTCGAGGCGGCCACGTCCACCAGTCTGCTCGTCCGCGAGGACGACGACGTCGCTCGCGCCGTCGGCGGCGAGGTCGCGCGCCCGGTCGTTCGTGCTCGGGACGCTGTCGTGGTACTCGACCTCGAACGGCGCTGTGAGGCCGTATTCGACGGCGAGACCGCCGTACTCGGGTATCTCGGAGAGGACGTAGCCCGACCCGGTGCTCTCGACACCGAACCCGGCGTCGCGCAGCGCCTCGACGTGCTTCCAGACCGCGGCGCGCGAGACGTCGAGCGCGTCGGCGAGTTCCGGCCCGGAGACGGGGCCGTCCGCGAGCGCGTCGAGGACGGCGCGGCGTGTCTCGTTCACGCTGCGGTGTAGACGTGGGTGGCGTAAAAACGTCTCAGAGTTCCAGCCACGGCGACGTCTCCTCGGGGAGGTGCCAGCGTTGCTCGGGGACGTGGCCGCGGCGCCGACGGAGTTCGATGCGCGCGTCGAAGAGCGGCGCGAACTCGGCGACGAGGGCGTCGTCGTCGGGGACGCGCAGGTGCGCGTGGAACATTCCCTGTGCGTCCGAGACGGTAGTGCCGACGGTGGCGGCGAGGTTCGCTGTCTCGTCCACGCCGCGCGCGTCGATGAGCGGGTCGAGCGAGACGAGGCCCGCGCGGAACGCGCCCTCGTCGGCGGTGGTGGCGCGTTCGGCGGTGTCGGCGGCGACGTCGGGGAGGCGCTCGATGTCGGTGTCCGCACAGCCGTCGCCGGGTCGGTCTGCGAGGACGGCGGTGCGGGCGGTGTCCCGGTAGTCGAGGACGCGCAGTGCCTCGTCGTCGGTGTCGACGCCGCCCGGCAGGAGTGTGCTCGGGTCGTCGAACGCCGGGTCGGTCAGCGCGAGCAGACGAACGCGTCGCTCCGCTGGCGACCCGAGCAGTTTCCGGGTCGCGCGTGCCGTCGCGCTCGCTCCCGCGGCGCCGGTGACGAGTATCGAACACCCGTCGCGCTTGTATCGGCGGAGTGTTTCGGTGAACGAGGACATGTTCCCCTCCCTCGTGATCCCCTATCCGTCGTCGGTCGGCCGACTCTGTACACTCGTTGATAGGATGTAGTTGTGTATAAAAACTTGGGCGAAATCGGCAGTAAACTGAACGTCGTTCGGCGTTCGGGCGGCAAACCTTGCCTATTCGATGACGACGAGGACGTCACCCATGTCGACGCTCTCGCCCTCCTCGACGGCCACCTGCGAGACGGTGCCGCCGTGGGAGGCGACGACGTCGTTCTCCATCTTCATCGCCTCGAGGACGACGAGGACGTCGCCGGGTTCGACGACGTCGCCCGCAGAGACGTCGACGGAGAGGATGGTGCCCTGCATCTCCGCCTCGACGGTCTCGCCGCCCGCCTCCACGACCGTCTCCCCCTCGGACTCGTCGCCGCCGGGGCCGACGGGCGCGGACGGCGCCGCGGAGTCGTCGGCCTCGACGTCGGGAATCGCCGGCACGTCGCCGTGCTCCTCGAGGTTCACCTCGAAGCGCTTCCCGTTCACCTCGACGGTGAACTCGCGCTCGCGGGCCGTCTCCTCGCCCTCGGACTCGCTCGGTTCGGAGCCCCAGCGCTCCTGGGCGTCGTAGAGTTGCGTCTCGTCGAACTCCTCGTCGAGGTACGTCGTCGTGTGCTCGCCGGCGACGAACGTCTCGTCCTCGAGCATCAGCCGGTGGAACGGAATGATGGTGACGATTCCCTCGACGTCGTACTCGGCGAGCGCGCGCTTCGAGCGCGCGATACACTCCTCGCGGTCGGCGCCGTAGACGACGAGTTTCGCGACCATCGAGTCGTAGTCGGTCACGAGATCGTCGCCCTGCCGGAGCGCGTCGTCCACGCGCACGCCGATGCCGCCGGGCGGGTCGTAGACGTCGAGCGTGCCGCCCGTCGCGGGCGCGAAGTCCTCCGCAGCGTTCTCCGCGTTGATGCGGAACTCCATCGCGTGCCCCTCAATCTCGACGTCCTCCTGGGCGAACGCGAGTTCCTCGCCGGCCGCCACCCGGAGCTGCCACTTCACGATGTCGACGCCCGTAATCTCCTCGGTGACGGTGTGCTCGACCTGAATCCGGGTGTTCACTTCGAGGAAGAAGAACTCGTCACCGGAGACGAGGAACTCGACGGTGCCCGCGTTCACGTAGTCCGCGGCCTCGACGCCGCGCCGTGCAGCCTCCCGAATCTCGGTCTGCATATCCGCGTCCAGCGAGGGGCTCGGGCCCTCCTCGATGACCTTCTGGTGGCGGCGCTGGAGCGAACAGTCGCGCTCGCCGAGATGCCGGACGTTGCCGTGTTCGTCCGCGATGACCTGCACCTCGATGTGCTTCGGGTCCGCGAGGTAGCGCTCGAGGTAGACGGAGTCGTTCCCGAAGTAGGCCTCGCCCTCGCGTTTCGCGGCCTCGAGTTGCTCCTCGACCTCGCTCTCCTCCTCGACGACCTTCATGCCGCGCCCGCCGCCGCCGCCCTCCGCCTTGATGGCGATGGGGTAGCCGTGCTCCTCGCCGAACGCCCGGACCTCGTCGGCGTCCTCGACGGGGTCCGTCGTCCCGGGGACGATGGGGACGTCCGCGGCGTCCATCACGGTGCGTGCGCCGGTCTTCTCGCCGAGCTGCTCCATCGCGTCGCTGGAGGGGCCGACCCACGTGAGACCCTCCGTCTCCTCGACGAGCGCCGCGAACTCGGCGTTCTCCGCGAGGAAGCCGTAGCCCGGGTGGATGGCGTCCGCACCAGCCTCGAGGGCGGCCTCGACGATGGCCTCCTGGTCGAGGTAGGACTCGGCGGCGCGCGCCGGGCCGACGCGGTAGGCCTCGTCCGCGTACCGGACGTGACCCGAGTGCTTGTCCGCCTCGGAGTAGACCGCGACCGTCTCGACGCCGAGGTCCTCGCACGCCCGCATCACGCGAACGGCGATCTCGCCCCGGTTCGCGACGAGAACCTTCTCGAACATACCGGGGTTTTCCGGCAGCGGCCACCTTACGTTGTCGGTCCGCCGCGCGCGTCGAGACGACACCTCTATATCCACGAGGCCGCTCCCCGCGGAGGGGCATGACTCTCAGCGACAGGCTCGCGGCCGTCTTCGAGTTCGACGCGCACGACACCGACCTCCGCACCGAGGTGGTGGCCGGCATCACGACGTTCCTCACGATGTCCTACATCGTCGTCGTCAACCCCGCCATCCTCGTCGCCGCCATCGACACGGGCGCGGGCGACGCCGCGACGCTCCAGATGCTCGCCGTCGTCACCGCGCTCTCCGCGGGGGCCGCGACGCTCGTGATGGCGTTCTACGCGAACCGGCCGTTCGGCCTCGCGCCCGGGATGGGTCTCAACGCCTTCTTCGCCTTCACCGTCGTCGGCGCGATGGGCGTCCCCTGGCAGACGGCGCTCGCCGCCATCGTCGTCGAGGGCGTCCTCTTCATCCTCCTCACGCTCGTCGGCGCCCGCGAGTACGTTATCAACCTCTTCCCCGAACCAGTCAAGTTCGCCGTCGGCGCGGCGCTCGGCCTCTTCCTCGCACTCATCGGCCTCGAGAAGACGTTCATCGTCATCAGCGACCCCTCCACGCTCCTCACGCTCGGCGCCGTCGCCTCCGACCCCGTCGCGATCATCAGCGTGCTCGGCCTCTTCCTCACGTTCGGCCTCTACGTCCGGGGCGTGACGGGCAGCATCGTCGTCGGCATTCTCGTCACGAGCGTCCTCGGATGGGGGGCGGCCGCGCTCGGCTACACGAGCCCCCACGACTCCGTCCCGCTCGCGCCCAGTCTCCCCGCACCCACGTGGGACATCACGCCGCTCGTCGGCGCGTTCCTCGCCGGGTTCCGTGACCTCGACGCGCTCGCGTTCACGCTCGTCGTCCTCACGTTCTTCTTCGTGGACTTCCTCGAAACCGCCGGGACGCTCACCGGCGTCGGCCAAATCGGCGGCTTCCTCGACGAGAACGGCGACCTCCCCGACATGGACAAGCCGCTGATGGCTGACGCCGTCGGCACCACCGTCGGCGGGATGCTCGGCACCTCCACCGTCACCACCTACGTCGAGTCCGCCACCGGCATCGAGGAAGGCGGTCGAACGGGTATGACCGCGCTCGTCGTCGCGCTCGGCTTCTTCGCCGCCGTCGCGTTCGTCCCGCTCGCGGCCGCCATTCCCCAGTACGCCAGCCACATCGCCCTCGTCGTCGTCGCCGTCCTCATGCTCGGGAACGTCAGCGACGTCGACTGGCACGACCCCACGCACGCCGTGCCCGCCGGTCTCACGGTCATCGTCATGCCGTTCACCTACTCCATCGCCTACGGCATCGCCGCCGGCGTCATCACCTACCCCGTGATGAAGGCGTTCGCGGGCGAGTGGGACGACGTCCACGTCGGCCAGTGGGTGCTCGCGCTCCTCTTCGCCGGCTACTTCGTCCTCCGCACCGGCGGCTATCTCACCAGCGTCTAGACGAGGTCCTCACACTCGTAGTGGCGCGCCGTCGGCTCCCAGTCCTTCAGGACGTCCTGGGCGATCTCGGGGACGTGTGCGGCCTCGTAGTCCTCGCCCGCGAACTCCTCGACGGCCTCCCAGTCCTCGAAGGTCATCGTCGTCACGAGCTCGACCATCCCGCTCGCCGTCTCCCGGCGGCCGAGCCGGAAGCCGAGCAGGCCGTCGATGTGCGCCTCGAACTCCGGGACGATCTCGTGTTCGAGCATCTGCTCGTACTCGTCAGCGTCCTCGGGTTCCGCACGTGCGTGCCAAATGCGTTCGATCATACGCCGTGAGAGGCAGGGCGTGCGGAAAAAGCCTCGAACTTCAGAACCGGTCCGCCCGACCCGCGGCGCTCCACGCGTCCGTCGGCGCGCCGTCGGGGACGCGCCCACCCTCGGCGCCGATGGCCTCGAGGCGACCCGCGAAGCGCCACTTCTCGCCGTCCCACGACGGTTCGTCCTGTCGGGCGGCGCGCGCCGCGGCGGCGAGGCGGGCGCGCTGCTCGCTGAGGTGCGCCTCGATCGCGGCGACGACGGCGGCCGCCTCCTCCGCGCTCGCGCTCTCGGGTGCGTCGACCTGCATCTATAGCGGGATGTTGCCGTGTTTCTTGTCGGGCCCGGACTCGCGCTTCGTCGACAGCATCTCCAGGTCGCTGATGAGCCGCTGGCGGGTGTCCGCCGGCTCGATGACGTCGTCGAGGAAACCGCGGTCGGCGGCGGTGTAGGGGTTCGCGAACTCCTCGCGGTATTCTTCGACGAGCGCGTCCCGGAGTTCGTCCTCGTCCTCGGCCTCCGCGAGTTCCTTCCGGTAGAGGACGTTGACGGCGCCGCGCGGCCCCATCACGGCGATTTCGGCGGTCGGCCACGCGTAGTTGACGTCCGCGCCGAGATGCTTCGAGGCCATCACGTCGTACGCGCCCCCGTAGGCCTTGCGCGTGATGACGGTGAGGAGTGGGACGCTCGCCTCGCTGTAGGCGTAGAGGAGCTTCGCGCCGTGCCGGATGATGCCCTCGTGCTCCTGGTCGGTGCCGGGGAGGAAGCCCGGGACGTCCACGAAGGAGACAATTGGGACGTTGAAGGAGTCACAGAAGCGCACGAACCGGGAGGCCTTCTCGGAGGCGTCGATGTCGAGCGTGCCGGCGTTCACCCGCGGCTGGTTCGCGACCACGCCCACGGACCGGCCGTCGAGGCGCGCGAACCCGACGACGAGGTTTTTCGCGAAGTCCGCCTGGACCTCGAAGAAGGAGCCCTCGTCCATCACTTCCTCGACGACGTCCGTCGCGTCGTAGGGCTTGCGCGGCTCGTCGGGGACGATGTCCTCAAGGGCCTCGGGTCGCCGGTCGGGGTCGTCCCACGGCTCGACCCGGGGCGGGTCCTCGACGTTGTTCTGCGGGAGGTAGGAGAGGAGCCGGCGGATGTCGTCGAGGGCGTCCTCCTCGGACTCCTCGGCGAAGTGCGCGACGCCCGAGGTGGAGGTGTGGGTGGTCGCGCCGCCGAGTTCGTCGAAGCCGACTTCCTCACCGGTGACGGTCTCGATGACGTCCGGGCCGGTGATGAACATGTGGCTCGTCTCCTTGACCATGAAGACGAAGTCGGTGAGCGCGGGCGAGTAGACGGCCCCGCCCGCACACGGCCCCATGATGGCCGATATCTGGGGGATGACGCCGCTCGCCTGCTGGTTCTTGTGGAAGATTTCGCCGACGCCACCGAGGGACTCGACGCCCTCCTGGATGCGCGCGCCGGCGGAGTCGTTGAGGCCGATGACGGGCGCGCCGACTTCCATCGCCTTGTCCATCACCTTACAGACCTTCTGGCAGAAGACTTCGCCGAGCGACCCGCCGAAGGCCGTGAAGTCGTGGGCGAAGACGAACGTCTTGCGGCCGTTCACTTCGCCGTAGCCGGTGACGACGCCGTCGCCGGGAATCTTGTTCTCCTCCATCCCGAAGTTATGCGACCGGTGCGTCCGCAGTTGGTCGAACTCCGTGAAGGTGCCGTCGTCGAGGAAGTAGTCGATGCGCTCGCGCGCCGTCATCTTGCCCTTCTCGTGCTGGGACTCGATGCGGGCCTCGCCGCCGCCCTTTTCGGCGCGGCGTTTCCGCTCGCGCAGTTCCTCGATGCGCTCTTCCATCGTCATTTGTTGAATCCCGTTTCACCGGTCGTCGTCAAAAGAACACCGAATGACGGAGTCTGCGCGCGTGCTTCAGAAGACGGAGTCCGGACGCCGGAGACCGGCGACGGCGAGGAGAACGCCGACGACGGCGGCGGCGAGCGCGAGCGTCGAGGACGCCACGCGGACGCCGAGCACATCGAGCTGGCCGACGGTGACCCCGAGGGCCGAGAGGAGACCCGTGATGAGCGTGAAGACGAGGAAGATCGGGATGAGGACGCCGACGAAGAGGAGCCACGGCGTCGCGAGCGAGCGGGCGAACTCGCCTGCGCCGGCGCGGTACTCATCGAGGGCGCGCGAGCCGAGCACCCAGCCGACGAAGAGGAGGAAGCCGGCGAGGCCGGCGGTCATCAGGAGGTTGACGAGGGTGTTCGCGAGTAGGCCGAAGGTCGCCTTGTCGAGCGCGCAGGCCGCGGCGCCGACGGCGACGAGGCCGGTGACGGCGCCGGTCGCTTTCGCTCGGGAGACGCCGTGTTCGTCGACGAGATAGGCGACGGGAATCTCCAGCATGCTAATCGAGGAGGAGAGCGCGGCGAGCAGAACGACGGCGAAGAACAGGACGCCGAGGGCGCGCCCGAGCAGGCCGAGGGAGGCGAACGCGCTCGCGACGGAGACGAAGATGGCGCCGGGGCCGCCGCTCCCGACGTCGAGGCCGAAGCTGAACAGGAGCGGGAAGACGAGCAGGCCCGCGAGGACGCCGACGGCTGTGTTGAGCACGGCGATGGTGGTGGCGTCGCCGGGGAGCGAGCGCTCCTCGCCGAGGTAGGAGGAGTACGTGATCATCGTCCCGGTGCCGAGCGAGAGCGTGAAGAGCGCCTGCCCGACGGCCGCCGGGAGGATGTCGAGGAAGTTCGCGCGCAGGTAGGCGATGTCGGGAGAGAGGAAGAACGTCGCGCCGTCGATGGCGCCCGGCCGGGTGAACGTCCAGCCGGCGAGCGCGATGAGCAGGAGGATGATGGCAGGCATCATCACCTTCGTCGCGCGCTCGATGCCCTTCTCGACGCCGCCGTAGACGATGGCGGCGGTGGCGCCGAGGAACGCGAACCCAAACGCGAGCGCGCCAGGGCCGTAACTGATGGCGGAGAAGTAGGCGCCGGACTGGCCGAAGTAGCTACCGGCGACGGAGGCGGCGGTGTAGCGGACGAACCAGCCGCCGACGACGCTGTAGAACGACACCAAGAGGAGCGTGGTGACGACGGCGAAGAGACCGAAGGCCGCCCAGAGGCGCGAGCCACCCGAGAGCGAGTGGAGCGCGCCGACGGGGTTCCGGTTCGAGCGCCGGCCGATGACGAACGCGCCGAGAAGTCCGGGGACGCCGACTAGCAGGATGATACCGAGGTAGAGGAGGAGGAACGCGCTGCCGCCGTTGTTCGCGGTCATCCACGGGAAGCGCCAGACGTTCCCGAGGCCGACCGCGGAGCCGACGGCCGCGAGGATGAACCCCGCGCGTGTTTTCCATGTCTCTCGTGCCATTGACACGGGGTAACACGCAGGTATTCAAGAGGGTTTCGCATGACGCAACGGCGAAAAAGCGGCAGTAACGGCCGCGAGACAGCCATTGTGTCGATACAGTGATGCGAGAAAATCGGCGAGACGGCTGTCAGCGCCTCAGAAGTAGGCGCCGGACAGCAGGTTTCCGCCGAAGTTCATGACGCCGAGGTAGAGCGTGACGATGACGGCGATGGGGACGACGATGCGCACCCACCAGAGCCAGACCGTCGTCGCGCCCTCGCCGAGCGTGCTCCCGCGGCCGAGCTCGTCGACGGCCTCACGGTTGGCGACCCAGCCCGCGAAGAGCGCGATGAGCAGCACCGCGATGGGGAGCATGATGTTGAAGACGAAGTCGTTGAAGAGCCCGACGTAGCCGTACGCCGGCGCGATGCCGAGGACGAAGGCGACGGCGCCGATGCCGACGGCGACAGTCCGCCGGTCGGTGTCCCGCGAGTCGACGATGTAGGACGTCGGCGCTTCAAGCAGGCTGATGGAGGAGGAGAGCGCGGCGAACAGCAGGACGACGAAGAAGACGAAGCCGATGACCTGACCGGCGGGCACCTGCCCGAACGCGCCCGCGAGCGCGATGAACGCGGTCCCGGCGCCAGTCGAGCCGGTGAGCGTGTCCGTCGCGGCGAGAATCGGGAAGACGGCGAAGCCGGCGAGGAGTGCGACGACGGTGTTGAGGATGACGATGATGGCGCTGTCACCCGGGAGGCTGTCGTCGCGGCCGAGGTAGGACGCGTAGGCGATCATCACGCCGAACCCGAGCGAGAGCGTGAAGAACGCCTGCCCCATCGCGTTGGGCACGATGGAGCTGAAGTTGCTCGCGATGACGGAGAAGTCGGGCGAGAGGTAGTAGCTGTAGCCCGCGGCCGCCCCGGGGAGGGTCGCGCCCCACGCGGCGAGGCCGACGAGGAGGACGAGAATCGCGGGAATCATGAACTTGGTCGCGCGCTCGATACCGTCCGCGACGCCGAACGCGACGATGCCGATGGTAATCGCGATGAAGAGCGCGTGCGCGCCGACCGCGATGAGTCCGGAGGAGACGCCGCCGAAGTAGCCGCTCGCGTTCCCGAGGTAGCCCCCGGTCACGCTCCCGACGATGTAACTGATGACCCAGCCGCCGACGACGCTGTAGAAGGAGAGCGTGATGAACGACGCGAGGACGCCCGTCGCGCCCGCAATCGTCCAGTTCCCGTAGCCGAGTTCCTCGAAGGCGGAGACGGCGTTCTGCTTCGAGCGCCGCCCGATGACGAACTCGATGAGCATCGTCGGGAAGCCGATGAGGAAGACGGCGAGGAGGTAAACCACGAGGAAGGCCGCCCCGCCGTTCGATGCTGTCTGGAACGGGAACGACCAGATGTTCCCCAGCCCCACTGCGCTACCGACCGCGGCGAAGATGAACCCCGCGCGGGTCGTCCAAGTCTCTCGTTGTGCCATGTCCAGTCATGGTGTGAGTGGTCCGGCCTAATAAGCGTGCGTTTCGCACACGCACGATACGTGTCAGTCGGCGGCATACTCCGCCGATTTCCGGCCCGCTCGGGGTGGGTCGATTACGGTTCGACGACGAGTTTGCCGAAGAAGGACTCCTCGAGCACCGCGCGCTGGGCGTCCGCGGCCTCCGCGAGGGCGTAGCTCCGCTCGATGTCGGGCGCGAGGCGACCGTCCGCGAGCAGCGTGGCGAGCCGGCCGAGCACCGCGCCGAGGTCCGGCGTGTTGTACATGCTCATCAGCGAGACGGAGAGTTCCTTCGCGCGAGCACCCGGGACGTCCGGGAGCGTCGCGGCGTTCTCGGTGTTCCCGATGGCGACGACGTCCGCGCCGGGCGCGGCGACCTCGGCGTCGAAGCCGAAGTAGTCGTCGACGCGGTGGTCGAGTATCACGTCGGGTGCGCCCGCCTCGACGACGGCGTCCGCGAGGTCGTCGCGTCGGTAGTCGAGGACGGTGTCCGCGCCGAGCGTCCGCAGGCGGCTGTGGTACTCCTCGCTCGCGGTCGTCGTGACCGTCGCGCCCGCGGCGTCCGCGAGTTGGACGGCGACGTGACCGACCCCACCGGAGCCACCGTGGACGAGGCAGGTCTCGGCGGGTTCGAGGTCGCCGTGGTGGACGAGCGCGCGCCACGCCGTGACGCCGACGAGCGCGACGGCCGCACCCTCGGCGAAGGAGACGCCGGCGGGGAGCGGCGCGAGCGAGTCCGCGGGCGCGACGGCGTACTCCGCGTAGGAGCCCTGGTTCCAGTTGCCGAGGCCGGTGCCGAAGACGCGGTCGCCGACCGACCATTCCGTGACGTCGTCGCCGACGGCGTCCACGACGCCGGAGACGTCCGAGCCCGGAATCATCGGGAGGTCCGGTGGCTCGTAGTCCCCCTCACGGAAGTAGGTGTCCACGGGGTTGACGCCCGCGGCCTTCACCTCGATGCGGACTTCGCCCGCGCTCGGTTCCGGTTTCGGGACGTCCTCGTCGACCTGTAGTACGTCGGGGCCGCCGGTCTCGTGGTAGCGGACAGCGCGCATGGGAGGGGCATGGCGGCGCGGGGAGATAAGTGTGGGCGAACCCGTCAGGCCGGCTCGGCGAGCGCTTCGAGCGTCATGACGGCCATCGCGGCGGCGAGCAGGATGCCCCAGAGGAACGCGAGCATGCCGAGTTGCGGGATGCCGAGCGTCGCCTGCACGACGAGCGTTCCGGGGAGGAGCCACTGGCCCGCAATGAAGCCCCACGTGGCGATACTCCGCCGCTTGCCCGTGGTGCCGTAGTGGTCGATTGCGAGGCCGGTGACCACCGCGAGGATGCCGAGCACGCCGAAGTGCGCGTGCGCGCCGACGAGTTGTCCCCAGTATGGCGGCACGCCCACCATGTGGCCCGCGACGTTGCCGATTCCCCACACCATCTGCACCGTCAGCCCGGCGAAGCCGGACACCTTGAGTATCCGTGACATGCACTGCCGAGTCAATGCCATCGAACCATAATGTTTGGGACGGAGACACGTCTGCGGGGCCACGAGCCCGCGACGAGGAGGTGGCCGTCGGCGCCGATTCGCCCGGCGTCTCCGGACGGACGTGCACCGCCGCGCTCGGTCCGTTCCGGAAACACTAACTCACCCTCTCGGAAACCTACGAGGCGAGTCACAAATGAGGCTGCACGAATACCAGGCGAAGGACGTCTTCGCCGACGCGGGCATCCCGACGCCCCCGTCCGCGCTCGCGACCACCGTTGACGAGGTCGTCGAGCAGGCCGAGGAAATCGGGTACCCGGTTGCGGTGAAGGCACAGGTCCACGTCGGTGGACGCGGGAAGGCTGGCGGCATCAAACTCGCCGAGGACGCGACGGAAGCGCGCGAGGCCGCCGAGGACATCATCGGTATGGACCTCAAGGGCTACACCGTCGACAAGGTCCTCGTCGAGGGCGCCGTCGACTTCAAGAACGAACTCTACGTCGGCGTCACGATGGACCGCGGCGAGGGCAAGCCCGTCGCCATGGTCTCCACGCAGGGCGGCGTCAACATCGAGGAGGTCGCCGAGGAGAACCCCGAGGCCATCGCCCGGGAGCACATCGACCCCGCCTTCGGCATGCATCCCTATCAGGCCCGGAAGGTCGTCTACGACGCCGGCGTCCCCAAGGAAGTCGCTCGCGACGTCGCGAGCATTCTCACGACGCTCTACGACCTCTGGGAGGACAAGGACGCCTCCGACGCCGAAATCAACCCCCTCATGATTACCGAGGAGGACGAGGTCATCGCCGCGGACGCCGTCCTCAACATCGACGAGGACGCCCTCTTCCGCCACCCCGACCTCGCGGAGATGGAGGACGAGGCCGCCGAGGACGAACTCGAAGCCAAGGCCAACGAGTACGGCTTCGACTACGTCCGCCTCGACGGCAACGTCGGCATCATCGGCAACGGCGCGGGTCTCGTCATGACGACGCTCGACCTCGTCGACTACTACGGCGGGAAGCCCGCGAACTTCCTCGACATCGGCGGCGGCGCGAAGGCCGAGCGCGTCGCGAACGCCCTCGACATGGTCTTCTCCGACGAGAACGTCGACGCCGTCGTCTTCAACATCTTCGGCGGTATTACGCGCGGTGACGAAGTCGCGAAGGGCATCAACGAGGCCCTCGAGCAGTTCGACGAGATTCCGAAGAAGGTCGTCGTCCGGCTCGCCGGGACGAACGCCGAGGAGGGACGCGAAATCCTCAACGACGAGCTCGTCACGGTCGAAGAAACCCTCGAAGGCGCCGTTCAGCGCGCCGTCGAATACGCGGAGGACGAACAATGAGCATTCTAGTCGACGAAGACACCCGCGTCGTCGTTCAGGGTATCACCGGCGGCGAGGGGAAGTTCCACACCGAACAGATGATCGAGTACGGCACGAACATCGTCGCCGGCACCTCGCCCGGCAAGGGCGGCCAGGAAGTCGCCGGTGTCCCCGTCTACGACACCGTCGAGGAAGCCGTCGAGGAGGAGGACGCCGACGCCTCCGTCGTCTTCGTGCCGCCGGCGTTCGCCGGTGACGCCATCTTCGAGGCCCTCGACACGGACCTCGACCTCGTCGTCGCCATCACGGAGGGCATCCCGACGCAGGACATGGCGAAGGTCAACAAGCGTCTGACGGAAGTCGACACGCGCCTGCAGGGACCGAACTGCCCGGGCATCATCACGCCCGGCGAGGCGAAGCTCGGCATCCTCCCGGGGAACATCTTCTCCGAGGGGAACGTCGGTCTCGTCTCCCGCTCCGGCACCCTCACCTACCAGGTCGTCGACAGCCTCACCGAGCGCGGCATCGGCCAGACCACCGCCATCGGCATCGGCGGCGACCCCATCATCGGCACGTCGTTCATCGACGCCCTCGAGGAGTTCGAGAACGACCCCGACACCGACGTCATCGCGATGTGCGGTGAAATCGGTGGCGAGGACGAGGAGGAGGCCGCCGCGTACATCGCGGAGAACATGGACACGCCCGTCGTCGGCTTCATCGCCGGCCGCACCGCGCCCCCGGGCAAGCGCATGGGCCACGCCGGCGCCATCGTCTCCGGTTCCGGTACGGGCACCGCGGAGTCCAAGATCAACGCCCTCAACGACGCGGGCGTCCCCGTCGGCGACACCCCCGAGGAAGTCGCCGAGCACGTCGAAGACCTCCTGTAGAGGTCCTCACCCGACTGTCTCACTTCTTTCAACGCACGCCGAGCGGCGGCGCTGTGCGTGCAGGAGGCAACCGAGCGGGTCGCTCCCGTCGCTCAGCGGTCGGCGTCTGGTCGCGCGTAGCACGACCTATTCCCCGAAGAACGCGTCGAACAGTTTCCGTTCGCCGGCGCGGAAGTGCTGGTAGAAAGTCGGCGGGGAGACACCCATCGTCTCCGCGACGTCCTCGCCGCTGGACTCGCGGGGCCACCGGAGGTAGCCCGCGTAGTAGGCGGTCTGGAGGGCGGTGTGCTGGCGGTCGGTGAGGCGGTCGTGGACTTCGCCGCGGACGTCCGTAAACGGGCGGCGCTGGCGGTCGACTTCGCGCTTCGAGACGAGGTCGGCGTTCGGGTGGATGCGCCGGACGTGGTCGACGATACCCCGGACGTCCGCGTCCGGGGCGGCCCGCACGACGAAGTGGCCGTCGCCGCTCGCGACGACGGCGGACTGGACGCGCGCGCCGGCGTCCGCGAGCGTGGCGACGATGTCGCCGTCGGCGAGCGCCGCCTCGACGAGGCCGCCGGCGCGCTCCTCGTGCGTGTGGACGACGCGGCCGTGTTCGAGGGCGTCGCCGGCATGGTCGAGGAGTCGCTGCGGGTCGACGCCGTCCACGTCGACGTAGAGGACGGCGGGGTCGTCGGGGACGAACCCCTCGAGCGTGAGCGTACAGTCGAGGGCGGCCGTCGCGCCGATGAGGCCGCCGGTGTCGGTGACGCGGAGTTCGAGCTCGAGGACGCGGTCGGCGTAGAGGAGTTTGCGCTGCTCGCTCGCCTCGATGGCGCTCGCGACGAGGCGGCCGAGTTCGGCGAGTGCGTCCGTTACCTCGTCGAACGCGTGAGCCTCGTCCGCGTAGACGGAGAGCGCGCCGTAGACGGTGTCGCCGGTCGCAACGGGAACCGCGGCGCTCGACCGGAAGCCGTGCTCGCGCGCGGTGCCCGCCCACGGCGAGAAGCGTGGGTCCGTATCCACGTCGTCGACGGTGACGACTGACTTCGTACGGAGCGCGCGCCCGGTCGGCCCCTGTCCGGTGGCCGTGTCGTCCGTCGTCACCTCCACGACGTCGAGGTAGTTCGACGCGCGAGCGTTGCCGGCCGCCCACGCGACCGGTTCGACGTCCGCGGAGGTGAGACGCGGCCGGCCGAACCACGCGAAGACGTGCGGGTCGGTCGCCACGAGTTGCTCGCACGCGGTCTCCTCGACGGTTCCCCGGTCGTCCGCGTCGATGACGGCCTGCGTGACGTCCCGGACGAGCGCGTCGACGCGTTCGAGACGCTCAAGCGTGCGTTCGCGGCGACGGCGCGTGGTGATGTCGCGCCAGCGCGCGAGGAGATAGTCGCCGTCTGCTTCCGCGACATCGTGGAGGTCGACGAACGCGTGGACGGCCTCCCCGTCGGCGTCTTCGAGAGTGAGTTCGCCGTCGCCCCACTCGACGTCGTCGGGGTCGCGCGCGAGCGCACGCAAGCGGTCGTACCCCTCCCCAGCCTCGGTGCCCGGCAGGAGCGACGCGACGGGGCCCCCGGTGAGTGAAGCGGGCGCGTATCCCCAGAGGTCGCTGGTCGCGTCGTTCGCGTAGACGACCGTTCCGTCGGGTGCGAGGAGGATGAGGGCGTCGTCGGCGTCGCGGACGAACGACTGGAGGACCCCCGAGTCCGTGAGGAGGTCCGGGAGGGCGTCGGTCGAGGGATACGTGGTCATATTTCGTGTGCTCGCGTGGACGGCGACTCAGTCGTCGAGCGAGTCGGGTGCGTGCTCGGGGAGGAAGACGAGGTTTCGCCCACCGACGCGGACTCGGGTGATGCGGCCGCGGTCCTCGAGGTCGGCGAGGACGCAGCAGACGGCTGATTCGGTGAGTCCGGAGCGCTCGACGAGGGTACGCTGGCACAGCCGTCCACTGCTCTCGGCGAGCGCATCGAGGACGAACTGGGCCGGCGTCGTACCCGTCCGGACGGCGAACGCCGCGCGGGTCTCGTGGCGACGGCTCTCGTCCGTGGGCATCGTGTCAAACGTGTACGGCTGGAGCAGTGAAGTGCTCCGGGCCAACATAGTTAGGCCGCCCCCGTCCCGGGAGGTTGAAGGCGCTCGCGTCCCGAGCGTCGCGTATGTCGGATTCGTCGGAACGGCGTCGCCTCCCCGGGTTCTTCTACCGGTTCGCCCACCCGGAACTCGCAGTCGTCAGCACGGCCGGTGCCGTCCTCTGGCTCGCCGGCTTCGTCCTCGCCGGGGTCGGCGTCGCCCTCCGGCCGAGCGACCCGACGACGGCCTACGCACTCTTCTACTACGGTGGCGTCGTCGGCGCGCTCGGCGTCCTCGTCATCGCCGCCGTCGTCGTCTACCTCCTCGGCCTGTGGCTCCTCCGGGACGTCCTCGGCGTCCTCGACTGGGAGAAGCCCGAACCGGGCGCGCGGCGATAGCACCCCGAACCGTTAACCCTGCGGCCGCGCCACGCTGAACGTATGGAGACTACCCACCGCGTCGTCGCCGATGACGCGCGGGACCTCGCCGCCCTCGACGACGACAGCGTCGAACTCGTCGTCACCTCGCCCCCCTACCCGATGGTCGAGATGTGGGACGACCTGTTCGCCGACGCCGACCCCGCCGTCGCCGACGCCCTCGACGACGGCGACGGCGAGCGTGCCTACGAAGCGATGCACGGCGTCCTCGACGCCGTCTGGGACGAAGTCGAGCGCGTCCTCGTCCCCGGTGGCATCGCCTGCGTCGACGTCGGCGACGCCACCCGCACGATTGCGGACTCCTTTCGAGTCTACCGCAACCACGCGCGCGTCGCGGATGCCTTCTGCGAGCGCGGGTTCGACCCGCTCCCCGAGGTGCTCTGGCGCAAACCCACCAACAGCGCGACGAAGTTCATGGGATCGGGAACGCTCCCGCCGAACGCCTACGTGACGCTCGAACACGAGCACGTCCTCGTCTTCCGCAACGGGCCCGAGAGCCGCTCGTTCCCGCCGAACGACCCGGACCGCTACGCCTCCGCCTACTTCTGGGAGGAGCGCAACACGTGGTTCAGCGACGTCTGGACGGACGTCACAGGCACCCGACAGGGCCTCCCGGCGGCGCGCGGCGCGCGCGAACGCTCCGCCGCCTACCCCTTCGAGATTCCCTATCGACTCGTCCACATGTTCAGCGTCCGTGGCGACACTGTTCTCGACCCCTTCTGGGGCACCGGGACGACGACGCTCGCGGCGATGGCGGGCGCGCGCGACTCCGTGGGCTACGAGCTCGACGAGGGTCTCGTCGCGGCGTTCGCCGACCGGCTCACCGACGTCGAGGCGTTCACGGAGCGCGTCGCCCGCGAGCGCCTCGAGCGCCACCGCGAGTTCGTCTCGGAGTTCGACGGCGAGTTCGCCTACGACGCCACCCACTACGACGTCCCCGTGAAGACGAAGCGCGAGCGCGACCTCCTCCTCTACAGCGTGCGCGACGTCGCGGAGACGGAGTGGGGCTATCGCACGCGCCACGACCCCGTCGAGAGATAGCTCGCCTCGCACGCGCGCCGTCCGCGGACGGACCGTACACTTTTGTCTCGTGACACGAGACGGGACGACATGGACGAGAACCGCGCGAGCGGCGTGCTCCTCGGACTCGCGTGCGGCGACGCCCTCGGGCGTCCCGTCGAGTTCGAGAGCGGCGCGCGCATCGCCGAGCGACACGGCACGCTCACCGAGATGGTCGGCCACGGCACGTGGAACAAGCCCGCGGGCACGCTCACCGACGACACCGACCAAGCGCTCTGCGTCGCCGAGAGCCTCCGCGCGTGCGACGGCTTCGACGGCGCCGACGTCGCCGAGCGCTTCGTCGCGTGGTACGAGTCGGGGCCCTTCGACGTCGGAGGGATGACGCGGCGCGCGCTCCAGCGCCTCCAGCGCGGCGACGCGTGGGACGAGGCGGGCGAACGCGTCTGGGAGGCGAGTCCCGAAGGGAGCAACGCCGGCAACGGGAGCGTGATGCGCACCCCACCGGTCGCCGTCGCCTACCACGACGACCCTGAGGCGCTTGACCGGGTAAGTCGGGACGTCTCGCGCATCACGCACGCCGACCCACGCTGTACGTACGGCTGTGTCGTTCTCGACCGAACCATCGCGGGCCTCCTCGGCGACGCCGCCGACCCGCTCGCCGACGCGCTCGACGCCGTGCGCGGGGACGCACCCGCGGAACTCCTCGACGCCCTCGCTCCCGTCGCCGACGGCCGAGAAATCGCGGTGTTGCGGACGACGGGCTACGTCGTCCACACGCTCCAGACCGCGCTCCACGACGCCCTCTGCGCCGAGAGTGCGGAGGACGCCATCGTCACCGCGGTCAACCGCGGCGGCGACACCGACACCGTGGGTGCCGTCGCGGGTGCCGTCGCCGGCGCGCGCTTCGGCGCGGACGCGCTCCCTGAGCGCTGGCTCGACGTCATCGACGAACGCGAGCGCCTCGAATCGCTCGCGCTCGAGCTTGCCGCGCGCTAGACGCCGAAGAAGACCGCGATGCCGAGCGTGACGACGACGGCGAGGAGCAACTGGAGCGGCCCGCCGACGCGCACGTAGTCCGTGAACGTGTAGCCACCCGGCCCGTACACCATCAGGTTCGTCTGGTAGCCGATGGGCGTCGAGAATGCCGCCGACGCCGCGAACATCACGGCGAGCAGGAAGGAGAACGGCGAGGCGTCGATGCGCGTCGCCGTGTCGATGGCGATGGGACTCATCAGGACGACACTCGCGACCGGCGTGATGACGCTCGCGAACGCACCCGTCAGGAGGTAGAAGAGCGCGAGCACCGCGACGGCCGGGAGGACGTCCGCGCTCTGGACGAGCAGGCTCGCGATGAACGCCGCGCCGCCCGTCCGCTGCATCGCCATGCCGAGCGGCAGGACGCCAGCGAGCAGGAAGATGACGTTCCAGCTCACCGCATCATAGGCGTCCGACGGTGAGAGACAGCCCGAGACGACCATCGCGACGACGCCGCCGAGCGCCGCGATGACGATGGGGACGAGGCCGAGCGCCGCGAGCACGACGACCGCGCCCATGATGCCGAGCGCGATTGGGGTTTTGGGGCTGAGCGGCGCGACTTCCTCCTCGTCCGCCTCCGGTTCGATGACGTCCAGCGCGCCCTCCGGGAGATGCGCGAGCGCGACGTCCCCCCTGTCCTGCAAGTGTTCGACGTCCGCGAGCGTCGTGTGCAGGAGGAGCGAGTCGCCCGCGCGGAACTCCGTGTTCTCCACGTCCGCGATGAGGGTGTCGCCGCGTTGAAGCGCCAGCACCGTCGAATCGAACTGCTCCGTGAGCCGCGCGCTCGCCGGCGTCTCGCCGACGAGCCGGGAGTCCGCGAGCACCACGACCTCCGCGAGCGTGCTCGACTCCGTCGTCAAGTCCGCCGTCGAGACTTCCTCCTGCCGGCGACGCCGCAGACCGTAACGGTCCGCGAGCCGGTCGACCGTCTCCTCGCTCGCGCGCATCGTCAGCACGTCGTCCGCCGCGAACGTCTGGTCGGACGCCAGCGCGTGGAACGCCTCCTCGCCACGCTCGAGGAGCAGGACGTCGACGTCGAGGCCGCCCTGCTCCGCGAATTCCTCGCGCACCTCGTCGACGCGTCGCCCCACCAGCCACGACGCCTCGGGGACGTCCATGCGGACGAGGTGGCGCTCCACGTCGAACTCCTCGGTCAGCTCCGCGTCCACCGGCACGCGCGCCGGCGTCAGGCGCCGCCCCACCGTCAGGAGGTAGGCCGCGCCCACGAGGAACACGACGATGCCGAGCGGCGTGAACTCGAACATCCCGATGGCGCCACGCCCCGGAATCTGGCGCGCGAAATCGCTCGCGAGGAGGTTCGTCGACGTCCCGATGAGGGTCAGCGTCCCGCCGAGCATCGCCGCATACGAGAGCGGCAGGAGGAGTTTCGACGGCGAGACGTTCGCGCGCTCCGCAAGCCCCGACACCATCGGGATGAACACCGCCACGACCGGCGTGTTGTTCACGATGCCCGCCGAGACGCCCGTCGTCCCCACCGTCGCCGCCAACAGGCGGCCCTCGTCGCCGCGTGTCACGCGCGCCAGATGGACGCCGAGGCGCTCCACGATACCCGTCTCCTGTACGCCCCGACTCAGAATGTACATCGCGACGATGGTGATGGTCGCCGAGCTCGCGAACCCCGAAATCGCGTCCCGCGCCGAGACGCCCGTGTACGGTTCGAGCACCGCCAGCGCCACCAACACCCCGACAGCGGTGATGTCCGACGGCACCGCCTCCGTGACGAACAACACCAGCGCCACGAGCACGAGGCCGAAGACGACCAGCATACCCGTCGATATCGGTGGCAGAGCCATTATCCGGTGGGACTCAGGGATGCGGGAAAAGTCTGGCCGCCGAAACGCGTGCCGCTGTGACTAGACGAGGGGACGCAGTCGCTCCTTCGGAAGCGTCAGGAGAACGAATGGGTCGGGGCGGATTCGAACCGCCGGCCTGCTCCGTGTGAAGGAGCCGTCATAACCAGACTAGACCACCGACCCGCTGTGTCTCGGTAGCGGGAGCGAAAACTTAAGGCTGTCTTATTCGGCCCGGCGGGCGACGACGCCGGTGAGGGCGTGGGAGGCAGCACACCGAGGTGGAACGGGTGTCTTCGGAAGTCCTTCGGGTCGCCACAGAGGCGACAGGAGTGTTCGGCCGTGTCGTCGCGCCGAGGTGACCCCACAAGCGGTTTGTCGGTGTCGGGTGTGGCCTCGGGTATGACGCAGACGCGACTGACGGAGGGACGGACGTGACCGACGTGGAGGCAGTGGCACTCGGCGAGGCGAACGCGGACCTCGTCGTTCGGGGCGGGCGGGTGTTCCGCCCGGAGTCCCGGACGTTCGACGCGGTGGACGTCGCCGTCGTCGGCGGGACGGTGGCGGCGCTCCCCGAGGACGCCGCGGACGTCATCGGCTCCGAGACGACGGTCGTGGAGGCGACGGACCGCGCGGTCGTCCCGGGGTTCGTCGATGCGCACACCCACCTCGACCTCCACCAGACGTTCGAGTCGGCCTACCACTACGCGCTCCGCGGGGGAACGACATCGGTCGTCACGGAAGTCTCGGGCTTCGGCCCCGCGTACGGCGCCCGTGGCGTCGAGGCGTTCCTCGACGCCGTCGCCGACCTCCCGGTGACCGTGCGTGCCGCCATTCCGCCCCAGCAGCTCTTCGACACGTTCGGGCCCGCGGAGGAAGACGCGGGCGACGCGCTCGAACCCCTCCTCGAGGACCCGCGCGTGGTCGGTGTCGGCGAGAGCGCGTGGGTCCACGTCGTCGGCCGGGACCCGCCCGCCGAGCGGCTCTACGAGCGCGCCCGCGACCTCGGGAAGACCGTCACCGGCCACGGCGCCGGCTGTCGCGGCGCGACGTATCAGGCGTTCGCCGGCGTCGTCACGGACGACCACGAGGCCATTACCGCCGAGGAAGTAATCGAGCGCGTCGAGAACGGCGTGCACGCCGTCGGGCGCTGTGGGTCGATTCGCGACGACCTGGACGCGCTCGCCGAGGCCTACGAGACGGTTGGCGCGGCCGAGCTCTCGCTCTGCACGGACGGGATGTGGCCCCACGACCTGCTCGACCAGGGCTGGATGGACGCCGTCCTCGAGCGCGCCATCGACGCCGGCATCGACCCGGCGGACGCCCTCCGGATGGCGACGCTGAACCCCGCGCGCCATTTTGGCCTCGACAGGAAGGGGACGCTCGCGCCGGGGAGCGACGCCGACGTCGTGGTGCTCGAAGACCTCGAGACGGTGGACGTCGCCACCGTCGTCGCGGACGGCGAGGTGGTCGTCCACAACCACGACGTGCAGGTCGGCCCGCGCCCGCACGACTACCCCGAGGAGTTCTACGACGCGGTCGAGGCACCCGACCCCGAGGCGTGGCGCGTCCCCGCGGCCGCCGCCACCGACGGTCAGGTCGAGGCCATCGCGTACGACGAGGGCCTCCTCTCCGGGCCGGCGACAGTCGAACCCCGCAACGTTGAGGCCGAGTTGCGGGCCGACCCCGCGAACGATATCGCGAAAATCGGTTTATTCGACCGGCTCGACGGCGACACCGGGTTCGTCGGCTTCTGCACCGGGTTCGGTATCGAGGCGGGCGCGCTCGCGACGACGGTGACGTGGGAGACACCCGGCATTCTCGGCCTCGGCGTCGACGACGCGGACCTCCGGCACGCGGTCGCGCGCGTCGAGGAGATGGGCGGCGGGTGGGCCGTCGTCCGCGACGGCGAGGTGCTCGTCGAACTCCCCTATCCCGTGGGCGGCGTCGCGGCGGCGCGCGACGTCGAGGAGACCGGTCAACTGCTGACTGCCGTCGGCGAAGCGGTGCGTCGCCTCGGGTCGGACGCCGAGCGCCCGCTCCTCGGCGTGCAGACGCTCACCTTCACGGGCGTCCCGCGGCGCAAACTCACGTTCGGGGGATACGCGGACGTCGTCGAGCGCGAGGTACGGGGGCTCGCGCCGACGCGGGAGAATCAGTAGGTCGGTTCGTCCTCGTGGACGCCCTCGCGGGCGTTCACGAGGCGCGCGAGCGTGAACAGCGCGTCCGAGAGGCGGTTCAGGTAGACGACCACCGTCTCGTTGACCGCCTCTTCCTCGGCGAGCGCGACCGCGCGGCGTTCCGCGCGGCGCGCGACCGAGCGCGCGTGATGGAGTTTCGCGCCCGCCTCACTTCCGCCCGGGAGGACGAAGTTCGTGAGCGGGTCGAGTTCCTCGTCGGCGTCATCGATCCACGACTCGACCTCCTCAACGTGGGACTCCTGCACGCGGTGGTCACCATTGTCCGGGTCGGGGGTCGCGAGGTCCGCCTGCGCGATGTGGAGGTGGTTCTGCGCGGCGGTCAGTGCTTCGTCCACGTCGTCGTAGCCCGTCGGCGCGACGACGCCGAGCAGCGAGTTCACCTCGTCGACCGTCCCGTAGGCCTCGATGCGGGCGTCCGTCTTCGAGACGCGTTCTGCACCCCGGAGGTCGGTGCGGCCTTCGTCGCCGCGGCCCGTGTATATCGTCACGTCTCTCAGGCGTCCCCCGCAAGCGTCTTCTCCACCATCGGATGCGACGGGAGCATGCGCACGGTCGCTTCGCGACCGCACGGTGAAGATACGGTCACGCGTCCCCCGCGAGCGTCTTCTCCACGTACTGGAGGATGTTCGCGGACTCGGGCATCGTGACGCCGCGCTCCTCGTCGACGAGGACGGGGACGGCGCGCTGGCCGCTCACGCGTTTCACCTCGTCGCGCTCGGAGTGGAGCGCTCCAGTCCACTCCGTCTCGTAGTCGATGCCGTGCTCGTCGAGGGCGTCGTGGACCTTCTGGCAGTACGGACAGCCCTCGAGTGCGTAGAGCGTGAGACTCATACGCGACGGGAGGGACGCCGCACCCATAGGTGTTCCCCGAGGCGACCCGTCGGCCGTCGCGGAGTCCCGATACGTTAAACACCCTGCCTGTCCGATGCGTCCGTATGGCCACCGAACTCGAGCACACCTGCCCCGAGTGCGACGAGGAGCAGACGTTCTACCGCGCCGCGGCGACGAACCTCCACATCGGTCTGAAGACGAAGTGGTACTGCCCGGAGTGTGACTACGGGTTCGTCCGCGTCAACGGCGACATCGACAGCTCGACGGCGTAACGGGAGAAGAAGCGACAGCCCTATTCTTCGTTCGCGCGCCGGAAGAACGCGACGGCGGCGCCGAACATCGCGAGGTTCTGCAGGAACGACATGAACTCGTCTTCCGTGCCGTCCTCGACGTTCCAGAAGTCGTGCATCATCGGGGTGACGCCGGCGAAGAACGTCGCGATGCTCGCCGCGGAGAGACGGGGGAGCGTCCAACTCGCGATTCCGAGGCTCCCGCCGAGGAGCAGGCCGCTCGCGGCGGGGACGAGTTGGTCGGGCTTCGGAACGCCCTTCGCGTCCGCGTAGGCGATACGCCCGTCGAGGTTCTTGAGGTTCAGTGCCGCGAGGACGGTGAGACCGCCCGCGAAGAGCAGCCGCCCGAGGCGGGACGGCGCTCCGGTGGAGTCTGCGTCTGCCATCTTTCGGTGTAAGTACCGGGGTAAGTAAGAGGGCGAGTGTCTCGGTGCTCACCACCGCTTCCGACAGCCGTACACCTCATGTGACGATACAAAATCCGATCCGGGCGGTCAGCGACGCGCACGGCAACGGGCGCCGTCGCTCGCGGCGGTGCGGCGACGAAGAACGATTGTCGGCGACCTGACGGGACGTCAGTAGCCCCGTCCCGGGCCGGGTTCGGGGTCGTCCCACGGGTCGCGCTCGACGACGCCGGGGTCGGCGCTCCCGACGGCGGTCGGGTCGGTCTCGGTGAGGCGGTCGTGGAGGTCCGGGATGTCCGCGAGCGACGGCCCGCGGGTGTCGGTCGGCGGGCGTGGCTTCGGCCCGGCGCGGCCCGTCGCGCGTGCGCGACGGTCGCTCGTGTCCTCGCGGCGGGCGTCCTCGAGTTTCGAGTCGATGCGCTCACGCGAACGCTCGAAGCCGACGGCCGCGTAGTGCTCGCGCGCGGCCTCGAGGTGAGTCTCGACGGCGCCGTCCTCCTCGGTGCGCGCGACGAGCGCGAGACGCTCGTGCCGCTGGCCGTCGAGGTGATGCCGGATTTCCTCGAAGCGTTCCGCCGGCGGGTCGAGCGCCGCGATTTCGTCGCGCCCCTCCTCGAGGATGCGGACGGCGGCCGTGTGGTCGCCGCGCGCGGACGCCGCGTTCGACGCGACGACGGTGCGACTGTAGAGCGGGTCCCACGGCGTAAGCCCGTCGTAGTCGTACTCCACGGCGACGGCCCGAGCACGCTCGAACGCCGCGACGGCGAAGGCGTGGTTGCGCGCGCTCCGATGGCGGTGGCCGACGGCGCGGGCGCGCTCGTAGCGGGCGTGGGCGGTAATCCACTCGATGCCCTCCGCCCGCGCAGCCGCGATTGCGCCGTCGTAGCAGAGTTCGTCCGCGCGGGCGTCCGTCCGCCCGACCTCGCCCGTCCAGTAGCAGGCGTTCGCGAGGACGTAGGCGAACTCGGAGCGCGAGCGCCGGCTCGCGGGCCCGCAGAGCGCGCGCCACGCGGCCCCGCGCTCGTGGTAGTCGGCGTCGGCGGCGCGGTCCTTCAGGCGGCCGTACTCCCCGTCCGCACCGCGGCCGCTCGCGACGTCGCGGGCAGCCTCAAGGCCGTCTTGCTCGCGTGTTGCGTTGCTCGCGCTCGCTCGTTCGGTGGCCCCGTCGGGCCTACCGCGTGCGACGGCGGCGAGCCAGTATGCCTCGAAGCGGCCGTCCTCGCGGTGGGCGAGCCGAACGAGGTCGTAACCGAGGTCGCGGACGGGTTCGAGGCCGTGGACGGCGACGAGGTCGCCGAGGGCATCGAGGGTGTCCACATCCCCGATGTCGGCGACCGAGTCGAGACCCTCCGCGAGGCGCTCGAACTCGGCGGCCCGAGCGAGCGCGAGGCCGTTCGTCCCGAGCGCGGCGGCGCGACAGAGCGCGTAGCGGCGCGCGTGCAGGTCGTCGGAGGCGTCGCCGTCGGCGCTCGCGAGGGCGTCCACGAGGTCGACGATGCCCTCGATGTCGAGGGTGGCCGCGCAGGCGTGGACGGCGGCGACCGCGGAGCCGAAGGCGTTCGCGAGGGCGTGCGCCGCCTCATCGTCGCCGCGGAGGGCGTCCGTGAGGTGGCCGCCGACTGTCGGGTCGAGGAGGGTGAGGCGGCTCGTCCCGGCGTCGGTGGTGACGCGGACGTGCGCGGCGCCGACGCCGTCGGGAACGATGACGGTGACGCGCGCGCCGTCGCGCTCGAGCGTGACGTCGTCGGCCGGCGTTTCGACGGGGAGGGACTCGGGGAGGCGCCAGTCGTAGCGGCGGCGCGGGCCCGACTCGACGTCCGGAGCGGCGTCGCTGCCCGTGTCGTCGGTCGCCGGCGCGTCGCCGGTTTCGTGGTCGCCGACGACGCGCGTGACGGTACTCTCCGAGCCGTCGGCGAGGGTGTGCGTCCAGCGGAATCGGTGCGCCATCTACCCACTCGAAGGGGCCCGAGGGGTTTCAGCGTGCGGATTCGGGCTACGAGAACCAGTAGTCGATGTGCTGGACGATTTCGTCGCGGGAGCGCTGTGAGAAGGCGGTCGTGCTCTCGGTAAGGTCGGAGGGTTCGACGTCGGTGTCCTCGACTTCGAGCGGGTTGTTCGCCCACGTGTGGAGTTGGTGGTCGTACCAGTAGGACATCGGCGTGACGACGCCGTGGTCGCCGTTCTCGGCGTACTTCTCGGTGCCGAGGTGGTGTTCGGTGGGGGCGTCGACGCCGGACATCAGCGAGTGGCCGATCTCGTGGACGGTGGTGACGGGGACGGCGTTCGCGGGGTCGTAGGGGACGGGAACGGCCTGCACGAAGGACTCGACGTAGGTGTTGACGACGGCGAGGCCGTAGGAGTAGTCCTCGTCGGGCGCGCCGACGGTCCGGGAGGCGTAGCCCGCACCCATGAGCTTCGAGACGGTGAGCGAGCTGATGGCGTCCTCGAGGTACTCGAAGGGGTTGCCCTCGGTGAGGAAGCAGAAGACGACGTCCTCGACGTCTGCGGGGTCGTACTGGGACTGGATGTACTCGTCGACGGTGTTCGCGAGGCCGACGCGGTCGGTGAGGCGCGTCTCCGGCCCGTCGTAGCGTTCGATGCCGTCGTAGGTGACGTAGCCGTCGGGCAGTTGGTCGGCAACGTGGCGGGCGGCCGTCTTCGCGTGCTCGCGGGCCTGCTCGGTGACGCCGTTGTCTTCCCAGAGGATGCGGATGCGGACTTTGGACATGGGGGGCGTCGGGCACTACGCCCGCGACCGGGTTAAATACGCTCGCCGACGGATAATTTTCAACAGTTAGTCTAGAGAATTAAATACGTGAGCGGGGTAGGAACGGGTGGAGGAATCCACCAATGTCCTGCTGTTGTACGAACGACGGCGACTGTCAGTGTACGACCTGCGAATGCACCTGCGAAACCGTCTCGGCGTGTTCGTGTGGCACCCAATGCAGCACGAACGCCGCCTGCGAGTGCTGACCGCCTAGGCACACTCGCTTCACTCGTTCTCGCCGAGCGCGTGCCACGAGAGCCGCGGGTTGCGCGCCGCCGACGTCTGGTCGATGAGCCGCGCCGCCGTCTTCTCGGGCGCGCTCGCCACCGTTTCCTCGTCCTCCGCGGCCACCCGGCTGAACGCCGTCGCGAGCTGGTCGAGGCCGCGCACCCCCTCAGACTCCGTGGGTTCGGTCATCAACGCCTCCGGCACCGTCTCCGGCCACTTCGTCGTCGGCGGATGGACTGCGTAGTCGAGCATCCGCTTCGCCACGTCCGCCGCGTCCTGCTCGCCCGCCGACGCCACGAACTCGTGGTGGAACGGGCCGTAGGGCACCTCGTAGGGGATCTGCTCCGCGAGATAGTTCGCGTTCAACACCGCCTTCCCCGAGGCGTCCCGGAGCCCCGCGTCACCGAGGCGCACGAGGTAGGCGTAGGCCTTCACGAGCACCGGCCAGTTGCCCACCTGTCCGTGGACCTTCCCGATGGAGTTGGCCGGTTCGAACAGCTCGTAATCGCCGTCATCCGTCTCGCGGACCTGCGGCCGCGGGAGGAACTCGGCGAGTTCGTCGGTGACGCCGACCGGGCCCGCACCCGGGCCGCCCCCGCCGTGCGGCGTCGCGAACGTCTTGTGGACGTTGAAGTGCATCACGTCGAAGCCCATGTCGCCCGGCCGGGCGCGCCCGAGGAGCGCGTTCAGGTTCGCGCCGTCGTAGTAGAGCAACCCGCCGGCGTCGTGGACGACGTCGGCGATTGCCTCGATGTCGCGCTCGAAGAGCCCGAGCGTGTTCGGGTTCGTGAGCATCAGCGCCGCCGTCTCCTCGCCGACCGCGGCCTCGAGTGCGTCGAGGTCGACGCGACCGTCGGCCCCGGACGGAAGCGAGACGACGTCGTAGCCCGCGAGCGCCGCGGTCGCGAAGTTCGTCCCGTGTGCGCTGTCCGGCACGACGATTTCGCGGCGCTGGTCGCCCTCGCCGTTCGCCTCGTGGTAGGTGCGCGCGACCGCGATGCCCGCGAACTCGCCCGCCGCGCCCGCGGGCGGTTGGAGCGTCACCGCGTCCATCCCACCGATGCGCCCGAGGTAGTCCTGCAGCGAGTGGAGCAGTTCGAGCGTCCCCTGCACGCTCCCCGCCGAGCGGTCTGGGTGGACGGCCGCGCCCGGATGGGCGGCGACGTCCTCGGTGAACGTCGGGTTGTACTTCATCGTACACGACCCGAGCGGGTACGGCCCGGTGTCGACGCCGTAGTTCATCTGGGAGAGTCGGACGTAGTGGCGCGCGAGTTCGGGTTCCGAGAGCTTCGGGAGCGTCACCTCGTCGCGTGTGAGGTCGTCGGGGAGCGGCGAGTCCGTGACGGCGACGGTCGTCTCGTCCTTCTCCGAGAGCAGGGGTTCGTAGGCCTCGTCGCCCGCATAGCGGGCTTGCTCGTACTCGTCCATTATGCGGCCTCCTCGAAGGCGGCGACCAGCTCGTCGGTGTGCGCCTCGTTCGCGTCGGTCACGCAGACCTGTACCTCGTGGTCGCCGACGACGTGGACGGCGAACCCCGCGGCTTCGAGCGAGTCCGCCACCGCGCCCGCCGGCTGGTCGGTGTGCGTGACGAACTCCCGGAAGTGGTGTCTGTCGTGGACGGGTGCACGGACGCCCGTGATGGCGTCCAACTCGCCGGCGAGCTCGCGCGGCAGTTCGACCATCCGCTCCGCGAGGTCCACGAGACCGTCGGGCCCCAGCCACGCCGCGTGTATCGCCGCGCGCAACGCGAGCCACGCCTGATTCGTGCAGATGTTCGAGGTGGCGCGCTCCCGGCGGATGTGCTGTTCGCGCGTCTGGAGCGTGAGCGTGTACGCGCGCTTGTCCGCGGCGTCCGTGCTCGCGCCGACGAGCCGTCCGGGTACCTGCCGGACGTACGCCTCGCGGCAGGCGAACAGCCCGAGCCCCATGCCGTAGGCGGCACCGAGGCCGAGGACGCTCGCGTCGCCGACGACGACGTCCGCGCCGACGTCCGCGGGGCGCTGGAGGACCGAGAGCGCCACCGGGTCGGAGCCGAGGCAGAAGAGCGCGTCGTGCTCGTGCGCGACGGCACCGATAGCGTCTAGTTCCTCCTCGATGGTCCCACGCGTCGTCGGCGTCGCCGCGTAGACCATCACGGTGTCGTCGTCCACGACGGTCTCCAGCGCCGCGACGTCCACCGTCCCGCCCGCCATCGGCACCGTCTCGATGCCGAGGTCCGCGCCTTCGAGGTAGTTCCGCAGGACGCTCTCGTGCTCCGAGCGAAGGCTGTCCGGCACGACCACCGTGTCGCCCGTCGTCTCGCGGACGCGCGCGGCGAGGAGCGCCGCCTCTGCGAGCGCCGTCGCCGCATCGTACATCGAGCAGTTCGCCACGTCGAGACCGGTCAACTCCACGAGGAGCGACTGGTACTCGAAGAGCGCCTGCAGGAAGCCCTGCGCGACCTCAGGTTGATACTGCGTGTAGGAGGTGAGGAACTCCGAGCGCGAGGCCAAATCGTCCACGAGCGAGGGGACGTAGTGCTCGTAGTGGCCGCGCCCGAGGAACTCCGTCAGGTCAGCGTTCTCCGCGAGTGTTCGCCCCACGTCGCGTCGCGCCGCCTGCTCGGAGCGGCCTTCGATGCCGAACTCGCCGTCGAACCAGACTGAGTCGGGAATGTCGAACAACGCATCGACACTCTCGGCGTCGAGCGCCGCGAGCATCGTCTCGACGTCCTCGGCCGTGTGCGGGGCGTACGGTGTTCCGCTCACGCGAACCCCCTCGTAGGTGAGCATGGGTCAGCCGGACTCCGGCCGGCACTACTCACGCCGCATCACTCCCCGTCGCCGCGTGCGTCCGCGGAAGCATGCGGGTGTCTGCGAGCGGAGGCACCAAGATACCTCGGGTCAGCCCGAGATTCTCACTCGATCTGCTCGCGGTACTCCGCGGGCGTGAGCAGGTCCTCGACGGCGTCCTCCGGGACGTCCTCGAGTTCGAGCAGCCATCCGTCCGCGAAGGGGTCGTCGTTGACGAGTTCCGGCTTGCCCTCCAGTCCGTCGTTCACGGCCGCGACGGTGCCCGTGACGGGTGCGTAGAGGTCGCTGATGGCCTTGATGGACTCGACGACGCCGAACTGCTCGCCGTCCTCGACGGCGTCGCCCACCTCGGGGAGGTCGACGAAGACGACGTCGCCGAGTTCGTCCTGCGCGTAGTCGGTGATGCCGACGCGGCCGTCGGCTGGGCGGTACCACTCGTGCGACTCGAGGTAGTAGCAGTCCTCGGGAACGTCGAAGCTCATACTGTTAGTCGATGAAGGGCGGCTCCGTGATAGTTGCGCGCTTCGTCTCGCCGCGGATGACGACGTAGACGGTCGTGCCGGGGTCGGTGTAGTCGGTCTCGAGGTAGCCGAGGCCGATCGGCTCGCCGAGCGTCGGGCTCATCGTGCCGCTCGTCAACTCACCGATTTCCGCCTCGCCGTCCGCGTCCGCCGTGACGGTGTAGCCGTGCCGGGGGACGCCGCGCTCCGCCAGCACGAGACCGACGAAGCGCTCCGCGACACCCGCCTCTTTCTGGGCGGCGAGAGCGGCACGCCCGACGAACTCGTGGGACAGGTCGACAGTGAAGCCCACGCCCGCCTCGTAGGGCGTCCGCGGGTTCTCCTCGCGGTGGAAGTCCTGCCCGGAGAGCAGGAAGCCCATCTCCGTCCGCAGGGTGTCGCGTGCGCCGAGCCCGCAGGGCTGGGCGGTGGGGACGAAGGCGTCCCAGAGCGTCTCGGACGCTCCGGCGTCGCAGACGAGTTCGAAGCCGTCCTCGCCCGTGTAGCCCGTTCGGGAGACGAGACACTCGACGCCCGCGACGGTGGCGGTCGCCGCCTCGAAACGTGAGAGCGCCGCGACGTCGGCGTCCGTCTCGGCCGCCACGGCGTCGACGGCGTCCGGGCCCTGCACGGCGAGCATCCCGCGCTCGTCGCTGACGTTGTCGACGTCGGCCTTGATCCCCCAGTCGTCGCGGTGGTCCGTCCATCGCTCCATCGCTTCGGCGTCGTGGCCGGCGTTCGGCACGAAGAGGTAGGTCTCGCCGTCCGGGAGCAGGGAGACGAGCGTGTCGTCGACGATGACGCCGTCCTCGTCGGTCTGCATCGCGTACTGGACGTCGCCGGGGTCGAGGCGTTCCACGTCGTTCGTGGTGAGACGCTGGACGAGCGTGGCGGCGTCGGGGCCCGACACCGTGATTTCGCCCATGTGCGAGACGTCGAAGACGCCGACAGACTCGCGGACGGCCGCGTGCTCGTCGCGGATGCCGTCGAACTCGACGGGCATCTCCCACCCGCCAAAGTCGGTGAACCTCGCGCCCGCCTCGGCGTGCCGGTCGTGGAGCGGCGGCGTCCGGGAAGCCATACGGGAAGCGCGGGCGGAGGCGCCCTAACGTTTTCGCCGCTCGTAGTTCCAGAGGAGCCACGGGACGACAGCCGTTACTGAACCCCCGCCGATGGGACTACAGTCGTCGTTGAACCCTCGCGACACCTTATACGCGGTGACGGCGATACGTCCCTGTATGAGCATGAAGGAACTGTTCCCGCTCAAACCCACTTCGGAGGGCACCGAGCGCGAACGGGAGCCGAAACTCGTTGGCATCGGGGAGTCTGAGGCCGACTCGGTGTTCGCGGCGCTCTCCTCGGAGACGTCGCGCGCGGTACTCGAGACGCTCTACGAGGAGCCGTGTACGGCTTCGGACGTCGCCGAGCAGGTGGACACGAGTCTCCAGAACGCGACGTACCACGTGAACAAGCTCCGGGACGCCGGCCTCGTGGAAGTCTCGGAGACGTGGTACTCCGCGCAGGGCCGCGAGATGAAGGTGTACGCGCCGACGAACGGCCCACTCGTCGTCTACGCGGGCGCACGAGAGGGCGAGGACGGCCGCTCGCTCTCGGCGTCGCTCTCACGGCTGTTCGGCGCCGTCGGCGTTCTCGCGCTCCTCGGCGTCCTCGTGAACGGCCTCGCCGACGTCCTCGCGCCCGCAGCGAGCGGGCCCGAGGTGCAGGCCAGCGCTGGGTCCGCCGATACCTACAGCGTTTCCGCCACCTCCACGGAACCCGCCGGCGACCCCACGCTCCTCAGGACGATAACGGACGCTCTCCAGCAACTCCTCGGTGTTGGCCTCAACTTCCTCGAGTCGCCGGGCGGCATGACGTTCCTCGTCGGCACGGCTGTGCTCATCGCGCTCTTCTGCGTCTGGTACGTGCGGGACGACTACGGCGTGCGCGTCGCACGCTGACGCGCCCGGTCGATTCGTCATGGCTTTACCCGACGGTGCCCCAGGGGGTGTATGGAACGGCTCCGTGACGCCTTCTCGGGCGGCGGTTCGGACCGCGGCGTCGCGCTCTTCGTGGACGGCCCGAACGTCCTCCGCGACGAGTTCGACGTCGACCTCGACGACGTGCTTGAGGCGGCGCGCGAGGAGGGGCGACTCGTCGTCGCACGCCTCTACCTCGACGAGCACGCCACCCCCGGCCTGATTCAGGCGGGCGAGGCGCGGGGCTACGACGTCCGCGTGACGAGCGGCGACGTGGACGTGAAACTCGCCGTCGACGCCACCGAACTCGTGTTGAGCGAGCACGTCGACCTGCTCGCCGTCGCCTCCCGGGACACCGACTTCAAGCCCGTCCTCGAGAAGGCGTCGGCGAACGGCGTCGAGACACTCGCCATCGCGCCCGGCGAGCACGGCCGCTCGGACGCCCTGCGGAACGCCGCCGACGACGCGCTCGTCCTGGAGACACCCGAGGAGTAATCGGGCGACTGCGGGCCTATCGGCGCCCGTATCGAATTCTGATACTCAGCCGAGGGTTTTGCTCCTGTCATTCCTTCTCATATACATGAGCGAGGGAGTTCACTCTGAAGACGCACCGGTCGCAGTCTCCGGTGGCCCGGTCACGCTGACCCGCACGGTCGAGCGGAAATCGTCGGGTGTCACGGCGACGTACGACCTCTCGACGGAGGACGAGGCCGTCGGCGTCCGCGTGCGCGACGACCTGCCGGCCGGTCTCGGCGGGGACGACGTCGGCTTCCACCCGGAGTTCAGCCCGCACGTCTCCGAGTTCGAGGGCGACGAGGTGACGTTCGAGGCTATTGTCCGTCCGGAGACGTCGACGACGGTCGTGCTCGGCGTCGTCGCCGCTGATGCGGGCTTCGAGACGGTCCCGGTCATCGAGGCCGTCGTACCGGTGTCGCCGTCGACCATCGATGAGGGCGTGTCGCTGTTCCCCGAGGAAGACGAGTCCGGCTTCTTCGGCGGGATTCGACAGGCGCTCGGCGGGACCGCGCCGGAAGCCGAACACCCGACGAACGAAGTCGTCACCGATCCGGTCGAGACGCCGGACGAGGGGAGCCTCATCGTCGAGGCGGAACCCGAGGTGGAGCCGGACGGCGCTGAGGCCGACGGGAGCGGCGTCACCGTCGTCCCCGACGAAGTGGAGGAAGCCAACGACAGCCCCGACGCGGATGCGAAAGACGAGACGGAAACGGGGCGCGGCGAGGGGGCAGCGAGCGACGCTGAGTCCGACGAGAACACCGAAGCCGAGACGAGCGCGGAGACCGACGCCGAGACTGACGCGGACGCCGAAGCCGACACAGACGTGGACACGCACACCGAAACCGTCGATGACGCCGAAAGCACCGAAGACGAAGCAACCGACTCGTCGCTGTCGGACCTCCCTGACGAGGACGACGCCGAACCCGTCGCCGACGAGGAAGTGCCAGTGTCGGCGTCCAGCGAAGTCAATGAGGAGGCGTCCGGCGACGAGAGCAACGAAACCGAGGCGGCACCCGACACCGAACCCGCCGAGAGCGAGGCGGCCGACCCGGACACCGATACCGCCGCTGCCGACGTGAGCGACGCGGACGCCGAAGCCGCCGAAACCGAGTCCGTCGACGCCGGCACGGAGGAGGATTCGGACAGCGTCGTCGCGCGCCTCGTCGCGGAGCTCGAAGCGGGCGACATCTCCGAGTCGGATCGAGAGGCGCTGCGCGCGGCGATCTTGGAGGACAACGCGGATGAGGCTGCCGACGCCGACGACGAAGCGGACGCGGAGTCCGGTACGGCGAGTCTCGGCGTCCGCCTCGACCACCTGCAGTCGCGCGTCGAGCAGTTCGGCGCGTACGCGAACGCGCTCGAGGACGTCATCGACGACTACGGGGCGGCCGACGGGTTCGTGCGCGAGACGGAGGACTCGCTCGAGGAGTTGGAGGCCCACGTCGGGTCGCTCCGGAGCCAGATTGCGAGCCTCGAGGAGCGCGACGACTTGGCGTCCACGGACGAGCTCGAGTCCGTCGAGGAGTCGCTCGCCGACCTGCACGCGGACGTCGTGGACGATCGGGAGTCCCGCGAGGAGTTCGAAGCGCAGTTCGACCGGCGCGTCTCGCGCGTCGAGGACGACCTGGGCGCGCTCGCGTCGGACGTCCGGGAGGGGCAGGACGACATCCGCGCCGACGTGCGCGCGCTCCGGGCGGACGTCCGCGAACTGCGCACGGAGGTCGAGGACGTGGCGGCGATGCGCGAGAACCTCGCGGCGGCGCTCGGCGGGTCGCCGCGCGAGGAGTGAGGGAACGGTTCTTTTTCACGCCGGGCGCGCGTCCGCCCGGGTATGCGTGACCTCGGAACGCCCGTACTGGACGACCACCTGCATCTCGACCCGCGGCACGCCCGCGGCGTCGAGGCGGTGAAGGACTTCGCGCGCTCGGGCGGGACGCACCTGCTCGTGGTGAACAAGCCGTCGTGGCACCTCGGCGTCGAGGCCGACGTCGGCGAGGACTTCCGCGCGGTATTCGAGGAGACGCTCGACGTCGTTGCGGACGCGAGCGAGGAGCTGCGCGGGACGGCGTGGCCCGTCCTCGGCGTCCATCCGACCCTGATTTCGCGGCTCGTCGGCGAGCGCGACTTCACGCCCGACGAGGCGGCAGAGCTGATGTGTGCCGGTCTCGACGTCGCCGCGGAGTACGCCGCCGACGGGGCGGCGGTGGCGCTGAAGTCGGGCCGCCCGCACTACGACGTCTCCGAGGCGGTGTGGGAGGCGTCGAACCGCGTCCTCCGGCACGCGCTCGAGCGCGCGGCGGAGACCGGCGTCGCGCTCCAACTCCACACGGAGGCCACCGACGACCTGACGGACGTCGAGGCGTGGGCGGAGGACGCCGGCCAGCCGCCCGAGCGCGTCGTGAAACACTACGCGAGCGGCGAGTGCGCGGGTGTGACGCCCTCCGTAATGTGCGAGAAGGGCTACCTCACGGAAGCCGTCGAGTCGGGCGAGCCGTTCCTGATGGAGACGGACTACGTCGACGACCCGGACCGGCCGGGTGCGGTGATGGGGCCGAAGACCGTCCCGCGGCGCGTGGACTGGCTGCTGGAGAACGGCCACGAGGAGGCGGTGCGGCACGCGCACGTCGAGACTCCCGACGCCGTCTACGGAATCGACACCGAGGGGACGCTCGCGTAGGCGGCTGGCGGGCAGCGGCGTGCGCGACGCCCACAGGTCCGTCCCACATAGGAAAGGCATTTGTCCCGCGCGCAGGACGTATGGGTATGAGCGATATCGAGGAGGAATTCTACTCCGACGAGCGCTGGCAGAACTGGCTCGACCGACTCCGCGACGAGGAACTCGACCCCGAGGACGAGGACTCCGCGCGACTCCTCTACAACCTGCAGGACGACGTCGCCATCGCGGTGGCGAAAATCGTCTCCGCCTACCAGAACGACGAACTCGACGAGGAGGAGGCGCTCGAGGAACTTGCGTCCATCCGCGAAGTCGTCCTCGAGGAGCCGGAATTCGACGACCAGGACAAGAAGATGCTCGTCGAGGGCGTCCAGACGAGCCTCGTCGCGGTGTTCTACTCCGCGGACGTCTACGTCTCGAACGGTCCCGCCGAGGAGGCGAGCGTCGACGAGTACGTCGAGGCGGCGGCGTCCGCCGAGCGCGAAGAGGAGTTCGACCGCGCGCTCGAACTCGCCGCCTGCGCGGGCTCGCGCCTCTTCGAGGGCGAGGAAATCGACCTCGGCATCACCGAAGAACTTGAGTACGGCCCGCTGACGGACTGGTTGAGCGGCCTCGACAGCCTCCAGAGCGCCCTCGCCGACCCTGAAGTCATCGAGGACGAAGACGAGTAGCGCGGCCGGGCCACGGGTTTTACGAGCGTGGCGTGGCTGCCTTCGGGCGATGAGGGACAGGAGGGCCGTTGCCGGCGTCGTCGGAGCCGTGTTACTATTCGGCATCCTCGTTATCTCGCTCTCGCTCTATCAGGCGCAGGTCGTCCCCGCCGAGAACAAGCAACTCGAGTATCAGCACAGCCAGCAGGTCCAAGACCAGCTGGTGGACGTCCGGAACGGAATCCTGCGGACGGCCGCGTCGGGGAACGCCCAGCCGGTCTCTGTGACGCTCGGAATGCGCTACCCGACGCGCGTGCTCTTCGTCAACCCGCCGCCCGTCACGGGGACGTTACGGACGCAGCCGATGACGGCAAACCTCTCGGTCCGGAACATCCGCGCGACCGACGAGGAGACGGCGCAGTACGTGAACGGGACGCTCTCCTTCGACACGAAACGCCTCGCGTATGACGCCGACTACAACGAGTACCGGGAGGCGCCCCGGACCGTCTACGCGAACGGCCTCGTCTACAACGACTTCGGGCGCACGAATCTGACGGTGACCGACCAGTCGATGCTGGCGGGCAATCGCGTGACGCTCGTGACGCTCACCGGCGACTACAGGGAGTCGGGCGTGCGCGCGCAGAGCGTCGACCCGCAGCCCTCGAGCGCGCCCTACCACGAGGTGACGGTGACGAACCGGAGCGCCGGCCCGCTCGTGCTCTCGATCCCGTCACGACTTCCGGCATCACGGTGGGCGAAGCTGCTCGAAGACCAGACGGCACCCGAGGGACGCGTCCTGAACGTCAGCGACGGCACGAACGCCACCGTCGAGGTGCGGCTGAAACCCGGGACGTACGTCCTGCAGCTCGCGCGCGTCGGCGTCGGACGGAACGTTCGGGACCCGGGTCCGGAGTACGTGACGACGGTTTCGGGCAACGGTGCGACGCTCCCCGAGGGCGGGTCGGCGACGGCGACGATACAGGTCCGGGACCGCTACAACAACCCGGTGGGCGGCGTGGACGTCAACACCTCGACGCCCGAGGACGGCGAAATCACGTTCCCGAACGGCGACGTGACGAACGCGAAGGGCGAGGTAACGCTCAAGTATCACGCGCCGGACTCGGTGCCGGGCGACACACCCGTGACGATTTACGCGGGGTTCGGGAACGAGTCGGTGTGGAACAACGCACCACGCCAGCGCGTCGCCATCGACATGACGGTGACGAACCGGTCGACGGACGGCGGCGGTGGCTCGGGTGGTGGGGGGACTGCCTCGATGACCACCGGGAACGCCCGGACGTTCTGGGGGAACGACGGTGTGACCTTCGACCTCGCGAACGTCGGTGACGACACGGTCAACATCGTCGCGCTGAACGTGACGGACGCCGGGAGCGCCGACCGCATCCGCGAGACGAACGGCGGTCAGAACGAACTCGGCCAGCACGAAATCTTCGTCGAGTCGCCGACGACTAGCGGCCGTTACGAGGCGGGCGACGGTGGCAGCGACGCTTACGTCATCGGGACGACACGCTCACTCACTCGGCCGGTGACGGTCGAACCGGGCGACGCCGCGTCCCTCTCCTTCTACGCCTTCCAGCGGAGCGACGGGAGCAAGGTGAACATGAAGGGGACCTCGCTGACGGTCAGCGTGATCTTCGACGTAAACGGGACACGGACGACGAAGTCATACACCGTCACACCGTCCTGACCCGGTTCGTCGTCCGTCGAAGCGTCTCATCGACAAACCCATATGCGCGTTTCGTGAATACTCGGCCATGACAGCCGTCGGCATCGACGCGGTCGAGATTTGGACCGGGAAACTGGCGCTCGACCTCGCCGAGACGTTCGCCCCGCGGAAGGGCGACGACCCCGAGAAGTACACGAAGGGGCTCGGGCTCTACGAGAGTTCGTTCCCCGACGCCTACGAGGACATCGTGACGATGGGTGCGAACGCCGCCTATCGCCTCATGGAGCGTAAGGACCTCGAACCCGAGGACGTCGGGCGCATCGACGTCGCCACCGAGTCCGCCTTCGACAACTCCAAGCCCGTTTCGACGTACATCGCGGGCTGTCTCGAGCAGGTCTACGACGGCGACTTCCACCACGCGAACAAGGGCGAGCGGAAGTTCGCCTGCATCGCCGGCACGCAGAGCCTCGATGACGCCTGCAACTGGATTCGCGCCGGACGCAACCGCGGGCGGGGCGCGCTCGTCATCGCGAGCGACACGGCGCTCTACGCGCGCGGCGACGCCGGCGAGGCGACGCAGGGCGCGGGTGCGGTCGCGATGTGGGTTACCGAGGACCCGAGTCTCGTCACGCTCTCCACCGAGCAGGGCTACGGCTCCGCCGACGAGACGGACTTCCTCAAGCCCAACCAGCAGTTCCCGAGCGTTGATGGCAAGCGCTCCATTCAGGTGTATCTCGCGCGGATGCGCGAGGCGCTCGTCGACTTCGAGAGCGTCGCCGGCAAGGTCGGCCCCGACGACTACGCCTACGCGCCGTTCCACACGCCCTATCCGGGGATGGTGCGGAAGGCCGCGCTCCTCGCCTACCGGCACACGATTCGCGACACCGACGTCGAGGACGACCTCGCCGACGAAATCGGCCGCCAGCCCCGCCGCGAGGACTACGAGGACGAGGAGGCGTTCGACGACGCCATCCGCGACTACATGGACGACCTGAAGGAGCAACCGGAGTACCGCGCGTGGTACGACGCGCACATCGAGCCGACGCTCGCCATCAGCGAGCACGTCGGCAACTGGTACACCGGCTCCGTCCACCTCGCGCGGATGGCGGCGCTCTATCACGCCGCCGAGGCCGACCGCGACCTCGCCGGCGAGGAACTGCTCGTCGGCTCCTACGGCTCCGGCGCGCAGGCCGAGATTCACGCCGAGACAGTTCAGGACGGCTGGCGCGAGGAACTCGACGACCTCGCCATCTTCGACCGCATCGACCGTCGCTACGACCTCACCTTCGAGGAGTACGAGCAGGTCCACGACCGCCACAACCACGAGAAGCAGTCCGAACTCGAACCGTTCACGACCCCCGAAGACGAGTTCGTCTTCGACGGCTGGGGCCCGATGAACGAGCGGAAGTACCGGTACGTGGAATAACGCGAGACGCTCCGCGTCTCGCGAACCGCACAGGCAACTCGGGAGTTGCCTGTGCAATAAGGCGGGCTCCGCGCGACCGAACGGCCGGGCGATTTTTTCCGAGGGTCGACGCCGAGGTACTACTCCGCGAGCGCCTGGAGGGAGTCGAGCATCTCGTCGATGGGGGTGTTGCAGACGGCGAGCGAGAAGCCGTCGCGCTGGGCGAGTTTGGGTGCGTGCTCCCAGAGGTCCTCCTCCTCGAGGCCGTGGAGGAGGACGGCGTTCGGCGTCGGGTTGACGACGCGGAGCGCGACGAGCGGGGATTCACCGCGGGAGACGCCGGTGAAGCCGAGCACGCGGTTGGTGGACTGACCGTAGAGACGATAGAACTCGTCGCTGGAGAGGCGCGTGATGGCGCGGATGCTGTCGATGATGGTGTGGCCACTGACGCGGTCGCGGTCGCCTTCGACGATTTCGGTGGCGTCGATGGCGTCGTAGACGTCCGCGAGAGGGATGGCGGTCGGATACTCGCGGAGGTCGAGGACGACGTCGCTCTCGAAGCCGGCGGAGAGTACGCGGGCGTACTGGCGGATGCGGTCGCCGCCCCGGCGCTCGTCGATGTCGAGGAGCGCGGTGACGAGGCGGGAGACGAGGCCGATACCGGGGCTCTCGCGCCGTCCGCTCTCGTAGTCGGAGATGACCGACGAGGAGACGTCAAGTTGGTCGGCGAGTTCGGTCTGCGAGACGTCGAAGTCGGTGCGCCACTTACGGAGGGTGGCTCCGGGGTCGTCGCTGAGCGTGATTTCGCCGGCGATGCGCTCGGCGAGGCCGGCGCGCGCGTCCGAGTCCATACCCACTCCCATCCGCCGCGGGGCCTAAGTCGTATCGGACCTGTCGAACCCGTTAGTCGACGCGTGCCGACATCGGTGGCGGGACCGGAGGCGTCACGCGCCGGAACTGAATTCGGGGACTGGAAAAGAGAGGCTGGCGGTCAGTCGCTCGTCGCGGCGGCAATCGCGCCGCCGATGGCGCCGAAGACGACGGGATAGACGACGCCGGCGAGGACGAGGCCGGTGACGAGGTCCGGGCCCATCCAGCTGCTGTCGGTGGTGATGCGGACGGCGAAGACGCCGGCCCACGCGGGAATCGCGTAGCCGAGCGAGAGGACGGTGCCACAGAGCGCACCCTCGGTCGGGTCGCCGAGGCTGACGTAGCGGACGAGGAGGTAGCCCGCGACGACGAGGACGAGCGGCGGGAGGACGTAGAGCAACTGGGGGGCGTCGCCGTTCGCGATGAGGTTCGTGGCCGTCCGACCGCCCCCGAGGGCGGGGTGAGTGAACGAGACGAAGTGGGCGTTGTAGAAGAGCCAGCCGACGGCTTTCCACGCCGGGATGGCCTGTCCACCGAGGAGCTCGATGATGGCGTTCAGCCCGGAGAGTTGTTCTCGCACGCGGTTGGCCTGCCAGAGATAGACCACGAGGTACTCGACGACGAACGCGACGATGCCGGTGACGGCGGCGGGGACCCACGGGACGTCGCGGTCCTGTGTGGAGGCGGACATGAGTGGGTCGTTCGCGGTGCGCGTCGAAATCGTTTGTGGCTACGTGTCAACTCGGAAACGTCGGGAGGCAACCGGTGCGGGCACGCTCTCGCGACATCGGCGCGCGCGGTTTCAGCTGTCGGACAGGACTGTGTCGGGACGGCCGCCATCCTGAAACGCGGCGGGGCACAACCGCTGGACACGATGACCGAACTCTCCCGCCGCGACGTCCTGCGCGCCGTCGGCACCGGCGTCGCCGCCAGCACCGCTGGGGCCGGTACCGCGAGCGCCGCGAGTAGCGACACGGGCGGGTGGCAGGCAGTCGAGTCGCCGACCGACCGCACGCTCACCGACGTCGCGCACACTGCTGGCGGGACGTACGCCGTCGGCGGTGGCGGCGTCGTCATCGAACGCGAGTCGAACGGGAAGCGTGCGCCGGGCGAGGCGGCCTGGCGCACCGTGACGGCGAACGGCCCCGACGGGAACGGGTCGAACCTCGCCGCGGCGGCCGCCACCGACGACGGGACGCGCCTCTGGGTCGTCGGCGCGAGCGGCGCGCTCGCGGAACTCGACGTCTCGACGAACGAATTCGTGTCCTATCGCGCACCCGACGACGTGACGAACGAGTTCACGAGCGTCGCTGTCTCCGGTTCGGGCGCCGACGCCGCGGTCCACGTCGGCGACGCCTCCGGCCACGTCCACGTCTCCACCGGGTCGGCCGACGACGGGCGGACGTGGACACACGTCACGCCCGGGAGCGGCGCGTCGGTTCGCGGCCTCGCGATGCGGGACGCGACGACGGGCGCGCTCGTCGACGCGAACGGCAGCGTCTTCGAGACGACAGACGGGACGAGCTGGGAGCGCGTCGGCGTCGAGGACGTCGACGGCGGACTCTACGACGTCACCGTCACCGGCGGGCAGACGCGCGTCGCCGGCGGCGCGCTCCACCTCGAAGCCGACGGTGGATGGGGGCGCACCGACCCGACCCAGAAGACGCTCTACGACATCGAGATGGGGTCGTGTGGCTGCATCCACGCGGTCGGCGCCGGCGGGACGATCCTCCACCGGCCCGGCCACGATATTCCGGGCGGCGTCACGGTCGCGCGCTGGCTCGGTCTCTGGGACGAGGCCTCCCCCGTCGAGACGACGCTCCACGGCGTCGTCATGGGCGACCCGCACGTCGCCGTCGGCGCGAACGGGACCATCGTAGAGCGCTGAGAGTCGAGGCGTAGCGTTAACTCCTCCCGGCACCGACCCGGTCGTATGGACACCGACTTCGACACCGTCGTCGTCGCACTCGACCCGGACGTCAGCGATGTGGCCGCGGAGCGCCTCCTCGCCACCGCGATAGAGGTCGCGGGGCCCGCGGACGCCACCGTCGTCCTCGCGTACGTCCTCTCCGGCGAGCAGTTCATCGACACCGCGAAACGCCTCGGCCACCCGGACGCGAGCCGCGATGACATCGACGACGTCCTCGCCGACCACGAACGCCTCAGGTCGCTCGCCGAGACGCTCGCGGCGCACGGCGTCGCCCACGAGATTCGGGGTGCCGTCGGCGTGGTCGCCGAGGAAGTCGTCGCAATCGCCGGCGACGTCGACGCCGACCGGGTGCTCGTCGCCGGCCGCCCGCGCTCGCCCACCGGGAAGGCCGTCTTCGGCTCCACCGCCCAGTCCGTCATCCTCAACGCGCCCTGCCCCGTCACCTACGTCGCCGCCGACGGCCAGTAGGCGAACGGAACCACTAAACGCGTCTCGCGCCTCTTTTCGCCTAATGGTTGATTGGACGGAGAAGTACCGCCCGAGCACCCTCTCCGAGGTCCGCGGGAACAACAAGGCCCGCGACGCCCTGAAGGAGTGGGCCCAAACCTGGGAGGACCACCGGGAGGCGGTCATCGTCCACGGGAGCCCGGGCGTCGGGAAGACGTCGGCGGCGCACGCGCTCGCGAACGACATGGGCTGGGACGTCATCGAGTTGAACGCGAGCGACACCCGCACGAAGGACGTCATCGAGCGCGTCGCCGGCGAGGCCGCGAAGTCGGGGACGCTCGGGGGTGGCTCCGGCGGGAAGAAGCTCGTCGTCATGGACGAGGCGGACAACATCCACGGGAACGCCGACCGCGGGGGTGCGCGCGCCGTCACGCGCCTCGTGAAGGAGGCGACCCAGCCGATGGTGCTCATCGCGAACGACTACTACGACATGTCGAACGCCCTCCGGAACGCCTGCCAGGAGATCGAGTTCCGCGACGTCTCGCGGCGCTCCATCGTTCCCGTCCTCCGGGACATCTGCCGGCGCGAGGGCATCGAGTACGAGGACGACGCGCTGGACGCGCTCGCGCAGAAGAACTCGGGCGACCTCCGCTCGGCCATCAACGACCTGCAGGCACTCGCCGAGGAAACCGAAGTCCTGACCGAGGACGACATCGTCACCGGCGACCGCGACACCACCGAGGGCATCTTCGACTTCCTCGACGACGTCTTCAAGGAGAAGGGCGCGGAGGAGTCGCTCTACGCGGCCTACGACGTCGACGAGACGCCGGACGACCTGCTCAACTGGGTGGAGGACAACGTCCCGAAGGACTACTCGGGCTCGGAGCTCGCGGACGCCTACGCCTTCCTCGCGAACGCCGACAAATGGCTCGGGCGCGTGCGCGCGACACAGGACTACTCCTACTGGCGCTACGCCACCGACAACGTCGCCGCCGGCACCGCGGCTGCCCGCCGCGAACAGAAGGGCGGGTGGACGCGCTACGGCCCGCCGTCGTTCTGGTCGAAGCTCGGCCGGACGAAGGGGACCCGGAACACCCGCGACTACATCGCGCGGAAAATCGCCGAGCAGTCCGGCTGTTCGATGGCCACGGCCCGCCGCGAGGTCATGCCGTTCCTCGCCGCGATGACGCATCACTGCAAGCCCCGCGACCTCACCGTCGCGATGGCCGCCACCTACGAACTGGAGGAAGAACACGTTTCCTTCATCACGGGCAGCGGGGAGGACACGAACAAGGTGCAGGACATCGTCGCCGACGCCGAGGCGAAGCGCGAGGCGGCCGCCGTCGAGCACTCAGGTGGGGCCTTCGAGGGCCAAACCGAGGCGACGGACGGCGAAGAGCAGAGCGAGGAGGAAGCAGAAGAGGAGGACGTCTTCGTCGACGAAGAGGAAGACGAGTCCGCCAAGAGCGAGGAGGCAGAGGAAGACGACATGCAGAGCGGCCTCGACGAGTTCTTCTAAACCATCTTTTTCCGACTCGGGTTTCCTCGCTCGCTTCGCTCACTGCGGGAACCACTCGTCGCAAAAACACAGCTGAAAAACCCCGAGCGCCTGCGGCGCTCGGAAGAACCGGGCGACTCCACGCGAAGCCGGCAGGCAGAGTATAAGTCGGTGAGAGCGGCGCTCTCACGCTACTACCGGGGCCTTCGGACCGCTGGTCGCGCGGACGCTACCTCGAATCTTTCTTCGGCTGCTTTCGGCGTGGAACGTCTGTTAGGTGGGCCTGCTTAATCATCGGATGAAGCAAGCGGTTACACCGTTTGACGTTCTGCAATGGACTTGAGTTCTTGATTTCGAGAT